>NZ_MLCL01000079.1 GCF_001942625.1 Mycobacterium syngnathidarum
CCGGGCACACCTACCTCACCGAACCCCACGGCGCCGCGATGTTCCCCACCCTGGCCCAACCCACCGGGAACCTGGACCTGCCCGCACCGCCGGCCGAGACTCCGGGGCGCGGGGCCAAGATGCCCAAACGCTCACAATCGCGCGCACAAGACCAACGCGACCGCATCGCCGAAGAACGACGGCTACGCGCCGAACTCAACAACGACCTCCAAACCCAAAACGACTACCTAGCCTGGCTCGCCGAAGAATACGGACCACCACCACCCTTCTGAGCGGTAGCGTCCTTGGGTAACTGCAGATGGGAGAAGCCATGAAGCTCTTCATCATCGGAGGACTAGCCACCGTGCTGACGGCCGCCGGGCTGATCACCTCGGCACCGCCGGCCAGTGCTGGCTGCCTGTATGGCGGCAACGTCATCAGCAAGTGCGATGGGCCCATCCAGTCTGATGGCACCTGGCAGCGTTGCATCGGAACCTGGGGCTATGTGCCCAGCGGCTTCAGTTCCCACCTGGTGCCCGTCAAGCGCTGCGATCCGATGGGTCCCGGCCATGCCTATCCGTTCGATTTCACCTTCGCCGACCCGCCGACCCACATCGACGGTTAATCGCCCCCATGCGCAGCCGCGTACTCCCCCGGTGTGCTGCCCAGCATGGACCGGAAGTCGTTGATGAAATGGGCTTGGTCGTACCAGCCGAGTCGCACTGCAAGATCAGCGAAATCGACGGCGGGCGCGCTCTCGATCTCCAGCGCTGCCTGCTGTAACCGGCACCTGCACAGCACCCATTTGACCGTTACCCCGACATAGCGCCGGAACACCCGCTGGGTGGTGCGCGTGCTCCACGGCGAAAGCTCCATCACCTGCTCGACCCGGTGCAATGACGCGTCGTCACGCATCCGATCGACCAACGGCGTCAGCTTCCGATACGTCGGGTCCACCTCGCCGGCCATCGCACCGATGGCCGAATCGAGCCCGAGCCGGACCGCCGTTGCATCCTCACCGAGAACAAATGGTGCGCCAGGTAGTTTGTCGCCCGCCGGCACCACTCGCCCGGTCATCGCAGCGGCGTCCCCGCCGAATAGTGCGGTGAAGCCGCCGGGCCGAAATCGCGCCCCCACGACCGACCCGCACCCGCTGATGGTGATGCGGAAGACCTTGGGCACCACCCCGTGGATCAACGTGCTGGGTAACCGATGGCCATGGCGCACAACATCATCGCCCCACTCACGGGTGAGGTGCATGGCCGG
The DNA here is from genome assembly GCF_001942625.1 of Mycobacterium syngnathidarum. Lineage (GTDB taxonomy): Bacteria > Actinomycetota > Actinomycetes > Mycobacteriales > Mycobacteriaceae > Mycobacterium > Mycobacterium syngnathidarum. The sequence goes on from NZ_MLCL01000079.1 coordinate 1,246, forward strand.
GAAAGTAATGACGGTGCTCTCAAGAGGACCTGCCTCGTGCCGGTCCCATGTAACCGACCAGAAGTGTTCGACGAACCTGGCCGCATCCTCCGACGGCGCCCACCGGTGAAGCTCGAAAGCAGAAGCGTTGCCGGCACGGCCCACCACGCCCCGCTCTGGCGCGTTTTTCCAAGCGGCCACGTCCCAAGCCTACGAAACTGGTCGGCATGAGTGTCACACCGCTTCCGGAGGGCTACACCAGCCTGACCCCGTTCATCTGCGTCGACGGTGCCGCGAAGGCAATCACCTTCTACCAGAAGGTGTTCGGCGCCGACGTCATCGAACGGATGGATGGACCCGACGGCACCGTCGCACATGCCGAGCTGGACTTCGGCACCGGCCGGCTGCAACTCGGCGATGCGCAGGAGGCCTATCAGATCGCCGCCCCGGCGCCTGGAGCCGCCGCGACTCACTCGATCGGGTTCTACTGCCCCGACGTCGACGATGTGGTGGCCCGGGCCGAGGAGGCGGGTGCCACGATCCGCGAGCCTGCGCAGACCTTCGTCACAGGCGACCGGTTTGCCTCCATCCTCGACCCGTTCGGCCAGCGCTGGACCGTGATGACCCGCGTCGAGGACTTCACGCCGGCCGAGCGCGAACGCCGCGTCGCCGAATGGGCGGCCACCGCCGGCGGCTAACGTGGCGGCATGTCTTGCGTGTTCTGCGCCATCGTCGCCGGGGAGGCCCCCGCCATCCGCATCTACGAGGACGACGAGTACCTGGGCATTCTCGACATCCGGCCGTTCACCCGGGGCCACACCCTGGTGATCCCGAAGCAGCACACCGTTGACCTGACCGACACCCCGGCCGAAACCGTGGCAGCGATGGCCCGCATCGGCCAGCGCATCGCGCGTGCAGCCCGGCTGTCCGGGCTGCACGCCGACGGCAACAACATCGTGATCAACGATGGCAAGGCCGCGTTCCAGAGCGTGTTCCACATCCACCTGCACGTGGTGCCACGCCAGGACGGCGACAAGTTGTCGTTCGCCAAAGGCATGTTCCTGCGCCGCGACCCAGACTACGAGGAATCTGGGCGCCTTTTACGTGCGGCATTGGCGCAGCTCGATGAATCCGCGCAGGATTGAGCGCATGAGCGATCTCTCCCCCTTCGAGCAGGTGGGCTTGCGGTTGCTGCATGTCCACGACTTGATCTATCAGAAGTCCAACGGCCTGATCGGGCACCGCATCCCCGGCATGCCGCCGAGCCTGCTCCTGCGCACCACAGGCGCCAAGACCGGCCAGCCGAGGATCAATACGCTGAGCTATGCCAGAGACGGCAAGGACTACCTGGTGGTCGCGTCGATGGGCGGAGCGCCCCGCTCGCCAGGCTGGTACCACAATCTGAAGGCCCATCCACGTGTCGAGATCAACGTCGGGACAAAACGCCTCGCTGTCACCGCCAAGCCGGTGCTGCCAGACGATCCCGACTATCAGCGGTTGTGGAAGATCGTCAACGACAACAACTCTCACCGCTACGAGGCGTACCAGGCCAAGACCACCCGCCCGATCCCGATCGTGATGCTCGCCCCCTAGAACAGTTCTTTGGCCAGCAGCTCGAGAGTGGTGTCGCGCGCCGTCGCGGTGGCCGGATCGGCACCGCGACGGGCCGAACCCACCGGATTGACCATGACCTCGTCGACGTCGAATTCTGCGGCCAGGGCCCGAACCTGCTCGGCCGCCTCGGTGGGCGAACCGACCACGGCACGCCGCAGCCCGGAAGCCACGACCGCCTGAGCTTGCGGGCTGAGCGTCGTCGCCTCGGCATCTTCAACCAGATCGAGCGCGCCGAGCGGCTGGCCGGTACGTAGCCGGCCCATCATCTGCAGCTGCGGCAGGAGAAGTGCCTCCGCTTCTTCCCTGGTCTCGGCCACCGACGCGTTGACGGTCAGAAAGGTCACCGGTTCGGACGCCAGGTCGCTGGGCTGGAACTCTTCGCGGTAGACGGCCAGCGCCTCCGCAGTGCCCTGCCCCGAGAAATGGTGGGCGAACACGTACGGCAGACCCTTGGCCGCGGCCAGATGCGCCGAGTACATCGATGAGCCGAGCAGCCACATCCGGGGCTCGGTGACCGCGGCCGGCGTCGCCTTGAGCACGTAGTTCTCGCGCATCAGATCCCGCGGCAACGGCACCCGGACCCCGCGCGCGCCCATCAGCGCCACCACGTCGTCGAGGTACTGCGGGAACGCCTCGATATCCCGATCGTCGCGGCCCGCGGCGCCGCGCAGCGCCAGCGAGGTCACCGGGTCGGAGCCCGGGGCGCGGCCGATGCCGAGGTCGATGCGACCGGGATGCGCGGCCTCCAGCAACGCGAACTGCTCGGCCACTGCCAGCGGGGCGTGGTTGGGCAGCATCACCCCGCCGGAGCCCAGCCGCAGCTGCGTCGTGTGTGCGGCCAGGTGCGCGATCAGCACCGGCGGACTGGTGGCTGCGACGGCGGGCATGTTGTGATGCTCGGCCAGCCAGTAGCGGGTGTATCCGAGCCGGTCAGCGGTCTGCGCCAGGTGGGTCGTTGCCGTCAGGGCATCGGCAGTGGACTGGTCGGTACGCACCGGGACGAGGTCGAGGACAGAAAGCCGCATGACACCGTCAACGTCACGAACGGTCCGGTTCGTTCCCGTTCGCCTGCGCCACCATCCGTTTCGCGGTGACGAAGATGTCGTCGAGCATGGCTGGTGTGAGCCGGCCCGTGAACGTGTTCTGCTGGCTGGGGTGGAAGCAGCCGAGCACTGTGACCGCGCCGAAATCCGAGGTCAGGGTTGCCGTCGCGCCGTGGCCGAACTTCGGCGCCGGTTTGATGTCTGAGCCGATCAACTCCAGTGCCGCCCGCCACGCGAAACCGCCCAACGCGATGACGACCCGAACCGAAGGCCCGGTCAGTCGCCACTCGGCCTGCAGCCACGGCGCACAGGTCGCCCGCTCCACCGGGGTGGGCGCGTTGGCCGGCGGCGCACAGCGGACCGCTGCGGCCATGCGGGTGTCGATCAGCTGCATGCCGTCGGCGGCGTCGACGCACATTGCCTGATTGGCCAGCCCGGCCCGGTGCAATGCTGCGAACAGGAAATCGCCGGACCGGTCGCCGGTGAACACGCGGCCGGTGCGATTGGCGCCGTGGGCGGCAGGAGCAAGCCCGACGATGAAGATGCCCGGTTCGTCGTCACCGAGCCCCGTGGCCGGACGGCCCCAATATGGTTGGTCGGCAAAGGATTTCCTCTTGGCAACGGCCACCTCCTCACGCCATTTGACCAGCCGAGGGCAGGCCCGGCACACCGAGATCAGCGCGTCGAGTTCGTCCACGGACGCAGCCCGAGATGCCAGGCGCCGCACCTGCGCGGCGGTCTTGGCCACCGGGGTCGAGGCATCCGCGGGATCGCCGGGCCAACCCGAGCCGGGTGGCACCGGCGACGGGAACGGGGTGCCCGTCCTGGGGTGAGGCAATAGCACCACTTCACTGTGCCGGAAATTCCATCGCGGCGGGCGCGGGCGCGCTGTTAGATTCGGCCGCGATACCCATGACCGACACCAAGCGCGGCCCACTGCTGCTGATCCTGTTCGCCGCGTTGATGGCAGGCGCAGGCAATGGGATCACCATCGTCGCGTTCCCGTGGCTGGTGTTGCAGCGCAATGGATCTGCGCTCGACGCGTCGATCGTCGCGATGGCCGGGACGCTGCCGCTGCTGGTCGCCACCTTGATCGCCGGGGCCGCAGTCGACTATCTGGGTCGCCGTCGCGTCTCGATGATCTCCGACCTGCTCTCTGCCCTGTCGGTCGCCGCGGTCCCCGTGCTGGCCCTGGTATTCGGGGTGGACGCGGTCAACGTCGCGGTGCTGGCGGTCTTGGCAGCGCTCGGTGCGTTCTTCGACCCCGCCGGGATGACCGCGCGGGAGACCATGCTGCCCGAGGCCGCGACCCGGGCCGGCTGGACGCTCGACCACGCGAACAGTGTGTACGAGGCGGTGTTCAACCTGGCCTACATCGTCGGGCCCGGGATCGGTGGCCTGTTGATCGCCACCCTCGGCGGGATCAACACCATGTGGGTGACCGCTGGGGCGTTCTGTTGCTCGATCCTGGCCATATCGGTGCTACGGCTGGAGGGCGCGGGAGTCCCGGACCGCTCGCAGCTGACCGAGGGGGTTCTGGCGGGAATCGTCGAAGGTCTGCGATTCGTCTGGCACACACCGGTATTGCGCACCCTGGCGATCGTCGACCTGGTGGCCACCGGCCTCTACATGCCGATGGAGTCGGTCCTGTTCCCGAAATACTTCACCGACCGCAACGAGCCGACCGAGCTGGGCTGGGTGCTGATGGCGCTGAGCATCGGTGGGCTGTTGGGCGCGCTCGGCTACGCGGTTATGTCGAAGTACATGAGCCGACGGGCCACCATGCTGACCGCGGTGATCACCCTCGGGGTGGCGATGACGGTGATCGCGTTCCTGCCGCCACTCCCGTTGATCCTGGTGCTGTGCGCGATCGTCGGATTCGTCTACGGCCCGATCGCGCCGATCTACAACTACGTCATGCAGACCACTGCGCCGTCGCACCTGCGCGGTCGGGTGGTCGGCGTGATGGGTTCACTGGCCTACGCCGCTGGTCCGCTCGGGCTGATCGTGGCCGGTCCGCTGGCCGACGCCGCGGGTCTACACGCGACGTTCCTGGCGCTGTCCCTGCCGATGCTGGCGCTCGGTCTGGTCGCGGTGTTCCTGACCGCGCTGCGTGCGCTGGACCGGCCGCCACGAGCGGAACATGGTCCGACGTAGCCTTTCCGGGTGAGCGACGTCCCCGAGGAACGCGACAGCCGTATCTCCGCGAACGTGGCCGATCACGGCTGGCACGTGATGGGTGTCGGCGGCGGGGGCGAGACCCCTGCCGACTGGGCGTACTCGATCGGTCTGTGGCATACCCTGCGCAGTCCGGAGGTCTGCCTGTTCGGCCTACGGATCGAAACGATGATGACGATCGTCAACGTCGCTGGACAGGAAGCCCGCGACGACCGCCCGCTGGAATCCGGCCAGGTGCGTGACGACATCCTCGACCACTATTCAGTGGGCGTCCGGGAAGTACACCCCAGTTGGTACCGGGACTTCTTCGGCGCCGGGATCGACTTCCACCAAGCACGGTTTCCGGTCGTACAGATGTTCTGGCCCGACCGGGACGGCAGATTCCCCTGGGACGAGCAGGCGCAGGAATACTGCCGGGCCAGCCAGCCGCTGTTGTGGATCCCGAAAGAGGAGACCAGCGGACCGTGGGCTGAGCTCGACTAACCCCTGGCCCTCGGTGGGGCAAAGACTTTCGCCAACCGGCCGACCGCGGCGGGATCGCCGTCGATCACCAGCCTGCCGTCGGCGACCAGAGCCGGCACCTGCGCCGGATCCATCGCAGCGCCCAACACTTCGGCCTCACCGGTGAGCGTCACATCGGCCGGTGTCCCGTCCTCGCACGCGTCGACGCGGTCCGGCCCGATCTCGACAGTCGCTCGCCCCTCGGGGGTCACCAGGCACACGGTGACCGGTGGTCCGTCCCGGTCGACCTGGACGAAGGCACGCACCGCGCGGATCAGCCACTCGGGGCGCACCGCGTCGCCGGGCGCGCGGGTCTCGATCAGGTGCCTGCCCCACCGGGTGTAGGCGTTGATCACATCCTCGAGGGCACGGCCGTCGTCGGTGAGCTCGTACACCGCCGTCGCCGCGGGTTTGGGCAGTGTGCGCCTGTGGACCAGCCCGTTTGCCTCCAGGTCACGCAGCCGCCCGGCCAGCATGTCGGTGGCGATGGGGGCTAACGAGTTCAACAGATCCCCGTAACGCTTGGGACCGTCGAGTAGATCCCTGACCACCAGCAGGGTCCATCGATCCCCGACCAGATCGAGGCTTTTCGCCAGTGCGCAGTGCTGGCCGTACGACCGTGACGCCATGCTGCCCACGATAGCTGTAATTGGAATTTCCAACTAACTACTTGTTTTTTCCAAGTCAATCGGCCTACCGTGACGTCATGACCCTGGGCAACCCGCACCTACCGGCCCCGGCGCCGAGGCCGACGACCTGGTAACCGCAGCGATTCGCCCACTTTAGGAGTAAGCCGAAATGACAACACTGACAACATCTCTCGTCGACATCGATGCCACCCCGGTCTTCGACCACCTGCTCGATATCCGCATCACCTTCGAGTCGGTACACGCTTTTGCCACTCCCCTCGGCACGCGCATGAACTATGTCGTCAAGCAAGGACGGTGCATCGGGCCACGCATCGCGGCCGACGTCCTGCCCGGCGGAGGGGACTGGGTACTGCTCGGCACAGACGGGGTGGCACGCCTGGACGTGCGCGCCACCCTGCGCACCGACGACGGCGCGGTCATCCAGCTGACCAACACCGGCCGGGTGCAGATGGACCGGGCAGCGGCTGACAGGTTCGCCGCAGGAGAACTGATCCGTCACGACGAGATGACAGCGCGGTCCAGTCCGCTCTTCGAGACCGGCGACGAGCGCTACCGGTGGCTCAACGCCGTCCATACCGTGGCCATCAACCAGGTATCGCTCAGCGAGGTGCACTACCGGGTATTCGCTGTCGGCTGACACCCGCTCGTAGGATCGCCATGTGCTTGCCGAGCTGATCGCCGAACTCCCCGAAGGCGTCGTCGTCACCGACCCCGACATCCTGGGCTCCTACCGCCAGGACCGGGCCGCCGATCCCACGGCGGGTACACCGCTTGCGGTGGTCCGGCCGACCCGCACCGAGGAGGTCCAGACGGTCCTGCGCTGGGCCAGCCGGCATCGGGTGGCCGTTGTGCCGCGCGGCGCCGGGACCGGGTTGTCCGGCGGTGCGACAGCACTGAACGGCGGCATCGTGTTGTCGACCGAGAAGATGCGCGACATCACCGTCGACCCGGTGACCCGCACCGCGGTCGTACAACCCGGGCTGCTCAACGCCGAGGTGAAGAAGGTCGTTGCCGCACACGGGCTGTGGTACCCACCTGACCCGTCGTCATTCGAGATCTGCAGCATCGGCGGCAACGTCGCGACCAACGCCGGCGGCCTGTGCTGCGTCAAGTACGGCGTCACGACCGACTACGTGCTGGGCCTGCAGGTGGTGCTGGCCGACGGCACGGCGGTGCGCCTCGGCGGACCGCGTCTGAAAGACGTTGCGGGCCTGAGTCTGACGAAGCTGTTTGTCGGCAGCGAGGGCACATTGGGCGTGGTCACGGAGGCGACGTTGCGCCTGCTACCCCCACAGCATTCGCCGTGCACGGTGGTGGCCACGTTCGACTCGGTGGAAGCCGCCGCCGGCGCCGTCGTGAAGATCACCGGCAAGATCCGGCCGTCGATGCTCGAGTTCATGGACGCCGTGGCGATCAACGCCGTTGAGGACAAGCTCAAGATGGGGCTGGACCGCAATGCCGCGGCGATGATGGTGGCCGCCTCCGACGACCGGGGTGCCGCCGGTGCCGACGACGCCGGGTTCATGGCCGAAGTGTTCACCGAATGCGGTGCGACCGAGGTGTTTTCCACCTCCGACCCCGACGAGGGTGAAGCCTTCGTGGCCGCCCGGCGGTTCGCCATTCCCGCCGTGGAGGCCAAAGGATCACTGCTGCTGGAGGATGTCGGGGTGCCACTTCCCGCACTTGCCGAACTGGTCAGCGGGGTCGCGGCGATCGCGGCGGATCGAGACCTGCTGATCTCGGTGATCGCCCATGCCGGGGACGGCAACACCCACCCGCTGATCGTGTTCGACCCGGCCGACGCCGACATGGCCGCACGGGCTCAACTGGCCTTCGGCGAGATCATGGATCTCGCCGTCGGACTGGGCGGCACCATCACCGGCGAGCACGGCGTAGGCCGGCTGAAGCAACCGTGGTTGGCCGGCCAGATCGGACCGGACGCAGTGGAACTCAACCACCGGATCAAGCTGGCGCTGGACCCGCAGAACATCCTCAACCCCGGTGCAGCGATCTAGTCAAGGTTCACGACATGCCGAAGGCACTGAGCAGACTGGTTGTGCGCCACAAGATCAACGCGATGAAGACCACCAGCACAGCCACTGACACCCCGGCCTGAATCGCGTTGCGGCGTTCGCGCGGGGCGTACACGAAGGCGGCGGCGATTCCGGCACCCGTGACAAGTCCGCCGATGTGGCCCTGCCAACTGATCGCTCCGGTCCCCAGCGCCGGTCCGGCGAAAGTGAACACCAGGTTGATGACGACGACCGCGGCGATCATGCGGACGTCGAGGTTGAGCTTGCGCGCCACCACGAAGATCGCACCGAAGAGCCCGAAGATCGCGCCCGAGGCCCCGGCGGTCGCACTGTTCAATGGGGACAGCAGATACACGAGCACCGAGCCACCGAGCCCGCTCAGTGCGTACAGCGTCCCGAATCGCAGCCGGCCCAGCCACTGCTCCAGGGGCGGCCCCACCACGTACAGCGCCCACATGTTGAACGCCAGGTGCATCAAGCCGTAGTGCAGGAACATCGAGGTCACCAGGCGGTAGTACTCGTCGTGCGCGGCGATGCCCGGCGGCCACAATGTGAGTTCCTGCTCCAGGTTCTTCGAGGCCATTTGCAGCACGAACATGACCACGTTCACCGCGATGAGCGAGTACGTCAGGATCGGGGCGCCCGCGCGCGCGGTCCCGCCGAACTGGGTGCGAGGAGCGCGCACGGATTTGGCGCCTTGGTTGACGCAATCGACGCACTGGTGGCCCACGGCCGCCGCCCGCATGCACTCCGGGCACACGGGACGCTGGCAACGGGTGCAGCGCACGTAGGTGGGACGGTCCGGATGCCGGTAACACGTCGGCGTCTGGGCCGGTAGCTGCGGCGCGTCAGGGGTGCTCATCACGCCCGAGCCTAATCGCAAACCCGCTATTGACACGATCCTCGGATGTGTCGTACGAATAAGACATGGCAGCGACTTTGTCTCACAGCCCCGCTCGGTTCGTACCCGCCGACGCCGACACCTGGCCCAACCCGTGGCCGATGTACGCCGCGCTGCGCGAACACGACCCGGTGCATCACGTGGTGCCCGAGGAATCGCCCGAGCACGACTACTACGTGCTCTCCCGGCACGCCGACATCTGGGCGGCAGCCCGTGACCACGGCACGTTTTCCTCGGCACAAGGCCTGACCGTGACCTATGGCGAACTGGAAATGATCGGGCTGGCCGACAACCCGCCGTTCGTCATGCAAGACCCTCCGGTACACACCGAGTTCCGCAAGCTCGTCTCCCGCGGCTTCACCCCACGCCAGGTGGAAGCCGTCGAGCCGAAGGTGCGGGAGTTCGTCGTCGAGCGCATCGAGGGGTTGCGCTCGAACGGCGGGGGGGACATCGTCACCGAGCTGTTCAAACCGTTGCCGTCGATGGTCGTCGCGCACTACCTCGGCGTGCCGGAGGCCGACCGGGATCAGTTCGACGGCTGGACCGAAGCCATCGTCGCGGCGAACAGCTCGGCCGGCGGCATCACCGCGGCGATGGGCACCGCTGGGGAAGCCGTGGCCTCGATGATGGGTTACTTCTCCGAACTCGTCGAACGGCGTCGGCGTGAGCCCGGTGACGACACCATCTCGCATCTGGTGGCCGCCGGAGTCGGGGCAGACGGCGACATCGCGGGCGTGCTGTCGATCCTGGCGTTCACCTTCACCATGGTCACCGGCGGCAACGACACCACCACCGGAATGCTCGGCGGTGCAGTGCAACTCCTGCAGCAGCGGCCCGATCAGCGCAAGCTCCTGGTCGACGACCCCGACCTGATCCCGGAATCGATCGACGAGTTCCTGCGCCTGACCTCCCCGGTGCAGGGCCTGGCCCGCACCACCACCCGCGACGTGACCATAGGTGACACCACGATCCCGGCCGGACGCAAGACGCTGCTGCTGTACGGCTCGGGCAACCGGGATGAGCGTGAATTCGGCGACAACGCAGCCGAACTCGACGTGCGACGCTCTCCACGCAACATCCTGACCTTCAGCCACGGCGCGCACTTCTGCCTCGGAGCCGCGGCCGCTCGCATGCAGTCCCGGGTGGCACTGACCGAATTGCTCTCGCGCTACCCCAATTTCGAAGTCGACCTGGACTCCGTGGTGTGGGCCGGCGGCAGCTACGTACGACGGCCGTTGTCGGTGCCGTTCCGAGCGGGGATTTGATGCCCCGCGACTGGTTGTCGTCGAGGCGGTCCGAAGTGGCCGCCGACCACATTCTCGACGCCGCCGACACCCTGTTCACCCAGCAGGACGCGGCGACCGTGGGTATGCACGAGATCGCCACCGCCGCAGGCTGTTCGCGCGCCACGCTGTACCGCTACTTCGAGAATCGCGATGCGCTCTACACCGCCTACGTGCACCGTGAGGCGCGCCGACTGTACGAGGAGGTCAGCGAGCAGGTGGTCTCGGTCGCCGATCCGGCGCAACGGCTGATCGAAGGCGTGATCACCGCGCTGAACGCGGTCCGCGACAGTCCGGCCCTGGCCTCGTGGTTCGCCACCGCGCAGCGCCCCATCGGCGGCGAGATGGCCGAACACTCCGAGGTGATCCGGGCGCTGGTCGAGGGGTTCGTCCGGTCACTCGCGGGTGAGTCGACGCAAGCCGACGACGAGGTGGGCCGCCGGGCTCGATGGCTGGTTCGGGTCATGGTGTCACTGCTGGTGTTCCCCGGTGTCGACGAAGAAGACGAGCGCACCATGTTGGCCGAGTTCGTCGCCCCGCTCGTCATCCCGGGACAACTACCCGTCGAGTAGGCGATTGCCGGGCGGGACGGGCTGAGCTGGCCCATACTTTCGAGTATGGCCAGCCATCCGACGCCCCTGCCTCCGTTACCGGCGGTCACCAGCATCGCCGAGGTGGTCTCGGCCATCGACACGATCACCGACTGGGCGGTGGAGAACTCAAGCCGGCTCGGCTATTTCGCCGCCCTGTACAAGCGGATCACCATCGCCGTCGGCACCGCGGTCGACGAGGGGGCGTTCGAGGACGGCCCGCGGATGGACCGGCTCGACGCGGCGTTCGCGTCCCGGTACTTCGATGCGCTCAACGGCTATTTCCATCCCGACAGGTACGCGAAACCCACCCGGTCCTGGCGGGCCACCTTCGATTCGGCGGGCAAAGCCGAGCCGATCCTGGTGCAGCACATGCTCGCCGGTATCACCGCCCACATCGTGCTGGACCTCGGCATCGCGGTGCAAGGTCTGGCCGGCGCCGGCCGACTTCCGTCGCTGCACAAGGATTTCGACACCATCAACGCGGTGCTGGCCAGCCAGATCGGTGGAGTGGTCGACGACATCAACGAACTCTCACCGGCACTGGCCGACATCTATGCCGTGCTCCGGCAGCATCAGATCTTCGTCCTCAACGAGGCGGTCCGCTCCCTGCGCGACAGCGCCTGGCGGTTCGCCACGGTGCTGGCGCTGGAACCCGGATTCGCGCGGCCGCCGACGATCTGGGCGCGTGACGTCCAGGTGAGCCGGCAGGCGCAGGCCGTGTTCGACCCACCCAGCCTGGTCGGTGCCTTCGACCTGGCGATCAAAGAGATCGCCGCGCGGGAGAGCCGCGATGTGGCCCATAACGTTCGCGTGCTCGATGAAATCGCGTCGACCCCGGCGCCGATCCGGACCGCGCTGTGAGTGCGGGACGCCGCGCTCAGGCCACCCAGTAGGCCTGAGCCTTGATGGATTTGCGCGGGATGCCGTATTCCTCGCGGAAGACCCGCGCCACGGCGCGGGTGGTGCGGTTGTTGCACGCGACCCAGCCGAAGTGATCGGGAGCATCGAATGCCGATGCGCTGACGGCCTCCAGCAGATCTTCGTCGGCCCGGTCCACCCAGGTGATCTCGGCGTCACCGGTTACCGGCAGGTCGCGATCGTCGTCGTGGCCGGCTTCCAGGAAGACCCGGGCGGGTGCATCCCCGATCGCGTCCAGCAGCGAGTTGATGGCCGGCAGAGACGCGGTGTCACCGACGATCACGTAGCCGGCCGGCGCGGGCTCGGGCAGCGCGAAGTTGCTGCCGAGGACCGTCACGTCCAGCACGTCACCGGGCTGCGCGCTACGTGCCCAGCGGGTGGCGATGCCGTCGTGTATGGCGAAATCGATGTCGACGGTTCCGGCCTGCGGATCGGGGTTGACCAGGGTGTAGCCGCGTTGATGCGCCTTGCCTCCGTCAGGAAACCAGCCGCGCACCCACATCGTCGGATGTACCCGCTGTTCGGCGAGCAACCGCTCGGCGCGGAAATGCAACCTGAGGTAGTGCGGCGTGAGCTCGGTGCAGCCCGACAACGTCAGTTCATAATCACCGCCCCGCCAGAGCTTGACCAGGGCCCCTTCCAGCCCGCGCGACGCCTTCGGCTCGCCCATACACACCTCCACGAGAACGTCTTCGTTAGGTAAGCATACCCTAACAAAATGATCAGGGGCGGACGCGGGTGAACCGGTGCAGCAGCCAGGCCGCCGGGATGGTGAACACCATGGTGAGCACGAACAGATTGAACATCGACCCGGTGTAGACCGGATCCTGCATCACCTCGACCATCACCAGCTCCATGATCATGAGGTGGATCAGGAAGATCTCATAGGAGATCTCACCGAGAAAGACCATCGGCCGGGAGGCCAAAAACCGGTTGTACCAACCACGATCGCCGAGCGCGGGCGGGGCGACCAGCAACGCCGCGATCACCGCGTAGAAGAACGTCTTGAACAACGCCTCGCTCAACTTGGCCGGCGACGTCGTCGGCTCCCCCGCAATTGGTGTCGACGCGATGAAGTAACACGCCACGGCCAACGGCACACACACCACGGCATACCCACGCACCTTGAGCTGCCCCAACACCGTCAGGGCCATGCCCGCCACGAACCACGCCATGTAGGTCGGCAGCCAAAGCCTGGCTCCATCAGGCAGATTCGCCGAATCGTGCACGATCCACAGCCACAGCGGCGACACCGCGGCCAGTAACACCAAGCCGCAGAACAACAACCCCGGCCGCCAGCGCCGCCGGCACAACACCACCAGCAACAGATAGGCCATCAGCGGCAGCACCACGTAGAACGCCGCCTCCACCGCCAGGCTCCACATCTGGGTCAACCCCTGGTGCAGATAGGAAAACAGATAGTTGTCGGTGTAGATCTGGGTCAGCGTCAGGTTGCGGAACAGGCCGATCCAGGTGTGACCGGGATTCGGCCCCCCGGTGCGAAAGTGGTAGAGCAGATAGGCGATCAGCACCGTCACCACGTAGGCCGGCATGATCCGTCGCACCCGGTGCCAGGCGTAGCGACGCACCGACGGCGCCCTGCCCTCCGTCGCGGCTGGATCTGATTCGCGGCTCGCCGCGGCCTTTACCCACGGCCGGAACAACAGAAAACCACTGAGTACGAAGAAGATCGGCACGCCGATCTCGGCACGCGAGTACACCAGCCCGAGGTAGCCCTGCGGATATTTCCCCGTCGTGTACGCCGCATGCGTCAGCACCACCAGAATGGCTGCCACCGCCCGGACCCCGGTCAGTGCGGCGACGCGCGTCGAACCGGCCGGCACCGCGTCTACCGACTCAAGGCCTCCCTGATCCGACGCGCCTGTCACGCTTCTGGAGACCGTCACTTGGTCTTCCGGTGCGGCTTCCCCGAGCGATCGCGGTAATCCGAACGGCCCTTGTTCTCGGAACGACCCTTGTACTCGCGGCGCGGACCACGCTCGCCGCGCTCCGGCGTCAGATTGATCAGCATGCCCGAGATCCGGGTGTTCTCCAACGCCTTGAGTGTCTTGCCGGAAAGCTTCTCCGGAAGCTCCACCAACGAGTAGTCCCCACGAATGGTGATGTGGCCGAACTCGTTGCGGTGCAGACCGCCCTCGTTGGCGATGGCGCCGACGATGTGCCCGGGACCCACCTTGTGCCGCTTGCCCACCGAGATCCGGTACGTCGCCAGGCCCTCGCGCGGCGGACGCTCCTTGCGCGGCGGCCGCTCTCCCCGATCGTCACGCTCGCGACGCTTCTCCGGCGGCGGCTCGGTCATCAGGAATTCTTCACCGTTGCGCGACTGCAGGGCCAGCGCAGCGGCGATATCGGCCATCGGGACGTCGTTTTCGCGCTCGTAGTCCTCGATCAGCCTACGGAACAACTCCAGACCGTCGGCGTTGAGCGAATCGGTGATCGAGTCACGGAACTTGGCCACCCGCTGCGCATTGACATCGTCGACGCTCGGCAGCTCGGCCTCGATGACCTTGGACCGGGTGTGCTTCTCGATCGCCTTGAGCAGGTGGCGTTCACGCGGGGTGACGAACAACAGGGCATGCCCGGAACGGCCGGCGCGGCCCGTACGGCCGATGCGATGCACGTACGACTCGGTGTCGTGCGGGATGTCGTAGTTGACGACGTGCGAGATGCGCTCGACGTCCAAACCGCGGGCAGCCACATCGGTGGCGATCAGGATGTCGATGGTGCCGTCCTTGAGCGCGGTGATCGTGCGCTCACGCTGGGCCTGATTGATGTCACCGTTGATGGCGGCGGCGGCGAAACCGCGGGCCTTGAGCCGCTCGGCGACCTCCTCGGTGGCCTGCTTGGTGCGGACGAACACGATCATCGCGTCGCCCTCCTCGACCTCGAGCACCCGCGTCAGCGCATCCAACTTGCGGGCGCCGGCCACCTGGATGAACCGCTGCGTGATGTTCTCGGCGGTGGCGGTCTTGGCCTTGACCGTGACCTCCACCGGGTCGTGCAGATATTTGGAGGTGATCTTGCGGATGGCCGGCGGCATGGTGGCCGAGAACAGTGCCACCTGCTTGTACTCCGGGGTGTCGGCGAGGATCCGCTCGACCTCTTCGGCGAACCCCATGGTGAGCATCTCGTCGGCCTCGTCGAGCACCAGGTAGTCCAGGTTCGACAGATCCAGCGTGCCGCGCTCGAGGTGATCGATCACGCGACCCGGGGTGCCCACCACCACCTGCGCGCCGCGGCGCAGGCCGGACAACTGCACGGTGTAGGACGCCCCGCCGTAGATCGGCAGCACGTTGATCGCGGGCAGATGCGCGCCGTAACGGCCGAAAGCCTCGGCGACCTGCAATGCCAGCTCACGGGTCGGCGCCAGCACCAGCGCCTGGGTGTTGCGGCTGGTGGTGTCGATCTTCGAAAGGATCGGGATGGCGAAAGCCGCGGTCTTGCCGGTACCGGTCTGGGCCAGCCCGACCACGTCGGAGCCTGCCAGCATCGCCGGAATGGTCGCGGCCTGGATCGCCGAGGGCGACTCGTAGCCGACATCATTGACTGCCTTCAGCACTGCAGGGTGAATCTGCAGGTCGGCAAACGTTGGGGCGGTCTCCCCCGAATCCGGGTCTGGCGAGGTCATCGGTTCAGAAGTCTAGTGCCAATCGGCGGCGATCCCGGCCGCGCGCCTGCACAAACCCGCCGCGGGAGCGCGGTAGGTTGCCCAACTGTGAAACGGGTCGCGATGTTCACCATGGCCCCCGGGGCCGTCCTGGCGACCGTGCTCACGCTCGCGGGGTGCGGATCGGGCGATTCCACTGTCTCCAAAACGCCCGGCGCCCGGCCTGGCCCGGCGCCGACCTCGGTGTCCAAACCAGCCGCGAAGGCGGCGCCCACCTCGGCGCCACCACCGGCCGACCCGTGCGCGGTGAACCTGGCCGCCCCCGAGATCGCGAAGGCCGTCTCGGAGCTGCCTCGCGACCCGCGCAGCAATCAGGCCTGGAGCCCGGAGCCGCTGGCGGGAAACTACAACGAGTGCGCGCAACTGTCGGCCGTGATCGTGCGGGCCAACACCAACTCCGAGAACCCCAACACCAGGGCCGTGCTGTTCCACCTCGGCAAGTTCATTCCCACCGGAGTGCCCGACACCTACGGTTTCAACGGCATCGACAAGACAGCGACCACCGGTGACACCGTGGCACTGCAGTACTCGGGCGGATTCCACGGGCTGGCCAGCACGGTGAAGTTCCGCTGGAACGGCGGCGGTGTGGAGTTGATGGGCAACGTGGGCTGATTTGTCGGGCGCGACGCGTCGGTGCCCTCACCTACAGTGGCAGCGTGTTCGTCACCGACGACGGCGCGTCGGGTCCGACGGTCATCTACAGCGCCTCGGATCTGGCCGCGGCCGCACGCTGTGAGTACGCCCTGCTGCGCTCCTTCGACGCGCAGCTCGGTCGTGGCCCGGCGGTGTCGTCCGACGACGAATTGCTGGCCCGCACGGCACAACTCGGCGGTGAACACGAACAGCGCCACCTCGAGGACCTGCGGGTCGAATCCGAGGTGACGGTGATCGGACGGCCCGCCTACACCATGGCCGGTCTGACGACAGCGGCCGAGGCCACCCTGGACGCGGTGCGACGCCGCGACCCGGTGATCTACCAGGCCGCGATGTTCGACGGGCGCTTCGCCGGGTTCGCCGATTTCCTGATCTGGGACGGTGAGCGCTACCGGTTGCGGGACACCAAACTGTCCCGTTCGGTGAAGGTGGAGGCGCTGCTGCAGCTGGCTGCCTACGCCGACGTGCTTTCGCGTGCCGGCGTCCCGGTCGCCGACGAGGTCGACCTGGTCCTGGGAGACGGGGCGATGTCCAGCTACCGCATCGACGAACTGCTGGCGGTATACCGGCCGCGGCGCGCCGCACTGCAGGAACTGCTCGACGGTCACCTCTCCGGCGAGACCGCGGTGTGCTGGACCGACGACACGGTGCGGGCCTGTTTCGGCTGCAGCGAATGCGAGCAGCAGATCCGGGCCACCGACGACCTGTTCCTGGTGGCCGGCATGCGGGCCAGCCAGCGCGCCCGGCTCATCGAGGCCGGCGTCACCACCAGGCAGCAACTGGCCGGTCGCACCGATCCGGTGCCCGGGTTGGCCCAGCGCACCCTGACCGCGCTGCGGGGCCAAGCCCGCCTGCAGGTGACGCCGCAGCCGGATGGCAAGCCGCCCTATGAGGTCGTCGATCCGCAGCCGCTGATGCTGCTGCCGGACCCGGACAAGGGCGATCTTTTCTTCGACTACGAAGGCGACCCGTTGTGGACGGCCAACGGCCAGGACTGGGGCCTGGAATACCTGTGGGGAGTGCTGGGCGCCGAAGGCCACTTCCAGCCGTTGTGGGCACACGACCGGGCCGGCGAACGCCAGGTACTCATCGATTTCCTGGAACTGGTCCGCAAGCGGCGCAAGCGTTTTCCGAAGATGCACATCTACCACTACGCGCCCTATGAGCGCAGCACCCTGCTGCGGCTGGCCGGCCGCTACGGAGTGGGCGAGAACGATGTGGACGACCTGCTGCGCAACGGCATCCTTGTCGACCTGCTTCCGTTGGTACGCAAGAGCATTCGCGTGGGCACCGAGAACTACAGCATCAAATCGCTGGAACCGCTGTACATGGGCAACGAACTGCGCGACGGCGAGGTCACCAAGGCCACCGATTCGATCACCGAATATGCCCGTTTCTGCGCGCTACGCGATGCCGGTCACCACGAAGCGGCCGCCACGGTGCTCAAGGAGATCGAGGACTACAACCGCTACGACTGCCGGTCCACTCATCGGTTGCGGGACTGGCTGATCAACCGCGCGTTCGAGGCCGAGGTGCCACCGCGCGGGCCGCAACCGGTGCGCGACGGCGGACCGATCGAGGAGGCCGACGCGGTCGACCGCAAGCTGCTGCGCTTCGCCGGTGACGGTGTGGACCCTCGAACAGATGAGCAGCAGGCGGTGGCGCTCATCGCCGCCGCCCGCGGATTCCACAAACGCGAGGACAAACCGTTCTGGTGGGGCCATTTCGACCGGCTCAACAATCCCGTCGACGAATGGGCGGACAGCACAGGAGTTTTCGTCGCCGAACAGGCAGAGGTCGTCAATGACTGGCACACCCCGCCGCGGGCCCGCAAACCACAGCGGCAGGTCCGGCTGACCGGCGCCATCGACGCCGGAGAACTGGGTAACGAGGTGTATGCGCTCTACACCCCGCCGGCGCCCGCGGGCCTGTCCGACGATCCGGACCGTCGCGGCTTCGGTAGCGCCACCGTCATCGGCTGCGACAACCCGGAGGCACCCACCGAGGTGCTGATCACCGAACGCCAACCCAAAGACGCTGGCACCTTCATTCAGGTGCCGTTCGCGCTGACCCCCGGGCCACCGATCAACACCCGGCCGCTGCAGGTGTCCATCGACAGCACGGCGGCCACCGTGTGCGCCGGCCTGCCGGCGCTACCCGCCGACGCGGTGACCGATGTGCTGTTGCGCCGCCCGCCGCGCACCATCAGCGGCCTGCCACTGCCCCGCAACGGTGACACCGCCGCCGATATCACCGCGGCACTGCTGGATCTGGATTGCTCGTATATCGCGGTGCACGGTCCGCCCGGCACCGGTAAGACCTACACCTCAGCGCAGATCATCGCCCGGCTGGCCAATGAACATCGTTGGCGCATCGGCATTGTCGCGCAATCCCACGCGGTGATCGAACATCTTTTGGAGCAGGTGCTCGACTCTGGCGTGGAGGCCGCCAGCGTGGCCAAGAAGCGCAAAGGCACTGACCCGCGGTGGACCGCGATCAACGAGAACGCCTATGCCGCTTTCATCGCCGATCATCCCGGCTGTGTGATCGGTGGCACCGCATGGGATTTCGCGAACGAGGCGCGGGTACCGCGACAGTGCCTCGATCTGTTGGTGATCGAAGAGGCCGGCCAGTTCAACCTGGCCAACACGATCGCGGTGGCCCCGGCCGCGCGTAATCTGCTGCTGCTGGGCGACCCTCAGCAGTTGCCCCAGGTCTGCCAGGGCACCCATCCGGCACCGGTCGACGACTCCGCATTGGGCTGGCTGGTCGAGGGTGCGCACACGCTGCCGGCCGACCGCGGTTACTTTCTGGACTGCTCGTTCCGGATGCATCCGGCCGTGTGCGGCCCGGTGTCCCGACTGTCCTATGACGGCCGGCTGCAGTCACACGAAAAGGTCAGCGCGGCACGCCAACTCGACGGTATCGAGCCCGGAGTGCGGGTACTCGAGGTCGCCCACCTCGGCAATTCGACCGACAGCCCCGAAGAGGCCGCCGCCATCGTCGCGGCCATCACCGGCCTGCTCGACACCACCTGGTCCGACGAACACGGCAGCACACCCCTGGGGCAGGAGCACTTCCTGGTGGTGACCCCCTACAACGCCCAGGTGACCACGGTGCGTCGAGCCCTCGACGCGGCGGGCCTGACCGAGGTGCAGGCCGGCACCGTGGACAAGTTCCAGGGCAGACAAGCACCCGTCGTGTTCGTGTCGATGACGGCATCCTCGGCCGCCGATGTGCCCCGTGGGATCGGATTCCTACTGAACCGCAACCGGCTCAACGTGGCGATCAGCCGGGCCAAATACGTCGCCTTCATCGTGCGCTCACCGCAGCTCACCGACTATCTGCCGGCCCAGCCCAACAGCCTGATCGCGCTCGGCGCGTTCCTGGCCCTGACCGATCCTGTGATACACCCAACCGGTGACTGAAACGCTTACCGAAACGCTTGCCGGGATCGTCGGTGCCGGGTATGTCACCACCGATCCCGACGTGTTGGACGGCCGCTGCGTCGACCACACCGGGCGATACCGCGGACACGCCACGGCGCTGGTCCGCCCCGGCACCGCCGACGAGGTGGCGGCGGTGCTGCGGGCCTGTCGCGACGCGGGAGCATGCGTGACGGTGCAGGGCGGCCGCACTTCGCTGGTGGCCGGCACGGTGCCCGAGAACGACGACATCCTGCTGTCCACCGAGCGGCTCACCGAGATCGGCGCCGTCGACACCGTCGAGCGCCGGATCAGCGCCGGCGCCGGAACTCCCCTGGCCGCGGTGCAGCGGGCCGCGACGGCGGCCGGCCTCGTGTTCGGAGTGGACCTGGCGGCGCGGGAATCGGCCACGGTGGGCGGCATGGCCTCCACCAACGCCGGCGGGCTGCGCACCGTGCGCTACGGAAACATGGGCGAGCAGGTGCTGGGCCTGGACATCGCGCTTCCCGACGGATCGGTCGTGCACCGGCACAGCCGGGTACGCAGCGACAACACCGGCTACGACTTGGCCGCCCTGTTCGTCGGCGCGGAGGGCACACTCGGGGTGATCACCGCCCTGGATCTGCGGCTGCACCCCATCCCGACCCACCGGGTCACGGCCATCTGCGGGTTCGCCGATCTCGACGCACTGGTCAGGGCGGGCCGGACCTTCCGTGATCTCGACGGCATCGCCGCCCTGGAGTTGATCGACGCCCGGGCCAGCGCACTGACCGCCGAGCACCTCGGTGTGGCCGCACCGGTCGAGGGCGCCTGGCAGCTGCTGATCGAACTGGCCGCCGACAGCGACCAGACCGAACGCCTGGCCGACGCACTTGAGGGCGTCGAGCTGTGCGGCGAACCCGCCGTCGGGGTCGACGCAACCGCCCAGCAGCGGTTGTGGCAGGTGCGAGAATCGGTGGCCGAGGTACTCGGATTGTTCGGCCCGCCACTGAAATTCGATGTCTCGCTGCCGCTGTCGGCGATTCAGGGTTTCGCCGACGCAGCCGCCGAGTTGATCGCCGGCCATGCGCCGGAAGCGATCCCGGTGCTGTTCGGCCACATCGGCGAAGGAAACCTGCACCTGAACGTGCTGCGTTGCTCGGCCGGAGCCGAAGCCGCGCTCTACACCGCGATGATGACGCTGATCGCCGAGCACGGCGGCAATGTCAGCTCCGAACACGGTGTCGGATCACGCAAACGCGACTACCTGGCGATGTCACGCACCGAGGCCGACATCGCGGCCATGCGCACGGTCAAGGCCGCGTTCGATCCGGACGGCTACCTCAATCGCGCGGTGCTGTTTGGTCGTGATCGGCCATGAACTCGGCATAGAGGTTTTCCCACGGCGGAGCGCGGAACACATCGGTGGCCGCCTCGTCGTCCACTGCGTCGCCGTTCCCGTCATGGTGCACCGTGAACTCGACGTAGTCGTCGTCATCGTCATCCCGGGGATCCAGATAGGGCTCGGGATTCGGTGCGAAAGTGGGCTCGGCATCGAAACCGAGCAGGAACAGCGCGGCCACCACACCGAACAGCGCGACGAACGCGGGCAACAGCATCGCCTGCGACATCGCCGCAGCGAACGGCGCATGCAGGAACTCGGGCAGTTCGGCGACCGCCCCCTCACCGCGGGGCGCGGCGCTTGCCGCCCCCGGCATCTCGGCACCGATCCGCGATGTCATGTACGCCGCGATCCCTGCACTGCCGAGCACCGACCCGACCTGGCGGGTGGCGTTGTACACGCCAGAACCGGCCCCGGCCAGATCCGGCGGGAGGTTACGCGTCGCGGTCGCCGCCAGCGGGGACCAGATGAACGCCATGCCGATGCCCATCACCAACTGCGGCAGCAGCAGGCGCCAGATCGCCGTCGTCGGCGTCATCTCGACGGCCAGCCAGGTCAACCCGATCGCCATGGCCGAGAAGCCGAAGCCGATCACGGGCGTGGGATGGGTCCGGTCCACGATGCGGCCCACCACCGGAGCCAGCACGCCGCTGGCGATCGCGGTCGGCGCCGTCAACAGCGCCGCCCGGATCGGCGACAGCCCGCAGACGGTCTGGGCATAGAACATCAGCGGCAGGATCATCGCCGTCACGGCGAACCCGATCGTCGCGACACCCAGGTTGGCCAAACTGAAGTCGCGGTCTTTGAAGATCCGCAGCGGGATCAACGGCTCGGCGGTGTTCACCGCCTGCCAGCACACGAAACCCACCATCACCGCGATGCCGACCGCACCGGTGGCCCACACCCACGGCGCCCAATGCCGCGACTGCCCCTCCTGCAGCGCGAACACGATCAAGAACATGCCGATACCGGACAACACCACGCCCAGCACGTCGAACCGGTGCGGCTGAGTCGGCAACACCGGGACGAGCCACACCGCCAGCGCCAGGCCCAGGATTCCGATCGGCACATTGACGAAGAAGATCCACTGCCACCCCAGTCCCCCGACCAGTACGCCACCGGCCAACGGGCCGACCAAGGTCGCCACGCCTGCGGTCGCACCCCACACGCTCATCGCCACCCCGCGCCGCTCCGGCGGGAAGATGCGGGTGATCGTCGACAAGGTTTGCGGCGTCAGCAATGCTGCACCGATGCCCTGCACCACGCGGGCCGCGATGAGCATCTCGATGCTTCCGGCCAGACCGCACCACAGCGAAGCCCCGGTGAACACGGTCAGGCCGGCCAGATACAGATTCTTGGGTCCGTAGACATCGCCGAGCCGGCCCGCGACGAGCAGCGGCACCGCGTAGGCGAGCAGGTATGCGCTGGTCACCCAGATCACACCGTCGTAGTCGGCACCGAGCTGGTCCATGATCGTCGGGTTGGCGACCGCGACGATCGTCGCGTCGACCAAGATCATGAAGAAGCCGACCATCATGGCCCACAGCGCGTTCCACGGGCTGGGGGTACGGGCGTTCGGCGCTGGAGACATGTCGATGTGGGGTGTTGGGCCTCGGGTCCGACCTAGTTGGGTTGTTGGCGGGCCCAGCCGACGCTACCCGGGACCAGGTCAGGCTGGCTCGACAACCGCCTCGGAAACGATGTCGAGCGCGTCGCCTGGGTATTCGCTCGAATCGTCGTCGTCGTTACGCCGGCCGACCAACAGCAGCGCCACCAAGGCAACGGCCATGCCCACCGTCATCACCCACGACAACGCCAGCGCCCCGTTGCCCAGCGCCCCGATCGCGGGCGCCACCGCCGCCCCGAGCCCGAACTGGGCGGCTCCCAGTAGCGCGGCCGCCGTTCCGGCCGCATCGGGATGACGCGACAATGCGACCGCCGGGGCGTTGGGAAGCACCAGGCCCATCCCGGCCAGGATCGCCAGCACCGGCACGACGAATGCGGACAGCCCGCCCACATGCGCGACGGTCACCGCCACGAACACGACGCCGGCCAGCGCCGACCAGCTCAGCGCCGCCACCGTGATGGCCTGCGGCGAGCACCGGCGCAGCAGCACAACGTTGAACTGGGTGGAGCCGATCAGCGCGATCGCGCCCGCGGCGAACACCAGCGCGAACGCCTGCTGGTCCAGACCGTAGCGGCCCTGCAGGACGAACGGCGCCGCCGAGATGTAGGCGAACAATCCGGACATGCCCAACGCGGCCACCAGCACCAGGATCACGAAACGCGAGTCACGCAACAGCTCGATGTAGGTGCCGACGATGCCGCGCACCGCCAGCGGACGCCGGTGCGACACCGGCAGCGTCTCGGGCAGGGCCAGCGCGGCCATCACCAACAGTCCGCCGGCCACCACGACCAGAGCGACGAACACCCAGTGCCAGGATCCGTGCAACAGCACCGCCGCCCCCAGCGACGGGGCCAACACCGGGGCCACCCCGAGCACCAGCATCAACCGCGACATCACCGTGGCCGCCACCGTGCCGCTGAACAGATCACCGACCACGGCGATGGCGACCACCGAAGCGGCCGCCGCCCCCATGCCCTGCAGTGCGCGTGCCAATCCGAGAACCGCGATGTCGGGGGCCAGGACACACAGCACCGAGGCCACCATGTGCAGCACGATGCCCGCGATCAAGGGGCGCCGCCGGCCCAGCGAGTCCGACAGGGGCCCGACGATGAGTTGCCCGAGGGCCAGGCCGGCCAGGGTGCCGGTGAGCGTCAATTGCGATACCGAGGAGGACACCGACAGCTCGTCGGCGATCCGCGGCAACGCAGGCAGATACATGTCGATGGTCAACGGACCCAGCGCCACCAACGCGCCCAGCACCAGAATCATCCGGAGCCGGCTCGGCGGCCCTACCGATGTCTGCTGGTCCACGTCGGGCGATGATGCCATGAAGATGAACAGCCTCACATTCGAGTTTTTTCTTCCCATTTGCTGTACGCAGTGACCGCGGTCACCCTCGGGCACCCGCGGCGGGTCGCCGTTCGTTAGCCTGACAACCAACGATGGGTTCACACCTGGGAGGCCCCGAAGTGCGAGCGCGATCCAAGCCACAACTGCCGGCGACGGTCGAGGAGACCGAAGATCCCAGCGCCGCTGCCAAGGTGCTCTCGGCCATCATCGAGCGCAGCTCACGTGTGCAGGCGCCCGCGGTCAAGGCATACGTCGACCGGTTGCGCAGCCACCAACCGGACGCCACCCCGGCCGAGATCGTGACCCGGCTCGAGAAGCACTATCTGGCCGCCGTGATGGCCAGCGGTGCCGCGGTCGGCTCGGCGGCGG
Organism: Mycobacterium syngnathidarum; assembly: GCF_001942625.1. Taxonomy (GTDB): domain Bacteria; phylum Actinomycetota; class Actinomycetes; order Mycobacteriales; family Mycobacteriaceae; genus Mycobacterium; species Mycobacterium syngnathidarum. Next base: position 25,433 of record NZ_MLCL01000079.1, read on the forward strand.
CGTTCCCGGGCATCGGAACCCTGGTCGCACTGTCGGCCGTGGCCGGCGAGACCGTCGTCTTCCTGGAAGCCACGTCGGTGTTCGTGCTGGCGGTCGCCGAAGTGCACGGCATCCCTGCCGACCACCGCGAACGGCGCCGTGCGCTGGTGCTTTCCGTCCTCGTCGGCGACGACAGCAAGCGCGCGATCGCCGATCTGCTGGGCACCGGGCGAACCAGCGGCGCGTGGCTGTCCGACGGTGCGGCGACACTTCCGTTGCCCGCGGTCTCGCAGCTCAACTCCCGGCTGGTCAAGTACTTCGTCAAGCGGTATACGCTCAAGCGCGGTGCGATGGCTTTCGGCAAGATGCTGCCGGTGGGCATCGGCGCTGTCATCGGCGGTGTCGGCAACCGGCTGATGGGTAAGAAGATCGTCGCCAACGCCCGCCAGGCGTTCGGTGCGCCCCCGCCGCGGTGGCCTGCAACGTTGCATGTGCTGCCGCCCGCCAAGTCATGAGGCCCATGCCGACCTCCGGTAACGCCGAAAGGCGATAGCCTTTAGGCGGCGGTCGAGCGGGGTCAACCGCCCACAGAAGAACACAAGCGGCAAGCCTGCATGTGACGGCGAGCCGGACACAAGAATCGAGGCGAGTGTCTGCCGTGAGCAGTTCACCTTCACCATTCGGGCAGAACGAGTGGTTGGTCGAGGAGATGTATCGCAAGTTCCGCGAGGATCCCTCTTCGGTGGATCCGAGTTGGCACGAATTTCTGGTCGACTACTCCCCTGAACCCACCACCGACACCACCGCCGCCAACGGCCAGTCGGCCTCGGCGGCTCCGGCAGCAACTCCGGCCGCGCCTGCGGCGCCCGCTCCGGCAACTCCCGCGCCGGCGGCTCCGGCCAAGGCCGCCCCGGCCAAGCCGGCCGCGGCCAAGCCCGCTTCGGCAGGCCCCACCGCGGCCGAGGGTGACGAGTCCCAGGTGCTGCGCGGTGCCGCGGCCGCCGTCGTCAAGAACATGAACGCCTCGCTGGAGGTGCCCACCGCGACGAGCGTGCGGGCCATCCCGGCCAAGCTGATGATCGACAACCGCGTCGTCATCAACAACCACCTCAAGCGCACCCGCGGTGGCAAGGTCAGCTTCACCCACCTGCTCGGCTACGCCATCGTGCAAGCGGTCAAGAAGTTCCCGAACATGAACCGGTACTTCGCCGAGGCCAACGGCAAGCCGAATGCCGTCACACCAGCTCATACCAATCTCGGCCTGGCCATCGACCTGCCCGGCAAGGACGGTAACCGCTCACTGGTCGTGGCCGCGATCAAGCGTTGCGAGACCATGCATTTCGGCCAGTTCATCGCGGCCTACGAGGACATCGTGCGCCGGGCCCGCGACGGCAAGCTGACCGCCGAGGACTTCTCCGGCGTCACCATCTCGCTGACCAACCCGGGCACCATCGGCACCGTGCACTCGGTGCCGCGGCTCATGCAGGGCCAGGGCGCGATCATCGGCGCCGGCGCCATGGAGTACCCGGCCGAGTTCCAGGGCGCCTCCGAGGAGCGCATCGCCGATCTGGGTATCGGCAAGCTGATCACCCTGACCTCGACCTACGACCACCGCATCATCCAGGGCGCGGAATCCGGTGACTTTCTGCGCACCATCCATCAACTGCTGCTCGACGACGAGTTCTTCGACGAGATCTTCCGTGAACTCGGCATCCCGTACGAACCGGTGCGCTGGCGCACCGACAACCCGGACACCATCGCCGACAAGAACGCTCGGGTCATCGAGCTGATCGCGGCCTACCGCAACCGCGGCCATCTGATGGCCGACATCGACCCGCTGCGGCTGGACAACACGCGATTCCGCAGCCACCCCGATCTGGACGTCAACACCCATGGCCTGACGCTGTGGGACCTGGACCGCGAATTCAAGGTCGACGGGTTCGCCGGCAAGCAGTACATGAAGCTCCGCGACGTGCTGTCGGTGCTGCGCGACGCGTACTGCCGCCACATCGGGGTGGAGTACACCCACATTCTGGAGCCCGAGCAGCAACGCTGGCTGCAGGAGCGCATCGAGATCAAGCACGACAAGCCGACGGTCGCCGAGCAGAAATACATTCTGAGCAAGCTCAACGCGGCCGAGGCCTTCGAGACCTTCCTGCAGACCAAATACGTTGGGCAGAAGCGCTTCTCACTGGAAGGCGCGGAGACCGTCATCCCGATGATGGACGCCGCGATCGACCAGTGCGCAGAGCATGCACTCGCCGAGGTCGTGATCGGCATGCCGCACCGCGGCCGGCTCAACGTGCTGGCCAACATCGTCGGCAAGCCCTACAGCCAGATCTTCACCGAGTTCGAGGGCAACCTCAATCCGTCGCAAGCCCACGGCTCCGGCGACGTGAAGTACCACCTCGGTGCGTCGGGAAATTACATCCAGATGTTCGGCGACAACGACATTGAGGTGTCGCTGACCGCCAACCCGAGCCACCTCGAAGCGGTCGACCCGGTGCTCGAGGGTCTGGTGCGTGCCAAGCAGGACCTGCTGGACAGCGGCCGGGACGCCGACGGTTCCGGCGAGTACCCCGTGGTTCCGCTGATGCTGCACGGCGATGCGGCGTTCGCCGGCCAGGGTGTGGTCGCCGAAACTCTGAACCTCGCCCTGCTGGACGGCTACCGGACCGGCGGCACGATTCACATCGTGGTCAACAACCAGATCGGGTTCACCACGGCACCAACGGATTCGCGCTCCAGTGAGTACTGCACCGACGTGGCCAAGATGATCGGCGCGCCGATCTTCCACGTGAACGGCGACGACCCGGAGGCCTGTGCCTGGGTGGCGCGGCTGGCGGTCGATTTCCGCCAGGCGTTCAAGAAGGACGTCATCATCGACATGCTGTGCTACCGCCGCCGCGGGCACAACGAGGGCGACGATCCGTCGATGACCCAGCCGTACATGTACGACGTCATCGACACCAAGCGCGGCTCGCGCAAGGCCTACACCGAAGCCCTGATCGGCCGCGGTGACATCTCGATGAAAGAGGCCGAGGACGCCCTGCGCGACTACCAGGGTCAGCTCGAGCGGGTGTTCAACGAGGTCCGCGAACTGGAGAAGCACGCGGCCGAGCCCAGCGAATCGGTCGAGGCCGATCAGCAGATCCCCCAGCGCCTTTCCACCGCCGTGGACAAGTCCTTGCTGGCCCGCATCGGCGATGCCCACCTGGCCGTGCCCGACGGCTTCACCGTGCATCCGCGGGTCAAGCCGGTGCTGGAGAAGCGCCGCGAGATGGCGTACGAGGGCAAGATCGACTGGGCTTTCGCCGAGTTGCTGGCGCTCGGATCCCTGATCGCCGAGGGCAAGCTGATCCGGCTGTCCGGCCAAGACACCCAGCGCGGCACGTTCACCCAGCGTCACTCGGTGATCGTCGACCGCAAGACCGGCGAGGAGTTCACCCCGCTGCAGCTGCTGGCCACCAACACCGACGGCACCCCGACCGGGGGCAAGTTCCTGGTGTACAACTCGGCGCTGTCCGAGTTCGCCGCGGTGGGCTTCGAATACGGCTACTCGGTGGGCAACCCGGACGCACTCGTGTTGTGGGAGGCCCAGTTCGGCGACTTCGTCAACGGTGCCCAGTCGATCATCGACGAGTTCATCTCCTCCGGTGAGGCCAAGTGGGGTCAGCTCTCCGACGTCGTGCTGCTGCTGCCGCACGGCCACGAGGGCCAGGGTCCCGACCACACCTCGGGCCGCATCGAGCGGTTCCTGCAGCTGTGGGCCGAGGGTTCGATGACCATCGCGGTGCCGTCGACCCCGGCGAACTACTTCCACCTGCTGCGGCGCCACGGGCTGGACGGCATCCAGCGTCCGCTGATCGTGTTCACCCCGAAGTCGATGCTGCGCAACAAGGCCGCGGTCAGCGACATCCGCGACTTCACCGAGAACAAGTTCCGCTCGGTGCTGGAGGAGCCCGTCTACACCGACGGCGAGGGTGACCGCGACAAGGTCCGGCGGGTCCTGCTGACCAGCGGCAAGCTCTATTACGAGCTGGCCGCCCGCAAGGCCAAGGACAACCGCGAGGACGTCGCGATCGTGCGGCTCGAACAGCTCGCCCCGCTGCCGCGGCGCCGGCTGGCCGAGACGCTGGACCGCTACCCGAACGTCACCGAGAAGTTCTGGGTGCAGGAGGAGCCGGCCAACCAGGGTGCCTGGCCGTCGCTGGGCCTGACCCTGCCCGAGGTGTTGCCCGAGTACTTCACTCCGATCAAGCGCATCTCGCGGCGCGCGATGTCGGCGCCGTCATCGGGTTCGTCGAAGGTGCACGCGGTCGAGCAGCAGGAGATCATCGACCTGGCCTTCGAGTAACCCGCCAGGCGATCAGCAGGTCAGCACCTGCGGGCCGGATTCGGTGATCGCCACGGTGTTCTCGGTGTGGGCTGTGCGGGAGCCGTCGGCAGAGCGAATGGTCCAGCCGTCGCGGTCGTAGACCACACGGTTGGTGCCCGCGCAGAGCCACGGCTCGAGCGCCAGGGTCATTCCTGCCCGCAACTTCATGCCCCGACCGGGCTTGCCCCGGTTGGGGACATGCGGATCCTCGTGCATGGTCCGGCCCAGCCCGTGCCCACCGAACTCGAGGTTCACGGGGTAGCCGTAGTCGGCGGCCACCGCGCCGATCGCGGCCGAGATGTCGCCCAGCCGGTTACCCGGCCGCGCGGCGGCGGTTCCGGCTTCCAGCGCCTCCTCGGTGGCCCGCACGAGGCGCTCGTCGGCGGCCGCAGGCGTGCCGACGATGACGGTGCGGGCCGCGTCGGCGACCCAGCCGTCGATGGACACCGCGAAGTCCATGCTGAGTACGTCGCCGTCACGCAGCCGGTAGTCGTGCGGAAGACCGTGCAGCACAGCGTCATTGACCGACAGGCAGATGACGTTGCGAAACGGCCCCTTGCCGAACGACGGGGCGTAGTCCCAATAGCAGGACTGCGCCCCGCGGCGCTTGACCATGTCGCGGGCATGGTGTTCGAGGTCGAGCAGGTTGACGCCGACCTTGGCGAGCCCGCTCAAGGTGCCGAGCACCTCGGCCACGAACTGCCCGGTGACCCGCATCTTGTCGATCTCGGCAGCGCTCTTCAGCTCGATCATGCCCGTCCTCCTCGGTATTTAAATACCAACACTAGCGGTATATAAATACCGGCGCTACCGTGGTGACGTGGTCCGAACGCCGCTCACCCCCGCCCAGATCGCCGCCGGCCGACGGCTTGGTGAGACCCTGCGCGCCGCCCGGGGCGACCGTTCGCTCGACGACGTCGCCGAACGCGCCGGCATTTCACCGGAGACCCTGCGCAAGATCGAGACGGGCCGGCTGCCATCCCCCGCATTCGGCACCGTGGTCGGACTGAGTGCGGCCCTGGACATCCCACTGCAGACCCTGGCAGACGTGTGGCGGGACGCCGCCACAGCGGAGGCCGCCCTACGCGAGACCGCCGGTACCGCGTAACCTCGTAACTCAACACGTGTCGGACTACACGAGGGAGTGTTCTATGGAGGGCTTCGCCGGAAAGGTCGCCGTTGTCACCGGCGCCGGCTCGGGCATCGGCCAGGCGCTGGCCATCGAGCTGGGACGGTCAGGCGCCAAATTGGCGATCAGCGACGTCGATACCGAGGGCCTGGCGGTCACGGAGGAACGCCTCAAGGCGATCGGCGCCGAAGTCAAAACCGACCGGCTCGACGTCACCGAGCGTGAGGCCTTCCTGCTCTACGCCGACGCGGTCAAGGAACACTTCGGCAAGGTCAACCAGATCTACAACAACGCCGGCATCGCGTTCACCGGCGACGTCGAGATCAGCCAGTTCAAGGACATCGAGCGGGTGATGGACGTCGACTTCTGGGGCGTCGTCAACGGCACCAAGGCCTTCCTGCCGCATCTGATCGAATCCGGCGACGGACACGTCGTCAACGTCTCCAGCCTGTTCGGCATCTTCTCGGTTCCGGGCCAGGCCGCCTACAACTCGGCCAAGTTCGCGGTACGCGGCTTCACCGAGGCCCTGCGCCAGGAAATGGCCGTGGCCAAGCACCCGGTCAAGGTGACGTGCGTTCACCCCGGCGGCATCAAGACGGCCATCGCACGCAATTCCACCGCCGCCGAAGGCCTGGACCAGAAGGCGCTCGCCGAGACCTTCGACCGCAAGCTCGCCAACACCACCCCGCAGCGCGCCGCCAAGATCATCCTCGAAGCCGTGCGCAAGGACAGGGCGCGCGTGCTGGTCGGTGCCGACGCCAAGATCCTCGACATCCTCGTGCGGATCACCGGCTCGGGATACCAGAAGATGTTCGCTTCCGCGATGGGTCGGATGCTCCCGCGCTGACGCACGGGCCGGCGGGGGCTAGTGCCCCAGCGGGTTGGCCTCAAGGAACGCATCGGCCACTCCCCTGGGGTCCTTCCCTTCGGTGACCTGCCTGCGCATATCGGCCAGCGATCCGGTGTCGAGGACACCCGCGATCTCGTTGAGCGCCAGGATCTGCCGCTCGTTGAGCGTGTTGCGGCGGTACAGCGGCACCACGTTCTCGCCCCGGATCAACGACGTCTCGTCGGCCAGCACAGTCAGGTCCGACGGGATGGCCGGGTCGGCCGTCGTCGACCACGCGGCATTGATCTTCCCCGCCCGCAATGCCGCGAACAGGGCCTCGTCATCGGGAAAGGCGACGGGGTTGGGCAGCGTGCACAGGCCGACCACCGTAGGCATCGTGGTGCCGGCCACCGCACCTGGACGGGCCTTGTCGCAATTGCGGCGCAGGTCGCTCAGATCAGTCCCGCCCCACGCCGCAGCCGTGGCCTCGGTGACCACCAGGGCGGGCTTGTCCTGCGCGGACATCGTGTAGTCACCGGCCGCGACGCCTTCCGGGAGCGCCGAGACCAGATCCCGGTAGACCTGCTCATCGGCGCGAGCCGTGGCGTCTGGATCGAGCGCCGTCAGAAACCGGCCGGTGAACCCGGGCTGTACCGTCACCGAACCCGAATCCAGGACGCCGGGGACTCCATCGGTCTCGGTCACCACGGCCGGCGTTCCGTAGTAGCGCAGTGCCGCCGCATACAGATGGCCCAGCAGCACCGACTCGGGCGCCGGCCCGGCACCGACCGCAAGAGCCGGCGGGCCCGACCGGCCACCGCAACCTGCCAATACCGGCGCCACCAGCACCAGCAGTACCAACGCCAGGATGCGGCGCATCCGTGAACTCAGGACTCTGCGGGGTCAACCGCCGCTGCGACCGCAGCCGCAACCGCGGGGCCCACCCGCGGATCCAGCGCGCTGGGCACGATGTGGTCGACCGACAGATCGTCGCCGACGACCGAGAAGATCGCCTCGGCCGCCGCCACCTTCATCTTCTCGCTGATCCGGCGGGCACCCGCATCGAGCGCACCGCGGAAAACCCCGGGGAAGGCCAGCACGTTGTTGATCTGATTCGGGAAGTCGCTGCGCCCGGTCGCCACGACCGCCGCGTACTTGCGGGCGGCGTCCGGATGGATCTCGGGATCCGGGTTGGACAGCGCGAACACGATGCAGTCGGGCGCCATGGTCGCGATGAGCTCCTCGGGCACGACACCGGCCGACACCCCGAGGAAGACATCGGCGCCCTCGAGCGCCTCGGCCACACCCCCGGTGAGCTTGCGCGGGTTGGTGCGCCCGGCCAACTCCGCCTTGAAGGTGTTGAGGTTGTCCCGACCCGAGTGCACGATGCCCTGCGAGTCGAGCACGACGACATCGCTGATGCCCTTGTTCAGCAGGATGTTGGCGCAGGCCACCCCGGCTGCACCGGCACCCGAGATCACCACACGCAGCGAATGGATGTCACGCTCGAGCACCTTGGTGGCGCCCAGCAGCGCGGCCAGCACCACGATCGCCGTGCCGTGCTGGTCGTCGTGCATGACCGGGCAATCCAGCGCCTCGATGACCCGGCGCTCGATCTCGAAGCAACGCGGGGCCGAGATGTCCTCGAGATTCACCGCGCCGAATGTGGGACGCAGCCTGATCAGGGTTTCGACGATCTCGTCGGGGTCCTTGGTGTCCAGCACGATCGGGATCGAATTCAGCCCGCCGAAAGACTTGAACAGCGCGCTCTTGCCCTCCATGACCGGCAGCGAGGCCGCCGGCCCGATATCGCCGAGACCCAGCACCGCGGTGCCGTCGCTGACCACCGCGACAAGGCGGTTGGCCCACGTGTACTTGGCGGCGAGCGTGTGATCAGTGGCGATCGCGCGGCTCACCTGAGCAACGCCGGGGGTATAGGCGATCGACAGCGCACGCTGGGTGTCCAGCGGCTCCTTCAACTCGACCGAGAGCTTTCCGCCTTCATGGGCATCGAAGATCTCGGCGTCTTCGATGACAACCTGCGGGGTGCGCTCCGTTGACGAGCGCTCGGACGAGGAGGCGACTGTACTTTCCGACACGGCGCAAGGGTACTTCAATGCCAATTCTCACCGGGCCGGGTTCCCCGCTGGTGAGCGTTACTTAACAGTAACTGCGCGTAGCATTCGGTGTGCTGATCAGGTTGCGAGCCCACCGCGCAGGAAGGTCGGAGTCCATGCCCTCATTCCGCGCCCTGCCACCGGCACTGCGGGCCTCCGCCAAGGCCCGGCCCCCGGAGCCCGACGCCAAGTCGATCCACGTTCCGGTGGCTCAGGCCATGGTTGATTGCGGGGTCTACAGCGGTGGCGACCGGTTGCGCGGCAAATACACCCACGCCGCGGCGCTGAACAAGGCCCGTGAACTACAGGCAGCGGGCGAGAAGGCGTTCGTCTGGATCGGCCTGCACGAACCCGACGAATTCCAGATGCAGTCGGTCGCAGACGTTTTCGGCTTGCACGAGCTAGCGGTCGAGGACGCCGTGCACGCCCACCAGCGGCCCAAGCTGGAGCGCTACGACAAGACCCTGTTCCTGGTGCTCAAGACCGTGACCTACGTCGAGCACGAGTCGGTGGCCCTGGCCCGCGAGATCGTCGAGACCGGCGAGATCATGATCTTCGTCGGACCGGATTTCGTGGTCACCGTCCGCCACGGCGAGCACGGCGGGCTGGCCGGCGTGCGCAAACGCCTCGAATCCTCGCCCGCCATCCTCAAACTCGGACCGTTCGCCGTGATGCACGCGATCGCCGACCATGTCGTGGACAGCTACCTCGACGTCACCGATCTGATGGAAACCGACATCGACACGATGGAGGAGGACATCTTCTCCCCCCGCACCCGCACCAACATCGAGAGCATCTACCTGCTCAAGCGCGAGGTCGTCGAAATGCGCCGGGCCGTGGCGCCGTTGACACTCGCGCTGGCCCGGCTGCTGACCGACCACAACGACCTGATCTCGGTCGAGGTACGCAGGTACATGCGCGACGTGCACGACCACAATGTGCAAGCCTCAGACCGGATCACCAGTTACGACGAGATGCTCAGCTCGCTGGTGCAGGCCGCGCTCGGCAAAGTCGCCATGCAGCAGAACGTGGACATGCGCAAGATCTCGGCGTGGGTGGCGATCGCCGCTGTGCCGACAGCGATGGCAGGCATCTACGGAATGAACTTCGAGCACATGCCCGAATTGCAGTGGACCTGGGGCTATCCCGCCGTACTACTGGCCATGGCCACCATCTGCTTCATCCTGTACCGCACCTTCCGGCACAACGACTGGCTCTAGCCCCGATCAGCTCGGGCTGGCGGCCCGTCTGGTCGGATCGAGCACGTCGACCCCGTCGGTCCGCCACGCCTCGCGCATCGCGTCGGCCCCTTTGAGCCGCACCCAGGCCGCCTCGGTGGCGGTGATCGGAGTGGCCGAGAGCACTGCCACCGCGGACAGCGGATCCGGCAGCTCGACCTCGCCGATGTCACTGGGGCCCAACAGAAATGCGCTGAACGGTGCGGAATCGAACAACTGGGTCTCCAGATCGATGAGCGCGTCGGCCTCCAGCACCAGCCCCTCCACCGCGGGCGCCGCGGCCAGCACCGCCAGCGACCGCGCCAGCCCGCCCGGGGTCGGCCCCCGCAGCGACAACACCACCTCGGCCCGGGGGCCGTGGATCGGATCCGATACCAACTCGGTCGGGTCGAACATGGGATGACGCGAACAGCCCAGCGTCACATAGTGATAGAGGTCCTGCCCGGCAGCGCCGGCGGCCAGGTCCGGACCGAACCGGAGCACGTCGATGCGCTCGGTCCCCAGGAAGGTGACGCTGGCGCTGACCGGTTCCGCGGTGATGCCGGCAGCGCCGAAGTGCTCGCCGACGTGGGCGCGAACGGCAGCCAGGACGTCGATCACTCTTCTGTCGGTTCTCCGGCCGCTGCGGCCGATTCGGTCGCGCCTTCGGGCTCGGGTTGCTCGGCTGGATCGGCTTCCTCGGCCACGGCGGGTTCGGTGCGGGTCAGATTCGCCCCGGTTTCCGCGTCGAAGATCACCAGTTTCGTCGTGTCGAACGCCAGTTGGATCTGCTGACCGGCCGCCACCGTGGATTCCGCCGACACCCGGGCCACGAATTCGTTGACACCCGCACCGGAATCGGCGGCCAACTCGGCGAGCTGTACCGCCTCGGCACCGACGCCCTCGATCGTGAAGTGCACGTACTTGTCGGCACCGAGCGATTCGACGATGTCGGCACGCACCCCGAAGGTCAGCGCCCGGATACGGGCATACCCGTCGAGCAACGAGGCGTCCTCGAGCTGCTCGGGGCGGATCCCGACGATGATGTTGTCGGGCTTGGGTTGACGGGCCAACAGGTCATGCACCTGCTGGGTCAGCGTGACATCGCCGAACGGCAACCGCACCCCGACATCGGTGAATGTCGCCGGGAAGAAATTCATCGCCGGTGACCCGATGAAGCCTGCCACGAACAGGTTCGCCGGGTTGTTGTACAGCTCGTCGGGCGTGCCGATCTGCTGAATCTCGCCCGCCAGCAACACCACAACTCGATCACCCAGCGTCATCGCCTCGGTCTGATCGTGCGTCACGTAGACCGTGGTGGTACCCAGCCGGCTCTGCAGCCGGGCGATCTCGGCGCGCATCTGCACGCGCAACTTGGCATCCAGGTTGCTCAGCGGTTCATCCATCAGAAATGCCTTGGGGCGCCGCACGATTGCCCGGCCCATAGCCACCCGCTGACGCTGCCCGCCCGACAACTGGGCCGGTTTGCGGTCGAGCAGTTCGGTCAGATCGAGGATCTTGGCCGTCTCTTCGACCTTCGCCGCGATCTCGTCCTTTTTCAGCTTGGCCAGGGTGAGCGGGAACGCGATGTTCTGGCGGACCGTCATGTGCGGGTACAGCGCATAGGACTGGAACACCATCGCGATATCGCGATCCTTGGGCGCCTTCTCGTTGACCCGCTCCCCACCGATGCGCAACTCGCCCGACGAGATGTCCTCAAGTCCGGCAATCATGTTCAGCGTGGTGGACTTTCCGCATCCCGACGGCCCCACCAAGATGATGAACTCGCCGTCAGCGATGGTCATCGAGAACTCTTTGACCGCTGCCCTGCTACCGCCTGCGCCGTCGGGGTAACTCTTGGTGACCCGGTCCAACACGATTTCGGCCATCCAATTACCCCTTTACCGCACCGGATGTCAGGCCAGCGACGATGCGTCGCTGGAAGATGAGAACAAAGACAATGATCGGGATGGTGATCACCATTGCGCCCGCGGCGATCGACCCGGTCGGCTCCTCGAATTGCGAACTGCCAGTGAAGTTCGCGATCGCGACCGGCGCCGTGATCGCCCGCTGCGTGGCCGTCAGCGACAGCGCCAGCAGCAGGTCGTTCCACGCAAAGATGAAGACCAGAATGGCCGCGGTGACGATGCCCGGCGCCGCCAGCGGTGCGATCACCTTGCGGAAAGCCTGGGCCGGAGTGGCGCCGTCCATCTTGGCCGCCTTCTCCAGATCCCATGGGATCTCCCGGAAGAACGCCGAGAGCGTGTAGATCGCCAACGGCAGGGCGAAGGTGATGTAGGGAATGATCAGCCCGGGCCAGGTGTCGAACAGTCCGATCGTGCGCCACAGGTTGAAGATCGGGGTCACCAGCGAGATCTGCGGGAACATCGCGATCAGCAGGGCCACGCCCACCAACAACTTCTTGCCGGGGAAATCCAAGCGCGCCACCGCATAGGCAGCCATACCGCCGATCGCCACCGCGATCACCGTGGTGATCAGGCCGATACCGATCGAGTTGACCAGCGCGGAGGTGAAGATGTTTCCGCTGAAGATGCCCTTGTAATTGTCGAAGGTGATCTCGGCCGGAATCAGCTTGCCGTCCTTGACGCTCGACGTCGGCTTCAACGACAGCGACAGGATCCACAGCACCGGGATCAACGCGTAGAGCACCACCAGGACGTTCACGACCGTCCACCCGGTCGCGCGCCGTGCACTCACCCGCTCAGTCATCAGTGCCCCTTGCTCTTCGCGCAAGCGCTCATCGGTGCCCCTCCGTGTCCGCACCCGGCGCCGACGCACCGAACAACTTGATGAAGATGAAGGCGATCACCGCCACCGACAGGAAGATCAACACGCTGATGGCCGAACCCAATCCGAGGTTGAAAGCCTTGAAGAGGTTGTCATAGCCAAGGATCGACACCGAGCCAGTACTGTTGGCGCCTCCGGTCAACACATAGATGTTGTCGAAGATCCGGAACGCGTCGAGGGTCCGGAACAACAGCGCGACCAGGATGGCCGGCTTGATCAGCGGCAGGATCACTTTCACCAGGCGCGTCCACGATCCAGCCCCGTCGACCTGGGCCGCGTTGAGCAGATCCTGCGGTACCAGCGCCAGGCCGGCCAGCAGTAACAACGCCATGAACGGAGTGGTCTTCCACACCTCGGCGAGCACGATGATGGCCAGCGACGGCAGTTGTTCGGTCAGCGGCGCGCTGCCCTCGGGTAGCAGGTTGGCCAGGTAGCCGGTGCCCGGCGTCCAGGCGTAGTACCAGCTGTAGGAGGCGGCCACGGTCACGATTCCGTAGGGGATCAGCACCGCGGTGCGGACCACGCCCTTACCGAAGATGGTGCGGTGCATGACCAGCGCCAGCGCCATGCCGAGCACGAACTCGATCGCCACCGAGACCACGGTGATCGCCAGCGTGACCACGAACGCCGTCCACCAGTAGCGGTCGGTGAGGATGGTCTGGTAGTTGGCGAACCCCACGAAGGCGGTGTCGTGGGGGGCGGCCAGGTTGTAGCGCTGCAGGCTCAGCCACACCGCATATCCGATCGGGTACGCGGTCACCGCGATCATCAGAACCACCGCGGGAGCGATCAGCGCGAACGCCAACTTACGTTCCGAGGTGCGGTTGTCGGTGCCAGTGCTGGTCGGCTCCTCGCGCAAGCGCTCGTCGGTCATGGGATCAGCCCTTTGCCGTCGATGGCCTTCTGCACCTGTTCGGTCAGCTCATCGGCGGTGTGCTCCGGATCGATGTCGGTGATCGGGGCCAGGGTGGCCGAAATGCGGGTCGACACAGCCTGATACACCGGCGTGGCGGGGCGCACCGCGGCATTCGTCAGCTGCTCGCGGATGATCGCGTACTGCGGGTACTTGGCCTGGAACGCCGGATCGTCGTACAGCGACTCGCGTACCGCGGGCAATCCACCCTCGACCGAGGTGTAGCGCTGGTTCTCGACGTTGCGCAGGCATCGGATGGCTTCGAAGGCCTCGGCCTTGTGGCGGCTGGTCTTGGCCACGGCGAGGTTGAGCCCGCCGAGGGTCACCCTGGCCGGCTCCCCCTCGCGCACGCCCGGATAGTTGGCGAACCCGAACACGTCCTTGCTCGCCTCATAGGCTGCCTCGAACTGCTCGTCGGTCGGTGAGAACGTGCCCAGATCGTTGATGGCCCCGGCCAGATCGGCCCGTTGGTCGAGCGGAAGAAAGTTCACTCCACCTTTGACGGCGTTCTCCAGCAACGAGGGCAGCACGAACGGCCAGTTGACCTCGAGCGCGGCCTTGCCCTGCTCGAGCGCGAGTCGGGCCGTCGCTTCGTCGGTCTGGGTCACCGAAGGATCGGCGCCGGGTGCGGTGGCCACCGATTTGATGATCTGCAGCGCCTTGACCGTCGCCGCACGGTGCTCCGGGGTGTCGGTCAAGGTGACCGTCTTGCCGTCGTCGGAGAGCACCTGACCGCCGGCACTTGCGAGTAAGGAGTTGAACCACACCACCAGGCCCTCGTACTGCTTGGCCTGCACCGCAATCCAACTGGGCTGGCCCGCCGCGTGCAGCCGGTTGGCCTCCAAGACCATCCCGTCCCAGGTGGCCGGCGGCGCGTCCATCAAATCGGCCCGGTACCACAACAATTGGGTGTTGGTGGTGATCGGCGAGGCATACAGCCGGCCTTGCCAGCTGGCCGTCTCCAACGGCCCGGGCAGGGTATTGGCCTGTGCGTCGGACTCCGCCTCTCCCGCCGGATCCTCCGACAGCGGCACGGCCCAGCCGGCCTCGGCGAACTCGGCGGTCCACACCACGTCGAGCGCCATGATGTCGAGCGTTCTGTCGTTGCCGGTCAGCCGCCGCGCGAGTTGCAACCGTTGATCGTCAGCGCCTTTCGGCAAACTGATCTGCTTGATGGTGAAGCGGTCGCCGAGTTCGGCGTTGCAGCGGTTGGCGACGGCGGTGAATGTCGCCATCTCGTTGGCCGGCGTGTAGTAGTTGATGACGATCCCGCTGTCGGCCTTACCACACGCCGACAGCACCGAGGCCGTCGTCAACGCGGCCACTGCCGCAGCACATAGCCGCCGAGCGCGCACGCCCTGCCTCCCGTTCGCATTCGATGTCGCCGCCGGAGCGGGTCCCGCGCGCAAACCGTAGAGCTCTACTAGCTCATGTGCAACCGTTTGGGCGTGCCGCGTCACAATCGTGACCTGCGCACATTTGCCGCTGCGGCCGGTGTGCGGCCGCCCGTGGACTCAGATCGTCAAGCGCGCCAGCAGATCCCGCCCCTGTTCGGCACTCTGCGGATCGCACAACACGTCGTAGCGGCCGGCCACCAGCTGCATCGTGGAACTGAAATCTCTTGTGCCGCGAGCCATCGCATACGGAATGGCCGAGGTGATCAAGCCGAAGAAGACACCCGCGATCAGGCCGGTGAGCAGCGCACTCCACGGGTTGGGGCTGAAGAAGCCCAGGATGAGGCCGATGAACAGGCCGAGCCAGGCACCCGACAGCACACCGCCGCCGAGAACCTTGGGCCAGCTCAGCCGCCCGGTGACGCGCTCGACCTGCATGAGATCCACGCCGACGATCGTCACCTGCTGCACCGGGAACTGCTGGTCGGACAGGTAGTCGACGGCCCGCTGGGCCTCCGCATACGTCGGGTAGGAGCCGATGGGCCAGCCTTTGGGCGGCGTCGGCAGCGCGCCGCGCGCGGCGGCCGCGGCACCCGGTGTCTGACCGGACTGAAATGGGCTCGTCATATCGAACTTCACTCTCCTCCGCACCGCCGGATCAGCGGCTGCTCTTCTTACAGCAACGCCCTCACACCGGATTTGGTGCCGACGTCACGCGGCCCGGGGCCTCGCGATCCGTACGCTAGGTTGATCAGCATGACAAACCCGGACGGCCACGCGGGCGAAACGCCGCCATCCGACCCCGGCTCCCAGCCTTCCGAACCGTTGTCCAGCGGCTACGAAGCACCTTCCATCGAGCATTCCCAGGATCGGCCGCACAGCGGCGGGGCGCAACCGTCATACGAGTTCGGACCGCAGGGCTATGAGGTCACTGCGCCGTATCCACCTGCGATCGACTATCCCCCAGACATCCCGCCCGACTATCCGCAGTCCTATCCTCCGCCGTATCCCCCGCCGGTGCCCGGGTATCCGCCGCCACCGCCTGGTTACGGTCCACCGGGTTATCCCGGATATCCCCCGGGTTACGGAATGCCGCCGTCGGCGACGACCAGCAACGTCGCCATCGGATCGCTGGCGGCGTCGATCCTTTCGCTGTTCCTGTTCGCCATGTGCGGTGTCGGACTGCTCGCGGCCCTCGTCGGAATCGGTCTCGGGATCACCGCGCTCAACCAGATCAGCCGGAGCGGACAGTCGGGGCGAGGCCTGGCGATCGCCGGCATCGCCATCGGCGGGGTCGGCGCGCTGTTCGGCGCAGCCTGGCTGCTGTTCTTCCTGGCCGCACTGTCCGCCGCGTAGCCGCCGCACGAATTACGCTGCGGCACCGCACGACGCGATCAGCGCGGCGGTCGGAACGGTTCGGCTAGTCGACTCATCCCCGCTGCCCGCCCTTTGCCGGCGATCACCAGCGCCATCTTGCGGCTGGCCTCGTCGATCATCTCGTCGCCCAGCATCACCGCTCCCCTGGCCCCACCCGCGTGCGAGGTGTGCCATTCGTAGGCGTCCAGGATCAGCTCGGCGTGGTCGTAGTCAGCCTGGCGGGGACTGAAGATCTCGTTACCCGCATCGATCTGGTCGGGGTGCAGAACCCACTTGCCGTCATAGCCCAGCGCGGCCGAACGGCCGGCGACCCGGCGGAACCCGTCCACATCGCGCACCTTCACGTACGGCCCGTCGATGGCGTTGATGCCGCGACTGCGCGCGGCGATCAAAATGCGCATCAGCACGTGGTGGTGGGCATCGCCGATGTCGTAGCCGTCAGGCTGCCCACCGACTTCGAGGGTGCGCATGTTGAGGCTGGCCGCCATGTCGCCCGGACCGAGTACCAGCGCCTGCACCCGCGGGGCCGCAGCGATCGCGTCGATATTGGTGAGCCCCTGCGCGTTCTCGATCTGCGCCTCGATGCCGATGGCGCCCGGCGCCAACCCGTGGGTGGCCTCCAGCTGAGTGAGCAACAGGTCGAGCGCCTGCACGTGGGCGGCCTCGGTGACCTTGGGCAGCACGATGAGATCGAAGGACGCCCCCACTGAAGCCACAGTGGACACCACCTCGATCACGTCGGCGTAGGTCCACGGTGTGGTCCAGTCGTTGACCCGAACCCCGCGCAGCTGGCCGGCCCAACCGTCGGCGACGAGCGCCGCCGCCACCTGGACGCGGGCCGACTCCTTGGCGTCGGGAGCGACCGCATCCTCCAGGTCGAGGAACACTTCGTCAGCGGGCAGGCTCTTGGCCTTCTCGATCATCTTCAGGCTGCTTCCCGGAACCGAGAGGCACGTTCTACGGGGTCGATACGTGTTCTCCACGACCACAGTCTCTACCCTTTGTTTCATGGCGGCGGTGAACAGGGTCTACGCGGCCCGGCTCGCGGGGATGGTCGTGTTGGGCCCCGACGGGGAGTCCATCGGCCGGGTCCGTGACGTGGTGATCAGCATCAGCATCGTCCGTCAGCAACCGCGCGTTCTCGGCCTGGTGGTCGAATTGCTCACTCGGCGAAGGATTTTCGTTCCCATCCTGCGAGTGACGGCGATCGAGCCGGGTTCGGTGACACTGGCCACCGGCAGTGTGTCGTTGCGCCGTTTCGCGCAACGACCCGGAGAGGTACTGGTGCTGGGCCAGGTGTTGGAGACCCGGGTACGGGTCGACGACCCCGATCTTGAGCAGCTGGCCGGAATCGACGTCGTGGTAGTCGATCTGGGTATCGAGCAGACCCGGACCCGCGACTGGGTGGTGACGCGGGTGGCCGTGCGCCCGCAGCGACGTCTGGGGCGGCGCACCAACATCCACGTCGTGGAGTGGCAGAACGTGCACGGGCTGACCCCGTCGGGACTGGCAATGCCCGACCAGGGGGTGGCCTCGCTGCTCGAGCAGTTCGAGGGGCAACGCCCGGTCGAGGTGGCCGAGGCGCTGCGCGAGCTGCCGGTCAAACGGCGCTACGAGTTGTACCGCGCCTTCGACGACGAGCGCCTGGCCGACGTGCTACAGGAACTTCCCGAGGACGAGCAGACCGCAGTGCTGCGCCAGCTCAACACCGAGCGTGCCGCCGACGTGCTGGAAGCGATGGACCCCGACGACGCCGCCGACGTTCTGGGCTCCATGACCCCGGCCGACGCCGAAACACTCCTGCGCAAGATGGACCCCGAGGACTCCGAGGGCGTGCGCCGGCTGCTGGCCCACTCGCCCGACACCGCGGGCGGCCTGATGACCAGCGAACCGGTGGTCCTGGCCCCCGACACCACCGTCGCCGAAGCGCTGGCACAGGTGCGCGATCCGGATCTGACCCCGGCACTGGCCTCGATGGTCTTCGTCACGCGGCCACCCAGCGCCACCCCTACCGGGCAGTACCTGGGCTGCGTCCACCTGCAACGGTTGCTACGAGAACCGCCGGCGGCCCTGGTCAGCGGTATCGCCGATACGGATTTGCCCAGCCTGAGCCCGGCCGATTCACTGGCCGCGGTGACCCGCTACTTCGCCGCGTACAACCTGGTGTGCGGCCCCGTCGTCGATGAGGAGAACCACCTCTTGGGGGCGGTGTCGGTCGACGACGTGCTCGACCACATGCTGCCCGACGACTGGCGTGAACGTGACGAGCCTGAGCTCCCGGTGGCGGGCTCATGAGCGAAACCTCGGCGCGTCAGCGGCTGGACACCCCGCGCGCGACCCGCGGCTTCGGGCTGCACGTCGACATCGAGGCGGTGGGCGCGTTCAGCGAGTCGATCGCGCGTTTCCTCGGCACCGGGCGCTACCTGGCCATTCAGACCATCGTGGTGCTGGTCTGGATCGCCCTCAACATCGGCGTCTTCACCTTCCAATGGGACCCGTACCCGTTCATCCTGCTCAACCTGGCGTTCTCGACTCAGGCCGCGTATGCCGCCCCGCTCATCCTGCTGGCCCAGAACCGGCAGGAGAACCGGGACCGGGTCTCCCTCGAGGAAGACCGGCGCCGGGCCGAACAGACCAAGGCCGACACCGAATACCTGGCCAGGGAACTGGCGTCGCTACGGCTGGCGGTGGGTGAGGTCGTCACGCGGGACTACCTGCGCCGCGAGTTGGAGGAACTGCGCGACCTGATCACCGAACTGGTCCCGCAAACCGACACCGACGGGAGCAATCCGAGCAAAGCCGACGGCGGCGAGCGCAAGTCCAAGCGCGGTGGTTGATATCACTGTCGACCATTGTCGTAACAACGGAAACCTCGACTATGTATGGTGACTTGGTTCACAACATGGCCAAAGCTGACTTAAGGACGGGTAAGTGCGCGTAGGGGGAGGAGCGGTTATCGCAACCGCTCGGCGCCATGTGAGCCGGCTCGTGCGCTCGCCCGCGCTCGGCGTCGCCGTCCTGGCCCCCATCGTGTTGGTCGCAGGCGCCGGTTCGGCCGCCCCTGGCGCCGGGGTCTCCGGCACCGCGGTCACCCCGCTGGCCGCCGTCGCCCCCCAGACCGACCGGTCTGGCCCCGCCGTGGTCGCCGCGGCCAGACCTCCGACGAGCTTCCGCATCAAGCCGATGACCACGCTCTCCGCTCCCCCACCGGCATTCGTTGTCAATACCCCTGGCGCCCTTGGCATTCCAGGAACATCGCTGAAGGCCTACCGCAACGCCGAACGGATGATGGCGGCGGCCTACCCCAGTTGCGGGGTCAGCTGGAACCTGCTGGCCGGCATCGGCCGGATCGAGTCGGGGCACGCCAACGGCGGCGCCACCGATGCCAGCGGCACCGCGGTCCGTCCGATCTACGGCCCCGCACTCGACGGCACCTTGCCGGGCAACGAGATCATCGTCCAGAGCGTTCAGGCGGGGCGGGTCTCATATGTGCGGGCCATGGGGCCGATGCAATTCCTGCCCGGCACCTGGGCCCGGTATGCCTCCGACGGCGACGGTGACGGCCAAGCCGATGTGCAGAACGTGTTCGACTCGGCGCTGGCCGCGGCTCGCTACCTGTGCAGCGGGGGGCTCAACCTGCGCGACCAAGCCCAGGTCATGACGGCGATCCTCCGATACAACAACTCGGTGGCCTACGCCCGCAACGTGTTGGGCTGGGCCGCGGCCTATGCCACGGGCGTGGTGCCCGTCGACCTGCCCGAAATCACCGGGTCCATTCCTCCGATCGGCGATTCCCACCTGGACAACCCGGAGGGCCTCGGCCCGGGCCTACCCACCGACGCCACCGGCCTGCCCGCAGGCGATCCGCTGGCCCTGATTCCGCTGCTGAACCGCAACGAGACCGGCACGCAGAACGTTCCGGGCTTCGCACCGGGGCAGGTGCTCGGTCCGCTGCCGGGTCCGGCAGAGGCCATCCCGTCCCAGACCCCGGCCGCGCCGCCGCCCTGGGTGCCGCCGTGGGAGCAACCGCGTCAGCCCACGTGCGTGGTGTTCTGCTTGGGTGAGCAGGCCCCGCCGCCGCCCGGCCCCGGTCCGGCGCAATTCCCGCCGCCAGGGCCCGTGCCCGGACCGGCACCGCAGGCACCGCCGCTGGGGCCGGCACCGGCCCAGATCTCTCCCGTGGCCCCCGCACCTGCGCCGGCCGGCCCGCCGATCGAGGCCGCGCCGCCGATTCCGGCATTGGGACCGGGTGCCGGCCCCGCCCCTGGACCGGCACCGGGGCCCGCCTGACGCTGGCCTGGATCCGGCGTCGTGTGCCACCGCCGTAGACTCAGCAGTGATGTCCGAATCTGCCACTGAGCTGCAATCCGCGGTTCGCGCTGCGCTGGCCAAGGTGATCGACCCCGAATTGCGGAAGCCGATCACCGAACTCGGCATGGTCAAGAACATCTCGATCGAGGCCGACCACGGCGTGCATGTCGAGATCTACCTGACCACCGCGGCCTGCCCGAAGAAGAACGAGATCGCCGACCTGGTGAAGGCCGCCGTCACCGACGTTCCCGGCACCGGCGCCGTCAAGGTGAGCCTCGACGTGATGAACGACGAGCAGCGTGCCGAATTACGCAAGATGCTGCGCGGCGATTCCCGCGAGCCGGTGATCCCGTTCGCCCAGCCCAACTCGTTGACCCGGGTGTACGCGGTGGCCTCGGGCAAGGGCGGGGTCGGCAAGTCGAGCGTGACGGTCAACCTGGCTGCCGCGATGGCCGCCCGCGGGCTGTCCGTCGGTCTGTTGGATGCCGACATCTACGGCCATTCGGTGCCGCGCATGATGGGCACCGGCGACCGGCCCACACAGGTCGACTCGATGATCCTGCCGCCCGTCGCCCACGACGTGAAGGTCATCTCGATCGCGATGTTCACCCAGGGCAACACGCCCGTGGTGTGGCGCGGGCCCATGCTGCACCGGGCCCTGCAGCAGTTCCTGGCCGATGTGTACTGGGGCGATCTCGACGTCCTGCTGCTCGACCTGCCGCCCGGAACCGGCGACGTGGCGATCTCGGTGGCCCAGCTGATCCCCGGCGCGGAGATCCTTGTCGTGACCACACCCCAGCTGGCCGCGGCCGAGGTGGCCGAGCGCGCCGGTGCGATCGCCCTGCAGACCCGTCAACGCATCGCAGGCGTGGTGGAGAACATGTCGGGCCTGTTGATGCCCGATGGCACCGTCATGCAGCTGTTCGGTGAGGGCGGCGGCCACCAGGTGGCCGAATCGCTGACTCGCTCGGTGGGCGCCGAGGTGCCGTTGCTGGGCCAGGTCCCGCTGGACCCGGCGCTGGTCACGGCCGGCGACTCCGGTGTTCCGCTGGTGCTGTCGGCCCCGGATTCACCCGCCGGCGCCGAGCTGCGCAAGATCGCCGAGGGATTGTCGGCGCGTAAGCGTGGGCTGGCCGGGATGTCGCTGGGGCTGGATACCGCCCGCCGTTAGGTCGCGTCGGGGTCGAATGTCGTTCCGGTGGGCTTCTCCGCCGGCTTGGCCACTGCGTCGCCGACGGCCTTGTCGCCCGGCACCGAGGGCTGCTGATTCTGGTGGTCGTCGAAGGCCCCGGTCAGGAATGAATCGTCGCCGTCGAGCAGGTGCTTGGTGATCGCGGCGCGCGGCGTCATGCCGCGCAGCTTCTGCAAGTCGGCCAGGGGCTGCCGGAGATCGTCGAAATCCGGCCCCAAGTCCTCACGCAACTGGGTGGTGGCGCCGCTGACGTAGTCGCGCGCCTGCCGCAGCGCCCCGGACGTCCAGCGGATGGCACCGGGCAGGCGTTCGGGCCCCAGGATCACCAGACCGGCGATCACCAGGACCAGCATCTCCCCCCACCCGATGTTCGCGAACATCGTTACTGCGCTTTTTGATCGTCGCTGATCGGCGTGACCATGAATGTCATGGGCCGACCGTCGCGGAGCACCTCGATCGGGGCTTCCTGCCCGATCTTGAGCTGACGCACCGCGACCACCATCTCGTCGGCGTCGGCGACCTCGCGGTCCCCGACCTTGACCACTACGTCGTTCTCCAGGATCCCCGCCTTCTCCGCCGGGCCGCCCGCGTTGACGTTGCGGACCTGCGCGCCCGAGGCGACGCTGTTGCTCACCGTGACGGCGCTCAACAACAGCGTCGGATGAGCAACCTTGCCGTCCTTGATCAGGTTCTCGACGACCTGCTTGACCTCGTTGACCGGAATCGCGAAGCCCAGCCCACTGGCGCTGTCCGACAAGGACTTTCCGGCCGTGTTGATCCCGATCACCTCGGAGGACATGTTGATCAGCGGGCCGCCGGAGTTGCCGTGGTTGATCGAGGCATCGGTCTGGAGCCCGTCGATCACGGTGTCGGTGTCGGAGCCCTCACCCGAAAGCGGCACGGGGCGGTGCAGGGCACTGATGATGCCGCTGGTGACCGTGCTGCGCAGGCCCAGCGGGGCGCCGGCGGCGATGACTTCCTCACCGACGCGCACCTTCTCGGAATCACCCATGCGTGCCACGACGAGGTTGTCGACGTTGTCGACCTTCAGCACCGCCAGGTCGGTCTTGGGGTCACGACCGACGAGGTTGGCAGGGACTTCGCTGCCGTCGTTGAACACGACGGTGATCTTGTAGTCCGCGGGCTTGCTCGCGGCATCTGAGATCACGTGGTTGTTGGTGACGATGTAACCCTTGCCGTCGACGACCACACCCGAGCCCTGTGAGCCCTCGGTCTTGCTCTTGGCCTCGATCGTCACCACCGAGTCCTCGACCGCGGCGGCGACCTTGGCGAACCGCCCGGCATCTGCGGGCGGGGCATCGCCGGTCTCCAGCGTCACCTTGGAGGTGGTGAAGGCCTGCACGGTGCCCGCGGTCTTCTGGCCGACCCAGCCGCCGACGAACGCGATCAACCCGGCGACGATCAACAGGATGAACAGCGACGGCCACGACACTCGGCCGCCGAACAGCACCTCGCGGGCACCCAGCTTGCCGATCGGAGCGGCCGCCACCACCGGCGCGGCCGGCGCCTGCGCCGGCATCCCCAGCGCGGGAATGGCACCCGGGTCGCGCCAGGGATCGTCGAAATCTTCGTCGCCGACGGCCTTCTCGGCCTCCATCGCGCCGATGTCGGTGGGATGGCGCTGCAGCGAGTCGGCGGCGCCACCGGGCCGGCCGAACGCCTCGGCCAGCACGGGATCGGGCGGTTGGTCCTTGGGCGCGTACTCACCCTGGTCCTGGTACTTCTCGGCACCCAGGAACGAGCCTTCGACGCCGTCGGGACGCCCGAAAGTGCGCTCCGACAACTGATCGACGGGTGGGCGCTCCACGGGGCGCGGTTCCAGACGACCGCTCTCGTCGGACTGGTCCTGGTTGGTCACCGGTGTATCACTCTCTATCGGAGCGCCCGCCCCAGCCGGATAGGCCGGCGCCGGTCACTGATCGCCTTGTGTGCAGCCTACCGACGCTTACGCCGGCTCCGCGTCGGGTCATCAGCGAACCGGGGCTGCTCATCGACGTCGGCCGAAGGCTGGGGGCTGTGGTGCGGTATCTGCGACAACAGCCCCAGCAGGGAATTCGGGATGGCTATCGGACAGGAGTCCCGCAATGCGGCCCGGGCCTGGCCCTGGGCATCGACCTCGGCAGCGCAATCCGGGCACAGGGACAAATGGTGGGCGGCCCGCAGATGGGCGCTCATTCGCAGCTCACCATCGACGAATGCCGCGATCGCCTCGATCGACAGATGCTCGGTGGATCCGAACTGGCGCGGCGCGCCGACCGGGGCATCGCTCTGCGAGGCGAACTGCGCAGGCAACCAGGAGAATGCCCGACGGAACACATGTCCCGGGTCGACCATCGCCCAGCTCCTCTCACCACGCCCAAATGTCCTGACCCGAATGTAGCGCGACCGGGCGCGCTGAACACCAACCACCGCTAGGCGGATTTGGCGGTTTCCGGCGAGTTCTTCGCCAGATAGTCGCGCAGCGCCTGCCGACCGCGGTGGATGCGGCTGCGCACGGTGCCGAGCTTCACGCCCAGCGTGGCGCCGATTTCCTCATAGGACAGACCCTCGATGTCGCACAGGACCACCGCAGCGCGGAACTCCGGGGCAAGTGAATCCAGAGCCGCCTGAAGATCGGCCCCCAACCGGGAGTCGTGGTAGATCTGCTCGGGGTTCGGATCCTCGGCGGGCACCCGGTCGTAGTCCTCGGGCAGCGCTTCCATGCGGATGCGGCCGCGTCGGCGGACCATGTCCAGGAACAGGTTGGTGGTGATGCGGTGCAACCACCCCTCGAAGGTTCCGGGCTGGTAGTTCTGCACCGAGCGGAACACCCGGATGAAGGTCTCCTGGGTCAGGTCCTCGGCATCGTGCTGGTTACCCGATAGCCGGTAAGCCAGCCGGTAGACCCGGTCGGCATGTTGGCGCACCAGCTCGTCCCACGACGGCATGGCGGCCTGGTCGCCGGTGGCGTCGAAAACTGCCGTACCGGTCAACTCGTCGGAAGGCTCCACCCATTCGCCGGTGGTGAACTGCTCCAAATGAGCCATGGTCACCGGGGCGGCCTGGGTGGCAGGGTTCGAGGTAACAGCGTTCGTGCTCGTCGGATCCTCCTGATCACAGATTTCACTCAGCTCAACACGACTGATGACTTCGTTATTCCGATGACTGTCCTGGTTGTGCTGGGCAGTGCGCCAGCGGGCGCCGTGTTCCATGCCGATACCGTTCCCGATCCCGGTGTGGCAGGCATATGAGCAATCTGAACTTTCCCTGAGAAAGCCGACGATACGTCGGGTTACCTGCACGGACCAGCGAATTTCGAGCCCGTGATAACCGCCACCCACGGGCGTGTCGCCTCGGCGCCCCGGGGGTCTGGCTTACGCTGCGGGCATGGTCAGCTCCAACGCAGATCGCGCCGAGGCGATCGTCACCCACGCCGAACGGTCGATCTCCGAAGACGAGATCGTCGCGGCTGCGCGCGAGCGGGCCGACGAACTCGGCGCGGGTGCGGTCACGCCGGCGGTGGGGGCGTTGCTGAGTGTGCTCGCGCGGCTCACCGGGGGGCGCGCGGTGGTCGAAGTCGGCACCGGCGCCGGCGTCAGCGGGTTGTGGCTGTTGTCCGGCATGAGCGACGACGGCGTACTGACCACGATCGACGTCGAACCCGAGCACCAGCGCATCGCCAAGCAGGGGTTCAACGAGGCCGGAGTCGGCCCCGGACGCACGCGACTGATCAGTGGACGCGCCCAGGAGGTGCTGACCCGTCTGGCCGACGAGTCGTACGACCTGGTGTTCATCGATGCCGAGCCGATGGACCAGCCGCAGTTCGTGACCGAGGGCGTGCGGCTGCTGCGTTCCGGTGGCGCCATCGTGTTGCACCGTGCCGCGCTGGGCGGCCGGGCCGGCGACGCCGGGGCCAACGATGCCGAGGTCAGCGCCGTGCGCGAGGCGGCCCGGCTCATCGCCGAGGACGAACGGCTCACCCCGGTGCTGATCCCGTTGGGCGACGGCTTGCTGGCCGCCGCCCGCGACTGACTCTCTCAACCCTTCCTCCGGCCTCACCCCTCGGCTGTAGGGGTGGGGCCGAACTTGTTCTTTACGGATTCCTGACGGGCCAACCCCTTGACCGCTGACTGAACGCATGTTTAGCGTACTAAACATGCGTTCAGTCGATGATCGAACAGCAATCGCCCGGATCCGCGACGCCGCGATCGAGCAGTACGGGCAACACGGCTTCAGCGTGGGATTGCGCAGCATCGCCGAGGCCGCGGGCGTCAGCGCCGCCTTGGTGATCCACCATTTCGGCTCCAAGGAAGGCCTGCGCAAGGCGTGCGACGCCTACGTGGCCGAGGTGGTGCGCGAAGCCAAGACCGAGTCCATTCAGAGCGCTGACCCCTCGACCTGGATGGCGCAAATGGCCGAGATCGAGTCCTACGCGCCACTGATGGCCTATCTGGTACGCAGCATGCAGTCCGGCAGCGAACTGGCCAAGGCGTTCTGGCGCACCATGGTCGACAACGCCGAGGAGTACCTGCAGGAGGGTGTCCGCACCGGCGTGCTCAAACCCAGCCGCGACCCGCGGGGCCGGGCGAAGTTCATGGCGATGTGCAGTGGCGGCGGATTTCTGCTGTACCTGCAGATGCACGACGACCCAACAGATCTGCGCCGGGTGTTGCGGGATTACGGCGAAGAAATGATGCTGCCCGCCCTGGAGCTCTACACCGAGGGGCTCATGACCGACTCGACCATGTACGACACGTTCCTGCATCAACGCGAACAAGGCATCCCGTTCAGCACAGCCACCGAGAGCAAGGAGCCAGCGTGAACAAGTCCGTCGAAATCCGCGGATTGACAAAGTCTTTCGGGCACACCAAAGCCCTGGACGGACTGAACCTCACCGTATCCCCCGGCCACGTCACCGGGTTCCTCGGACCCAACGGCGCGGGCAAGTCCACCACGATCCGAGTGCTGTTGGGACTGCTGCGGGCCGACGGGGGAAGCGTGCGACTGCTCGGCGGCGACCCTTGGCGCGACGCGGTCGCGCTGCACCGGCGGATCGCGTACGTCCCCGGCGATGTCACATTGTGGCCCAACCTGACCGGCATGCAGGCCATCGACTTTTTGTGCCGGCTGCGCGGGAACGGCGTCGACACTCGGCGCCGAGACGCCCTCATCGAACGATTCGAGCTGGACCCGCTCAAGTTGACCCGCACCTATTCCAAGGGCAATCGGCAGAAGGTCGCCATCGTCGCGGCGTTCAGCTGCCACGCCGAGCTCTATATTCTCGACGAGCCGACATCAGGACTGGACCCGTTGATGGAGAAGGCATTTCAACAATGTGTCGGTGAGGTCGCCGGCCAAGGCGCCGCGGTCCTGCTGTCCAGCCACATCCTCGCCGAAGTGGAAAAGCTCTGCGACAACGTGACGATCATCCGCTCCGGACGCACGGTGCGTTCCGGAACACTGGCCGAGCTGCGCCACCTGATGCGCACCAAGGTCGTCGCACGCACCCGCTCCGACGGCCGCGCGCTGCAGAACACCCCCTATGTTCACGACTTCGCCAGCCGTGAGGGTGCAGTGAGCTTCTCGGTGGACCGCAACGACATCGAGTTCGCCCTGGAGCACCTCACCGATCTCGGCATCGAAGATCTCACCGTCACACCGGCATCCCTGGAGGACATGTTCCTCCGTGAGTACCAGGGGGCGACTCGATGACAGTCGCCACCGCCCCGGCGCGCCCCGCGGGACCGGCGCGCACGGCGACGTCACCATTCACCGGTACCGGAATCCTGTTGCGCCTGGCGCTGCGTCGTGACCGGGTACGGCTCGGCGTGTGGCTCGCCGTACTCACCTCGATGATGGTTTACGCGCCCAACGCGATTCGGTTGGCATACCCCGGTGAAGAGCAGCGACTGGCCCGGGTCAACCTGCTCAAGACTCCGGCCGGGATGATGCTCGGCGGGCCCATGTTCGGCGGCAACGAGACCGACCTCGGCGTGATGATGGCCAACGAACTGATGCTCACGCTGACCATCGCGACCTCGATCCTGGCGGTTCTCACCGTGATTCGTCACACCCGCGCCGAAGAGGAGAACGGCATCGCCGAACTGGTGCTCTCCTCGGTGGTGGGACGCTACGCACGGACCGCCGCTGCCCTGATCCTGGTCGGTGGGCTCAACGCCGTTCTCGCACTCACCATGACCCTGGCCATGGCCGCCACCGGCTTCGCGGTACTCGACACCGCCGCCATGTGTCTGGGCATCACGGGAGTGGCCATGGTGTTCGGCGCCGTCGCCGCGGTGACCGCGCAGCTCTGGCGACAGGCTCGCACGGCGTCGGGCGCGGCGCTTGCGGTACTTGCGCTGGCCGCGCTGGTGCGCGGGGCAGGCGATGTCATCGACAACTCGGGCAGCGCCCTGAGCTGGTTCTCCCCCATCGCCTGGGCACAACAGATGCGACCGTTCGCCGGCCTGCGTTGGTGGCCGTTCAGCCTGCTGGTAATCCTGGCCGTCGCGCTGATGGCGGTCGCCGCGGTGCTGGAGCGGCGTCGCCAATACGACGCGGGCACCATCGCGTCGGCGGGTGAAAAGCCTGATGCCGCTGCGATCACCGGCCCGCTGCGGCTGCACCTGACGTTGCAACGCGGCCAGACCATCGGCTGGGCCACGGGCCTGTTCGTGGCCGGCCTGGTCTTCGGTTCGATGACGAAAGCGCTGCTGGACGCGGCCGAGACCAACGAATTGATCGCCCGGGTGCTGTCCGCGACCGGCAACGACGGCATCTACACCACCATGACTCAATTCCTGGCCGCGGCGGCCTGCGGGTACGTTGCCTCGGCTGTGCTGCGGGTGTACGCCGACGAGCAGAACGGACTGGGAGAGCCGGTGCTGGCCGGTTCGGTGTCGCGCCGGCGGTGGCTGTTGGGGGCGGTGTGCTGCGCCCTGGCCGGGGCAGCGGTCCTGATGTTGTGCGCCGGGCTGGGCAACGGCCTGGGTGCCGGGCTGACACTGGGCGAGCCGGCGACCGTCATCCGCCTCACCGTGTCCGCACTGGCGTATCTGCCGGCACTGGCCGTAGTGGCCGCGATCGCGGCCTTGGCGGTGGCTCTGCGCGCACCCTGGATCGCCTGGCTGACAGTCACTTTCGTGATCACCGCGTTGTACCTCGGGGCGCTGCTGCGCCTGCCGCGCTGGCTGATCGAGTTGTCGCCCGTGGGCCAGACCACTGTGCCCAGTAACTTCCCGGCTGCGGCGCTGATTGTGATGCTCGTGGTCGCAACGGTTTTGGCGGCCATCGCCGGCTGGATCTATCGCAACCGCGACGCGGTGTGAAACCCAGATAGGAGGCAGCTGATGAAACTCGCACTTCAGACCATCGCATCCGGTGTATTCGGCCTGGCACTCTTCGTCGTGGCACTGTTCTGGCCGGCCGGCACATTCGGCTACTGGCAGGCCTGGGTTTTCATCGTCGTATTCATGCTCACCACTTTGGTGCCCAGCATCTATCTGGCGGTCCGGGACCCCGCCGCCCTGCGACGACGGCTGCACGGCGGGCCCACCGCGGAAACCCGCATCGTGCAGAAGATCATCATCTGGGCAGTCACGGGCTCGGCCTTCGCGGTGTTCGTGCTCAGCGCCCTCGACCACCGGTTCGGCTGGTCGAGCGTGCCGATCGCGGTCGTCGTCCTGGGCAACGTCGTGGTGGCGGTCGGCCTTGTCCTCGCGCAGGCGGTCGTCTTCCAGAACAGCTTCGCCGGCGCCAGCATTCGAGTGGAGGACGAGCAACCCCTGGTATCGACCGGCCTCTATGGCCTGGTCCGTCACCCGATGTACTTCGGTGCGGTGTTGATGATGTTCGGCACGCCGCTGGCGCTTGGTTCGTACTGGGCGCTGCTCGTTTCGATCGTCTCGATCCCGATTTTCGGCGCACGGATCGTCGACGAGGAGAAGATGTTGCGCGCCGAACTCGGCGGCTATGACGAGTACAGCCAGAAGGTCCGCTACCGCCTGCTGCCCTACGTCTGGTGATGGGAGCCCCATGTTGATCGGTCTGCAGGCGGCGGTCTCCGCCGTTGTCGGATTCGCTGTGTTCGCGGTCCTCGTGTTCGCGCCCGCCGGTACGTTCGGCTGGGGTCGTACTGGGCGCTGGTACTCGTCATTCCGGGGGTGGCCCTGCTGGCTGTGCGCATCGTCGACGAGGAGAAGTTGTTGCGCGCCGAACTCGACGGCTACGACCAGTACACCCGCGAGGTCCGTTACCGGCTGCTGCCCTACGTGTGGTGAGCCGA
The DNA here is from genome assembly GCF_001942625.1 of Mycobacterium syngnathidarum. GTDB lineage: Bacteria > Actinomycetota > Actinomycetes > Mycobacteriales > Mycobacteriaceae > Mycobacterium > Mycobacterium syngnathidarum. The sequence continues at coordinate 55,361 of NZ_MLCL01000079.1, forward strand.
ACGGCGCGGAGCGGATAACGGCGAACTGCCCGGCGCGAGGCCGAGTTCGCCGCATACTGCAGTAATGGAACTGTTGACCGGCTTTGGCCTGGCGACCGCGGCGGGGCTCAACGCCTACATCCCGTTGCTGGCGCTCGGCCTGCTGTCACGCTTCACGCATCTGGTGTCGTTACCGGCGGGCTGGTCCTGGCTGGAGAACGGCTGGGTGATCGCGATCGTCGTGGTGCTGCTGATCATCGAGGTGGTCGCCGACAAGATCCCCGCCCTCGACTCCGTCAACGACACCATCCAGACCTTCGTCCGCCCGACCGCCGGCGGCATCGTGTTCGGGTCGGGCACCGCGTCGCAGACCGCGGCCGTCACCGACCCGGGCGCTTTCGCCCAGTCCGGGCAATGGATCCCGGTGGTGATCGGCGCGGTCACCGCGCTGGTGGTGTCGTTGACCAAGTCCACGGTGCGGCCGGCGGCCAACGTCGCCACCGCCGGGGTCGCCGCACCCGTGCTGTCCACCGTCGAGGACGTCACCAGTGTCGGTCTGGTTTTCGTGGCGATCCTGCTGCCGATCCTGGTGCTCGTGGCGCTGGTCGTGTTGCTCTGGGGCGCGTTCCGGTTGTGGCGGTGGCGCAAGCGACGGACCGAGGCCAAGGTCGGCGTCAACGCACGCACCAGTGCGGCGCCCCGACCCGCCGCGGTGGATCCGTGGGAATGACCCCGCACTGACGCGCGGATGCGTCAGATCCACACACCCTTGCCGACGGCGACCACACCGCCCGCACTGATCGCGAACCGCTCCCGGTCCTTGTCGAGGTCCACACCCACCATCTCGCCCGGGCCCACCACCACGTTCTTGTCCAGGATGGCGTGGCGCACCACCGCACCCCGCCCGATCCGCACCCCCGGCATCAGAACGCTGCCCTCCACGATGGCGCCGTCGTCGATGACGACGTTGGAGGACAACACCGAATTGCGCACCGAGGCGGCCGAAATGATGCTGCCGGCACCGACCACCGACTCCTGTGCCGATCCGCCGTTGACGAACTTGGCCGGTGCCAGGTTCTCCGACTCCCCGCGGATCGGCCAGCGCTTGTTGTAGAGGTTGAACACCGGGTGCACCGACACCAGATCCATGTGCGCGTCGTAGAACGCGTCCAGGGTTCCGACGTCGCGCCAGTAGCCGTGATCGCGTTCGGTGGCCCCGGGCACCTCGTTGTTGTTGAAGTCGTAGACCGCGGCCATCCCGTCGGTCACCAGCCGGGGGATGATGTCGCCGCCCATGTCGTGGTCTGAGTGGTCGTCGTCGGCGTCGGCGCGGATCGCGTCGATGAGCACCTTGGTGGTGAAGATGTAGTTGCCCATCGACACGAAAGTCTGTTCGGGATCATCGGGGGTGCCCGGTGGATCCGCGGGCTTCTCCACAAAATCTCGGATACGCCCGGAATCGTCGGCGTCGATACAGCCGAACGCACTGGCCTCGGCGCGCGGTACCCGGATCCCGGCCACGGTGGCCCCGGCCCCGCTGTCGATGTGGAACCGCAGCATCTGTTCGGGGTCCATGCGGTACACGTGGTCGGCGCCGAAGATGATGATGTAGTCCGGGTCTTCGTCGTAGATCAGGTTGAGTGACTGGTAGATCGCATCGGCCGATCCGGTGTACCAGCGCGGCCCGAGCCGCTGCTGCGCAGGCACCGGGGTGATGTACTCACCGGCCAGGCCCGACAGCCGCCAGTTCTGGCTGATGTGCCGGTCCAACGAATGCGACTTGTATTGCGTCAGAACGCAGATCCGTAGATATCGGGCGTTCACCAGGTTGGACAGCACGAAATCGATCAGCCGGTAGGCACCGCCGAAGGGAACTGCCGGCTTGGCACGATCAGCCGTCAACGGATACAGCCGTTTGCCCTCTCCCCCGGCCAGAACGATGCCCAGCACATGTGGCAACTCCCTCATGGGTCAAACCTATCCGCCAACCAGCAACGCGGCCAGCCAATGGCAACAGATGTGTGCGGCGTGTAGCTGGACCCTCGCCGACCTACTACCGTCTCGGATATGCGGGTGGCCATGATGACTCGGGAATATCCACCCGAGGTGTACGGCGGTGCCGGGGTGCACGTGACCGAACTCGTCGCACAATTGCGTCAGCTGTGCGACGTCGACGTCCACTGCATGGGCGCCCCCCGGGACGGGGCCTTCGTGGCGCAGCCCGACCCCGCGCTGCGCGGCGCCAATGCGGCGCTGTCGACACTGTCCGCGGACCTCAACATGGTCAACTCCGCGTCGGAGGCCACGGTGGTGCACTCACATACCTGGTACGCCGGGATGGCCGGGCACCTGACCGGACTGCTCTACGGCATCCCCCATGTACTGACCGCCCACTCGCTCGAGCCGCTGCGCCCCTGGAAAGCCGAGCAGCTCGGTGGGGGCTACCGGGTGTCCTCATGGGTGGAACGCACCGCGATCGAGGCTGCCGACGCGGTGATCGCAGTGAGCTCCGGTATGCGTGACGACGTGCTGCATACGTATCCAGCGCTCGATCCCAACCGGGTCCACGTGGTGCGCAATGGGATCGACACCGACGTCTGGTATCCGGCAGCGCCCGCCGATCACGACTCGGTGCTGGCCGAACTCGGTGTCGACCTGACCCGGCCGATCGTGGCTTTCGTCGGACGCATCACCCGTCAGAAAGGTGTGGCCCACCTGGTGGCCGCGGCCCACCGGTTCAGCCCGGAGGTGCAGCTGGTGTTGTGTGCCGGCGCCCCCGACACCCCCGAGATCGCTGCCGAGGTGTCCTCGGCAGTGGCGGAACTGGCCCGGGCCCGCACCGGCGTGTTCTGGGTGCGCGAGATGCTGCCGATCAACAAGATCCGCGAAATACTTTCCGCTGCCACAGTTTTCGTCTGCCCCTCGGTGTACGAGCCGTTGGGCATCGTGAATCTGGAAGCGATGGCTTGTGCGACGCCGGTGGTCGCCTCCGATGTCGGCGGTATCCCAGAGGTCGTCGCCGACCGACAGACCGGGCTTCTGGTGCACTACGACGCCACCGACCCGCGCTTCTTCGAGATGCGTCTGGCCGACGCGGTCAACTCACTGGTGGCCGAGCCGGACACCGCCAGAAAGTACGGTGAGGCCGGACGCCAGCGGTGCATCGCCGAATTCTCCTGGGCGCACATCGCTGAGCAGACCCTGGAGATATACCGCAAGGTGTCCGCCTGAGCGGACACCTTGCGAGGTCGATCAGCTGGTGACGGCCTTGAGTTCGTCACCCAGCGCAGCGGCCTCGTCAGGAGTCAGTTCGACAACGAGGCGCCCACCGCCTTCCAGCGGTACTCGCATTACGATCCCTCGCCCCTCTTTGGTTGCTTCCAGTGGACCGTCACCAGTCCGGGGCTTCATCGCCGCCATCGAGTGCTCCCTCCAACTTCGCCGACCCGCGTCAGGGCCAGGTTGGGGCCGAAGCCGCCCACTCGTTGGCGGCACCCGGCGTTGAACTGCTACTGAACTCCCCCTATTCTTCCCTATCCGCCGCGATGGTTGTGCAAAGACCCTTCGGATACCGACTGATGTCACTTTCGGGCTGCCTCCGGCACCCAGCAGGCCGCGACGTGATCGTCGACCATCCCGGTGGCCTGCATCAACGCATATGCCGTGGTGGGGCCGACGAACTTGAAGCCGCGGCGCTTGAGTTCCTTGGCCATGGCGGTCGATTCCGGTGTCACCGCGGGGACTTGGTCCAGGTCAGCGGGCCGGGGACGGGCCGGCGGGGCGAATGACCACAGCAGCTCACTCAAGTCGACGTCGAGGTCGTTGACCGCCTTGGCATTGGCGATCGTCGCCAGGATCTTGGCCCGGTTGCGCACGATGCCGGAGTCGGCCATCAGCCGCTCGATGTCGTCGTCGGTGTACTTCGCGACCACACCGGCATCGAATCCGTCGAACGCAGCCCGGAAATTCTCCCGCTTGCGCAGGATGACCAGCCAGCTGAGACCGCTCTGGAAGGCCTCCAGGCTGATTCGCTCGAACAGAGCGGCCGAATCCCGTAGCGGACGGCCCCACTCGGTGTCGTGGTAGTCGCGGTACAGGGGATCGCCCGATTGGACGGCCCAGCCGCACCGGATGCGGCCATCGTCGGCGGTGCCGACAATCCGGTCGGTCACGGCTCCTCCGAGGTCCGGACCTCGCCCGCGGTGGCCGACATCTCCGCGTCATCGTCGCCCTCCGCGTCGAAGTCGTCGGGTACGCCGTAGGCCGCGCGGACGGCAGCCAGCTCCCCCCGCACTGCGTCCAGTTCGCGACCCAACCGATCCAGTACCCAGTCCACCTCGCTGGTCTTGTATCCGCGGATGACCTGGGCGAACTTGACGGCATCGACGTCGGCTCCGGTGACCCCCGAGGCCGGCAGGACCGTGGCGGTCGTCCCACGGGGCAACGGTGGCAGCGTCTCACCCCGGCCGAAGATCATGCTGCCCAGACCAAACAGCACCGTGGCCACCAGGACCAGCACCACCAGGTACAGCAGTATCAGTGTCACGCCCTCGATACTGCCTCACGCATGCGACATCTAGCGCGGGCGCAGGGTCACCATCGGCGGACGGTCGGCCAGGGACACCGACGACACCCGCGGGGTGAAATCGTCACCGTCGGCGTAGAACTGCGTCAGCCCCATGCCCGAATCAGCGATGCCGCACCGCGACAACAAGGTCGCGATGACCTGCCGACTCATCGAGGCCAACTCGGTCAAGGGGCGGTTGCGGTGGGCTCGCACCCCGAGGTTCACCTGGGCGATGGCGTCGAGACCCAGGCGGTCGTAGGTGTCGACCAGCAGACCGATCTCCACGCCGTAACCGGGCGCGAAGGGTACCGAGGTCAGCAGCTCGCGGGTGCCCGCGTATTCGCCGCCGAGCGGCTGCAGCACGCAGTTCAGCTCGGGGCGCAGCGAGGCCAGCAGCGGGCGCGCCACCAGCTCGGTGACCCGGCCACCCCCGTTGGCGTCCTCGCTGCCGCTGACCTTGAGCGGCCGCCGATAGAACCCCTTGACCAGGTGCACACCGTCGGCGGTGAGCAGTGGGCCCAGCAGCTTGGGGACGAACATCGGGTCGGGGTCGATCAGGTCGGAGTCGACGAAGGCGATGATGTCACCCGTCGTGGCGGCCAAGGACCGCCACAGCACCTCACCCTTGCCCGGCTGCGGTGCCAGTTCAGGCAGCGCGACCTCGCGGCTGATCACCCGGGCCCCGGCGGCGAGCGCACGGATCTCGGTGTCGTCGGTGGACCCCGAATCGAGCACGATCAGCTCATCGACCAGGCCGCCCAACAGCGGGGTGATGGTCTGGACGACGGAGGCGACCGTTTCCTCCTCGTTGAGGGCAGGCAGCACGACCGAGACTGTGCGGCCGGCCTTGGCCGCCTCCAACTCGGCGACGGTCCAACTCGGCCGGTTCCAGCTGTGGTCGGTCAACCAACGATGTCCGACGACTCCGTCGGTGACGTCCAGTTCAGGTATTGCAGTCACGCGAGCCCCCTCACTGTTCGTGCGGGTGCCCGCACTCCCTGGATCGACGCGACCATTTCCAGCACGCGCCGTGTGGGTCCGACCTCGTGTACCCGGAACATGGCCGCTCCATCCGCGGCGGCCAGTGCCGTCGCGGCCAGGGTGCCCTCCAGGCGCTCGGTCAGATCCACACCCAGAGTCTCCCCGACAAAATCCTTGTTGCTCAGCGCCATCAGGACTGGCCATCCGGTCTTAACAAGATCTTTTACGTGGCGCAACAAACTAAGACCGTGATGAGTGTTTTTACCGAAATCGTGGGTCGGGTCGATCAGGATTCGGTCCCGCGGGACACCCGTTGCTACCGCCCGCTCGGCGGCGGCGGTCACCTCGGCGATTACGTCGTCGACAACGCCGCGTTCGGTGATTCCGTAGGTCACCCGGAACGGCCGGGTGCGCGGCACTGCGCCGCCGGTGTGTGAGCACACCAGGCCGGCGCCGAACTCGGCGGCGACCTCCGGCAGACCGGGGTCCGCACCCGCCCAGGTGTCGTTGATCAGGTCGGCGCCGGCCGCGCAGGCCTGCTTGGCCACCGCCGCGCGCCAGGTGTCGACGCTGATCAGCTGATCGGGGTAGGTGGTGCGCAGCCATTCGATGAACGGCACCACGCGGGCGATCTCCTCGTCGGCGTCGACGGCGCTGCCCGGGCCGGCTTTGACCCCGCCCACGTCGATCACATCGGCGCCCTCGTCGATCACCCGTGCCGCCGCGGACTTCGCGGCGTCGTCGGTGAACGTCGCGCCGCGGTCATAGAACGAGTCCGGCGTCCGGTTGACGATCGCCATGATCAGCGCACGGTCAGCCGCGACCGGGCGTCCGCAGAACTGGCCATTGCGCGTCGTCAACACGCCTCCATAGTGCCTGGTGACTGATCCGCCGCCGTTTCTACCTCAGGGTGGCGATCCGACGCTGGCCACGACACTGGTGCAGAAAGCGGCACACCTGCCTACTTGGGCCGCTTACCTGCCGTCACCTCGTCGGGGTATTCCGGGTAGAACGGCACATAGCCCTCGTCCCGGCCGGCCAGCACATACAGCGGATCCTCGATGTCGGAGCCGTAGCCCTGCTTTCGCAGGTCGACCTTCTGGCTCTTGAACGTCGAGGTGTGGGCCAGTTCGCCGACGACGCGGATGAACAGCGGGACGGCGTAGCCCGGCAGGTGGCCGTAGAACGCGTCGGCCAATTCCTTGCCGTCGAACTCCTTGCCGTCCTTGAGCTGCACCGCGGCCATGCCGGCCCGCCCACCGGCACCGGGCACCTCGACGCCGAACACGGTGCACTCCTCGATCAGCGGATTGCTGGCCACGGCGGCCTCGACCTCGGTGGTCGCCACGTTCTCGCCCTTCCAGCGGAAGGTGTCGCCAAGGCGGTCGGCGAACGCCGCGTGGCCGAGCCCCTGGGACCGCATCAGGTCGCCGGTGTTGAACCAGACGTCGCCCTTCTTGAAGGCGTTGCGCACCAGCTTCTTCTCGCTGGCAGCCTTGTCGGTGTAGCCGTCGAACGGCTGCAGGGCGTTGACCTTGGACAACATCAGGCCTGGCTCGCCGCGCTTGACCTTGCGCAGCCGGCCGTCGGCGCCACGCGCGGGTTCGCCGCTGTCGGCGTCGTATTCGACGAAGGCGACCGGGCTCGGGCAGATGCCGGTGGACTTCGAGACGTTGAAGACGTTGACGAACGCGGTGTTGCCCTCACTGGCGGCATAGAACTCGCAGACGCGCGGGATGCCGAATCGCTGGGTGAACTCGTCCCAGATGGCCGGACGCAACCCGTTGCCGACGATCACGCGGACCTTGTGTGCGCGGTCCGTCGGCTTGGGCGGCTGGTTGAGCAGGTAGCCGCAGATCTCACCGATGTAGACGAACGCGGTCGCCTGGTAGTCGATGACCTCGTCCCAGAACCGGGATGCCGAGAACGACTTGCCCAGGGCGAGAGCGGCACCCGAGTTCAGCGCCGATCCGACCGAGACGGTCAGGGCGTTGTTGTGATAGAGCGGCAAGCAGCAGTACAGGGTGTCATCGCTGTGCAGCCGCAGGCCCAAGCCGCCGAACCCGGCCAGCGCGCGCAGCCAGCGGTAGTGGGTCATGACGCTGGCCTTGGGCATGCCGGTGGTGCCCGAGGTGAAGATGTAGAAGGCCTTGTCCTTGGCCAGCACAGCCGATGTGCTGGCGGGATTGGTGGTCGGCGCGGTGGACGCCAGGCGGCGCAGCTCCTCGACCGTGACCAGGCCGTTGGCCTCGGCCCCGCACTCGGTGATGTGCTCGATCAGATCGGACTCGGCCACCACGGCGGCCGCGTTGAGCAGCCCGATGCTGTGAGCCAGTACCTTGCCGCGCTGGTGGTAGTTGAGCATGCCCGCGACGGCGCCGCATTTGACGATCGCCAGCATCAACAGCACCGCGTCGGGCGAGTTGCGCAGCATCACCCCGACCACGTCACCGTGTCCGACGCCCTTGGCGGCAAGCACGGCCGCGTAGCGGTTGACCGTCTCGTTGGCCTCGCGGTAAGTGACACGCTGGTCTTCGAACTTGAGGAAAACCCGGTCGGCGTATTGGGCTGCCCGCTCCTGGAACACCTTGCCGATCGACGTCTTGGCCGTCGGCCGGGCCATCATTCCGGTGAGCACGCCCCGTGCGATGACCGGCGCATCCATCAGCAGACCGGGTACCTGGCTGGCGAGGTCGAGTAGGCCGACGCTGCTTCTGGTGCCCGATTTCTGGTCGGTCATGCGGTCTCCCCCTGCATGTTGTTATGGGTCTCGAGATGGCTCTCGTGTGGGCAACACCATAACCGCGCTGGTGACCGCCGTTACCGCCGGTTCTACGTAAGCGCTGCGCACACGTCGAGCGCTGCGGCGACCTCGTCGACGACGATCAACCGGTCCAGCGCCTGGCTGCTGACGTAGCCGGAGTCGGCCAGTCCACGCAGCCAGGTCAACAACCCGTCGTAGTGACCGAACGGATCGAGCAGCACCACGGGCTTATCGTGCATGCCCAGATAACCCGCGGTCCATGCCTCGAAGAACTCTTCCAATGTGCCGATGCCGCCCGGCAGGGCGATGAAGGCGTCGGAGCGGTCCTCCATCTCCTTCTTGCGTTCCCGCATGGTGTCGGTGACCACGAGTTCCGCCGCGTCCACGTCGGCGAGCTCACGGTGTACGAGGGCCTTGGGGATCACGCCGACCGTGCGGCCGTTGGACGAACGCGCGGCCCGCGCGACCGCGCCCATCGCCGAGACGTTGCCGCCGCCGGAGACCAACGTCCATCCGCGCTTGGCAATGGCCACCCCGACCTCGCTGGCCAAAGCCAGCAGCTCGGGATGGGTGGGCCCCGAAGCGCAATAGACACATACCGCAAACTCGCGGTCAGTTTCACCGGACACGTACCCAAACTAAAGGGTGCCGGTGAACCAGCGATGACGGGTGGGCGATGGACGTGACCGCGGCTCGCGGGGAGACTGAACTGAACGCGGAGGGACGATCCTGGTGACTGACGATGCCGATCAGCCGGTAAGGCTGAGCCGCGAGTTCATCTTGGATGCCGCGATCGAGCTGATCGATCGCGATGGTCTGACGAAACTGACCATGCGGCGGCTGGGTGCGGCCTGCGGCGTCGAGGCCATGGCGCTCTACCGTTATGTGCACAGCCGGGGCGATCTGCTGACCGGTGTCGTCAACCACATCGTGGACCGCCTCTACGCCGATCAGCTCGCCGCACGCCGGCAAGAGGACGGCTGGCAGGACTTTCTGCTCCGGCTCGGCCACGGCGTGCGCCAGATCGCCATCGACCATCCCGATGTGTTCCCGCTCGTGGCGACGGAAGCCCCCGAGGCACCGTGGGTGCGGCCACCACTGCGCAGCCTGCGCTGGATGGAGACTTTTCTGGAAACACTGCTGTCCTACGGGTTCAGCGACAACGCCGCAGTAGCCGCGTACCGGACGTACACCACGTTTCTGGTGGGTCAACTGCTGCTGGAGGTATCCGCGCGCGGGGTCACCCTCAGCCCCGACGAGGCCGTTCTCGACGATGAGCCGCCTCCCGACACGACGCTGGACGACTACCCGAACCTGCGTCGGCTGCAACCGATGCTGGCCGAGGACCACAGCGCCGACGAGTTCGAGGAAGCACTGGAGGCCATGCTCGACCGTATCGAGACCTGGCTGCCCAATCCCTGATCGGGACCTTGATCACTCGCGTTTACAACGTAAACTTCAGCGGTTATGCTCGGTTTCATCGTGGAATCGAGCAAGCAGGATCACGAGCTGCACTGGACAGTTCGCACCATTCCCGAAGGCCTCATCGTGCAGGTCTTCGGACAAGCCGATGCCCACAATGAATCCGACTGGCAGCGCATGCTCCACGATTCGGCTGCCGCGGCGCCCGAATCCTCGACGCTCATCGTCGACGCGGGGTCCCTGGACTTCATGAACTGTGGGGCGCTACTCGCCCTGGCCAAAATGACCGTCGACTGCCGCGCACAGGCGGTCACGTTGAGGGTGGTACTTCGTCAGCCGAGCATCCTGCGAATCATCACCGAATGCGGCATGGACGATGCAGTGTCGGCGCACCCGGACCTCAATTCGGCGCTGAACGGCCACCGCCCCCCATAGGATTCGATGGATGGCTGTCGACTGGGTGATCGCACCGCGTGACCGCGCACTCGATGGCCTCGAGGCCGGCCTCCAGGAGAGCTGCGGCGCGGCCCTCCTCGGACCTTCCGGCGTGGGCAAAACCTCTCTGATTCGCACCGCCGCCGAACATCTGGCAAGCGATTTCCGTCGCGTGGTGTGGATCACCGGGACCGAATCGGCTGCGGCCGTTCCGTTCGCGGCGGTGGCGCACCTGATCGACATTCCTCCGGCGGGAAAGACCGCCGACGTGCTCCGGTCCGCACGTGAGACGCTCGGGACCGAGCTGTTGCTGGTCGTCGACGACGCACATCTGCTGGACCGCTTGTCCGCAGCCCTGGTGTACCAGCTCGCGGTCAGTGGGGCGGCCAAACTCATCGTCACCGCATCCGCGGCCGACGCACCGGACGACGTGGCGGCGCTGTGGGATGACGGCTTGGTGAATCGGGTCGAGATGGCACCGCCGGGCCATGACGACGCCCGCCTGGCCGATCAGGTCGCCACGTTTCTCGCCGATCTGCCCGACGGTGCGCTCTCCGTGCTACGGCAATTGTCGGTGCACGATCCACTCCCGCTGGCCGATCTGACGGCACTGACCAGCGCCGGGGCCGTGCAGGAGGCACAACAATGCGGCGTGGTGCGCGTCGAGGACGCGATGGCGCGCTGTGTGCATCCGCTGTTTCTCAGCGGCATGCGCGCGACCATCGGCGGGCCGGGGCTGAGGCGCTTGCGCAGCACGCTGGTCGAGCGCTTGTCCGCGACGCCGCGGCCCGGTGTGGTGGACCGGCTGCGGGTGGCGGTACTCGCGCTCGACAGCGACGTCCACCTGCCCCCGGACGAACTCGTGGGGGCCGCAGGCGAGGCACTGCGGCTGGGCGACCTGGAACTGAGCGAGCGCCTGGCGCGGGCCGCGACTGCGGCGTCCTCCGATTTCACGGGCCTGCTCACTCTCGCGTACGCGTTGGCCTGGCAGGGACGTGGCCGTGAGGCTGATGCCGTTCTGGGACAGATCGATCCGGCCGGCCTGTCCGAGGACCAGCTGATGGCGTGGGCGTTGCCACAGGCGGCCAATCAGTTCTGGATGCTCTCGGAACCCGAACGCGCGACCGCATTCCTGCGTTCCACCCGCCGGCAGGTGTCGACGCCGCAGGCCCAGTCCACGCTCGACGCACTGGCGGCCACCTTCGCGATGAATGCCGGTACACCCCAACGGGCTTTGGGTCTGGCCATGGAGGTGCTGGACTCCCCGGCCGCCGATGACACCGCCATCGGCTGGGCGGGTTCGACGGCGGCGCTGAGTTGCGCCCGGCTTGGCCAGTTCGACCGGGTGGATGCGATGGCACAGCGTGCGCTGGCAGCCGGGCATCCGGGCCTGCTGCGGTTCACGAGCGGGTTCGGCCAAACCACGGCGCTGCTGATGACCGGACAGCTGGACCGGGCCCAGGAAATGGCCAAGGGCATTACCGATTTCACCCAGCTGCTGCAGCCCGGCCGCTCCATCGGCGAGGTGCTGATGGCTGACGTGCTGCTGGTCCGCGGTGACTGCGATGAGGCGATTGCGTTGTTGCGCAAGGCGACCGCCGCGCTGGCGCCGACCGGGTATTCCTGGGGACCCCTGGCCTGGATGCTCTTGGCACAGGCCGTCGGCCAACGCGGCATGCCGGTCGAGGCCGGAAAAGCGTTGTCCCGGGCGGAATCCCGGCACGGATTAAAGTCGATGTTGTTCGCGCCGGAGTTGGCACTGGCCCGAGCCTGGATGTGTTTTGCCCGCAAGGATTCGGTGAGCGCGGTGACCGCCGCTCGCGAGGCCGCCAAAGCCGCCGAGCGTGGCGGACAATCCGCGGTGATGCTGCGAGCCTTGCACGACGGCGTGAGACTGGGCGACACCCGCGCGGTCGATGCGTTGCTGCGCGTAGACCTGGATTGCGTGTTCGGGCAACTGACACTGGAGCACGCTCGGGCGCTGGCGGCGGGGGATCATGCCGCATTACGCAACGTGGCGACTCAATACCGCGACATCGGGATGCTTGCGGCCGCTGGGGATGCCACCCGTCAGGCGGACGCCTGAGCGAGTGAACTTCCCGCTCGGCACCCAACCCCGCCGACAGTAGAATGCCCAGTTAGACCGCACGACCTCGAGGGGGCTCGATGAACCAGCTCGTCACCAACACAGGCGCGATCACCGGCCTGCAAGGCATCGTCGGTGGGGTCAGTGAAGACATCAGCAGCTTCAAGAATTCGTTCGCCGGCCCGTCAGACCTCGCGTCCAGCCACGGCGCCATAGGTTTCCCGATGCAGAACGCCTTCGATGGTGCGTCGTCTGCCCGTGACGGTGCTTTGGGCGCCACTCAGGTTGCCGCGGGCAGGATGTCCGAATTGCTCGGCAAGGCCTCGCAGGCATACGCCCGCGGCGACATGGATGCCGCCGAGCGGCTCAAGGCCCAGGCCGATGCGCTCGATGGAGGAAAGTCCTCTGCGTCTGCGGCGGGCGGTGGCTCAGGTGGTTCCGGTGACGCGAGCTCGGGAGCGGGCGGTGCGGGCCAGATGATGGGCCAGTTCAGCCAGATGGCCGGCCAGATGATGCAGTCGGGCGCCCAGCCGCTGCAGGGGCTGACCCAGGCGATGACGCAGGTGCCACAACAGGCCATGCAGGGTGTGCAGGGCATTGTCGAAGCTGCCATGCAGGGTGCCGGCGGAGGCGGCGAGGCTGCCGCGATGGCATCCGATGTCAGTGGTGCGGGAGCCGAGAACGCCATCAAAGCCGCCGACCACCAGGGACCCGGCGCCGACGGCGCCGGTGGACCCGCCGACCAGTCCGATGCCAAGCACGACGGTAAGGACGATGCCAAGCACGAGGGCAGAGACGACAGGTTGGACGGCGCCCGGCACGACAGCACCGAGGGCGCTCGCGCCCCCGTGGCCGAGGCAGGGGCCGCCGCCGGTGCGGCAGTGGAGGACGGCTTCGGCGTCAGCACGGTGCCGACCCAGATTCACAACATCAACCCGCGGCAGCAGTAGCGCTCAACTCTCCACCGTCCAGGCGCAGCCAGCGGTCGATACCGATGGCCTTCAGGAACCGTTCGTCGTGGCTGACCACCACGAACGCGCCCCGGTAGGCGTTCAGTGCGGACTCCAGTTGTCCCACGCTGACCAGATCGAGGTTGTTCGTCGGCTCGTCCAGGAGCAGCAGCTGGGGTGCCGGTTCGGCATAGAGCACGCACGCCAGCGTCGCCCGTAACCGCTCCCCGCCCGACAACGCGACCACCGGCAGGTGGATGCGGTCGCCACGAAACAGGAACTGCGCCAACAGATGCATGCGCCGGGTATGCGACAGACTCGGTGCGGCGGACGCCAGATTCTCGGCCACCGTGCGGTCGTCGTCCAGCAGGTCCAAGCGTTGCGAGAGCGAGGCGATGCGCCCGTCGGCTCGCTGCACTGTCCCGGACTCGGGCTCCAGGGTGCCGTCGATGAGCCGCAGCAGCGTCGACTTTCCTGCTCCGTTGGGACCGGTCAACGCGATACGCTCCGGGCCGCGCACGCTGAACCCGATACCGTTGTCGACAAACAGTTTCCGGCCACCACGGCTGATCCGCAGTCCGTCCCCGGCAAAGACGGTCCGGCCGGCCGGCACCATGGTGTCGGGCAGGTCCAGCGCAATGACCTTATCGTCACGCAACATTCGCTCGGCTTCGTCGAGGCGGTTGCGCGCGTCATCGACCCGCTTGGCATGCACATCATCGGCCCGGGCAGCCGATTCCTGCGCATCGCGTTTGAGCTTGCCCGCCACGATCTTCGGCAACCCGGCGTCCTTGACGTTGCGCGCCGCGTTCGACGAGCGTCGGGCAGCACGCTCCCGCGCCTCCTGCATCTGTCGCTTCTCGCGCTTGAGCTGTTGTTCGGCGTTGCGGATATTGCCCTCGGCCACCGCCTGTGCCGCCTCCACGGTCTGCTGGTAGTCGGTGAAATTGCCTCCGTAGAAGAACATCTCACCGCGGTAGAGCTCGGCAATCTGGTCCATGCGGTCCAGCAGCACCCGGTCGTGGCTGACCACCAGCAGGCAGCCAGAGTAGCCGTCGAGCGCGTCGTACAGGCGGTGCCGGGCCGCGCTGTCCAGGTTGTTGGTGGGTTCGTCGAGCAGCAGCACACTGGGCCGCTTGAGCAGTTGGGCCGCCAGTCCCAACGACACCACTTCCCCACCCGACAACGTTCCCAGCCGCCGATCCAACGCCAGGTTATCGAGCCCGAGCCGGTCCAACTGGGCACGCGAGCGTTCTTCGATGTCCCAGTCGTCGCCGATGGTGGAGAACACCTCCTCGCTGGCGTCACCGGCGGCCAGCGCCGCCAATGCGTCGAGCACCGGGGCCACTCCCAGCACCGCGGCCACGGTGAGATCGGCGGTGAACGGCAGACTTTGGGGTAGGTAACCGATAACACCGTCGACGGTCACCGAGCCCGCAGAGGGACGGTATTCGCCGGCGAACAGCTTGAGCAGCGTGCTCTTTCCGGCGCCGTTGGGCGCCACCAGGCCAGTGCGTCCAGGGCCCATCGAGAACGACAGGTCCGAGAACAGCTCGACATCATCGGGCCAGGAGAACGACAAATGGGAACAGACAATGGACATGCTGGGACTCCAAGGTGCTGCGGGCAGAAGGCACCGCACAGATGGACAGGAATGAATCGACTCTCTCCGATCACCCGGAGATGTCGTCTCCCAGCATGTTTTCGGCCCACCTCGGTTGACAGCAGATGCGTTACCCATAGTACGCACGCGCGCAAACGATTATCACGGCGTCGTGGTCGGCGGCCCGATGGGCCACCGACCACGACGGCTGGCCCCAACGCTGCGGTGGATACCGATCGTCAGGGTGGCGTGGATCAGGCGCGCCCATCCGGGGGCTCGACGCGCCGCAGCTGCTGCGCCCCGGCCGGGTAGTCCGGATTCGGTTGGGCTGCATGGGTTTGTGTGGCACCTGCGTAGGAAGGTTGATGGAGACGGTTCGCCTCGGCTTGGCTGCGCATGGTCGGAATCTCGGCTTCGATATTGCCGAGCCAGCGATCCCAACGTTCCTGCATCGGTCGGACCAGACCACCGCCGACACCCACGACGGCCACACCGCCGATGGTGGCGAGAACCGCGATGAGTACCGGCGTGGTGACGGTGGTGGCGACACCGATCTGATTCAGCGCCGCGATGATGCCGATGCCCCAGACGAACAACGACGCCACGGTGCCCAACAAGTTGCCGTAGGACAACCCGCCGAGCACGTCGCCGATCACCGTTTTCACGCCCTTGGCAATAGCACCGATGATCACGACGATCACCAGAGCGATGAAAAGCTTGGGCAGCCATGCCACTACGCCGGCAAGCAACTCACTGACCGGATTGGGGCCCCACACTCCGAAACCCATTTGCAAAGTGATCAGCAGGATCGCGTAGTAGGCGAGTTTGGCGAGGATGCCCGATGCATCGTAATTGCTCCGGGCCAGCAGATCTTTGAGCCCGCCGCGTTCCACGATGCGGTCGAAGCCGATGCGACCGAGAATCGCCCTGACGATCCGGGCAACGATTTTGGCGATGATCCAGCCGATGACAAGGATTGCTAGAAAGGCGAGGAGTTTCGGCACGAAGGTTGCTATCGAGGTCCAGGCCTCGGACACTCCGCCCTCGAAATCGATCGCCAGGTTGGCGGATGACACTGGTCTTCTCCTTTGTCGAGTTATCGGACACGACTCAGACCGTCTGCCGAAAACGGCACGTCATACGGCAATCAACGCGCCAGGGGACATTTTCCCGGGAGCCCCTGCAGCCAAGCCGTGCAGTCACCATAACCCCATTTTGGAGTCATTTCACGGGCTATAGCGCAAATGATTCTAAGTTCGCTGGTAGTCCGGCTAAATTCGTGTTGAATTTGCTGCAGACTCCGTGGCGCCGGGCAACCAAATGGCCGCTGACGTCATCGGAAAGTCATTTCAGAACGTCCCGCGCAGCCGATCAAGTTGTCGCCGTTCACGTTTCGTGGGCCGACCGGCTCCTCGATCACGGACCGGAACGGCGGCCACCATCTCCTTGGGCGGCGGTGGCGGGCTGCGGTCGATCAGGCATTCCGACGCGACCGCCGCTCCCACGCGTTTGGCGATGGGCCGGATGACCTCGACGATCCGTTCCCGCCCGTCCAGCCGGACCCGCACTTCGTCACCGGGGCTCACGTGCTGCGCTGGTTTAGCGGGCACGTTGTTGACCCGGACGTGGCCGCCGCGGCAGGCGGCCGCCGCCGCGGACCGGGTCTTGGTGATCCGCACGGCCCAGATCCAGCTGTCGACGCGAACGGAACTCATGTCAGATAGCGCCGCAGTATGTCGGTGACGGTGGTGATCTGCGCGACCTCTACCCGCTCGTCGACCTTGTGAGCCAGGTTGGGGTCGCCCGGCCCATAGTTGACGGCGGGGATGCCGAGCGCGGCGAAGCGGGACACATCCGTCCAGCCGTACTTGGCGCGGACCTGCCCCCCTGCCGCGGCCACCAGCGCGGCAGCCGCCGGTTTGGCCAGCCCCGGCAGGGCGCCCGCGGCGGCGTCGGTGAGGTCGATGGTGACGTCGAGCCCGTCGAACACCTCATGGACGTGGCCGACGGCCTGCTCGACACTGCGGTCGGGAGCGAACCGGAAGTTCACCGTCACCGATGCGGCATCGGGGATGACGTTGCCGGCGATGCCGCCGGCGATGCGCACCGCGGACAGCCCTTCTCGGTACACGCAACCATCGATGTCGACGTCGCGGGGCTGGTACGCCGTCAACCGGTCCAGCACGGCGCCGAGTTTGTGAATGGCGTTGTCGCCCAGCCAGGATCGCGCGGAATGCGCGCGAGTACCGTTGGCACTGACGACGACGCGGATGGTGCCCTGGCAGCCCGCCTCGATGAAGCCGCCGGACGGTTCGCCGAGGATCGCGACATCGGCCCGTAGCCAGTCCGGCAGCTCGCGTTCGATGCGGCCCAGCCCGTTGGCGCTGGACTCGATCTCCTCACAGTCGTACATCACCAGGGTGATGTCGTGGCTCGGCTCGGCGATGGTGGCCGCCAGGTGCAGGAACACCGCGTCGCCGGACTTCATGTCCGAGGTGCCGCAGCCCCACATCTCACCGTTCTTGATGTGGCTGGGCAGGTTGTCCGCCACAGGAACGGTGTCGATGTGACCAGCCAGCAGCACCCGCGACGGGCGGCCCAGGTTGGTGCGGGCCAGGACCGCGTCACCGTTGCGGACCACCTCGAACCACGGTGCCTGCGCGCGGAGCGCGGCCTCGATCTCGTCGGCGATGCGCTGCTCGTGGCGCGACTCGCTGGGGATGTCCACCAGGGCAGCGGTCAGCGCGATCGGATCGGCAGTCAAATCCAGGCCCACGATGCTCAACGGTAGTCCAGTAACCTTGGCCAGCGTGACTGCAGCATCTGGCGTCGGCCTGGCCACCATCACCGCCGACGGGACCGTCCTTGACACCTGGTTTCCCGCCCCTGAGCTGAGCGCCTCCGGCGACGCCGGCACGGTGAAGCTCACGGGCGACGATGTGCCCGCCGAATTCGCGGGCCTGACCGGCCCCGATGCCGACCGCGGTGTCGAGGTGGTGGCGGTGCGCACCACGATCACCGACCTCGCGGACAAGCCGGCCGACGCGCATGACGCCTACCTGCGGCTGCACCTGCTCTCGCACCGGCTCGTAGCCCCGCATGGCGCCAACATGGACGGCATCTTCGGCGCGCTGGCCAACGTGGTGTGGACGAACTTCGGCCCGTGCGCGGTCGAGGGCTTCGAGACCGTGCGGGCCAAGCTGCGCCGCCGCGGTGCCGTCGCGGTCTATGGCGTCGACAAGTTCCCGCGGATGGTCGACTACGTGTTGCCGTCGGGCGTGCGGATCGCCGACGCCGACCGCGTGCGGCTGGGTGCCCACCTTGCCGCGGGCACCACGGTCATGCACGAAGGTTTCGTGAACTTCAACGCCGGAACGCTGGGCACCTCGATGGTCGAGGGCCGGATCTCGGCCGGTGTGGTGGTGGACGACGGCTCCGACATCGGTGGCGGCGCGTCGATCATGGGCACGCTCTCCGGTGGCGGCAAAGAGGTGATCAAGGTGGGCAAGCGTTGCCTGCTGGGCGCCAACTCCGGTCTGGGAATTTCTTTGGGCGACGACTGTGTGGTCGAGGCCGGGCTCTATGTCACCGGCGGTACCAAAGTGACAACCGCAGACGGCCAAACCACCAAGGCTGTCGAGCTGTCGGGGGCCAACAACCTGCTGTTCCGCCGCAACTCGCTTTCCGGTGCGGTTGAGGTGGTCAAGCGTGACGGCACCGGCATCACGCTCAACGACGCGCTACACGCCAACTAGATTTCCGTCCAGCCGAGCGTGGGCTTGTGTTTCACACTTCCGCGAAGGACTGAAACACAAGCCAACGTTCGAGCTGGCTCAGGCCGCTTTAGGTGCAGGGAATCCCGTGTGGACCACCGATCCAGTGACCAGGCGGGTTGTTTCCGGGGCACCACTTCTTGATCTGCCCAGGCGGCAGGTTGGGGCCCGGGTTCCAATCCACCCAGCCGGGGCCCGGAACCCACGGAATACGGGGGCCAGGGTCAGCCTGCGCCATAGCCGTGCCCAATCCCAGGGAGCTAAGACCAAGCGCGCCGGCAATAAGAGCAGTACCTGCGGTTTTCTTGAAATTCATGCTGGCCTCCAAACCGAGGCACGGCACTGACGTGCAGTTCATGCCCCGTCACTTCTCAAAGTACCCCGACTGGGCGGCAAGTACACAGATCTCGTTGCCTTCGGATGAGCGGGGTGCGTGGGCCCAGCTCATAGGATTTGCGCACTCAGAGACTCAGATACCTAGATAGACTTCACGAGAGGGGGTCAGGTGAGCATTCTCAAGGAGCTGGCAAGAATCGGCAACGGCATCAGGAGCGGTGTCAGTGATGTCCCGAGCCTGGTCACCAACATCTTGGAGTTGGACGTTCACGGCGTCGTCACGGACACTCGAAAAATAGCGGGGGACGCTGGCGATGTACTGACCGGTGCAGCGAATCTCGGCATAGAAATGGGCTCGGCACCGCTCAAATTTACCGAAAGCCTCACCAAATGGGCCGATTCGCCGGTGTTGTCTGGCGCGCAGCTCATAATCGAAGGCGAAAAAAAGCTGACCGGATCGGGCGACATCGAAGCGGGCGGTGACTATTCGACGTCAGCGTCGAAATTGGAAGAAGCAGTAATCACGCTGATCGGCGCCGAACTGGACAGATCCGGATGGGATGGACGGGCAGCGGATAGCTACGACGAGATCAGTCAAGCGCACCGGAGACTTGTTTCACGAGTACAGGTTGCGGACTCGAACATCGGCAGGGTGATAAAGGAAGAAGCCGAGCAGGTCCGACAAACCCGAGAGGTTCTTGAAAGTACTTCACAGTGGCTCTACGACTACGGTCTCGCAACCAAAGCCGTGCTAGCCGTGCCAGGAGCTAACGTCGCAAAGGTCCTCCTCGCCGATAGGGTGGCTGCCAGCGCAGCACTCGCCAACACCACGTTCCGCATGTTAATGATGGCCAATAATTCCAGGGAGAATGCGTCGTATATCCGAAATATGTCCGACCACTACAGCAAGGCGCAAGAGGACACCTCAGGAAGCGGTGCTGGGTGCGGCCCATTCGTTGATCCGAAGGATGACAGGCAAGAGAGTCTGCCAACCCGCGCCAAAGCCGAATCGCCGTACACACCACGGGACCAAGAGCCCGTGTACGGTCCGCCGGCCGCACCACTGCCCGTTGAATCTCAAGTACCACGAACCTATGATCTGCCCGCGGATTTACCTGTTCCACATATCACTCCACCACTTCACCCACCGGCTGGGCTTCCCAAATGAGATCCAACCGAGAGTTATGAGGATGGCCCATGTCTAGCCTGGAAATGAATCTCAAGGTACTAACCGACTACTTGACGGAACTTGGCCTCAAGCATCAAACAGTGACTGATCTTATTACGGGCGCGAACCGTTCCGTGGCCGATATCGCTTCAAAAATCGAGAGCACGCACGGACTCGTGTGCTGGGCCACTATCCAGGCATTATCGGGCGGCGAACCCCGCAAAGCCGCCGGGGAAACTTTAGGCAGAGTGTCAGCAGAGTTCACCGAGAAACTGGGCAGGGCTGCCACAAACTACAACGACATCGACTACCGTGAAGGTCGATCGATCGGGGCGGCCGGAAGCGCATGCCAGACCTGATGCCAACGACTGACAAAGTCATATCATGACCAGCAATTGGACACCGTCGGCGGGCGACTGGGACGATGACGATGACTACGACACCGACGTCGGCAGGTCCGAACTTGATGGACTGCCCGATTATTCTGCCCGCTTGCCGAGTGACGATGGCGGCGCCGACGACGATTGGGCGTTTGAGGCCGGCGATAATCTAAGGCCGGTCACCGAGAATGGCGAAGAAACTGTCGAGACGCTGCTAGTAACATCGGCAAATCCGAGTGGCTCGATTACAGCAACTGCGCTGATGGACGGCCGAGTTTTTCAGGTGAGGTTGTCTCCGAATGTGACCAAAATGACTGAATCCGAACTCGCAGATGAAATCGTCAAGATCTGTGGTCTCGCCTCGAGGCAGGCGGAGGCGGCTCAGTATCACCTCGTCGCGACCGTGATGGACGAACTCGGCCACGACCCGGCGGGTACGCGCGCTTTCCTTGAACACACCGTCGGCCTTCCATCACCTCAGACAGTACGCAACGAGAAGGCGCAAATGTTTGCCGACCACTACTCTGATCCAGATTAGGGCGACTCACAGCCATGACGAGGAATTCGAACGGTCGACCAACGGCGCGGCCTCACCTGCGGCGGTGGACCATCGGCACGGTTGTTGTCGTTGCGGGCTTAGCCCTCGCTGGTGTCGTTGCCTACGTAGCCGGCTCATCAACGAGCGACAGCGCTTCGACATTAAAGCGTGGCGATTGGCAGCCGCCCCAGCAGATGACTCTTAACTCATCCATGCGAAAGCCTCCGGCGCCCGGGTGGCGCTTCGCCCTCGGGGACTTGGGACTTCCTGAATACAGCATCTTCGCGAGGTCACCCGAGCACCACGGCTCGTCCACGCCATTCGTTGGCTCCGTGGCGAATAACGCCTACTTCCTCGCCAGCAGTCCCGGTGAGCCTGACCGTCAACAGTGGCTGGTTGGTTTGGACGTGGATACCGGTCGTGGACTGTTTCCCCCGGTGAAGCTTGACGCCGGTCCGAATTTCCTAAAGTGCTTCCTCAACGGGCCGGAGTTTGTACTCTGCCTCGCCGATGATGTCATCGACGGCAACGCACAAGGCACTGCGTGGGTAATTGACGCGCATTCCGGAATCGTCTTGTTCAACGGCCAAACCGAACTGCACACAACGCCTGGTAGCGGTACCGCTGTGGAGCAGGTGGGTATCTACGCGGTCGCAGAGATGCGAGGCAAAGGTCTGTACGGGGTCGGCCCGCGTGCAGAGACGACGTGGTTCGTTCCAGACGCCACCAAGGTGGAGCCCACTAGATGGTCGGCCGACGCCATCCCACCTACTCTGGCGGCCGCGCATGATTCCGCTAAGGGCTCGGATCGCATGGTCGTCTTCTCCCTGCTCGACGGGAAGATAATCACGCCGCGCCTTGGCGACGGGCAGAGCCCGATGACCGCAGTCGTATACCCCGGGGGGTTCGCTGTGGAGACGACTACCGATGCCAGATCGTCGATTTCCGACACAGTGACTTTCCTCGACGATGCCGGCGTTCGCGTTGGCGAGACCAATGTTTCGGGACCTTTGTCCGATTTGTCGATGACGCTTCCCGTCGTGAAGTCCTCGCCAAGTTATTCAATTTTCGGAGCGAACGCGGCTGAGCTTATCCAATTCCCCGGCGATGGTCTCGGTCCCGGCGCAGTCCTGATCGGCCAGCGTGTCTATGCACCCGAATCAAACTGGGAGGGACCAGTCAAAGTCAGGCGGTGGCGACAGTTCGATCTCGCGACAGGCATGGAAGGAAACACTTGCCGAGCCAACATGAGCGGCTATCTAGCCAATGACGGTAGCGTCGGCATATTCGAAACCGAACGCGACGAAGTCACCGGCGCGACAACCTTCGCCATGGACCTGACGACCTGCGAAAAGCTCTGGACCACGCCGGTCAACCCTGACTCATACCATCGGTTGTGGCGAATCGATGACAGTCTTGTGGAACTTTCCGACGATGGACGCGAACTCCACTCACTGGTCGCCCCTGGCTGATTCACGCTAGTGCGCGCGAAATACTGGTGTTGGGCGGCAAGTTTGACCAGCAACCATGGCACGCGGTGTTGGATGACACCCCTACTCGGCCGCCGGCACGCAGAACTCGTTTCCTTCGGGATCGGCGAGCATCACCCAGGCCGACGAGCCGGTCCACCTCGGCCTGCTGATCGTCCGGGATGAAGTCCGGATGCAGACGATTCCTGACCACGTTGTTCCCCGGCACGGGGGTGAACAATCAGATGCGGGGCGAGGATCCGCTGCGGGGTCGTGTGCGTCGATGCAGACCGCGGAGAACCTCAGCCCGATTGCGCCAGTTCCTTTTTCATCACCTTGCCCATGGCATTGCGTGGCAGGCTGTCGACAAGTCGAACTTCGCGGGGGCGTTTGTGCGCTGAAAGTTGTTGAGCGACAAATTCGATCAGAACCTCGGGCGCGGCATTGCCGACGACGAACGCGACGATCCGCTGCCCCAGGTCGTCGTCGGGCACCCCGACCACAGCCGCCTCGTCGACACCGTCATGACCGAGCAGCACCGTCTCGATCTCACCTGCACCGATGCGGTAACCGCCCGATTTGATCAGATCCACCGACTCGCGCCCGACGATGCGGTGCATACCGTCGGCATCGATGACCGCGACGTCGCCAGTGCGGTACCAGCCGTCGGAATCGAAGGCCTCGGCAGTGGCCTCGGGCCGGTTGAGATAGCCGCCGAAGACCACGGGGCCCTTTATCTGCAGCCGTCCGATGGTTTCGCCGTCGTGCGGCACCGGTGCGCCGTCGTCGTCGACAAGCCGGGTCTGCACTCCGGCCAGCGGCAGCCCGACCCAACCAGGCCTGCGCTCACCGTCGGCGCGGGTGCTCAGGGTGATCAGCGATTCGGTGCTGCCGTAACGCTCCACCGGCGCATGCCCGGTCAATCGCACCAACTCGTCGAACACCGGCACGGGCAGCGGCGCGCTACCGGACACCAGCAGCCTGGCCGTGGACAGGGCCAGGGCCGAATCGAGATCCTTGACCACGCGCGACCACACCGTCGGTACCCCGAAATACAGCGTGCCCTGGGCTTGCGCGTACGCGGCCGGGGTCGGTTTCCCGGTGTGTACGAAGCGGTTTCCGATCCGCAGCGAGCCCAGCAGCCCCAGCACCAGACCGTGCACATGGAAGAGGGGCAGCCCGTGTACCAGGGTGTCGTCGGCCGTCCATTGCCACGCGGCGGCCAGTGCGTCGATGTCGTCGGCGATGGCCTGGCGGCTGATCGGCACGCCCTTGGGCGCTCCGGTGGTCCCGGAGGTGTACATGATGATCGCGGTCGAGTTCGGGGCCGGTTCGGGATAGCGGTGCCAGGACCGAGCGTGCAGCCGCACCGGGATGTGCGGCAGCCCCTCGGCCTCCTCGGGCTGCTCCCCCAGCCAGGCCTGGGCGCCGGAGTCGGCGAGGATGTGCCGACGTTCGGCCGTGCCGACGTCGGCCGGTACCGGGACCACGGGCACACCGGCGATCAGGCATCCGATGATGGCGAGGACCGTCGTCGGGGTGGGGGTTGCCAGCACGGCGACGCGCTGCGCAACGGCCACCCGCTCGGCCACCGAGGTGGCGGCGCCGACGAGATCACTGCGGCTCAGCACCGTCCCGTCGATGGAGACAGCGTCGACGAGTTCGGCGCCCGCGGCGACCGCTGCAGGGTTCAAAGAGGCCAGCAACACTCTTGTGAGGCTACCGTCGGGTGCCATGGGCACAGCAGCTGGACGCGGCCGCGACGACTCCGGCCGGCCGCGCAACACCCGTCCGCGTGACGCACTCGGCCGGCCGTTGCCCTACGGCAGTGAGGGCGTGCCCCGGATCCCCGACGACCTGGAGCTCTCACCGGCCGAAACGCTCGCCTACGCCCAGGATCTGCTCGACCGCGGTCAGGCGTTCAGTGCGCACGAAGTCCTCGAGGCGGCATGGAAGAACGGCCCGGAGCACGAGCGTGCGCTCTGGCAGGGATTGGCCCAGCTGGCCGTGGGTATCACCCATGTGCAGCGCGGCAACCGGGCCGGTGCGGCCGCCCTGCTACGGCGGGCATCGACGCGGCTGTCACTTGTCGACCGACCGGCGCCCTATGGCGTCGACATGGCCGGCCTGGTCGCCTATGCCGATGCCCTGGCCGGTGACGTCGAGAACGCCGGCGACATCGCGCCGGCGCGGCTGCGGACCGGTCTGAGGGCCACGATCCGCCAGACGGCGACGCGCGAGGTGTACCGCAACAACTGGCTGACGCTGCGCGAGGACGACATCGTCCGTCCCGACGGCAGCGCCGGCATCTACGCCGTGGTGGACAAACCCACCTATGCCCTGGTGATCCCGTATGACGCCGATCAGGATCGGTTCCATCTCGTCGAGCAGTTCCGCTACGCGCTGGGGCTGCGCCGCTGGGAGTTCCCACAGGGCACCGCACCCGACCAGCATCACCTCGATCCGGAAACCCTGGCCCACCGCGAACTTCGCGAGGAGACCGGGCTGCGGGCGCAGACCATGGAACGACTCGGTCAGCTGGACGTGGCCGCCGGGATGAGCAGCCAGCGCGGGTGGGTATTTCTGGCGACGGGCCTCACCGAGGGCGAACACCAACGCGAGCACGAGGAACAGGACATGCACAGCGCGTGGTTCTCCCGCGCCGAACTGGACCGCATGATCCGGGACGGCGAGGTCACCGATGCCCAGTCGATCGCCGCGCTGACGTTTCTGCTGTTGCGCGAGAGCCGAATTCAGCGTTGACATCAACTTAGGTTGAGGTTCTAGCGTCGACCGTGTGAGCCAATCAGAGGTGGTAGTCGACCAAGTTGTCCTGCGCGACGGCTTCGTCCCGTTGATCGATATCAGCAGCGCGCGCACTGGCGACGAGCGTCAGCGTCAGGCGGTGGCCGATGCCATCGGCCGGTGCTGCGAGACCAGTGGGTTTCTCCTGCTCGCTGGACACGGGGTCCCCGACGCGGTGATCGACGATGTCAATCGCGCTCTGCGCGAGTTCTTCTCGCTGCCTCAGGCCGCGAAGGAGCAGATCAGAGCGGACCCCGCCGATCCGCTGGCCCGCGGGTTCAGCAGTGCGGGCAAGCTCGCGGCCACCAACGACGGAGCCGACCCCGAAGCCGAGCATGAATCACCGGACAGTGTCGAGAAATTCGTGTACTTCCCGCTGGGCAACACCGAAGGCTTCGACCGACCCACATGGCCCGACGTGCCGGGATTCCGTACGGCCTACCAGCGCTACTACGACGAGATGGCCGTGCTTGCGACCGAGTTGTCGCGGCTGTTCGCCCTGGCCCTCGGACTACGCGAAGACTGGTTCGATGGCTTGATCGACCGGCACCACTCCAACCTGATGGCCAACCACTACCCGGCCGATGGTCAGCCGGCCGGACACGTCCGGCTGAGCCGGCACAGCGACTGGGGCAACCTCACCATCCTGCTGCAGGACGAATCCCAGAGCGGACTCCAGGTTCTCAACGATCGCGGCGAGTGGCTCGACGTTCCGGTGGTCCCGGGATCGTTCGTCATCAACATCGGTGACCTGTTGGCCCGGTGGACCAACGACCGGTGGGTCAGCACCGTGCACCGCGTGGTGAGCACGGGCGCCGGTGGTGAACGGTTCAGCCTGCCGTTCTTCCACCAGCCCAATTACGACGCCCTGATCGAGTGCATCCCCACCTGCGCGACGGCTGACAATCCGCCACGGTACGAGCCCGTGGTGTCGGGGCCTTATCTGCTGGACAAGTTCAGGCTCGCCTATGATCTGAGCCCCAGCTGACGCCGGCTCAGCGGTGCTCGGCCAGCGCCCGCAGGAAGAACATCAGGTTGGCCGGGCGCTCGGCCAACCGGCGCACGAAGTAGCCGTACCATTCGTTGCCGAACGGAACGTACACCCGGACGTGGTTGCCCGCCTCGGCCAGCCGGCGTTGTTCGGCGTCGCGGATGTTATAGAGCATCTGGTACTCGAAACCGTCCACACCACGGTCGAATTCGTCAATCAGCGCCGGTACCGCGTCGATGATCACCGGGTCGTGCGAGGCCACCATCGGGTAGCCCGACCCGGCCATGAGCACGCGCAGGCACCGCAGGTAGGAGTCGGTGACCTCCTCGGCGTCGCGGTAGGCCACCGAGGCGGGTTCGTCGTAAGCGCCCTTGCAGAGCCTGATCCGGGCTCCGGCTGCGGCGAACTCGCGGCAATCCGCCTCGGTGCGGTGCAGGTAGGCCTGCAGAACCGTGCCCAGCCAGTCGAATTCGGTACGAAGGTCACGCACGATCGACAGCGTCGAGTCGGTGGTGGTGTGGTCTTCGGCGTCCACGGTCACCCAGGCGCCCACCCCGCGGGCCTTGGCGCAGATCGTGTGCGCATTCTCGTAGGCGATCTTTTCGCCATCACGCGGCAACGCCTGGCCGAGCGCCGATAGCTTGAGCGACACTTCGAGCGGCTGCGCTGCCGCCTCGACGTCGCCGCGACGAGCCAGCCCTTCGAGCAGGGTCAGATAGGCCTGCACGGTACGCTCGGCGTCCTCGCTGCTCGTGGTGTCCTCACCGAGATAGTCGACGGTGACAAAGCGACCCGAATCCCGCAGCGCCCCAACGGTGTCAAGCGCGTCGGGTACCGTCTCGCCCGCGACGAAACGGTCGACCACCTTGCGGGTGATCGGGAGGCGCTCAGCCGTGTGGCGTAGCCGCGGCGAGCGCGACGCGGCCAGGATCGTCGGGCGCGCAACCCGCTGAAACACGCCCATCTCAGACCTCCATGTGGGGGTAAGTGTGATTGGTCGGCGGTACGAACGTCTCCTTGATGGAGCGGGCCGAGGTCCAGCGCAACAGGTTCAGCGCGGAGCCGGCCTTGTCGTTGGTGCCCGAGGCCCGTGATCCGCCGAACGGCTGCTGGCCGACGACCGCGCCGGTCGGCTTGTCGTTGACGTAGAAGTTGCCCGCGGCGTTCCGCAGCCGTTCGGCGGCGGTGAGCACCGCGGTGCGATCGTCGGCGATCACCGCCCCGGTCAGCGCGTAACGGGCACCGGTGTCGACGACGTCGAGGATCCGTTCGTATTCCGCGTCCGGGTAGACGTGTACGGCCAGGATCGGACCGAAGTACTCGGTGGAGAAGGCCTCGTCGGTCGGATCGTCGGAGAGCAGCACGGTGGGTCGCACGAAATAGCCTTCAGTGTCGTCGTATTCGCCTCCGGCCGCGATGGTGACGCCCGCGGCACCCTTGGCCCGCTCGATCGCCGCGACGTTCTTCGCGAAGGCGCGGTCGTCGATCACGGCGCCGCCGTAGTTGGTCAGGTCGGTGACATCTCCGTACTTGAGGTCCGCTGTGGCCGACAGGAAATCGTCGCCCATGTGGTTCCAGACCGAACGCGGGATGAAGGCCCGGGAGGCCGCTGAGCATTTCTGCCCCTGGTAGTCGAAGGCCCCGCGAATCAGGGCCGTGCGCAGCACATCCGGGCGGGCCGAGGCATGGGCGAGGACGAAGTCCTTGCCGCCGGTCTCGCCGACCAGCCGCGGGTAGGTGTGGTAGCGGTCGATGTTCGCGCCGACTTCACGCCACAGGTGCTGGAAGGTGGCGGTGGACCCGGTGAAATGGATGCCGGCCAGGCGCGGATCGGCCAGTGCCACATCCGACACCGCGATCCCGTCCCCCGTCAGCAGGTTGATCACACCGGGCGGCAGCCCAGCGGCCTCCAACAGCTGCATGATCAGGTAGGCAGCGAAAGTCTGTGTGGGTGAGGGTTTCCACACCACGGTGTTGCCCATCAACGCAGGTGCAGTGGGCAAGTTGCCCGCGATCGCGCTGAAATTGAACGGCGTGATGGCATAGACGAAGCCTTCCAGCGGCCGGTGGTCGGTGCGGTTCCACACGCCAGGGCTGCTGATCGGCTGCTGGGCCAGGATCTGGCGGGCGAATGCGACGTTGAACCGCCAGAAGTCGATCAGTTCGCAGGGCGCATCGATCTCGGCCTGGTAGGCGGACTTGGACTGACCGAGCATGGTGGCCGCGGCGATCTTCTCCCGCCACGGCCCGGACAGGAGGTCGGCCGCCCGCAGGAACACCGCGGCGCGTTCGTCGAACGGCAGCGCGGCCCAGTCGCGCTTGGCGGCCAGGGCGGCCTCGATGGCCGCGGTGGCGTCGGAGTGTCCGGCGTTGGTCAGGGTGCCCAGCCGCGCGCTGTGGCAGTGCGGCTGCACCACGTCGATGCGTGCGCCGCTGCCCATCGTGTGTTTGCCGCCGATGACGTGCGGCAGGTCGATCGGTGCCCCGGCGAGTTCGCCGAGCGCGGTGCTGAGGCGGGTCCGTTCGGCTGAGCCCGGTGCGTAGTCATGGACCGTCTCGTTGGCCGGCAACGGCACGTTGGTGATGGCATCCATGTCTCCAGAATCCCTGACGTGACCTACGCAATACTTGTCCAAACCGACAAGGCTTAACGCGCCGGTCAGTAGAATCGGACAACATGCGGACCACGGGTGTCAGCTTGGGCCAGCTGCTGTTGGCGCTGGATGCCACACTGGTCCGGTTGGTGCAGGCACCCCGCGGACTGGACCTGCCGGTGGCCTCGGCGGCACTGATCGATTCCGACGATGTGCGCCTGGGTCTGGCCCCGTCTGCGGGCGCGGCCGATGTCTTCTTCCTGCTCGGGGTCTCCGAAACCGATGCGCGGCGCTGGGTCGACCAGCAGAGTGCACGTCGGGCGCCGGCCGCGATCTTCATCAAAGAGCCGTCGGACGCCACCATCGAACGTGCGGTGGCCGCAGGCACCGCGGTGGTCGCCGTTGATCCACGGGCACGCTGGGAACGGCTCTACCGGCTGGTCAACCACGTCTTCGAGCATCACCGTGACGGTGCGCTGCACGATTCGGGCACCGACTTGTTCGGTCTGGCCCAATCAGTGGCAGAACGCACGCACGGCATGGTCAGCATCGAGGACGCCCAGTCGCACGTGCTGGCCTATTCGGCGTCCAGCGACGAGGCCGACGAGTTGCGGCGGCTGTCGATTCTCGGTCGGGCCGGCCCCCCGGAGCATCTGGCCTGGATCGCCCAGTGGGGCATCTTCGACGCGCTGCGTTCCCGGCCGGACGCGGTGCGAGTGGCCGAGCGTCCCGAACTCGGATTGCGGCCCCGGCTGGCGATCGGCATCTTCGCTCCGGCCGTCGACGAGCGCCGGGCCCCGGCCTTCATCGGCACCA
Source organism: Mycobacterium syngnathidarum (assembly GCF_001942625.1). Taxonomy (GTDB): domain Bacteria; phylum Actinomycetota; class Actinomycetes; order Mycobacteriales; family Mycobacteriaceae; genus Mycobacterium; species Mycobacterium syngnathidarum. The sequence goes on from NZ_MLCL01000079.1 coordinate 85,018, forward strand.
TCTGGGTGCAGCAGGGCAGCCGCCTGCTCGCCGACGATGCCGAAGACACCCTGCGGGGCGCCGCGGTACTGGCCGCGCGCATCATGGCGCGGTTGGCTGCCGCCCCGTCCACGCATGCGGTGCGGGTGCAGGAACTGCTGGGTTTGGGCGAGACAGACGCGCCCGTCGAAGTCGAGTTGATCGCCAGGGAACTGGGCGTGGCCCCCGGCGGCCGCGCGGCTGTCATCGGCTTCAGCGGCTGGGCCGGAGCTTCCGACACCGGCGGCACCGCGAGCACCCGGCTCGCCGACGTCCTGGCCCTGAGCGCCAGCGCTTTTCGTCATGACGCACAGATGGCTTCGCTGGGTTCGCGCGTCTACGTACTGTTCCCCAGCACAGGTAAGGCGGTGACGTCATGGGCGCGGGGCACCGTGGCAGCGCTCCGTGCCGAGTTGGGGCTGCAGTTGCACGCCGTGATCGCGAGTCCGATCACCGGGTTGGCCGGTGCCGCCGCCGCGCGCGCCGACGTGGATCGCGTGCTCGACACCGCCGAACGCCATCCCGGAACCCTGGCCGCGGTCACGTCCCTGGCCGAAGCACGCACCACGGTGCTGCTCGACGAGATCGTCACCGCGATCGCCGCCGATGAGCGGCTGATCGACCCGCGGGTGCGCACCCTGCGCGCCGACGAGCCGGTGCTCGCCGAGACCCTCGGGGTATACCTGGATTGCTTCGGTGATGTGGCCGCGTCCGCCCAACATCTGCATGTGCACCCCAACACTGTGCGCTACCGGATCCGCCGGGTCGAGCAGCTGTTGGGGGCTTCGCTCAACGATGCCGACGTGCGACTGCTGCTTTCGTTGAGTTTGCGCGCCACGGCGTGAGCCCGGCGCCCTGTCCATCGTTCGGTTGACACACGAATCAGCCGCGAAGCCGTCGCGCAGCAGCGGCCGACGCGGCACCGTAGGGGTATGACTACCGAAGCGGTTCAGCAGGAATCCGAGCATCCGTATCTCAGCGGGAACTTCGCACCGGTGCATGACGAGGTCACGGTCACCGATCTCACGGTCACCGGGACCATCCCGGACTATCTCGACGGACGTTATCTGCGCACCGGACCCAACCCGCTGCGGGCGCCCGATCCGCGGCACCACCATTGGTTCCTGGGCGACGGCATGGCGCACGGGATCCGTCTGCGCGACGGCGCCGCAACCTGGTACCGCAACCGTTGGGTGCGGTCGAGTTCGGTGGCGCGTCAGCTCGGCGAGACGTGGGCCGGCGGCGCACACGCAGGCGGCTTCGATTTCCCCGCCAACACCAACATCATCGGCCACGCCGGTAAGACCCTGGTGCTCACCGAGGCCGGCGTGCGTCCCTACGAACTCACCGAGGAACTCGACACCGTGGGCCCGTCCGACTTCTGCGGAACCCTGTTCGGCGGGTTCACCGCCCACCCCAAGCACGATCCGAAAACTGGTGAGCTGCACGCTGTCTCGTACAACCCGCTGCGTGGCAACCTGGTGAGCTACACCGTCACCGGGGTGGACGGCAGGGTCCGGCGCACCGTCGACGTCGCCGTGCGCGCACACACGATGATGCACGACTTCTGCTTGACCGAAAAGTATGTGGTGATCTACGACCTTCCAGCCCTGCTGGACCTGACCACCATGGTCAAGAGCGCTCCGGCGCGGGCCGCGGCACGGCTTTTGACCGGGTTCGCCGCCAGACATGCCGCACCGGACTTCGTTCTGCGCGCCGCGATGCGGGGATCCGAACGCGCTGCTCTGCCGACGACGTCGATGCCCTACCGGTGGGTACCCGAGCACGGCGCGCGACTCGGGGTGCTGCCGCGCGAAGGAACGGCCGCCGACGTCCGGTGGTTCGACATCCCGCCGTGCTACGTGTTCCACACGCTCAACGGCTATGACCAGGCCGGACCGGACGGTGAGCAGATCGTGCTCGACGTGGTCCGGCACCCGGAGGTGTTCACCACCGGGAACCGGCTGTTCACCGACTCGATCACGCTGGACCGCTGGACCATTGACCTTCACAGTGGCCAGGTCAGCCCACAACGGCTCGACGACACGGCTCAAGAGTTTCCCCGCGTGGACGAGCGCCTCGTGGGCCGGCCGCACCGGTACGGCTATACCGTCAACCTCCCGTCGGAACCGGATACGTCGTCGGCCGCCATGCTGCGCCACGACCTGCGCGACGGCACCACCGACCGGGTCGACTTCGGACCCGGGCGCGAACCCGGCGAGTTCGTTTTCGTCCCGTCCGGACCCGATGCCGACGAGAATGACGGCGTGGTGATGGGATTCGTCTACGACCGTGCCGAGAACCGCAGCGATCTCGTACTGCTGGATGCCGCCACCCTGGCACCCGTTGCCACCGTGCATATTCCGGTTCGGGTTCCGCACGGCTTCCACGGCAATTGGGTGGCCACCGACGTACCGTCCGGCCGCTAGCATCGGCAGATGACCGAAACCGGTCCACCTACGACACCGCGCCGCGTCAGAGGCGAACCGTCGGACTGGCATTGGATGTGGGAGAGCTACGTCTGCGGGTTGTGCGTCGCGGCGATCCTCGCGGTCGTGTTGCTGCGGCACACGTTCGGCGGCAACCTGCTGGTCGCCTGTGGTGCGCTCACCGCAATGGTGGTGGTCGTTCTGGTCTTCGGGCGCAACGTTATTCGCGCTGCGGATCCCAACAACGGTCCGGTCCGGGTACGGACGGCGGCGTTCGTGGCGGTGATGATCGGGCTGTGGCTCGTGGCGCTGCTGGCAGCACCACCGGCCGTTGCGGCGATTCCGGCGCTCTACCCATTGGTATTCGCCACCCTGCCGCTGGCGGCGGCTCTGACACTCACCTTCCTGGTGACCCTGGCCCCGCTGGGCGTCGCCGTGGCCGCCCACGGAGCGGGATGGCCGAGCCTGCCCGCAGTGGCGGCGGTGACGCTGGTGGGCGCGGTGGCGGCGCCGGTCATCGGTACGACGATCATGACGACGCTGCGGCAGCGGCAACGGTTGACCGACACGGTCGCCGAGCTGGCGGCGAGCCGGGCACAGACCGCTCAGCTGTCCCGTGAGGCCGGGGTGGCCGCGGAGCGGGAGCGGCTGGCCCGCGAAATCCACGACACGCTGGCTCAGGGGTTCACCAGCATCGTGGCACTGGCCCAGGCCGTGCAGGCTGAGAGCGACAGCGATCCGGCCGCCGCCGCCCGCCATGTCGAACTCATCCGAACCACCGCGCGCGACAACCTGACCGAGGCCCGCACGATGGTGACCCGGCTGACTCCCGCCGCCCTGGAAGAGGGCTCCCTGTCGGCCGCGTTGCGTCGGCAGGCCCAGGGTCTGGCGGCCGAGACCGGCATCGCCGTCGACGTCCGGATCGACGACGATCTACCGCCGCTCGCGATGGCCACCGGCGTGGTGCTGCTGCGCAGCGCGCAGGAGGCGATGACGAACGTGCGCCGGCATGCCTGCGCGACCGAGCTGCACGTGCGGCTGCAGACGGCGCCGGATGGTGTCCGACTTTGCTTGTCCGACAACGGTATCGGCCTGCCCATCGATCACGTCGAGGGGTTCGGCCTGCGCGGGATGCGGGCGCGGCTGGACCAGGTCGGCGGTACGTTGACGCTGTCCAGGCCCGAAGGCGGCGGGGTGCGGGTCGTCGTGGCGGTGCCGGCATGACGACCGTGTTGTTGGTCGATGACCACCCCGTGGTTCGCGAGGGGCTGCGCGGCATGATCGACGCCGAGGATGATCTCAGCGTGATCGGTGAGGCCGGGTCCGGGGCCGAGGCGATCAGCCTGGCCCACACGCTGCGACCCGAGGTCATCCTGATGGATCTGCGGATGCCCGGCATCGATGGCGTGACCGCCACGGCACGCATCCTGGCCGACAATCCGTCGACGCACATCGTCGTCGTCACCACCTACGAAAGCGACACCGACATCCTGCGCGCGGTCGAGGCCGGGGCGACGGGATACCTGCTCAAGGATGCGTCTCGCGTTGAGTTGGCCCGGGCAGTGCGCGATGCGGCGCGCGGCAAGACCGTGCTCGCCCCCGGGGTCGCCGATCGACTGGTGAACGCGGTGCGCTCACCGTCGGTGACGCTGTCGACGCGTGAGGCCGAGGTGCTGGCCCTGGTGGGCACGGGCGCCACCAATGCCGATATCGGACGCGCCCTGCACATCAGCGAGGCCACGGTGAAGACGCACCTGCTGCGCGCATTCCACAAACTCGGGGTGTCCGACCGCACCGCGGCGGTCACCAAAGCCATGTCGCTGGGACTGCTGGGGTAGCGCTTCTCCGCGAGGGCTACGAGGCCAGCCGCGCGACGGCGGCGGCGATACGCTCGTCCGTCGCGGTCAGCGCGACCCGGACATGCTGTGCGCCGGCCGGCCCGTAGAACTCGCCGGGGGCCGCCAGGATTCCCCGCTCGGCCAACCACTTGACGGTGTCGCGGCACGGCTCGCCGCGGGTGGCCCACAGGTACAGCCCTGCCTCGGAGTGCTCCACGGTGAACCCGGCCGCCCGCATGGCGGGCAGCAACGCTGCGCGGCGCTGTGCGTAGCGCTCCCGTTGGACGGCCTCGTGCTCGTCGTCGTCGAGGGCGGCCACCATCGCGGCCTGCACGGGCGTCGGCACCATCATCCCCGCGTGCTTGCGCACCGCGAGCAGCTCGGCCACCACAGCCGGATCACCGGCGACGAACCCGGCGCGGTAGCCCGCCAGTGAAGAGGTCTTGGACAGGGAGTGCACGGCCACCAGCCCGGTGTGGTCACCGTCGCACACCGACGGGTGCAGCACGCTGAGCGGCTCGGCTTCCCAGCTCAGGCCCAGATAGCACTCGTCGGACGCGATCAGTACGTCCCGCTCCCGGGCCCAGCCCACCACCTTGCGCAGGTGGTCGACCCCGAGCACGCGGCCCGTCGGGTTGCTGGGTGAGTTCAGGTAGATCAGCGCGGGCCGCTGCGGCCCGAGCTGGGTCAGCGAATCGGCCCGCAACACCTGTGCCCCGGCGAGCAGGGCGCCCACCTCGTAGGTGGGGTAGGCCAGTTCGGGGACGACGACGGTATCGCCGGCTCCGATCGCCAACAGGGTCGGCAGCCAGGCGATCAGCTCCTTGGTGCCGACCACCGGCAGTACCGCATCCGGCGCCAGGCCGGTGATGCCGTACCGGCGCCGCAGTGCGGCTTCGGCGGAGGCACGAAGGGCCGGGGTGCCGGCGGTCGTCGGATAGCCCGGAGCCGAGCTGGCGGCGGCCAGCGCGTCGCGGATCACCGGCGCCACCGGATCAACCGGAGTGCCTACCGAAAGGTCGACGATTCCGTCGGGGTGCGAACGGGCCAGAGCGGTGACATCGGCCAGGGTGTCCCAGGGGAACTCTGGCAGTACCGCTGAACGACGCTGTCGCACCACGTCAGTCTCGAAGCCGGCTTCGACCGCGCTCAGTCCTCGGCCTTGGCCGGCAGGTCCTTGATGGCCTGCGGGTCATTGTCGGTCTGGCCCACCTTGGAGGCACCGCCGGGTGAGCCCAGCTCGGAGAAGAAGTCAGCGTTGGCCTGCGCGTAGCTGCTCCACTGGTCGGGGACGTCATCTTCGTAGTAGATGGCCTCGACCGGGCAGACCGGCTCGCATGCGCCGCAGTCCACACACTCGTCGGGGTGGATGTACAGCATGCGTGCACCCTCGTAGATGCAATCGACCGGGCACTCCTCGATACATGCCTTGTCTTTGACGTCGACGCAGGGTTCGGCAATGACGTACGTCACTGATGTCTCTCCTGTCCAGTGGGCTGCTGGGCTCGGTGTTCGGGGACTCTGATGAGTCGACGTCACAGTATGCGTTGCCCATACTTGGACGTTCGTCTCAGTGTGCCCTAACTTGACGCACCACCCATTTAAGGGTGGCGCGTAGTAACTGATACTAAACGTCGCAGATACACCTCGCCTAGTCGCCACGGCCGATTACTTGATCCCCGCCAACGCCACTCAACTAGTTGCATAGGACCGTCGGTCCCACCTACTCTGCCGACATGGGGCTGGCGTATCCGAACCTTCTGTCACCGTTGGACCTCGGGTTCACCACACTGCGCAACCGTGTGGTGATGGGCTCGATGCACACCGGCCTGGAGGATCGCGCCGGTGACACGGCGAAGCTGGCCGAGTACTTCGCCGAACGGGCCCGCGGCGGCGTCGGGCTCATCATCACCGGCGGCTATGCACCGAACAAGACCGGTTGGCTGCTGCCGTTCGCATCCCAACTCGTGTCCTCGTCCGAGGCCCGCCGCCATCGCCGCATCACCGGCGCCGTACACGAGGCAGACGGCAAGATCCTGCTGCAGATCTTGCACGCCGGACGCTATGCCTACCACCCACTTTCGGTCAGCGCATCCGCGATCAAGGCTCCCATCAACCCCTTCCGGCCGCGCGCGTTGCGCGACGTGAAGGGCACCATCGACGATTTCGTCCGCTGTGCGCTGCTGGCTCGCGAGGCGGGTTATGACGGTGTCGAGATCATGGGCAGCGAGGGCTATCTGCTCAACCAGTTCCTGGCGCCGCGCACCAACAAACGCACCGACGCATGGGGCGGCACCCCCGAGAAGCGCCGCCGCTTCCCGGTCGAGATCGTGCGCCGGGTGCGCGAGGCGGTGGGCTCCGACTTCATCATCTGCTACCGGATGTCGATGGCCGACTACGTCGAGGACGGTCAGAGCTGGGACGAAATCGTCGCACTGGCAACGGAAGTGGAGGCCGCCGGAGCGACGATCATCAACTCGGGCTTCGGCTGGCACGAGGCCCGGGTGCCCACGATCGTCACCTCGGTGCCCAACAGCGCGTTCGTCGACATCAGCAGCGCGGTGGCCGAGCACCTCACCATCCCGGTGGTGGCGTCCAACCGGATCAACATGCCGCAGACCGCCGAGCAGACCCTGGCCGATACGCATGTGCAGTTGATCTCGATGGCCCGGCCTTTCCTCAGTGACCCGGACTGGGTGCGCAAAGCTGCCGAGGAACGCGTCGACGAGATCAACACCTGCATCGCCTGCAACCAGGCCTGCCTCGACCACGCTTTCGTACACAAGAAGGTGTCGTGCCTGCTCAACCCGCGCGCCGGACGCGAGACCTCCCTGGTGCTGAGCCCCACCCGCCGCGCCCGCTCGGTCGCCGTCGTCGGGGCCGGACCGGCCGGGTTGTCGGCAGCGGTCAGCGCCGCGCAGCGTGGGCACCGGGTGACCCTGTTCGAGGCCGGGTCGGCCATCGGCGGCCAATTCGACTTGGCCAGAAGGATTCCCGGTAAGGAAGAGTTCAACCAGACCATCCGGTACTACACCACCATGCTCGACAAGCTCGGGGTCGACGTGCGCTTGGGGGTCCGGGCCGGGGTGAATGAGCTGGCCGGTTTCGACGATGTGGTGCTGGCCAGCGGGGTCACGCCGCGACTGCCTGCCATCCCGGGGATCGACCATCCGAAGGTCCTCACCTATGCCCAGGCCATCACGGGTGCGCCTGTGGGCAAGTCTGTGGCGGTGATCGGTGCCGGCGGAATCGGTTTTGACGTCAGCGAATTCCTGACGACTGACCAATCACCGACACTCAACCTCAAGGAGTGGAAGGCCGAATGGGGTGCCGCCGACCCGCAGGAAGCACGCGGCGCACTCACCACTGCACTGCCCGCCCCGGCCGTCCGCGAGGTGTACCTGCTGCAGCGCACCAAGGGCGCGCAGGGCCGCAACCTCGGCAAGACCAGCGGCTGGGTGCGCCGAGCATCACTGAAAGCCAAAGGCGTACATCAGCTTTCCGGGGTCAACTACGAACTCATCGATGACGACGGCCTGCACATCAGCTTCGGTTCCGAGCACCGTGATCGGCGAGTTCTTCCCGTCGACAACGTGGTGATCTGTGCTGGGCAGGAATCGGTGCGCGATCTCGAAGATGCCCTGCACGGCGCCGGGATCGAGCCGCACATCATCGGTGGCGCTGCCATAGCAGCCGAACTCGATGCCAAACGTGCGATCAAGCAGGGCACGGAGTTGGCCGCGCGCCTGTAAGCGCAACTAGCCGCGAGAGTCGATCACCTGCCGGGCGATTTCGACAAGCTTCGTGTTGCTGTCCTGCGACAACCGCCTGAGCATCTCGAAGGCTTGCACGTCGTCGACGTGGTAGCGCTCCATGATGATGCCCTTGGCCTGGCCGATCCGGTCCCGCGTGGTCAGCGCCGACGTCAGCTGGTCGGAGTGTCTACTTGCCAACAGTGCCGCCGCGGCGTGCGCCGCCAGTACCGTGCCGATGGTCTCGGCTTCACTGTCCCAGGCCCTCGGCTGGAAACCGAACAGGTTCAGCGCACCGGCCGTCCGTTCAGCCGTATATAGCTTGAAAGACAACCCGCTCAGCACACCGATCTCGGCTGCGACCTTCGAATACCTCGGCCAACGGGGTTCCTCACGGAAATCGTCGGTGCGGACCACGGTGTCGCCGAGAGCTGCCTCCATGCACGGGCCTTCCTGGTAGGTCACCTGCAGTTCGTCGAGCCGATACGGCAGCTCGCTGGTGCCCGCGAGCGAGTCCCACCTACCGCCGTCACCGACGAGCAAGATCCCCGCGGTGTCCACGCCCGGGATGAGCTCGGTGGCCGCCTTGGTGACGTCGGCGAGTATCTCCTCGACGGTGCGCGGAGCCGCGAGTGCGCGCGCGAGGTCTGCCATGCGCACGGCCAACTCGTGGCGCGGTAGCTCCACCATCCTTGCCAGGATGCCCGCCGACGCCGGGTTCCACACGACGTTTCGGGCGGACGTTTATGGCTGATTTGGAGGGGCAATCTGGTGTAGCAGGCGACGGCCATGGTCGACCATGGCCGTCGCCCAGGTCTCGCCGGTTCAGACCTCGAGCCGACGGGGCCGCCTGTTCACGGTGGCCCGGAAACAGAGCGCACCGCCGTCACGCAGGAGTGGCGCCGGCGGCCCGGCGCCACTCCTCCATGTCACGGGTGGGGTGAGTCAGGCCTGCTTGACGGCCTCGATCTCGAGCGTGATGGTGACCTTGTCGCCCACGACGGTGCCGCCGGTCTCCAGCGGCATGTCGATGTCGATGCCGAAATCCTTGCGGTTCAACACAACCGAGGCTTCGAAGCCGGCCACCGGGCCCTGGCCCATGCCCGGGTTGACACCGTTGAACTCGAGCTTGAGTGAAACCGGCTTGGTCACGCCCTTGAGGGTGAAGTCGCCGTCGACGATGTAGTCGTCACCGTCGGGATGCACGCCGGTCGACACGAAGGTGGCGGACGGGTAGTTCTCGGCGTCGAAGAAGTCTGCGGAGCGCACGTGGGCGTCGCGCTGCTCGTTGCGGGTGTCGATCGAGGTGACGTCGATGGTGGCGCTGACCGAGGGGGTTCCGTCCTCGGCAACGACGACGGCGCCGCTGAACGTCTCGAAGCTGCCACGGACCTTGCTCACCATCAGGTGACGGACCGAAAAGTTGATCGAGGAATGCACGGGGTCGATGGCCCAGGTACCCGCGGTCAGGTCGGTGGCTACTGCGACGGTCATGGTGTCTCTCCTTGGTTCGAGCGCCGGGCGGTCCGGCACCTTCACCAAGCACTAACCGGACCGTGGTCCGATTGAATTCCCGATTTCTCGCGAATTTCTTCTCGATCTTGAAACCGGCGGCGCATCATGCTGGGATCAGCAATTTTCGTTGCAGTCAATTACAAGATGGGAAACCGCTGGTATGCGCCTACTCGCCCTCATCCTGACGTCTGCCGCAGCAACAAGCTCACTACTCGCGGCGCCCGTCGCCGGCGCCTACCCGAATTGCGCTGCGGCCCGCGCCGCGGGTGCCGCGCCCATCTACGCCGGGCAGCCCGGGTACAGCTCGAAACTCGACCGCGACGGCGACGGGGTCGCCTGCGAGACCGGAGGCGGCTCAGTTTCCGGCGCAGGCTCGGCTTCCGGCAGCGACTACACCACCGTGGTCATCTGGACCGGCGCCAACTGCATCGACATCACCGCACCATCCGGTTCTGCGGGCACCCTGCAAACCGGGTCGCACTGCGGTGGCAAAGCGACGTTGTTCAGTTCCGGTGTCGGCGACCAGATGATCGGAGCCGATCCGGTCATCGGCGATGCCGCGAGCCTGTCATGCGAGATTCTCAGCGGTCGGTTGATGGATTAGGGCATGGCCGGCGACGGGCACGATGTGAACTGCCTGACGCGCGTAAACGCACTCTCGTTACGCTCGCGGTGCCTGCTCAAGCCGCGAGTGGCGAGTAGTCCGTGGTGCGCTGACGGGCCGGGCGGCCGATACCTTCGGCGATCGCGACAAGTTCGGCCACGGTCTTGGCTGAGCCGTTCTCCGAGCCGGCCATCCGGGAGATGGTCTCCTCCATCAACGTGCCGCCCAGGTCATTGGCGCCGCCGCGCAGCATCACCTGCGTGCGCTCCACGCCGAGCTTCACCCAGGACGTCTGGATCGACGGGATCCTGCCGTGCAACATGATCCGGGCCAATGCGTGCACGGCACGGTTGTCGCGGTGTGTCGGTCCGGGACGCGCGCCGCCGGCCAGATAGAGCGGTGAGGACTGATGCACGAACGGCAGCGGCACGAACTCGGTGAAACCGCCCGTGCGGTCCTGGATTCCGCGCAACACGTTCAAGTGCCCGACCCAGTGCTTGGGGGTGTCGACGTGGCCGTACATCATCGTCGACGACGAGCGCAGCCCCACCTCGTGCGCGGTGGTGACCACGTTGATCCATTCCGAGGTCGGCAGCTTGCCCTTGGTCAGGACCCAGCGGACCTCGTCGTCGAGGATCTCGGCGGCCGTACCCGGGATGGTGTCCAGGCCGGCCTCACGCAGGCTGGTCAACCACTCCCGAACCGACAGCCCGCTGCGGGTGACACCATTGGCGATCTCCATGGGGCTGAAGGCATGCACGTGCATCGACGGCACCCGCGCCTTGACCGCCCGGACCAGATCGGCATAGCCGGTGACGGGAAGCTCCGGGTCGATGCCGCCCTGCATGCACACTTCGGTGGCACCGGCGACGTGGGCCTCCCAGGCCCGGTCGGCGACCTCGTCGGTGGACAGCGAGTAGGCGTCGGCGTCGCCCTTGCGCTGCGCGAAGGCGCAGAACCGGCAGCCGGTGTAGCAGATGTTGGTGAAGTTGATGTTGCGATTGACGACGAACGTGACGTCGTCGCCGACGGTATCGCGACGCAACGAATCCGCCAGGGCGGCAACAGCTTCCAGCGCCGGACCGTCGGCAGTGGCCAACGCGAGGTACTCGTCGTCGCTGCAGCCACCCGGATCGCGTTCGGCCGAGCGCAGCGCGGCCAGCACATCGGTGTCGATGCGTTCGGGGGCCCGGGCGGCGAGCTCGTGCACCTTGGCGCGAATCGACTCCCAGTCCCCGAACGCACTGTCGAGGTCGCTACGGGTATCGGTGAGCCGGCCCTCCGAGTCGATCGCGGTGTGCAGATCGATGCGGCCCAACGATTCTGATGCTTCGTCGGGTTCCTGCCACGGCCGCCCGACCGGGATGACGTCGAGCGCGAACCCCGTGTCAGGGTCGGCCAGCGCATCGACGTGCCCGCGCACCCGCGGATCGATCCAGGCAGCGCCGGCTTGCACGTACTGCGGTTGAGCGGTCAGCCGCTGCACCAGGTCGTAGCCGGCCTGCGCGGTGACGTCGGCCAGATCGTCCAGTGCCGGCCACGGCCGCTCCGGGTTGACGTGATCGGGGGTCAGCGGTGACACCCCGCCCCAATCGTCGACACCGGCACCGATCAGGGCCAGGCATTCCTGCCGCGACACCAGGTTCGGCGGCGCCTGAATACGCATCTTGGGCCCCAGCACCAGGCGCGTCACCGCGATCGTCGCGATGAAATCGTCGATCCCGGCATCCGGGCTCGACGCCATCGCGGTGTGATCCTTGGCCCGGAAGTTCTGCACGATAACTTCCTGAACGTGCCCGAACTCCTTGTGAGACTTACGGATTGCGTGCATCGTCTCGGCACGCTCGGTCAGCGTCTCGCCGATACCGACCAGCAGTCCCGTGGTGAACGGGATCGACAAACGGCCGGCGTCGTCCAGGGTGCGCAACCGAACCGCCGGATCCTTGTCCGGGCTGCCGTAATGGGCCTCGCCCTTGACCTCGAACAGACGCCGTGACGTGGTCTCCAGCATCATGCCCATCGAAGGAGCGACAGGCTTGAGCCGGGAGAGCTCCGACCAGCTCATCACGCCTGGGTTCAGGTGCGGCAGCAGACCGGTCTCTTCGAGCACCCGGATCGCCATGGCCCGCACGTAGTCCAGCGTGGAGTCATAGCCCCGCTCATCGAGCCATCGGCGGGCATCGTCCCAGCGCTCCTCAGGGCGGTCGCCAAGGGTGAACAGAGCCTCCTTACAACCCAGCTCGGCACCTTGGCGCGCCACGTCGAGGATCTCGTCGGGCTCCATATACATGCCCATGCCCTGTGCGCGCAGCTTGCCGGGCACGGTGACGAACGTGCAGTAGTGGCAAGTGTCGCGGCACAGATGCGTCACCGGGATGAACACCTTGCGCGAGTAGCTGACCGGCAACCGGCCGGCGGAACCACGCCGGCCGGCCGATTCCAGACCCGCGTCCCGCACCCGGGCGGCGCTGGAACACAGATCAGTCAAATCTGCGCCACGGGCGGTCAGGGCGATGGCGGCCTCGTCGACATTGAGCGTCACGCCGTCACGGGCCCGGCGCAGCACGCGCCGCAGGGCCGCCGAACTGGTCGGCGTGCTGGGCGCCGTGGATCTCGGTGGGACGGCCGGGGTGGGCAGATCAGCGCCGTGCTGGGGGTTTAGAGCCACTTTCGTGTAACCCCGTCGTTGTGCACGATCATCCACGCGTCTCACATTCTGAAACCAATCCGCCCGGCATACCGGCCACAGTAACCCCAGTGGGTTTCCGCAGTGCGGCGCCCTTAGTGGACACACAACTTAAAGGTGCGACGATCGCCTCGCCGACCGCGTAAGTTGATCCCGTCGGGAAAGGGGATACCGAAGGAGTTGCGATGTCCACAAGTGTTCGTTCGTATCTAGTGGCAGGTGCTGCCGCGGCCACCGCCACGGCCATCGCCCTCACCCCCGTTCAGGCAGCCCCGGCCGATATCGCCGTCCCCGCCCACCCGACTTCCGCCGAGCCCCAGCTGACCCAGGCGATGATCGATCTGCTCGCCGCGGCCAGCCGGATGACGGCCGCGGTGACACCCAAGGTTCCCGACCAGACCGGTGCGGCACCCGCGCTGGGATTTGCGCCCGCCGCCGCGACGACGGGCGAGGTCGGCGTCCAGAACGCGGCGAGCGATTGGTTGACCTCGGGCTACCAGTTCATCCAGGCCTGGGTCGACTGGGGCGTGGAATACGCACAGGACATTGCCTACTGGCTGGGCGGCTGGGGGGTGCCGTTCGCCGGTTTGATCGGCGACCAGATCGGCATCTTCTACAACTACCTGATTGAGCCGATCGCCAACGCCGTGTTCTACGACGCGATCGTTCCCATCGTCAACAATCCGCTGAATCTCGGGGTTTGGATCAACGGCATCGGCAGCGCGATCGGATCCTCGGTCGCCGAAGCCGTCAACTTCGGCGTCGAAGAATTCAATTACTTCTTCGGCTGGATCTTCCCGCCGCTGCCGCCACCATTCCCCACGCTGGCCACCACTCAGACGTTGGCCGCCGCGCCGGGCGCCCTGTTCCCGGGTGTGCGCGAGTTGGTCGGCGATGTCGTGCTGCCGCCGGCAGACCTCATCACCAACGTCGCGGTGAACACGGTCGACGGTGCCTACAACGTCGTCCACAACGCGGCCGACTTCGTCGTGGGCGGCGCCGAGAACGCGTTGGATGCGCTGCGCCTGAACTTCATCAGCAGGCAGATCGACATCAACTACACACTGATCAGCGCGCTGTCCCAGCAGGGCGTCGACCTGACCACCGATCTGATGCAGGTTCCGGATCGCTACCTCAATGACGTGCTGACCCAGAACCAGGGGATTCTCGAGGCGCTCGGCACCGAAGCCCGCTTCGTCGGCAACAGCATCACCAGCCACGGCAGCAACGCGCTCAATGCGGTCGGTGAGTACGTCGACAATCAGATCGACTACTTCACCCCCGGCCGCCTGGCCACCGACACCGACACCAAGGAGGTGACGAGCGTTCCGCCGTCGGCGCGTGCGTCGTTGGTGTCCACGCCCGCGCCGACCGAGACTCCGGCAGAGACGCCGGCCGGGGATGTCGACACTGTCGCAGGCGCCGCGCAGGACCGCGCGAAAGACCGTGCGGCCCGAGTGCGGACACGGGTGCAGGCAGGGGTCGAAGAGGCAGTCACCGCATCGAGGAAGGCCAGTGATGACACGCGCGACGCGGTCAGGAACACGGTGCGGAATCTGACCCCGAAGCCCAAGACCAAGGCCACACCCAAGGCCAACGAGAAGGCATCTACGGCCGCCGGGAGCCAGTCGGCAGACAAGGGCAAGTCGGGCAGCGCCAAGAAGGGCACCAAGAAAGACAAGAAGTAGGTCAGCGGCGGTAATGCCGTCGCAGCATCGCCGCCGGTGGTAACGCGCCGGCGGCGATGAATATCAGCGAGCCATACGCCATCAGCCCAGGGCCGGCGAAAATGAGGTCGCTGCCCGGCCCACCGAATGTCATCGCCACGACGGCCGCCAGCCAGGTCCACAGCGGCAGCGCCGCTATCCGTATGGAATCGGTCCAGTACGTGGCAGCCCACACAAGAGCGGTGTTAAGTGCTCCGGCAGCCAGTGCGCTCACCGGAAATGGGATCGATCCGATATATGACGGCAGCAGGAGTGCACCTACGACGGCCGAAATGACGCCGTCAACCGCGAGCAGTGCCAGGACGATGCGACCCAGCACGAGGTCCGAGGGCGGGGTCAGGTCGGGATGCTGTCGAGCAGACCGACAAGCGAACCCACCACCCACTGGAAGTTGTCCGCGCGGTCCTGCCAGTGCTGCAGGTTCGGATCCAGATCGGGGTCCATGAATGTCCCTTCGACGCCTCTGATTCACCGGAGCTTACCGCGTCCAGTTTCGGCTATTGCAGATTCAGTCCGGTCAGCAGGTCGGTTTCCCACCCACGCTGGTCGCGCTCCCCCGCGTCGCCCGAGACAAGCACGTAGTGCTCCTCACCGAGCAGCGGCAGGGCGAGATTGTTCGACAGCGCGAATGCGGTGCCGTCCGGATCCACGGTGACCTGGGTGGCGTGCGCGCGCATCGCGGCAACCTTGGCCGGCAGCTGGGCGGCGGCGTCGACGACAGCATCGATCTTGTCGTCGGCGTACCCGAACGGGACATCGCCCACGTCGATCCGGATCCACTCCTCGGGAACGTCCCGCAGGCCCTGCAGGCCGGCGCGCATCGCAGAACTCGCCATCACCGTCCAATAGAACTTCGGGACTTTCCAGCCGGCCGCCGCGACGGCCGCAGTGGTGACGCGGTGAGCCTGTTTGTGGTCAGGATGCCCGTACCCGCCGTCGGGGTCGTAGGTGACCACGACGTGCGGTCGTAGCTTCTCGATGATCTGCACCAGTTCGCCGACCGCCTCGTCGAAATCGGCATCGATGAATCGTTGTTGCTTACGCTGCGGTGAACCTTCCATGCCCGAGTCGCGCCAGCGGCCGGGCCCGCCGAGGAACTGCGGCGCACCGATACCGAGCGCGCTCAGCGCCTTCGTCAGTTCGCTGATCCGATACCCGCCGAGTTGATCGGCGTGGTCTACGCCCAACCGCGCGTAGCGGTCCCCGATGACCTCTCCCTCTTCACCGAGGGTGCACGTCACCACGTGCACATCGGCGCCCAGCGCGGCGTAATGCGCGATCGTGGCACCGGTCGTGAGGGTTTCGTCGTCCGGATGGGCGTGGACGAATAGCAGACGGGGCGTTTCACTGGGCATCGTGACCGACGATAGCCGGGGACCGACGGTGGCGCGAGAAGACCTACGTCACCGGCTTTGACGCACAACGCTGACGAATCCGGGTATCGCGCATACATTCACACCGTGACCCGCCGTGAGCTTGAGTTCGGCTGCAGCATCGTCATCGTCGGGTTGTTGGCGGGCCTGGCGGGCATGGCGACGACAGTTCTCCTGCATTTCATCGAACACCTCACCTACGCGTTCACGTTCGGCTCACTGCTCGATGGGGTCACCGGCAGCAGCCCGGTGCGCCGGGCCGTCGGCCCGATGATCGGCGGCGCGCTGGCCGGGTTCGGCTGGTGGATTCTGCGACGTCACCATGAGGTGCCTGCGTTGGCCTCGACCATCTCGAATCACCGTGCCATCCCTCGGGTTTCGATGACGCTCGACGCGGCGCTACAGGTTCTGGTGGTGGGTTCGGGCGCATCCCTGGGTCGTGAGGGCGCACCCCGCCAAGTTGCCGCGGTACTCGGGGACGTCGGCACCTCGCGGTGGGCACTCACACCCCACGACCGCGAGATTCTGCTCGCCTGCGCCGCGGGGGCCGGCCTGGGTGCGGTGTACAGCGTGCCGATCGGCGGGGCCTTGTTCGCGATCCGGATCATGATGCACACCTGCCACCCACGGGCCGTCGGGGCCGCGTTGATCACTTCGGCGTTGGCGGTCGCGGTCGCGGCACCCGTGACACATGTTCGGGCTCCGCTGGAGTGGCCGGACCCCAGCCTGTCGTACTTTCTGACCGGTTTCGCGTTGGTACTGGCGCCGCTGGCGTTCGCGGTGGGCACGGCTTTCAACCGGATCATGGCGTCGGCGCGGCCCACGGTCACCCCCACGTCATGGCTGATCATTCCGGGCATTGCCACGGCCGGTCTGCTCGTCGGTATCGGTTCGGTGTGGTGGCCAGAGCTGCCGGGCAATGGCAAGAGCATCCTGACGGTCAGTCTCGCCAGCGGTATGACGCTCGGATCTGCCGCGGTGATCCTGCTCTTGAAGCCCGTCCTCACGGCACTGTTCCTGCGAGCCGGCGCGGTGGGCGGCATGCTCACGCCGGCGTTGGCGACCGGCGCGGCGCTGGGATCGCTCATCGCTCTGTCGATCAACACCTTGGACATTCGACCCGTCAGCGTCGCTGCGGTCTCACTGACCTGTGCGGCCGGAGTGCTTGCGGTGACGCAGCGCGCCCCGATATGGGCCGCGTTGTTCGTGTGGGAGTTGGCGCGGCCGCCGCTGTGGGTGTTGCTGCCATTCCTTGCCGCCGCACTGGCCGCTCACGGGCTGCAATCGGCGGCGGAGCGGCGCGACGAGGTGATGGTCGAATGAGCGACACCAGGGCAAACCGCGGGCAACGAAATCCGTAGTTTTCGGAACTGACCGAGGCTGCCACTTAGTTGCCAACGCAAGCACGGTGCGAATACCGGGACCACCGGTCTCATTAGTGGTCGGCGCCTCATCCCCGCGCTGGTTGTTTTACAGATCACACCTACGTGTCCAGTGTGCGCACGCTAACTCCCGTGCCGGCATCACCGAAACATTACCGCTGGGTAACCCAATCGCGTTTGCCCCGGACACCTTCGCTGGCAATCAATTGACATCTCCAGTCATATATTTGCTACAGCTGATCTATCACAGCGCTCAATATCGCTACCGCGGGTCTCGCAACCTATGGGTCTCACCTCGCAAAATGCGTACTACCAGCAATATTGCAGATACCCAGAGTTTATTTGCGGAGCAGGCTACGGGTTACTGCGACCTGAAAACTAGTTAAGAAACTTTGCAGACAACCGAACTTACTTTGGGGTAACTTCTGCGCCGACCTTAGTTACGTCGCCGTAAGGAGATCCCATGCAACTCGTCGCTCGGTCATACCTGGCCGCGGGGGTGGCACTCGTCGGTGCCAGCGCCATCGCAGTCAGCCCCATGGCGCCAACTGTCCCGGAGGTGCACGTACCGGTGGCTCTCACGGCGGCCATCGACAACCCGGTGACCGTATTCGAGCCAGTGGCCGCCGCGACGCAGACGCTGATCAGCAACATCATCGAACGCCAGACCACCAACCCTGCCCCGATCCCGCGGCAGCTCGTCGACAACGCGGTCGGCGGATACCAGGCGTTCCTGACCACGCCCCCGGTTTATGCCATTGCGCAGGCCCTCGCGGGAGTGGTCATCACGGCCCAGGAGTTCGGCCCCAACCTGACCGCGCTCGGGGAAACCACGTCTGCGGCCGGGACTGCTCTCAGTGAAGCGCTGAGCGAGTTGGCCGCCGGCCTGCCGGCCGGCCTCGAGGCGGCGGCTGCCAAGATCGCCGCCGGTGACGCCGGTGGCGCCCTCGACGGCCTCGTGCTGGACGGGATGCAGCCCATCATCAACATCTTGATCTTCGCGGTGTCCCCCGAGATCAACGCCATCGGGCACGTACTCAACGTCCCGCAGCCGCTCATCAACGCTGTATCGGAGAGCACACTCGGGTTGGTGATCGGGCTGGCTGCCGCAACGGTCGGCGTCGGGTATGACCTGGACGGTGAGCCGAGAGCCATTCTGAAGCAGGCACTCGTCGGGGCCCAGGACGTCGCGAACGCCGTCGCCACCGGCGATCCGACCAAGGTCGTCAATGCCGTGCAGCACGGCATCGCCGACTTCGCCACGAGCGTGATCCGTCAAACCGATGCGACGATCTCGATGGGCAACTACATCGAGGACACCTTCGTCGACGCCCTCAAACAACTCAAGCCCAAGCCGTTCACCCCACCGGATGTCACCATCCCGACTGCCAAGGCGCTGGCCGCCCCGGCCCCCGCTGCGATCGAAGTCGCGGCGCCGAAGGCCGAACAACCCGAATCGACTCCAGTGAGCAACGCCGACACTACTTCTGGCGTCGAAACCGGGACTGCCACCGCACCTGAAGCCGACGCTTCGGATGCCACCGCCAACGCCAAAGCCTCGACGAAGCTGTCGATGAAAGCCTCCCCCAAGGCCGCCAAGGGGCAGTCGAAGGCGAACTCCGCCAAGACAGTCCGCGCCCAGGTCAAATCCACGGTCAAGAAGCTGACCGACGGCCTCAAGAAGGACAAGCCCAGCACCCCCAAGAAGGCCGAGTCGTCCCGCGGTTCCGCCAAGGGCGCCGACAACAACTAACCCACCGCACCACCGGCAGGGCCCCTCCACCAGACCGGGGGCCTGCCGCTCAAGTCCCGTAAGGAGATCCAATGCAGCTCGTTTCTCGGTCCTACCTGGCCGCAGGTGTGGCACTCGCCGGCGCCGGCGCCATCGCCGTCAGCCCGCTGGCACCGCCCGCCCCGGATTTACATCTTCCCGCGATCGACGCCTCATCGGCCGCGGTGAACCTCACCGCCGCGGCCAACCCCCTGCAGCTGTGGGCCGACGTGATCGGGACCGCCTTCGAGAACGTGGGCGGCCTGGGCGAGCAGGTCCTCGCGGATCCCGCCCCGATCCTGCGGCAGGTCATCGCCAACCAACTCCACAGCGCGAATGTGTTGGGCACAGCGACCGAGAAGCTCGCCGACGGCCTCGCCCTCGCGTTTGACCCCGACTACATTCTCAGCTTTACCGGAGCACTCCGGCAGGCGGCCGACGAGATCGCGGCCGGGGATTACGCGAACGGATTCGCTTCGGCGGCGGGCAGCTTCATGATGCTCGGGCTGCCGCTGATCGACTTCGTGGGGAATCCATGGGCGCCCGGCGCCTGGTCGGTGGTCGCTCAACCGTTCGCCAACCTCGCGAACCTGGTCACGAAACTTCCGGACGGCGTTCCGGCCCTGTTGGCGAACGGAATCCTGGCGCCGTTGGCCGGAACCGCCGCGGCCAGCGGGTACGTGCTCGAGAACCTGGTCGCAGCGGCAAACGACGGTGATCCGGCAGAGTTCGTCAGCACGCTGGCGAATTCTCCCGCGACGATCACCGGTGCCCTGCTCAACGGATTCGAGCTCGCGAGCGACGATGGCATGCCCCCCACCGTCTTCGGCGGCCTGCTGAACGCCCCGGACGCCTGGGGCACGGGTGGGACCATCTCGACGGTGCTGAGCACATTCTCCCGTCTCGCCGACGCACTCGCGACGCCCGGCGCAGACCGTGATGACCTCTTCGGCACCCCGCCGGCTCTCGACGCGGCACCCGAGGCTGTCACGGCGAATTCGACCCTCGCCCTCACTGCCAAGACCGTGACGCTCGATGTCGCGCCGACCGAGGAGATCAGCTCGACACCTGCTGCTTCACAGGCTGTTTCGGTGGCCCACGAGCCCACGGCCGCAGTGGAAGACGCGGCATCAGACGACACGCCGTCCGCCGACGCCGACGCCAAGGCCGACACCGCAGCTGATAGCGGCAGCACCCCGAAGGCCGCCACCACCAAGGTGTCGACCAAGGCATCACCGAAAGCCACCCGGGGACAGTCAAAGGCCAATTCCGCCAAAGCTGTCCGCACTCAGGTCAAGTCAGCGGCCAAGAAGCTGACCGACGGCCTCAAGAAGGACAAGCCCGCCACCCAGAAGAAGGCCGACAAGAAGACCTCGAGCGGCTCGGCCAAGAGCTCCGACAAGTAGCCCATCGCACCCCGCAGGCCCTCTCCATCGATGCGATGGAGAGGGCCTGCGGCTTCTTTGGAAGTTCTCAGCCTGTACTCAGTTCCGCGGCCCGAGGGCACGCCTGCCACCCGTGTCGGGCAATGTGGCAACCTACGACATTTGGTTGCCATCACAACCACACAGCAACTCCCGAACAACTTTCTGCCACGAGTCGTTCACGGACACATGCCACACCCGTCCGACACGGCGGAGGTCGACGCGTGGCGCCCGCGGTGAGCCTTCCGGCGCAAAACCCCCCGCCCGCCCGAGCACCCTTGTTCACCCGTGTTTCCTACGACCGCGTACCCATCGAGCGAACAATCACCCCTTGGGCGCCAGCACCTCGCGGCTTGCGAGCTGCTCCCTCGCATTGGGTTGCAGAACAATATTCAAGGACGCCTAACTACGCCGCCCTACCAGCTAGTTCACTTTGCTCACCAGTAGATTAGCCGTGCGCCCAGCATTGAATGCAACTTTTCAAAAACACAAATTTGTAAAGTTACTCTCAGGTAGCTTCAGCCTCGTCGGGGATCGGATTGATCTAGAGGAGAAGCAATGCAAGTCGCAGGCCATCCCTATCTCGCCGCCGGTGTCGCGTTGGTCGGGGCCAGCGCCATCGCCATAAGTCCGGTCGCGCCGCCGATGCCGGACATCACGGTTCCAGCGGTCTCTTCGGCTGAAGTGAGCCTGTCGGCAGCAACCGATCCGATCCAGGCCTACATGCAGCTCTTCACCAACACCGTCACCAATGTGTCGACGCTGATCGGTGACGAGTTGGCCGACCCCGCTCCGATCCTGCGACAGGTGATCGACAACCAGATCGCCACCGCAGTCTCGCTCGGGTCGGCACTGCAGGATTCCGCGGTGGCACTCGGCAACGCACTCGACCCGTCGAATCCTTACAGCATCCCGTCCTTGTTGCAGTCGGCGCTTTCAGACCTCCTCAGCGGCGACATCAACGGTGCGGTGGCCAATGCCTGGAGCGCATTCCTCACCCCGGTCGTAGGAGTCGGCCTGCCCCTGCTGGAACCGATCACAGCTGCCATCCGGCAGCCGATACAAAACGTGCTCAATGTCGTGGACACCCAACTGGCCGTGGTGATGCCGCTGCTCGGGGCTCTCAACGTCGCGTATCGAACGCTCACTGTCGCAGGCAACGTCGGTCAAGAGATCCTCGACTCTGCCACCGCAGGTGATCCGCTCGGCGTCGTCAACACGATGCTCAGTAGTCCTGCCGTCATCACGGACGCGTTCCTCAACGGTGATGAGCTCGGCGGCGGCGTGTTCGGTCCCAACCTCGGCCTGCTGGGCACCCTGCGGCAGGCGCGCGAGATGATCGCTGCGGCAATCAGTCCCCCCGCAACGGAGGCAGCAGTCTCGGCAACGGACACCACGTCGAGATCGGCAGCCAAAGTCGTGACGCTCGACGTCGCGCCCACCGCCGAGAAGGCACTGCCTGCACCGGCAGCGGTGCCCGAAGCCGCCGAAAGCGCCGAAACGGCGCCTGCGCCGGCAGCGGCGGCGGATGAGGACGTACCTTCCAAAGCCACCGCCCCGGTGGTGCGGGACAGCCTCAAGGCAGAACCCGGTAAGACCCTGTCCACCAAGCGGTCCGCTTCGGCCAAGCAGGTTCGCGAGGACGTTCAGGGAGCGGTCAAGAACGTCACCGACGGACTGAAGAAGGCCGCAGCGGGGCTCGGTGGCAAGAGCACCAAGGCCGGAAAGCACGCCAAGTCCAGCGGCGGCTCGTCGTCGTCGGGCTCGAGCAGCTCAAGCGGCGCAGCCTGATTCACCGCCAAGCAGTGGGCCTCCTCGCACGAGGGGGCCCACTGTCTGTCTACCTGCCCTTGGTCCAGCTGCCCGCGTCGCCGACGATTCCGACGGGAACCGCACCGGTCAAGCTGACGTTCTGAACGCTGGGCCCGGCCGCGACGATCGTGGTGTCCTGCAAGATCGGCAGCACCGTGGCCATGCTCCACAGTTTGGGCTCGACCGCCTGGATCACCTCGGCGATGTTCTGTGAACCATCCAGGGCCGCATCGATTTTCGGCTGGATGCTGTGGTCGCAGATGCCGGTGATGTTGCTGGGCGCCTGCACCAACTCACCCGAGTCGGGCGCCGGGATGGGCTGGGTCGAGGTTGCGGTGGTGGTCGGTGCGGGCGCGGCACTCGTCGTCGGCTTCGGTGACGGTGACGGTGACGTCGGGACACCGGGAACCGTCGTGGAGACGGCGGTCGCTTCCAGCGCGCGGCAGCCGTAGCGCGAGGCAAGGCTGGTGGCCAGGTCTCCCCCGGCCTGACGCCACCCGACGACGGCGTCGACACGGTTGTTGGTCAGCGCATCGCCGTAGAGCGCAACAGGGTCCAAAGCCAGCACCGAGGCGTCGATACCGACATTGCGCAGTTGATCGGCCGCGGTGTTGGCCACCGCCACCGACGTCGGATCATTGGATGCCACACCCAGCACCAACGACAGCGGGTTGCCGTCTTTGGTGACGCGCTGCCTGCCGTTGTCGGGGGACGGAGACGCACCCGGCGCGCCCGGCTCGGCCGCCGGTTCGATCACGTAGCCGGCGCCGCGCAAGAGATCCAGGGCGGCCGCCCGCGACATGGCCGGCGGGGCCGTCGGCACATAGCCAGGGTCTGACGGAGAGCGAACCTGAGCCTGGGCCAGCGTCACCGTGTTGTCGTCGCCGGCACCCACCGATGCCAGCAGATCGACATCGATGAGACCCAGGATCGCCTTGCGCACCTGGGCCTGCTCCAAAGTGGGCTGTTGCCCCCGCAGGGTCAGCTGCATCACCCGAGGCGTCACGATCCGGGCGGTGCGAACATCGGGGATCGCACTCAACTGCGCGAAAGTGGCTGCGCCACCATGCACCTGGGCGACTTGGGTGTCGCCGTTGCGAATGGAGTCGGCGAGTGCGGCCGGCGCGCCACCGCGCCGGAACAACACCAGATCAGGTTTTGCCGGCGCACTCCAGTACCGGTCGTTGCGGGCGAGCAGGATCTCATCACGTTGCGGGTCAATGCTTTCCACCCGGAACTGCCCACCGGTCACCGGCATAGCGCGGGCCAGGCCGGCGCCGAAGCCGCCGGGAATGTCCTTGACGATATGGGCCGGCAAGATGTCGTTGAACAGCTCCCGCCACGCCGGGTAGGGCTGCGAGAACGTCACCACCGCCTGCTTGCCGCCCTCGACCGATTGCACACCGGTGATCAGGTCATAGCCGCCCGGGTCCACAACGCCTGGCTGACTGACCATTTGTTGCCACAGATACCAGTAGTCATCGGCGGCGATGGGTGCGTTGTCGGTCCACTGCGCTTCCGGACGGATCTTGTAGGTGACCGTGAACGGGTTCTCACTGGTGACCTCGGCCGACTCGAGCAGCGTCGGATCGAGCTCCCAGCGCGAACCTGTCGGAGACTTCGGGTCGGGCACCGGACGGAACGAGCTCGGTAGCACCATCGAGGCGACGGCCGCGTTCACCGGAGACTGGTCCGACAGCAGGTGCGGGTTGAACCCTGGCCCGATCGAATCGATGGCCATGATGATCTGCGTCGCCTTGACCGGAGGCGGTGGCGTTGTCTCAGTGGTCTCGGTGCTCTGCGGGGCCGGTGGCGGGCTGACCGTACAACCGCTGAACAGAAGCACCGGCACCGAAACGAGCGCTCCGATCATCAGACGGGCGCGGCTCAGCGGTGTCGGCACGCTACTCAGGGTATCGAGCCTCTCCCGACGCCGGCGCTGCGCACCGGCACTGCGAATCAACCGCATTCCGGCGGCAAACGACATTGACTCTGCGTTCAGGACACCTGCTCCTCGCACCTTCGCGCCCTGGACGCATAGTCAAACCAAGAAAACGAAGAACTAGCCGCGAGCCTTGGCCCGGGCCTTCGCGCGTGCCCGCAATGAGGCCGTCAGCTCCACCTTGCGCACGCGCACGACCTCGGGGGTCACCTCCACGCACTCGTCCTCGGCGCAGAACTCCATGGCCTGCTCCAGGCCCAGATCCAGTGGCCGCGCCAAAGTCTCCATGACGTCAGCGGTCGACGACCGCATGTTCGTCAGCTTCTTCTCGCGGGTGATGTTGATGTCGAGATCCTCGGCGCGCGGGTTGATCCCGACGACCTGGCCCTCATACGTATCCTGGCCCGGCTCGACGAAGAACTGGCCACGGTCGGACAGCTGGATCATCGCGAACGGGGTGATCGAACCGGACCGGTCCGAAACCAGCGAGCCGGTGTGGCGGGCACGGATCTCCCCGGCCCACGGCCGGTAGCCCTCGAACACCGCGTTGGCGATACCGGTGCCACGGGTCTCGGTCAGGAAGTCCGTGCGGAAGCCGATGAGGCCGCGGCTGGGCACCACGAAGTCCATCCGCACCCAACCGGCCGCGTGGTTGGTCATCTGCTCCATGCGGCCCTTGCGGTTGGCCATCAGCTGGGTGATGGCTCCGACGAACTCCTCGGGGCAGTCGATGGTCAGCTCTTCGAACGGCTCGTGCAGCTTGCCGTCGATGTTCTTGGTGACCACCTGCGGCTTGCCGACGGTCAGTTCGAAGCCCTCGCGGCGCATCTGCTCGACCAGGATGGCCAGCGCCAGCTCGCCGCGGCCCTGCACCTCCCAGGCGTCGGGGCGGCCGATGTCGACGACCCGGATCGACACGTTGCCGATCAACTCGGTGTCGAGGCGGTTCTTGACCATGCGGGCGGTCAGCTTGTGCCCGGACACCCGCCCGGCCAGCGGCGAGGTGTTGGTGCCGATGGTCACCGAGATGGCGGGCTCGTCGACGGTGATGCGCGGCAGCGCGTGCGCGTGCTCGGGGTCGGCCAGGGTGTCGCCGATCATGATCTCGGTTATGCCCGCCACCGCAACAATGTCTCCAGCGGTCGCCTCTTCTGTGGGGTTACGGTTGACGCCCTCGGTGGCCAACAGCTCGGTGATCTTGGCGTTGGTGATCACCGGCGCCCCGTCGACCTCACGCATCCAGGCGACCTGCTGCCCCTTCCTGAGCCGGCCGTTGTAGATACGGATCAGCGCGAGGCGGCCGAGGAAGGCCGACGCGTCGAGGTTGGTGACCAGCGCCTGAAGCGGCGCCTCCGGGTCACCGGAGGGCGGCGGGATGTGCTCCATCAGCACGTCGAACAACGGGTCCAGGTTCTCCCCGTCGGGGTTTTCGCCGTTGGCGGGCTGTGTGGTCGACGCGATGCCGGCCCGGCCCGAGGCGTACAGCGTGGGCAGATCCAGCGCCTTCTCGGCGGCCGCCTGGGCTTCCTCGTCGAGGTCGGAGGCAACGTCGAGCAGCAGGTCGTGGCTTTCCTCGACCACCTCGGCGATGCGGGCGTCGGGCCGGTCGGTCTTGTTGACCACCAGGATCACCGGAAGGTGCGCGGCCAGGGCCTTGCGCAGCACGAACCGGGTCTGCGGCAGCGGCCCCTCAGAGGCGTCGACCAGCAGCACCACACCGTCGACCATGGACAGGCCGCGCTCCACCTCACCACCGAAATCGGCGTGACCTGGAGTGTCGATGACGTTGATCACCGTCATCGAGCCGTCCGCATGGTGCCGGTGCACCGCGGTGTTCTTGGCCAGGATGGTGATGCCCTTTTCCTTCTCAAGGTCACCGGAGTCCATCAGGCGCTCGACCGCGTCGTCGCCGCGGTGCGTCAAGGCACCGGACTGTCGCAGCATCGCGTCGACTAGGGTCGTCTTGCCGTGGTCGACGTGGGCGACGATGGCGACATTGCGAAAGCTCGGGCGTGAATCCACACCGACATTCTCGCAGGCACGCCGGTCGATCACGAAAACGAGAGAGCCCCGTCACGTTGAAGTCCGCGAAGATCGCCCGCCTGAAACCCAAGAAAAAGTGCTGCCGGAGCAAGCCGCGCTGCAAACGCTGCCCTCTGGTGCTGCACAAGGTCCGCAAGGCCGAACACCACGGGGTGAGCGGCAAAGAACTGGACAAGGTCTTCAAACGGGCGAGGAAATCCTGACGTTCGGGCGTACCGTTTTAGGTATCCGTCACGTGCGATGGGCGTGCTTGGAGGTGCCAGGATGACGGTTTATGAAGCGCTCACGGTCGCTTTGATCATGGTGCTCGCTGCGGGGACCACGGTCGCGATCTATGTGGGCATGGCCAACTGGATCGGGGCCTGCTACATGGTCCGGTGCAGCGAATGCCACCACCTCACCTTCGCGTCGGCGAACCAGCCGCAGGCCTCCTGCGCGCACTGCCGCCACCCGATGCTGCTGCACCCGCTGTATGCGACGCAGCACCCGGGCCACGCCGTGCGGGTCGTCAACGACCGATTGCGCTACTGACACTGTCGAGACGTCACAAGACAGACGGAACGTTGTCGAAGGTGACGGTGTAGGTGGTGTCCGTGCCGGGTGTGACGATCGTGTGAGTCTTGGCTCCGCCGTCGGACCAGCTGACGAACACCAGTTGACCGTCCTCGACGAATTGCGGTGACGGCACGCCGAGGACTCGCTCCACGCCCACGACCGACGTCTCCGTATGCGAACCGGTGTACGGCTTGCCGTCGATGGTGAAGACCGCGTCCGGGTCGCTCGCGGTGAACGTCTGCGTGACGGTGTTCGGATAGACCATGGCCGAGGTGGTCGTCGACAGGCCCGTGCTGTCGGTGACGGTCAGCCTGACCTCGTACCAGGTGTCCGCCGAGTTGTGCGGGTCGGTTGGGACCGTGATACTGCCGGTCTTGCCGACGATGTTGCTGGTGACCGGATGGATGTGGTCGGCGTGATGGAACACCACGGTCCAGTTGTAGGCACTGTCAGGCAGTGTTTCATCCTGATCCAACGCCGCCCCGGTGAACGAAATGGTATCGCCGGCATTGTATTTCGTGTTGTCGAGCGGGGCGCCCAGCGGCGTGGTGATCGTCAGGTCGTGCGGCGCCGTACTGCCGACGGTGATCGACTGCGTGTCCTGGCCCGCCTTCTCCCCGTCGCTCACGGTCAACGTCACGTTGTAGGTGCCGTCGGTGTCGTAGGTCTTGGTCGGGTTGGCCTGTGTCGAGGTCGTCCCGTCACCGAAGTCCCAGTGATACGTGAGGGTGGTGTTCGGATCGGGATCACCGGACCCCTGCGATGAGAAGTCGACGACCAGGGGCGAATAGCCATTGCTCGGTGTCGCCGTCAGAATGGCTGTCGGAGCCCGGTTGCCGCCCGACGGCGCGATCACCGACAGCTCACCGGGATAGATGTTGAGTTGGTAGATGTTGCCGTCCGGCCCCTGTATGAGCCGCACCGGAGTGCCCGCCTGGCCATCGAAAGGCTGCTCGCTGACGTAGCTGGCGTAGTTCTCATCGAGGGTCAGCACCTTGATCCAGCCGAGCGTGTAGTCGGCGACGAAGACCTTGCCCCGGTACTCCTCGGGGAAGGTGTCACCGGTGTACACCAGGACAGAGGTGATCGACGCGGTTCCGGCGGGCGTGTTGTGGTCGTAGGAGTAGATCGGATTGACGTAGCCGCAGCCCACACACACGCCTTCGGCCCCGGGCCAGCCGTAGTTGGCCCCCTTCGTCACGACGTTGAGCTCTTCCCAGGAGGTGTCCCCGACATCCCCGACTAGAAGCTGGCCGTTCGGTGCAACGTCGAACCGGAACGGGTTGCGCAGACCGTAGGCCCAGATCTCCTTGCGGGCGCCCGGCGTGTTGTAGAAGGGATTGTCCGTCGGGATCGTTCCGTCCGGGTGGATCCGCATGATCTTGCCGTGGATGTTGGTGAGATCCTGCGCGTTGGTGCCGACCGAGTTGTCGCCCTTGGCCCAGTAGATGTAATCGGCACTGTCGCCGGGATTGTCCTCGTAGTAGATCTCACCGCCATGGTGGATCGGCCCGGCCGTCTGGTCCGACGCGATCAGCACCTGCTCGGAGTCCAGGATGGCGGCTTGGTCACCGGACAGCGTGAAGCGCGACAGCACATCGGTGTCGTTGCCGTTGGTGTATGACACGTAGAGGTAGTGGTTTTCGGCAAAGTTCGGGTCTACTTCGATGCCGCCGATGCCGCTCTCGAAGTCGGTCTGGGTCGGCAGTACCACCAGTGTCGTCGTCCCCCGGCCCTCCTGGTAAAGCTTGATCGCGCCGCCCTTTTCGGCGATCAGGATGCCACCGTCGTCCGGGTTGTCCGGATCGTCGGGCAGGAACCGGAAATCCACCGGCTCCGACAGCCCCGAGACGATCACGGTGCGTTCGAGCTCCTCCGGTAGTCCCTGCGTGGGCTCCCCGCACGACTGGGTCACCTGCTGAAGCGTCAAGGCCCCCCAGGCCGTCACCGCTTCGGTGACATCGGAAATCGGCGGGGAGGACAGGATTTGGTCCGCCTGTCGGCGAACCCAACCGAGCACGGCCCACAACGCCGGCGAGTCCGGCGTCTCTCCAGGCGCGGACCCCGCCAGCAGGGGCGCGATGTACTTGTTGATCACCCCGCCGAGCTTCTGGGCGATGGGAGCCACCGTGGTGAAGACGTTGCAGAAGCAACCCCACGCCTTCTGCACCGGCTCGGGTGAATCCGGCCCTGGAAGTGGCAGCGGCGGGATGGTGATCGTCGCCTTTTCCTGTGACCGGGTTTGCAGAGTCGGCGACGACGCCGTGTCGAGCGCATCGATCTTGGCCCGTATGGCACCGAGAAATGTCGTCCGGTCGGTGAGTTCCGCCTGCTTCAACTGCGGCTCGAGTGTGCGGTTCTTCGAATCCAGCTCGCTGGTAGGCCGATTCAACGAACTCACCGTGTCGGTGTCGGGTACGACGGGCTCATCGGCCGGTGTCAGCTGCTGCGGCTTCGGCTCGACGACACCTGCCGGGCGATCGAGGAGGTCCGGCAATTCGGGCATTTCGGCATCGTCGACTTCTTCGGTCGCTTCGACGTCCTTGGGCGGGGTGTCCTTCGCGGCACCCGACGTGTGGGCCCCGCCCGAGCTCCGGATCACCACTCCGTCGCCGAATGTGACAATTGATTGCCTCGACCTGAACCTCTTCGACTTCAATGTCTTCGATGCCGGCTGTTTACCGGTCGGCCCGGGCTCGCCGGCGGGTGAGCTGGTCGAACCTGCCGGTTTCGGCTGGGGAGGCGCGGCCGGCCCCGGATCCGTCGTAGCGCTATTCGCTTCCGACGACGGCGATTCCGATGACGCCGTTGAGGCGGCCTCGTCGGCCCATGCCACCCCGACAGGAGAGGCCATCGCGGAGCCAAGTCCGAGAACGGCTGCCATGGCGCCTACTCGGGCAACGTGTCTGATCCCGGTGCCGACAGGCTGATTGCGCATGGGCCCCCCACGAATCCATCTCCCGTTCTCGAGCAATGGAGCGGGACGATCGTGCCCAAACTCTATGACTTACATATGAGCTTGGCGGGCCGAATCCTGAAACTCGCCAGTCGTGTTGTTGCCCTGGTAATGCGGCGTGGCATGGTCCCGGAGTACGCGCCCGGTGACCTTCTCGGTGCGGATCCGTACGAAGTGATCGCGACGCCCCTCGGCCCAAGGGTGCACGAACGTCCCGGCGATCTGCACCTGTTCGTCCACATCGGTGATCGGTTCGGCATGTCCGACAACGGTCACGCTCCAGCCCGTCCGCAGGTCAGCGTCAAGCTCATCGGCCTGAAACGCCACCACCTGATGTTCGATGGCCGCGGTCAGTTTGGGCCCGCCGGCCACCCGGATCACCACATCGTCATGCCACAACCGGAAGTTGACCGGCTGCACGGCCGGCAGGGCGTCCTCGGTGAACACCAATCGTCCGACGCGCACGCGCTCCAGAAGATCCAGGCACTGCCTGCGGGTGAGCACGCCGAGTTCTTGTCCCTTCATCGGTCAACCTCCCTGTACGAGTTGCAGAGTCCCCACCGGGGTGGAGCGCCAGTGGCCGACGCTGATGTCGACCAGACGAGCAACGGCACGGTCGATGCCGCGCGCCAGTTCATCCACGTCAGGAGCCGTGTCATAGTCGCCGATAACACCGAAGACCAGGCGGTCGGCGTAACTCATGATGGCGATACCGGTTCTCAGCTGCATCGCCAGCGGCGGAATCGGAAGCAGCCTGACGATGTCGCAGCCCATGAGGCGCAACCGTTTCCGCGGGCCGGGGACATTGGTGGCAACGGTGACGACGCCGCGTTGCGGCAACCGGGTCAGCGCCCGTACCGTCCACGCGGTGAGCGGGAAAGGAATCGCTTTCGCAGCCGAAACCAGGAAGTTGCCCGCCTCGCGCTGTCCACTGGCCTTGGCTCTCGACAGCCGGGAATGTACTGCGCGCAACTGCTGCACAGGATCGGCTTGGTCGACGGGAAGGTAGGGCAGCATCACGGAAACCCGATTGTCGGTGCGGTCATGCGCATCGTCGGCTCGCACCGAAACCGGGATCAGGGTGCGCAGCGCGTCCCTACTCGGCTTCTCACCCCGGCGGATCAGCGTGTTGCGAAAGCTGTCGGTGATTGCGGCGAGGGCGACGTCGTTGACGGTCACACCGAATTCCCGGCACACCGTGGCAACATCGTCGAGTGCCACCTCAGCCGTGGCGTAGCGCCGCATGCTCGTCACCGGTCCGGTCAACGAGCTGGCGGCCGCCGGACGCAGCAGGCCGGTGACGATGCCGAGTGCCCCACGGACGGCCTGAACGGTGGCCGCGGGTAGCCCGGTCGAGATGCGCCATGCGTCACCGAGCCAGCCGACCGGGCTGAACACCATTGATGCTTGCCGGGTGCGGCCTGAAGCGTTCATGGCGCCGTCGTCACACAGGCGGCTCAACAATCGCGTCGCCGCGATCCCATCGGCGATGCAGTGGTGGACCTTCAGCAGCAGAGCCCACCGGCCGCCTTCGAGGCCGTTGACGATCCAGCACTCCCACAGCGGCCTGTCTCGATCCAGGCGGCGTTCCATGATGTCGGCGGCCCACCGGTACAGCGCGCCATCGTCGCCGGGACAGGGTAGCGCCGCATACCGGATATGGTGCGCAGCATCGAAATTGGGGTCTTCGACCCACTGCGGTGCACCGAGGTCGAGCGGCTGGGTGTGAAGCAGTTGGTGCAGGCGGGGCGCGGTCAGCACCCGCTCGGACAGGGCGTCCGCGACGGCCTCGGGGCTCGGCATCGGCCCGTCCAACACAGCAATCGCGCCGATCGCCAAGCTCGCGTGCCGGTCGGAGTCCTCGGCTTCCAGAAACCCTGCATCCAGGGCGGTCAACTGCTCCATAAGGCAATCGTCCTCCTCCTGCCGCTGCGTGGGCAGGGCCAAAGGTCCCCTATTGCCCACGGCTCGAATCGCTCACCAGCCCCGCCGCTGCGGCCGTGATCCGACCAGCTCGCTGCGCTCGGCGACATCGCGGCTGCGGTACACCACATAGGGCCGGAACAGGTAGCCGATCGGCGCACTGAACACGTGCACCAGCCGGGTGAACGGCCACAGGCAGAACAGGACGAGCGCGATCATCACGTGGATGTGGAAGTACACCGGCGCCTGCGCCATCAGGTCGCCGCGGGGCTGCAGGATCCAGATCGACCGGAACCACGGCGACACGGTTTCGCGGTAGTCGTGCTCGGCGCCGCCGGGCGTGGCGCCGATGGCGGTACAGGCGAACCCGGCCACCATCGCGGCCACCAGCACCACGTACATGGTCTTGTCATTGACCGTGGTCGCCATGAAGACCGGTCCGGTGGCGCGGCGCCGGTAGATGAGCAGTGCGATGCCGACCAGGGCCGCGATGCCGGCGATGCCACCGAGGATCACCGCCTGCAGGTGATACACGTGGTCGCTCATCACCAGATCCATCCACGACTCGGGGATGAACAGGCCGATGACGTGTCCGATGAACACCACGAGCATGCCGAAATGGAACATCGGGCTGGCGATGCGCAGCAGCCGCGACTCGTAGAGTTGCGACGAGCGTGTGGTCCAGCCGAACTTGTCGTAGCGGTAGCGCCACCAGGTGCCGACGGCGACGATTGCCAGCGTCACGTAGGGCACCACGTCCCAGAAGATCTCCCAGTCCATCTCCCCGGCCTCCTTACGCCCTTCGCGGCGGCACTGTCAGTTGAAAGGGTTGCAAGCCAACAGATTCAGCCGGCGGGCCAGACATCATCAACCGCGACACATCGTCGACCGAAGCCAGGGCCGGCAGGGTTGCGTTCACGGCCGCAACGGCCGGCGCGTAGGGCGAGCGCCGCTCGGCCAAGGCTTCCGCCACCACGCCGATCGGCACCCGATACTTGGCGAGCAGTCGCCGGCCGGCGTCCGGGTCGACGGTGGCGGCGAACTCCAAGACCACCGGAAGATGGTCGGGCGCCTCGCCTTTCGGGATCGCGACGCCTGCGGCACGGTAGGTCTGGGTGAATTCGACCATGTCGGCGCCGCGGTTCCGGGTGTCCCCCGACGTCCAGTACGTCAGCAGCATGGTGCACCGCTTGTGCAGGTCGAAGGTGTCGACGTAGTCCTGCTGTAGCTCCATGGTGGGGCGCAGACTCAATCCGACAACGGTTTCGCCGAGCAGCGCCCTGGGTTCGCCGGTGACGTGGTCCAGCAGGCGTGCCGCGCTCTGCAGCCGGTCGGTATGGCCCTCGTCCGGGTAGGCGAGCATCAGCGACGCGGCCTGCCACACCAGACGGTGCTGCATCGTGTTGTCGCGGCGTCTGCGCATGCTCATCGATCCCCCGGAAACATGCCCGACGGAACGCCCCTGCCGTCCCAGTTGAGCAGATTCACCCGCGACGGCCGATCCGCGTTGGCAGCCATGCCACCGCTGGTCTGCCGGTGCTGCAGGGCGTGGAAGGTCTCCACCGCCACCGGCACCGGACCCCCGCTGGCCTCACCGAACGGACCCGACTCATACATTCCGGGGCCGCCTTCGAAGGACAGTGAGCAGCCGGGCTCCTCAGCTCCCGGTATCCCCTCCGTGCTGTAGGCCGTCGGAATGACGTAGCGCTCCTCGTATTTCGCGAGCGCCAGCAGCCGGTACATCTCGTAGGTCTGTTCCTCGGTCATGCCGACCGCGGCGGGGATGTGCGGTTGGGTCTCACGGCCGAGATTGATGTCGCGCATGTATGACCGCATCGCGGCCAGCCGGCGCAACACACCTTCGACGACGGCGGTGTCACCGGCGGTGAACAGCCCCGCCAGATACTCGATCGGGATACGCAGCGCCTCCAGCGCCCCGAAGAGATTCCCGATGTCCTCGCCGTCATGTCCGTCACGGCTGACGGCGTCGACCACCGGAGACAGCGGCGGGATGTACCACACCATCGGCACCGTCCGGAACTCCGGATGCAGCGGCAGCGCAACACCGTAGGTATGGATGAGCTTGTACACCGGAGAGCGTTGGGCGGCTTCTATCCATTCATCGGAGATGCCCTCGGCCCGGGCCCCGGCGATCACCTCCGGGTCGGTCGGGTCGAGCAGGATCTGCCGCTGCGCTTCGTAGAGATCCTTGTCGTCGGGTACCGATGCCGCTTCCAGCACGCGGTCGACGTCGTAGAGCACCAGCCCGAGGTAGCGCAACCGCCCCACGCAGGTTTCCGAGCACACCGTCGGCAGCCCGACCTCGATGCGTGGGTAGCACAGGGTGCACTTCTCGGCCTTACCGGTCTTGTGGTTGAAATACACCTTCTTGTAGGGACATCCGGACACGCACATGCGCCAGCCGCGGCAGCGGTCCTGATCGACCAGCACGATGCCGTCCTCGGAGCGTTTGTACATTGCGCCCGATGGGCAGGACGCCACACACGCCGGGTTCAGGCAGTGCTCACAGATTCGGGGCAGATAGAACATGAAGGTCTGCTCGAGCTCCAGCTGGATCTGCTCACTGACCTGTTTGAGCACCGGGTCTCCCGGCACGATCTCGGGCGACCCGGCCAAATCGTCGTCCCAGTTGGCCGACCACGACACCTTCATGGGTTTACCGGTGATCAAGCTGCGCGGCGCCGCTGTGGGGATGTGCTCACCCAGAGGTGCCGAGGTCAGGTTCTCGTAGTCGTAGGTCCACGGCTCGTAGTAGTCGTCGATGGACGGCAGCTTCGGGTTGGCAAAGATCCGGGCCAGCTTGGCCAGGCGGCCGCCGTCACGAAGCCGCAGCCGGCCGCGACGGTCCAGCTTCCAGCCCCCACGCCACTTTTCCTGATCCTGGTAGGTGCGCGGATACCCTTGCCCCGGACGCGTTTCGACGTTGTTGAACCAAACGTATTCGGTGCCGGCCCGGTTGGTCCACGCCTGCTTGCAGGTCACCGAACAGGTTTGACACCCGATGCACTTGTCGAGGTTCATCACCATCGCCATCTGGGCCATGACCTTCACTGGTACTTCACCTCCTGTGAGCGGCGGCGAACCACCGTCACCTCGTCACGCTGATTTCCGGTGGGGCCGAGATAGTTCCAGGCAAACGAGTGTTGGGCATACCCGCCGGCCAGGTGGCTGGGCTTGACCAGCAGCCGGGTCAGTGAGTTGTGAATACCGCCACGGGTACCGGTGGTTTCGCTCAGCGGTACGTCGATGGTCCGCTCTTGTGCGTGGTAGACGTACACCACACCCTCGGGCATCCGGTGGCTGACCACGGCGCGGCACACCAGCACGCCGTTGCGGTTCACGGCCTCGATCCAATCGTTGTCTTTCACTTCGATCCTCGCCGCGTCCAACGGGCTCATCCACATGGTCGGACCGCCACGTGACAGCGACAACATGAACAAGTTGTCCTGATACTCCGAGTGGATCGACCACTTGGAATGCGGGGTCAGATACCGCAC
The DNA here is from genome assembly GCF_001942625.1 of Mycobacterium syngnathidarum. Lineage (GTDB taxonomy): Bacteria > Actinomycetota > Actinomycetes > Mycobacteriales > Mycobacteriaceae > Mycobacterium > Mycobacterium syngnathidarum. Next base: position 120,286 of record NZ_MLCL01000079.1, read on the forward strand.
GGTCAGCCCGATGCCGTCGCGGCCCAGTTTGGATTCGCCGAACAGCCGCGCCATGTCCAGCGGCGGCCGGTAGATCGGCAGTTGCTCGCCGAGTTCCTCCAGCCAGTCATGGTCGACGTAGAAGTGCATGCGCCCGGTGAGGGTGTGAAAAGGCTTGAGCTCCTCGATGTTCACCGTGAACGGTGCGTAGCGGCGGCCGCCGGTCTCACTGCCCGACCATTCCGGGCTGGTGATCACCGGCACCGGTCGGGCCTGGGTGTCGGCGTAGGTGATCCGGCGCTCCTCGTTGCCGATGGCCAGGTGGATCAGCTTACGGCCGGTGCGCCGTTCGAGCTCTCGGAAACCTTCCACTGCCAGCCGGCCGTTGGACGTGCCGGACAGCGCCAGGATCACATCGGACATCCGTTCGGCCGTGGTGATCGCCGGGCGGCCCTGGCCGGCACCGGAATCCATCACACCGAACTTCGCGGCGAGTTCGGCGACCTCCTGGTCGGGGTGGGTGGTGATGCCCTTGGTGGTCAGCCCCAGGCTCTCCACCAGCGGGCCAAGCGTTGACCATTTCTGGGCGATCGCCGTGTAGTCGCGCTCGACCACCAACAGTGGGCCCATGGTCTTGCCCGGCACCGGGGTCTCGCCGGTGGTCCGCCAATCATGTTCGGTGCCGGCGGGGTAGGCCATCGCGCCGGGGGTGTCATGCTGCAGCGTACCCATCACCACGTCGGTGCGGGTGCCCAGGTGCCTGGCGGCCAGGGTGCTGAAGGTGCGCGCGATCGCCCCGAAAGCCTCGAAGTCCGAACGGGTCTCCCAGGGTGGATCCACCGCCGGGCTGAAAGCGTGGATGTACGGGTGCATGTCGGTACTGGACAGGTCGGCCTTCTCGTACCACGTCGCCGCAGGCAGGACCACATCCGAGAGCAGCGTCGTCGAGGTCATCCGGAAGTCGATCGACATCAGCAGGTCGAGCTTGCCCTCGGGAATGTCCTCGCTCCACGCCACGTCTTTGGGCCGCAACTCCTCCCCGGTGGGCTCGGCCTGCACGTTCGAGGTGGTGCCCAGCAGGTGACGCAGGAAGTATTCGTTGCCCTTGCTGGAGGAACCCAGCAGGTTGGCCCGCCAGACGTTGAGCACGCGTGGCCAGTTCGCCGGATTGTCCGGATCGGTGACCGCGAGTTTCAGCCCGCCGCTTGCCAATTGCTCGGCCACGTACTCAGGCACCTCGCGGCCGGCCGCCTTCGCCTCGTCCACCACGTCTAGGCTGGACCGGTCGAACTGCGGGTAAAACGGCGTCCACCCCATCGCCACCGCGGAACTCATCACATCCATGGTGTGCTTGTCGCGGAAGCGGCCTCGGCCCACCGGACTGGACAGTGCGTCGGCGCGGTAGCCGTCGTACCGCCACTGATCGGTATGGGCGTACCAGTACGACGTGCCCGCCATTTGCCGCGGCGGGCGCGACCAGTCGGTGCCCATCGCCATCGCGGCCCATCCGGTGACCGGCCGGCATTTCTCCTGGCCCACGTAATGCGCCCAGCCGCCACCGTTGCGTCCCATCGAACCGGTGAGCAGCAGCAGGGCCAGGACGGCCCGATAGGTGGCGTCACCGTGAAACCACTGGCAGATGCCCGCACCCATGATGATCATGGACCGGCCACCGGATTCCTCGGCGTTGCGGGCGAATTCGCGCGCAACCCGGATCGCCTGGCCCGCCGATACCCCGGTGATCTGCTCCTGCCAAGCCGGGGTGTAGGGCTGGGTGGCGTCGTCGTAGCCGGTGGGCCACTCGCCGGGCAGGCCCGGCCGGTGCACGCCGTACTGGGCCAGCATCAGGTCGAACACCGTGCACACCAGGTGTTCGCCGACCCGCCGCACCGGTACGCCGCGCTGCATGGTCGCGCCGCTGCCGTCGACGGTGTCAAATCGCGGCAGCGTGATCTCGGCGGTCTCCAAGCTGTCCCCCAGCACCGTCAGGGCAGGAACCAAGTCCTCCAGATCGAGATTCCATTTGCCCACACCGTCAGCGCCATATCGGAACCCCAACGAGCCCTGCGGCACCGCGACACTGTCGCTGGCACCGTCGAGCAGCACCGGCTTGAACGCCGCATTCTCCTGTTCGGCCACTGGGCCGCCCAGATCGGCGGCGGTGAGATTCTTGCCGGGGACCAACATCTGGTCACGCTCTTCGAGCTTGACCAGAAACGGCAGATCGGTGAAACGCCGGACATAGTCGACGAAGAACGGAATCCGTTTCCGCACAAAGCATTCGTCGAGGATCACATGACCCATCGCCATGGCCAGCGCACCGTCGGTGCCCGCCGCACACGGCATCCATTCGTCGGCGAACTTGGTGTTGTCGGCGTAATCCGGGCTGACCGTCACCACTTTCGTGCCCCGGTAACGGACTTCGGCCATCCAATGCGCATCCGGTGTGCGGGTGACCGGGACGTTGGAACCCCACATCATCAGATACGACGCGTCCCACCAGTCCCCGGACTCCGGCACATCGGTCTGGTCGCCGAACACCTGCGGAGAGGCCACCGGCAGATCGGCGTACCAGTCGTAGAACGACGTCATCACCCCGCCGAGCAGCTCGATAAATCGTGAACCCGCGGCGAACGACACCATCGACATCGCCGGGATCGGCGAGAATCCGGCGACTCTATCCGGGCCGTAGGTCTTGATGGTGTAGACGTGCGCGGCGGCAATCATCTCGGTCGCCTCGGCCCAGCTGACCCGGACCAGGCCGCCCTTGCCGCGGGCCTGGTGATACCGCTTGCGGCGGACGGGATCACCCTGGATGTCGGCCCACGCCAGCACCGGATCCTTCAAGCGCGCCTTGGCTTCCCGATACATCTCGACCAGCACGCCGCGTGCGTACGGATACCGCACCCGCGTCGGCGAATAGGTGTACCACGAGAACGCCGCACCGCGCGGACACCCGCGCGGCTCGTACTCGGGACGGTCGGCACCCACGGACGGGTAGTCGGTCTCCTGGGTTTCCCAGGTGATGATCCCGTCCTTGACATAGATCTTCCAGGAACACGATCCGGTGCAGTTGACCCCGTGGGTGGAACGGACCACCTTGTCGTGGCTCCACCGATCACGGTAGAACACATCGCCCTGACGGCCCCCCTGCCGCGTGACCGTACGCAGATCACCGGAGAACTCACCGGCGGTGAAGAACCTCCCACTGCGCTCCAGCAGCTCCTCGAGCGATCCGCCGATGTGGGGCTTGGTCATTGACGCGCCTCCTTGGGCTCAGGTTCGCGGGCGTGCAATCGCAGAGCCGTGTAGCCGAATGCCAGCAGTGCCGTCGCCACGAGAAGCAGAAGCCCCACGGTGTAGTTGTGGTTCACCGAGTCATACGTCGCACCCATCACCAAGGGCGGGAAGTATCCGCCCAAACCGCCTGCGGCGGCGACGATGCCGGTGACCGAGCCGACCTCCTTGGCCGGGGAACGCCGCGCCACCCAGGCGAACACGCCGCCGGTGCCGATGCCCAGGAAGATCGCCAACGCGATGAACGTCGCGGCGGACCACACATCCGGCGGTGGCTGGAACACCGCGATGAAGGCGAGCACGGCCGTACCGGCGAAGGAGGTGAGCACCACGTACTTGGGTGGGATGCGGTCGGAGAGCGCACCACCGATCGGCCGGGCCAGCACCGCGGCCAAGGCGAATCCCGCTGTACGGCTTCCGGCTTGGACGGCGGAGAATTCGTACACGTTCTTGATGTAGGTGGGCAGGTAGTTGCTGAACGCCACGAAGCCGCCGAAGACCACCGCGTAGAGGAACGACATCTCCCACGTCACGGGCAGCTTCAGCGCCGATTTGAGCTTGGGCATCACCGGATCGGTATTCGGCTCGAACGCCGGCGAATTGCGCATCACCACCAAACACAGCACCGCAGTCAGCGCCAGGGCGACCGCGATGATCAGATGCGTGGGGAATAACCCGAACCACCGCACGAATCTCGGCGTGAAGAATGCGGACAACGCAGTACCGACCATGCCCATACCGAACACACCGGTGGCATAACCTCGCCGAGAGGGCTCGTACCAATTATTGGCGAACGGAATTCCGACTGCGAAGATTGTGCCCGCGATCCCCAGGAAGAATCCGCACACCAACAACATCGGGTACGACCTGGCCTCGCCGGCCGCCCCGACGGCCAACACCGGCACGATCGAAGCCAGCGTCACCGCGAGGAACATCGTGCGGCCGCCGTACCTGTCGGTCAGCGCGCCCACGGCAATTCGGCCGAGCGAGCCGACCAATATCGGAGTGGCGACAAGCATCGAGGCCTGGGTGCTGCTCAACCTCATGTCGCCGGCGTAAGTGGTGGACAGCGGGCCGATCATGTTCCAGGCCCAGAAATTGATGGCCGAGACCCAGGTGGCCAGCAAGAGGTTCATGCTCTGCCCTTGGCCCTGGTACGGCGCACTTGCCGTGGTCACCACAACAGCAAAACATCATGTTCGGCGCGGTCGCGTCATTTTCCCGGAAACGTTGCAGGCGGTTTCACGGAAATGTAATCCGCAACATCCATATGTCGAAATAAATCCTGTTGTGCCGTCGCCCTACTGGGTGAGCTGAGGCGAAAGTGCCCGAAATCGCGTCGCTTCAGGTATTTTCGCGCCTGCTCTGCGGAGAAAGCGCTTCGGTCAGTTCCGGAAGCCAGGCCCGGTCGGCGGGTACCCACGGCAGCTGGTCGAGTTCGTCGACCGTCACCCAGCGCAACGCGCGGTGGTCATGCGGCCGCGGACTGCCCGAGGTGAGCGTCACCCGGTAGGCACGCAACGTCATCCCCGGCTTCAGCGCGACGTCCACACCCAGACGGGAACCGACGGTCACCTCGACGCCGAGTTCCTCCCGCAGTTCACGGGTCAGCGCGTCCGCGTCACTTTCCCCGACTGCCACCTTGCCGCCCGGCAATTCCCACAGCCCCGCCAATTCCGGGGGCCGCTGCCGTTGGGCGACCAACAGCCGAGCCGACGAGAACAGGGCACCGGCCACGACGATCTGCGCATCCATCGCGCCCGACGGTATACCGTCGGGTATGACCGTGTTATCGAACGATCAGGTCGACGCCGCACTGCCCGATCTGCCGGGCTGGGAACGCGCGGCGGGCGCCCTGCGCAGATCCACCAAATTCCCGACATTCCTCGACGGTATCGACGCGGTGCGCCGCGTAGCGGAGTTCGCCGAGGAGAAAGATCATCACCCAGACATCGATATCCGTTGGCGCACAGTCACTTTTGCTCTCGTGACGCACTCAGCGGGCGGGATCACCGACAAGGACATCCAGATGGCCAGGGAGATCAACCGGATTCTGTCCGACCAGCCCGGCTAGTCGCGATCCAGGCCAGCGTCGCCAGTGTCGCAACGATGTAGACCAGCCCGGCCCAGGCCAGATACCAGGGCCGGCCGATCACCCAGATCGTCGGCTGGGCGAAACTGAGCAGCCACGGCACACCGACCAGCGTCAGCGCCAGCCAGCCCCACCCCAAGACACGTGCGCCCAGCCGGTCGGCCAGCGGCCCGTGCAACAACCAGATCATCAGCGGGATCAGCCAGACCCAGTGGTGGGTCCACGAAATCGGTGAGAGCAGCAAACCGAACAGACTCACGATCACGATGGCGCCGAGCCGGTCAGCACTGCCGCCGATCGCCCGCCACGCCAACACCGCGAGGACCGCGGTGACGGCGATGCCCAGCAACACGGCCGGGCCGTATCCGGCGTCGTGGCCGAGGATGCGCGAGATCCCGCCGCGCCATGATTGGTTGAACGACGTCCCGATCGGTCCGATCCGATCTGCATCACCCAGCAATTCGGTGAAGTACCGACGCGCCTCGTCACCGATCACGAGGACCGACAGGGCGACTGTCCCGAAGAACACCACCGCAGAGAACACCGCGGCGCCCCAGCGGCGAGCGCCGACGAAATACAGCCCCGACACCGCGGGCGTGAGCTTCACTCCGGCGGCCAGCCCGACCAACAACCCCGACAGCCACCAACGATTGCTGTACACGGCGTAGAGCACCGCCAACACCAGGACCACATTGACCTGGCCGTAGTCGAACGTGCTGCGCAGCGGTTCGGTCCAGATGCCGACGGCGGTCCACAACATCGCAAGACGCCGGGAGGCCGGGCCGCCGAGCAACAGTTGACTGACCCGCACCACGCCGTACAGCGCGGCGATGATGCCGATCTGCCAGCAGAACGCCACCAATCCGAACGGCAACAGATGCAGTGGGTAAAACACCACCGCGGCAAACGGCGGATAGGTGAAAGGCAGTGGGAAATCCGGTGTCTGGTCCGCGTAGACGTAGTCGTAGAGCGCGCCTGCGTGACCATCGAGCGTGGCGGCGCCACCCACATAGACGTGCAGATCGACGAAGTTGGCGCCGTTGGGGACCAGGTAGGTCCAGGCCAGACGCGCCGCAATGCTGAGGACCAGCAACACAGGCGCCAGGCGATAGAGCCACGCGGTTGCTGAGAGTTGGGTAGCCGGTTCGGTGTTAACGGACACGACTTTAGCGACCCGTGCCGTTTGTTGTGTCGGGGGTTTGTCACGTCAGCGTGGCCGTCAGGCCCGGCAGCCTTGCCACGCCAGAGTGGCTGTCGACACCGAGCGTCACGCTGGAGCACCAACCCGACACCCACCTCGCCCGCCGCCGCCAACACCCCGCGCTCCTGCCACGCCAGCGTGGCTCTCGACGGCGAGAGTCACGCGAGCGTGACGCACGACGGCACTATGGCCCCGGACGGCCCGGCGCATCACGCTCAAGGCACTGCCCGATAACGAAATCCACCGCTGCAGTAACGGTTAAATAACCGCCACACGTGTCACTTGAGTACCACCAGTAACTGGATAGTTTCGTGCTCAGTCGTTCAAGCAACCGATTGGGAGAACCATGATCTTCACCTGGAAAGCACTTTCCACCAGCATGATCGCGGCTGCCGGCGCAGTCCCGGTCGCGTTGGCCCTCAGCGCCTCAGCGAACGCCGAGCCGGTGCCCCCGGCCCCGGCACCGGCCCCGAGCCTGCCGATCGTCAACCAACTCGCCGGCGTGCCGGCCGCCGCTCCGCAGCTGCTGCAGGGTGTGAGCTCGGCGTTGTCCGGCGCTCCCGCCGCCGCACCGGCACCTGCCCCGGGCGCCACCGCATCGGTGACACTGCCGCAGGCACCTGCGGCCGTCACTCCGGCAGCCGCCAACGCACCGCTGGGATCGCTGGTGTCCGGCTTGCCCGCCGCACCGGCTGCCGCCCCGGCCACGACCGCTCCGGCTCCGGCCAGCGGCCCGGCATCTCTGATCCCCTCGGCCGAGGTGACGATCCCGCAGGTGCCCGGGATGCCGATCCCGCTGCCCCAGAAGGTCAACATCCCCGGTGATCTGGCCTCGCTGGCTCCGGTCGCGGCTCAATCGGCTCTGCCCGCCACGGCCCTGGCACCGGCAGCTGCAGCCGCTCCGGCCGCCGTGGCCGCTCCGGCAGCTGCGGCTCCCGGCGTCTCGAACACCGGGGTTGCGGCGCTGGCCCCGCTGCTGACCGCCGGCCTGCCCTGATCCCCGAACTGGTCTGACCGCCCGAAACGATTGGGAAAGCCATGTCACCGCGTAAGTCCCTGAAGACGATGTTCGGCACCGCCGCTGCAATCGGGTCCACCACCCTGTTGTTCTTCGGAAGCGCCGTCGCCAATGCCGACCCGGCACCGCTGCCGATCGACAACCTGCAGGCACCCGGCCTGCCGGCGATGGAGAACCTGAGCCCGATCATCCAGCAGGCTGCGGCCGACCCGGGCGGCGCAGTGCAGCTGTTGATGGCAGCTGCGCAGGCGTTCGCTGCCAACAAGTCGGAGACGGCTGAATCCCGCAACGTCGCGACGGCGGTCAACCAGTTCGCAGCCCAGCCCGTCGCCGCACCCGAGCACGTTCCCGCTCTCGGTGCCGGCAACGACGCTCACCTGCCGATGGGTGTCGACCCGGCCCACGCGGCCGGGCCGGCACCGGAAGCACTTCCGGCTCCAGCTCCGGCGCCAGCCGCAGCTGCCGCCCCGGCACCCGCGCCCGAAGCCGCACCTGCACCCGCACCGGCACCCGAAGCCGCACCCGCGCCCGCACCGGCACCCGAAGCCGCACCTGCGCCCGGGGCTGTTCCGGCGGCGGCGACCATCCCGGCCCCGGCACCCGCGCTTGAAGCCGCACCCGCACCCGCACCTGAAGCTGCTCCTGCTCCTGCTCCTGCAGCTGCACCGGCTGGGGCACCCGCCCCCGCGCCCGACTTCGGGCCCGATGCCCCGACGACGCAAGACTTCATGTACCCGTCGATCAGCAACGGCTGCCTCAAGGACGGCGGAAACGTTCTGGCGACGGCGATTTCGGTGGCCGGCCCGGCCACGATCCCGCTGCCCGGCCCGAAAGCCGGTCAGACCGCCTATGTGTTCACCGCGATCGGCACGCCGGGGCCGGCCGCCGAACAGAAGCTGCCGCTGAACGTCACCTGGGTCAACCTGACCACCGGAAAGTCCGGCAGCGCGACCCTTCAGCCGCGGTCGGACATCAACCCTGAAGGACCGACCACGCTGACCGCGATCGCCGACACGGGCTCCGGCAGCATCATGTCGACGATCTTCGGGCAGGTCACGACCACCGAGAAGCAGTGCCAGTTCATGCCCACCATCGGATCCACGGTGGTGCCCTGACCAAACCGATAAATGGGGATACGAAATTCCCGGTCGCTTGCCTCATGGCCGGCGACCGGGAATTTTGTCAGGGGCTGAAATTCGTTGGCGGCCTCAGTAGGCCATGAACAGGATCATCTCGCGGTCGTACTCACGCCCGGGGTGCTGCTGAGCCAGATGTGCCTGAGCCTTCTCGACCAGGTCGTCTTCATCGGTGCCGCTGATCGCTTCCCCACACGGGCAGTTCAGATGTGTCTTCGCCATATGTTCACCATCGCATAGGTAGCCCAGCTTGCAACCCCGAGTAGGTCAAGACTTGGCGGTCTTGGCTTCTTTGGCGGCGGCCTTCATCTGCTTCTTGTACGTGCGGACCTTCTGCAACGACCCGGGATCCACCACGTCGGCCACCGACATGTAGCTGCCCGCGGCTCCGTAATCACCCGCGGCCTCGCGCCAGCCCTCCGGCGTCACTCCGTACTGCTTGCCCAACAGTGCCAAGAAGATCCGGGCTTTCTGGTCACCGAACCCGGGCAGGCGCTTGAGCCGGCGCAGCACTTCTTTGCCGTCGGGGTCGCCACCGGTCCACAGTGCTGTCACGTCGCCGTCGTATTCGTCGACGATGGCCCGGGCCAGATCCTGCACCCGCTTGCCCATCGACCCCGGAAACCGGTGGATGGCAGGGGTTTGCGACACCAGTGCGATGAACTCGTCGGGGTTGTGATCGGCGATCTCTCGGGCGTCGACGGCACCGAGGCGGTCGGCGATCTTCTTGGGCCCGGCGAACGCCGTCTCCATCGGAATCTGCTGATCCAACAACATCCCGACCAAGAGCGCGAACGGGTTGGACTCCAGCAGGGCGTCGGCCTCGGGGTCTTGGACTAGCTGCAGTTTTCCCACGTCGCCAGTCTAGAACCCGACACGTTTTTGACGTCTGTGTCGGTGCAATGTGCGAATGTGTACGCGATACCCGGTGAGGTGCCCATAGGAGATGGACATGAGACGCGTCGTTGCACCCCTTTTTGCAGCGGTGGTTACCGCGCTTGCCTTGGCCGCCACTGCCAACGCGATCCCAGACCAGGGCACGCCGGAGTTCGACAACTACATGCAGGGCCTGGATCGCAATGGATTCCACTTGAATCCGGACACCGCGTGGCGCGTCGCCCACCAGGCGTGTATGGGCGGCATACCGGGATACATCAGCTTGGAACTGGCTGCCCAAGGCGTTATCGGTCCCGGTGCGGAGCAGCGGGTGTACGACGTGGCCAGAAAGTACGCCTGCCCCGTTCAATAGGCGGTTTAGAGTTGGCGCACGATGTCCGGCGAGTTTGCAGTCGCGCTGGCCGTGGCGCTGGTCCTGGCGGCGGTCGCTGCCGTCGTCGTGGTGCGCACCCGAAAGGTGGTGGCCACTCCCACCGAACGTGCGGTGCATGCCGCGCTGCACACCGCGGCTCAGGCGGCCCGCGCGCTGCGCCAGGGCCTGAACACCGAATCCGCCCAGACCGCCGCGCCCTACCTGCGTGAATTGACCGGCACCGCAGGGCTGGCCCTGTACGACGAGGACGCGGAGCTGCTGGCGCGCGACGACGATGACGACGCGATCTGGCGGCCGGACACTGTCGAAGTCTGCGCGGACACCGCCCGGGAATCGATCACCGCCGGACGCCGGGTCCTGCGCACCGCACGCGCGACGGCGGTGGTGGCCCAGCCGTTGCTGACCGAGGGTGGTGAGGTGCTCGGCGCCCTGGTCGTCCTGGCACCGGCCAGCCCGGGCCCCGGCATGCTCGGCGCCGTCGGCGAGGTGGCCCGTTACGCGGCCAGCCAGATCGAACTGGCCGAACTCGACGCGTCGCGCGCCCGGCTGGACCGGGCCGAGGTGCTGGCGCTGCGAGCCCAGATCAGCCCGCACTTCATCTACAACGCGCTCAACACAATTGCGTCGTTCGTGCGCACCGACCCCGACCGGGCCCGTGAACTGATCCTCGAATTCGCCGACTTCACCAGGTACTCGTTCCGCGCGGCCGGGCAGTACACCACGCTGGCCGACGAGCTGCGCAACATCGACCGTTACCTCACCCTCGAGCGGGCCCGGTTCGGCCCCAACCTGCGGGTGCAGCTGCAGGTGGCCCCCGAGGTGCTCAATGTCGTGGTGCCGTTCCTGGCGCTACAACCGTTGGTGGAGAACGCGGTGCGACACGGCCTGGCCGGCGACGGCGGCGGATCGGTGGAGATCGTCGCACGCGACGCGGGCACCGAATGCGTGATCACCGTGGAGGACGACGGGGCAGGCATCGATCCGGACAAACTGCGCGCCGGGCCCGGTGACGCATTGGCCGACCGCGCCGGCGAATCCGCCCATGTCGGGCTGACCAATGTCGATCATCGGCTGCGCGCGGCGTTCGGCAACGACTACGGTCTTGTGGTCGAGACAGCGGTCGGCGCGGGCACGAAAGTGGTGATGCGCGTGCCGAAGTTCCGCTCAGGGATCCGAGCCGGCGGAGGTGGTTTCAGGTGAGCGCCAACCTGACCGTACTCGCCGTCGACGACGAGGCACCCGCACTCGACGAACTCGCCTACCTGCTGGGGCGCCACCCCGACATCGGCGAGGTGCACACCGCCTCCGACGCGACCTCGGCGCTACGCGAACTCAACCAGCACCCGATCGACGCGGTGTTCCTCGACATCAACATGCCGGGGTTGTCGGGCATCGAATTGGCCGGTGTGTTGGCCAATTACGCAAACCCGCCCGCGGTGGTGTTCGTGACCGCTCACGAAGACAAAGCGGTGGCCGCCTTCGACGTCGGTGCCGTCGACTATCTGCTCAAACCGATCCGGCAGAACCGCCTCGACGAGGCCGTGCGCCGGGCCGCCTCAGCGGCGACCCGGGCCACCACGGACTCCGCCGGGCCAACCCAGTCCGAAGACCAGGACTGGGACGTGGTCCCCGCCGAACTGGGCGGCATCACCCACCTGGTGCCTCGCGACAGCATCGGTTGGGTGGAAGCCGAGGGCGACTATGCCCGGCTGCACTCGGCGACCGGGGCACACTTGGTACGAATCCCGTTGAGTACCTTGGAGACCCGATGGCGCGACCATGGTTTCCAGCGCATCCACCGGTCCTACCTGGTGTCCCTGCGGCAGGTCACCGGCCTGCGCACGGCCGATGGCGCGGTGCTGGTGCGGCTACGCGCCAACGGGACCTCCCCCGCCGTGGAACTTCCGGTGAGCCGACGCCAGGCGCGTGAACTGCGCGATCGATTGGTCCGAGAGCCGATGCGCTCCCTCAAGCCGGCGGGCAACGATGAGTGAGCGCCCGCAGCGTGAGCGTGTGGTGCTCGCCCACCGTCGCGGCGCCCGTATGGTGCGGACCCGGGTCGAGGTGGCCGAGCAGACCCAGGTGGGCGACGCGCTCGTCCGCGGTCTGGTGCGGACCCAACTCGGACTGGCGCTGCGACTGGCCCTGGTCCTCGTGTCGGTGGTGGTAGCGCTGGTATTGCTCAATGCGGCGGTGCCGGATCTGGCCGCGCTCACCGTATTCGGGATCCGGCTCAATTGGCTGATCCTCGCCGGACTGTTCTACCCATTGCTGTACGGGGTGGGACGACTGTACATACGACTCGCCGAACAGGGCGAACGGGACTTCGTCCGGGTCGTCGACAGCGAACCATGACAGGCGCACCGCTGACCGCGGCCGCCCTGCTGGCCGCCGTGGTGGCCACCATCGCCATCGGCGCCTACGGAGTCCGTTTGTCCCGCACCACCTCCGACTTCCTGGTCGCCTCCCGCAGCGTCGGCCCGCAGTGGAACGCCGCGGCGATCTCCGGCGAATACCTCTCCGCTGCCTCTTTTCTGGGCGTAGCCGGGCTGATCGCGAAGTACGGCGCCGACGCGCTGTGGTATCCGGTGGGTTTCACTGCGGGCTACCTGGGCGTGTTGTTGTTCGTAGCGGCGCCGCTGCGCCGTTCCGGGGCCTACACCGTCCCGGACTTCGCCGAATTCCGGCTCGGCTCGGCGCGTTTGCGCAAGGTGGCCATGCTCGTCGTCGTGATGATCTGTCTGTTCTATCTGGCCCCGCAATATCAGGGTGCCGGGTTGGCCCTGAAAACGCTTCTGGGCGTTCCGGTCTGGGTCGGACCGCTGCTGGTAGCCGCGATTGTCATCACCAACGTGGTGGCCGGCGGCATGCGGTCGATCACGTTCGTGCAAGCCTTCCAGTACTGGCTCAAGCTCACCGCCGTCGCGGTCCCTGCCTTGGCTCTGCTCGGCCTGTTCATCGGCGATCGTGGCGAATTGGGCGGACCCCTGCCGCCGACCGTGCAACAGCAGACCACGGTGAAGATCGAGAGCGACGTGATGGTCCAGGTGATCGAACCGGCAGGCATCACCGTGTCCGGCGATCTCGACGGCCGTCACGTCGACTCCGCCAGGATCGCCGCACCGGGGCAACATGCCCTGGGTGCGGGCACCACTTTGACGCTGGCCGCCGGCGCAGCCACCCCGGTGGTGGCCGGCACCCCGGGCACCGGCGGCGAGTGGATCGCCTCCGGTGGCGGCCTGGGCGGCGGTCACCCGCTCTACCAGGTGTTGTCGATCATCGTCGCGACCTTCCTGGGCACCATGGGCCTGCCGCACGTGCTGGTCCGGTTCTACACCAATCCCGACGGCCGGGCCGCCCGGCGCACCGCGCTCGCCGTGGTGGCACTGCTGTCGGTGTTCTATTTCTTCCCGATCCTGCTCGGAGCGTTCTCCCGGCTGTACGTACCCCAGCTTCTCATCACCGGAACTGCCGACGCCGCAGTGCTTTTGGCACCTGGGGCAGCAGTCGGCGGAATCGGCGGCCAACTGCTGGCCGCCCTGGTGGCAGCCGGCGCCATCGCAGCGTTCCTGGCGACCTCCTCGGGCCTGCTGATCAGCGTCGCCGGCGCGCTGGCCACCGATGTGCTGCGCGGCCGGGTCCGCGACTTCCGGATCGCCGCGGTGGCCGGCGGGCTGATCCCGATCCCGTTGTCACTGTTGGTGTCCGGGCTCGAGTTGTCACGCAGCGTCGGATTGGCCTTCGCCGTGGCGGCGTCCACCCTGTGCCCGCTGCTGGTGCTGGGCATCTGGTGGCGCGGCCTGACGGCGGCCGGCGCGGCCTGCGGGCTCGTGGTGGGCGGATGCGTGTGCGGCGGCGCGGTGCTCGTGGAGATCACCGGGGGTGTAGACGACGCGGTGCTCGGTGGATGGCCCGCGGTGATGGTGGGTTACCCGGCGGCGGTGAGCGTGCCGATCGCCTTCCTCACGATGATCGTCGTCAGCCTGCTCACCCGACCCACCCCCGGCGTCGCGCAGATCTTCGCGCGTATGCATGTGCCGGAGCGCCTGGGCCTGGGTGTCGAGCGGGTGCCCGCAGGCTGACCGGCTGCCACTCAGCCTCCGCGACCGACCGCTCAGCGCAGCGATGGCCGAATTCGGCGTATCGACGACGATACCGCTGCTGTGTGACCCACCTCTCAATTAGGTTCAGTTCCCAACCGACACCCATCCAACTGTCAGGAGCCCTCGGTGCCCGAAATCGACCTTCCCGAGAGGGTTGCCCCCACCGGCGAGCAGTTCCTCGCCATGCAGGCCAGTCCCGAATTCCAGGAGCTGCGTACCAGGTTGCGCCGCTTCGTCTTTCCCATGACGGCGTTCTTCCTGCTCTGGTACGGCCTCTACGTCGCCCTCGGCGCGTTCGCCCACGACTTCATGGCCATCCGGGTGTTCGGCAACATCAACGTCGGCCTGCTGATCGGTCTGGGCCAGTTCCTCACCACGTTCCTGATCACCGGGCTGTACGTGCGCTTCGCCAACCGGGAGCTCGATCCGCGGGCCACCGCCATTCGCGAAGAGCTGGAGGGCACCCGATGACCACCACCACGCTCGCCGCCGAGACCGTCGGCAACCCGGCAGCCAACATCGGCATCTTCAGCCTGTTCGTCGTCGTCACGATGATCGTGGTGATCAAGGCGAGCAAGCGCAACGCCACCGCCGACGAGTTCTTCACCGGCGGCCGCGGTTTCTCCGGCCCGCAGAACGGCATCGCCATCGCCGGCGATTATCTGTCGGCGGCCAGCTTCCTCGGCATCGCCGGGGCCATCGCCGTCTACGGTTACGACGGCTTCCTCTACTCCATCGGATTCCTGGTCGCATGGCTGGTGGCCCTGCTGCTGGTGGCCGAATTACTGCGCAACACCGGCAAATTCACCATGGCTGATGTGTTGAGCTTCCGGCTCAAGCAACGCCCGGTACGGTTGGCCGCGGCCATCTCGACGTTGACGGTGTCGCTGTTCTACCTGCTGGCCCAGATGGCCGGCGCCGGCGGTCTGGTCGCGCTGCTGCTCGACGTCAACAGCCGGGCCGGGCAGTCGATCGTGATCGCCGTCGTCGGCATCCTGATGATCGTCTACGTTCTGGTGGGCGGCATGAAAGGCACCACCTGGGTGCAGATCATCAAGGCCGTCCTGCTGATCGCCGGTGCCGCGCTGATGACCGTGATGGTGCTGAGCAAGTTCGGATTGAACTTCTCCGACATCCTCGGCTCAGCACAAGCGGCGATCTCCGAGGCCACCACCAAGGGCGTGTCCAGCCGCGATGTGCTGGCCCCGGGCGCGCAGTACGGCGGATCACTCACCTCACAGATCAACTTCATCTCGCTGGCGCTGGCGCTGGTGCTCGGCACCGCGGGCCTGCCGCACGTGCTGATGCGTTTCTACACCGTGCCGACGGCGAAAGAGGCTCGGCGCTCAGTGGTTTGGGCCATCGCACTGATCGGCGCCTTCTACCTGTTCACCCTGGTGCTCGGCTACGGCGCGGCAGCGCTGGTCGGCCCGGACCGGATCCTCGGCGCAGCCGGTGGCGTGAACTCCGCGGCCCCGCTGCTGGCGTTCGAACTCGGCGGGGTGATCCTGCTCGGGGTCATCTCGGCGGTGGCCTTCGCGACGATCCTCGCCGTGGTGGCCGGCCTGACCATCACGGCGTCGGCTTCCTTCGCCCACGACATCTACGCCTCAGTCCTCAAGTCCCACAAGGTGACCGAGCAGGAGCAGGTCCGCGTCTCACGGATCACCGCGGTGGTGCTCGGCGTGTTCGCGATCGGGTTGGGCATCCTGGCCAACGGTCAGAACGTCGCGTTCCTGGTAGCCCTGGCGTTCGCCGTCGCGGCCGCAGCCAACCTGCCGACCATTCTGTACTCGCTGTACTGGAAGCGGTTCAACACCCGCGGCGCACTCTGGAGCATGTACGGCGGCCTGATCTCGACCATCGTGCTGATCGTGTTCTCCCCCGCGGTGTCGGGGTCCAAGACCGCGATGATCCCCGGCGCGGACTTCGCGTACTTCCCGCTGGCCAACCCGGGCATCGTGTCCATCCCGCTGGCCTTCGCACTCGGCATCATCGGCACGCTCACCTCCCCCGACACCGGAGACGCCGAGCGGAACGCCGAGATGGAGGTGCGGTCACTGACCGGGGTGGGCGCCGAGAAGGCGGTCGCTCACTAGGTCACCCCGTTCGGCGGAATAACGGATCGGGCCCCGCCGCTACCATTCAGCGTGCGCCGATACTCGTTTCCGCTGCTCGCCTACGCGTTCGCCGCGATCATGGTGGGCACCACCCTGCCCACGCCGATGTATGCGCTCTACGCCGACCACATGCATTTCGCGGTGCTGACCACGACGGTCATCTACGCCACCTATGCCGGGGGCGTGCTGTTCGCGCTCCTGGTGTTCGGCCGTTGGTCCGACGCGGTCGGCCGACGGCCGATGCTGCTGGCCGGTGTGGCGTCGGCACTGGCCAGCGCGGTGGTGTTCCTGCTCGCCGACTCCGTGCCGCTGCTGCTGATCGGACGGGTGCTGTCCGGTCTGTCGGCCGGCCTTTTCACCGGCACCGCCACCGCGGCCGTCATCGAAGCCGCCCCTCAGGCCTGGAAGAACCGGGCCGCGGCGGTGGCCACGGTGGCCAATATCGGCGGTTTGGGCGCGGGCCCGCTGCTGGCCGGGCTGTTGGTGCAATACGCGCCGCAACCCCTTCATCTGCCCTTCCTGGTGCACATCGGACTCGCCCTGCTGGCCGGGCTCGCGGTGCTCGTTGTCCCGGAAACCTCGGCCCGCACCGGCCGGATCGGGTTGCAACGCCTGTCGGTCCCGACTGAGGTGCGGACGGTGTTCGTCATCGCAGCGCTGGCCGCGTTCGCCGGATTCGCCGTCACGGGCCTGTTCACGGCCGTCGCACCGTCGTTTCTGTCCAACGTGATCGGCATCGACAACCACGCGGTCGCGGGCGCGATCGCCTGCTCGATCTTCGCCGCCTCGGCACTGACCCAGGTCGCCGCGAATCGAATGGCCGCCGAGCGGGCCGTGGCGGTCGGGTGTGGGCTGCTGATCGCGGGCATGATGATTCTGACTGCGGCACTGTACTTTTCCTCGCTTCCAGGCCTGATCGCAGCGGCAGTGGTATCCGGTGTCGGACAGGGCATGAGCTTCAGCCGGGGCCTGGCCGCAGTCGTCGAGCGCGCCCCGGCCCAGCGGCGCGCCGAGGTCAGCTCCACGTACTTCGTCGTCGCCTATGTGGCCATCTCGCTTCCGGTGATCGGCGAGGGCCTGGCCGCTCAATCGCTGGGCCTGCGCAGCGCGGGCATCACCTTCGCGATCGCGGTCGCAGTGCTGGCCGCGATCTGCCTGACCGCGATCCTGGTCGCGGAGAACCGGGAGAAGATAAGTGCTTCTACCTAGGGACTAGGCGGCCGCGGGGCCATAGCGTTCCAGGCATGACCGTTGCTGCTGACACAGCTGCCAAGACTGGCCCGGCGAGAGGGCTGTTCCCGTCCCCCGCCGAGGTCGAAGCCCAGACGCCCGCCGGCCGGGACCGCGCCCTCGACGTCATCCGGATCGCCTCGCTGATCGGTGTGGTGTTCGGCCACACCATCATGGCCACCAGCACGATCCGCGACGATGTGTTCATCTGGAGCAACCTGCTCACTGAATCCACCGTGTTCCAAGCGCTGACCTGGGTGTTCCAGATCATGCCGCTGTTCTTTTTCGCCGGCGTCGCCGCCTCCGTGCAGTCCTGGCAGCCGGGCCAGTCCTGGGGCGGCTGGCTGCTCAAGCGTTGCACGCGGCTCTACCGGCCGGTCTTCTACTACCTGGCCTTCTGGACCGTCGCACTGGCGGGCCTGCGGTACGTGCTGCCCGAACATGTCTATGAGCCCGTCGCCGGCATCTCCATCCAGCTGCTGTGGTTCCTCGGCGCCTACGTCCTGGTGCTGGCGGCCGTGCCGCTGCTGGCGCGCATCACCACGACCGCGCAGATGGCCGGAGCGATCATCGGCACCTACGCGTTCATCGCCGCCGTCGACGCGGTCCGCATCAACATGGACGGCTACGCCTCGCTGGGCTACCTGAACACCGTGGTGTGGTTGATCCCTGGCGTCTTCGGCGTCGCCTACCGCCGCAACCTGCTGTCCAGCGGCGCCGCGCTCAAGATCGGTCTCGGCATGCTCGGCGTCAACCTGGCACTTCTGTACTTCGGCCCCTACGAGCTGAGCCTGGTCGGCATCGAGACCCAGCACCTGAAGAACATGACGCCGCCGTCACTGTTGCTGGCCGGGCACGCAATCATGATGTGCGCGTTCGCGATTGCCGCCGCCCCTGCCATCAACCGGTGGGCGCAGCGACCTCGGGCGTGGTGGCTGACCGCGATCGGCAACTCCGGGGCGATGACGCTGTACCTGTGGCACATGCCGCTGCTGCTGGGCCTGCACCTGGTGTTCGACTACCTCGGCTTGGACCGCTACGAACCGTCGGCCCCCGGGTTCGTCGCTCTGTCGGTGCTGCAGTTGGCGCTGATGGCCGGGCTTGTTGCGATCGCGTTCACCGCGCTGCGGCCGTTGGAGAACAACCCGCTGCCATTGTGGGACGGCGGCACCGTGACGCGCACCGGAGCCCGCAGTGCGGCGGTGGGTCTGCTGCTGTGTGGGGCCGGCGCGGCGACACTCACCTCGGTGGCCTGGGGCTTGAAGGACCAAGGCGTGTACTGCGTGGCGGCCATGCTGGCCGCACTCGTCGCGGCCCGTGTGCTGGCGTCCACGCGAATGCCTAAGCAACACGATCGAGTCGAGTGAACCCGCACTGCGGCCCGCACGGGCGACCGGATACACCGATCCCGTGCCTCTGCAATACCTCAGCGATCTTGCCCGCCGTCTGACAGGGCCGATCGAAAACCTGTCCGTAGGAAAGCCTGACGGTCGAACGGCCGTCGACGGCGGCATCCAGGTCCCGCTCGAAGTCCGCATCCCGCCGGTTGGCCGAGTCGTGAAACAACCGGCCGTCGAGTTCGACCACGAGCCGGTCGCCGTATTCAGCGTCGCGATAGCAGACGCCGACGAACGACTTCGACCGCTTTTGACGGGCAGCTCGCGGCAAACCGTGCGGCCGCTCGACCCGAACAAGATAGCCATGCTCAAGAACCGAACACGTACCGTCAGCGATGTCGACGAGCACTTCCCGCAACCAGCGGCGCCGCCGCACCCGACCGCGAGAGTCGAGGGTTTGCAGCAGCCTCCGCGCAGTGGTGCGCCGAGATTGGCAGGCGTTGGCCAGGACGGCGATGACGTCCAGATCCGACGCGGCACGGCACGCGACGTCGAGTGCGGCTTCCTCGAACCGCATCCGCGGCGGGCCGACGTTCCACAGCACCCGCTCCTCCAGGTGTGCGACCCGGTGAATGCGGACTCCAGCCGGTTCGGCCCATGTCGACCGCTGCCGCGCCACGGCGACGTGGATCGGCGACCCTTGATCTCCCAGCGCGGACTCAAAGCACAGCGCCGCCGGAGCTGCGTAAAGCACTGCAGCCCAGGCCCGTTGCGACCACGTCAACGGGCCGGTGTGATCGACATATACGCCCGCATGCACCGGCGCCCACTCGTTTCGCCTGAGCAACCGCCGAATCTGATGCTCTAGTAGACCTGCATCCAAGGCCTGCCGGCGTGAGATCACCCCGCCCTGCTGCCGAAGAACCTCGCCTACGTCCACCGCATCGATGCTCGTCGACCGGCGCAACGGCCACCAGTGCAATTCAGTGACCTGTGGATAACCCTCTATGCGGCGAATTGCTGCTTGATACTGACTGCAATTCGCCGCATAGCTGATCCGGAGTAGGCGGTCTAACCGCTCTTGCGACGGAACTCGCGCCGGTTCTCCACCGGACCGTGCGCCCGCGGTTGATTGCGGCCGCCGTCCTTGTGCGCGGCGCCTCCCGACGACTGCGCCTTCTTGCGCTCCAGAGCCTCCCGGAATTTGCGCTTGTTGTCGTCTTCCGGTGTGTCGTCAGCCATACGCCGCAGCGTAGCGCGGCAACACTGCGAACGTCATCCGGTTTCAGCGCCGGCCCGGCGGCATCCCGTACACGTGCGTGATCGGCAGCGTCAGCAACACGCGGCGGTCATCGACCATGGCGCGCCGGTAATCATCCCAATCCGGATGTTCACCGGCGATGTTGCGGTACAACGCAATGAGGCCCTCAACCGTCTCGTCGTCGGGCGCCGCAGCCGGCGGGGTGAGGATCGCATCGCCCTCGGCCACCGCATAGGACCACCCGTCGTCGGAGCTGACATGAACGGACGCACGCGGATCCCGCCGCAGATTGCGGGTCTTGGCCCGCGGTTCGGTGATCGAAACCTGGATCTGCACTGCACGCGGGTCGAAGTAGTAGGAGACATTGGACAGCTGCGGACGACCGTCCTGTTTGATCGTCGCAAGAACTCCCATCGAGTTGCCGCCGATCAAGGCCAAAAGCTTGTCGTCGAAAACCTGGCGCCCCATGAGACGAGCGTACGTCTTTACCATCGGTTCGATGAGCGTGATTGACGGCAACATCCTCGAGGGCGTCTCGGAGACCACGTTGTGGACCCTGAGCAATCGCGGTATCGAGGCCAAACGTTCCGACGGCGTGATCCGCGACCCGTGGGCAGTGGCACTGTTCGACGCGATCGACTTCGATTACCGCAAGTTCGGCAGATCGACCCAGGCCCATGCCCTGCGGGACCGCGCATTCGACGTCGAGACCCGCGACTACCTCGCCACGCATCCGAAGGCCGCGGTGGTGGCGCTCGCCGAAGGTTTGCAGACCAGTTTCTGGCGGCTCGATCAAGCCGGCGTGGCCGACGAACTGACCTGGTATTCGGTCGATCTACCGCCGGTGATGGCTATTCGGGAACGCCTCCTTCCCTCCGATGACCGCATCGTCAACATCGCTCAGTCCGCGCTCGACCGCAGCTGGATGGACCGGGTGGACGCCAGCCACGGCGTGTTCATCACCGCCGAGGGCCTGCTGATGTACCTGGAGCCCGACGATGTGCGCAGCCTGATCGCCGACTGTGCGGCGCGGTTTCCCGGCGGCCGGATGGTGTTCGACTCGATCCCGCACTGGGCAAGCCGACGCACCATCAAGGGCTTGCGTCTGTCCGACCGCTACATCGCGCCACCCATGCCCTTCGCCCTCACCGCGGACGAGGGTCTGGCGATGGCCGGGACGGGACCGGGCGCCATCGCCGGCGTGCGCTCGGCCCGCGACGTGCCGCTGCAACCCGGACGCGGCCTGTTCAAGCTCGCCGCCGCGCCGTGGCTGGACCGCATCGACCTGATCCACCGCATCCGCCCGTCCATCACCGCGCTGGACTTCTGACGGGCCGGTTCTGGAAACCCATGGCACTGCTCAACCGACGCCTGCCGACGGTGTGCGCCGCGCTGCTCGTTGCCGGCGTCACCTCCTGCGCGACGCCGACCGCCACGGAAACCAGGACCGCTCAGATCGAGGTGGTGCCCGAGGCGCTCACCCAGCCCAAGTTCAGCGTCACCCGGTTCCACTACCTACCCGAGGCGCGGGCGGGCGGAAGGTACCCCGACCAGAACTGGGCCGACTTGTACCTGCCCTCTGGTACGCACGCGTTCAATTCGGTCCCGCTCGTGGTGCTCATCCATGGCGGCGGCTGGAAGAGCACGATGGGCGCCGGGGTGTTCGACGGATTGGCCCGCGAGCTCACCAGTCGCGGCATGGCCGTCTACAACATCGAGTACCGGCGGGTGGGCTCCGGCGGTGGTTGGCCGACGACGTTCGCCGATGTGGCTCGTGCGATGGACTATGTCGCGCAGGTGAACCTGCGATACCCGCAGCTGGCGGTCGACGACGCGCTCGTGGTCGGCCACAGCGCCGGAGCCCAGCTGGCCGTGTGGGCCAGCACCCGCCACGACCTGCACGGTGACGAAGTCGGATCCCGGCCGATCTTCCGGCCGACCCGGGTCATCTCACTGGCCGGCCCGCTCGACATGGTCTACGCGGCCAACCACGGCGACAAACACATCGCGGCGGTGCTCGGCGGGCGCCCCTCCGAGGTGCCGCAGCGATACGCCTCGGTGGATCCGATCCAGAACCTCGACCCGAGAGTGCCGGTGATCGCCGTCCACGGAACACTCGACACCGTTGTGGCGCCGGCCAATTCGCGGCGCTACGTCGCGGCGCTCAAGAAACTCGGCGGCCAGGCCGGCCTCGTCTTGCTGCCCGGCGAAAATCACACGTCGATCGTGTCCACCCGCTCCCCCAACTTCCGAGAGGTGCTGCGCCTCATCACCGCCACTTCGAGGGCCCAACCGGATCAGCTGCCGGTGAAATGAGTGAGTGTTTAGTCTGGAACCGTGACCCGGTACATCGCGTTCTTGCGAGGCGTCAACGTCGGAGGCGTGAACCTCAAGATGGCCGAGGTGGCGAAGGCCATGGAGGCCGCCGGGTTCACCGAAGTCAAGACCATCCTGGCGAGCGGAAACGTCTTGCTGGACAGCACTTCCAAAGCCGCCAAGGTCCGGACCACGGCCGAGCGTGCGCTGCGGGACGCCTTCGGCTACGAGGCATGGGTGTTGGTCTACGACCTTGCCACCCTGAAGAAGATCTCGGAGGGCTACCCGTTCGAGCGCGAGGTCCCCGATCACCACTCCTACGTCACGTTCGTCAGTGACAGCGAGTTGCTCGACGAGCTCGCGGCCCTGAACCCGGGCCCCGATGAATTGGTGCAGCGCGGCGATGGCGTGCTCTATTGGCAGGTCCCGCGGGCCGCCACACTGGACAGCGCGATCGGCAAGACCATGGGCAAGAAACGCTACAAACCGTCGACGACGACAAGGAATCTGCGCACGCTGGAGAAAGTGTTGCGCTGACGCGTCATCCGCGCATCCCGCGCATCCACCCCAACCCCTCACTGGTGCCCGCAGCCGGTCGGTACTCACAGCCCACCCAGCCGTCGAAACCGGTCTCATCGATCACGGCCAGCAGGTGGTCGATCGCCAACTCACCGCTGTCGGGTTCGTGCCGGTCGGGAACCCCGGCGATCTGCAGGTGCCCTACCCGGCCCGTCGGGATATCCGACCGGAGCCGGACCGTCACGTCGCCCTCGGTGATCTGACAGTGGTACAGGTCCAGTTGGACCTTGAGATTCGGCGCCCCGACCTCCTCGACGATCCGGTGCGCATCGTCCTGAAAGCTCAACAGGTATCCAGGCATGTCGCGCTGGTTGATCGGTTCGATCATCACCTCGATGCCGGCACCGGCGGCCTCTGCGGCCGCCCAGCCGAGGTTGGCGCGGTACACCGCGATGCGGTCCGCTCGCTGGGCCGCCCCCTCAGCGATACCCGCCATCACGTGTACCCGTGGGCAGTCCAGAACCTCGGCATAGTGCAGAGCGCGCCGAAAACCATCACGAAACTCGGCCTCGCGGCCCGGAAGCGAGGCGATGCCACGTTCGCCGGACTCGAAATCCCCCGGTGGCGCGTTGAACAGAACCTGACGTAGGCCGTTGGCGGCAAGCAGCCCGCGCAGCTGCTGGGCCGGGTGGGCGTACGGGAACAGGTACTCCACCGCCGTGAAACCGTCGGCCGCCGCGGCAGCGAACCGATCGGGAAAGGCATGTTCGACGTACATCATGGAGAGGTTGGCCGCAAAGCGTGGCACGGCAGGCTCCTTCCAGCTGATCCGGGCAGCGGTTGACGCCATCTTCGCGTGTGCCGGCCGACGGTCGCCGGACGCCCCCGGCTGAACACAGGTACATTCGCGGCAATGACGGATAGCTCAGCCAAAGTGAGCGGCGACGCGCTCACGGGTGTTGCCGAGACGGCATTGCTGACCCTGCAGGTGCGTGCGCACGAGGCGCGCCGTCCGGACGGCCTGATCGAGGATCCGGTGGCGGTGCAACTGGTCGATTCGATCGACTTCGACTTCGCCAAGTTCGGCTACACCCGCCGCCAGGACATGGCCTTGCGGGCGTTGCTGTTCGACCGGATGACCTCCAGCTACCTGCGCACCCATCCGAAGGCCACGGTGGTGGCATTGGCCGAAGGACTGCAGACCAGCTTCTACCGGCTTGACGCCGCCGGACTGGGACATGAGTTCCGTTGGTTGTCGGTCGATCTGGAGCCGATGATCGAGTTCCGCAACAAGTTGCTGCCCAAGCCGGACCGGGTCACCCAGTGCGCCCAGTCGGCGCTGGACTTCAGCTGGATGGACCATGTCGACACCGGCGACGGAGTGTTCATCACCGCCGAGGGCCTGTTGATGTACCTGCAGCCCGAGGAATCGATGTCGCTGATCCGCGCCTGCGCGCAACGCTTTCCGGGAGGGCAGATGTTGTTCGACCTGCCGCCTGCGTTCTTCGCTTTCTTGACCCGCAAAGGTATGCCGACATCGATGCGCTACCGGGTACCGCCCATGCCGTTCAGCCTGTCGCCCGCAGAACTGGCCGATCTGGTCAACACCGTTCCGGGGGTCACGGCGGTGCACGATCTGCCGATGCCGCCCGGCCGGGGCCGGGTCTTGAACGCCCTCCTGCAGGCACAGCACCTGCCGATCTTCGACCCTGTGCGCCCGGTGTCCGGGCTGCTGGAATTCGGGTAGCGCCCGCCGGATCAGACTGTCGACCCGGCCAGTTCCACCTGCGTTGTTTCGAACCGCAGGCTCGGGTCCGCCACCGGACCGTTACGCAGCGTCTGTGCATCGAGCGTGTAGTTCATGGTCATCTGCCACGGCCCGTCGACACCCTGGCGGGGAATCTCGTTGATCGAGCGTTGCACGTAACCGGCGGCGAAATCGAGAAGGGGGCGGGTCGGTCCACCGCTGAACTCCGGTCGCACTGAGTCAAAGCCGTTGTCGTCCATGTGCTTCAACAGACGGCAGAAGTGCTCGCAGAGCAGACCGACCTTGAGAGTCCACGACGAGTTGGTGTAGCCGAAGGCGAACGCGAAGTTCGGCACACCCGAGAGCATGATGCCCTTGTAGGCCACGGCCTCGGCGAGGTTCACTTCTTCGCCGTCTACGCTCAGCGTCATCCCGCCGAACAGCTGGATGTTCAATCCCGTTGCGGTGACGATGATGTCGGCGTCGAGCTCGCGTCCTGACTCCAGCAGGATGCCGGTCTCGGTGAACGTCGCGATGCGGTCGGTCACCACCGAGGCGCTGCCATCGCTGAGCGCGGCGAACAAATCCCCGTCGGGCACCGCGCACAGCCGCTGATCCCACGGGTTGTAGAGGGGGCTGAAATGCTCGTCCACGGGATACCCGTCGGGAAGCTTGGCGGCGTTGATCCAGCGGATCACGGCCCGGGCGGTCTTCGGGTACCTCTGGCAGAAGGTGTAGACGCCACGTTGTTTGAGGATGTTCTTGCGCCGGGTCAGCGCGTACCCGCGCTCGTCGCCGAGCAGTCGCTTGGCAGTGTTGGCGAAGGAGTCCTTGGCCGGCACCGGCATCACATAGGACGGTGAGCGCTGCAGCATGGTGACGTGGGCAGCCGTGCCCGCCATGGACGGCACCAGCGTGACGGCAGTGGCACCGCTGCCGATCACCACGACCTTCTTCCCCGTGTAGTCGAGATCTTCGGGCCAGTGCTGGGGATGCACGACACGCCCGGTGAACCGGTCGGCCCCCTCGAATTGCGGGGCGTAACCCTGGTCGTAGCGGTAGTACCCGCCGCCGCAGAACAGCCAGTTCGCCGATATCTGCACGAGTTCGGGATCTGATCCGCCACCGTCGGTCCGCTCGATGTCCACGGTCCAGGCGGCCCGGGCCGAATCCCAGGCCGCCGCCCGCACCTTGTGGTGCAGCCGGATGTGGCGGTCGATGCCGTTTTCCGCCACCGTCTCCCGCAGATAGGCCAGGATCTTGTCGGAGGTGGCGATGGCGTGCTCGTCGCGCCACGGCTTGAACTCGTAGCCGAAGGTGTGCAGGTCCGAGTCCGACCGAATTCCTGGGTAGCGGAACAGATCCCAGGTGCCGCCGGTGGCGCCGCGGGCTTCCAGGATCGCGTAACTGCGCCCCGGATGTTCGCGCTGAAGGTAGTAGGCAGCACCGATGCCGGAGATGCCGGCGCCGATGATGAGTACGTCGACGTGTTCGGTGTGGTTCATGTCTCAATGGTTGCGGCCAGCCGACCGTAACCCAAGGTAAAAAGTGCCAAATTTCACCCGACTGGTGGTGCACTTTGCACCATCAATCTACCCTGGGGTGATGGTGTGGCAGCCACCGTCTCCGCGGGTGCAGGACCTGATCCGGCAATGCGCACAAATCGTCCTCAACCCACGCGAGGACTGGCTCGAGGAGTTCGACACCGCCGTCCTGGCCGCCAGCCCGGCGATCGCCTCCGACCCCGAGCTCGCCGCCGCCGTCGTCCGCAGCAACCACGCGAACCTGTTTTTCTGGGGCACGGCAAATGTGCGCGATCCGGGCGCCCCGGTGCCGCCGAACACCGGGCCGGAGCCGCTGAGCATCGCACGGGAGCTGGTGCGCCGCGGCGTCAACGCATTTCCCCTCGATGCGTACCGCGTCGGTGAGGGGGTGGCCTGGCGTCGGCTCATGGAGATCGCCTTCGAGCTGACGTCCGACCCCGCCGAACTGCGCGAGATGCTCGACGTCTGCTCGCGGTCCATCAGCGCGTTCGTCGACGCGACGCTGGCCGGAATCGCCGCCCAGATCGAGCTCGAACGCGAGGATCTCACCCGCGGCACCCACGCCGAGCGACGCGAGACCGTCGCACTTCTGCTCGAAGGTGCCCCGATCCCCAGGCAGCGAGCCGAAGCACGCCTGGGCCACGCGCTGACCGGAACCCACACCGCCGCGGTGATCTGGAGCGAGGACCCCGCGGGCGACATGTCCGGGCTGGACCGCGCCGCCGAGGCATTCGGTCAGGACTGCGGCGATCCGCGGCCGCTGAGCGTGCTGGCGAGCACCGCCACCCGATGGGTGTGGGCGGCAGGTAGCGCCGAGGTCGAGCGCGGGTTCCAGGCGCTGACCCACGCCGCCGCAGAGCTGGACGGCGTCCGGATCGCCGTCGGACCGGTCGCCGACGGCCTGGATGGCTTCCGGCGCAGCCATTTCGACGCGATCACCACCCAGCAGATGATGGCCCGGCTGCACTCCACACAGCAAATCGCCCAGTTCGGCGAGGTCGAACTCGTCGCCCTGCTCACCTCCGAACCCGATCGCGCCGCCGAGTTCGTCAGCCACAACCTCGCTGCGCTGGAGACCGCTGACGCCGAATTACGGGAAACGGTGCGGGTATTCGTCAACGAACAGTGCAACGCTTCCCGGGCCGCGGCGAGGCTGTACCTGCATCGCAACACGCTGCTGCGCC
This sequence comes from Mycobacterium syngnathidarum, assembly GCF_001942625.1. GTDB lineage: Bacteria > Actinomycetota > Actinomycetes > Mycobacteriales > Mycobacteriaceae > Mycobacterium > Mycobacterium syngnathidarum. Next base: position 147,640 of record NZ_MLCL01000079.1, read on the forward strand.
GGCTGGTCCGCGCCGACGAGCTCCTGCCCCGCCCCCTGGCCGAGAACAGTGTCGCGGTCGCCGTCGCATTGGACGTGCTGCGCTGGCGCGGCACGGCGGCCGGGTGAATCCCGGTCAGTCGAACGCGGTGTCCAGATAGCGCAGCGCGTCGCTCTTGCCGATCCCCAACGCGCGGGCAGCTTCGGCGAACGAGTGCGCCGCCGCGGCCATCGCGGCATCGGCCGGGTCCGCCCGCGCCACGAATGTCCCGTACCGCCCGCGAGTCTCCAAGACCCCCGCCGACTCCAGCTCACGATATGCCCTGGCCACGGTGTTGACCGCCAACCCGACCTGCCCCGCCAGTTCGCGCACCGTCGGTAGCCGAGTACCCGGAGCCAACCGTCCCTGCCGTATTCCGTCGATAATCTGGATTCTGAGCTGATCGAACAGCGGCTTGTCCGCGCTCGAGTCGACCAGCACCCAATCCCCCAACTCACCCACATGCCCAGTATCACCCAAACCGACTACGTTGGTGATGTGCAAGTGACTGTCCTGTCCGGTGCCGGAATCTCAGCCGAAAGTGGTGTGCCGACGTTCCGCGACGTCGAGACGGGCCTGTGGGCACAAGTGGACCCGTATGAAATCTCCAGCGTCGAAGGCTGGCAGCAACATCCCGAAAAGGTCTGGGCCTGGTATCTGTGGCGCCACTACATGATGGCCCACGTGCAGCCCAACGACGGGCATCGGGCCGTGGCTGCCTGGCAGGACTTCGCCGACGTACACGTCATCACCCAGAACGTCGATAACCTGCACGAGCGCGCCGGCAGCACCAACGTCTACCACCTGCACGGCAACTTGTTCGAGTTCCGTTGCGACGCTTGCGGTTCGAGGTTCGAGGGCGATCTTCCCCCGATGCCCGAACCGGTCGAGACGATCGAACCCCCGGTATGCCCGTGCAGTGGCCTGATCCGGCCCAGTGTCGTCTGGTTCGGTGAGCCGTTGCCCGACGACGCCTGGCAACGATCGGTACAGGCGGTCGGTGCTGCCGACGTGGTGATCGTGGTAGGCACCAGCTCGGTCGTGTATCCCGCGGCAGGGCTGGCCGAAGCCGCCGTCGCCGCGGGCACCGTGGTGGTCGAGGTCAACCCCGAGCGCACGCCGCTGTCCGACAGCGCGACCATCTCCCTGCGCGAGACCGCGGCCGCGTCCCTTCCGGACCTGCTGCAGCGGTTACCCACACTGCTGGGTACTAGGCAGGCCTGACCGCACGGCCGATGGCGAACTCCGTCACCGGCAACGGCACCCAGGCCGGCATCGCGAACTCGCGGTGAGCGACAGCAACCTGGAAGCCGCTGCCGGCGATCGTCTGCTCGGTATGCCGATGGGTGTGGCAATTTCCGAACAACCGCGGCCACACCGTGGCGTCCGCCACGCGCTGCATCCCACCCCGCCAGCCGCTGCCGGCCACGTGCTCGAGGTACCGCAGTTCGCCTCCCGGCCGGAGCAGCGAAAACAATTGCTGCAGAACAGTATCCGGCTGTTCGATGGAGCACAGCACCAACGAACAGACTACCGCGTCGAACGGTTCGGCGCTGTTGAACTTCTCGGCAGTGTCACTGGTCACCGTCACCGGAACCGCGGCCTTGGCCGCCGCGGCGCGGGCCACCTCGGCAAGGTGACGTTCGGGTTCGATGGCGACCACCTCGGTCACCGTCGAGGGATAGAAGGCGAAGTTGGTCCCGGTGCCCGCCCCGATCTCCAGGACCCGGCCGCTGAGCCCGGAGAGGTTCTCACTGCGCAGCCGCCGCAGAGCCTTCGGCTCCGAGCTCGACAATGTCTTCCACACGCGGGCGAAGAACGGGTTGTCCACCCGGGCGAAGTCCGGAATGTCTGAGGTCTTGTCACTCACGGTTCTCCTCCATCGGCGTACTCGCTGGCGAATCCCTTCAACCGGGCGATCGTCTCGTCGGGCTCGAGGTCGGTTCCGATGATCCCCGAGACGATCTGGCCGGTGCACACCGCCCGCAGCACACGGTCGGTGAACTCCTCGACATCTCCCCACGGCAGGTACGGCTTCGAGATCAGAATGGCGGCCACGCCGTGCGCGGCGGTCCACAATTCCAGGGCCAGTGTGGTGGCGTCGCCGGGCGGGTACACGCCCTCGGCGATCAGCGTTTCGATCGCGGCTCGCATGTGCTGAAACGCCGAGCTGTTGAGGGCGACGTCGACGTCGCTGCCGGGCCTGCCCTCCCCCATCGTCGCCAGCCGGTACAACTCCGGCGTGCGCCTGGCGAAGTTCACATACGCGTGCCCCTGGGCCCGCAGCACCTCGATGGTCGAGGAATGGTCGGCCGCCGCCCACTGCATCTCCTCGTCCAGCTTCTCGAAATAGCGCGAGCACACCGCGTCCAGCAGCGCGTCCTTGTCGGCGAAATGCAGGTAGATCGACGGTGGGGTGACCCCGACCCGCTGTGCCACCGACCGAATCGACACCGCCTTGGCATGACCGGTGTCCAACAGCAATTCGGTTGTGGCATCGAGGATCTGATCACGAAGCAGCTCACCGGAACCGCGCGGCGCTCGGCGTCGTTTCCCAGGCTGGATCATCACGCTAACCGTCCGTCACTGCGGCGCCGGCCCGTTCTCGCTCGTCACCCGGGGGAGTGTCGCCCGGCCCGCCCTCGGCGGGACCGGACTCACTGATCCCGATGCGCTTGTGCAGGCGGGCCAACGGTGCCGGCGCCCACCAGTTCCACTGCCCCATCAGGTGCATGAACGCCGGCACCAACAACATGCGCACCAACGTGGCATCTACCAGCACGGCAATGGTCAGACCGAGGCCGAACATCCGCATGAAGGCCACCTGCGCCGCGATCAGTGCCGCGAACGATATCGACATCAGCAGCGCGGCGGCCGTCACCACCCGCCCGGTGCGGGCCAGTCCGAGCGCGACACTCTCGTCGTTGCGGACGCGAGGAGCAAGATGGCCGGAGCGTTCCCGCGGGGACATCTCGGTGCCGTCGGCACGTGTCAGCCCGGGCGACAACCAGTACTCGCGGATCCGCGAAACCAGGAACACCTCGTAGTCCATCGACAACCCGAAGGCGATGCAGAACAGCAGCACCGGCAGATTTGCCACCAGCGTGCCCGTCGACGTGGTGCCGAGCGCGCCCAGGTGCCCGTCCTGGAAGATCCACACCAGCGCGCCGAACGCCGCCGACAGCGACAACACGTTGAGCACCAACGCCTTCAACGGCAGTATCACGCTGCCGGTGAGCAGGAAAAGCAGCACGAAGGTGATGGCGGCGATGATGCCGAGCACCATCGGCAGGCGGGAGGTGATGGCCTGCGAGCTGTCCCGGTTGACCTGAGCGATGCCGGTGAACTTCACCTCGGCGGGGGCGGGCACCGCGTGCAGCGCGTCGAGTTGCGCCTCGGAATCGTCGCTGAACAACGGCACGTTGCTGCCGATCGTCAAAAACGCACTGCCGTCGGCTATTCCGGTTCCCGACGTCGGAGGGCCAACCCGGCGACCGTCGACGAACGTGCCGCCGGGCGCGGACACCGAGGCTCCGTCGGCGGCCCGCGACAGCTCGCCCGCGTAGCGGTCGATTTCCGCGGGTGGCAGGCCGGTCACGTCCGGAAGCACCACGGTGACGGCGGTCGAGGAGTCGACGGCGAAATCGTTACGGAGCTCATCGCCGACCTGACGGGCCGACGCCGAGGAGGGCAGCACGCGGTCGTCGGGGAAGCCCCATTTGATGCCGAGGAAGGGCGCGCCCAGCATGAGCAACAGCGCGATCACCGCGAGGCCGACCGGCAACGCACGGCGCATCACCCGCTTGGTCATGCGGTACCAGAAAGTCTGCTCGACGGGCTTGGCCACGGGCTCGGGCCGGCCCAGGATGCGGCGGAAGAACCGGCGCACGTCATAGGCGTCCAGGCGGTCACCGAGCAGCACGATCGCCGCCGGGGCCACCACGATGGCCGCGAACGCCGCCAGCCCCACCACCGCGATGCCCGCGTAGGCGAACGACTTGAGGAAGTACATCGGGAACAGCACCATCGCCACCATCGACAGCGCCACCGTCATCGCCGAGAACAGCACGGTGCGCCCGGCGGTGATCATCGTGCGCACCAGGGCCCGGTCCGGCTCGACGCCGTCGGCCAGCTCGTCGCGGTACCGGCTGACGATCAACAGGGTGTAATCGATCGCCAGGGCCAGTCCCATGGCGACGGTGAGATTGAGCGCGAAGATCGAGACGTCGGTGACCATCGTGAACCCGCGTAGCACCGCCAGGGACCCCAGGATCGCGAAGCCGCCGACCGCGAGCGGCAATGCGGCGGCGAGCAGTCCGCCGAAGACCCACACCAGCACGACGAAGCTCAGCGGAATCGCGATGGACTCCATCATCAAGAGGTCTTTTTCGCTCTGCCCGTTGATCTGGACGTAGATCATCGCCTCGCCGCCGGCCCGCACGGTTACGCCGTCGCGGTCGTGCACCAGACGGTCGGTCAGTTCCTTGGCGTGCTTCTGCGCGCCACTCTCCCCGCCGTTGATCCCAGCCAGGATGAGCCCGGTCTTGCCGTCCTTGCTGACCAGGGTGGCTGCCGCGGGTGCCGGCACGGTCCAGGTCGAGCTCACCTCGGTCACGTACGGCGACACCTTGAGCTGGCCTGCGATGTCGGTGCCCGCAGCCCGGGCCGCGGGACTGTCAGCCCCGGCCCTCTCATCGGTGACGCTGATGACCAACTGCATGTCGCCGCGGGCGAACTTGTCCGAGAGCAGCTGAGTGGCCTGCGCGGATTCCGACGTCGGGTCTTGGAAGCCACCCGCCGACAGGCTCTTGGCCACCGGAATGCCGAAGATGGCCGCGGCCACCATGACCAGCGCGGCCACCGCCAAGACGCGTCGTGGCGCAGCGAGGGCCAGATGGGCGATTCGATGCAGCAATGCGCGTCCTTCCCCGATGGATATCGTCGTTAAGTTAACAACGGTAAGTTTCCGGCGTCAATGTGGCCTGCTCTACATACGGCGATCGGCACCCCAAGGTTCATCAGCGGCCGACAGGCGATGAATTTCGGCTCGATCGTGCGTCTAATAAGGCATGACAAACACCATCGATGCCGGCACCGCGACGACCAGCCGCCTGACCGACACCGGACTTCTCATCCTGCGCATCGCTACCGGCGCAACCATGTTGCAAGCGGGTCTGATCAAGGCTTTCGACTTCGATGCCGCCGTGGGATTCATGGAATCCAGCGGCTGGCGGCTACCCGCGTTCGGCGCGTTCATGGTGACCGCGGCCGAAACCCTCGGCGGGATAGGGCTGCTGTTGGGCGTTCTCACGCCACTGGCCGCATGCGCGGTGATCGGCGCGATGGTCGACGCCTGGGCGGTGAACGTGTCGGCCGACGCCTTCTGGTCCCAGCCGTTCAACGTGCCGTTCCTGGCCGCATTCGCCGCCGCGGCGTTGTTGTTCACCGGCGCCGGCGCGTTCTCCGTCGATGAGCGGGTTTTCGGCCGCTCCCGCGTCTCGGCCAGGGGCGCGGTCGGATTGGTGGTGCTCGGATTCGCCGTCGCCGTGGTGACCTGGATCGCGCTCAACGGGTCCAACCCCATCCACGTCACAAAACCCGTCGCCTGAACCCCGTCCTGTTGGCGCCGGTAGCCGCCGCCGATTTCCAGCTTTGGGCTACTCGCCAGAAACCTACCCAAAAGTAGGATTGCCACCATTTTCCGAACCGTGACTCAAAGATTCCTTAATGGTGACCCATACGCTCAGTGTCATGTGGATCGACGACACCAGTGCCGATGTCATCAAGGTTGACTTCGAGGCCCTCTACCACGGCGATGTCCTCGTCGAGGGTGAAACCTCCGAGCAGTTTGACGACTTCCAAGAACTGCCTACCGCAGTATGAGAAAACGCGCGCCTCGCGGCGCGCGTTTCCCATCTTGAGTTTGCCGTAGCCAGCCCTTCGGGGCCACAGTCCTCGCTTCAGGCGAGGACTGCTTCTTTCTCCGGTTCGGCTTCGCCCGCACCGATCATGTTCGCCAGGCGCCCACTGATCAGCTCCTCGGCCTCCGACACCATCCGTGAGACGAGTTCGCCGCAGGTGGGGATGTCGTTGATGAGACCCATCGAGGTTCCAACCGACCAGATGCCGGCGTCGAGATCACCGATCTCATACACCTTCACGCCACGTTTGCCGGCCACCAGATCCTTGACGTCCTCGAACTGGCCGCCGTCTTTGAGGATCTGCACCACTTCACGCGAAACCGTGTTGCTCGCGACGCGGGCGGTGTTACCCAGGCTGCGGAAGATCAGCTCGGTGTCGAGCTCGGTGCCCGCCACGATGGCTTCCTTGACCTTCTGATGGATCGCCGATTCCGCGGTGCACATGAACCGCGAACCCATGTTGATGCCGTCAGCCCCCAGCGCCAGCGCAGCCACCAGACCACGCGCGTCGGCGAAACCACCCGAGGCGATCATCGGGATCTCGATCTTGGCCGAGGCGGCCGGGATGAGCACCAGGCCCGGGATGTCATCCTCACCCGGATGACCGGCGCACTCGAACCCGTCGATGCTGATGCCGTCCACACCCAGGCTCTGCGCCTTGACGGCGTGGCGCACCGAAGTGCACTTGTGCAGCACCCTGATGCCGTTGTCATGGAACATCGGCAGGTGCGGCGCCGGGTTCGAACCCGCGGTCTCCACGATCTTGATGCCGGAGTCGACGATCACCTGGCGGTACTCGTCATACGGCGGCGGGTTGATCGTCGGCAGAATCGTCAGGTTCACCCCGAACGGCTTGTCGGTGAGCTCACGACACCGCTCGATCTCGCGGGCCAGATCCGCCGGGGTGGGCTGGGTGAGCGCGGTGATGAAACCCAACGCACCCGCATTCGCCACGGCCGCAACGAGTTCGGCACGGCCGACCCACTGCATACCACCCTGCACGATGGGGTGCTCGACCCCGAACGTCTCGGTGAACTTCGTCTTCAATGCCATATGTTCGCCTTCCTGGTTACCGGGGAGCCATGCGGATAGCACCGTCGAGGCGGATCACCTCGCCGTTGAGCATCGGGTTTTCGATGATGTGCACGGCCAGGGCGCCGTACTCGTCGGGATCACCCAGCCGGGCCGGGTGCGGAACCTGCTGGCCCAGCGACTTCTGCGCCTCCTCGGGCAGCGAGCCCAGCAGCGGGGTCTTGAACAGCCCCGGCGCAATGGTGCACACGCGGATCAGCTCACGCGAAAGGTCGCGCGCGATCGGCAGGGTCATGCCGACCACACCGCCCTTTGACGCCGAGTAGGCGGCCTGGCCGATCTGGCCGTCGAACGCCGCCACCGAGGCGGTGTTGATGATGACGCCGCGCTCTTCGTTCTTCAGGGGCTCCGTCTTGGCGATGCGCTCGGCGCTCAACCGGATCACGTTGAAGGTGCCGATCAGGTTGACCTCGACCACCTTGCGGAACCCGTCGAGCGGGAACGCTCCGTTGCGGCTCAGGGTCTTGATTGCATTGCCGATGCCTGCACAGTTGACGTTGATGCGCACCGGGCCAAGCGATTCGGCGACGTCGAGCGCCTCGGTCACGCCGGCCTCGTCGGTGACGTCGGTGGCGACGAACTTGGCCCGATCACCCAGCTCGGCCACCACCTCTTCGCCCTTGAGGTCGATGACGACCACCTGCGCACCTGCGTCCAGCAGTCGCTTCGTGGTGGCCAGGCCCAGACCGGAAGCACCGCCGGTGACGACGGCTACCGCGTCCTTGATCTCCATGTACCGCATTCCTTTCCGGCCGGCTTCAACGCCGACCCCTTCGGTCGAACCAAACAGTGGTTGAACTAAACGGTGAACTAAACCCAGTCCCGCAGAACGGCTTCGGTGTCGGCGCCACGTTCGCGCGGCGGCGTCGGCACCGCGAGAGTGCTGCGTGAGAACCGCGGGGCCGGCATCGGCTGCAGGTTGCCCTCGTCGTCGAAGAACGTGTCGCGCTCGGCGATGTGCGGCTCGGTGAGCACCTCGGCGAACGAAAGCACCGGCGTCGCGCACGCATCGGTACCGGCGAACACCTTGGCCCAGTGATCGCGGTCGTGAGCGGCGAATGCCTTGGTGAAGGCCTCACGCAGCTCGGGCCAGCGCGCCATGTCGTTCTGCGCCGGCAGGTCGGCACCCTCCAGGCCCAGCCCCTTGAGCAACTCGGCGTAGAACTGCGGCTCGATCGCACCGATCGCCATGTACTTGCCGTCGGCGGTCTCGTAGGTGTCGTAGTAGGGCGCACCGGTGTCGAGCATGTTCGTGCCGCGCTCGTCGGACCACATGCCGTTGGCCCGGAAGCCCCACATCATCTGCATCAGCACGGACGAACCGTCGACCATGGCCGCATCGATCACCTGTCCCTTGCCCGAGGCCTGCCGCTCGAACAGCGCCGAGAGGATGCCGACGAGAAGGAACATCGAGCCGCCACCGAAGTCACCGGCCAGGTTCAGCGGCGGGACCGGGCGCTCACCCTTGCGGCCGACAGCGTGCAGCAGGCCGTTGAGCGAGATGTAGTTGATGTCGTGGCCGGCCTGCAGGGCCCGCGGACCTTCCTGGCCCCAGCCCGTCATCCGGGCGTAGATCAGGCGGTCGTTGACCTTGGCACAGTCGTCGGGCCCCAGGCCCAGACGCTCGGTGACGCCGGGCCGATAGCCCTCGATCAGCACGTCGGCCTTGGCGATCAGGCTCAGGACCAGCTCGCGACCTTCGTCGCTCTTGAGGTCCGCCGCCACCGAGCGGCGATTGCGCAGCATCGAATCCCGATCACCGGCGGGCACTCCCCCGCTGCGGCCCGGCCGTTCGACCCGCACGACGTCGGCGCCCAGATCGCCGAGAATCATCGCCGCGTGCGGGCCCGGGCCGATACCGGCCAACTCGACAACGCGCAAACCCTGCAGTGGTCCTGCCATGCTCTTCCGCCCTTCGCCTGTTAGGCCTTGGTTGACCGGTGACATAGCTTACTTGTATAACCTTCTCGACCGGTATGGCCATAGCCGGCCCCGCCCGCAGCGGGCCACGGGCCCGCCAGACTTAAGGTGCATAGATGACCGTGACCCGCGAATACCCCGACGTCAAAGACGTATCCGTGACCCTCGAGGGCGGTGTGCTGTCGGTGACCCTGAACCGGCCCGACAGCCTGAACTCGCTGACCCAGGGCATGCTCGTCGCGATCGCCGGCGCCATGGAATTGGCCGCCACCGACCCCGAGGTGCGGGTGGTCCGGCTGGGCGGCGCGGGCCGCGGATTCAGCTCGGGCGCGGGAATCAGCGAGGAAGACCAGAACGCCGAGACCCACGACGCCGAAGGCGTCCTCGATGCCGCCAACCGGGCCGTCGCCTCCATCGTGGCGCTGCCCAAGCCGGTCGTGGCCGTCGTGCAGGGGCCGGCCGCCGGCGTCGGCGTGTCCCTGGCACTGGCGTGCGACGTCGTGCTGGCCTCCGAGGCGGCCTTCTTCCTGTTGGCCTTCACCAAGATCGGGTTGATGCCCGACGGCGGTGCGTCGGCGCTCGTCGCGGCGAACATCGGCCGGATCCGGGCCATGCGCCTGGCGCTGCTGGCCGATCGCCTCACCGCCACCGAGGCCTTCGACTGGGGCCTGATCAGCGCGGTGTACCCGGCCGACGAGTTCGATGCCGCCGTGGACAAGATCGTCGCCAAGCTGCGCTCGGGTCCGGCGGTGGCACTGCGGGAGACCAAGCAGGCCGTCAACGCAGCCACCCTGACCGAGCTCGAAGGGGCGTTTGCCCGCGAGCGCAAGGGCCAGCTGCAGCTGCTGGTGTCCGACGATTTCCGCGAAGGCACCAAGGCCTTCCAGCAGAACCGGCGCCCGGAGTTCACCCAGCAGTAAGCGGTAGCCCCACCTACCTGCCTCGCGAGCCCTGTTCGCGCCCGAAAAATCGTTGGACGCAACCCACTCCAGGTGGGCACCATCAAGTGTTGTGAGCATGCAACACGACATCCAGCCACCGGTCGATCAGACCGGTGGCTGGCGTGTGCTCGCCCCGTTCCGCATCCGCGAGTACCGCTTGCTGATCGCCGCGGTCACGGTGTCGATCTTCGCCGAGGGCATGTGGTCGGTGGTGATGGCGTTGCAGGTCATCGCGATCGACAACGATCCTGCGTCGCTGTCGCTGGTGGCCACCTGCATGGGTGTCGGCCTGGTGGCGTTCGTTCTCGTCGGCGGGATCACCGCCGACCGGATCAACCAGCGCACAATCATCATCGCGGTGGAGACCGTCAATCTGGTGACCGTCTCCACGGTCGCGGTGCTGGGCCTGTTCGACTTGCTCAAGATCTGGCATTTGGCCGTCGCCGCAGGCATTCTCGGTATCGCCGCAGCGTTCTTCTTCCCGGCCTACAGCGCGCTGCTGCCGCGCATCCTGCCGGCCGAACAACTGTTGGCGGCCAACGGTGTCGAGGGCGTGGTGCGCCCGGTGTTCCAGCGCTCGGTGGGACCGGCGGTGGCCGGCATGGTGATCGCCGCGACCTTCCCGTCGCTCGGCGCGGTCGTGGTGGCGGCGTTGTTCGGCGCCGGCCTGGTCTTGCTGATTGCCACCCGCCCGACGGCGGATTTGGTTGCGGCGCAGGAGGACAACGAACGCCCGCACGTATTGCGCGATCTGCGTGAGGGTTTCGCGTTCATGGTGCGCACCCCGTGGCTGCTGTGGACACTGTTGTTCGCCAGCATGTTCGTGCTCGTCGTCCTCGGGCCGATCGAGGTACTGCTGCCGTTCATCGCCCAGGACCGGTTCGCCGACGGCGCCCGGGCCTACGGATTCATCTTGGCTTTCTTCGGATTCGGCAGCGCCCTGGGGGCATTGACGGTGTCCTCGCGCCGGATGCCGCGGCGCTACCTGACCACGATGATGCTGATGTGGGGGTTGGGATCGGTGCCGCTGGTGGTCGTCGGCGTCACGTCGTCGTTCCCGTTGATGGCGCTGGCCACGTTCTGTATCGGCGTCACCGACGGGGCCGGCATGGTGATCTGGGGAACGCTGCTGCAACGCCGGGTGCCGACGGAAATGCTGGGCCGGGTGTCGAGCCTGGACTTCTTCGTGTCGCTGGCGTTCATGCCGCTGTCGTTCGCGATCGTCGGGCCGCTGTCGAAGGTGGTCTCGATGGAGTCCATCTTCCTGGTGGCCGGACTACTGCCCGCGGCCCTGGCCGCCGTGGCCATGACGGCGGCCAGGATGCCGCGCGACGAGCTCGCGCATCCACTGCGCTAGGGCGTGTCTCATAACCTATCGGTGGATTGTTTGGCAGTCTCGGCAGTGTGTCGAGGTCGCAAGTGCTTACCGATGGGATGTGGGCTCGGGTTGAGCCGTTGATGCCGGTGCCATCGACCAAGGGCGGCAGGCCCTTTGGTGATCATCGGCAGGTGGTGGAGGCCATCATCTGGCGGTATCGAACCGGTGCGCCGTGGCGGGATCTGCCCGCCGAGTTCGGGCCGTGGCAGACGGTGTGGCGCCGCCATGCCCAGTTCAGTAAAGACGGCACCTGGGATGCGATCCTGGCCGCGGTGCTCGCCGAAGCCGCCGACGCCGAGTTGATCGATTGGGCGATCAGTGTGGATTCGACGGTCAACCGGGCTCATCAGCACGCAACGAACCTGTCTCGGGACACAGGGGGCACCGTCGAATTACACGAATCTGCGTGAGGAGCCCTCTGACCACGGTATTGGCCGTTCCCGCGGTGGGTTGAGCACCAAGATTCATCATCTCGTCGACGGGCACGGGATGCCGTTGGTGGTGCTCACCGCGCCCGGCCAGGCCGGCGATGCCCCGATGTTCCCGATCCTGATGGGACACCTGAAAGTGGGCAGTAGTGGTCCGGGTCGCCCACGAACCCGTCCCGACAAGGTCCGCGGTGATAAGGCGTACTCGTCGAGGGCGATTCGTGAGTTGCTGCGCGATAAAGGCATCACCGCGGTAATCCCGCAGCCTGATGACCAGATCGCCCACCGTAAACGCCGTGGCAGCGCCGGTGGCCGGCCACCGAAGTTCGACGCACAGGACTACAAGGGCCGCAACGTCGTTGAACGCGGCTTTCAACGCGCCAAGCAATGGCGCGCCATCGCCACCCGCTACGACAAACACAACCTCAACTACCGCGGCGGCGTCATCCTCAACGCCATCGTTGCCTGGCTCAAACGGTTATGAGACACGCCCTAGCGGCTACTCCGCGTCGCGGTGCAGCCCGGTCAGATGTGTGTAGGCCGCCGCGTTCAGCTGGTTGTGGCCGACCTCGTCATCGCTGAGCTCGCGGCGCACCTTGGCGGGTACACCGGCCACCAGCGAGCGCGGCGGCACCACCATGCCCTGCGGCACCACCGCACCGGCAGCCACCAGCGAGCCGGCCCCGATCACCGCGCCGTTGAGTACCACCGCGCCCATCCCGACCAGGCTGTCCTGCTCGACGGTGCAGCCATGCAGTACGACGTTGTGGCCCACCGTCACCCCGGTGGCGATCCGGCACGGGAAGCCGGGGTCGACGTGGACGGTCACCCCGTCCTGGATGTTGCTGCCCGCACCGACCTCGATGGGTTCGACCTCGGCGCGCAGCGTGGCGCCGTACCAGACGCTGGTCCCGGCCGCCAGCGAAACCTGGCCGATCACACTGGCATTGGGCGCGACCCAGGCATCCTGGTCGATCTGCGGGGTGTGACCGGCGACGGACACGATCAGCGGCTCAGACATGCCGGTCATCGTAGACAGCCCGCCGGCCCGCCCACTCGGGTGGCATCTGCTGGCTTGCTGACTGTTATGCCGCGGCTCGCACCGTCGTCCTCGTCGACAGTGACCGGCGGTGACTGCGCCGGCCGGCGCCAGTTGGCTGCGGGACCTGCAGGGCAGTCACGAGGTGGCCTTCGGGGGTGGCCGCCGTGCGGTGTTCCGTCGCCGCCGCGCTGTGCATCAGCATCCGAAAAAGCCCAGGTAAACTAGCCGCAACGACTCAATCGACCAGGTCGGCTTTGCCGTAACCACTTCGTAGCCCCTACCATCCGATGCGGCGCCGCGGGGAACGCCGCGCCGGTGATGCTCGCGGTTCGCTCGCCACAGTCGCGCGGACGACCGCGTAACGCGGCACCGGCAGCCGACGAATACAGGCTAGGCATGAGCGGGAGGAATAACCCACCAATGAAGACTCGCACCAAGACACTGGGCGTTGCTGCGGCCGTCGCCGCCATCACTGCGTCGCTGCCCCTGGCGGTCACCGCCTCGGCCGACCCGGCGCCGACGACCACCGCCCCGGTGGTGGAGATCCCCGATCCGCAGGGCTCGGGCTGCGACAACTTCAAGAAGGCCATGCCGGATTGGAAGAACCTCGCCGAGCTGCCGGCGGGCAAGGTGCTGGCCAGCATCCCCGACATCAGCACGTTCAACGCCGCACTGTCGGGCGGGATGAACCCGGACGTCAACGTCGTGCCGGTGCTCGACAACGGCCCGTACGTCATCTTCGCGCCCACCAATGACGCGTTCGCCGCCATGGAGCCCGGCCAGCTCGACGCGCTCAAGGGTGATCCGGCCGCGCTCACCAGCTTCGACTACTACCACGCGTTCCTGGGCCTGCTCGGCCCCGATGACGTCAAGGGCCAGCGGCCCACCCAGCAGGGCGCCGAGGTCAAGGTGACCGGCAAGGGTGGCGACATCAAGGTCAACGACACCGCCAAGCTGGTATGCGGCCCCATCCAGGCGCAGAACGCCCGCATCTACCTGATCGACACCGTGCTCGATCCCAACAACCCGCCCGAGGCGCTGGTGCCGACGATCACCGGCACCAACAGCACGACCACCACCAAGGCCCCGGAGCCGGAGACCCCGGCCGCCGACGCGCCGATCGGCTGACTTTCTCCCGCTTCTCTGCGCCGGCAGTCCCCCCGCAAGCGAGTGGGGCCGCCAGCAGACGCGAATGTCCCCGACACGCCGAAGTGTCGGGGACATTCGCGTCTGGTCGGCGTGATTACACGCCGAGCTCGCGGCCGATGATCTCCTTCATGATCTCGGTGGTGCCACCGAAGATCGTCTGGATCCGTCCGTCCACGTAGGCACGTGCAACGCGGTACTCCATCATGTAGCCGTAGCCGCCGTGCAGCTGCACGCACTGGTCGACGACCTTCTTGGCGACCTCGGTGGCCCACCACTTGGCCTTCGCCGCCTCGACCGCGGTCAGCTCACCGTCGACCACACCCTGCAGGCAGCGGTCGAGGTAGTTCTCGGTGACCTCCAGCTCGGTCTCCATCTCGGCGAGCAGGAACCGGTTGTGCTGGAAGCTGCCGATCGGCTGACCAAATGCCTTGCGGTCCTTGGCGTATTGCAGCGTCTCCTGGAAGACCGCGCGTGCACCGTAGATCGCCGAGATCGCGATCCCGAGCCGCTCCGAAGGCAGGTTGGTCATCAGGTGGTAGAAACCACGACCTTCCTTGCCCAGCAGGTTGGCATTGGGCACCCGCACGTTCTCGAAGTTCAGCTCCGAGGTGTCCTGGCTGTGCAGGCCCATCTTGTCGAGCTTGCGGCCACGGGTGAAGCCCTCCATGCCCCGCTCGACCACGAACAGCGTGAAGCCCTTGTGGCCGGCATCGGGGTCGGTGCGAGCGACCACGACGCACAGGTCGCAGTTGATGCCCGAGGAGATGAAGGTCTTGGAGCCGTTGATGATCCAGTCGTCACCGTCGCGCACCGCGGATGTCCGGATGCCTGCCAGGTCACTGCCCGCACCCGGCTCGGTCATCGCGATGGCGATGATCAGTTCGCCGTTGGCGATGCCGGGCATCCAGCGCTGCTTCTGCTCGTCGTTGGCCAGCTCCTTGAAGTACGGGCCGACGACGTCGTTGTGCAGGCTCAGCGCCGGGCCGTGCACACCGGCCTTGGCGATCTCCTCGTCGATGATGGCGTTGAAGCGGAAGTCATCCGTACCGCCGCCGCCGAATTCCTCCGGCATGTTGAACCCGATGAGGCCGTACTTGCCGGCGGCCGTGTACGCCGACCGGTCGACGATGCGCTCGGTCTCCCACTTCTCGGCATTGGGCACGAGCTCACGCTCGATGTACTCCTTGACCGTCTCACGGAAAGCTTCGTGCTCCGCGGTGTAGATCTGTCGCTTCATATGCCTTCTCCTACTTGGCCTTCCATACCGGCTCACGCTTCTGGGCGAAGGCCAGCGGCCCTTCCTTGGCGTCCTCGGTCTGCAGCAGAGTGCTGAACTCGCGGTTGGTGCGCTTCCAGCCGTCCTTGTCACCGGTGACGACGCCCTCGTCGACGCCGTAGGCGACGCGCTTGGAGGCCTGCACGGCCAGCGGCGCGTTGCCGGTGATCCGCTCGGCCAGCTTGAGCGCGGCGTCGACAACGGTGCCGTCGGGCACGACCTGGTTGATCAGTCCCCAGCGCAACGCATCGGCGGACGTCATCGGCTCACCGGTGAACAGCAGCTCGTTGGCCACCTTGCGGGGCAGCTGCTCGGCGATGCGGAACACGCCACCGGCACCGGCGATCAAGCCCCGCTTCACCTCGGGCAGACCGAATTTCGCGTTCTCTTCGGCCACGATCAGGTCGCTGGCCAGCGCCAGCTCGGTGCCGCCGCCCAGGGCGGTGCCGTTGACGGCGGCGATCGTCGGCTTGTCGATGAAATGGCTGACATAGCCGGCGAATCCGTATTCCGGGTGCTCGGGGTGAAAGAGGTTCTCGCCCCGCGAGATCGCCTTGAGGTCGGCGCCGGCGCAGAACGACTTGTCGCCGGACCCGGTGAGCACGACGGCCCGGATCTCGGGATCGTTCTGGGCCTGCTCCAGGGCGTCGCCGACGGCGATGCTGACCGAGGCATTGATCGCATTGCGCGCCTCGGGCCGGTTGATCGTGATCAGCAGGACATTGCCGCGCTTTTCGGCAATCGCGCCGAGGGCGCCTTCGTCGGTCACAGGAGCTCCAGGATGGTCGCGTTGGCCTGGCCGCCACCCTCACACATGGTCTGCAGCCCGTACTGAATGTTGTTGTCCCGCATGTGGTACAGCAGGGTGGTCAGGATGCGGGCACCGGAGCCGCCGAGCGGGTGGCCCAGGGCGATCGCGCCGCCGTTGGGGTTGAGGCGGCTCTCGTCGGCACCGATGTCCTTGAGCCAGGCCATCGGCACCGGGGCGAAGGCCTCGTTGACCTCGAATACGCCGATCTGGTCGACACTCAGGCCGGATTTGGCCAGCGCCTTCTGGGTGGCCGGGATCGGCGCGGTCAGCATGATGACGGGGTCGGCACCGGCGAGCACCGCGGTGTGCACCTTGGCAAGCGGCTTGAGCCCCAGGTCTTTTGCCTTCTCGGCAGACATGATCAGCAGTGCGGCCGACCCGTCGGAGATCTGGCTGGAGTTACCGGCGTGGATCACACCGTCTTCCTTGAAGGCCGGCTTGATGGCGGCCATGGACTCGACGGTGCCGCCACGGCGGATGCCGCCGTCTTCCAGCACGATGTTGCCGTCTTGGTCTTTGATTCCGACGATCTGATCCTTGAACGCACCGGAATCCTGTGCAGCCGCGGCCTTCTCGTGCGACCGCAGGGAGAACTCGTCGAGCTGGGTCCGCGAGAGACCCCACTGCTCGGCGATCATCTCGGCACCGACACCCTGGTTGGGGTTCTGGCCGTTGTACCGCTCGCGGAAGGCCTCCGGGTACGGGTGCCCGCCGTTGGCCAGCGAGGAGCCCATCGGGGTGCGCGACATCGACTCGACACCACCGGCGACGACGACGTCGTAGTGCCCGGCGACCACACCGGCGACGGCGAAGTGCAGAGACTGCTGACTGGACCCGCACTGACGATCGACGGTGACACCGGGAACGGTCTCGGGCCAGCCCGCGGTCAGCACCGCGGTGCGCGCGATGTCGAGTGCCTGCTCACCTGCCTGCATGACGCAGCCCCAGATGACGTCGTCGACGAGGGCGGGGTCGATCCCGGCGCGCTGCACGAGGCCGTTGAGCACCTGGGCCGACAGCTCCGACGGGTGCACACCTGAGAGGGCGCCGTTGCGCTTCCCGACAGGTGACCGGACGGCCTCGACGATGACGGCTTCAGCCATGACTTCTCCTTTGAAGGGTGGGTGACGCGACCCCAATGGAGCTCAACGGGGCGCTCGAGGTGAAAATAACTCAGTAGGTTTACTAGGTCAACCTACTGGTTGGTAGATGCCGATGTTCCGTTTCGGCGAGGAACAGATGGTTTACTGAGTTGTATAGCTGGCCATCCGGCCAGTACAACGTTGTCCTAACTGGGAGTGTCTGGTGGCTCGAACCACACCACTGGCGCCGATGATCGGCCCTGACGCGATAGCACCGCAGGCACCGGTCCGTTCCCCGAAGACGTCCGAGCTGGTCGCGGGCACGTTGCGGCGCATGGTCGTCGACGGCCAGCTCAAAGAGGGCGACTTCCTGCCCAACGAAGCCGAGCTCATGGAGCATTTCGGGGTCAGCAGGCCGACACTGCGCGAGGCCGTCCGGGTACTGGAATCCGAGCGGCTGGTCGAGGTGCGACGCGGCTCCCGTACCGGCGCCCGCGTCCGGGTGCCCGGCCCTGAAATCGTCGCCCGGCCGGCCGGCCTGCTGCTGGAACTGTCGGGCGCCGATATCGCCGATCTCTTGGTCGGCCGTGCCGCGATCGAGCCAATGGCGGCACGCCTACTGGCCGAGAAAGGCGACGAGGCGGCGTTCGCCGAATTGGAACGCATGCTCGACGAGCACATCCCGACCGACCACCAGTCGGACCGGCTGGCCGAAACCACCGGCGATTTCCACCGCCGAGTGGTCGAGCTGTCCGGCAACGCCACCTTGGGCATCATCGCCGGCATGCTGCACGAGATCACGGTGCGCCACCACGCCTTCCTGTTCAAAGAGCGGCGCCCGGTGTCCAAGACCGACTTCGACAAGCTGATGCGGTCCTACCGCAAGCTGATCACGATCATCCGCTCCGGCGACGGCGACGCCGCCGAAGCGCACTGGCGCAAACATCTGGACACCGCACGGGTCCTGATGCTGCAGGACATCGAGAGCGTCAAGGTCCGCGACGTCATGCGCTAGTCGGACCACCTGCGCGTCGGCTCAGGTGGTGGCGGCATCTCGCTGGACATGGACCGGCAGTTCGTCGTCCCAGGGCTGGCGCGTCACCATGTCGGCAACATTGACGTATCCCCGCTCGAACTCGCCGGTCGCCGCGTCGACGAGCCGGTACTGCTGGGTCTGACGCTGGATCGGCTGAGCGTCGAGCATGACGATCCGCACCTCCCCCGGCTCGAAGTGGCATCGCTTCTGCAGGGCGGCCACGAGCTGCTCGTTGCTCATGTGCCCGTCGCCGAAGTTCCAGCCGATCGCCGTGGACACGATGCGCTCCCCGTCGGTCAGCACATAGTCGTCCTCGTTCTGGCCCGCCATCGCCCGGTGCGCCAGGGTGAACAACGCCCGGCCGTGAGAGTTGAAGCCGCGGAACGCGTATCCCATGTACAGGTACATCTGGGCAACCTCGGGGCTGCCGTAGTACCGCTCCATCTGGGCGGCCGGCATGCTGGCGATCGCGACGATGCCCTTCTCGATCTTTTCCGCCGCCGACGGTTTGACGCACCACAGCGAGGTGTCCCAGTTCCCGGCGTAGTAGCGCATGCCGGGCAGGAACGAGATCTTGCGCGGGAACAGGTTTCCCAGCACCACGGTGCCCGCGACCACCGCGAACAACACGATCGGCCAAGGGCTGGTGAGATCGGTCAGACCGATCCCGGCCTGCCCGACGAACAGCGCCGCCACGGAGAACATCATGAAGACGTTCCACTCCAGCGGCACGCCCATCGGGATGGAGCTCAGGATGCCGAAGTGGAATACCAGCATGACAAATGCGGCAATCGCCGTCGGCCAACCGCCATGTGAGAAGAACAGCACCAGCGGCACCAAACCCTCGATGGCCGTGGAGAAATGCGCCACGAAGCGTGACGGACGACCAGGGCGGAGGTCATCGGGGAAATGCTCGAAGAACTTTCGTTTGATCCAGCGTGGCCGGAACACCGGGTTGTTGCTCATCATCGTCGAGATGACGAACGGGAAGTGTTTGGTGAGTTTCGAGGCCGCCGCACCGATCCAGATCGTCAGGCAGATCAGCTTGGCCGCGATGATGATGTCGGCGCCGCTGAACAGGAAGCAGACCGCCAACGAGCCGTACACCTCGCCGCGCGCGGCCAGGAAGATCACCTTGTCGCGCAGGCCCGCGACGGCGAGCAGACCGACGATCGCGGCAGTCTGCCACACCGGCAGTACACCGATTTCGCTGCCGAGCGCCGGGATGGGGCCGGTGCCCTGCGAGGCCAGTGCCACCACCAGCATCACCAACAGCGCTCCGTAGAGCGCGACGTCGACGAGCGAGCGGTTGTCCCCCCTCGTCAGCGGCACCCGGTTCGGCCAGGGTGGCAGCCGAATGGTCTTGGGCCGCAACCAGTACAGGATCGAGCCCATCGGCGGGAAGAACCGGTTGTTGAGGGGGCCGAAGCCGCAGCCGAGGCCGATGACCTCGAACAGCATCGTGTAGAACACGACCTTCTGATAGACGATCGGCTCTGCGTACCAGGAGGCGACGTTGGTAAATCCGTCGACACCTGCAGTGGTCAGCGCGATCAGCCACGCGCCCAGGACGTAGGCCAGGATCTTGACGACGTAGAACAAGTGCAGCGCAACCGGGGTACCGAACCCCACCTCCGCCCAGTGCCGGGCCATCGGCTGGATCTTCTCGGCGCGGGTGCCCTTGCTCCACTGCTCGAAGTCGATCTCCGGAGATTCCTGTTTGAGAAAGCCCATGCCCGACAGACTAGAACGTGTTCTAGTCGGACCTCACACGAACAGACGCATATGTACCCGACACGCCGGGGCAACGGGACATATGCGTCTGCTCGCGGGGAGACTAGCCCGTCTTCGCCGGCGGGCGGTAGAAGATCGCCAACTGGCCGATGCCACCTGCCAGGCCCAGTCCCACCGCGATCGCCAGCCCGTACCAGCCGTGCAGCAGATCGTAGAAACCGCAGTTGGAGAACAGCAGGTGGTCAAGGCTGTAGCGTCCGGCCCCCAGGCCGGCGATCGCGACCGCGGCCGCGGCCAGGATGAGGTTGTACTCCCAACCTTCCTTGACGATGAAGAAGCCGTTGGCCCGGTGCACAGTCCAGGCCGCCACCAGCATCAGCGCCACGAAGCCGGCGGCGGGCACCGGGGTGAGCAAGCCCAGGGCCAGGCCGAGACCGGCGGCGATCTCGGTGCTGGCCGCGACCCGGGCGTGGAACAGGCCCGGCTTCATGCCGATGCTGTCGAACCACCCCGCAGTGCCGGGGATCCGTCCCCCACCGAAGAACTTGTTGTAGCCGTGAGCGGCCATGGTCAGGCCGAGCACCACGCGAAGGAGCAGGATCGCAGTGTCGTAAGCAGAGGAAGCCATGTAACAGAATGTAGGACATCTGTTAAGCCGCCGCCCAGCCCCCATCCACACTGAGGATCGCCCCGTGGATGTTTCCGGCGTCTTCACCGGCCAGGAACACCACCGCCGCGGCGACCTCCTCCGGGGTGCTCATCCGCCGGGACGGGATCCGGGCCAGCACTGGTCCGACTTCGTCGGCCACGTCGGCGGCTCGTTCCGTGGCGATCGGCCCGGGAGCCACTGCGTTCACCCGCACCCCGCGTGGGCCGTACTCGACCGCCCACGACTTTGTCAGCGAGTGCACGGCCGCCTTGGTCGACGAGTACAGCGCGGAGCGGTCTCCGCCGATCAGCCCGGTGATCGAACCGACGTTGACCACCGCGCCGTGCCCACGCTCAGCCATCGCGGGCACAAGAGCTCCCGTCAACAGGAACGGGGCGATGACGTTTGTCTGATACGACTCCAGCAGCGCCTGCTCGGAAACCTCGCCGGTGGGTTGCGGCATCCCCCACACTCCCGCGTTGTTGACCAGGATGTCGATCCGTCCACCGGCGGCTGTCGTGGCTTCTCGCGCCAGGCGCTGTACT
This sequence comes from Mycobacterium syngnathidarum, assembly GCF_001942625.1. GTDB lineage: Bacteria > Actinomycetota > Actinomycetes > Mycobacteriales > Mycobacteriaceae > Mycobacterium > Mycobacterium syngnathidarum. The sequence continues at coordinate 168,662 of NZ_MLCL01000079.1, forward strand.
TCGTCGCCTCCGGCGCCGAGGTCGGCGGCGACGAACTCGGCTCTGCCACCGGCGGTGCGGATTTCGGCGACGACGACATCACCGCGTTCCTTGTTGCGACCACTGACGATGACGAAGGCGCCCTGGGCCGCCAGCGCCTTGGCGATGGCGACACCGAGACCGCCGGTCGATCCCGTGACAAGTGCGGTGCGGCCCTGCAGCCGCGTAAAATTTGGACTCATGAGTCCAGGTATAGGCCGCTGAAAATGGACCTGCAAGTCCAGAAACTGACCGCGAAGGGCGAGGCCACCCGGCGCCGCATCATCGAGGGCGCGACCACGGTGATCCGGAGCAACGGCGTGGCTGCCACCACGCTCGACGACATCCGCGCCCACACCCAGACCTCCAAGAGCCAGCTGTTCCACTACTTCCCCGACGGCAAGGACCAACTGCTGCTGGCCGTGGCCGAACGCGAGGCCCAGATGGTGCTGGAAGATCAACAGCCCTACCTGGGCGAGCTGACCTCATGGGCGGCTTGGCAGCGCTGGCGCGACGCCGTGGTGGATCGGTACCGACGCCAAGGGCAGAGCTGCCCGCTGAGCCTGCTGATGTCGGAGATCGGGCGGAGCACTCCGGGCGCCCAGGCGGTCACCAAAGCCTTGCTGAGGCAATGGCATGACGAGATCTCCGACGGCATCCGCCATATGCAGGCGCAGGGCAAGATGGCCGCCGATCTGGATGCCGACCGCGTGGGCGCGGCGCTCCTGGCCGGCATCCAGGGCGGGGTCAGTGTCATGCTGGCCTCCGGCGACCTCAGTTACCTGGAGTCCGCCTTGGATGTCGGGATCGCGATGCTGCGCCGCGGTCAGCCGCCCAGCGCCGCATCCAGCCGGGCGAGATAGGCGTCGATATCGCCGAGCGCCGACTGCGCCGCATGGACGCTCACCGCGACGACGTCACCGATGCCGTGCACCCCGTGAGTGAGCCCCATCATCGGCGACAGCGACGGGTAGCCGGCCGTGACCGCCACCGGGGCGGTGCCGAATCGCAGGTCTGCCGCACCCCGGTTGACGCTGGACACCACGGTGTTGCCGGTAACCATCGGTGCCCGCACCGTGGGATCGAATTGTGCTACACCCCAACGCAACAGCGGTGCCGGAGTGGCAGCGAATGCCCGGCTGGATGCGACCATCGCGGGGTGCGCCGCCCGCCTGCGCCGGTCGGCGAAGTCCGCCTCGATACGCGTGATGCGTTCGGGTACCGCCAGTTCCGGGTACAGCCCGATACCGACGTTGCCGAAGTGGTTGTGCGCCAGCCGTACCCCCGGCTTGGCCATCGGCACCTCGGCTCCGAGGGCAGCCGTGTCGTCGCCGTACTGGCGTAGGTGATCGGCCAGTGCCGAGGAAATGGCGGCCAGCACTCCGACTGTCACGGTCGGGCCCGGAAGCTGCGCGCGGCGGCGAACGATGGTGCGCACCCATCGGTCCCCGGCCGGCTCGGCATTGCTGCGCAGCACGGGCCGCGACGGGGCCTGAGGCGGTACCGTGCCCAATTCGGTGTCGCGCATCAACTCCCGGTGGGTCCGCGAAGCCGCCACGGCACGCCAGGGCAGGCGCGCGGCCGCGAAGCGTTGCGATGGCACGGGCGGGATCTCCTCGGAGCGGCCGAACAACCAGGCGGCCAGCGCCGAGGCGCGGGTGCCGTCGGCGAGCGCATGAGAGATCTGCAGCACCGCGACGGTGCCGGCAGCGGCGCTGGCACCGGGAACACCGTGGACACAGGAGAACACGTGCAGGCGCCAGGTCGCGATGGTGGCGTCGAGCTGGTCCTCGGCCAGCTTCGCGACGATGTCCAGGCATTCGTTCCACTGCAGTTCGTCGTCGCGTCTGACGAACTGGTCGCTCTCCACCGCCCGCGGCACCCAGGCCGGATACGTCGGCCGGCAGTCGTCGCGGATACACATGGCCAGATCCGCACAACGCCGCGCGCGCTGAAGGATCCCGGACACCGCAGCCCCCGGATCGTCGGGCACACCGTCGAATCCGTACAGCAGGAACTGATCGTTGGGTAGTTTGGCCGACATCCACCAGTTCTGAGCGTCGATCGCGGCCATCCGGCGCACCGGTCAGTCCCTCCCGGGGCTGCCGATGAAATCGACGATGCGCTGCGCCACCATGTCGGGCTGATCGAGTTGTAGGAAGTGACCGGCGGATTCGACGGTGTGGGCATCGCTTCCCGCCGGCAGCACCTCGCGCACCCACCGGATGTAATCCGGTGCGGCACAGCCATCATCGGTACCGTGCAGGTACAGCGACGGCAGTACCGGCGGCAGCAACCAGTGGTTGTGCAGTTCGGCGTACTGTGCCGGCGGCTTGCTCATGCGGACGGTGGCCCGGTAGTAGCCCAGCGCAGCGCGCCACCGGTCTGGCGCACCGATCGCGGCGTCGACGTGGCGGGCGTCCTCGGCCGCGTCGTATCCCGGTGACCACGTCTTCCACAGCCGAGGCACCACCCAGGAGGCGGAACGCTCGGGCAGCCAGGGCAATTGGAAGTACATCATGTACCAGCTGCGCAAGGCCTGACGCGGCAGTTGGGCCAACAGCTTCCGGGCATCGGGCACCCGGCCCAACGGCTGAAACGATGCCATCGGCGGCACCGACATGATCACGGCCTTCTTGAACGGGTTGTCCTGCAGGGCAGCCACTCCCGAGGCCGCCATCGCACCCCAGTCGTGGCCGATGATGACATCGTGACCGGTCGGGCCGACGGCTTGCAGCAATCGCAGCGCATCGTCCATCAGGGCGCCGACGTGATAACTGCCGTCGGTCGGTACCGAGGAGGGCACGTACCCGCGCATGAAGGGCGCCACCACTTTCCACCCGGCCCCCGCCAGAGCCGGCGCCACTTTGCGCCAGCCATAGGCGGTGTCGGGAAAGCCGTGTAGGCACAACGCAACCGGGCCATCTTCGGGCCCCCACGCCAATGCCCGCAGTTGCACCGCGGGAGTGGCGACATCGATCCAGCGTGGCTCGGTCACATCGGCACCGGCTCGTACTTGGACATCAGCCAGCGGTCATCGACCTTGACCATGGTGGCCCGCGCAACAGACACGGTCTTCTGCGGCATTTCCCGCCCGACTTGGACGCTCTGGTCGACGAACAACACCAATTCGGCGCTGTCAGGCTGTGCGCTCACCACCCCTGCGCGCAAGACGTCGGCTACCGCGGCGATCTGCTGAGCATGCGCCGCCGGGATCACGTCGTTGATCATCACCGAATATTTGCCGAGGAACTCCCCCGTCATCCGGTCACGGGCTGCGCCGAGCTGCTGCTCGACCGTCTCGGTCTCATACGACAGCATCTGGGCAGTGATCTCTTTGGCCGCCTGAACCGATTCGTCACGGGCGGTGTCGCTTTGATCCTGCGCCACGATCAGCCACCGCAGAACCCCGCAGGTCACCGCCAGCACCAACGCGATGGCGGCCAACACCACCGGCAAGCTGACCCGTGACCGTGTGCGTGGGGCTTCAGCTTCGTCGGCTTCGTCGCTGGGTTCGACCGTGCCGGCGCCTGTCTCGGTATCGGTGTCGGTATCGATGTCGGAGGCATCCGACTCAGAAGCATCCGACTCAGAGACATCCGGCTCAGAGACATCGCTGGCGGCCGCGTCGGCCATGTCCTCGGCCACCACGTCGCCCTCCGCTGCTGCTGCGGCTTCTACCGGCTCGGCGGCGTTCTGGTTTTCGGCAACCTCCGGCTCAGAGCTTGCCTGCTCGGGTTCGACTGAACCCGCCGCGGCCTTGCGACGCCCGCCCGGCGGCATCTTGTGCCGGCCGCTCACTGGATGAACTCCACGTTCGACACCTTTGCCTTACCTTCGATGTCCTGCACCGTCACCACCATTCGCCACACCTGGGGCTTCTGTTCGGGCACACCCGCATTCGTCGACCGAACGGTCACCGACACGAGGACATTCGCCTTGTCGTCGGAGTAGGACTCCAGCCCCGATGACGTCACCGTTCCCGTCGACTTCGACTTGATCTGCTTGACCACCTCCAGGAACGACTTCGAGCGCCGCTCGAAGTCGTCGTAGAACCGTCCCGTCGAGATGTCGAGCACTCGCTGGATGTCGTCTTCGGCGTGCTCCCAATCGATACTGGTGAGGTTCGTCGCGCCCAGCCGCGCGGTGTCCACGAACATCGCACGTCGCTGCTGCTCCTGATGGACCTGGTAGTAGCCGTAACCCAGCCAACCGGTCAACGCCAGGAGCGCGACGACGAGCACCCCTCCGACGATGCCCGCGGAAGCAGAACGCAGGAAACCACCCCGCTTGGGTGCCGCGTCGTCAGCTTCCGTCGCGGGTTCGGTGCCCTCAACCTGCGGTTCGACGGCCTCGGTCGACTCGTTTTCTGCCTCGGATTCCGGAACTGCGGGTTCGGGGGCGGACTGGCTCGACTCCTCGGTCTCGGTCGGCTCGACCGGCTCGGTGTCGGCGCTGTCGTCTGCCATACATCTGCTCCTCGGTGGCCCTTACGTGGTGCGTGCGATGGCACGCGTGCGGTCCAAAGTACGTGGCACCGGTCACACCGTCACCAGCGGTACCGGCAGTCCCGGATAGGCCGCCGGTCCGGGTCGCTACGAGCTGCCAGGCTCCCGGCAGGCTGTGCGCGCCCCGACCGCACGCAGGGCAAAGTCCAACGCCGCCGCACACGCTGACTCCCAATCGCCCTCGGGAGTCAGACGTGACAACTCGTGACTGACCACCGCGCGGATGGCCGCTGCATCCCGCTCCGGTCTGGTCAACGGAAGCGATCCGTCGTCTCGGCCGCGGCGCAGGAGACCGGCCAACGCACGTTCGCGGTCCAAGCGCCACTGTTCCTGCACCGACTGGTAGCCCCTGGCCGCACGGACCTCCTCCGAATCCAGAACAATCGCGCGCCCACGCAGCCGCGCATCGCGCATCACGTCGAACGACACCCTGATCCAGCGCGCCAGCAGTTCGGCGGGAGCACCGTCCTGGTCGGCGGCGATCTGGTCGAGCCGACGGCCCAGCGACTTGCCCGAACTCGCCTGCATGGCCAGGAACAAGGCATCCTTGGATTCGAAATGGCGATAAAACGCCCGGGTGGACAACCCGGCCCGAGCCAGCACCGCCGCTATCGGCACCGCACCATCGTGGGGCTCGGACAGGCAGGTGAAGGCGGCTTTGATGATCGCGTGGCGTTCCGCTGCCATCACGTCGTTCGCCTCGGCACCTGGCTCGCTCTGCACGATTGCCGATTCTAGGAACGCCACGCCGCGCGGGTCGCAGATGTGGCGAAAACCCACCTGGGTAACGTGACCTCCCGGGGCCTGCCGAGAGGAATGTCCGTGAGCACCGGGAAAACCGAGCACAGCGAGTCACGCACCGTCACGTTCCGGGGAGTCGATGACCTGAACCTGGTCGGCGACGAGTGGAACCGAGACGCCGCGTCCGCTGCCGACCGTCCCACCGTCCTGCTACTGCACGGCGGCGGACAGAACCGGTACTCCTGGAAGAACACCGGGCAGATCCTGGCCGATCGCGGTTTGCACGTGATCGCGCTCGACGCACGAGGTCACGGCGACAGCGACCGCTCGCCGAGCGCGAACTATTCGGTGGAGGCGCTCTCCGCTGACGTGCAGCAGGTGCTGTACCAGCTCGGACGCCCGGCGGTGCTGATCGGGGCCAGCATGGGTGGGCTGACCAGCATCCTGGCCGCCCATGAGGCCGGCCCGGAACTGGTCACCAAGCTGATCCTGGTCGACGTGGTGCCGCGGTTCGAGAAGAGCGGTAGCGCCCGCATTCGCGATTTCATGTTCACCAACGTCGATGGCTTCGACTCCCTTGAAGCGGCGGCCGAGGCCGTTGCGGCCTACCTGCCCTACCGCACGAAGCCGCGCAGCCCGGAGGGCCTGCAGAAGAACCTGCGGCTGCGCGACGGGCGCTGGTACTGGCACTGGGATCCGGCCTTCCTCACCAAACCCGAGGACGACCCGTTCGTGCGGGTGGAGAAGCTCGAACACGCCGCGATGGCGCTGACCATTCCGATCCTGCTGATCCGCGGCAAGCTGTCCGATGTGGTCAGCCCCCAAGGGGTGCAGGACTTCCTGGAGAAGGTGCCCGCCGCCGAGTTCGTCGAGCTGTCCGATGCGGGGCACACTGCCGCCGGCGATGACAACGACGCGTTCTCCGAGGTCGTCGTGGAGTTCGTCGCGCGGTGAACGCCGAGCGTGACGCTGTCGGCTTCAGCTTTCTGCGCGAACCCGAGCTGCCCGCGACGGCCCAGACGGTGCCCAATCTGCGCGACGACAAGCTCACCGCGGTAACCGGTCTGGGCTCAGGCGGCGCGGCCCGTGTCTGTCTGCTACGGCATCTTCCTACGCCGACACCCCGGACCGGGTACTGACCGAGGGCTGACCAACCATGCCGGCCTATCGTGCTTGCTCGGCCCCTTCGGCTTCGGCCAACCGCCGGTGGAGCCGCTCCCGGATGTCCTGCGGGGTGTAGGCATTGCGGCGGCGTTGGTCCCGCGCCACTATGACGCCGCCGGCGACAACCCCCGCGACACCGGCCAGCCCTATCCACTTCCAGATGCTGCGCATGCTCTCAGTGTGCCTAAGCTTCGCTTGTGAAAGCGAACACGGTGGCTCTGACCAAGGCACTGGAGGAAACTCGGACGGGCGACATCTGGCTGTTCCGCGGTGGCTCGGGGCCGGACCGCGCAATCCAGACCCTGACCAACAGCCCGGTCAACCATGTCGGGATGACGGTCGCGATCGACGACCTGCCGCCGCTGATCTGGCACGCCGAGCTCGGCGACAAGCTGCTCGACATCTGGACTGCCACCAACCATCGCGGAGTGCAGCTCAACGATGCCCGCCAAGCCGTCGAGCGCTGGGCGCACAACTACGGGCAGCGCTGCTGGTTACGCCAGCTCACCCCGTTCGCATCTCGCGAGCAGGAGGACCAGCTGCTCAAAGTGATCGCCCGGATGAACGGCACCGCCTTTCCCACCACGGCGCGACTGACCGGACGCTGGCTGCGCGGCCGGGTACCGGTCATCAGTGACTTCACCCGGGGAATTCCATTTGTGCACAACAAGGTTCGTGAGTCCGCCGAACGCAAGAAGTCTCGCACCCGGCAGGTCGGGCTGGAAACCGCCTACTGCGCGGAGACGGTGGCCATCACTTACGAGGAGATGGGTTTGCTGTCCACCGAGAAGCACTACAACTGGTTCGATCCGGGCTCGTTCTGGAGCGGTGACCAGCTGCCGCTGGCCAGCGGCTACCGATTGGGCGACGAGATCTCCGTGATCGTCGACTGACGCGCGGGCTACGGCGAGAAACTCCGGCCGAACTCTGTCTCACGTACCGTAATCGCGGCACAATGGCCTGGTGAGCAGCACCCCAAAGGAGGGGAGCCACCATGGATCGCATTGCACGATTGGCGGCCATCGCCGTGGCCGGCGGGCTGGTCGTGGCCGGCTCAGGGGCGGCTGTCGGCCATGCGGACCCGGCTTTCGGCCCGAGTTATCAGGGCGGGAACTGCCCGGACGGACTCACATGCACCCACTGGTGCCCCGGCGATCCTCCGATACCGGGCAGCCACGTCATCACCTGGGACGCCAACATCTGCCATGACTGGTACTGGAACTCCGAAGGCGTCGTGGACATCGCATCCAACACGATCTATCCCTGGCACGGCGTCCCGCATGAGGCTCCGCCGCCGCCCGTTCTAGGCCCACCGCCGCCGCCCGCTCCCCCGCAGCCGCTGCCTGCGGATTGCCCGCCGTGGTCGCCCATCCTGGCCCCCTCACGTTGCGGCGGGCTGTAGCGCTCGCATTTCGACGGTCTTCCCGACCTCCGCCGAGGGCATTATGTTAATGTCCATTCTTGTACAATGCTTGTGGTATATAGCCGAGTAATCAACAAGCAGAATCATTGTTGGGGATTTATGTGAATGTTTATTCACGAAACAAGGGGGCAACGATGACGGAAACGACATCCAGGAACGGCAATACCGCTCAAGCAGCGGTCGCTGACCAGCTGACCGAGGTCGACGTCAGCCGGATCACCAAGACCCTGCGGACGACCTTCCACAGCGGCCGGACACGATCGGCCCAGTGGCGCTCGGATCAGCTGAACCGACTCGCGCAGATGATGACCGACAATGAGACCGCGATCATCGAAGCGCTATCGGCGGATCTGGGCCGCGCACCTTTCGAATCCTGGCTGACCGATATCGCCGGCACAGTTGCCGAAGCACGTTACGCCGCAAAGCATGTCAAGCGCTGGATGCGGCGCGACCGACGGATGCTCGAACTACCCCAACTACCCGGACGGGGCTGGGTCGAGTTCGAGCCGTACGGCACCGTCCTGATCATCGGGACCTGGAACCTACCCTTCCTCCTGACCTTGGGCCCCGCCATCGGCGCCATCGCAGCCGGAAACACCGTGCTGATCAAGCCTTCCGAGTTCGCACCGCGGACGTCACGACTGTTGGCGGAACTGCTCCCGCGCTACCTCGACCGTGAGGCGGCAGTGGTCGTCGAAGGCGGGCGCGCGGCCAGCGAACTGCTGATTGAGCAGCAGTTCGACCGAATCTTCTTCACCGGCGGAGCAGCGACCGGCAGCAAGATCCTGGCGGCAGCGGCCCGGCATCTGACACCTGTGACGTTGGAACTGGGCGGAAAGAGCCCGGTGATCCTCGCCGATGATTGCGATGTCGACGTCGCGGCCGCCCGGATCGGGTGGACGAAGCTCATCAATTCGGGGCAGGTCTGCGTCGCTCCCGACTACGTTCTCGCCCACCGAGATGTCGCCGAACGCTTCGTCGACCGACTGTGTGATTCCTGGGTTCGCTACCGGGCGGGCCAACCAAAAGGCATGCCGATCCTCAACATTGACCATGTCGAGCGGTTGGGTGAATATCTGATCGACACCCGCGGGGACATCGCCTTCGGTGGCGGCATCGACCGGTCGTCGCTCACCGTCGAGCCGACCGTGGTGCTCAACCCCGATCCCTCCGAGCCGCTGATGACCGAGGAGATCTTCGGGCCGATCCTTCCGGTGATCACGGTCGATTCTGTCAGCGATGCAATCGATTTCGTGAACTCCCGGCCCAAACCACTTGCCGCCTACCTGTTCAGTCGATCTCGATCGGTGCGCAATCGTGTGGTGTCCGAGGTGCCGGCAGGCGGAATGCTGATCAATCACGTGGCATTCCAGGCATCGACCACCCGGCTGCCCTTCGGCGGGGTGGGCAACTCCGGAATGGGTGCCTACCACGGACATTGGGGCTTTCAGGAGTTCAGCCATGCCAAGACGGTGTTGACCAAACCCACCCGGCCCGATCTGTCCCAGATCCTGTACCCACCCTACACCGACCGGGTCTGGAAGCTGGCACGCAAGCTGTTCTGACCAGGGCTCGGGCCGCCCCTCGGGCGGCCAAGATGCTCGCGCGCCACCGATCCCAGGTGAGGCCCGAGGGGTCGGTCAGGGCGCTACCTGCGGTTGACGCGGACTGCCTCTTGGATCAGCGCTTTGAACGCGTCCGCATCCAACTCGTCGTCTTGACGCAGATCGATGGAACGCCCAACTGGAGCCTCGAGGCTCGCGTTGAACAGATGGTCGGGGTCTTTCACGGACGAGCCTTTGGCAAAGTTCACCTTGACCTTGCCCTTGTACATCTCCAAGGTGCAGATCAGGCCATCCAGCGAGAACGCAGGCACACCGTCAGGGTTGGATGGCTTGCGCCACTTGATCTCCTCGACCACGTCGGGTTCGGCTTGTGTGATCAACGACCGGATCTCATCGACCCGATCGACGCGCCAATCCCCACTCACGTCCGCCAATGTACGCCGACCGACGGTAGCGACCGCCTGGCGAGCGTGGACCCATGCCCGAGAACTGGACCTGATGCGCGCATATCTGCCACGCTCGCCGCTGGTGCGCTTACGCGATGGCGGCGCGGACGATCTCCGCGACACGCTGCTCGGTGACATCGTCCAGGCCATCGAAGTACCAGGCCGCGGGAATCAACAGTCCATCCTTGCCCCCGGCCGGCTTGAGCGTGGCTTTCTCAGTCACCCCTAGGCTCATCAGCTCGTCATTGCGGAAGAAGACGAGGACGGGACTACTCGCGGACCTGGCATAGCCAGGCATGCCGTACCAGATGCGCGGCTTGAGCTCGGGTGCCGCTGCGACGATCACGTCGTGCATGCGGCGCATGACCTCCCGCGCAGGCTCATCCATCCCCGCGATCTTGTCGAGGACCTGCTTGAGGTTCTTGTCGTCCTTGTTGGCCACTGTCATGTCCTTTCGTGAGCCGGTATCGATCTACCGGCGCAATGGAGTAGGCGCGAGTTGACGCAGCACCCCATTTCGGACATGTCCTGATCGGCTCAGGCCTCTCCGCAATGATTCAGGCGATCGTTCACCTGGAAGCGCAGAACGTGGCAGGCATCGCCGGCCACGTCGCTCACGCTAACACGGCTCACCGATAACGGCCGCCGCGCATGCGAGGATCTGCTCGAGCACCGCAATGCCTAGAACACCGGGAGAGACGATGGCCAGCCGTTGGTCCGGAGTAACCATCGATTGCGTCGATCCGGTTCGGCTGTCGACCTTTTGGGCGACCCTGCTCGGCATTCCAGTGTCGAGTGAACACGGAGGTGATCCGGCCTGGGCGACTGTGGGCTCACGCGCGGGACAGTTTCCCCGCCTCACCTTCCAGCGCGTAGCCGAACCGAAAGCCGGAAAGGTACGCATCCACCTGGACGTCGAAGTCGACGACATCGACACCGGACGTCACCAGGTCGAGGAACTGGGTGGACGCTTTTCCGGCTTCCGGCATGACTACGACGAAGGGGTCGTGCTGAACATGCTGGATCCCGAGGGTCATGAATTCTGCCTGGTGCAGTATTTCGACAGGGCCGCCCCTAGACGTTGACGCGGGGCTCCACGAGATCGCGTTACCGACACAACGTCGGTACCCGTTGGCTCTGCGGTCAGGGCGCAAAACTTCGAGAGCACACCACCATAGCCGCAGAGTCAACGGCACTACACGTTGAAGCGGAACTCCACCACGTTCCAGCGCGAAACAACGTCACGCCGACGGCGCAATGTACTCGTGGCTCAGTTCGACAACCCTGGCGATGTGGCCGAAGTCGTGGTCTGCAGCGAGCACAGTCGCATCGTTGACGATGGCATACCCGGCAATGAGGATGTCGAGCGACCCAGCCGCCCGGACAAGGCCCGAATTCCACAGGGCGCTTTGAATTTCGAGCACCAAAGATTCGTCGGGCGCACGCTCGAGCGGGAAGCCGAGGGAGATCTGCTCGCGATAGTGCGCGTGCTCTTCGGACGTGCGAGCACTGTGGCAGAACTCGAGCACCTGCGGCGGACATGTGACGAACAGGTCGGCTGGCGCTCGCTCGATGCGCCGCAGCCGCGCGGTGATCCCCTCGTCTCGAGTAGCCAACCTCGCCCAGACCGAGTTGTCGACGAGGTAGTCCGTCACGAGGTCTCGGTTGTGTCCGGCGAGATCACGGGCGCACCCAACTCGGCAGGGAGGTCAGCCAATCCCCCGATGCCGTCGATCATTGCGCCCTTCTGCTTCGAGGCGATGAGCCGACGCAATGCGAGATCCAGAACAGCCCGATTCGATCGCTCACCCGTGAGCGCCCTGGCACGCTCTATCAGTTCCGGATCCAGGTCCACGCTGGTGACAGCCATGATGCTCCCCCTTTGTTGTTATATGAGTAATTATATAACAGGGATCGCAGTCCTCTCGGACTTCACTGCATACGCTGCCGCCTTGAGACGTTGAAGCGGAACTCAACTACACGTTAAATCTGAACTCCACCACGTCCCCGTCGGCCATCACGTAGTCCTTGCCTTCCATCCGGACCTTGCCCGCGGCCTTGGCAGCCGCCATCGACCCGGCCTCGACGAGATCGTCGAAGGAGACAACCTCGGCTTTGATGAAGCCCTTCTCGAAGTCGGTGTGGATCACGCCGGCCGCCTTGGGGGCGGTGTCGCCCTGGTGGATGGTCCAGGCCCGCGCTTCCTTCGGCCCGGCGGTCAGATAGGTCTGCAGTCGCAGGGTGTGGAAGCCGGCCCGGGCCAGCGCGTCCAGGCCGCGTTCGGTCTGTCCGATCGACTCCAGCAGCTCGTTGGCCGACTCGTCGTCGAGCTCGATCAGCTCCGATTCGATCTTGGCGTCCAGGAACACCGCGTCGGCCGGGGCCACGAGTGCACGCAGCTCGGCCTGCTTCGCCTCGTCGGTCAACACCGATTCGTCGGCGTTGAACACGTACAGGAACGGCTTGGTGGTCATCAGGTTCAGCTCACGCAGGATCGACCAGTCCTTGCCGGTCGAGAATAGAGTCTTGCCGTCGTCGAACACCGCCTGCGCCGCGACCGCCGCGTCCAGGACCGGCTTGCGCTCCTTGTTGTTGCGGGCCTCCTTCTCCAAGCGCGGCACCGCCTTCTCCAGCGTCTGCATATCGGCCAGGATCAGCTCGGTCTCGATCACCTCGATGTCGGACCGGGGATCCACCCGCCCGTCGACATGCACCACGTCGTCATCGGCGAACACGCGCACCACCTGGCAGATGGCGTCGCACTCGCGGATGTTGGCCAGGAACTTGTTGCCCAGGCCGGCACCCTCCGAGGCGCCTTTGACGATGCCTGCGATGTCGACGAACGTCACCGGTGCCGGAACGATCTTCTCCGAGCCGAAAATCTCGGCGAGCTTGTCCAGCCGGGGATCGGGCAGCGGAACCACGCCCTCGTTGGGCTCGATGGTCGCAAACGGATAGTTGGCCGCCAACACGTCGTTACGTGTCAGGGCATTGAACAGAGTCGACTTTCCGACGTTCGGCAAACCGACGATTCCCAGGTTCAGGCTCACAGGGACCACAGTCTAAGCCGGTGTGACAGGCGCGCCAGCGCGAGCTGGCAGCACGCGGCCAGACTGAGCCGGTACGGTCTACGTGTGTCAGGACAGCGCGCACAGTCGGCAGTGCCGGCTGACCATCGCTCTGTACACCCGCGTTTCGCCGGTGTGCCGTGGTGGGGAGCTGTGCTGATCGCGGTCACGGCTACCGCGATCGGCTTTGCTTTCGATGCCGGTTCGGGTGATCGCGAGCTCAGCGCCGTATTCGCGGTCTGTTATTCGCTCGGTTGCCTTGCGGCTGTCCTGCTGGTGCAGCAGGCCGGTCTGTTCACCGCCGTGATCCAGCCCCCACTAATACTTTTCGTCGCCGTGCCCGGGGCCTATTTCCTGTTCCACGGCGACCAAATGGGCGGCATGAAAGACCTCGCGATCAACTGCGGATACCCGCTGATAGAACGCTTTCCGCTGATGCTGTTCCTTTCGGCTGCGGTGCTGCTGATCGGGCTTGGTCGGTGGTATGTCGGCCTGACCTCGCATCGCGGGACCGACGAGGCCGAGTCGGCTGATTCCGCACGGGCCAAACCGGCCATGGCAACGCCGATGGCGGGAATTGTGTCATCCGTCACAGAGAAACTTTCCGGGCTGGTCCTCCGCAAACCCGCCACCGTGTCGACACGCCGGGACCGCACAGCCCAGTCGGACGCCGCGGCAGATGCCCCGCCGCGGCGGCGCCCGTCCGAGCGACCTCGACGTCGGCGTCCGCCGGGCACCGAGCCCGGTGCAGGTGCAGCCGGCGCGGCCGCACCGGCCTCCGGGCGTCCCCGCGGCGAGCGCAGGCCCACCAAGCGGGCCGCTGCGGCGCCACGCCCTCGGCCGAGCCGCCGTGTCGGCGACGATCTCGGCAGCGAACTCGACGGCGCGGTTCCCGAGCGGCCGCGGCGGCCCAGGCCTCCGCGCGCAGCCGAGCCCGGAACCGGCGAACCTCGCAGGCGGGTGCGGACCCAGCCGCGCGAACCGCGCGAACCGCGCAAGCAGCCGCCGCCGGAGCGTCGCGATACGGGCGGGTTCGACGCCGGACGCGAGCGTCCGCAGCGGCCCCGCCGTCGATTCGACGACTACCAGCCGTTCGAGGACTCCTTCGACCCGCCGACCGGGTCGGGCCGCTCGACGCACCACCCGGTGTCGCGGGTGCGTTATCGCGGATCTGAGGACGAAGACCACCGCGTGGAACACCGCACGCGGCCACGGGCACCCAAGCGCACGGCCACCAGGGGCCGCCATTCGTGGGACTACGACGACTGATCGGCGCCTCGTCGGCAGCGCGCCCGCTCAGGAACGCGGCGGACGGATTTCTCGCGGCAGCGCGAACACCAACGTCTCGTTGGCAGTCGTGACGGGTTGCACGGTGCCGTAGCCGTAGTCGGCCAGCCGCTCGAGCACACCGCGCACCAGGACCTCGGGCACCGACGCCCCGGAGGTGACGCCCACGGTGGAGACGCCCGCCAACCAGGCCGGATCGATGTCTTCTGCGTAGTCCACCAGATGCGCGGACTTCGAACCGGCGCCGAGGGCCACCTCGACCAACCGCACCGAGTTCGACGAGTTGCGTGAACCCACCACGATCACCAGCTCGCACTCGGGAGCCATCGCCTTGACGGCAACCTGGCGATTCTGCGTCGCGTAGCAGATGTCGTCGCTCGGTGGATCCTGCAGCGTCGGGAACTTCTCGCGGAGCCGGCGCACCGTCTCCATGGTCTCGTCGACGCTCAGCGTTGTCTGCGACAACCAGATCACCTTCTCCGGATCACGCACCGTGACCTTGTCGACCGCGTCGGGATTGTCGACGACCTGGACGTGGTCGGGCGCTTCACCGGCGGTGCCGACCACCTCTTCGTGGCCCTCGTGGCCGATCAGCAGGATGTCGAAGTCATCGCGGGCGAATCGTTTGGCCTCGTTGTGCACCTTGGTGACCAGCGGGCAGGTCGCGTCGATCACCTGCAGGCTGCGCTCGGCGGCGGTCTCGTGCACGGTCGGCGCCACACCGTGCGCCGAGAACACCACGATCGCCCCTTCGGGCACCTCGTCGGTCTCGTCGACGAAGATGGCGCCGGCCTTGGCCAGCGTCTCCACCACATGCTTGTTGTGCACGATCTCGTGGCGCACGTAGACCGGGGCTCCGTGCTTCTCCAGGGCGCGCTCGACGGTCTCGACGGCACGGTCCACACCCGCGCAGTATCCGCGTGGCTCGGCCAGCAGAACCCGTTTGCCGGAGGCTTGCGAACCGCCGCCTGACCTCACCGAGCTGGTGGCACCCGGGATACCCATGTTGATTGTCGACGGCAT
Source organism: Mycobacterium syngnathidarum (assembly GCF_001942625.1). Lineage (GTDB taxonomy): Bacteria > Actinomycetota > Actinomycetes > Mycobacteriales > Mycobacteriaceae > Mycobacterium > Mycobacterium syngnathidarum. The sequence goes on from NZ_MLCL01000079.1 coordinate 183,905, forward strand.
GTCTCCAGGGTACGGGGCTACAACGCAACGGAGCCAGCCGTAGGCTGTGGCCATGGGAACTGCACCGTATGGGGTCCGGCTGCTGGTTGGTGCGGCTGCGACCGCTCTGGAAGAAACCCGCAAGCTGCCTCAGACGATCCTGACCTACCCCATGACGGTGGCCAGTCAGGCGGCCAACCTCGTCATGCACGTCCAGCAGAACCTCGCTGAGCTGGTAGTCAAGGGCGACGAGACACTCGAGCAGATTTTTCCGCCCAAGGATGAGCAGCCGGAGTGGGCCACGTTCGACGAGGATCTCGATTCCGGCCCCGACTCTGAGGACGACGCCGACGCGGGGAGCTCCGACGACGGTGAGCGACGGACCGAGGGGCGGTTCGCCCTCTACAGCACCGGAGAACCCGAATCGGCCGGTTCGACGAACGGCAAGGCCGGCGGCGCCACCGCCGCGGGTGCGCCGGCCATCGCCGGCGAGCTCGGGTACGACACGCTGACGCTGGCGCAGCTGCGCGCGCGGTTGACCTCCCTGCGAGTGGCCGACCTCGAGGCGCTGCTGGCCTACGAAGAGGCCGGTCGGGCCCGTGCACCGTTCGTCACGCTGCTCGCCAACAGGATCACCCGCGCGACCGCGAAGTGACCGAACCGGGTCAATCACCGGAGAACCCCTGGCCGGTACGCGCCGTGGCGACCCGCGTCGCCAAATGGATCGACCGGCTCGGCACGGTGTGGGTCGAGGGCCAGCTGACCGAACTCAAGGTCCGCCCCGATTCCAAGACCGTCTTCATGGTGCTGCGGGATCCGGCGGCGGACATGTCCCTGACCCTGACCTGCCCGCGCGATCTGGTGCGCAACGCCCCGGTCAAACTGACCGAGGGCACCCAGGTGATCATCTGCGGCAAGCCCAACTTCTACACCGGACGCGGCACGTTCTCGTTGCGGGTCAACGAGATTCGCGCGGTCGGTGTCGGTGAGCTGTTGGCCCGGATCGAACGGCTGCGCCGGTTGCTGGAAGCCGAAGGGCTGTTCGACCCACGACTCAAGCGCCCTATCCCGTTCCTGCCCAACACCATCGGTCTGATCACCGGTCGCGCCTCGGCCGCTGAGCGTGATGTGACCACCGTCGCGGGCAGCCGCTGGCCCGCGGTGCGCTTCGCGATCCGCAACACCATCGTGCAGGGGCCCAACGCGGTGCCGCAGATCATCGAAGCCTTGGCAGCCCTGGACGCCGACCCCGACGTCGACGTCATCGTCCTCGCGCGCGGCGGCGGCAGCGTCGAGGACCTGCTGCCGTTCTCCGACGAGACGCTGTGCCGGGCCATCGTCGCCTGCCGCACCCCGGTGGTCAGCGCGATCGGCCACGAACCCGACACTCCCCTGTCCGATCTGGTCGCCGACGTGCGCGCGGCCACCCCGACCGACGCGGCCAAGCGGATCGTTCCCGACGCGGCCGCCGAACAGGCGCTGATCACCGATCTGCACCGGCGCAGCGCCCGCGCGCTACGCAATTGGGTGCACCGCGAGCAGCACCACCTGGAGCAGTTGCGCAGCCGTCCGGTGCTGGCGCAGCCGCTGGCGGCGCTGACCGCTCGGGCCGAGGAGATCACGCGCGCCCGCAGCACCGCCCAACGCGACATCACCCGGCTGATCACCGCGGAGGCCGACACCGTGGGCCATCTGTCGGCTCGGCTGACCGCTCTCGGCCCGGCGGCGACGCTGGCCCGTGGATACGCGGTGGTCCAGGCGGTCCCGCCGACCGGGGCGCCGACGGTTCTGCGCTGCGTGGCCGACGCGCCAGAAGGCACCCGATTACGGGTGCGGGTGTCCGACGGAGTGATCACCGCCGTCAGCGACGGCAATGAAGCTGCAGCTGTCAGTGACGGGAGCTAAGAAGGGGCGTGAGGATCGTGAGCATGAAGCCTATTAGTGAATTGGGCTATGAAGAGGCCCGTGACGAGCTGATCGCTGTGGTGCAGCAGCTGGAGCAAGGAGGGCTGGACCTCGATGCTTCGCTCAACTTGTGGGAACGTGGCGAGAAGCTGGCACAACGCTGTGAGGAGCACTTAGCCGGAGCTCGGCAACGTGTGGAGCAGGCACTGGCTGCCCGAGAGTCCGACGAAACTTGATTCAGCAACCAATCTCGCCATTCGCATTCGAAACTGGAACCTGTTTCAGTTAAGCTGCCCGGCATGGGTGACGCATCTTTGACCACTGAACTCGGCCGCGTCCTGGTCACCGGCGGCTCCGGCTTCGTCGGCGCCAACCTGGTGACCGAGCTGCTCGACCGCGGATACACGGTGCGCTCGTTCGACCGCGCACCGTCGCCGCTGGGCGACCACGCCGGTCTTGAGGTGGTCGAGGGCGACATCTGCGACAAGCAGACCGTGGCCGCGGCCGTCAAGGACATCGACACCGTCATCCACACCGCGGCGATCATCGACCTGATGGGCGGCGCCTCGGTCACCGAGGAGTACCGGCAGCGCAGTTTCGCCGTCAACGTCGAGGGCACCAAGAACCTGGTGCACGCAGCCCAGGAGGCAGGCGTCAAGCGCTTCGTCTACACCGCCTCCAACAGCGTGGTGATGGGCGGACAGGACATCGTCAACGGTGACGAGACCATGCCGTACACCGCGCGCTTCAACGACCTCTACACCGAGACCAAGGTGGTCGCCGAGAAGTTCGTCCTCGCCCAGAACGGCGAACGGGGCATGCTCACGTGTTCGATCCGGCCCAGCGGCATCTGGGGCCGCGGCGATCAGACCATGTTCCGCAAGGTGTTCGAGAACGTATTGGCTGGCCACGTCAAGGTGCTCGTCGGAAACAAGAACATCAAGCTGGACAACTCCTACGTGCACAACCTGATCCACGGGTTCATCCTGGCCGGCGAGCACCTGGTTCCGGGCGGCACCGCACCGGGCCAGGCCTACTTCATCAACGACGGCGAGCCGCTCAACATGTTCGAGTTCGCTCGCCCGGTGATCGCGGCGTGCGGCCGCAAGCTTCCGACGTTCTACGTGTCCGGCAAGCTGGTACACAAGGTGATGATGGCCTGGCAGTGGCTGCACTTCAAGTTCGCCCTGCCCGAGCCGCTGATCGAACCCCTTGCGGTGGAACGCCTTTACCTCAACAACTACTTCTCGATCGCCAAGGCCAAGCGCGACCTGGGCTATGAGCCGTTGTTCACCACCGAACAGGCCATGGCCGAGTGCATGCCCTACTACGTCGACCTGTTCCGTCAAATGGAGTCCGGGGCCAAGCAGCCCGTCACCGCCTGATCAGCGGTACAGGTGCACCGGGTGGTGAGTGGACTGCTCGATACGTGCCGAGGCGGCATGCAGCAGATCGCTGCCCAGTGCGATGAGCGCGCGCGCCGCCGCGATCTCCTCACCGATCATCGGCGCTCCTGGATCCTTGGGGTTCCGGTACGCGTCTCCGGTCGTGGACATCGTGTCTTCGCGTATCTGCGCCCGAGCCGAGGCATGGGTGTGGATCTCGTCTTCTGAGAACTCGATCTCGACGAGCCACTTGTTGGTCAGATCCTTGTCGTACATGTCAATCACCCTCCACCTTCAAGGGTGCGCTCGATACGTCCCGGACACCAGGCCACAGCGTGAGCAACAGGTGACGCAGCATGGCCACGAATACCAGCGCCCACACCGCCAGCGCGACCCAGCTCTCCACGTAGCCGATGCGTTCGACGATCGGCAGCTGGTCGGCCTGACCGAGATAGTGGCCGCCCACGCCGTACATACCGAGTGGGAAGACCACGCTCCACAGCGTGGCGTCATAACGCAACGGGATGCGATGGACCCAGTGGCGCCAGATCCCGGCCGCGATCAACGGCGGGATGAGCCAGGTGCCGAAGGCCCAGAAGAACACCGACGTTCCCGCGATCAGGCCACGAGTGGCCGCGACCATCGGCGCGTCGGCCATCTCCACGATCCGAGCTCCGGCCACCACCGTGATGGCGGTGGCGCCCATCGCCACCCAATACGACGGTGTGAGATCGGCGGGCCGCAACGGGTACACCAACATCCGGATGGCCACGAAGATCCCCGCGGCGCCGTACAGAAATATCCCGACCGACCACGAGAACACCGCCAACAACGCCAATTCTGAACGGCCCACGGCGATTTCGGGCTGCAACGCCGCGGCCAGCACCGCGACGGACTGGCTGGCCACCACCCAGATGAACCAGGTGCCGTTGGCACTCTGGAGCACCGGGCGGACGGCCTGACCGAGAACCGCCGTCCACGGCACCACATAGCCCAGCACCATCCACGTCACCCAGCCCACACCGAGCAAGCCGAATGCCAGCCCGTAGTGGCCGTCGGTAGCCAATCGGGTGCCCACCACACACGTCGCAGCCACGAACGTGAACATGGCGAAACCACGGCTCGGGTCGGTCAGGTCGGCGATGAACTCCCGACGCGACGTGAGGGTACGTATGACCGTCAGCACCACCAGGACCAGATACGCGATCCCCGCCACCCACAACAACGCAACCGAAAGCGCGTGCACGCGGTGATAGGTCATCGCTATCGACATGATCCCGGTGGCCATGACGAGCGCGAAGTAGCCGGGATGCAGGGTGCGCACTGCCTCGCGGACCGTCGGCTGACTCATGGCTCTGGTCATACCACCGCATCAGCGGACCGACGCGTAAATTTCGGGCGACAGGCGAGCGAAGCCGTCGACTCGATAGTTGAATTTTCCCTGAGAGAGCCGACAGTCCGGCGTCAATCCGTGAGCGCGCGAATAGCGTTGGGATGACTCGCGCCACCTACGTCAATAAATTCGATACGAGAGCGAGGCCTGCACAATGGCGAACAAGCAACCCAACATCCTGGTGATCTGGGGCGATGACATCGGAATCAGCAATCTGTCCTGCTACAGCATGGGGTTGATGGGCTACCGAACGCCCAACATCGACCGCATCGCCCACGAGGGAATGATTTTCACCGACTCGTACGGTGAACAAAGCTGCACCGCCGGACGTTCATCCTTCATCACCGGCCAGAGTGTGTACCGCACTGGCCTGTCCAAAGTCGGCATGCCAGGCGTCGACATGGGCATGTCACCCGAGGACCCGACGATCGCGACACTGCTGAAGTCAGTCGGTTATTCCACCGGCCAGTTCGGCAAGAACCATCTCGGTGATCTCAACAAGTACCTGCCCACCGCACACGGTTTCGACGAGTTCTTCGGCAACCTGTATCACCTCAACGCCGAGGAAGAGCCGGAAAACCCTGACTACCCAACTGAAGAGGAGGCGCCGCAGCTTCGGGCCAAGATGCTGCCCCGCGGCGTGGTGCATTCGTGGGCCACTGAAGAGGAATCAGAGGAAGTCGATCCGCGATTCGGACCGCTGGGCAAACAGCGGGTCGAGGACACAGGGCCGCTCACCAAGAAGCGCATGGAGACCATCGACGACGAAACCACCGAGGCATGCATCGACTTCATCAAGCGCAAAAATGAAGCGGGCAAACCGTTCTTCGCCTGGATGAACACCACGCACATGCACTTCCGGACACATACGAAGCCCGAAAGTCGCGGGCAGGCCGGCCGGTGGCAGTCCGAATACCACGACACGATGGTCGACCACGACCGCAATGTGGGTCAGCTGCTGGACGCCCTCGACCAGCTGGGCATCGCCGAGGACACCATCGTCATCTACTCCACCGACAACGGCCCGCACGCCAACACCTGGCCCGACGGTGCCACCACTCCGTTCCGCAGCGAGAAGAACACCAACTGGGAGGGCGCCTTCCGCGTCCCCGAAATGATCCGTTGGCCCGGGAAGATCAAAGCCGGCGCCATCTCCAACGAGATCGTGCAGCACCATGACTGGTTGCCGACCTTCCTCGCCGCTGCCGGGGAAGCAGACATCGTCGAGAAGCTCAAGAAGGGTCATAGGGCCGGTGACAGGACCTACAAGGTCCACATCGACGGGTACAACCTGCTGCCGTACCTCACCGGCGAAGTCGAAAAGAGTCCGCGCCGTGGGATGGTGTATTTCTCAGACGACTGTGACGTGCTTGGCGTACGGATCGACAACTGGAAGATCGTGTTCATGGAGCAGCGCTGCCAGGGCACACTGCAAATCTGGTTCGAGCCGTTCACCGTCCTGCGGGCACCGAAGCTGTTCAACCTGCGTACCGATCCCTACGAACGTGCCGACATCACGTCCAACACCTATTGGGACTGGTACTTCGACCACGATTTCCTGGTGTTCATGGCCAACGCGCTCGTAACCCAGTTTCTGGATACGTTCAAGGAATTCCCGCCGCGGCGCGAGCCGGCATCGTTCACCATCAAGAACGCCGTGGAACAACTGAACAAGTATCTCGAATCGATCGGCGGCTGAGTTGGGCGCACTACCGTACTGGAACGACGGCCCCGCGAAGTCGGCGATCGTCGACTTCGTGGGGCGCGCCTGCAGCGAGCTACCGCCCGAAGAGCGCGTAGCGGTATTCGACAACGACGGCACGCTGTGGTGTGAGAAGCCCGCCTACATCCAGCTGGATTTCCTGGTGCGTCGGCTGGCCGACCAAGCCGCCGCCGACCCTGCGCTGGCCGCCCGACAGCCCTACACCGCGGCCGCCACCGGCGACCTCGGCTGGTTCGGCGACGCCGTCACCAAGCACTACAACGGCGATGATTCGGCACTCAAAATCCTCGTTGGAGGCATACTTTCGGCTTACGCCGGGCTGACCGTCGACGATCATGCGGACCACATCAAGGCATTCTTCGCCGAGGCGCAGCACCCGACTCTGGCGCGGCCGTACACCGCATGTGGCTATCTGCCGATGATCGAGTTGCTGCGATATCTGGAGGCCAACGGTTTCACCAACTACATCGTTTCCGGCGGCGGTCGTGATTTCATGCGGCCGGTGACCGCATCGATGTACGGCGTCCCGCCGGAACGAGTGATCGGCAGTTCCGTCGGACTGGATTTCGTCGACGGTCAGCTCAAGACAACTGCCACACCGGAGTTTCTGAATGACGGTCCGGTCAAAGCAGTGCGCATCTGGGGCCGCATCGGCCGTCGGCCGATCTTCGCGGCAGGCAACTCCAACGGCGACATCCAGATGCTGGAGTACACCGCGGGCGGGCCTGGCCCGTCGTTGGGCCTGCTGGTGCGTCACGACGACGCCACACGCGAATTCGATTACACCGCAGGAGCGGAGAACGTGTTGGGGCTCGCCGCGGACCGTGGCTGGACGGTGGCAAGTATGCGCGACGATTGGACCACGGTCTTTGACTGAGTGCGCACCGACGTCGACCCTGCGTCCAGGATCCACAACTGCGAGTAATCCTCGCCCTCACCGCCGGGTCGACGCATGACACTTCCTGAGTCAACCTCAGGCCGTTTTCGGCAGGAGTCTTTGTGTTCCGCCGTGGAGGTTGGGGTTGTAGGGGCGGTGGTCGTGCCAGCAGCGGTAGATCACCCGGATCCAGGCGCGGGCGAGGATGCGTATGGCATGGGGATGGTCGTGTCCGCGGGCGCGAGCTCGGGTGTAGATGTCTGCGGCCCAGGGGCTTTGGTGGCGGCTGTTGTCAGCGAAGGTGGTCAGTGCTCGGCGGAATCGTTTGTTGCAGGCCCACCGGAAGTGCACCGCGTGTTGTTTGCCGGACGCTTTGGTCACTGGTGTGGCTCCGGCCAGGGCGGCCACCGCGTCGGGTCCGTCGTAGGCTGCACGGGAGTCGCCCCACTCGGCGAGCACCTGGGCGG
>NZ_MLCL01000011.1 GCF_001942625.1 Mycobacterium syngnathidarum
GGAACGCATTACGGTGAGACATGAGGACCTCTCGGTGATCGGGGTGTGTGTGGTAACCACACCGATACCGGAGGTCCTCACCTATTTTCCGCTAACCACGCCGTTCACAACCTGTGTGGGAATTACAACTAGGTCGGGGCGAAGGGTCCGCTCCGAATCGGTCAGTAGCGGTATCGGACCCGGCTCGCCGCGCACGTAGCCGGCGTCGCCCGCGCCGGCGATGACCTCCACGTCGGACCAGTCCGCGATCTCAGCGGCCGCACCGCTGTGGTCTTCGTGGAAGTGCGTGAGCACGATGCGCTTGACATGAATGCGCCGCAGACCCAGTTCGGTCAGCGCGTCGGCAATCAACTCGGCACTGTCCGCCCATCCGGTGTCGATCAGCGTCACGCCGTCCGGCTCGGTCCAGAGATAACTGTTGAGCAGGTGGGCTTGGCCGCCGGGGATGCGCAGACGATAGAGCGAGGGCGCCATCTGGAGAAGGTCGGACATGATTCGACGCTACCGTCGTCCGCCGAAACCGCATTCCGGCAGGTCGCTACTCGAACTTTCGATGCTGGAATGCGGTTTCGCGGGCTGCGGGGCGAAGCGTGCCGCCCCAACCACGTGCTTTCAATGCGGTGTAGGCGCGCTGGATGACCTCATGCTCCCGGTCCTCCTTGATCACCTGCATGACGTCCCAACCAAGCTGACGAAGCTTCGGCAACACCTTCAGATCCTTGATGTATTGCGCACGATCAGTCTGGTGCTGACCACCGTCGTACTCCGAGGCGACCTGAAAGTCTTCCCAACCCATGTCGACCGTGCGAATTACGCGTCCCCACTCATCGGCAATGGCGATCTGAGTGGTCGGCCGAGGCAGCCCGGCGTCGATGTAGAGCAGACGCAGCCGGGTCTCCGGAGGTGACGCCGCGCCGCCGTCGACCAATGGGAGCACGGCTTTGAGCTTCGCCACCCCGCGGGCGCCGCGGTACCGCTTGGTCAGCATGAGCACGTCCTCTGTGGAGAACGGACATGCGTGCATAAGTGCGTCCAACCGCTCGAGTGCCTTCTTGCGTGGCAGGTACCGCCCAAGGTCGAAGGCCGTGCGCGCGGGTGTCGCCACCGGCATGCCTGCGATGCAAGTGATCTCGTCGTCCGCGATCCGCTCCTTCCGGACAATCACACCACGCGGCGGACGCGTGCAGTCCCAGATGAGTTCGATCGGGATGTCGGCGTCAATCCATTCGGCCCCGTGCAATGCGGAGGCCGCCACGCCCGTCACGACACTTTCGCGATGGGACCACAGCCACGCCCCCGTCGTTCTGTCCCGCAAGGAGGGCACGCAATCTCGAGGGATGTGGACGTTCGGGTACAGCGGCCGATACCAGCGTTGCAGCTCGTATCGAGTGACGACGCGGTTCGCGACGGCCTCTGTGCCGACGAATATATCCCCCATGCGCCGATACTGGCGCGGGGGTGCGACAAGCCCGAGACCAGCATGTCGAGGCTGTAATCCAGCAGGCCTCTACTCGTACTTTTTCTGCTGGAATACCGTTTCGGCGGAAGGTAGGCGAAAAGTATCAGGCCATGGCGCGGCGGCCGGCCAACGCCCGGCCCAGGGTGAGCTCGTCGGCGAACTCGAGGTCACCGCCCATCGGCAGGCCCGAAGCGATGCGCGTGACGGTCAGGCCGGGGATGTCGCGAAGCATCCGCACCAGATAGGTGGCGGTCGCCTCACCCTCGGTGTTGGGGTCGGTCGCGATGATCACCTCGGCCACATCGACACCGTCGACACGTTCGCCGATCCGGTTGAGCAACTCCCGGATACGCAACTGGTCGGGACCTACGCCGGACAACGGATCCAGCGCACCGCCCAGCACGTGGTAACGACCGCGGAACTCGCGGGTGCGCTCGACCGCCTGCACATCCTTGGGCTCCTCCACCACGCACACCAATGACGCGTCCCGGCGGGGGTCCTTACAAATCCGGCAGCGTTCCTCGTCGGACACGTTGCCGCACACCGCACAGAACGTGACGCCGTCACGGATGCGGCCCAGCACCGCGGTCAGCCGATCGATGTCCGGCGGCTCGACGCTCAGCAGGTGAAACGCGATCCGCTGCGCGCTCTTGGGCCCGATCCCGGGGAGCTTGCCGAGCTCGTCGATCAGATCCTGAACCGGGCCTTCAAACACTCAGACCCCCGGAAGTCCGAACCCGCTCAACCCGCCGGCCAGCGGACCCAGACGGCTCTGCGCCAGAGTGGTCACCTGGTTGGAGGCATCGGCAAGGGCGCCGACGATGAGGTCCTGGAGAGTCTCGACGTCCTCGGGATCGACGACTTTCGGATCGATCGCCACCGCGACCACCTCACCGCTGCCCTTCACCGTCACCTGCACCAGCCCGCCGCCGGCCTGGCCGTGCACCTCGGAATTGGCCAGCGCCTCCTGCGCCTCCATGAGCTGCTGCTGTACCTGTTGCGCCTGCGCCAGCAGGGCGGACATATCGGGCGTGCCTCCGGGTTGCATGAGTAGTCCCCTTGCCGTGTTGATTAAGTCTTGGTCTCGACTTGGTTGCTCTCGCCTGTCGGCGGCGATTCGGACTTTCAGCCTAGTCGGCGTGCGGGCTAGCGTGGCGCCCGTGCGAGTCCCAGCCTGCGTGCGTGTCGGCACCGCCATGGTCAGCAGCGTGTTCATCGCCGCGGCTGTCCCGGCCGTCGTCGACGCTCCCCACGCCACCGCCGCTCCCTCGAACATCGCCGGCATGATCGTCTTCCTCGACCCCGGCCACAACGGCGCCAACGACGCGTCGATCAGCCGGCAGGTGCCCACCGGCCGCGGCGGCACGAAGGACTGCCAGGCCAGCGGCACCTCCACCGCGGACGGTTTCCCCGAGCACACCTTCACCTGGGACACCACCCTGCGAGTTCGCGCCCTCCTCAATCGGATGGGCGTCCGGACCGCCATGTCGCGCGGCAACGACAACGCCCTGGGCCCGTGCGTCGACGAGCGGGCGGCGATGGCCAATGCCCTGCGGCCCAATGCCGTCGTATCCATCCACGCCGACGGCGGGCCGGCCAACGGCCGCGGGTTTCACGTGCTCTATTCGTCACCGCCGCTGAACAACGTGCAAGCAGGGCCATCGGTGCAATTCGCCAAGACCATGCGCGATCAGCTCTCCGCCTCGGGGATCCCGCCGGCCACCTACATCGGTTCGGGTGGTCTGGACGCCCGCTCGGACATCGCCGGGCTCAACCTGGCGCAGTTCCCGTCGATCCTCGTCGAGTGCGGCAACATGAAGAACCCGGTCGACTCATCGCTGATGAAGGCCCCGGAAGGCCGGCAGAAGTACGCCGAGGCCATCGTCCGGGGTGTCACCGCCTACCTGGGCAGCCTGGGTGGCGGCCAGCAACGGTAGCTCGCCGTCCTCGATGGTGGGCGCTAGGCGCCCTCCACTTCCTTCTTCAGGTTGTCCAGCACCTCGCCCTGGATCTTGCGCAGGCCCAGCGGCGCGAAGGTCTTCTCGAAGAAGCCCTTGATCCCGCCGGCGCCGGTCCAGCTGGTCTTGAGGTTCACCGAGGACCCGGTGCCCGCCGGGGCGACGGTCCAGTTGGTCACCAGGCTGGAGTTCGCGTCCTTCTCGATCACCGTGTGGCCGGCCACGTCGACCGAGGCCTTGACGTCACGCACACGGGACTCGGTGGCCTGCAGCTTCCAGCTGGCCACCGTGCCGGCGCCCTGACCGCCCTCGAGGACCTGGTAATCGCGGTAGTGCGAGGAGAGGATCTTCGGGCGCACGGTCTGGTAGTCCGCGATCGCGGCGAACACAGCGGCCGGCTCGGCGTTGATCAGAACCGTGCTGACCGCACTGACCTGTCCCATTACTCAAACTCCTTCAACTCGTGTCTACGGTCGCATCGTCGGCAACCTCCGACTAGCGTATATGTGTGTCTGTTGCTGCGACTGACGCACAAGCTGTCCACGCTGCGGGCGTACGGCGCCTCCTAGACAGTTACCGCGCCATACCGCCCAATTCGACGGTGCGGCTTGCCAAGCCCACGTCGAACCTGTTTCGTGCGCGAGATCGCAGCGATGTCAAAGGTCTGGACGTCTCGGGGCTGACCAATGTGATCGCGGTCGACGCCGAAGCCCGCACCGCCGACGTTGCGGGCATGTGCACCTATGAGGATCTGGTCGCCGCGACGCTTCCGCACGCGTTGGCGCCCCTGGTGGTGCCGCAGCTCAAGACCATTACCTTGGGCGGAGCCGTCACCGGGCTCGGCATCGAATCCACCTCGTTCCGTAACGGCCTGCCACACGAATCAGTGCTGGAGATGGACATTCTCACCGGGGCAGGTGAAATCGTCACCGCATCGCCCGAGCAGCATGCCGACCTGTATCGAACTTTCCCCAATTCCTATGGCACGCTCGGTTATTCGACCCGGCTGCGGATCGAGTTGGAGCCCGTCACCCCCTTTGTCGCATTGCGGCACCTGCGTTTTCACTCGTTGGCCGATCTCGTCGCGGCGATGGACCGCATCATCGAGACCGGCGGGCTCGACGGCACGCCGGTCGATTACCTCGACGGCGTGGTGTTCAGCGCCGACGAGAGCTACCTGTGCGTCGGTTTCAAGACGACGACCCCGGGCCCGGTCAGCGATTACACCGGCCAGGACATCTACTACCGCTCGATCCAGCACGCTGACGGAGAGAAGCACGACCGGCTGACGATTCACGACTACCTGTGGCGCTGGGACACCGACTGGTTCTGGTGTTCGCGGGCATTCGGGGCGCAGAACCCCACCATCCGGCGGTTCTGGCCGCGCCGGCTGCGCCGCAGCAGCTTCTACTGGAAACTCGTCGGCTACGACCAGAGATTCAACATCGCCGACCGGATCGAAAAGCGCAACGGGCGCCCGCCCCGCGAGCGCGTGGTGCAGGACGTCGAGGTGCCCATCCAACGGTGCGCGCAGTTCCTGGACTGGTTCCTGGAGAACGTTCCGATCGAACCGATCTGGCTGTGCCCGCTGCGGTTGAGGGAGAATCGTCACCACGACGCAGGCTTGTCGGGAGGCTGGCCCCTCTACCCCCTCCGCTCCAACCACACCTACGTCAACATCGGGTTCTGGTCGTCGGTGCCCGTCGGCCCGGTCGAAGGGCACACCAACAAGCTGATCGAGGCCAAGGTCGGCGAACTCGACGGGCACAAGTCCCTGTATTCCGATTCCTACTACCCGCGTGAGGATTTCGACGAGCTCTACGGCGGTGAGACGTACAAGACCGTCAAGAAGTCCTACGACCCCGATTCGCGCCTGTTTGATCTGTACTCGAAAGCCGTCTTGCGCCGATGAACGGAGAACAGCGATGACCACCTTCAAAGAGCACTCGACGCCCGCGACCGATCACAAGCTGACCCTTTCCGAGATCCTTGAGATCTTCACTTCGGGCTCGCAGCCACTGAGATTCACCGCCTACGACGGCAGCTCCGCCGGCCCCAGCGGCGCCACACTCGGACTGGACCTCAAGACCCCGCGCGGCACCACCTTTCTGGCGACCGCTCCCGGGGATCTGGGACTGGCCCGCGCCTACGTGTCCGGCGACCTGGAACCGCTCGGAGTACATCCGGGCGATCCGTACCTGCTGTTGTGCGCGCTGGCCGAGAAGATGGCGTTCAAGCGTCCGCCGGCCCGGGTGCTGGCCAACATCGTCCGCTCCATCGGCATCGAGCATCTCCGGCCGATCGCGCCGCCACCCCAGGAGGCGCTGCCGCGGTGGCGCCGGATGATGGAGGGCCTGCGGCACAGCAAGTCTCGCGACGCCGACGCGATCCACCATCACTACGACGTGTCCAACACCTTCTACGAATGGGTGCTCGGGCCGTCGATGACCTATACCTGCGCGTGCTACCCGGACGCGGATGCCAGTCTGGAAACCGCGCAGGACAACAAGTACCGGCTGGTGTTCGAGAAGCTGCGGCTGCAACCGGGCGACCGGTTGCTCGACGTCGGCTGTGGCTGGGGCGGCATGGTGCGTTACGCCGCCCGCCACGGCGTCAATGCGCTCGGGGTGACGCTGTCGGCCGAGCAGGCCCGCTGGGCGCGAGACGCCATCGCCAAGGAAGGCCTCAGCGACCTGGCCGAGGTGCGCCACGGCGACTATCGCGACATCGTCGAAGACGGGTTCGACGCGGTGTCCTCGATCGGGCTGACCGAGCACATCGGGGTGCACAACTACCCCTCGTACTTCGGTTTCCTCAAGTCGAAGATGCGTCCCGGCGCGCTGCTGCTCAACCACTGCATCACCCGCCACGACAATCGAACCGGCGCGGCCGCGGGTGGATTCATCGACCGTTATGTGTTCCCCGACGGGGAGCTGACCGGATCGGGACGCATCATCACCGAGATCCAGGACGTCGGCCTGGAGGTCATGCACGAGGAGAACCTGCGCAACCACTATGCGATGACGCTGCGTGATTGGTGCGCCAACCTCGTCGAGCACTGGGACGAGGCCGTGGCCGAGGTCGGGTTGCCGACGGCGAAGGTGTGGGGCCTGTACATGGCCGGATCCCGGCTCGGTTTCGAGACGAATGTGATTCAGCTGCACCAGGTTCTGGCCGTCAAGCTCGATGAACAGGGCAAAGACGGCGGTCTGCCGCTGCGGCCGTGGTGGACGCCCTAGAGCCGCGAAGCAGTGGCGCTCACGCGGCGGATTACGGTCAGTATCAAGCAGTAATCCGCCGCATTCAGCTGTCGATCTTGCGCGCGCCCAGTTCGTTCTGCAGCAGTTCCAGGGCGACCTCTTCGGGGTCACGACGCGGCCCGGCCTCGCTCTGCGAAGCCTCGGCGAGCATCTCTGCCTCTTCCTGTTCCGGCGACGAGGGCGGCTCCGGAGCAGGAGGTTCCGGTTCAGGCTCGGGAATGACGCGGCCAGGGCGGGCGGGTACCCGTGGCGGCGGCTTCGCGGCCTTCGGCGGGGGCGGTGGGGCGGCCTCTGCCGTGCCGACCTCACACCGGATCTGCCAATCCACCCCGAGCGCATCCTTCAACGCTTCCCGGATCACGTCGGCATTGCGCGACTCTGTCAGCCGCTTGGCCAACGGTGGCGAATCATGGGACAGCACAAGCGTTTTGTCCTCGACCGCGCGGACGATCGCACCGGACAGCATGACCTCGGTGGTGCGGCTGCGCTCACGCACCTTCTCCCGCACCGTCGACCACATCGACCGCACGGCGGCCGCGTTGGGCTCACCGCCGGGGGTCAGCGATGCCCGCGCCGGCTCGGGCTCCTGAGCAGGCTCGGGCTCGGGTTCGAAGTCAGGCTCCGGCGGGAGCGGCGGCTCCGGCTCGGCTGCCGGAGCGGATGCCGGTGGTGGCGGTGGTGGCGGTGGCGGGGCGGACGCCGGTTCGGGGGTGGCCACCGGCTCGGGTGCGGCCACCGGCTCGGGTGCGGCGACGGGCTCGGGTGCGGTCACCGGCGCAGTCTGTGGTTCGGGAGCAGGTGGCGGCGTAGGCGCAGGTGCCGGGGCAGGGGCCTCCGCTGCGGCCGGAGCAGCCTGGCTGCGCCGCACGAACGTCTTGGCCGGCTCGGCGGCAGGACGGGCGGCCGTCGACGCCGCGGCCTCCCCGGCCGGGATCGACAGGTCCAGCCTGGTCTCGATGCGTTCGATGCGCTGCAGCAGCGCTGACTCGGTGTCATGCGCCGAGGGCAGCAACAGCCGCGCGCAGACCACCTCCAGCAACAGCCGCGGCGCGGTCGCCCCTCGCATCTCGCCGAGCCCGGCATGTACCACCTCGGCATAGCGGGTCAGCGTGCCCGCACCCAACTTGGCGGCCTGTTCCCGCATCCTCTCCAGCACATCGGCCGGTGCGTCGACGACACCGCGGGTGACCGCATCGGGCACGGCCTGCAGCACGATCAGATCGCGGAAGCGCTCCAGCAGGTCGGTGGCGAACCGTCGCGGATCGTGACCGGCGTCGATCACTGCCTCGACCGCGCCGAACAATGCGGCCGCGTCCCCGGCTGCCAATGCCTCGACCGCGTCGTCGATGAGCGCCATGTCGGTGGCACCGAGCAGGGCCAGCGCCCGCTGATAGGTGATGTGATTGCCGCCGTCGCCCTGCTCCGAGCCGGCCAGCAGCTGGTCAAGCACCGAGAGCGTGTCACGGGGCGAACCACCGCCGGCCCGGATGACCAGCGGGTACACCGCGTCATCGACGTGGACGGTCTCCTCGGCGCAGATGCGCTCGAGCAGCGGGCGCATGGTGCGCGGGGCCAGCAGCCGGAACGGATAGTGGTGGGTGCGCGACCGGATGGTCGGCAGCACCTTTTCCGGTTCGGTGGTGGCGAACACGAAGATCAGGTGCTCGGGCGGCTCCTCGACGATCTTGAGGAGCGCATTGAAACCGGCCGTGGTGACCATGTGTGCTTCGTCGACGATGAAGATGCGGTACCGCGACTGGGCCGGCGCGTAGAACGCCCGGTCTCGCAATTCACGGGTGTCGTCCACACCGCCGTGGCTGGCCGCGTCGAGTTCCACGACGTCGACGTTGCCGGGGCCGTTCGGGGCCAGCGCGACACACGAATCGCACACTCCGCACGGTGTCGGCGTGGGCCCCTGCTCACAGTTGAGCGAGCGGGCCAGGATGCGCGCCGAGGACGTCTTACCGCAGCCGCGCGGCCCGGAGAACAGGTAGGCGTGGTTGATCCGGCCCGCGGTCAGCGCAGTCGATAGCGGCTCGGTGACATGTTCCTGGCCAACGACTTCCGCGAAGGTTGCCGGCCGGTATTTACGGTAGAGAGCCACGGAAGAAGGCTACCGACTGCATCTGACGACGCGCCGGTGCCCATTGACTTTGAAACCACGCACACCGGTACCCGCACAAATTCAGCGTCAGCTCAAAGTCAACGCAGTGTTCTGCACAGAGCGCGATTCATCCACAGGTGGCGACGCCGAGACCGGCCCGGACCCATCTTTGTCGCTGCGACTGGCGACTCTCGCCGAATGAGTGAGCCCTTCATCGGCACCGAAGCCCTGGCGGCCGGCCTCGTCAACCGCTACCAGCTCAACCGCTACCACCGCACAATCCTGCCGAACATCTACGTGGGCAAGCGAACTGCTGTGTCGCTGCGCCAACGCACGACGGCGGCGTGGTTGTGGTCGGGCCGAAACGCGGTGATCGCGGGAACCGCCGCATCGGCACTCCATGGCGCGAAGTGGGTGGCCGACGACGTTCCGATCGAGTTGATCAGCGCCAAGACCAAGCCACCCGCGCGGGTGATCACGCGACAGGACCTGATCTACGACCGAGAGGTCACGTGCATCGATGGTCTTACGGTCACGAGCATCGAGCGCACGGCTTTTGACCTTGGGCGCCGCGGGTTGATCGGTCAGGCCGTCGCGCGCCTCGACGCACTTGCTCGAGCCACCGGGCTAGAGGCGGACGAGGTGCTGACGCTCGCCGCGCACCACCGCCACGCCCGTGGCCTGCGGCAACTCGAATGGGCGCTGGATCTATTCGACCCCGGCGGCCAGTCCCCGAAAGAAACCTGGCTGCGGCTGATGCTCATCGACGCGGGTTTCCCGCGGCCGCAGACACAGATACCGGTGCTCGGGCCGGACGGCTACCCGAGGTACTTCCTCGACATGGGTTGGGAGGAACTGATGCTGGCGGTCGAATACGAGGGTGTTCAGCACACCGATCAGCTCGCCTATGACATCGCGCGTGCCGACTACATCACGCAGGTCGGCTGGACCCACGTGAGAGTGGCCGCGGGACAGCGACGGCCCGCCATCATCTCCCGGGTGGGGCGCGAATGGGATCGACTTTGGCGGCCAGGGCTCGGGATCACGCCGCGTCGGCCGCCGCTGGCCGGTCCCCCGCTGGAACTTGGCTGTTGACTTTGAAACCACGCACACCGCCACCCGCACAAATTCAGCGTCAGCTCAAAGTCAACGCAAAAGCTGCTCGGTCGCCGCCAGCAGAGCGCAGGTGGCGAGGCCGTCGATCGCCTCGCGCACATCGGACAGCGACGGGAACGTCGGCGCGATGCGAATGTTCTTGTCCTCGGGATCCTTGCGGTACGGGAAGGCCGAACCGGCCTCGGTGACCGCGATCCCGGCGTCCTTGGCCAGGGCGACAGTGCGCTTGGCCGTGCCTGGCCACACGTCGAGGCTGACGAAGTAGCCGCCCTTGGGGTCGGTCCACGACGCGATCTTGGACTCCCCCAGCCGGTCCTCGAGAATATCGGCGACCAGGGCGAACTTGGGGGCGATCAACTGCCGGTGCCGCTGCATCTGCAGCCGCACACCGTCGGCGTCGCCGAAGAACCGACTGTGCCGCAACTGGTTGACCTTGTCCGGGCCGATCGTCTTCTTGCCCGCGTGCTGCAGGTACCAGGCGATGTTGCCCAGGGACCCGCCCAGGAAGCTCACCCCGGCACCGGCGAAGGTGATCTTCGAGGTCGATGCGAACACCAGCGGACGGTTCGGGTTACCGGCCGCCTCGGCCAGGCCCAGCACGTCGACCTGGCGGATGAACTCGTCGGTGAGAGTGTGGACCGCGTAGGCGTTGTCCCACATCAACCGGAAATCGTTTGCCGCCGTGCGCATTTGAACGAGACGCCGGACGACTTCCCAGGAATAGGTGACCCCGGTCGGGTTGCCGTACACCGGAACGCACCACATGCCCTTGATCGCCGGGTCGGCCGCGACGAGCTCCTCGATCAGGTCGACGTCGGGCCCGTCCTCGCGCATCGGTACCGCGATCATCTCGATTCCCAGGGACTCGGTGATCGCGAAGTGGCGGTCATAGCCGGGGGCGGGGCACAGGAACTTGACTTTGTCTTCCCGCACCCAGGGCCGCGCCGAGTCCACCCCCCCGTGCAACAGCGAGAACACGATGACGTCGTGCATCATC
Organism: Mycobacterium syngnathidarum; assembly: GCF_001942625.1. GTDB lineage: Bacteria > Actinomycetota > Actinomycetes > Mycobacteriales > Mycobacteriaceae > Mycobacterium > Mycobacterium syngnathidarum. The sequence goes on from NZ_MLCL01000011.1 coordinate 10,895, forward strand.
TCCAGGCTCGCGTTGTTGCCGGCGATGAGGTTCTGCACCGGGATGCCGAGCAGCTCACCGAAGATCTCCCGCAGCTCGGGTAGCCCGTGCAGGCCCCCGTAGTTACGGGTGTCGGTGCCCTCGCGGTCCCGAAAAGCGTTCGGATCCGAGCCGGGCAGCGACAACAGCGGGTTGGACAGATCCAACTGCTCGGGAGCCGGCTTGCCGCGGGTCAGATCCAGGCTCAGCTTCTTGGCCTGCAACTCCGCATAGTTGCGCTGTTGGACTTCGTGCTGCGCGAGCAGATCGTCGCGGCCGAGAGACTGGAACGACACCGCGCGCCTTTCACGGAAGCTGAATGTGCTGGAACGTAAGGGGACCCCGCGCACCCGCCAGAGCCCGTTGACCCTTGCTGCCTTCCGGCCCTGGGGGAGTTCACAGGATGGACGCCGCGCGGGGTCCACAGCGAGTGTAATACCCGGCTGTATCCCCGGCGTTTCGGGACTGGTTCGGGCGTCGGTTAGGATTGCCGACGGAGGATTCGCCTAGTGGCCTATGGCGCTCGCCTGGAACGCGGGTTGGGTTAACAGCCCTCAGGGGTTCAAATCCCCTATCCTCCGCGCTCGGGTCCGGGGGTGCGACCTGCTGAATCAACCCTGATCAGCGGTTCGCACCCCGGCCCAATTTCAGTACCCGAGGAGGAGTATGGGCCGCACCGTCGCGGTGATCTGGCACGTGTCGTTTTCGATCGTGGCCGCCGGCCTCTACTTCTTTTTCGTCCTCCCCAGATGGCCCGAACTCATGGGCGACACCCCACAGACGCTGGGCTTGGTCCTGCGCATCGTCACCGGTGTGCTGATCGGCCTCGCGGCCCTGCCGGTGGTGCTCACCCTGCAGCGGACCAAGCGTCCCGAGCTGTCCACGCCGGAGCTGGCACTGCGGCTGCGGACGGCCTCGATCTCGCTGCACGTGGTGGCGGCGGTGCTGATCGTCGGCACCGCGATCTCGGAGATCTGGTTGTCGTTGGACAGCGTCGGGCCGTGGCTGTTCGGGATCTACGGCGCAGCCGCCGCGATCGCCCTGCTCGGCATTTTCGCCTTCTACCTGGCCTTCATCGCCGAACTGCCGCCCCCACCGCCCAAGCCGGTCAAGCCCCGAGAGAAGGCCGAGCGCCGCCGCGGGCGCAAGAAGGCTGCCGCGGAAGAGGCCACAGAAGAGCCCGCCGAAGCGGAAGAATCCGACGAAGAGGCCGTGGCAGAAACCACCGAGGCCGATGTCGACGCCGCCGAAGGCGACGCTGAAGAAGCCGAGGAGACCTCCGAGGCCGACGTCGAAGAGGCCGACCAGGCCGAAGAGGCTGACGAGGCCGAACAGCCCGAAGAAGCAGAGGCCGAGAAAGACGAGAAAGCGGCGGGCACCTCACTGCGCAACCGCCGACCGTCCAGCAAGAGCGGCACCAAGCGGCGGGGCTGGCGCTCGCGCGGCGAAGTCGCCACCGAAGACTGACGCAACGGCGACCGCGTCGACATCGGGTTCTTGCCCAGCCAAGATGGGTATATGAGCAAAGTGGGCTCGCGACCGTTCAAAGTGATTCTCGCGGCGGCATTGACCGCCGCCGCTGCTGTCGTCGTCCCGTCCGCGCCTGCCGCGGCCGCGCCCGGCGACCCGGAGGCGGTGGCCCTCCAGATCGAACCATCGGTGGCGCGCATCGACACCCGGGTCGACTACCAGCAGGCGTACGGCATCGGCACCGGCATCGTGCTGTCGCCCGGCGGTGAGGTGCTGACCAACTACCACGTCGTGCAAGGGGCCAACTCGATCAGCGCCACCGTCGGCGGCCAGAGCTTCGCCGCGGACCTGGTCGGCTACGACCGCCAGAGCGACATCGCGGTGCTGCAACTGCACGGCGCCGCAGGCCTGGTACCGGCACCGATCGGCGATTCGCGGGCGCTGGCACCGGGACAACCCGTGATCGCACTCGGCAACGCCGCGGGCAGCGGTGCACCGCTGACCCGCGAGATCGGCACGGTCAGCGCGTTCAACCGGACCGTCAACGCCGAGGACGAGCTGACGGGCACCAGCGATGAGATCAACGGACTGTTCGAGTTCGCCGCACCGGTGCGCGCCGGCGATTCCGGCGGCCCCGTGGTCAACGATGCAGGCCAAGTCGTCGGCATGACGACGGCCGCCTCGGTGAACTTCCGGATGGGTCCCGGCGGCAAGGGATTCGCAATCCCGATCAACGATGCGATGGGCATCGCCGGTCAGATCCGTGCCCGCACCCCGTCACCGACGGTCCATATCGGACCGCCGACGATGCTCGGCGTCGGAGTGCGCACCGCGCAGCGCCAGAGCCGCGGCGTGATCGTCCAAGACGTCATTCCCGGCGGACCGGCCGAAGCCGCCGGCCTGGCACCCGGCGATCTGCTCACCACGATCGAGGGCACCCCGCTGGATTCGGCACGCACCCTGACGCTGGTGCTGGATCGGCATTACCCCGGTGACGTCGTCGGCCTGACCTGGCTGGACCAGGCCGGCCAGCAGCGCATCGGCAAGGCGACGCTGGCCGCCGGGCCGTAGTCCGTGGTCACGCTAGACCGCCTGATCAATGTTCTGGGCGGCTACGGTGTGCGGCTGCGGGCCCCAGCCCAGGGATCCCGGCCGGTGCCGCGATCGACCGAGTTGCGCAGCGTCGTCATGCACGAACCCGGTCAGGTGATCGGCGACGTCCTGTTGGCGGTCGGGGCCCGATCGTTGGCCGAGGCAGTGCGGTGGGCCGCGGCGGCGCGCGCCGTGGTGGTGCTGGTGCGCGGTCCCGATGACGGGCCGGCGGCCGACGACGGCATCGCAGTGATGACGGTCGACCCCGAAGTCTCCTGGAGTGAGCTGGCGGCCGTGGTCTACGGCGTGGTGCTGGAGGGCCGGGAGACCGAATCCGGGCGCGGCCCGACCGATTTGTTCGCGTTGGCCGACAGCCTGGCCGACGCGGTGGGCGGCTCGGTCACCATCGAGGACCGGCGCAGCGCCGTCTTGGCGTATTCGCGCCTGCAACAGCACGCCGACCCGGCTCGCGTCGAGACGATCCTGAGCCGCGGCGCGCCGGAACGGCTCCGCGCCCTGTTCGAAGCCCGCGGGGTATTTCGGCATCTGGCCGAGTCGGACGAGCCGGTGTTCGTCGAAGGCGACGACGAGCGCGGCCTGACCGGGCGGATGGTCGTGGCCGCCCGAGCCGGTCGCGAGCTGCTCGGTTCGATCTGGGTGACGTGCGCCGATCCGTTGCCCGACGCCCGCCGGGCCGCGCTGGCCGACGGTGCCCGCATGGTCGCGCTGCACCTGCTGCGCTCACGGGCCAGCGCCGATCTGGAACGCCAGGTGGAATCCGAACTCGTCATCCGCCTGCTCGAGGGCGCCGCCGACGCCACCACAGCGGCAAGCCGGCTCGGCCTTCCCCAGACGCCGCTGCGAGTTATCGCATTGCGGGCCCAGACCACCGACGAGCGGCACGCCGCGCTGCTGCTGGCGTTCGAGCGGGCGACCGCCGGATTCGGCTGGTCCCGTCCCGGACGCAGCGCCCTGACCGGAAACACCGTCTACACCGTGCTGCCCGGCGCCGAGGCCGAGGCCGCCGGCAGCTGGGTGACGGGACTACGTGCCGCGCTGCCCGAACACGTGGCCGTACTGGCCGGGATCAGTGGTCCGGCCGCCGCCGCCGAACTGGCGCTGGCCCGCCGTGAGGCCGACGAATGCCTGGCGCTGCACGAGGTACGGCGGGAGGGCCCAGCCCCGGTGTACGACGAGGCGTGGGACGAGATCCTGCTGCAACGGCTCCGGATTGCGGCCCGCTCCGGCCGTGCCCCACAGCGTGGCCCGGTCGCCGAGTTGCGGGCCCACGACCAGGCCAACGGCACGCGGTACGCGGCAACTCTGCGCGCCTGGTTGGAGGCCCAGGGCGATCTGGCCGGGGCCGGGCGTGCGCTCGGCGTCCACGAGAACACCGTGCGATACCGGCTGCGCAAGATGGTCGAGCTGACCCAGCTCGACCTGGCCGATGCCCGCAAGCGGCTGGCGATGATGATCGAACTGGCCGCCACCGAAGAGTTGTCGTAAGCCGACAATCACACCCCTTCGTATTGTCGAGATCCTTCAAACACCGGGCGTCTGACCGGACTCACCATGGGAGACATGGATGGTGTCGAGCGCATTGACGGCGGGCCGCGGTCAGCGGTGGTCGTGGGTGCAGGCATCGTCGGCCTGTCCACGGCATGGTTTCTCCAAGAGCGCGGGGTCGAGGTCACCGTGGTCGACCGCCGAGGAGTGGCGGCGGGCGCATCGTGGGGCAACGCCGGCTGGGTTTCGCCGACGCTGACCATCCCGCTCAACGACCCGGCAGTGCTGCGGTACGGCTTGCGGTCACTCTTCGACCCGGCCGCGCCCCTACACATCCCGATGACCTCGGGGCCGCGCCTGTTGGCATTCCTGGCCCGGTTCGCACTGAACTGCCGGCTCTCGACATGGACGAGGGCCGCCAAGGCCAACGTGCCACTCAACGAGGAGTGCCTCGAGGCCTACGACGTACTCACCGCCAACGGGGTTGCGGTGCCCACCACCGACGGACCGATCACGGCGCTGTTCCAAACCCAGCAGCAGGCCGAACACCTGATGACCGAACTGCGCCGGATGGCCGCCGTCGGTCAGACCGTGACGGTGACGGGCCTGTCCGGTGAGACGCTGCGTGAGCACGTGCCGCTGGCGTCGGCGGCCATCACCGCGGGCATCAGCGTGGAGGGTCAGCGGTTCGTGGACCCGGGCCGGTTCGTGCAGGCGCTCGGCGACGCCGTGGTCGCCCGGGGTGCGGATTTGGTCATCGGCGAGGTGACCGACATTCGGTCCCGGGGCGCCGCTGTCACCGTGGACCTCGCCACGGGTTCCCTGAACGCCGATACCGCGGTGATCGCCACCGGGGCGTGGCTGTCGAAACTGGCCAAGCCGTGGGTTCGCACGCCGGTGCAGGCCGGACGCGGCTATTCCTTCACCGTGCCGGTGCGGCGCCCGCTGCTCGGGCCGATCTATCTGCCCGACGCCCGCGTCGCCTGCACGCCGTACCAAGGCGGGCTGCGGGTGGCCGGAACCATGGAGTTCCGCCCCCCCGACGATCCGCCGCAGCCGGCTCGTGTCGAGGCGATCATCGCTTCCGCGGCCCCGCTGCTCGACGGCGTGGATTGGGACGACCGTACCGATGTGTGGGTCGGCCCGCGCCCGGTCACCCCGGACGGCCGGCCCCTGATCGGTGAAGTGGCACAAGGCATTTACGTGGCGGGCGGCCACGGCATGTGGGGTCTGGCCCACGGCCCGGTCACCGGGCGACTTCTGGCCGAATACATCACCACCGGAAAGCAACCCGAGACGCTGCGGGAGTTCAACCCGCTGCGCTGAGGATCCACGACATCGCCCTGACGGGCCGACAAGCCGTCAGGGGCGGCGCATCACACCCGCCCCTGACGGCATCTGGCGCATCATCGGAAGGAAACGACAATGACTGTCAGCCAACGCGTTTGGTTATCGCCACAGGCATACGAGCGGCTCCAGACCGAGCTGTCGACGCTGCGCGAGCTCATCTCCACCGAAGCCGCCTCGGATTCCGACGAAAACGAGGTGGCCGTCCAGCGGGCTCGCCAGACCCGCATCCAGCAGATCCACGACCTGCTGCTCAACGCCGTCGTCGGTGAGGATCCGCCCGACGACGGGGTGGCCGAGCCGGGCATGGTGCTGACCGTGCGCTACGACCAGACCGACGAGATCGAGACGTTCCTACTGGGCATCCGCGGTGCCGAATACGGCGACCTCGAGGTCTACTCGGTGAACTCACCTCTGGGCGAGGCCATCGTCGGCGCACGCCCGGGCGAGCAGCGCCACTGCCCGGTACCCAGCGGCCAGGCCGTGCCGGTCACCCTGATCAGCGCGGTGCCCTTCGGGATGCACCTGCCGACCGCGGGGTAGGGCACGCGCGTCTTACCCTGTTCGAATGGCAGGCGAACGCAAGGGCACGCCAGGCAACTTGACCGCCGACGACTGGGTCCAGGCCGGGTACACCCTGCTCGCCTCAGACGGGGTGCGGGCGCTGAAGATCGAGCGCCTCTGCGAGCAGATCGGCGCCACCCGGGGCAGCTTCTACTGGCACTTCACCGACATGAAGGGCTACCGCGCCGCCCTGGTGGCGTCGTGGAACGTTTTCCTGGAGCAGGACCGTCGCGCACTGGCCGAACTCGAGGATCTGCCGCCGCGCGAACGGCTGTCACAGATGATGAAGCAGCTGCTGAGCCCGCGGCACTGGACGTTGGAACGTGCGATGCGGGAATGGGCGCGCACCGACGACATCGCCGCGGCCAACGTGCGGGCAGCCGATCACCGGGTGCTGGTCGCCGTCACCAAGGCCTACCTCGACTACGGGTTCAGCCCCGAGGACGCGGCTCTGCGCGGCCAGGCCACCTTCGCCACGGGAATCGGAGTGCTGCACCTCATGGATTCCGCCGCCGCTCTCACCGACGCCGACCGTTACGAGCGGTTTCTGGACCTGATGCTGGGAAAGTGAGCGTCTTTCCGCCCAACCGTGGGCAGATTGCGAAAACTGTCTACCGCGGCACGTGCATGTCTTAAATTGACGTTCGAGAATCGACGCTTCTCGAGGCAGGAGACACAGTGGCGCGACTTTCGGTTTGGCTCGGGGCGGGCGCGGTCGCGGCGGGTGTTTCTGCCGCAATGGTCGCCGGAGCCGATGTTGCGCATGCTGACACCGCATCGAATTCAGACGGCGCGAAGGCATCCGAGTCCGCTTCCAGTGCAGGCCCTTCGAACAAGGCGAACCGGGCCGGTCCACGTCGCAGCCCCCACCGGATACGCCATTCAAGCCAGTCAACTGCCGCCGATCAAGACGTGAAAGGTAAGAAGGCGACGAAGCCGGCCACGGTATCCCAGATGTCGCGGCCCGGCCGGGCAACCGAACCTGGCGACCGGGGACGCGAAACCCGCACCGCGCAACGGAAAAACGCGCTCGCCAGTTCCATCTCGAAGGCCGAAGCCGGCACTGCGCCCGCCAGGCCTGTGAAACCTGTCGGTGAGGCGGAGCCCGAGATCGCGGCGGAGACCGTCAGCGCTGCCGCGACCGCCCCCGAGGTCGAGGCCACCGAAACCGGTTCCGCGGCCGTCGAATCCGACGAGCAGCAAGCCGCGTCGCCGCTCCAGCGCCGCATCTTCAAGCGCGCCGCGGCCTCCCAGTCCGCGCCTGACCCGCAGCTGGCGGCGCCCACCACACCGGTGTCGGCCACCGCAGCACCGGCGCTGTCACTGCCGGAGCAGATCCAATCATTCGTCTTCGACTTCGTCGGCGTGGCCGTCACGGCCATCGCGGGTCCGCCCGTCGTACCTGCCGGCAGCAACGTCACGGTGCGAAGCTCGTCGTTGGAGATCACCGAGGGCCGCAACGTACCGGCCAACTGGTATTACCCGGAGGGCGACGAACCGCCGGAGCGGATCATCCTGCTGCAGCACGGGTTCCTGGGCGTGAGTGCGATGTACAGCTACACCGCGGCGAACCTGGCCGAGCGCACCAACAGCGTCGTGGTGGTGCCGACCTATTCGTCGAATCGTTTTGTCCGCGACGGGTTCTGGTTGGGCGATGACCAGGTCTATCGCGCCACCGCCGAGCTGTTCCTCGGTGAGCGCGAGGCATTGACGGCCAGCGCGCAGGCAGCCGGATACGCCGCGAGGTACGGTGCCGACGTTCCCCTACCGGAGACGTTCGTCCTGGTCGGGCATTCTCTGGGTGCAGGCGTGGTGGCCGGAGCCGCGGGCTACTACGCCGACGCGATCAAATCGACCGGGGCAGAAAACCATCTGGCCGGCGTGGTACTGCTCGACGGCGCACCGCCGGAGACTGTGCTGCCGGATGCGCTGGACAAACTCGACGGGCTCGGCACCTACGTCCCGGTTATGGAACTCGGTGCGCCCAAGGAGTTCCGCAGGGTCGACGCGGCGCTGATCGAGCACCGGCCCGACATGTTCAACGGCGTGGTGCTGGCCGACGGTCAACACCTGGACGCCATGCAGGGCGGGAGCCCGGTCATCCAGCTGCTGTCATACCTGTTCTACGGGTTTTCGACGGCACCGAACAAGGCAGCCTCCCAAACCCTCATCACCGGCTGGGTGGACGACATGTTCGCAGGCCGGATCGATGCGTCCACCGGAGCCTGCGAAGGTGCTGACTGCTCGGGCATCTACGGCGCGCCGGGGCAGACGCTCGACCTGCCCACCCCGGCCGGACCCACCAGCGCGGTCGTGATCGGCGGATCCGCCCCGGCGCCGGTGACCACCGAATTCCAGCCGATGCTTGCCACCGCCCTGGTCGGGCCCCGACCGTCGATTGCCCTGCTCACCTGAGAAGAGTGCGGGCGCTGCCTTGAAGGGCCAACGTGCGGCCCACTCAGGATGACGTTCGCTCCTCCGACTCGTCGACGTCAGGTTGTCCCGTCGGCAGGTTGTCCGGCGGTTCGATCCGCAACATCCGGGCAACCGGCACATCGGTCGACGAATGCAGCACGATCGACAATGCAATGGTGACCGCGACCAAGTCGAAGACCAGCTGGTGCTCGGCGATCCCCGACTGCAACGCCAACAACCCGTAGACCACCGAGGCGAACCCCTTGGGCCCGAACCAGGCGGCGGTGTACAGCTCGCTTCGCGGCAGGGAGGTGCGCCACAGTGACAACAGCATCGCCGCCGGACGCACCAGGACTATGGCCACCGCGGCGAACAGCCACTCCTGCCAACCGAGATGGGACAACCGCTCTGGCGTGATCAGCGCCCCGAAAACCAGAAGGGCGGCGAATTTGGTCAGTTCCGACAGCAATTCGCCGAAAGGCTCGAAGCGCTCCGCTGCGGTGCAATCCAGAGTCGCCAGCGTCGAACCCGCGGCGAACGCCGCCAGATAGGGGTTGGCGTGCGTGAGGTGGCAGGCCGCGTACACCACGATCGCGACGGCCATCGGCCCCAACGCCTGCAGGCGTGGCTCGGCGGTGAGAATCTTCGTTCGCCACGCCAACGTCACCATCGCCGCGACCGCGCCGCCGAGTAGGAGGCCGAGCAGCAACTCGGCGATGACCTCGCCCAGATCGGAATGCTCGTGCTGGGCGGTGGCGAGGAAGATCAGTACAAATGGCAGGGCGAGACCGTCATTGAGACCGGACTCGACATTGAGCAGGCGGCGCAGCCGCAGCGGCACGTCGGCTCGGCCGACCAAGGCAGCGGCGAACACTGGATCGGTCGGAGACAAGATCGCGCCGATCAAGAACGCCGTCGGCCAGTCCAGGCCCGCGAGGAAGTGCGCCGGAACGGCGATACCCACCATCGTCAGTGGCATCCCGAGACCCAACGCCCGACCGGACAGGGTCCAGTTCTGCTTCAACGCAGACATATTGGCACGTTGGCCATCGGTGAACAGCACGGTGAACAACGCGACGTCGGCGAGCAGCGAGACGATCGGGTCATCCGATCCGATCTCGACGATCCCGAAACCCCCGGGTCCGATCAGTGTGCCGGCAACCAGAAACATCAGCGCGGTCGAAAGCACCGTTCTGGCGGCGACACCCGACAAGGAGACGCTGATCAGCAATACCAGGCCGAATGCCAGAACAAGCGCCACGTCAGACTCCCAGGTTCATCGTTCGCGTCGCCGGCGGTGCGACTGCCGAGAAGGCTTCCCGGCGCGCGCCGGCCCCAACCCTGCCGCGCGGCGCTGGTGATTGACAAGCAGGTCGCGTGGTGTTTCCGTGAGTGGCGACATGGCTGCTACGCGACGATACCGCGCTCAGCGGGCACTGCACCGAAACCCTACGGGCGATACCGATACGGCCACCGGATGAACCCAGCTCTTGCGGCCGCACGGGAGAAGGTGCGGACCCAGTTGTGGCCACTGCCGGTGCTCGGCGTGGTGCTGGCAGTGGTGGCAGGAATAGCACTTCCGCACCTGGACGCCTACGTGGACGAAAGCTTGCCGGGCTGGTCGATCACGCTGTTCTTCGGCGGCGACGCCGGTGCCGCCCAGACCCTGCTCGACGCGATCGCCAGTTCGCTCATCACGGTCACTTCACTGACGTTCTCGCTCACCGTGGTCACGCTGCAGCTGGCGAGCGGCCAATTCTCACCACGGCTGCTTCGCACGTTCACGAGTGACGTCTTCGTCCAAACGACGCTGGCGATCTTCCTGTCGACCTTCACCTACTCCCTGACTGTGCTGCGCGCAGTTCGCAGCGACAACGAGGGCAACGCGTTCGTACCGCGAATATCGGTCACGATCGCCTTTGCGCTCGGCATAGTCAGCGTGCTGTGCCTGGTGCTTTTCCTGGCCCACCTCGCGCGCCAGATCCGCGTCGAGACGATGCTGCGCGATGTCCACGACGACGCCGGTATCACAGTCTTGGGTGCGACGAGCCCACTCGAGGAAGCTCGCCCGCAGCCGGCGCTGCCTACGCCTCCGGCCGACGCGCTCCAGATCACTGCGCCGTCGTCGGGCTTCCTGACCAGGATCGATGATGCCGAGTTACGCTCTGCGGCAATAGAAGCGGACGCCCTTTTGATCATCGATTGCCATCCGGGCAGCTCCATCATCGAGGGAGTTCCGATCGGAGTCGCCTGGTCGGCATCCGGCGGAATCGACGACGACACCTTCGACCGACTGCGAGGCGCGGTCTGCAGGGCGATCAAGGTGGGCCACGAGCGAACCGCAGCTCAAGATGTCGGCTACGGATTGCGCCAGCTGACCGATGTCGCAAACAAAGCGCTGTCACCGGGAATCAACGACCCGACGACAGCGATCCACGCACTGGGGCACATTTCGGCGATCCTCTGCCAGCTCGCCGGCCGCGATCTGGGGCCCGTCGTGCTCCGCGACGACGACGACCAAGTGCGGGTCGTATTGCACCGGCCCAGCTTCGCCGAAGTGGTCGATGTCGCCATCACCCAGCCGCGTCGCTACGGGTCTTCGGACCCGCAGGTGATGCGGCGGTTGTTCCGGCTTCTCGAGGAACTAGCCTGGCACACTCATGACCAATCGCCCATCCGTGAGCAGCTCGGACGACTGCGGAACACGGTTGCACGGTCAGACTTCGACGATGCCGAACGAGCCCAACTGGAACACGCCGCGATGCAGGTCGAGGGCGCCCTCACCCACCGTCTGGGTCGCAGCGTCCCCTGAGCTCCCTTCAGACCGGTTTGATTCCGTCGGCCCACGGGAACCCGCCCGGGTGTGTCCCCTCCACGCGATGTAGGTAGTACGTAGGCGTCAGATGCGCGCCGTCGACAGCGTTCTGCACGCGCTCAGCCTGACCGGTTCTATGGCCTGGGCCATCCTGTGGGCGTTGATCTTCGGCTTTGCACTGTCCTCGGTGGTGCAAGCCGTCATACGCCGTGACACCATCACGTCGCTGTTGGGCGACGATCACCCACGCACCCTCGCGGTCGCGACTGGACTAGGGGCAGCGTCGTCGTCGTGCTCGTACGCCGCAGTCGCACTGGCGCGGTCACTGTTCCGCAAGGGCGCCAACTTCACCGCGGCGATGGCGTTCGAGATCGCGTCGACCAACCTGGTGATCGAATTGGGTGTCATCCTGGCATTGCTCATGGGCTGGCAGTTCACTGCCGCCGAGTTCATCGGCGGTCCCGTCATCATCGTCACCGTCGCAGTGATCTTTCGAATTACCCTACGACAGAAAGTGATTCAACACGCGCGCGAGCAAGCCGACAGAGGGCTGGCCGGTTCGATGGAGGGGCACGCCGCGATGGACATGTCGGTGCGCAGTGATGCCGGCTTTTGGCGCCGGCTGCTGTCGGCCGACGGGGCCACCGCAGTCTCACACGTGTTCGTCATGGAGTGGGCGGCAATCTACCGCGACCTGTTGATCGGCCTCCTGATCGCCGGAGCGGTGGGCGCCTGGGTGCCGGACACGTTCTGGCAAGGCCTGTTCTTGGACGGGCACCCGGTGCTGTCCGCTGTATGGGGGCCGATCATCGGACCCGTGGTCGCGATCCTGACCTTCGTGTGCTCGGTGGGCAACGTTCCATTGGCGGTGGTGCTGTGGACCGGCGGCATGAGCTTCGGCGGCGTCATCGCATTCATCTTCGCCGACCTGCTCATTCTGCCGATTCTCAACATCTACCGGAAGTACTACGGCTGGGCCATGATGTGGCGCATTCTTGGGGCGTTCTATGTGGCCATGGTCGTTGCGGGCTACGTCGTGGAACTGCTCTTCGGGCTGACCGGACTCACCCCGGACCGGTCCGCGGCACACCTGCCCGATGAAGGCATCCAATGGAACTACACCACCTGGCTCAACATCCTCGCACTGGCACTCGCGGCGCTGTTGGTGTGGCGATTCGTGCGCACCGGCGGTGTGAAGATGCTGACCATGATGGGCGGGGCACCGCAGTGAACGTGAGTACTTTCGCTAACCCGGGCGACGATTACCCTGCTCGTCCCAGTGCTCGGCGACCTTCTTGCTCGGTTGTACCCGCGGTGGCTCGCCCGGCATCTTGGGATAGCTCGGCGGGTACGGCAGATCACCCAGACCACGTTCCTCATCGGCAGCCACCAGGTCCAGCAACGGCTGCAGGGACTGCTTCTCGTCGTCGATGCCGGCCCACGGATCAACCCGTCCGGCAAGGAAATCCGGCACGGTGGCGATCGTGTAATCGTCGGGGTTGGCGTCGCGGAGCTCGTCCCAGGACAACGGCGTCGACACGGTGGCGATCGGTGTCTTACGGGCCGAATAAGCCGAGGCGAAGGTGCGGTCGCGGGCGTTCTGGTTGTAATCGATGAACAGCCGCTCGCCCCGCTCTTCCTTCCACCACGATGTGGTCACCTCGTCGGGGGCGCGACGTTCCACCTCGCGGGCCAACGCGATCCCGGCCCGGCGGACCGCGATGAAATCCCAGTCGGTCTTGATTCGCAGGAAGACGTGCACGCCACGGCCGCCCGACGTCTTCGGATAGCCGACCAGGCCCAGCTCGTCCAGAAGCGGCTTGAGCACATCGCAGGCCACCGCGGCGGCCTCGGCGAACCCGGTGCCCGGCTGCGGGTCCAGGTCGATACGCAGTTCATCGGGATGCTCGGTGTCCGGGCAGCGAACCTGCCAGGGGTGCAACGTGATCGTGCCCATCTGCGCCGCCCACGCGATCGCCGCCGGGTGAGTCACCTTCAGCGCGTCGGCAGTGCGGCCGGACGGGAAGGTGACGACGCAGGTCTCCAGGTAGTCGGGATGCTTCTGCGGCACCCGCTTCTGGTAGATCTCCTCACCCTCGATGCCGTCGGGGAAACGCTGCAGGTGGGTGGGCCGGTCTTTCAGCAGCGCCACCATCCGATCGGCGACGCTGAGGTAGTACTCCATCAGCTTGCCCTTGGTGCCGTCCTTGCCCAGCTTCGGGTAGTACACCTTGTCCGGGTTGGTGAACCGGACCTTGACTCCGTCCACATCGAGTTCGGTTGCTCCTCCGGCTTTTTCAGCCATCTCAACCTTCTTTCGCCAGCACGTCGTGCAGGTCGTAGTGCAGCGGCACATCGAGCTGGTCGAAGGTGCAGCTCGACGGCTCCCGGTCCGGGCGCCAACGCAGGAACTTCACCGCGTGCCGGAAACGCCGGCCATCAGCGGAGTTGCCCTCCATCTGGTCATACGCCACCTCACACACCCGTTCCGGACGCACCGGAATCCAACGCTTGTCGGCCGCGGAATTCCACCGGCTGGGATCGCCATCGCGAATATCGCCTGCCCGCAACGGTTCCAATTCGGCCAGCAGCTTGACCCGATCTTTGGCGGTGAACGAGGCTGCGCCACCGACCATCTGCAACTCGCCGTCGGCACGGTACAGCCCGAGCAGAATCGACCCGATGCCTTCGCCACTCTTGTGGATCCGGTAACCCATGGCCACACAATCAGTGTCGCGGTGATGCTTGACCTTGACCATCTCCCGCTTCCCCGGCAGGTAGGGGCCGTCGAGCCGCTTGGCGATCACGCCGTCGAGCCCCGCCCCTTCGAAAGTGTGCAACCATTGCGCACCGAGTTCGGGATCGGTGGTGGTGCGGGTGACGTGGCACCACTGCGTGGCCTTGACGGTTTCGACCAGTGCCTCACGGCGCACCTCGAAGGGCTCGCCGAGCAGTGACCGGTCACCAGCGGCCAGCGCGTCGAACCCGATGAAGTGCGCCGGGGTCTGTTCGGCGAGCATCCGTACCCGCGACTCGGCGGGATGGATGCGCTGCGACAGCGACTCCCAGTCCAGACGTACCCGGGCTCTGGCCGAATTGCTCCTCCCGTCCGCGGCGAACTCGCGGGGCACCACCACCTCACCGTCGAGCACACAGCGCTCGGCAAGCTCGTCGCGCAGCGCGTCGAGCAGTTCGGGGAAGTAGCGGCCGAGTTCCTTGCCGCTGCGCGACTGCAGCACCACGTCGTCGCCATCGCGGAACACCAGGGCCCGTCTAGTTGACTGAACTTCGGCGAGCCTGCCGGTGGGGTGGGTGCAGCGGGCGGAGGATCCGGGGATGGGCGAAGTGGGTCGGGTGGAGTCAGCCGAGTCCGGCCTGCCGTGGCGGGTGATCTTTCCCGACACCGAGCACCTCGGGGCGATGTCGTATCTGCGGGAGATGGCGGCGTCGGATTGCAGTCCACTCACAGTTCGAAGTTACGCGTTCGACCTGCTGCGGTGGTTTCGGTTTCTGCACGAGCGCCTGATCAGTTGGGAGCGTGCCGAGCGGGTCGATGTCCGGGCGTTCGTCGAGCACCTTCGGGCGGCGCCTAATCCGCAGCGGTTGCGCCGACGTCCAGATGGGCCGCCGCCGGGGTCGGTGAACCCCGTGACCGGCAAGACGGAGTTGTCGGGCAAGTACGCGCCCCGCACCATCAATCATCAGCTGTCGGTGCTGTTCGGGTTCTACGAGCACGCCTGTGCCGCCGGCCTGGGTCCGTTGGTGAATCCCGTTCCTGCACAGCGCGCTAGGCATGGTGGTCGGCCGCATGCTCACCACAACCCGATGGAAGACTTTGCGATCTTCCGACGCGCGAACTATCGGCAGAAGACACCCCGGCCGGTGTGGCGGGCGATCCCTGATGACGCTGCCGCAGCTCTGTTCAACGCGCTGCGCAGTCACCGCGACCGAGCGTTGGTGAGTTTCTATCTGTCCTCAGGCGTCCGCGCGTCGGAGCTGTTGGGCCTGCGTCACGGCGATCTGGATGCCGGCCGATACACGATCACGGTGACCAGTAAGGGTAGCCGCGCGCGGGAGACGGTTCCGGCGTCGGTGGATTCGTTCGTGTGGCTGGCGCTCTATCTGGCCGAGCAACCGCTCATCGAGCCTGGCGCCCCGGTGTGGTGGACCCGACGCTCCCGCCCAGCACCGCTGAACTACCACGCCATGCGCGCGGTGCTGCGCCGCGCCAATGCCAGCTTGGGCGCGAACTGGTCATTGCACGACTTCCGCCATACCGCCGCTGCGCGGATGCTGGCTGACCCCGCGTTCACGCTGGTCGACGTGCAGACCGTATTGCGCCACGCAAGCGTGACGACGACACAGATCTACACGCAGCCGCGGTTGGAAGATCTGATCGGCAAGGTCTTGGAGCATCACGCCAGACCGAAGGTCGACGCGGCGACCATCGAACCGGCCTATGACGCCGCGGCGGTCCGAGAATTATTGGGACTGCCGCGTTGAGCGCCGAGGACACTCGGTCACCGGCACGTCAGCAGGCGGCCGCGACGCGGCGCGCGATGAGCCCGCAGGTCCAGCTGCTGTCGCGCCCCGATTCTCCGCACTTGCAAGCGATCCCGGCGGACAGCCGATTCGGCCCCGCGGGCCTGGTACGTCCCCTGTGGGGGTATGACGCCAACCATGCGCCCCCGCCCCTGCCCGATCATGCCCGCGGTGCGGCGATACAGTCGCTGACTGTCACGGAGTTGTGCGATTTCGTGGCCGAGTTTCACCAAGCCCTGGCGCCCCAGCAGCTGCAGCCGATCGTTCGAGGAACGCGAGCAGTGCTTGGCGTGCTGGCTCGGTATCCCGGGCGGACGTGGGAGCAGCGGTGGCTGGCCAGTGGTTACGATGCCGCGCCTCGCACCTGGTTCGAGCATGACGCTTTGCCGCGCTACGATCACTGGTCGCCCACGCTCATGGGAATCAATGCGCTGCTGCGGGTTCGGGCACTACGGCCTTCATATAGTTGGCTGTTGGACTCCAAGCAGCGAGCCAACCTGTGGCGGTTTCTCGACTACAACGGCGGGCCGGATTTGGAACGGTTACGCACGCTGCCCGCTTACCAGGAAGCGGTGCCCAAGTATCAGGCAGACGCCGAAAAGGCGTTGGCGCGGGTGATGATTCGCACCGGAAAGGCCATCGCCGAGGTGTGTGGTGACGATCTGCTGTTTTACGCCGACGTTGTCCGTACCTCGGGACGGCAGCGAGGCGAACACCTCATCTGGGAGCTGTTGGTCGCGTTGGGCCCTTTGGCGGGGGAGGCACCCACGCTGAGGGCGACGTGGTCGGCGCGGGGCAACTCACGCCAGCACAGCGCCGCGACGCTGGTCGACCGATACGGCATCCCTGCCTCCGGTGTGCGCGATGTTCTGGTGAGCTACCTCGAAGAGCTTCAGCCCAACATGGATTACAGCTCTTTGGAAGGCTTGGCCTATCGATTGGCCAGGCTGTTCTGGTGGGAGATTCTGCAGATCAACCCCGGTCAGGCCGACCTGGCGATATCGGCGGAGGTGGTGACGGCGTGGCGGGAACGCTTGTCGGTGACGCTGGACGGCCGGCCGCGACGCGAAGTGCATTCGATCCTGTTCGCGGTCCGCGGGATGTATCGCGACTTGGCCGAGTGGTCGCACGATGACCCGGTCCGCTGGGGTGTGTGGGTGGCGCCGTGCCCGGTGCCGCGTGCACTCAGCCGGGCCGCGGCCAAGGAGAAACGCCGTCAGAAGGCCACGATGCAGGACCGCACCCGCATGTTGACACCGCTGCTGCCGGCCCTACTGACCACAGCCACCTCGCATAAGGACCGCACCGCGACGCTACTGCAGCGCGCCCTGGCCTGCGTGCACGACGAAGAGTTCGTCATCGACGGCTCCACCTTCGTGCGGCACAGCCCGCCGGAACGACGGAAGGCGGATGTCCACGCGCGGATTTGGGCGTACTTGGCGCCCGGGCAGCAACGACCGAGCTGGATCCGTGGTCGCGCTCAGCGCATCGACGTAACCGCGCTTGAAGAGGAGGGCTTCTGGGGCTGGGCGGTCGTGGAGACCCTGCGTCACACAGGTATTCGCATCGAAGAACTTCTTGAGCTGACCCAGCTGTCGCTGCGGCACTACACCGCTTCCACCACTGCCACTCTGGTGCCGTTGCTGCACATTGTGCCGTCCAAGACCGACTGCGAACGACTCATCCCCATGACCCCGGAACTGGTGGGGGTGCTTCTGGAGGTGCTGCGTCGCGCAAAGGCCGGTAAGGATCACGTGCCGCTGTCGATCGCCTACGACACCAATGACAAGGTCCACAGCGAACCGTTCCCGCATCTGTTCGCGCGCCCCCTGGGCACCCGCCACGAGGTGCTGGGACGGCACTATGTGCGCCAGATCCTGACCCACCTCGCCACCATCGCCGGGCTGAACGATGCTGGCCGTCCCGTGCACTTCACGCCACACGATTTCCGTCGCCTGTTCGCCACCGATGCGGTCAACAACGGCCTGCCTCTGCACATTGCCGCCGCGTTGCTCGGCCACCTCAACCTCGACACCACCCGCGGCTACACCGCGGTGTTTCCCGAGCACATCGTCACCGCCCATCAGGCGTTCATCGAACGCCGCCGGCAATTGCGGCCATTCGAGGAGGCCAAGGTCGCCGACGACGACGAGTGGGCCGACTTCGAAGAACACTTCTTGCTGCGCCGGGTAGCGCTCGGGGAGTGTCACCGTCCCTACGGCACACCCTGCGTTCACGAGCACGCCTGCACCCGATGCCGGTTTCTGCGCGTTGACCCCGCCCAACTGGGCCGCATCGACGAGATGACCGAGAATGCCGAACTGCGCCTCGCAGAGGCGAAGGACCGCGCTTGGCTCGGCGAGGTCGCCGCGCTGGAGGAAAGCATCAAGCACCTCCGCTTTCGACAATCCGAAGCGCGTCAACGGCTTTCGCATGGCAACAACCCGTTCGCCGATCAGCGACCGCAATGAGGCGATGTCTTGTGCTGTACCTCGCGGTTGACGCGACCGTCGTGAGCTTCCGCCGGCGATGTCGCTGGTCCTTCAGACGACTTCGCGTTCGTCTGCGGGGGTGGCGGCTCGGCGGTGGGTTGCGAGGAAGTTGTCGATGAGGGTTGTGCAGTCCTCGCGCGTGATGGTGCGCAGGCCGGTCATGCGTGCGAATGCGAGGGGTCCGACGAGTTGGCAGATCGCGAGGTCGCGGTCGATGTTGCCGAGTTCGGTGTGGGCTTTCGAGCTGGTGAGGATCGTGTCGAACGGTTGGCGGTACTGGTCGACGACGCGGGCCCGCAGCGCGCCGGATGCGTGACTGTTGTCGGTCTCGTCTTTGGCGCCGGTGGGGCCGAGTGAGAGCCATGCCAGGGTGGTGACGTGCAGCGGGGCGTCGTTGAACAGGGCGGCTTGGCGGCTGAGCAGCTCGATCAGTTGATCGCGTAGGGAACCGCTGGTCGGTGCTGGTGTGCTTACCTGCGGTAGTAGCCGCTCGAAGGTGGCGGCCAGCAGATGCGACGAGCTCTGAAAATGCCGATACAGCGTGGTACGGGCCACCTTGGACGCTTTGGTGACGGCATCGATGGTGACGGCCTCGACCCCTCCGGTGCTCAACAGTGTTGCCGCAGCATCCAATAGTCGATTCCGTGACCGGATCCGCCGCGGATCGATGTCGTCATCATCGGGCAGGGAGGGCTGATTGCTGTCGCTCACGGGTCACCTCGGCGGTCGATTTCGGCGATGTCGCACCCGGAAGTCTAGCAGTTGTGGTACTACCAGTATCGCAGCGAAACTTGAAGTAGCGGGAGTGTTTCTGTGTCAGATCGTGCGGTGCCGTCGGAACGGCTGCCTTCACATACCCCGACCTGTATGGGGTGTGGCCCGGACAATCCGCACGGCCTGCTCTTGGAGGTCTACCGCAGTGCGGATTCGGTGTATGCCGATGTCACATTCGACGAGCGCCACATCGGAGCCCCCGGCCTGGCGCACGGTGGGGCCGTCGCCGCCGCCTGCGATGACGTGCTGGGCTTCACGCTGTGGATCGCCGGCACGCCTGCGGTGACGCGCAGTCTGACGGTGGAGTATCTGCAACCAGTGCCGCTGCACCGGCCCCACCGGATCATCGCGCATGTCAGCGCCCGCGAGGGCCGGGCGTTGCACGTCGCGGCGACCGGCACCTGCGAAGGGGCCACCCGGTTCACCGCGACGGCCGTATTCATCGTGGTTGATACCTCACATTTCGCCGCCCACGGCGATATCAGCGGTTTCGGGGAGATCCTCGAGCAGTTCTCGCGCCGCGGCGGCGATCACACACCATGACCGTCGCCAGCGCCCGAGCGAGCGACACGCCCACCAGGCTCGACGAGGAGCATTCGGTTGCCGATCAGGTTCACACAGCCGGGGTGCCACGTTCGCGCGTCTCGGCCCGTCGTCGCGAGGCCATCATGGATGCCGCCCTGGCTATAGCTACCACCGGCGGTTACGACGCGGTGCACATGCGATTGGTCGCCGAGCACGTCGGCATGGCCGTGGGCACGCTGTACCGCTATTTCCCGGCCAAAACCCATCTGCTGGTCGCGGCGCTGAGTCGAGAATTTCAGCGTCTCGACGTCGCCGGCAACTGGACAAGCGGTGCCGGCACACCGCGGCAGCGATTGGAGCGGCTGACCACCCACCTCCACGACCGGTGGCAGCGCGAGCCGCTGCTGACCGACGCCATGACCCGGGCCTTCGCCGCGGCCGACACCCGCGCCGCCGCGGAACTCGATTCTGCCGCCGCGACGATCCACACGCTGCTGGCCCGCACCCTCAGCGCGGGCGAGCCGACACCGACACATCTGGTTGTCGCCGGCATCATCTCCGACATCTGGTTGGCCAACCTGCTCGCCTTCATCAGCGGGCGGGTGTCCGCCGAGGAGACCCGTGACCGCATCGACCGGGCCGTTCATCGGCTACTCGACAGCGCCGCCGCGCACTCCGAGGAACCGTAACGATACTCCTAGTATCGCAGCGATACCTGCCGTACTCTTGGGGGTGCGACTCGATGATGCGTCGAAGGAGAACGCCATGTACACCCAGTGGATCGAAGATTGTGTCGTGCAACGGGTTTCGGTGCGCGACGGCTTGGTGCTCGACCTGGACGACTACAACGAAGTCGTCATCTCGCGTCCCCTGCTGCTCACTCTGCCCGCAGCAGATCGCTTTCCCGCCGAGGCAGTCCTCATCAATCCCTTGCAGATCTCGGTCTACGAGCGCCCGCTGCTGAACCTGGCCGGCGCAGTGTGCACCCAGGCCTGGTCGGGTGACGACGGAGGGTTGCACCTGGGCTTCTCCCGTGGTCACCGCATCGACGTCGACCCCGACGAGCAGTTCACCGCGTGGGAGCTGTACGGCAAGCGGCACGGCTACATG
This sequence comes from Mycobacterium syngnathidarum, assembly GCF_001942625.1. Lineage (GTDB taxonomy): Bacteria > Actinomycetota > Actinomycetes > Mycobacteriales > Mycobacteriaceae > Mycobacterium > Mycobacterium syngnathidarum. Next base: position 31,565 of record NZ_MLCL01000011.1, read on the forward strand.
GCCTGTCTACCGCACGGGCGTGTCCGCGTGGTCCGACACGACATCCCCGAAAGCGACGACGCCAACATCGTGAACCGATAAGCCCCCACCGGGCGCAGACCCCATCGACTATCCGATGTTCGCTACATAATGTAGCGTAGCGATACCGGTAGTATCGTAGACCTAGGGGGTTCGGTGACCGACCGCACGGCAGGCTCTTCGGTAACACCGGCCCGCGCTGCCCGGCGCGAGACTCCCGTCGATCCCGCACGCAGCCGCGAATACAGCGCCCGGCTCGCAGCGTTGGGACGATTCACTGTGCGGCACAAAGCCTTGACCATCGGTGTGTGGATCGGCGCCGCGATCGTCTTGGCGCTGCTGTTCCCGCAGCTGGAAACGGTGGTGCGCCAGCAGTCGGTGGATTTGATTCCGCGCGACGCCCCGTCGCTGCAAACGGTGGAGCGGCTGAGTACCGCCTTCAACGAGCAGGGGTCGAAAACCATGCTGTTCGTGGCCATGGAAGACCCTGCCGGGCTGACCCCGGCGACCCAACAGCGCTACGACCGCCTTCTGGAACGACTGCGCGCAGACAGTGAGCACGTCCTGCTGGTGCAGGATCTGCTGGCCGATCCGGTCACCCGAGCCCAGGCCGTCAGCGCCGACGGCACATCCTGGTATCTGCCGGTGGGAGTGACCGGCACGCTGGGTGACCCCACCGCCGCCGAATCCGTCCAGGCGGTGCGGGACATCACTGCAGAAGTGTTCGCCGGTTCGTCCGCCACCGCGCAGGTGACCGGGCCGCCGGCGACGTTCAGTGACATGATCGCCGCCGCCGAGCATGATCTGCTGTTGATCTCGATCGCCACCGCCGCCATGATCGCGCTGATCCTGCTGATCGTCTACCGATCGGTGTTCACCGCGCTGCTGCCGCTGCTGGTCATCGGGCTGAGCTTGGCCGTCGGGCGCGGCGTCCTGTCCGCGCTGGGCGAGATGGGCATGCCGGTCTCACAATTCACCGTCGCGTTCATGACCGCGATCCTGCTCGGCGCCGGCACCGACTACACCGTGTTCCTGATCAGCCGCTACCACGAGCAGCGCCGCGCACAGGTACCGGCCGAGCAGGCCATCATTCACGCCACCGCCAGCATCGGCCGCGTCATCCTGGCCTCCGCCGCCACCGTGGCCCTGGCCTTCCTGGCCATGGTGTTCGCCCGCTTGAGCGTGTTCGCCGCCCTAGGCCCCGCATGCGCCATCGCGGTCCTGTTCGGTTTCCTGGCCACCGTCACCCTGCTCCCGCCCGTGCTGGCACTGGCAGCGAAACGGGGCATCGGTGAACCCAAATCCGATCGCACCCGCCGGTATTGGAACAGTGTCGCCGTCGCGGTGGTGCGCCGCCCGGTGCCACTGCTGATCGTCAGCCTCGTCATCCTGCTCGCACTGTCCGCGGTGGCCGCGACCATCAAAATCAGCTACGACGACCGCAAAGGCCAACCCGCCACCACCGCCAGCAACCAGGGCTACCAACTGTTGGACCGCCACTTCCGCAAAGACATCGTCATCACCGAATTCCTCGTCGTCGAGAACCCCACCGACATGCGCACCGGCAGAGGACTGGCCGACCTCGACGAAATGGCCTCCCGCGTCTCCCAGATTCCCGGTGTCACCAAAGTCTCCGGCGTCACCCGCCCCACCGGGGAGCGCCTCGATCAAGCGCAACTGGCCTGGCAGAACGGTCAGATCGGAGACAAGATGGCCGGCGCGGTCGCCGACGGCAACGCCCGCCGAGACGACCTCACCAAACTCACCGACGGCGCCGATCAACTCGCCGGCGGACTGGCCCAACTCGACACCACCGTGCGCACCGCCCTATCCCCCCTGGCGGGCATCCTCACGCAAGCCCAATCCGCCGGCGCTCAGGTCAACCAGTTCCGACCACTGCTGCAACAACTCTCAGCGACCGCCCCTGCAGTCGATCAGGCCATCCAAGCCGGCCCCGGCCTACGTCCCCTGGCCGACCAAGCACAACACGCCATCACCACCTTGGACCCGCTCGTCGGTGCCCTCAACACCTCGCCGTGGTGTGCCACCACACCCCAATGCGCCCAGATCCGCGACCAAGTACAGATCCTGACCACCCTGCGCAACAACGGATTCTTCACCCAGATCGCCGACCTCGGCGACCGCTACAACCCCGCCAGCAACGCCACCGTCGCCGGCACTCTCACCACCGTCCAAAACGCCGTCACCTCACTGGACAAGGCTTTCGGGGCGCTGGGAAACCCCGCTGACCTGGCCAGCAACCTGCGCCGCCTCCAAGACGGGATCGGCCAACTCGCCTCCGGAGCCCAAGCGTTGGCCACCGGTGTGCGCACCCTGGCCGACAGCAACATCGAAATGCTCTCCGGGATGAGCCAAATCGCCACTCAACTCCAGAACTCTTCACGCGCCGCCCAGGACTCCGACTCAGCAAGCGGTTTCTATCTGCCGGCCAACGCCTTCGAGAACCGCCAATTCACCGACGTCGCCAAACAATTCCTCTCCCCAGACGGCAAAACAGCACGGTTCATGATCGAAACCAGCTACGACCCCTACAGCGTCGAGGCCATGAACCTCGCCCACCAGATCACCGACGTCGCCAACGCCGCACGCCCCAACACCTCCCTGGCTGAGGCCACCGTCTCGGTCGCCGGCTTCCCCGCCGTCAACTCCGACATCCAACGATTCCTCTGGGCAGACTTCGCCCAACTAGCCCTGGCCACCACCGTCATCGTCGGCCTCATCCTGGTGCTGCTACTACGAGCACTACTGGCACCGATCTACCTACTGGGCACCGTCCTGCTCAACTACCTCGCCTCCATCGGATTCGGCGTCCTAGTCTTCCAATGGATACTCGGACACGAAATCGCTTGGCCCGTACCACTATTGGCATTCATCATCCTCGTCGCCGTCGGCGCCGACTACAACATGCTGCTCGTCTCCCGACTACGCGAAGAATCCGGACCCAGCATCCGCGTCGGAGTGCTACGCACCGTCGCCAACACCGGCGCCGTCATCACCTCCGCCGGCCTCATCTTCGCCGCCAGCATGTTCGGCCTCATGGTCGGCTCCGTCGCCATCATGATCCAAGCCGGCCTCATCATCGGCTTCGGACTCCTCCTCGACACCTTCCTCGTACGCACCCTCACCGTGCCCGCCATCGCCACACTCCTCCGCGAAGCCAGCTGGTGGCCCCACCGCGCGCCACGAAACCAACACCCAACGGCAGTCACCTCCCCCTGATAGCGGGCCTGCCGGAATTGACAAGTTCAGTGAAGGAACCCGTCCCACTTGGGTTCGTAAGACCACACCCCCGCCTCGTCGGGCACCTTGACCTGGGCCTTGGCGAGCATCGGTTCGATCGGCGGCACTACGGGTAGGTCCACGGGCTCCATCCTGGTTCATCGGGGCGTCATGGTTCTAGACCGCCGCGCCGCCGCAAACTCATCGCGCGGCCACCGGCGGCGGGTGGGACCAGCCGTGCTCTGCTTGACGCATACCCGATGGGCCGCCTGAAACCCGGTACTCCCGCTCTTGTCTCGCGACTCGGCCGGACTATGTCGCGCATACTGGGTAGCCACAAACCCCACAATCCACACCAGATCCGGATCCATGCTGCTACCTGTGATGCCGCCCGTCTCGCCGATGCTGGCCAAGCCGGCGACGGCGATCCCACCGGACGCGTCCTACGAACCCAAGTGGGACGGCTTCCGGGCAGTGGTGTTCCGCGACGGCGACGAGATCGAGCTCGGCAGCCGCAACGAGCGGCCGATGACCCGGTACTTCCCCGAACTCGTCGACGCCGCGAAAGCCGAGCTCCCGTCCCGCTGCGTCGTCGACGGCGAGATCGTCCTGCCCACCGAACGGGGTCTGGATTTCGAAGCCTTGCAATTGCGTCTGCACCCCGCGGCGTCGCGGGTGCGCCTGCTGGCCGAGCAGACCCCAGCCCGCTTCATCGCCTTCGACCTGCTCGCGCTGGGAGACGACGACCTCACGGGCCGGCCGTTCAGTGAACGGCGCGCCGCCCTGGTCGATGCGATGGGTTCGGGTCCGTCGTTCCATGTCACCCCGGCCACCACCGATCTGCCGACCGCGCGCCGCTGGTTCGACGAGTTCGAGGGAGCCGGGCTCGACGGGCTCATCGCCAAGCCGCTCACCCTCACCTATCAACCCGACAAACGGGTCATGGTGAAGATCAAGCATCAGCGGACCGCCGACTGTGTGGTGGCCGGTTACCGGCTGCACAAGTCGGGACCGGATGCGGTCGGCTCGCTGCTGCTCGGGCTCTACACCGATGACGGCGAACTGGCCTCCGTCGGCGTCATCGGCGCCTTCCCGATGGAGAGACGCCGGGCCCTGTTCACCGAATTACAGCCCCTGGTCACCAGTTTCGAAAACCACCCGTGGAACTGGGCCGCACAGGTAGCCGCCGACCCGGACCTGGCCCGACGATACGGCGGTGGCTCACGCTGGAACGCCGGCAAGGACCTGTCCTTCGTGCCGCTACGACCCGAACGTGTTGTCGAGGTCCGCTACGACCACATGGAGGGCAGACGCTTCCGGCACACCGCCCAGTTCAACCGCTGGCGACCCGACCGCGACCCACGGTCGTGCACCTACGCCCAACTGGAGCAGCCGGTGACCTTCCGGCTCGACGACATCGTTCCGGGCCTGTTATCCCGCTAGTGGCGATCCGGTGGCTGCAGCCAGGTGGCCAGGTTGCGGACGTAATCCTTGTACACACCCAGAAGTGACGGATCGGCCCCGATCTGCCAGCCGGGCTGATCGGTCACGAACGACGGCGCCCCGTGCGCCAGATCCCAGTTGTAGTCCGCGAAATGGTGGAAGGTCGACTCGGCCACGGCCCGGCCCATCGGCCTGCCCTCCGGCGTGCGCTCACCGTCCAGTGCCACCGCGAGATTGAACAATCTGCCGGTTGCGGTGCTGCGCCCCCGGGCCACTACCGTCGCGAACGGCACCTGCGCCGAAACCAGCCCCTCGTGGGGATGAGCTGGGAACCACTCGATGCGTCCGCCGGCGGTCCGGGACGTGCGCAGCAGCTGATGCACGGGCTCCTCGGCCAGCACCGGCTGATAGTCGCCGTTGGCACCCGAGTGATAGTTGGGCCACGAGATGTCCGGGTTGTCCTGGTCATCGCACCGTGCGACGGGATCCAGGCCGGCCTCGTGAAACTCGTTGACCTGCCCCAACGAGCCCAGCCCGCGCAGGCAGCTGCCGAGGTTTTGATGGTCACGCGCGGTGAGCACGCCGCCACCGAGCCCACGAAATCGGCCGATCGCCGCGCATTCGTCGGGCGTCAGACCGTCACCGACGTCGACGGCCATCAACCAGAGCTGGTCGAACCCGAGCTCGTCGAGGTGGCTGAGCACCGGGTCCTCCCCAGCATGGTCGGCCCGGTTGCGGGCCAGCACATCGTGCCCGTCCGCACGCAGCTCGCCGGCCAGCAGAGAGAACCGGCTGACATCCCAATCGTCGGGGTTCTCCGCGATCGTGGTCTGCAACAAGATTGTCGCCATGCGATGAGCCTGGGCCGGACGGCGACGCTTGGGACCCTTGAAAACCCGTGGTCGCCGACGCTAACTGCTCCACGAGACGGAACGCAGTTGCCTGCGTGACCGGACGCCGAGCTTGACGAAGACCTTGCGCAGGTGCCATTCGACGGTGTGTGTGCTGATGAACAACTGCGCGCCGATCTCCTGATTGGTCAGCCCGTCTCCAGCCAATTGGGCGATCTGCGCCTCCTGCGCGGTCAACTCATCGCCCGAGGCCAACGGCTGCTTGCGCACCTTCTCCCCGGTGGCGATCAGTTCACGGCGGGCCCGTTCGGCGAACGCGTGCGCACCCATCTTGGTGAACATGTCGTAGGCGGTGTTGAGGTGTTGGCGCGCACTGGTGCGCTGTTTCTGGCGCCGCAACCACTCCCCGTAGCACAGATGCATCCGGGCCAACTGCACCCGGACCCGGGTGCGGCCCAGCCGCTCCAGAGACTCCTCGAACAGGGCATCGGCCTCCGCGTCGTCGGCTACCAGCGCCCGAGCACCGGCGAATACGCCCAGCCCCCAATCAGTTCCACTGACGCCTGCACCAGCTTCCAGCCTGCGCACCGCGTCCTCGGCCACATCCACCTTGCCGACGCGCACTGCGGCCTCGGTCAGCTCGAACAAACACCAGCCGTGGAAGCCGAGATCACGGTATTCACAGGCCTGCTGGACTGCGGCCAATGCCTCGTCGCACCTGCCGAGACCGTTGTAGAGCACCGCGGCCACGTACCCGGTGACCCCCAGCAGCCGCCCCTCCCCCTTGGCTATGCCTTCGGCCCGGCCGGCCTCGATCAGGTCACCCGCCTCGTTCACATCACCGCGCCAGGCCGCCAACTCCACCTTGTGGTACTTCATCGGGTGATAACCGATGTCCTCCGCGATCGTGTCGGCCTCCGCCAAAAGCCTTTCTGCGGCGACGAATTCGCCTTCCAACACGTGTACGCCGGCCTGGTAGGCGATCGCAGGTGCAAGCAGCGCCAACGCCCCGGTGGCGCGCGCATAGCCGATCATCTCGCCGGCGAGCCGTGCGTTCAGGTCGTCGTCCCACAGCTCGTCTGCGAGCGACTCCTGCATGATCGGGAAGGCCGACGCCAGCCAGTGCACCGCCCTGCCGTCATGACGGCGGGCGTGCTCACACCACAACTGAAGCGCCGCGCGCACCTGCTCGGCAGCCGCGGGCAGGCCGTCGGTGACCAACGTCGCCATGCCGATCAACAGGAGGTCGATGGGCCGCGTCGGCGTGTCGATCCGGGCGACCGCATCGCGGGCCGCCCGGGCCGCGATCACCAGGGCATCCGGCTGGCTGCGTGAGGCGAACATCGCCGCGGCCAGCGCCTCGATGTAGGTTTCCCGAGCCAGCTCGTCGTCGAGGGTCTCCAGCCGTCGGGCAGCCTCGATCAGTAGCGCAGCGGCATGGCGGACCGGCGGCGCGCCGGGCAGGCCGCCGCGGCTGCGGGTGAATTCCATCTGTGCCCGCAGCCGCCCCACCTGAGCCCGCTGCAACTCGGTCAGCGGATTCAGTTCAGCCAGGGACAGTAACTCGTAGGCAGATTCTGGAGCGGCTGCCTCACGTTTGGCCGCCGCAGCCGCGATAGCCCGAGAGCTGCGCAGGGCCGGATCGGCGGACAGGATCGCCGACCGCTCGAGGAAGGTCGCCGCGGCGGCGATCCCGCCCCGGCTCTGGGCCCGCCAGGCCGAGGCCTCCAGATCGGCGGCCACCGCGTCGTCGGGACCGGCCGCGGCGTTTGCCGCATGCCAGGCCCGGCGGTCGGGATCGAGTTCGGGATCGGTGGCAACGGCCAAGGCGCGGTGCACTTCCCGTCGGTCAGCCACGTCCGCCGCCCGATAGGCCGCCGACCGGACCAGCGGGTGATGGAACCGCATGCGGGGGCCGAACTCGATCACCCCGGCGGCCTCGGCCGGGGCCAGCGCATCCATTCCGATGCCCAAATACCCTGCGGCACGCGAGAACACCACGGGATCACCGACCGGATCCGCCGCCGCGAGCAGCGCCAACCGACGAGTGTCCGCGGGCAGCGACTGGATTCGGCGGACGAACCCCTCCTCCACCTGCCCGACCGATGGCCGCGTCCCGACGATCCAGAAGCCACCGGCGCGCTCCGCGGCCGAGACATTGCGCGGCACTTCCAAAAGCGCCAATGGATTGCCGCGGCTCTCGGCGATGAGCCGGTCACGGACCCGCTCATCGAGCCGCCCCACAACCACCGAGTCCAGCAGCTCCCTGGCAGCACTGTCCGAAAGGCCTTCGAGCCGCAGTTCGGGCAGGCCGGGCAGGACATCCACGGCGGTACCGTCACGATCGTCCCGGACGGCGAACACCAGGACCACCGGCTCGGCCAGCAGCCGCCGCGCGACGAAACCCAGCGTCTGCACGGAGACCTGATCGAGCCATTGAGCGTCGTCGACCACGCACAACAGCGGCTTGTCGTCGGCAGCGGAGGCCAGCAGACTCAGCACAGCCAGACCGACCAGAAAGCGGTCCGGCGCCGGTCCGACACCACGCCCGAACGCCACCGACAGGGCGTCACACTGCGGCTCGGGAAGCTCGTCGAGATGATCCAGCAGCGGCGCGCACAGATGATGCAAGCCGGCGAAAGCCAGTTCCATGTCGGACTCGACCCCGGCCACCTGGGTCACCCGGAAACCCGCAGCCTGCTCGACGACATAGTCGAGCAGCGCCGTCTTCCCGACACCTGCCTCGCCGCGCACCACCAGCACCGCGCTGCCGCCGGAGCCTGCGTCCGAGACCAACTTCCGGAGTGTCGAACATTCGCTGACGCGGCCCCGTAGAGACGGACCTGAGCCCATAATCGCCATCACTCCACCGCGTCCGAATTTTGCCGAAACTGTACCAAGCGAGCCCGGGTACGGCTGTTCGGACGAGGTTTTGTTCAGCCGAACCGCAGTGACGGCCCGGGCAGCGACTCGACGCCGTGGTGGGCGAATTGCGCCCACCGGGTGCGCATCTCGGCGGAAAGCTGATTGTCGATCGTGCGCTGCGGACCGAGCATCGGGGCGTCCGCCCAGGTTTGCGGTGAGCCGAACAGGAACGGCAACTCCATACAGTGGCAGGCGCCCAGCGGGGCATTGGCCGGCGTCCAGTCGAAGCGATAGGTGCCGACCCGGCCGCCGTGGGTTCGCCAGGCCTGCGCCAGGCGCTCGGCCGGACCCGAGAACGCTTGCTTGGTGACTGCCGTCGAACCCGCCCGAACCGCCAACCTGCCGAGGACCGGCACCCGGTTGAGCTTGGCCACCCGGGGATCCATCGCCACGAACGGCGCGGCGTCGTCCTTCGTGTAGCCGACGAGCAGCTCGATGCGGCCGGCTGCGGCCGCGAGGGCGTCGGGCACGTCTGCGGGTGCCGGCAGCGGTCCCCGGCCCAGCCGCGGCGCGAAGGCCAGTCCGCCCAGCAGGCCGAAGCCCTGCGCTGCGGCCACGGCGGCACCTTCGGCGGCGAGCAACCGCTCGACACTGACCTCGGAGGGATCAGCCCCGGCCAGCGATGTGGCCATCGCCGCGCCCATGTTCTGCGCCATGTCGTCGCGCCCGTGGTCCAACTCCAGCGGGGCGCTCTGCAGGATCGCGCGATGGAACAACCCGGCCGCGTCCTGGCACAACATCAACGACCAGACGGAATGGGCACCGGCTGATTGACCGAACGCGGTCACGTTGGTCGCGTCGCCGCCGAACGCGGCGATGTTGTCCTGCACCCATCGCAACGCCAGGATCTGATCACGCAGGCCGAGATTGTCCGCAGTGATCCCGGGTGGCGGCAGATAACCGAAAATGCCGAGCCGGTAACTCACGTTGACCACCACCACGTTGCCGGCCCGGGCCAGTGTGCCGGCGTCGTACTTGGCCGACTCGCCACTGCCGGCGACATAGGCACCGCCGTGGAACCACACCATCACCGGTAGTCGATGCGCATCGGCCGGGGCCGTCACCGTCAGCATCAAGCAGTTCTCGTCGGTCGACAGACCCTCGAGGACGTTGCCCGTCACCCAGCCCAGGCGAGAAGGCCGCTGCGGGCAGGCCGGGCCCGACTGCGTCGCGTCCCTGACCCCCGACCAGGCCGGAGGTGGTTCGGCGACCGCGAATCGTTTGGCGGCGCCGTAGCGCACCCCTCTCGCGCGTATCAGTCCGTCCTGATGCTCAACCTGGATCGTGCCGCCGGTGACGTGTCGCTCCCGCACCCGCCCAACGCTAGCGTTTACCGCCGCCGGCAGGCGGGCATGCCAACAGCATGTCTGTAACCGCATTTCAGGACCTGCCACTGGCTGACCGGGACCGCGAGTGGACGGCGCCCGCGGCGGCGTCGACCTCCCGAAGGGCGACATCGACCGGGTGAAAAACCACCTGGCGAAGTACTACGAGAAGATGGGCGAGACCGCGCCCTGGGACCGCGATTAGCTAGATTGCGGGCGTGAGCCCAACCCCCGCCGGGCGGTTCGCGCCGAGCCCGTCGGCCGAGCTGCACATCGGCAACCTCCGCACCGCGGTGCTGGCCTGGCTGTTCGCCCGGTCCACCGAGCGGCGGTTCTTGGTGCGGGTCGAGGATCTCGATGACCGCACCTTTCCCGAAATCGGGCACCGCCAGGTGACCGACCTGGCCGCGATCGGGCTGACCTGGGACGAGCCGGTGCAATGGCAGACAGCCCACCAGGAACGCTACGACGCGGTGATCGCCGAGCTGTTCGAGCGCGGCCTGCTGTACGAATGCTATTGCAGCCGAAAGGATATCGCCCAGGCGCCACGTGCCCCCCACGCCCCCGAAGGTGCCTACCCCGGCACCTGCCGCGACCTGACCGCGGCCGAACGCGCTTCGCGCCGCGCCGAAACCGGCCGCCCGCCCGCGCTGCGGCTGCGCACCGACACCTTCGTCGGCACCGTCGCCGACCTGCTGCACGGCAGCTACACCGGGATCATCGACGACTTCGTGGTGCGCCGCGGTGACGGCGTGCCCGCCTACAACCTGGCCGTAGTGGTCGATGACGCCGCCGGCGGAGTCGACCAGGTGGTGCGGGGCGACGATCTGCTGAGCTCCTCCCCACGCCAGGCCTACCTGGCACGACTGCTGGACTGCGCCGAACCCACCTACGCCCACGTTCCCCTGGTACTCAACGAAGACGGCGCCCGGCTGGCCAAACGCGACGGGGCAGTCAATCTCGCCGAGATCGGCGTCGAGCGGGCGCTCGAACAGATCAGTGCCTCGCTCGGGTGGCCCCCACTCGATCTGCCCGGAATGCTGGACCGATTCGACCCGGCCGCTCTGCCCCGGCACCCGTGGATATATCAGCCCGGCTGAGCAGAAGCCTGCAGAACACCGCGCGCCCCTGTTAGCGTCCGGCGGTGCGTTCCCGACGAATTTCGCTGCTGGGGCTCCTGCTGATCCTCGCGGTGATGATTGCCGCGTGCGGAGGGAAAGCCGGTGAATCCGACGAGCCGCTCAAGTCGGCCGGTGTACTGCGCGTCGGCACCGAAGGCGTGTACTCCCCATTCAGCTACCACGACACCGCCACCGGTCAACTCGTCGGCTATGACGTCGACGTGGCACGCGCAGTCGGCGACAAGCTCGGTGTCAGAGTCGAATTCATCGAAACCCCATGGGATTCGATCTTCGCCGCACTCGAGGCCAACCGATTCGACGTGGTGGCCAACGAGGTCACGATCACGCCGGAACGGCAAGCCAAATATGACCTCTCCCAGCCATATTCGATCGGCGAGGGCGTCATCGTCACCCGCGCAGACGACAATTCGATCAAGACCCTCGCGGATCTGAAGGGCAAGGTGGCCGCCGAAAACGCCACCAGCAACTGGTCGGAGATCGCGCGGGCGGCCGGCGCCCGGGTGGAAGCGGTCGAAGGTTTCACCCAGGCCATCAAGCTCCTCAACCAGGGCCGAGTGGACGTCGTGGTCAACGACAGCATCGCCGTCTACGCCTATCTGGCCGAGACGAACGACAAGTCGGTGAAGATCGCGGGCACCGTGGGCGAGAAGAGCGAGCAGGGCTTCGCCGCACGCAAGGACAGCGGACTGCTGCCCGAACTCAACACCGCGCTCGACCAACTGCGGGCCGACGGCACCCTGGCGGACATCTCGCAGAAATATCTCAGGGCCGACGCCTCCGGTGCGCCTACGGCAGACGAACCCCCGCCCGCGCGATCGACGTGGCAGCTCATCGCCGACAACCTGTGGCCGCTGGCCAAAGCCGCCCTGACCATGACCATTCCGTTGACGATCATCAGCTTCACGATCGGCCTGGTGATCGCCTTGGCCGTGGCACTGGCCCGGCTGTCGCCAAATGTGCTGCTGAGCAACCTGGCCCGGTTCTACATCTCGATCATCCGCGGGACACCGCTGTTGGTTCAGCTGTTCATCGTGTTCTTCGCGCTGCCCGAGTTCGGTGTGAAGATCGACCCGTTTCCCGCCGCGGTGATCGCCTTCAGCCTCAACGTCGGCGGCTATGCCGCGGAGATCATTCGCTCGGCCATCCAGAGCATCCCGAAGGGACAGTGGGAGGCGGCCGAGACGATCGGGCTCAATTATGCCGGAACCCTGCGGCGCATCATCCTGCCGCAGGCCGCCCGAGTAGCGGTCCCCCCGTTGTCGAACACCTTGATCTCACTGGTCAAAGACACATCCCTGGCATCGACGATCCTGGTCACCGAGCTGCTCCGGCAGGCTCAGATCGTCGCGGCCCCGACATTCGAGTTCTTCGCCCTCTACGGCACGGCCGCGATCTACTACTGGGTGATCTGCCTGGTGCTGTCGTTCGGCCAGAGTCGCCTCGAACGCCGACTGGAAAGGCATGTTGCGCGATGACCACACCACGCGAAGACCGGATCGTCGCCTCCGATGTACACAAGGCCTTCGGCGACGTCCAGGTGCTCAAGGGCGTCTCGTTCACCGTGCCGCGCGGTACCGCGACCACCGTCATCGGCCCGTCGGGTTCGGGCAAGACGACGCTGCTGCGCACGCTCAATGCCCTCGATGTCGCCGACTCCGGGGTGATCCGGGTCGGCGATACCGAGCTGGACTTCTCCCAGCCCGTACCCAAAGACCAGCTGCGCCGTTATCGGGCGCAAAGCGGCTTTGTGTTCCAGTCCCACAACCTCTTTCCGCACAAGACCGTGCTACAAAACGTCACCGAAGGCCCGCTCGTGGTGCAGAAGCGCCCACGTGAGGAAGTGCTGGCCGAGGCCTCCGAACTCCTGGGCCAGGTGGGGTTGGCCGACCAGCGGGACAAGTATCCGTATCAGCTCTCGGGCGGTCAGCAGCAGCGCGTCGGTATCGCGCGGGCACTGGCACTCAAACCCAAAGTGGTGCTGTTCGACGAACCGACCTCGGCACTGGACCCGGAACTGGTCGGCGAAGTGCTCGCGGTGATCCGGGACCTGGCCGTGGAAGGCTGGACACTGGTGATCGTCACACACGAAATCCAGTTCGCCCGACAAGTTTCCGATCAGGTGCTGTTCACCGACGGTGGGGTCATCCTCGAGCAGGGGCCGCCGGCGGCGGTAATCGGTGACCCGAAAGAAGAACGCACCCGCCAGTTCCTGCAGCGGATCCTCAACCCGCTGTAGACACCGACCGCTCGATGCCCACCGCCCAGGCAACCAGCGAACGCAGATATGCGAGCACCGTGTCGTCGGGCTGGCCGGCCGGGTCCTCCAGGTGCAGGCGGGCCAGCTCCTCGATGGCCGACAACAGGATTCGTACGGTGGCACCGTCAGGATCCACGTCCGCGCCCACCGCAGCCGACAGCGGCCGGGCGGCGACTTTCCTGGCATACCGGCGCCCGAGCTCGATGCGCTCGGCCACCTGCGGGGGCGCGCCGTCGGGTGGCCGCAGGATGATGCGCCAGCTCGTCGGCGCCGCGTGCAAGTAGGCCAGAATTCCCCTGCCCAGCTGCTCCGGGTCGAGGTCGGGCTGGTCCACGGAGCCCACCCCCGCGAACGCGATCGCCGACTCCCGGTCCAGCAGGGCCGTGGTCAGACCCGGCAGGTCGGTGAACTGTTGGTAGACAACGGTCCTGGTGACTCCCGACCGCCCGGCCACCTGCTCGATGGTCAGTGCGGGATAGCCACCGTCGGCGACGATGTCGCGGGCCACGTCGAGCAGTTGGGCCCGGCGCTCTGCACCACTGAGCCGGCGCCGCGTCATTTCAGCAAGAGATCCACGGCCTTGGCCGCGCTCTGCACGGCGCTCTCCATGGTGGCCGACCAGTCCGTCGCGGTCCAGTCGCCGGCCAGGACGAGCGAGGGTACCGAGGTCTGTTGCGGTGGGCGCAGCGCATCGGTCCCCACCACCTGGGAGAAGGTGGCCTTGGGCATCTTGACCACCTGCGCCTGAACCACTCTCGCGTCCCGCGCCGCCGGATAGTAGCGACGCAGCAGCGCCATCTGCTCGTCCACAATGTCGTCGTTGCTCTTGTGGATCTGCTCGTACGCGCCGCTCGTGGTCAGGCAGTACAACCAAGCGCGGTCGGTGTTGCGGCCGTGCATGAGCTGGCGGTCGAAGACCTCATCGATCACCCCGGTGCCGCCGATGAGTCCCTCGAATGCGGATTCGGTGCCCAACGGCCGGTCGAGGTAGAGATTGGTGCTGACGATAGGGGTATAACCCAGTTTGTCGGCAGCCGCATAGATCTCGGGGTGCTCGGGGAGGTCGTCGAGCAGCCCGCCGATGTTGGAGTTCGGGACCGCACACACCACCGCGTCGGCAGGAACCTCGGTGCCGTCGGCGAGCAACACCGCGGTGACGGAACCGTTTTCGATACGGATCTTTCGCGCGACGGCGCGGTAACGGACGTCGACGCCGCGTTCGGCGAACACTTTCAGCGCCCCGGCGATGTAGAGCGTGTCGAGGTCGACGGTGGGGTAACCGATGGTGACCGGGGTGCGGTGTTTGACCCCGACTCGGAACCCGGTGGCCATCACGTTGGCGAACACCTTGGCGGATTCGCGGGCCACCGGCTCGGCGGCGATACCGAGAGCCAGCCAGTCCCACAAGGCTTCCCGCGCCGGCGCCGGCATGCCGACCCGCTCGAACCATTGCTCGGTGGTCAGGTCCGCCAGGTCGGCCGGTTGATGCAACGCCTGCCAACCCAACCGCAGGGTCGCGCGGGCTGCCCGCAGCCGGTCAGCCCAGCTCGCGTCGGGGTGCACCCCGAACAGGGTCCGGATCGCACCGACGCCCGTGGTCTGCATGGTGACCTTGCGCCCGTCGGGCCAGCGCAGCGTGGACGATTTCGGGAACGCGATGTGCTGCCGGGTGCCCACGCTCGTCAGATAGCGGTAGAGGTGCTGATAGCCGCTGGCGATCACGTGCTGGCCGTTGTCCGGGATGTCGTCGACAGTCTCGGCGCGCATCGCATGCGTGCGTCCGCCGAGTTGGCCCCGGCGCTCCAGCAGGGTGACGTTCTTGCCCGCTTCACTCAGCCATACCGTGGCGGCCAGGCCGGCCAGCCCGCCGCCGATCACCACGTAGCGATCACCCATGTTGCAGCTCCCTCCGTCGACCAACTTGCAAATTGTAAGTTAGTCGTCGGGGTGTGCGGGTGCTATTGGACGGGAGAGCGGCCCTGCGCCGCACGCTGCGCAGCCGCCAGCAATGCGTCACGGAACTGCGGGTGGGCGATCGCGGCCAACGCCTCGCCGCGCTCACGGACCGTCCGGCCCTCCAATTCGGCTGCGCCGTACTCGGTGACGATCACGTCCACCTGATGCCGAGGTGTCGTGATGACCGCGCCGGGGCCGAACCACGGCACGATGCGTGACTGGAGCACACCGTCCTTCTCGAACGTCGAGGGCAGACATATCAATGAGCGGTCCGACAACTCAAGGCCGGCCCCGGCCACGAAATCCTCGGCGCCGCCGATCCCGCTGAATTGATCGCCGGCGATGGTGTCGGCGACCACCTGGCCATGGATGTCGACACCGAGCGCACCGTTGATCGTGATCATGTCGTTGTTCGCACCGATCACCTCGGGTGCGTTGACGATCTCCACGGGGAGGAACGCGACATCGGTGTTGCCGTCGAGCCACTCATAGAGATCGGTCGAGCCGAACGCGAACGTCGTCACGCTCACACCGTCGTACAGACCCTTGCCGACATTGGTGACCTTGCCGGCCCGGTGCAACTGCATGCACCCGTCGGTGAACATCTCACTGTGCAGCCCGTAGTCTCCCCCGTCCCCCTCGGCGAGCAGCGCGGCGATCTGGCTGGGGATCGAGCCGATGCCCGTCTGCAGCGTCGCGCCCGACGGGATGTACTCGACAGCGTGCCCCGCGATCGCCCTGTCGACATCGGTGGGCGATGCCGCGGGCAGTGCAAGTGGCGCGTCAGTCGAGTGCACCAGAATGTCGATCTCATCGATGTGCAGCGCATGACGGTAATCGTCGAGCCCGAATGTCCGTGGATACGCATCCGATGCCTCGGCGACGAGCAGCCGCTGCGGATCGGCCCCCGCGCGGCGCAGTTCGCCCACGGTGCCACCCGCATGCAGCGACAGCGAGCACCAGCCACCCGCGTCGGGCGGCGACACAACGGTCGTCATCACGCGCGGTGCCTGGTGCTTGAGCAACGGGGCGAACCGACGAAAATCCGCAGGCGTGAATTCCACGTCGGCACCCATGTCCCGCAACGCCCGCTCGAAGGGACCGAAGAAGCCCGACAGAAAATGCACACCCGCCCGGGTGGACAGTTCGGTGCCCACCCCGAGCAGCGCACCGTAGACGCGCAGGTCCACCCAATCCGTACGTTCGCCCAGCGCGCGCAGGAACCCCGGAGGCTGGCCGGGCCCCAACGGAATCCCGAGCGTGTCGGTGGTCTCCAGGCGTGCAGCGGCCTGTCGGGCGGTGAGCTCTTCCGGCATGGCGTCACTCTTTCGCGAGCAGACGCGTTTGTACACCCGTCGCTATCGACGCTCTTGGGCAACCCCGTAGTACCGGCCGAGTACGTCGGCGCGCAGCTCGTCGAACTCGCCGGCGACGATCGACGCCCGGATCTGGTCCACCAGCCGGATCACGAACCGCTCGTTGTGGATCGTGCACAGCGTGGCCGACAGCATCTCCTTGGCCTTGAACAGATGCCGGATATAAGCGCGCGAGTAGTTGGCGCAGGTATAGCAATCGCACTCGGCGTCGATCGGGGTGAAATCCCGCTTGTACTTCGCACCGGTGATGTTGAACCGCCCCGTCGCCGAGTACACCGCCGCATTGCGCGCCACCCGCGACGGCGACACGCAATCGAAGGTGTCGGCCCCGGCGGCCACCGCGTCGAACAGGTCGTCGGGCTCACTGATCCCGAGCAGATGCCGCGGCTTGTCGGCGGGCAGTTCACTGCTGACCCAGCCGACGATGGTGGCCAGGTTCTGCTTCTCCAGGGCGCCGCCGATGCCGTAGCCGTCGAAACCGAGACCCTCGGCCGCCCCGGCCTCCTGCCCGATCGTGGCCAGCCCGCGCGCGGCCTGCCGACGCAGATCCTCGTACTGGGCGCCCTGCACCACACCGAACAACGCCTGCCGCGGCCGCTCCGGTGACAACCCCTGCAGGCGGTGGTGCTCGGCCAGGCATCGCACCGCCCACTCATGGGTGCGCTGCACCGAGCTCTCCTGATAGCCGCGCGTGTTGACCAGGGTGGTGAGCTCGTCGAACGCGAAAATGATGTCGGCGCCGAGCTGGTTCTGGATGCCGATCGAGACCTCGGGGGTGAACCGGTGCTTCGAGCCGTCCAGATGCGAGCGGAACGTGACACCGTCGTCATCCACGACGGCCAGGCGCTCCTTGCCCTTGGCGATGATGTCGTCGGTCTGCAGCCGGTCGGTGTCCATGGCCAGGACCTTCTTGAACCCGACACCCAACGACATCACCTGGAAGCCGCCGCTGTCGGTGAAGGTGGGCCCCGGCCAGTTCATGAACGCCCCGAGCCCGCCGGCCTCGGCCACGATGTCGGGGCCCGGCTGCAGGTAGAGGTGGTAGGCATTGGCCAGGATGGCTTGGGCACCAAGCTGTTTCATCGCCTCGGGCAACACCGATTTCACGGTGGCCGCGGTACCGACCGCGATGAAGGCCGGGGTGTGGATATCGCCGTGCGGAGTGTGAATGGTCCCGACCCGGCCGAGTCGGCCGGGCAACTCGGCCTCCACGGTGAAATACGGCTGGTCCACACCTGGTATTCAACCGGATGCGCGTCCGATTTCCGTCACGGGGGCGGACGCGACCATACTGCGGACGTGAATTTGGTCATGAGCCGCCCCATTGTCATCGCCACCGGATTTGCTGTCTGTCTGGCTGCGCTCGCCGGATGCTCGTCGCAGGAATCGGGTTCGTCCGGGAAGTCCGGCCAGGGCCGGGTCACCTTCGGTCCCAATGACGCCGGTCCGGTGACCAGCGTCAGCTGTGAGACCAAAGACGGGCTGACCACGATCGGGATCGAGGGCAAGATGCCGGCCTCGGTGGTGCTGACCGAGGGGGAGGCCCCGGCGGTGCAGTCGGTGAACATCGGTGACGTGAACGGCGAGGGCGCGTCGCTGACCTACCTGTCCGGCCTGTCCGGCGCCCCGGTGGTGGCCGCGCGCGACGGCAAGGGCTACACCATCACCGGCACCGGCATGGGCATCGACCCCAACGAGCCGGGTACCCCGGTGGACATGCCGTTCGACATCGCCGTCACCTGCCCCTAGCCGTGCCGTCGGCGAGGAACTCGACGATCACCTGGGCGAGTTCCTCGCCGGCGTCTTCCTGCAGGAAATGGCCGGCATCACCGATCACCGGATGATCGATGCCCTGCGCTCCGCGCATCTCCCGCTTGAAGATCGGCGCCATACCGCCGGTGATCGGGTCACCGTCGCTGAACGCCACCAGCATCGGGGTCTGGCTCGCCGACAACACTTTCCATGCTGACCGGTTGGCAGCCGAGGCCGGATCATCGGGGCCGGTGGGGACCAGGCCCGGCATCGCCCGGGGACCGGCACAGTAAGAATCATCGGGGAACGGCGCATCGTAGGCCGCCAGGACCTCATCGCTGACCGGGCGCCGGCAACCCGCCGCGACGAACCTGCCGACGTCGATCGTCGGCAAGCTCTGAATGGCCGTGCGAAACTGCCACCAGATCTCGGGCATCGGGATGTCGCCGGTCGGCAGTCCGGTGTTGGCCACGACGATATGGGCGAATCGGTCAGGGTGTTCTGCGGCCAGCCGCAACCCGATCAGCCCGCCCCAATCCTGGCCGACCAACGTGACCCGCCGCAGATCGAGAACGTCGAAGGCGAGCGCGCGCATCCATTCGACGTGCCGTGCATAGCTGTGGTCCTCGATGCGGGTGGGTTTGTCCGACCGGCCGAACCCGACGAGGTCGGGGCAGATCACCTGGTGCCCGGCCGCGACCAGGATCGGGATCATCCGCCGGTACAGAAAAGACCACGATGGTTCCCCATGCAACAACAGCACCGGGTCCGCATCCGGCGGCCCGGCCTGCACCCAGGCCATCCGCAACCGACCGCCGTCGCCGTCGTCGATGTCGGAAAACTCTGGCGCATAAGGAAATTCAGGTACCTCAGCGAAGCGGGCGTCAGGAGTGCGCAGTATTTCCATGGCCTCGAACTTACGAGCGCACCGCCACCGGTACGGACAATTCCACCAAACCCACGCCGAGCACCTGCACGAACTCCATACTTCTGCCTGACAGTCCGCCACCTGCGACGGGCTGCACAACCGTGAGGAGAGCAGTGGTGAAGCGTGAGTTCCTGGTAGCCGTCGGCGGCGCCGCGATCGTCATCGCCGGCCTGTCCGGCTGTTCGTCGAGCGACAAGAAAGACACCTCCGGCGAGGAAACGGCCACCGCCTCGGCTGCGCCGACGACTTCGGTGGTGAGCGGCGACACGACCGCCACGACCGGCTCGGGCACCGCCCGGGTCAGCATCGACGGCAAGGACCACAAGGTCGAGGGCACGGTCATGTGTGCCACGGTCGCAGGCAATGTCACCCTGAACGTCGGACAGGGCATGTCCGGAGTCAGCGCCACACTCAGCGAGGGCGACCAGCCATCGGTGACCGCCCTGGCACTCGGCAACATCGACGGAGTCAGCCTCGGCTACACCCCGGGTGTGCCCGGCGGCAGCGCCGAAGCGACCAAGGATGGCAACAAGTACACGATCAAGGGAGAAGCGACCGGCGTGGACGGGATGAGCCCGGTAACCAAGCCTTTCGAACTCGAAGTATCCTGTCCTTGACGAAAACACTCACAACTAGCAAAGCTCTGACATAGTGTGGGCCCGGACTGATCCCGGGCCCACACTCCGTCCTCAGTCGTTTTCAATCGCGACCGGAGGTGCACCGTGGCCAATCACCGGAAACGCGGACGTACGTCTACCGCCGTCGTAGTCGGCGCCACCGCGGGAATGACCGCGATCCTCACCTTCGGACAGGTCGCCGACGCGCTCGCGGCCACGCTGCCGGGCAACAACGCTGTCATCGGAATCGGCGGCAGGGGCGACACCCTGGGTGAGCGGATCCCGAACAAGTTCGAAGGCAACTACGTGCCGTACAACGGCGGTTATGCCGGACCGGCGGCGGATCGGTACTACCCGGTCGCATATTCGGCCACGTTGCCGATCGACACGAGCGTGGCCGACGGGCGCCAACCACTGATCGACGAAGTGACCGCGGCCCGCACCGAAGTCGGTCCGAGCGGGACGGTCTACATCGTCGGCTACTCCGAGGGAAGTCTGGTGGCCGAGAACTACAAGCGCGAACTCAATGCCGGAACAATCGACCCCGGCGGAAACATCGCGTTCGTGTACATCGCTGCACCGACGGTGCCCAACGGCGGCATCTACGCCCGCTTCCCGAATCTGGGTCCGCTCGGACTGCTCGGCTTCACCAGCACCGGGGCCGCGGCCCCCACGCCCTACGACCAGACCTTCATCACCATCGAATACGACCCGATCGGCGACTTCCCGGCCTACGCCAACCCACTGTCACTGGCCAACGCCGCGGCCGGGTTCTTCTATCTGCATGGTGACCCGACGCCGGATACCACCGACCTGAACGACCCGGACGCGATCATCGTGACGCCGATAGCCAAGCCCGGTGGCGGCACCGACACCTACATCCTGGTCAAAACCGAACACCTGCCCTTGCTGCAGCCCATCCGGGACGTGTCGCTGGCCCTGAACGCCGTGGCGTTCACCGAGCCGGTGCTCGGGGCGATCGAACCGACGCTCAAGCTCGCGGTCGACATGGGCTACACCGATCGGGATTACTCCGATCCCGCCACACCGACCCGTTTCTCGTTGATCACTCCCCCCAAGCGGATCGCCGAGACCATCAAACAGTTGCCCGGCGCCTTGCAGGAAGGCGCGGACAACGTCAAGGACGGATTGCCGTCCACCACATCACCTTCGACGACGTCGGGACCGACCGATCGCAGCGCGACGAAGAAGGAGGATTCCAAGGTCAGCTCGCCCAAGGTCATCTCGCCCAAGGTCAGCTCGCCCACGGTCGACTCGCCCAAGATCGACGTCCCCAAGAAACCCGTCAAGCGCATGCCCACCCACCGGCGGGACGACGTGCGCAATGCCATGTCGGACGTCGCGAAGAATGTCAGGGACACGTTCAAACCGCACAAGCCGAAACACCAGGCCAAGCCCAAGACCGAGTCATCCACCGAGTCATCCACCGAGTCAGACACGGACAAGGCCGCATAGCTTCTGATGTCATGCTGGGAGCATGACTCAACGGCGCGCCTGGTTCCTGTTGCTGTGCCTGCTCTTCTCGATCGTGGGATGTTCGTCGTCTCCTGACCCGGCCGATCGTTTTGCGGCGTTCGCCGATGCGCTGCAGCGCAAAGACGCTCATGCCGCCGCTGCCGAGACCAGCGATCCCGTGGCGGCCGAGACGGCAATCAAGTCGATGTTCGACGGCATGGGCGATGCCGCGACGGTCAAGGTCAGCACCGAACCCGATGATCAAGCCGGCGCAACACTGAAGTATCAGTGGTCTTGGGGGGAGGGCCGGGATTTCGCCTACGACACCACCGGCACCGCCACCAAGACCGGCGACGACTGGCGCATCTCCTGGGCGCCGACGGTGTTGCACCGAGACCTGCGGGACGGCTTGAGGTTTCAATACAGCACCGACAGCGACCTGCAGACCCCGGTGCTGGACCGCACCGGTCAGCCGCTGATGACGTGGCAGACCGTGGGCGTGATCTCCCTGGAACGCGCCCACCTCGATTCGGCGGCCCCGGTCGCCGCACTGCTCGCGCCCTTCGATGCCACCACCACCGCGGAATCCATCAACGCACAGTTCGCGTCGAACTCAGATGACCGGGTGACGGTGATGAAGCTGCGCGAAGACGACCTCGCCACGGTGCGCGACCAACTGAGCCACGTTCCCGGCGTCGCGGTGACCGAACAGGGTGAGCTGCTGACCACGGACCGGGCTTTGTCCTCACCCGCCATGAGCGGGCTGGCCCAGATCTGGCACGACCGGATCACCGAAGCCGCCGGTTGGTCGGTGTATCTGGTCGATGCGGATGGCGCGCCCGCGCAACGATTGGCCGCACAACCACCGGCCCCCACCGAGCCGATGCGCACCACCATCGACCTGCGACTGCAGCTGCTCGCACAGCAGGCGGTGGCCCAGGAGGGCCGGCCCGCCGTCGTGGTGGCGATCTCCGGTTCGACGGGCGGCATCTTGGCCGCCGCGCAGAACTCTGCCGCCGATCCGCAAGGCGCCATTGCCTTTTCGGGCCTCTATCCACCAGGGTCGACATTCAAGACGATCACCACGGCTGCCGCACTGGAGGCCAACCTTGCGACCCCGGCATCCCCCGTGGCCTGCCCTGGACGGTTGACCATCGAGAACCGCACCATTCCCAACGACGACGACTTCGACCTGGGGACAGTGCCGTTGACGTCGGCGTTCTCCCATTCGTGCAACACCAGCATGGCGGCACTGTCGGACAAGCTGCCCGCCGATGCACTGACCAAGACCGCCCGCGCCTTCGGCATCGGGGTGGACTTCACCATCCCCGGCCTGACCACGGTGACAGGCAAGGTTCCCAACGCCGACACCGCCGCACAACGGGTCGAGAACGGTATCGGCCAGGGCACCGTGACCGTCAGCCCGTTCGGGCTCGCGGTGGCCGAGGCCAGCCTCGCCCACGGCTCGACCATCCTGCCCAACCTGGTCGACGGCGACAAGGTGACCGCCGATACCCCCTCGCAGCCCCTGCCTGCCACCGTCACCGCGGCGCTACGGGACATGATGCGCAAAACCGTGACCGAAGGAACGGCAAGCCAATTGAGCGACATCCCCGACCTGGGCGGCAAGACGGGGACGGCGGAGTTCGGCGACAACACGCATTCACACGGTTGGTTCGCCGGGATCGCCGGTGACATCGCGTTCGCCACCCTGGTGGTGGGCGGCGACTCGTCGGCGCCCGCGGTCAAGATCTCCGGCGACTTCCTGCGATCGGCCGGCTAGGCCGATCCGGCAGCCAGGTGCACCAGACCTGAGGCGACCGCGAAGCGCGGGCCGTGGACACCGTCGATATTGGCTCGCCCCACCACAACCCCCACGCCGCGCAGCGACTCGCCAACCGCACGCAGCAGCTCATCGTCGAGCGCGCCGCCGCCGGCCAGCACCAACGCGGTCGGGGGTTTGTCGAACGCGGCCAGGCAGCGGGCAATGTTGGCGGCCACGGTTTCCTGCTTGATCGCCAGTCGAAGGCTGCGCCATTCCTCGGCAGCCAGCTTGGTGGAGAAGGGAACCAACCCGGCTGTGCCGCGCGTGCACAGCCGGCCGATCGCATCGGCCGGGGCCGGCGAGTCCAGGAACAGGCGGCGCCCGTCCTCCTCGTGAGCGACGTGCGGGCCCTCGACCCGGATCGCCGGGGTGCGCTTGACCCGCTCGGCCAGCGCCCGCGGGATGTTCAGCATGCGGGCCACCGCGACGGTGATGGTCTCCCCCGCCCCGGCCGCCGTGACCGTGCGCTCCGCACCGATCAAATCGATGGTGCCACCACCGATGTCGCACACCACCGAATCCGGCGGCAACCCCGGGGTGGTGCGGGCACCCCGGCCGGCGGCCTCCGGCTCGGTGGCGATGGTGCGGGCCGGGCGTCCGGTCAGCTCGGTCAGCGTCGCCGCCGCGTCCTCGACGTGATCGGCGGCCAGCAAGGCCACCACCGTGCCCCGCGCGTCGGCCACGCCCCGGCGCAGCCACGTCCCGCTGTCCAGCGCGGCGAGATCGGTGAAAAAGGCGTCGTCGACGGCTATTTCGTGGTCGGCCGTCGGGATCGAGCGCAACCGGATCCGCACGACGCTGCCCGGGATTTCCCGCCGCAGAATGGTGTGGGCCTGGGCCGGCGAATACCGCACGGGCGCGCCGTCGATCCGGAACTCGACGTAGTCATCGTCCACGTCGGGAGGTTGCGGCGCTTCGGTGCGGGCGGTGACCGCGATGGCCGGGGAATCCGCGAGCTCACGGGTGAACTCAGCGACGTCGTGGATCTGATCATGACCGAGTTCCAGTGCCGCACACAGCGCAATCGGATCCGCCAGCGCCCGGTAGGCGCGTCCCTCGGCCACCACTTCCACCGCCACCAGCACCCCTGACGCCAGCCCGTCGAGGCCCACCTCGTCGACCACGGGGACATCGAGCGGAATCCGGTTGCGGATCAGCACCGCATCGTCCTGGGCAGCCAGCACACCCGCGATCGTCCAGCCGTTCCCCACGGCGGCGGTGATCGCCTCGGCAGCCACCTCGAAATCGGTGTCGGCGTCGACCGAGACGATCACCGGGCCGGCCTGGGGTCCGGCGGTCAGCTCGCCCAGCGGCACATGCCGGCCCACCGCGTAGCCCGTGCCGGCCGGGGTGCTGGCATCGGGCCTACGCAGGCTGCGCACCGGTGAGCGCGGCGACGGCGCCGGGGCCAACGGGGCGGTCTCGGTGTCGACCGGCCGGATCTTCGAGAGCACCAAGGCGTCTGCCCGCACGCCGGCGTCCACCTCGATACGGTGCAGCAGTGCCGCGGCTCCCTCCAAGGAATCCCGGGATCCCTTGCGGGCCCGGGTCGGTGCCTGACCATGGGTCAGCGGCTCGACGACGCCGTCGATGATGCGGGCCAAGACGATCTCGGTGGTGTGGTTGCCCACGTCGATGCCCGCGATCACCCTCACCGCAACAGACCCCGGCGGGCATAGACGGCGGCGGCTTGGCGCACCAGTTCGGCGCACCGCACGGCACCGCGCGTTTCCAGCGACGACTGCAACGCATCGAGTTCGGCAGCGGTGGAGCGGTGCGGGCGCAGCGCCTCGTAGAGAGCCATCACCTGGTCATCGTCGATCGTGGCCAATTCGGCTGCGCGAAGGAAGTTTTCGGCGAGCTGAAGGTTGCCGTGCTCCTCGGCGACAACGGCCTGATGGGCCAGCACCGCCGGGTCCATCCGCAGGTCCGACAGGCCCAGCTTGCCGTCGACGGCGGCTTCGACCGTGTATTTCTCACTCATTTCCGAGTCACCTCCACCGTGACGGGTGCCTGTCCCGGCTCACAGGCTTCACGCTCCAGTGCCACCAACGCGACGGCACGGGCGTGGTAGCGGGCCGAGATCGACTGGTCGGTGCCGCCAGTCAGGATCGGTACCGGCGCCATGCCCTTGGCGTGGCGGGCCGCGTTGCGGCCCAGTTCCCGATAGTTCTTGGCGGTCAACAACGGCGCCACGCTGAACAGCTCCAGATTGGCCAGCGGCGCCAGGTCCCGACGGTGAATCAGAGCAGTGCCCTTGCCCTGCAAGCCGATTCCGATCCCCGACCCGGACAGCTTGGCCGCGGTCAGGCCGATCAGGCCGACGTCGATGGTCGAGCGCACCCGCACGAACCGCGGTACACAGCCCTCCTCTTCCAGCCCGGCGGACAGCTGGCGGATCACCTCGCCGATCGGCAGGCCGCACAGGCTCAGCCACACGCTGCGCCCCAGCGCCGGTGACACGCCTATGCACACCTCCCGCGGATCGCTGCCCTGCCGCGCGGTTTCGAGGTCGGTGACGCTGATGTGGCCGGCATGCTCGGCTTGGTCGGCGGTGAGCTCGGCCGCTCTGCGCTGCTGGCGGATGTTGTCGATCTCGGCCCGGCGCTGTTCGGTGAGCGTGTAACCCGTTGCCGGACCGGTGTAGTCATTCGGATCGGTGATCTTGGACAGCACCCGGAACTGC
The DNA here is from genome assembly GCF_001942625.1 of Mycobacterium syngnathidarum. Classification (GTDB taxonomy): domain Bacteria; phylum Actinomycetota; class Actinomycetes; order Mycobacteriales; family Mycobacteriaceae; genus Mycobacterium; species Mycobacterium syngnathidarum. The sequence goes on from NZ_MLCL01000011.1 coordinate 57,382, forward strand.
TCATCGAAGATCGCCGAGGTCTGCAGCTGGTCGCCGCGCAGCCGTTCGACCGTCAGCCGCATGATGGCTTCGGCCTCGTCGTCGTAACCGGTGCGCTTGAGGGAGGCGACCACGTCGAACACCGTGAGCTGTCTGGCCTCGATGGCATTGGCGGCCTCCGCGACGGCCTTCGGGTCCCCGGGTGGCAGATCGCGTGACCCATTGGCGATCACCACCTCCTCGATGTGGGTGTCGTCGAAATCGGCCAGGCCCAGGTCGCGGTAGACGGCCTGCACGGCGGTGGCCGCGCGGCGCCGCACCGCTGCCAGGTGCTCGGGCGACACCGTGCGTAGCCCACCGTCGGCTCCCCAATCCCGTTGCAGAACCAGGAAATCGTCCATGTCGTCGGAGTTGAAGTTGGACAGCGCGAACGCGTTGTCGTAGCGCGGGATCGAGCCGAACCCGGAGAAGATGAAATCCGCGCCGGCCAGCAGCACCGGCAGGGTGTGCGCGCTGCGGCGGATGTCGGATTCGGAGATCAAGTTGTCGTTGCCCGCGCACGACTCCAGATCACGCATCATCACCATCAGGTTTTCGGCAAGCAACTCCTTCATGCCCTCGGGCACCGAGGCCACCACACCGACCCCGTCGATGCCGCCGTTCTGCACACCCTGGGAGCCCAGCGCCCGGGCCAGCGAGACACAGCGAGATTCCAGGTAGAGGATCGAACATTTCTCGGCCGCACCCATCAGCACCTCGGCGCCGCCACCGCTGGTGACCCGCATCTTCAAACCACGCGAGGCGTAGGCACTCGTCAAGATCGCCTTGGAGAACGGGGTGTCATCGCCATCGACGAACACCTGCTCGGTGCCGTAGATGGAAATGGTCTCCGCGTAACTGGTCAGCCCGCGCAGGCCCAACCGCAGTTCCAGCGCCTCCTCGATCGAGCATTGAGCCATCGCCCCTGGCACGCCCACCTGCGAACCGATCAGCAGCGCAACGGCATTCGACGGCGCATCGCCGAGCACCGGCACCGTGGTCTCGACCTCGCGGAACCCGTAGGCCACCGCGCTGGCCGCATCGGCGGCGATCAGCATGGGATCGTCGAGCTGGTTGGTGACATGGGCTTGATTGCTCGGGGTGCGCCGGGCCCGCATCTTGGCCATCGCCATCTGCATCTCGACCGGGGTCAGTACGGCGATGACCCTCGCGAGTTTGGCCGGCGTGGTGCCGCCGATCAGCCGGACCACCTCGGCGCGGGACACGTTGAGGTCGACGGTCTTGCGGGCCAGGTCGACGTCGGTCATCGCCATCGCCTCGAGTGCGACTTCGAGGTCCAGGCCGTACCGCGCGATGAACTCGTCGATCACGTCGAAATCCGCGGCGGCCTTGCCGTCCATCTCGACGACCTGCCCGTCGCGCACCACCAGTGACGGTTCTGGATCGTGCGGGCTGCGCATCGCGACCAGGCCCAGCTCCGGATTGGTCATGCTGAACCCGTCGAGGTTCACCGGCTGCGCATCGAGTATCCGCATCCTGCCGAGGTAGTCACCGCCGTCGTCCGCCACGCCGACCATTTTGCGTGACGAACCCTATTTGGTCTACCCATTACGCCTTTTGGTGTCAGACCCCGGCCGCAACCTCAAGTGCCTTGAGTGAATCCTCCAGATGACCGAGCATGCGCTGCAGATGCGGCACACTGCGCCGGCAGCCCACCAGCCCGAAATCCAGGTTGTCGGCATTGTTGGCCAGGGTGATGTTCATCGCCTGCCCGTCCAGCGCGATCGACAGCGGATAGTTGCCGTCGAGCCGAGCACCCTTCCAGTACAACGGATGTCGCGGGCCCGGCACGTTGGAGATGACCAGGTTGAACGGCGGCGAGGTGGCCCGGACGAAGCCCGGCACGGCGGCCAGACCGAGCGGCGCGATCATCATCGCCGACAACGCCAGGGCCTGAACCCGGGGCAGCTCGGAAAACACCTTCTTGTTGCCCCGCATCGACTCACCGATGACCTTCAGCCTCCCGGCGGGATCGTCCAGATCGGTGCCCAAATTGCACAGCACCGAACCGACCAGATTTCCGCCGGCGTCGGCCTCGTGCTCGGCGCGCAGGCTCACCGGGACCATCGCGATCAACGGCCGGTCCGGCAGTGCATCCTGCTCCAACAGATACGCGCGCAACGCACCGGCACACACCGCCAGCACCACGTCGTTGACCGTGGACCCGGCGGCCTGCGAAATCCGCTTGAACCGCTCCAGCGGCCACGACTGCGCTGCGACTCGGCGGGCCCCACCGATCTTGACGTTGAACATCGTCTTGGGAGCCGCGAACGGCAGCGTGAGCTGTTGTTCCAGCAGCCCCGTACGGGCCAGCTTGACCGTCGACGGCGCCAGCCCGGCCACCGAGCCGACGGTGTCGCTGACCGTCTTCATCACCGACGAACCCTGGTGCGGGCGCCTGCGGCGCGGCAGTGCCCACGGCACCCGCACCTCGGTGTCGTCCGGATCCTCCGAGAGCGTGCGCATCAGCAGCTTGAGCGCCGAGACTCCATCGATCAGCGAATGGTGCATCTTGGTGTAGACCGCGAACCGGCCATCGGCCAGGCCTTCGATCAGGTGCGCTTCCCACAGCGGCCGGTGCCGGTCGAGCAGACTGCCATGCAGTCGCGAGGTCAGCTCCAACAGATCGCGGACCCGGCCCGGCGACGGCAAACCCGAGCGACGCAGGTGATAGTCCAGGTCGACGTCCTCGTCATACGTCCAGCCGACGTTGGCGATACCGCCCAGAATGGTTGCCGGGTGCTTGCGGAACACGGGCTCGACCTCGGTGTGGGCCACCATCTCGTCGTACAGCTCGCGCACGAACTCGCGGCCCGCACCGGCCGGGGGCTCGTAGAGCGCGAGGCCGCCGACGTGGAACGGGTGCTCCCGGGTCTCGGCGATCAGAAACATCGAATCGGTCGGCGACATCAGCTCCATGGACACATTCAACGCCGATGCGGCAGACCCCACGCTGCGCATGGCAAAACAAGTAGCCGACTACGCGTTCCCGGCCGCCGACAAGCACGCAGGATCTGTGCATGGCCACCACGGCGCGCAAGATTCTCGCACTGATCAGAATCGTCAACGGTGCGGCGGGACTGCTCGCACCCGAGAAGCTGCTGGGCCGCCTCGGCGTCGACACCGCCCAGGATCGCTCCGGCACCTATCCCTTCCGCATGTTCGGTATCCGCACCGTCATCATCGGTCTCGAGCTCCTGATGCTGCGCGGCGCGGAACTGCGTCGTGCCGAGAAACTCGCGGTGCTCATCCACGCCAGCGACACCGTCTCGGCCGCCGTCACCGCGGCCCGCGGCGATCTGCCACGCAAACCGGGATTGGTGGCCATAGTCATCTCCGCAATCAACACCGCACTCGCGGTCACCGCATGGAAAGGAGGCCGGGATGTCCTCCCTGCTGACACGGTGGTTCATCAAAGCCACTGAGATCGTCGACCGCCGTATCGGGTGGGACAAACTCCCGCCGTGGATCGGGCTCTCGGTACTGATCGGGGTTCGCGACGCGCTGCGCGAGCACAATCTCTACGACACCTATCGGGGTGATCCCCCGGCCGCACCGACGCACGACCCTGCCGACTACCTGACCGTCAGGACCGTCGACGGCTCGTACAACGATCTGTCGGCACCTTCGATGGGCATGGCCAACACCCGGTTCGGGCGAAACGTACCGCTGGACAAGGGACATGGCGAGCAGCCGCCACACCTGATGGACCCCAACCCGCGGCTCGTCGGCAACGAGCTGCTGCAACGCGGAGACGAGTTCAAACCGGCCACGACACTCAACGTGCTGGCGGCGGCCTGGCTGCAGTTCGAAACCCGCGACTGGTTCAGCCACGGCACCGACCCGACCAATATGATCGAGATTCCGCTACCCGAAGGCGAGACGGACTGGGACGTCAAAGGGGACGGCCCCACCATCCAGATCCCGTCCACGCCCGCCGACCACAACGCAGCGCCCGGGCAGCAGCCACCGACCTTCCTCAACACCGAGACCCACTGGTGGGACGCCTCTCAGATCTACGGCAGCAATCAACAGTTCCAGGATGCGATCCGCACCCCCAAGCAAGCCAACGACGGCAAGGTGCGCATCGACGCCGACGGGTTCATCGACCTCGACCCGAACTTGCTCGGCGAGTCCGGCGGAGCCGACGGCTGGTGGCTCGGCCTGGAACTCATGGGCACGATCTTCCTGCGTGAGCACAACGCCATCTGCGATCGGCTGAAGGCCGCCTACCCGGCGTGGTCGGGCGATCAGATCTTCAACAAGGCCCGGATGATCAACGCCGCCCTGATCGCCAAGATCCACACCATCGAGTGGACACCGGCGATCCTGGGGCACCCGACGCTGCAGATCGGCATGCGGGCCAACTGGTTCGGCCTGGCCGGCGAGCGGGTCAAGGAGCTGATCGGGCGGGTGAGCTCGAGCGAGGCGATCAGCGGTGTCCTCGGATCGGCCACCGACCACCACTCGGCGCCGTACTCCATCACCGAGGATTTCGTCACCGTCTACCGCATGCACCCGCTGGTTCCGGACAAGTACGAATTCCTCAACGTGTCCGGAGCCGCTGCGCCGCAGGAACTCTCGTTCGACAGTATCCACGGCGGGGCGAACTCCCGCGGTGTGCTCAAGAGCATGGGCGTGGGCAATTGCCTGTACTCCCTCGGCGTCGCGCATCCCGGTGCGGTCACCCTGCACAACAGTCCCAACTTCATGCGCCGCTTCGACCGCACCGACGGCCACGTCATCGACCTGATCTCGACCGACATCATCCGCTCGCGCGAGCGTGGGGTGCCGCGCTACAACGAATTCCGCCGACAGCTACGGCTGAAACCGGCCACCTCGTTCGACGAGATCAGCGGCGGCTCCAAGGAAACCGCGGCGAAGATGAAGAAGATCTACGGCGGTGACATCGAGAAGGTCGACGCCATGGTCGGGATGTACGGCGAGAAGCTGCCGAAGGGGTTCGGATTCAGCGACACCGCTTTCCGCATCTTCGTCCTGATGGCGACCCGCCGGCTCAAGAGCGATCGCTTCTTCACCGTCGACTTCACCCCGCGCGTTTACACCCCGGAGGGCATGGCCTGGATCGACGAGAACGACATGTGTTCGGTGCTGATCCGGCACTACCCCGAGCTGGAACCGGTACTGCGCGAACAGCGCAACGCGTTCGCACCGTGGCCGCGCCTCGGTCAGGCCAAGCCATGACGCGCACCGCGCCGATCGACGAGACGGCGCTCCTCAGCTACAGCAACAGCATGCTGGACAACCTGTTCCGGCAATCGCTCGCCGGACCCATCCCGGACGGCGACACCAGCGGCACGCTGCTGGCCTGGCCGGGCACGCGGATCGCCAAGCCGCTGGCCTGGCTGGTACGGATCCTCATCTGGCAGGGCAAGGTGCTCGACCGTCGCGAGGGGGTACTGCGCAACAAGGTGACCCCGTTCGGCCTGCGGCTCGTCAAAGCCCGGCTCTCGATCGCATCGAGCTGGGTGGACTTCGGGGACTGCGTGCTCATCGACTACTCCACGACCTCGTTCCTGGCCCGCATGGTGCGCGACGAGATCCGCCAGGTCGGTCCCGGTCTCTACCTCGGGGTCGTCTGGCTGTGGCGGAAACGCGTCGGGTGGTTCACCATTCGCTCGACCGGGTGATCACGATGCCACACCAGGAAGCGTTCACCGTCCTCGCCGAAGTCGACAACGACCGGCTGGCATCACTGCGAGAGCTACTCGGACGTATCCCCGAGCACGTCGAACGCTGGGACGTGCTGCCGTTCGAGAAGTTGAGCGGCGTGCACTTCGCCCGGCTCGTGTTGTTCGACCCGACGCAGGACCTCGCCGGGCGACCGGTGCCGGCCCAGGTGGCACTGCTGACCGACGTCGACGCGCCACTGCGCGGGCACCTCGACGAACTCGTGACGATCGGCGGCGACGGGCTCGATGCGGTGTTCACCCACTGCGTCGGCTATCCGGACGCCCCTTCGCCGCCTTCTCGCCGGACATTCCTGATCGAACACCAGGTGAAAGCCGCTGCGGCACACATCAACCGACGCGGCCGTTCGGTCCGTCAGATCCGGCAGGAAGATCTGCTGCAGCGCGAGATCAACCGGTTCCTGGACACAGCCGACCACGGATCGCTTGATCCCGGGAAGATCAAGAGCGCGATCGTGGATTTCGTCCGCGATCGCGAAGATCTGGCCTGGGCTTTGCGGCCGGCCGCCCCACCTTCGTTGCGGTGGCGGGCCAAAGAGGCTTTCCATCAGTACTTCTGGATTGGTGTACTGGCCGTGGTCACGGTGCTGTTCCTGCCGCTCGTGCTCATCGGACTGGGCCTGTTCGCGGTCCTGTTGCGCTACCACGAGAAGCGCGACGTACCCGACACCCGGGCTGCCGCACCCGATGCGGTCCGGGCCTACCGCGACGACGAGGACTACTGGGTGCACAACCAGATCGTCGCCGTCGGATTCCTCAAGCCCGGGCCGTTCCGCCGGCTGACGACCACAGCCATCCTGTTCCTGACCGACTACGCGACCCGCCACATCTACAACCGCGGAACCCTTTCCGGGCTGAACACCATTCATTTCGCCCGATGGGTGCGAATGAACGGCAACCGCGGCCTGTTCTTCGCCAGCAACTACGACGGCAGCCTGGAGAGCTACATGAACGACTTCATCGACAAGGCGTTCTGGGGGCTCAACGCGATCTTCAGCAACGGCGACGGCTTCCCGCGCACGCGCTTCCTGTTCTTCGGCGGCATCACCGATGAGAAGGCCTACAAGAAGCTGCTGCCCACCCGGCAGGCCCCGAGCAATGTCTGGTTCAGCGCCTACCCGCATCTGACGACCAAGAACATCGCCAACAACGAAGCCATCCGGCAGGGCCTCTCGACCGAGATGGACGATGCCCAGACACAACGCTGGTTGCGCCGATTCGGTTGCGGCAACGACCTTCCCGAGTCCAACTGGGCGGCCCGAAAGCTCGACAGCATTCCCTGGGACAGACTATGGCTCTCCAACTAGACGACATCCAGGGCGTCATCCTGCACGGCTACGGCGCCCTGGACGACGCGGCGTTCCTGCTGCTGACGATCGACGACGTCGCGGCGGCCAAGCGATGGCTGGCGGGCCTGGAATTGCGCGACAGCACCGTCCGGCCCGAAGCCACCGACACCTGCACCAACGTCGCCTTCACACCGTCGGGCCTGGCCCGGCTGGGACTGCCGCCCGAGCACCTCGCGATGCTGGCCGGCGAGTTCCGCGAAGGCATGTCGGGCACCGAGCACCGCCGTCGCATCCTCGGCGATCACGGCGCCAGCTGCCCGTCGAACTGGCGGTGGAACGGCGACGACATCCACGCGCTGCTCCTGCTCTACGGACGCGACGCTGCCACGGTCGACGCGCTCGAAGAACGTCACGGGCTTCCCAACTCCGGAATACGCGTCATCAGGCGGCTCGACTCGCTGACCCTGCCAGGGCGCAAGGAGCACTTCGGTTTTCGCGACGGGATATCGCAACCACTGATCGACGGTTACGACGAGGGCGGACCCGAAGGCAACACCGTGGCTGCGGGCGAGTTCGTGCTCGGCTATCCGAACGCCTACGGGCAATACACCGACCGGCCGTTGGTGGACCCCTCCGCCGACCCTCGAAACCTGTTGTCCGCCGCGGCCGATGCCCCGGCGCTGCGCGACTTCGGCAAGGACGGCAGCTACCTCGTCTTCCGGCAGCTCGAACAGGACGTGGCGGGGTTCTGGAACAGCCTGGCCGAGCGATCCGCCGACGTGCTCGACCGGGTGCCTGCGTGTGTCGGGCTGGCGGCCAAGATGGTCGGCCGCTGGCCCAGCGGTGCGCCGCTGGTGAAAGCGCCGACCGCCGACGATCCCGCACTCGCCGACGACAACGACTTCATGTACTTCCGGTCCGACGATGCCGACGGCCTGAAATGCCCGATCGGCTCGCACCTGCGGCGGACCAATCCACGCGATGCGCTCGAGCCCACACCAGGATCCGATCGGTCGATCGATGTGGGCAAACGCCACCGCATCATTCGCCGGGGCAGGGCCTACGGACCGCCTTTGGTGCCGTCCATGGACCCCGCCGACTTGATCGGGGCGAGTGACGACGGCATCGAACGCGGCCTGCATTTCATCTGCTTCAACACCCAGCTCGGACGGCAGTTCGAGTTCATCCAGCACACCTGGGTCAACAGCACCAAGTTCGACGGTGGCTACGCCGACGACGATCCGATCACCGGCGCCCGCGGCAGTGGAAACGGCAACGGGCACGGGCACGGGACGTTCACAATCCAGCGGGAACCGATTCGCCGGCGCGTCACCGGCCTGCCCCGCTTCGTCTACACCGTCGGCGGCGGCTACTTCTTCATGCCCGGTGTGGCCGCCACGCGCTATCTCGCGTCCCTGCCATGACCACCTGGCGGGAATGGGCTCCGCTGCCTCTGCGGCTGTTTCTCGGTGGCGGCCTGATCCTGCACGGCGGCATCAAACTGTTCGCCTCCGGCGGGCACGCCAACATCGCCTACCTGGTCGGCCAGCTCGGGGTGCCGTTCGCCGACGCGGCCGGCTGGCTGGTGGGCGTCGTCGAGTTCGGCGGCGGTATCGGCATCCTGCTCGGTGTCTTCTTCCGACTCGCCATAGTGGTGAATGTGCTCAACGTCGGCGGCCTGCTGGTGCTCGGGTGGGCCGCGGGCGGAATCCCCGCGCCGCCGCCCGGCGGGGATCCATTGCCCGGATTCAGGGAGGCGTTCCTGATCTTGGCCGGCGTGGTGAGCCTGGTGCTCAGTGGACCCGGCCGGCTCGCGCTGACCGGGAAGTCAGGACTCGTCGCCAGACCCTGTGGCGAACATGCTCGGCACAGTGCGCCGGAGCGGAGCACAGCGCCAAAAAAGCCCGCCACCTGCGTTGACAGGAAGCGGGCTTATGGCGGTGGCGGAGGGATTTGAACCCTCGGACGGGGGTTACCCGTCACACGCTTTCGAGGCGTGCTCCTTAGGCCGCTCGGACACGCCACCGTGTGGCAGCTTACCGGGCGAGCGCGCCAAGCCATAATCGGTCGCGAGCCTGAGGTTGATGTCGAGAATCCGGCGCAAACTCGCACAGAAGTTCAGATTGGGCGCCGGAAAGGGCTGAAGAACTCCTCCAACAAACGCGCGCACTCGTCGGCCAGCACCCCGCCGACCACCTCGGGACGATGGTTGAGCCGGCGATCACGCACCACATCCCACAGCGAGCCGACCGCCCCGGTCTTGGGTTCCCACGCCCCGAACACCACGCGAGCCACCCGGGCCAGCACCAGTGCGCCCGCGCACATCGTGCACGGCTCGACGGTCACAGCCAGCGTCGTACCTTCCAGCCGCCAGCCGTCGCCGAGCACCCGGGCGGCCTCGCGCATCGCCACGATCTCGGCATGGCCGGCCGGGTCCCCGGTGGCCTCGCGGACATTGGCCGCCCGCGCCAGCTCGGTGCCGTCTGAGGCGAACACCACCGCGCCGATCGGCACATCGCGCGGACCGGCTGTCCGGGCAGCCTCCAGCGCCGCGCGGATCAGCGCTTGGTCTGAGGCGCTCACCGCCCGAGCCGGTCGAGCACCGCCGACAGCTCGTCGGCAAAGCCCATCTCGCGGGCGATGCGCCCGATCTGCTCGTCGGCGTACAGGTCGGTCTCGGACAGGATCACGCCGAGCACGTCCTCATGCAGACCGATGTCGGACAGCACCGAAAGATCGCCCTCCTCGAACGGGTCCGCGTCTTCGAGATCCTCTTCTTCGAGGTCGGCGTCCAGATTCTCCAATGCCTCAGCGGCGATGTCATAGTCCAGCGCGGCAGTGGCATCCGACAGCAGCAGCCGGGTCCCCGCCGGCGCCGGCCGCACGATCACGAAGAATTCATCGTCCACATCGAGCAGCCCGAAGACGGCCCCGGCGCTGCGGAGCTCGCGAAGCTCGGTCTCCGCCGCGGTCAGGCTCTTCAGCGAGGACGAACGCATGGGGGCGCACCGCCACTTGCCGTCCTCCCGGACAACGGCCACCCCGAAGCCCTCAGGCAGGTCTGCCGGCGCACGCTGTGCCTCCATGCCCGCCTACGGTAGTCGCCGACCAGCAATTTTGACAGGGATCGCCCTCGGCCCCGATGCGGCCGGTATGCCAGTCTTGAACCGTGACGAACACACCGGTGTGCGTGGTGGGCCTGGGCCTGATCGGTGGCTCGCTGATGCGTGCCGCCGCCCGAGCCGGCCGCGAGATTTTCGGATACAACCGGTCGGTGGAGGCCGTTACCGCCGCGAAGTTCGACGGGTTCGACGCCACCGAGAACCTCGACGAGGCGCTGTGCCGAGCTGCCGAGCGCGACGCACTGATCGTGCTCGCGGTGCCGATGCCGGCCCTGCCGCAGATGCTCGACCACATCCGCCAAACCGCGCCGCGGTGTCCGCTGACCGACGTGACCAGCGTCAAGGTCGCGGTGCTCGACGAAGTGCGGCGGGCCGGCCTGCTGCCGAACTTCGTCGGCGGCCATCCGATGGCGGGCACCGCCCACTCGGGCTGGTCGGCGGGGGACGCCGCCCTGTTCACCGGTGCTCCCTGGGTGGTCAGCGTGGACGATCACGTCGACGCGCGGGTCTGGTCACTGGTCACCGAACTGGCATTGGACTGCCACGCGGTGGTGGTGCCGGCCCGCTCCGACGAGCACGACGCCGCGGCGGCCGCCATCTCACACCTGCCACACCTGTTCGCCGAGACTCTGGCCGTGAACGCCGGTGAAGTGCCGTTGGCCTTCGCGCTGGCCGCCGGGTCGTTCCGCGACGGCACCCGGGTGGCGGCCACCGCGCCTGACCTGGTGCGGGCCATGTGCGAGGCCAACGCCGACCAGCTGCTGCCCGCGCTCGAACACGGCATCGAACTACTGACCCGCGCCAAGGACGCACTGGCCGCGACGGGTTCGGTGGCCGAGCTGGTCGAGAACGGTCACGCCGCCCGCATGCGCTACGACAGCTTCAGCCGCCCCGAAATCATCACCACGGTGGTCGGCACCGAGAACTGGCGCGACGAGCTGGCCGCGGCCGGACGCGCCGGCGGGGTGATCAGATCCGCTCTGCCAATCCTGGGTAATCAAGGATGAAGCCGTCGGGATCCACGGTGATGGTGGTGTCCGCCACCGGCGAGCGGAGTTTGACCGCGGAGCCGGGGCCGGGGCTGCTGTAGCTGATGTTCGCAGTCTCCACCGACAGGTCCGGCAACCGCACGTAGACCACCGGCAGGGTCACGGACTCCACGCGTTGGTGCAGACCTGTCCGCCGGATCGGCAGCGCATTGAAAAACGGGCTGAACACCAGGTCCACATCAAGCGCACCGCCGAAGTCCGAGCGCTTGGTCTGGGTGTGGTCCTGCACCAGCCACATGTTCTCCTCGTCGCGCGCGATGGAGAGCTGGCGTTCCCGCTCGGCCAGCGTGACGGTGAGAGACAGCCGCTTGGTGGCGCCGGTCTCGTCGGTGACCAGGTCATAGGACGCCGAGAACGCCGGGTGGGATTCCGTGGCTGCGGCCACGATCCGGCCGTAGGCCTTGATCCTGTTGCCCGACAGCTGAACCCGAGCGGATTCCATCCGGGGCTCGTCGTGCGCCCGCCAGGTCAACACCGCTGGCCAGGCACGATCCTTCTCGTCGCTCACCCTTCTACCGTATGCGACGACGCACGGCGTTCGTAGCCGAGTCCGGAACTCCCCGCCGCAGGTGACGCCGCCCGCGACTCCAATGCCATCTCGTCACCGAGCAACGGCTGCGGAATCCGGCGCCGACCTCTCAATCGGCCACTTCCGGGCACCGACAACCACACCGCGAAGGCCAGCGCGGCGTCCAGTATCAAGGCCAACGCCGTGACCATGAGCGCACCCACCAGCGCGATGTGGAACTGACGCACCTTGATGCCGTCGATCAGATACCGGCCCAGCCCGCCGAGGCTCGCATAGGCGGCGACGGTCGCGGTCGCCACGATCTGAAGCGTCGCGGTGCGCAGCCCGCCCACGATCAGTGGCAGCGCGTTGGGCACCTCGACACCGAACAACACCCGGCGCTCGGTCATGCCCATCGACCGCGCCGCGTCGACGACGGCGGGATCCACGTTCGCGATCCCGGCATACGTTCCGGCCAACAGCGGCGGAATGCCCAGCAGCATCAGCGCGACGGTCGGCGGCACCAGGCCCAGCCCCCACAACAGCACGCCGAGCAACAACACACCGAGCGTCGGCAGGGCACGCAGCGCGTTCACGCCCGTGACGACCAGGAACGTACCGCGCCCGGTGTGCCCGATGATCAGGCCGACAGGAATCGCGATCACCGCCGACGCCAGCACCGCGACCACGGTGTACTGCAGGTGTTCGACGATGCGGGCGGCCAGCCCTGCGGGCCCACCCCAATTGGCGGCCGTGAAGATGAAGTCCAGCGCCTGCTGCAGGAAGTTCATGCCGCCGCCCCTAAACGCCGAGACGACGCTCGGGGCGAACGATTCCACGGGGTCAGGGCCTTGCCCGCCAACATGATCAGGGTGTCGACGATGATGGCCAGCACGAAGATCGCGATGATGCCGGCGATGATCTGGTCACTCTTGTTCGACTGGTAGCCCTCGGTGAACCAGGTGCCCAGGCCGCCGATACCGATCACCGAACCCACCGACACCATCGAGATGTTGGTGACCGCGACAACCCGCAGCCCGGCGATCAACACCGGGATGGCCAGCGGAAGTTCCACCTTGAGCATCCGCACCCACGGCCGGTACCCCACCGCCGTCGCGGCATCACGCACCTGCTCGGGCACTGCGTCCAGCGCTTCGGGCACCGCCCGCACCAACAGTGCCGTGGTGTAAAGCGTCAGCGCCACAATCACATTGGCCTCATCCAGGATGCGGGTCGGGATGATCAGCGGCAGCACCACGAACAACGCCAGCGACGGAATGGTGAAGATGATGCTGGCGGTCAAGGTGGTCAACCGCCGCAGCGCCGTGGTGCGCTGCACCGCCGCCCCCAGCGGGACGGCGATCAGCAGGCCCAGCAGGATCGGCACCAACGACAACCGCAAGTGCACGACGGTCAGCACCCACAGGTCGTCGAGATGGTTCAGCAGATAGCGCATCACGTCCCCAAGGCGGGAACGTGACGCTGCGTTTCCAGCGCGGCCAGCACGTCCTGCGCCCGCACTCCCCCGATCACCTGATCGTCGGCGTCGACCGCAACCCCCAGGCCCGACGGCGAGGACAGCGCCGCGTCCAGCGCCTGTCGCAGGGTCCCGTCCGGGCGGAACAGCGAACCACCGGCAATCGTGCTGTCGTACAACGACTTTCCTGACCGGTGCGCTGCGACTCCTTCGGCATTGACCCAGCCGTAGGGGGCACCGTCGGGTCTGGTGATCAACACCCAATCGCCGGGGCCGAGTTGCAACCCGTCGAGCTGTTCCTCAGGGACATGACGGATGTCGTGTACCGGCAGGCCGGTCGTGTGGAAGAACTGCAACCCGCGATAGCCGCGGTCGGCGCCGACGATTCCGGCCACCAGGTCGTTGGCCGGGTTGGACAGCAGGCGGGCCGGTGGGTCGTACTGTTGCAGCACGCCGCCACGGCCGAACACCGCGACCAAGTCGGCCAGCTTGATCGCCTCGTCGACATCGTGGGTGACGAAGACGATGGTCTTGTGCAATTCACTTTGCAACCGCAGGATTTCGGCCTGCAGATCCTCCCGAACCACCGGGTCGACCGCACTGAAAGGCTCGTCCATCAGCAGGATCGGCGGGTCGGCGGCCAATGCGCGGGCCACTCCGACACGTTGCTGCTGCCCGCCGGACAGCTGCGCCGGGTAGCGATCGGCCAGTTTCGGGTCGAGCCCGACCCGTTCCATCACGCCGATCGCGGCCTTGCGGGCGCTGCGCCGGGACTCGCCCCGCAATACCGGCACCGTTGCGACGTTGTCGACCACCCGCAGATGCGGCATCAGCCCGGCACTCTGGATGACGTAGCCGATGCCGAGCCGCAGCTTGACCGGATCGACGGTGCTGACGTCCTCGCCGTTGACCGTGAGGGTGCCCGAGGTGGGATCGATCATCCGGTTGATCATCCGCATCGAGGTGGTCTTGCCGCAGCCCGACGGGCCGACGAACACCGTCAGGGTCCCTTGCGGCACTTCCAGATTGAGGTTGTCGACGGCGACCGTGCCGTCCGGGTACTGCTTGGTGACGTTCTCGAACGTGATCACTTCTGGACCGGCCTGTCGAATCCGTTGTCCCTGACCCACTTTTCGGCAGCCTCGTCGGGATCGACGCCGGAGTTGCCCTCCACCGCGGTGTTCAATTCGATCAGCGCCTCGGTGGTGAGCTTGGCCGACACCGCGTCGAGCACGGTCTTGAGTTCATCGGACATCTTCTGCGAGGCCACCAGCGGAACGACATTGGCGGCCAGGAAGGCGTTCTTCGGATCCTCCAGGACCACGAGGCGGTGCTGCTCGATGGCCGGGGACGTGCTGAAGATGTTCGCCGCAGTCACGGCACCACTGTTCAGCGCTTGAACGGTGGCCGGCCCGCCCCCGTCGCTGATCGCCACAAAGTTGACCGGCGCGATGTCCAGACCGTACCGGGACTTCAGACCCACCAGCCCGGTCTGGCGCGTCTGGAATTCAGACGGTGCACCGACTTTCACCTCGGCCGAATGCGCGGCCAGATCGGCGATGGTCTTCAGGTTCCACCGCTGGGCGGTCTCGGCGGTGACCGCGAGGGTGTCCTTGTCCTCGGCCGGCGAGGGATACAGGATCGCCAGATCGCCTGGCAAGGCCTTGAACAGGGCGATCAGCACCTCGTCGGGGGTGGTGGCGGTGGCCCGGGCATCGAAGTACTGCAGCAGATTCCCGGTGTATTCGGGGATCAGATCGATCGAGTGATCCTGCACCGCAGGCACATACGTCTCACGACTGCCGATTCCGAACTGCCTGCGGATTTGAAAGTCATTGGCCTCCAGAGCCTGGGCATAGATCTCGGCGATGATTTTGGACTCCGGAAAGTCGGCCGATCCGACCGTGATCGATTTCAGGTCACCCGAGATGGGCCCACCGCCCAGCGGATTGGAGCTTCCGCAGGCCACCGCCAGCGGCGCGATCAGGGCGAGCAGGAACATCGCGATTGCCAGGGTTCTGCGCTGCACAGGCGCATCCTTTCGGCGACAGCGGCGGGACGATCAACCTCCCCGACCCTAACGGCACGCCCGACATGCCGCCGCGCTTTACCCCATGGTGGTTTGCAATGCGGCCATGACGGGCAAAGATGTCCATATGACCAGCGATCCGTCCGCATCGCCCGATTTGCCTGAGCCGACGCCGAACGTGCCGGTGACGCCAACGCCCGACCCGGGCAAAGCCCCCGATGCCGACAAAACCCCCGCCAAGCCGGGCAAGGCCAGCGAGCCCAAGCTGACCCGCGCCGGGGCGCTGTGGTCAGCGCTGATCCTGGGCTTCCTGGTCCTGATCGTCTTGCTGATCTTCATCGCGCAGAACACCGACCCCGTGCCCATGACGTTCCTGGGCTGGCACTGGTCACTGCCGACGGGCGTGGCGATCCTGGGCGCGGCGGTGGCCGGCGGCCTGCTGACCGTTGCCGCCGGATCGGCGCGGATCTTCCAGCTGCGCCGCAACGCCAAGAAGAATTTCAAGGCCGCCCAGCGCGGCTGAGCGCAGCTGAGCGGTCAACCCAGAGCGCTCAGTCCCGAGGCGATCGCCGGGGCCACCGCCGCGCCGACACTGGTACCGCCGGGCGCCTCGGATCCCTGGCGGGCACGGAAGTCGATACCGGCGGCGATGATGGCTGCCTTGAAGTAGGCCAGGGCCATGTAGAAGTCCCAGTGCGCCAGATCCTGACCGGACTGCACCGAATAGCGGTTCGCCAGCTCGTCGGCCGACGGCATCTGCGGTGAGCTCCACGCCGCTTCCATGCTCAGGATCAGGTTGAACATCGGATCGCGGTACACGCACATCAGCGCCGCGTCGCTCAGCGGATCGCCCAGCGTGGACAGCTCCCAGTCCAGCACCGCGAGCACCTTCGTCGGGTCCTGGGCGTCCAGGATCGTGTTGTCGATCCGATAGTCGCCGTGCACGATCGAGTTCCGGCTCTGCGCCGGCACCGAATCGGCCAGGGCCTGATGCAGACGCTTGACGTCGTCGTCGCGGGGATCGTCGGGCAGGCGCACCAGATCCCACTGCGAACCCCAGCGGCGTACCTGACGTTCCAGGTAGCCGGCGGGCTTGCCGAAATCGCCGAGACCGACCGCCTCGTAGTCCACCGCGTGCAGGTCGGCCAGCACCCGGATCAGGGCGTCGACGCTGCTGCTGATGGCGCCGGGGCCGCCCATCGCGGCGAGCTCCTCAAGTTCCGAGGCGCTGCGGACCACTCGCCCGTCGACGTTCTCGACCATCTGGAACGGCGCACCCAGCACGGAGTCGTCGTTGCTCATGGTCACCGCCCGGGCAACGGGCACCGCGGTGCCGGCCAGCGCCGCCACCACCTTGTACTCGCGGGCCATATCGTGGGCGGACGGCGTCAGCCCGTGCAGCGGCGGACGGCGCAACACCCACGCGGACGCGTCGTCGCACACCCGGAACGTCAGGTTGGAACGGCCACCGGCGATCAGTTCGGCGCGCAGCTCACCACTGCGGGCGATGCCCTCAGAACGCAGATGCCGGTCCAGGGCAGTGAGGTCGAGG
Source organism: Mycobacterium syngnathidarum (assembly GCF_001942625.1). Taxonomy (GTDB): domain Bacteria; phylum Actinomycetota; class Actinomycetes; order Mycobacteriales; family Mycobacteriaceae; genus Mycobacterium; species Mycobacterium syngnathidarum. Next base: position 74,158 of record NZ_MLCL01000011.1, read on the forward strand.
CCCTCCAGATTTGTCACCGTCACTGTTTACCACCGGACATTTCTCGGCAGCAGATCCCATACGTGTTCGGTGCCGTTGACCGAGGCGACGGCCAACTTGCCCGACCGCGACGACAGCAACCGGGTGACCGAGGCGTAGTCGACGTGGAAGGACAACAGCCGCTCGGTGCCCAGGATCTGGTGCAGCAGCACGTTGATCACGCCGCCGTGGCTGAACACCGCCACGGTCTCGTCGTGCTCACCGATGGTCACCAGGTCCTCGACCGCGGCGCTGATCCGCGCCAGGAACGCGTTTTCGTCCACGCTGCTGGGCAGATGACCCGAGGCCAGGCGGGCCAGCTCCTCGGGGTTCTCCTTCGCGATCTCCTCGATCGGCACGTAGTGCGACATGTCGCGGTCGTACTCGGCGAGCCGCTCGTCGACCTCTACCTGCAGCCCCAGTTCCTTCGCGAGCGGTTCCGCGGTCTGGACCGCACGCCGCTGCGGGCTGCTGACCAGCCGGCTGACCGGGAACCTGGCCAACGCAGCGGGTAGGCGCTGCGCCTGGGCGATGCCTTCGGCGGACAGGTCGGGATCCGACCCTTGACCTGGCTCGCTGCGGAGCGGTAGAGCATGTCGGACGAGAAGCAGTTGCACCGTGACACCATATGGCGGCGGTGCCGGACGGCCGGAGAGGGCTGCGACATGGGCTATGCCGACGAACTGTTCGACCTCACCGACAAGGTGGTACTGGTCACCGGCGGCAGCCGCGGGCTGGGCCGCGAGATCGCCATGGGGGCCGCGCGGTGCGGCGCCGACGTGGTGATCGCGAGCCGCAACCTGGACTCCTGTGTGGCCGCGGCCGAGGAGATCACCGCGGCCACCGGTCGCGCCGCCCTGCCCTTCGGGGTGCACGTCGGCCGGTGGGACCAGCTCGACGGGCTGGTCGAGGCCGCCTACGAGCGGTTCGGCAAGGTCGACGTATTGGTCAACAACGCCGGCATGTCACCGCTGTACGAATCGCTGAGCGCGGTCACCGAGAAGCTCTTCGACTCCGTGTTCAACCTGAATCTCAAAGGGCCGTTCCGGCTTTCGGCGCTGCTCGGTGAGCGGATGGTGGCCGACGGAGGCGGCGTCATCATCAACGTCAGCTCGTCGGGATCGCTGCGGCCCGACCAGTACATGCTGCCCTACGCCGCGGCCAAGGCCGGGCTCAACGCCATGACCGAAGGCCTGGCCAAGGCGTTCGGGCCGACCGTGCGGGTCAACACCTTGATGGCCGGGCCGTTTCTCACCGACGTCAGCAAGGCCTGGGACATGGCCGGCGACCCGTTCGGCCACCTGGCCCTGCAACGGCCCGGCAACCCACCCGAGATCGTCGGCGCCGCACTGTTTCTGATGTCGGATGCGTCCAGCTTCGCCACCGGCTCGATCCTGCGGGTGGACGGCGGCCTGCCCTGAGCCCGGCACGGTAAGGTGGCGCTCGTAGCGAACTTGTCATGACAACCTGACCGGAAGGTGATGCGAATGGCGGGGCCCCGTTCGCGCCACGAGCACGTCGCCGCCGAGCTGCGTCAGCGCATCACCCGTGGGGACTACGCCATCGGCCAGCCGCTGCCCACCGAGAGTGCGCTGTGCACGGAGTTCGACGTGTCCCGCGGCCCGGTCCGGCAGGCCCTGGCCACGTTGAAGAACGAGGGTCTGATCCGCGTCTCGCGTGGCAAGCCCGCGGTGGTGCGCAGTCATGACGCCACCCAGACTCTGGACACCTTCACCCCGTTCACCCAGTGGGCCGAACGTGTCGGACGCACCGCAGGCAACCGGACGATCGAGGTGGCTCGGCGCCGCGCGTCCGAAACCGCCATCGAGGCATTGGGTTTGACGGCCGACGACTTCGTGGTCGAAGTGCTGCGGGTGCGCCTGCTCGACGGTGAACCGGCGATGATCGAGCGCAGCACGTTCATCGAATCCGTGGGTTCTCTGCTTTTCGAGTTCGACACCGATTCCGGCTCGATGACCGACTATCTGGCCAGCCGCGGGGTGTACTTCGACTCGATGGAGCACGTGCTCGACGCGGTGGCCGCCGGGCCGGACGACGCCGCCAATCTCGGCATCGCGCCGGGCAGCCCGTTGTTGCGCGAGCGCCGGGTGTCGCGCGATCAGCACGGCGTGGTGTTCGAGTGCGCCGACGATCGCTATCGACCTGACGTGGTCACGTTCAGCATCGTCAACGCCCGCACCAAATTTTCCTCCGCCGAGCAGGCATAAAGCTGCCCCCTTTTCGCGGAAAAAAGGGGGCAGCTCAGAGTCTGCTCGCGGATCAGTCGGCGACAGGCATACGGTTCCAGTGCGGGATGAGCAGCAGCATGGAAAGCAGTGCCGCACCGGCGAATCCGTAGAACAACGTGGACGTGTTCAGATATCCGGGCAGCAATCCGCCGAGGATCGCGCCCACCGAACCGCAGCAGTTGATGAAGCCGGCCGCGGTGCCGGCATGCTTGGAGGTACCGAAGTCCACTGCGGCAACACACGAGATCATGGCGTCCGCGCCGTAGACGCTCAGGCCGATGAGGCCGAGCACCACCACCATGACCCACGCGCTGCCGGTCGCGGTGAGCGGGCCGAACAGCGCCAGCACCGCCACCAGGATCCCGAGGCTGATCACGCAGGCCGGCACCCGTCGCGCACTGAACACCCGATCGGAGATCCGGCCGAGCAGGATCGGGGCGAGGACACCCGCGACTCCGAATGCCACCGGGATGGTCACGGCTTGGAACTTGTCTCCGTCGGCCAGCCGTTCGGCGACGATCACCGGGCCCCACAACAGGCCAAGACGGCTTCGGCTCGGCAACGGACTCGGCTTCGGGTGACTCATCGAGTTCGACACCTTCTCTCGCATCCTGGGCCGCCCGGTACTCCTCGATGGGCGGCAACCCGACGTCCTGTGGCCGGTTGCGCTGAAACAGCAGCACGAGCACGAACACCCCGACCACGATGGCGGCCCCGGTGAAGAACGCGGCCCGCCACGAACCGAACACGTCGTAGGCGGCCCAGCCCAGGATCGGCGCGGCCACCAAACCACCGAATGCGTAATTGGTGCTCCACAATCCGAGGACGCGGCCTCGCTCACCGATCGAGAAGAACTGGGCCATGTTGCTCAGCGTCGGGGACCAGCCGGTGGACGGGGCCAGCCCCTGCACGATCATCAGTGGCAGCAGGAACACCAGCGCGGGCAGCAGTCCCATGAATACCGTCGCGATGGCCGATATCGCCAGGCCGCCGAGGATGACCACCCGGGGGCCGAACCGGTCCGAAACCTGTCCCCAGACGAACTGTCCCACCGCGTAGGCCGCGAGGTAGGCGGCGTCGAGATTGGCCAGGGTGCTCTTGGTCAGATGCGTGCTCAGGATCGGGTCTTCGAGGATGCCGAGCTTGGCCACGGAAAAGGCCTGGCGGGTGAAATAGAAACCGGCGTAGGCGATCCAGGTGACGGCAAAGATCTGGAAACGCCACCGCTGGTAGCGCGGAATTGTTGTGTCAGTGGCGGGAATCGCGGTTTGAGTCATGAGTGTGCACCTCTGGTGGGCGTGCTGCAGGCGGTGTGTTGACGGGCCGGGGCAGATTGCCGAGCGGATGTGGCCGAACGTCAATGGCAGGTTTCTCATACGAGAACGGGTGCAGAGGAGGTGCGGCGGTCGGGAGGCACGGCCTACGACCGACCGCCGCGGGGCGGTAGGGGTTGGCGGACTACCGGAGGGCTGCCACCAGAGCGGGGAGATCGGCGACGCTGTCGAGGATGTGCGTGGCGCCCGCCTCGGACAGTTGGGCTCGATTGTGGGCACCGGTCAGCACGCCGATCGAGGCCCGCGCACCGGCGCGCAGCCCGCTGATGACGTCCGAGGAGGTGTCACCCAGGACGATCATCGAACGCACCGAGTCGGTTTCGGTCTGCATCAGCGCGGTCAGAGGCATGTCCGGATAGGGCCGGCCACGCATGCCCGGCGCCGGGCAAAGCACCAGGTCGGCCAGGTTCTGCCAACCCAGCGCCTCGATGATCGCCGTCTGGGTCTCCTTGGCGAATCCGGTGGTCAGCGCGGTTTTGATGCCACTGGAGCGCAAAGATGTAATGACATCTTCCGCACCGGGAATCGGACTGCAGTTGCCCTCTGAGACCAATTGGGCGTAGCAGCGTTCGAACTCCTTGTTCGCGGCCTGCGCCTGCTCCTCGTTGCCTTTGGCCAGGTGCCGGAACACCACGATCTTGGACTGGCCCATGGTGTCGGTGACGTAGCGCAGCATTTCCTCTCGGTCGGCGTCGGTCTTCGACAGGCCGGCGTGGCTGTCGGCGGCCAGGAAGGACTGCTGAACCAGCCCGCTGTCCTCGACGGTGGTGCCGGCCATGTCGAACACGACCAGGCTGATCGGGTCAGTTGCTTTGGTGCCCATTGGTTTATCCCTTCGAATTGGTTCGTTCAGACGGTGGCGACGAGTTGGTCCAGCGCGTTGCCGACGCTGGCGTGGGCGAGGCCCATGCTGGTGGTCATGCCGATACCGGTGGTGACGGTGACGACGTGGGTGCCCTCGATGGGCTGTTCGACCAGGAATTCCTGGCCGGGTGCGGAGGTGTACACGCCCTGCCAACGCTCGGTGACCTCGATGTCGTTGACCCCGAACAGTTTCCGAGCCACCTCGATCAGGACGGCGAATCCTTCTTCGGACTGGAACGGCGGTGCGGAGATGTCCCGGTAGTGGGTGTCGCCGATCAGCAATGAGCCGTCGGGTTGCGGGGTGTACATCTGGTGCAGGTCGATCGCGACGTAATCGGGGTGTTCGGCGCGCAACCGGGCGGCCACCGCTTCCGTGCTCGGCAGCCCCTCGAATCCGGAGTACCTCAGCAGCGACCAACCGGTGAACAGGGGCGCGGGCAGCGCGAAGGCCAGCGGCAGCCGGGCGCGCAGCATATGCAGCCGGCACCGCAGCAGGCCGTCGCGTTCGGCCAGCGCGGGGAACAGCCGATCGACGTCGTAGTTGACCGTGACGAACGTCGTCCCGGCGCGCAGCGGGCCACGTGAGGTGTGCACCACCCCGGGTTCGAATCCGGAAGCCGCCGTGCGCCAACGGAAATCGACACCTTCGGATTCCAGCCACCGCGCGATCGACGGGGCGGCTGTGCGCGGGTCGACCTGCAGGTCGTTGGGCAGGTACATGCCGCCGGTGACTGCGGACGCCACCACGGGGATCAGTTCGAGGATCTGATCGCGGCTGAGCAACCGCACTTCGCCGGCCTCGCGCGTGGCAGCGAACTCGTCCATCACCGCGAGTTCGTCGTCGTGGCGCGCGACGCAGAAGGTGCCCGACTCGGCCGACCAGAACCCCGCCTTGCGGGACAGGTCCAGCCAGTGCGTACGGCCGTTGCGCGCGTAGTCCCGAGCGACGCCCGACTGCGCGGTGATGCAGGCGTGACCGAAGTTCTGGACCGAGGCGCCGACGACGCCGTCGGCGTGATCGACAACGGCGACCCTCAGTCCCCGCTGATGCGCGTGGTAGGCGTGCGCCAGGCCGACGATGCCTGCCCCCACGACCACGACGTCGTAGCTGTGATTTCCCATGCGGACACTGTGGTCCACATCACCACCACTTGTCAATACAAGTTTGTTGTTTTTACCACCTGTCTATATAAGTTAATTCTCCATTCACCTCACGGCCTCACGATGTCGAAGTTCGGATCGGGCCGGTCCAGCGCTGCCAGCAGCGCCTCGGCATCGCCGGTGACTTCGAGCCTGCCACTTCACCGTGACGGCACGGTCACACTTGTCGGAATGATCCGGCTGATCTCGTCGGCCCCGTGCCCGGCGCCGACAGCGGCGTCCACATAACCCCGGAACGCTTCCAGTGCGCCGGCATCCAACCCGGCCGCAGCCGACGCCGCGATCAGGTGCCGAACCGAGGCCGCCGCCGAGGACACCGACGCATTGACGTCGCCGTGCCGATCGGCCTCGACGCGTTCGGCGATCTCACCGAAGATCGGCGGCAGGATGGCGGCGATGTTGTGCGCATGCGGCAGCAGCTCGGTGGGTGCGATGCCGTGCGCGGCGGCCACCGCCAGTGCGTGCAGGAACCCGCTGACCGCGGTCCAGAACACATCGAGCAGGGCCATGTCGAATGCCGCGGCGCGGCCCACATCCGCGCCGACCCAGCTGACCGCCGCGAGCGCACCGAAGACCTCCCGGTGGGCGTCGAAGAGATCCCGCGGCCCGGCGAAAAGAATGCTGGCACTGGTGGTTCCGATGGTGTCGGTCGGCGTCATGATGGCCCCGTCCAGATACCGTCCGCCGAGGGCGGCCACCAGTTCCTCGGTGCGGTGCGCCGAATCGGGGATGTCGGAGGACAGCCCCACCACCACACGCCCGGAGATCGCGGCGCCGGCGGCTTCCAGGACCGCGTCCACCGCGGCCTGGTCGACGACGTTGACCAGGATGAGGTCACTGGCGGCAGCCGCGTCGGCTGGAGTGTCGGCCCACACTGCACCGCGGGCGCGCAGTGCGTCGGCCTTGGCCGGCGTCCGGTTCCACACGGTGGTACGAAGTTTCGCGGCCACCAGGGCGCCCGCGAGCGCCTGCCCCATCGGTCCGAGACCGAGCACGGTGACGGCGGTCATGCGGCCGCTCCGTTCTTGATGCTCTCGATGATGCGGGCGAAGCCGTCGTTGCCGTGGCCCGCGTCGATCTGCCGATGGATCAGCCGTTGCACCATGTCGACGACTTCGGTGCCGATGCCCTGTTCCCGGCTGGCGTTGACGATGTCGGTCAGATCGGAGAAGTACAAGCTCTGCTGGCCGGGCACGGAGTAGTCGCCACCGTCGATGACGGTCGCGTATTCGGCGATCGCAGGCATGACGGCCGGCAGCCACGCGGCGGTGCGCGCGGCGAACTCTTTCGCGGAAACGCCGGCAGCGCCGACCATGGCGGCGCCGTGGGCGAATCCCGCGAACATCACATACATGGCCGACAGCAGCGCGAGGTCGTACAGCGACGCCAGGCCGGCATCGTCCCCGAAGTACTCAGTGCTGCCCCACAGTTCGAAGAGTTCGCGGTGCTCCTCGAACATGGCGGCCGAACCGCTGTAGAGGATCGCCGACTGCGGCGTCGCGATCATCTCCGGCGTCGCCATGATGCCGCCGTCGAGATATTCGGCGCCGTGGTCGGCGGCCCACCGAGCCAGTTCCCGTGCCCCGTTGGGTGACGTCGTGGTCAGGTTGACCAGGCGGCGGCCGGCCAGTCGGCGCGCCACGGGGTCGAGAACCTCGTGCACCGACGCCTGGTCGAGCAGGCAGACCACGATCAGGTCGGCGTCGAGAGCCTCGGCCCGATCGGCCGTCGCGGTGGCGCCCTCCTCGACGAGTGCGGCAGCGCGCGTCGCGGTGCGGTTCCAGACCATGGTCGGGTGCCCTGCCCTCAGAGCGGCACGGGCCAGAACTGAGCCCATCTCACCGAGACCGAGAAAACTGACCGAATGGTGTGTGGTTGTCATGCCATCATCGTGGGAGAGGCACTGACCAACCGACAAGTACCCACTAATAAGTGCGATACTTACCTTTTCGAAACTATTGGCCCTGAACTGCAAGGATTCTCGCATGACCCAGCTGGGCAAGTACACCTGCGGCCTCGATGCGGCGTTCGCCGTGGTGGACGGGAAATGGAAACCACTCATCCTCTGGGAGCTGCAAGGGGGGCCGAAACGCTTCAACGCGCTGCATCGCAGCCTGCCCGGGGTGTCACAGAAGATGCTGACCCAGCACCTCAAGGAGCTTCAGCGGCACGGCGTGGTCCATCGGGAGAGCTACCACGAAGTGCCGCCGCGGGTGGAGTACTCCATGACCCCGGCCGGCGAGGAGCTACTCGATGCCCTTGAGCCGCTGGGAAACTGGGCCACCAGGCACATCACACTGATCTGCGCGGGCGAAGCCGGCTAGCGGTTTCGTCAGGGCCGGTCCAGCGTGTGCAGGCTGACATCGGACAGCACGCCCGCGGTGATCTGTGCCGTCATGTACGTGCAATAGGGCTGGTGTCGACGGTCGGTCGGCGATCCCGGATTCAGCAGGCGCAGACCGGTTTTCGCGGTGGTATCCCACGGGATGTGACTGTGCCCGAAGACCAGGACGTCGGTGCCGGGATAGTCCCGGGCCATCCGGGCCTCCCGGCCGGTGGCCGCACCGGCCTCGTGGACAACGGTGAACCGCAGACCGTCCAAGGTGACGTCGGCCCGCTCGGGCAGCCGCCTGCGCAGTTCGGCCCCGTCATTGTTGCCCCAACAGCCGACCAGGTGCGCGGCACGCGAGCTGAGCGCGTCGAGCAGGGCGGGCTCGACCCAATCACCGGCGTGGACAACGACATCGGCCTGATCCACCTGATCCCAGACCTCGGCCGGCAGATCCTTGGCGCGCTTGGGTACATGGGTGTCGGCGATGAGAAGCAGCCGCATCCAGCCGAGCCTACGTGACCGATACCGACGAGCCGCGGAAGCGCATCGGCGGGTTCGGCCGCCCCGCGCCGTGAGACCGCTTACACTCCGACCATGGATCTACTACGCAATGTAGTTGTTTATGCGCATCTCCTCGGTTTCGCGGCCATGGTCGGCTCCTGGGTCGCCGAGGCCGCGGCCCGGCGCTTCCTGATCACCCCCGTCATGACCTACGGCATGACACTGTCACTCATCACCGGCCTGGCCCTGGCCGCGCCCTGGCCGGCCGGCATCGTCTTGAACTACCCCAAGATCGGCACCAAGCTGGTCATTCTCGTGGCACTCGGCGCGGTGCTGGGCATCGGCACCGTGAGGCAGCGTCGCGCCGGCGGCCAACCGGTGATGCCGCTGTTCATCGCAGCCGGGGTGTTACCCCTGCTCGCGTCCGCGATCGCGGTCCTCTGGAACTGAGGCCCGGCTCGAACCTGAGCTGAACCTGAGACGTTCCCGTAAAGTTAACTGGCAAACCACAATTGTCGGCAGGTACGGGAACGATGGGTCACAGACACGCCATGGCAACCGCCAAGGTCATGCGCACGGCGGCATTCACCGGATGCCCTTCACCAGACAGCGACACCCGGGTGCGGGCGCGGACGCGTCCCGCGGCCTCCGCGCGTCAAACTCACCACGGCGTGTTCGAGCAGCCGCGGCAGCGCCGCTACACCGGCCAGCTGAAGAATTCGACATCCACGGTGACCGGCCGGTCACCGTGGATGAACGATCGCGTCACCGTGCTGCGCGGGTTCCTGGCCGAGTTGCACGGGCTGCACCTGCCGCCAGAACTCGCCCGGGTCCAGGTGGCCGGCCACATCGAGCTCTTGGTCTCCGTGCTGCGGCTGAACCGCCAGACCGCGCGCCAGTTCGTCACCGACGACGTACTGCGCGAGATGGCGCTCGACATCGCGACAGCAGTCGCCTCCGAGTAGGCCGCGTTTGGGCCTCGATGCGCCCAAATCACAGCCCTGGCGTCGATCTCGAGAGAAAAATCGAGGCGCGGTCTTGTCGACCACGCCTCGATTTTTTCGAGTGCGCCCGAAGGGATTCGAACCCCTAACCTTCTGATCCGTAGTCAGATGCTCTATCCGTTGAGCTACGGGCGCTTGGCGTTATTCAGTTGTGTGGTTGACAAGTCAACCGTGGCGGAGGCGAGAGGATTTGAACCTCCGGTCCCCGGTAAGGGGGACAACTCATTAGCAGTGAGTCCCATTCGGCCGCTCTGGCACGCCTCCTTTGAACTTCTGTGAGGGTACCGGACTCCGTCCTGTCGCCCGAAACCGCCGAGGGCACACAGTACACAGCCTCCCCTATTCTGGCCAAGTGAGTATCCGTCTGCGCCCGGAAATGGCCGACCTTCCGGCGTATACACCAGGCAAAACAGTTCCGGGCGCAATCAAGATCGCGAGCAACGAAACCGTGTTCGGACCGCTTCCCAGCGTGCGTGAGGCGATCCTGAAAGCCACCGAGAACATCAACCGTTACCCCGACAACGGCTACCTTGACCTGCGCGAACATCTGGCCAAGCATGTCGGGTTCGCGCCCGAGAACATCGCCGTGGGCTGCGGTTCGGTGAGCCTGTGCCAGCAGTTGATACAAATCACATCCGCGGCCGGCGACGAAGTCATGTACGGATGGCGCAGTTTCGAGATCTATCCGCTGCAGATCCGCACCGCGGGCGCGACGGGGGTCGCAGTCCCGCTGCGTGACGAGACTCACGATCTCGACGCGATGCTCGCGGCGATCACCGACCGCACCCGGCTGATCTTCGTCTGCAACCCCAACAACCCGACTTCCACCGTGGTCGAGCCTGAGGCGTTGGCCCGGTTCGTGGCGGCGGTGCCCGACGACATCCTGATCGTGCTCGACGAGGCCTACGTGGAGTACATCCGGGACGGCTTGGTGCCCGACAGCCTCGGGCTGGTCCGCTCGCACCGGAATGTGGTTGTTCTGCGCACCTTCTCGAAGGCCTACGGGCTGGCCGGCCTGCGCGTCGGGTACGCCGTCGCCGATCCGGAGATCGTCACCGCGCTGGGCAAGGTCTACGTGCCGTTCAGCGCGACCAGCGTGTCGCAGGCCGCGGCCATCGCCAGCCTGGAGGCCGCCGACGAGCTGATGGCCCGCACCGACGCCGTCGTCGCCGAGCGCGTTCGCGTCAGCGCCGCCCTGCGCGCGGCCGGCTATCGGCTGCCGCCCTCGCAGGCCAACTTCGTCTGGCTGCCGTTGGCCGAACGCACCTTGGACTTCGTGGCCAGGGCCGCCGACAGCCGCATCATCGTGCGCCCGTACGGTGAGGACGGCGTGCGGGTCACCATCGGGGCCCCGCACGAGAACGACGCCTTCCTAAGCTTTGCCACCGAGTACGCCCAGCACTGGAATGGAGATAACGAGTGAGCGACGCACGCGGCACGTTCGACGGGTTCGTCAGCCGTGACGGGCAGATCCCCGACACCGAACTCGACGCATTCTGGGCACTGCTGCGGCCGGCCAGCATCGACTTCATGCTCGGTGAGTGGAAGGGCGGCGAATTCCAGACCGGGCACAAGGCCAACGGATTCATGAAGCGGCTCAACTGGTTCGGCAAGACGTTCCACTCAGCGGCCGATGCCAAGCCGCTGGTGTGTCTGGACGCCGACGGCAACAAGTTCTCCAACACCGAGGCGATGAAGGGCGAGGCCAGCCTGTGGCTGGAGGAGTTCCGCGGCGAGGTGACCGCGACGATGGTCTACGACGGCGCACCGGTGCACGATCACTTCAAAGTGGTCGACGACCACACCGTGGTGGGCATCATGAACGGCAAGGGCGCGGTGGTTGACGGCCGCTACCTGTACTTCTACCTGCAGCGCGTCTAGGGGCGTCGCCCGGTAAAAGCCAGCAATCGGTCGAGTGCCGGTGCGTCGTCAGCGACCGCAACCGGATCGTCGAAACCTGCACGCACCCGCCCCTCCGGAGTGAGCACCGCGCGGGACCATTCCAGGATCTGTTCGGGCGCCTCGTCCGATACCTCGACGCGCTGCCCCGTCGCCTCGGCGTAATCCCAGGCGTGCACCAGGAATTCGAGCGACAGGATCTGTGTCATCACCGCCGCGGGCATCTCTCCTGCCCCGAACGGCACCGTGCCGTCCACCCCGCGCCGACGCCATGCCGCCACTGCCGGCCGCGCCGCCCCCAGCACCTGATCCTCGACCGAGGCGTCGGGCTCGCGGTCTGGAATCTGCCCACCCGCCGCCGAGCCGATCAAGGTGATCGAGTTCAGGAGATGGTCCGTCAGCCCCGCCACGTCGAACTCTCGACATGGTGTCGGACGAGTGAGATCGTCGGCGGTGATACCGCGCAGCACGCGTTGCAGCACGTCGAGGGTGGCCTCGGCACTTTCGAGTTCGTCCATAGTCGGTAGTGTCCACCCCATGACCGACACGTACGAGTCCGCATCCGTCGACATCAAGGACCACGTCGCCCAGGTGACGCTGCTCGGTCCCGGCAAGGGCAACGCGATGGGCCCGGCGTTCTGGGCCGAGATGCCCGACGTGTTCGGCACTCTGGACGCCGACCCCGAGGTGCGCGCGATCGTGCTGACCGGCTCGGGCAAGAACTTCAGCTACGGGTTGGACCTGCCGGCCATGGGCGCCGAGATGCCCGGGCTCGACGCCGGCGCCGGTGACCGTGCCGCGTTCCACAAGCGCCTGATGAAGATGCAGGGCGCCATCACCGCCGTCGCCGACTGCCGTACCCCGACCATCGCCTCGATCCACGGCTGGTGCATCGGCGGAGGCGTGGATCTGATCAGCGCCGTGGACATCCGCTACGCGAGCACCGACGCGAAGTTCTCGGTGCGCGAGACCAAGCTGGCCATCGTCGCCGACGTGGGCAGCCTGGCCCGGCTGCCGCTGATCCTGTCCGACGGACACCTGCGCGAGCTCGTGTTGACGGGTAAGGACATCGATGCGGCACGGGCCGAGCGCATCGGTCTGGTCAACGACGTGTACGCCGACGCCGACGCTTCATTGGCGGCCGCACACGCCACGGCCGCCGAGATCGCCGCCAACCCGCCGCTGACCGTCGCCGGGGTCAAAGACGTGCTCGACCAACAGCGCACCGCCAGGGTGGCCGAGAGCCTGCGCTACGTGGCCGCATGGAATTCGGCCTTCCTGCCGTCGAAGGATCTGGCCGAGGCGGTCACCGCGATGTTCCAGAAGCGCCCGCCGCAGTTCACCGGGGAATAGGCGTCCAGCCGAGCTCGGTCTTGGCCTTGGCATTTGACAGCGGAAGCCAGGCGGTGCCGAATGCCGTTGCCGGATAGGGTGCTGCCAGTCCCACCAGGCGGTGCGAGATCGGCCACGGCCGCGGCCGGTTCAGCTTCGCGTTGAGCTCGGCGATGTAGTCGCCGAAGGACTGCGGCCGGTCGTCGACGATGTTGTAGATCTGCCCGCCCCGGCCCCTCTCGAGCGCGTCGGCGGTGGCCCGGGCAACGTCGTCGATGTGTACCCACGACAGCACCCCGGTGCCCGACATCGCAGGCACCGCCCACCATTTGGCCAGCCGGCGAAACAGGTCGTCATGGGTGACGCCGGGACCGTAGAACACGCCGTAGCGCAACACGATGCCCTCGGTATCGCTGTGTCCTCCCGAACCGATGACGTTGCGCTCCATGCCGCGCAACGCCTCCAGCATCGCGTCACCACCACGTGGCGGCGGCCCCGGATACGGATCTGTCTCGTCGAGCAATTCCGGTCCGGTCGGCCCGTACCCGTAGGCGAAGATCACCGATTCGGCGACCACGCGGCGTACCCCGGCCCGCTGCGCGGCCGCCACCAAATTGCCCGCACCCCGGCTCCACAACTCTTTGGCCGGTTCGAAATCTTTCATCCGCTTCGGCCCCCACTTCGGCAATGTGGTCAGCAGACTCACCACCGTCTCGGGCGCGAACTCTGCCAGCACCGCATCGATCTGGGCGCTGTCGAGGACATCGGCCACCACAGGCTTGGCCCCGGCCGCCGAGATCTGGTCGGTCTTGCCCGAGGACCGGGTCACCCCGATGACCTCGTGGCCGCGCGCGTTGAGCTCACGCAGCAGCGGGATTCCCGGGACACTGGTCGCACCGGCTACCAGGACGCGCATCTACCGTTCTCCTGACTTCTCGTCGGACATGCTGGTACGCAACGCAATCGCCAACAAGGCCGTGGTCACCACCAGACCCGCGGCCTCCAGCCAACCGACCCAGTTGCCGGCTGCGTGGTTCGTGTCGATGAGGTGGCTCAACGAATGAAGGGCCCAGTGCACGGTGGCGAAGGCCAGTGTCGGCACCCGCCACCGCGGCCACTTGAGTGCCGCCAGCATCATCAATCCGAGCGGCAACTCGAAGGATGCGTTGTCGAGGATGTAGTGGTCGTTGCGCACCCCGAAGGCCCCGAGCGTGTCGTAGAACGTGCCCGGAGCCAGGAGCATGAACAGACCGAGTGTCACCGAGTAGACCCCGAACACGGCGAGGACCACTTCTGGGTAGCGCCGGGTGTAGGTCACCGGGCCCGCAGCGTTGGCCATGCCATCACGTTAGCGCCGCAGTGGTCTCCGAGTAGGCTCCAATTCCATGGCAACTTCGGGTACCAGTTCGGCCCCTGAGCTGCTCGTCGAACTGGACCGGGACAGCAAGCGGCCGTTGCACCGTCAACTCGCCGACGGACTGCGCGACGCCATCCGGTCCGGCCGGCTGACTGCCGGCACCCGCATGCCGTCCACCCGCGTGCTGTCGGCCGACCTCGAGGTGTCGCGCCGATTGGTGGTCGAGGCGTACGGGCAGTTGACGGCCGAGGGCTTCCTGCACAGCCACCAGGGCGGCTGCACCCGCGTCGCCGCTGTCGAGGCCGTCCCCACCAGCGGCACCCGGCCTGATCGCGCCCATCCCCGATTCGACATCGACTTCGCCCCCGGTTCCCCTGATCTCGCGAGTTTCCCGCGCCAGGCCTGGCTGCGCGCCATGCGGCAGGGGCTCGCCGAAATCGAGTCCAGCGCCTTCGGTTACGTGGCCCCACACGGATTGCCGGCCGCGCGCGCCGCGGTGGCCGACTACCTCCAGCGCACCCGCGGCGTCGTCGCCGACCCCCGGCTGGTGGTGTTGTGCTCGGGTGCAACACAAGCCGTCGCACTGCTGGCCCGATGCCTCGACGGCCCGGTGGCCACCGAAGATCCGGGATTCTGGCTGCACCGAATGGTCCTGCAACACAACGGCATCGATCCGCTACCCATCCCGGTGGACGGCAACGGCATCGACGTCGGCGCGCTGGCGGCCAGCGGGGCAACCACGGCGTTGACCACCCCGGCTCACCAGTCGCCGACCGGCGTGGTGCTCTCGGCCGCCCGGCGCACCGAGCTTCTGGAGTGGGCCCAACCCGGCCGGCTGATCGTCGAAGACGACTACGACGCAGAGTATCGCTACGACCGGGCCCCCGTCGGCGCGCTGCAAGGGGTGGCACCCGACCGGGTGGTGTACCTCGGCTCGACCAGCAAGACCCTGGCACCCGGGCTGCGCATCGGCTGGATGGTGGTGCCGGCACATCTGATCGAGCGGGTCAGAGCCGCCAAAGGTCTTGCCGACACCGGTAGTTCGGTGATGGACCAGATCGCGTTCAGCCAGTTCCTGTCCTCCGGAGGCTACGACCGCCACCTGCGTCAGATGCGTCGCCGCTACCCGGCCCGCCGTGCCGCCCTGCTGACCGCGCTGTCGCGTCACCTACCGCAGGGCG
Source organism: Mycobacterium syngnathidarum (assembly GCF_001942625.1). Lineage (GTDB taxonomy): Bacteria > Actinomycetota > Actinomycetes > Mycobacteriales > Mycobacteriaceae > Mycobacterium > Mycobacterium syngnathidarum. Next base: position 89,390 of record NZ_MLCL01000011.1, read on the forward strand.
AGGTCCTCGGCGCAGCTGCGGGCGTGCACCTGACCGTGCGCTTCCCGGCCGGTTTCCCCATCGAGGAACTCACCCGCCACGCCACCGAATCGCGCATCCGACTGGAGCCCCTGGCACCCTGTTACGCCGATCCGGCGACCGCACCACCGGGATTGATCCTCGGCTATGCCAACGTCACCGAATCCCAGATCGCCGCGGGCGTCGAGCAGCTGGGCCGCATCGCGCGTCACCTCGGCGCGGCGGGACCCTAACCTCCCGAGGTTCGATTGACGCTCTGCTCCGGTTGCTTCACGCCCAGTTTGCCGGCCACGTAATCCGCGGCCTGATCCGTCAAACCGTTGACCGCGTACAAGTTGTGAGCGTTGTTGTCGCCACCGGTGGGTGAACACACCGGATCCTCCGGGATGCACAGGTCGTCGGTCTTGGCGACGTACCGGGAACCAACCGTGATCGGCGGTGCGCCGGTGTAGATCATCTGCAGGAAACCGCTCGAGGGCTTGCCGAACAGCGCCACTGCGGCGACATGGTCAGCCGCCTCCGCAGGAAGCGGGCCACTGATGCTCGGCGGCAACACGAACCCCTGCGGCACCGCGTCCGCGGTGATGTAGGCAGCCACCGCCGCCCCCTGCGAGAAACCGCCCAGCACAATCTTCGTGTCAGGGCAGGCCGCCACCGTGTCCCGGACCTTGTTGCTCGCATCGGCCACGCCGTCGGCCGCCGTCGCAAAGTCAAGCGACGCCGGGTAATTCACTGCGTAGACATCGATCGACCTGTCACCGGCCCGGCTGCGCAGCGCATCCACGAACGCCTCCCCGACACCGCCGACTCCCGGCGGCTCGAACGTGCCCCGCGCGAATATCACCTGCACATCCGAGCAAGGATCGGCCGAAGCCTGACCGGCGGCCGCTATACACCCGCCCGCCACGAACATCGCCGACGCCACCGCACTCAACCAACGACCGATCCGGTTCATTTCCGACCCACACCCTTTCGTGCCAACTACTCCTCGATACCCAAGATCAAGGCGGCGCGAATCTCTGCGGGAGTGTGATCTAGGACACTCTCACCGTCGGCATAGGGTGGTCAGGTTTACTACGAGGCGGCGCCGACGTGCTGACGCTCGCGCTTCTCGTCGTAGTAGCGAGCCCGCTCGTCGACAGCCGCGAGGAACTGGGCGAGCTCCTCGCGTGCCTTCTCGCCCTCGGGCCCGAAGTCGGTTCGGTCGAAGATCCGCCAGAAGCGCAGCACCGGTTGCACCACGTCATCGTGATGCACGCGCAGATCGTAGATTCCCGCCTTGGCGATGGTGATGGCGTTCTGCGCGAAGTCGGGCATCCCCATGCCCGGCATCGCGAAGTTCACCACCTCATCGCGGATGGCCATCATCGCGGCATCGGGGGCGATGTCCAGCGCTGCGGCCATGAGGTTGCGGTAGAACACCATGTGCAAGTTCTCGTCCGCGGCGATCCGCGCCAGCAACTGGTCGGCGATCGGACAACCGGACGCGCGACCGGTGTTGCGGTGCGACACTCGCGTGGCCAGCTCCTGGAATGACACGTAGGCCATCGCCGCCAACGGCGTCTTGTCACCCGAGTCATATCCGGCGACCGTATGGGCCATGCGAAGACGTTCCAGCACAACGGGATCCACACCACGCGTGACGACCAGGTAATCGCGCAACGCGATGCTGTGGCGACCTTCTTCTGCCGTCCACTGGCCGACCCAGGTCCCCCACGCGCCGTCGCGGGAGAACCGCGTGGCGATCTCGCGGTGATAGGACGGCAGATTGTCCTCGGTGAGCAAGTTGACCGTCATGGCGACCTTGGCCACGTGGTCGAGCGGTGAATCCTCGGGCTGCCAGTCTTCGCCGTCCAGGAAGGCGAAGTCACGCCCCCTGCTCCAGGGCACGTAGTCGTGCGGAAACCATTCCCGCGCCATCGACAGATGGCGGTCGAGGTTGCTCGCGACAACCGGTTCGAGTTCGTGGAGCAGTCCGCTCTGGGCATCCATACGTTGTCCTCCCAACATTCTCGGCAGGTGTCGGCATCAGCGTGCCGCGTCGTAACCTACGGTAGCGTAGGTTACGGAACCGTAGGTTACTTTTGGGTGAAACAAAAGCCCCTCGAGCGGCGGGTCGTCTGCTGAAGCGCACCAGGCGGCAACGGTCCGTCAGTAGGCTCGCTCGAATGTGCACGCGAGTCATCTGGCCCGAGGCAGGCGATGCAGTCCTGGTCGGCAGAAACATGGATTTCCACAAGGACCTGATGACAAACCTGTGGAAGCAACCCCGCGGCGTCCAACGCGACGACGCCGTATCCGGCAAGCTGACCTGGACCTCGAAGTACGGCAGCGTGATCGCCGCCGCCTTCGACATCACTTCCGTGGACGGAATAAACGAGGCGGGCCTGGCGGGGCACATCCTGTGGCTGGCCGAATCGACCTACGGCGAACCGGACGCCTCACGCACCCAACTCGGCCAGGCCATCTGGCTGCAGTATTTCCTGGACAACTTCGCCACCGTCGCCGAGGCCGTCGCCTGGATCGCGGAAACCGACGTGCAGGTGGTGCAGATGGATGACCCGACCGGCGGCGTCCGCCCCGGCCTGCACCTGGCCCTCGACGACGCGACCGGAGACTCGGCGATCATCGAGTACGTCGACGGCCACCCGAGGGTGTACCACTCGAAGGACTACCGGGTGATGACCAATTCACCGACCTTCGATCAACAGCTGGAGCTGGTGAAGTCGTTCACCGGACTCGGCGGGGACCAGCCGCTGCCCGGCTCCACCCTGGCCAGCGACCGCTTCGCCCGGGCCAGTTACTACGCCGGCCGGCTGCCCAAACCGGCCGGCCAGGTGCAGGCCATCGCCGGCATGTTCTCGGTGATCCGCAACGCCGCGCAGCCCTTCCGCATCCCCGACCCAGGCAAACCCGATGCCTCCCAGACCATCTGGCAGGTGGTACTCGACCTCACCAACAAGCGCTACGTCTACGAGTCCACCACCCGGCCCAACATCGTGTGGGTGGACCTGGCCGATCTCGACTTCTCCGAGGGAAGCCCGCAACTCAAGCTCGATCTCATGAGCGAACTCGCGGTACAAGGCGGCATCGCGGGCAACGTGGCCGACAAGTTCGCCGACAAGGGCCCCATGACGTTCCTGTCCCTGAAAATCATGGAGGAACTGGAAGCGGCCCAGAAGCACCAGGCCTGAGCCGAAAGGCTCAGTCCCACCAGAAGTTCCAGTAAGGCCACTGCGAGAGCCCGTTGCGGAAAACCTTCGGCGGCAGATCGCTCCAGAGGGCACACGGGACACGCTCGGCACCATCTCCGAATTCCACTGCGCTTCAACGCGAACCACCACGCGGTCGGCTTGTGGACGCGCATGGCCGTTGAATTCGACCAGCAGACCGCCTATGGGTCGCATCAGTCGATGAGGCTGATGGGTGCGGGATCGGCAAACAGTGCCGTCGGGATCACGAGAACCTGCTTGGGGCGGACTCGCAGCACGATCAACGCACCCGCCGGGGCGGACCGAGATGATGTTGCTGCGATCGATGACCAGGGTGGTCGCCGGGGTGTCGATACGGATACGGGTTTCATCGCCTCGCGGAGGGTGCCACGCGGCAGCTGGTAGAGAACCTGCAGTGAGACCGACGGACTACTCCGCTGAGCTCGCGGCACGATGCACAGCTCGCCGCGCGCCTCCTGTTCCCTCAGCGCCAGCTGCTTCTCAGCAGGCACACCGCGCTGCGTCGTCCTCACACCTCCCAACCGGCCTCCACATCGCGGGCGTTCCACTCGCGAACCACGCCGCGCAACTCGGTGCGCACCGCCGCGCGGCGGACCTCTGGACGGTGATGCCAGTGGCACATCCAGCAGGAGCAGATGCTGGTGCCGGTGTAGACGAATTCCCAGTAGCAGCAACGGATGCGGCCGATGGTCCAGTCGGGATCGAAGTCGGGAAGGTCACACTCGCGGTCGGCGCATCGGTGGACGGCGCGCACGGCGATCTCGCGGCGAGCTACGCGGACGCGGTAGGGGGTGTGGGCATCGGTACGGGACATGCGGGTCCTCGGAAATTGGGGCGCCCCACCGAGTCCGCAGACCGACCGCGGGATGGGGCTACCTCGGTCTCTGAAGACCACCGGCCGAAGTTGCTCGCACGGATGAGAGGCTACTCGGTGATGCTGACCGAAGCGGCGGACACCAGCACCGAATCGCAGGCCACAGCCGTCAGTCGCGTTCGAGGGTGTAGGCGCCGCTGGTGTCGTCGAAGCGTGCGACGTCGTTCGGCGCGGCGGTGATGAGGAACTCGCGCACCCACGGGAACCTGACCGCGAGCGACGACCGGGTCCAGAGCTCGTGGTTCGCGGCGTCGTCCATGTACTCCTGCGACTCGCGACCGGTGACGGATGTGTAGGTGCCGTCCTCGTCGGCGGTGATCCATCGAGGCGGATGCTGGTGGTGCAGCTTGGTGACGATGACGGCCCCGTCGACCTCCTCGAGCGTCGGCCGGGCCGCGTCCGCCCGGGTGACGTCGAGCAGCTTGCCGACCCCACCCGTGGCTTCGACCAGACCGCTCCAACCCCGGTTCGCGAGTACTCGCGACTCGGCGAAGGTCAGCATGCGCAACGTGAGCACCTTCCCGATGACGGCACCGTCGTCGGAGCGGATGGTGTCGAAGGCGTCGCCGTGCTGCGATGCGGTGGCGGCGATGGCGAAGATCCGAGTGCCGACCAGGATCGGCTCCGCGTTACACCACGGGATCTGGATGGGCGGTGTCCGGCGGTTCGTCGCGATGTCGTTGCAGACGATCTGGAGCGCCACGAGCGCCGCGCCCACCTGATCGGGTAGGACCTCGACGGCGAGTTCGACGGGGAGCCGGTCGTCGACGGGCAGCCGTGAGACGCCGGCGGTCATGACTGTGGTGAACGACGGAGCGGGTTTCTCCACGACCACCACAGAGCCGCCGATGCGCTCCTGGAAGACGAGCGGCTTGATGTCGAGGGCGGAGTACATGTGCTCGGCGATCCGGTCGTCGCAGTCGCGGAGCTGGCGGTCCATGGTGTGAGAGTAGTGCGGTCCCCCAAGGGGCTCTCAACTCCCCGCTGCGAGCACCCCGGTAGGCCCTGTGCCCCAACGGATTCTCTGTTTTCGAGGATCAACCCATGCTGCCGCGCTTTACCGAGACGTGGGTTCCGTTCTGTTCCGACGAACTCACCCCCGCCGAGTCGATCGCGCTCACCGATGTCGAGGGCTTCATCCCGTACCTCACCGGAAGTGGCCCGAAGGCGGCCGCCCGCACCGCGTCGAGATGAGCAAGGACGGCCGTCCCGGAGTAGGTACCGCGTCGAGGGCTCAGTCCCACCAGAAGTTCCAGTAGCCCCACTCCGCCAGGCCGAGACGGAACGCATCCGGTTTCATCCCTTGGTCGATGTTGTCGGGACAAAACCCGTAGTGCTCGCGGAGGAGTGCCTCGGTCTGCTCCTCCGTCTTGGGCCGGCGGCCCACCTGCACCGTCATGGTGTCGAACCCGATGCTCACCAGGACCGCGCCGAACCGGTCCTCCCATGACCGCAGCACGGCGGAGAAGTCGGCGCCTGACATCGCGTAGTTCGTGCCGCCCCACCAGCCGAGCGCCGCAGGAACATCCGCGGGACGAGCAACGGGCACCAGCAGCAGCCCGCCCGCCTCGACGTCGAGCTGATCGGGCCGCAGGTCCGGTCCAGGCTGTGCGGGCGCGAGCGCGGTGACGGCCGGCACGGTGGGCTCCTCGAAGTGGTCGAGAGCCAGCAGCATTTCCAGCGCGTCGGGGACCTCGCCCTCGGGGCCTTCCATCTCACCGTCGCCCCACGGCCGGTCAAGGGCGTTGTCGAGACCCAGCGCCTGCAGAGGCCAGAGACCGGTCTGCGGGAACACCGCGGCGAGCGAGCGGACCAGTTCGGTCAGTTGGTCCTCGGGCAACAGCTCGAGGCTGATCCAGCCGACGGGCGCACCGCCGCCCTCCTCGGCCGTCACGATGCGGCCGGGCGGCAGGGCGATCCCCGCGAGGTCACCGGCGTCGGCGGCGGGCAGGGGCCCTGGGGTGGCGCGAAACATCTTCAGCTCCTTCGTGAGCGGCGATCCTCTTCAGCTGCAGGCACTTTCGCAGATGCCGTGGGTCAGATCACTCCCGACACATGCAGGGTCGCAACGAGATCGAGGATGTGCAGGAGCCCCAGGAACGCCAGCACCGCACCGGCGACGATCAACCAGATCCCGCCAGAGTGCGGATTCGACGTGCGGTGTACGTCCGATCGCGCCGACCCGTCCGGATGCAGCAGGCGACGGTCGTCTTCGCGGTTCCAGCGGGCGCGGGCAACACGTCGGCGAACACCCACTACGAGCAGCGCCACGCCCGCGGCGATGAACAAGACTGCGCGGACCGCGGGCCCGATCCACGACGCGCCATCCCCTTGTGCGAGCACGTACTCGACCATCACACGCCCCCCTGATCAGCCAGTGCCGGTACACATCTTGCGCTTGCGACGTTGCCGAGGAGAACCGGGGTCACCAGTCGTCAGGCGCCGAGATCAACGTGCCGCCGGCCAGTTCGGACGAGGTGAGCCCGTCCGCCGGGAGGTAATCCGCGGGCGATCCCGCGATCGAAGCGTCGGCGCTGGTAAGAGCGGTGGCGGAGGGATTTGAACCCCCGGACGGTGTTAGCCGTCTCTCGCTTTCAAGGCGAGTGCATTAGGCCGCTCTGCCACGCCACCGCCGACAAGCGTACGGGCTTTACACGCGGCCGATGTGAGCGGGCGGCGCTCCACTCTTCAGCGCGACGCTGATCCGGCGACAGTTCTCGCCCATCGCGGCGATCTGCGGACGCGAGAGCCTACCGAGAAAGTGTGAGCGGACGCCCTGCCCGTACGTCACCATCGCCTCACGAACCGCGATCCTGCCCTCTTCGGTGATCGTGGCGACCACCCCACGCCCGTCATCGGGACTGGCACACCTGGTCACCAGGTTCTGAACTTCCAGCCGCCGGATCTGCCGGGTAACCCGGCTGGGCAGAGACATCAACCGCTCGGCCAAGTCACCCATCCGGGCGGACCCGGTCGACGACTTGTCCAAGATGTCGAGCAAGCGCACATCGTTGAGGGTCAGGTGATGCGCGTCCACCAGCGACCGGTTCAAGGTCGCATACATTCGCAACGCCGAGTCGAGGTAGTTCTGCCATGACCTCTGCTCGGCGATGTCCAGGCCCGGCATGTCACCCGCCGTGCGCCCCGCAATCATCCCCGCCATGGGCGCAATCGTAAGGGACGTCAGTATTGCTGCGCGCGAAAAATAGCGTGCTTGTAGCGTGGAAAAAATGCATGCAATCGCCGCGTCCGCCGAGGGCCGTCTGACCTGGGAAAACGTCGCTGATCCGGCAGTAGCAAACGACGAGGTTCTGATCCGCGTTCACGCCGCCGGAGTCAATCGCGCCGATCTGCTGCAAGCCGCGGGCAAGTATCCGCCCCCACCAGGCGCCAGTGAGGTCATCGGCTTGGAGGTCTCGGGCACGGTCGCCGCGCTCGGCGCGGATGTTACCGACTGGTCAGTGGGGCAACCGGTGTGCGCATTGCTCGCCGGGGGCGGCTATGCCGAATACGTCGCCGTACCCGCCGCCCAGGTGCTGCCGTTGCCCGATGGCGTTGCTCTCAGCGAGGCCGCCGGGCTTCCCGAGGTGGCCTGCACGGTGTGGTCGAACCTCATCATGACCGCGGGTTTGGCGGCCGGTCAGGTCGTGCTGTTGCAGGGTGGAGCCAGCGGGATCGGCACCCATGCCACCCAGGTGGCCCATGCCCTCGGCGTACGAGTTGCGGTGACGGCCGGCTCCGCCGACAAGCTGGCCCTGTGCCGCGAGTTGGGCGCCGACATCACCATCAACTACCGCGACGAGGACTTCGTGGAGCGGCTCCGGACCGAAACCGGCGGCGCCGGAGCCGATGTGATCCTCGACATCATGGGAGCCGCCTACCTGGATCGCAATGTCGACGCGCTGGCCATCGGCGGACGGCTGGTGATCATCGGCATGCAGGGCGGCATCAAGGCCGAGCTGAACATCGCCAAGCTGCTGGGTAAACGCGCCGGGGTCGTCGCGACCTCACTGCGGCCGCGTCCGGTCGACGGGCCCGGCGGCAAGGGCGAGATCGTGCGGGCGGTGCGCGACAACGTCTGGCCGATGATCGCCGATGGCCGGGTACGCCCGATCATCGGTGCCGAACTGCCCATCGCCGAGGCCCAGCGGGCCCACGAACTGCTGGCCTCCGGTGAGGTGTCGGGAAAGATCGTGCTGACGGTCTAGTTTCGCCTCGAGGCGCGATCAGCCGAGCGAGGCCAAAGCCCGCACGAGCTGATCGACCTCGGCACCGGTCGAGTAGTGCGACAGCCCGACCGTCACCGCGCCGCCGATGTCGTTGACCCCGATCACGTCGAGCACACGCGAGCTGGCGTTGGAGATCGCCAGGATGCCGTTGTCCGCCAGGCGCTGCACCACGCGCTCGGCCGGGATGTCGCGCACGACGAAGCTCAGCACCGGAATCTGCGACTCCGGCCTACCGATCACCATGACCAACGGCAACGAGCGCAGCGAGGCCACCAGGTACTCGAACAGCCGGTCCAGGTACGCATTCGCCGACTTCATCGACACGGCCAGGCGCTCGCGCCGCGAACCGCTGGCCGTGTCATCGAGGTTCGACAGATACTCGATGCTGGCCACCACGCCGCCAAGCAGTCCGTACTGGTGTCCGCCCACCTCCAGGCGAGCCGGTCCGGTGGCGTGCGGATCCAACGACACCGAGGCCAGCGAATCGAGCGTCGAGGGGTCGCGGAAGACGAGTGCGCCGATGGGCGGACCGCCCCACGGCACCGCGTTGAGCGCCAGCACGTCGGCGTCGATCTCATTGATGTCGATGAGCCGGTACGGCGCCGCCGCGGAATGGTCGACCACGACCATGCCGCCGACCTCGTGGGTGAGCTTGGTCACCTCCCCCAGATCGGTGACGGTCCCCAGGGTCGATGACGCCGACGCGATGGCCACCAGCCGGGTCGGCTTGTCGATCAGCCCTTCCCACTGCCAGGACGGCAGCTCACCGGTCTCGATGTCGACCTCGGCCCACTTGACCTTCGCGCCATAGCGATTGGCAGCCCGCAACCACGGGGCGATGTTCGCCTCGTCGTCGAGGCGGGTGACCACCACCTCGTAGCCGAGGCCGACCCGGCTCGAGGAGGCCTCGGCCAAGGCGTTCAGCAGCTGGGCACGGTCGGCACCGAGGACCACACCCCGCGGATCGGCGTTGACCAGGTCTGCCACCGCCTGCCGGGCGGCGGTGAGCACGGCCGCGCTGCGCCGCGCCGACGGGTGCGGCCCGACAGCGGCGGGCATCGAGCCGCGGAAGGCAGTGGAGACCGTCGTCGCGACGGAGTCGGGCACCAGCATGCCGTTCTGGGCATCAAAGTGAACCCACCCATCGCCCAAAGAGGGGTGCAGGCCCCGCACCCGGGCGACGTCGTATGCCATGCCAGCCACCTTAGAGCGTCCGCCGATATCACAAACCGACACGATTTGGGGGGCGCCCGACCGCACGTTTGCGCTTCCGAGACCATGCTCGGACCGGGTCACCTGGGCAGCCATACTAGTCCAGTGGGCTTCGGGTTCGGAGTGCTAATCGCACTGTTTTTGCTGGTGATCCCCGGGGCGCTGATAGCCAGGGCGGGCGGACTGACCGTGTCGGCGGCGGTTGCGGTGGGTCCAGCCTTGACCTACGGCACCGTTGCGTTGACGATCGTCCCGCTCGGGGCGATCGGCGTGCCGTGGAACGCGTGGGCAGCTTTGTTTGCTGTCGCGATCGTCGCTGCCATTGCGGTCGCTGTACGGAAGGCGCTGGCGCGCCTCCGTGACCGCGACGCCGAGGCGTCCGGCCTCTCCTGGCCGCCCGCCGCGGTGGTTGCGGCGGGCGTGCTGTTGGGCGCCGCGCTGATTGCTGCCGCGGCGTTCGCCGGTCTCCCGCACTGGCAATCGATCCCCAGCACCTGGGACTCGGTATGGCACGCCAACACCATCCGCTGGATCCTCGACACCGGCCAGGCCTCACCGACCCACATGGGCGAGCTGCGCAACGTCGAAACTCACGAGGCGCTCTACTACCCGTCGGCCTTCCACGCCCTGGCCGCGGTCTACTGCCAGATCACGGGTGCCGCCGCGACCACCGCGTACACCGTGAGTTCGGTCGCCGCGGCAGTCTGGCTGTTCCCGGTGAGCGCGGCGGTGCTGACGTGGAAGATGGTCCGCCCACACACCTGCGAGATGCGCACCGCAGTCGCATCCGCCACCGCGGCGGCGATCACCGCCTCCTTCACCGCCGTGCCCTACGTCGAATTCGATGTGGCGGCGATGCCCAACCTGGTCGCATACGGCCTGGCCGTGCCGGCGTTCGCATTGATCATCTCGACACCGGCACATCGCGACCGCATCGGCCTGGCCGTGCTGGCGACAGTGGGCGTCTTCTCGGTGCACCTCACCGGTGGCGTGGTGACCGCGCTGCTGGTGGGCGTCTGGTGGCTGGCCGAGGCGCTGTGGCGGCCGGTGCGCAGCCGGCTGTCCGACCTTCTGGCGCTGGCCGCCGTTGCGGTGCCGACCCTGGCAATCATGCTGCCCCAGTTCCTGGGGGTCCTTCAGCAAGCCGACATCATCGTGGGCCACGCCTTCGTCAACCACCTCGGCAAGAAACACTCGCTGTTCGCAGCGGTCGTGCAGCACACCCGCCACCTCAACGATTTCCCGATCCAGAACCTGCTCATCGCCCTGGCCGGCATCGGCGGCCTGGTCATGCTGGTCAAGAAGATCTGGTGGCCACTGGTGGTCTGGCTGATCCTGATCGCCTCGATCGTGCATTCCGGCGCACCCTTCGGCGGACCACTGGGCGTCATCACCGGCACGTTCAGCGACCTGTTCTACAGCGATCCGCGTCGGTTGTCGGCGGTCGTGACGATGCTCTATGCGCCGATGGCCGCGATCGGACTGTGCGCGCTGGTCCTGCTGGGTGCCGCCGCCCTGCGCCGCGCCGGTGCCCGCCCGGCCTGGATCCGTGCCACGGCTGCCGTCGCCCTCGTCGCCACCTCCGTCGGACTGGCCTGGCACTACTTCCCCCGGCACGAGTACCTGTTAGGGCAGAAGTACGACTCGGTGATCATCGGCGCCAAGGACCTCGAAGCCTTCGCCTACCTGGCCGAACTGCCCGACGCCCGCACCACACTGATCGGCGACGCCAACACCGACGGCACCGCCTGGATGTATGCGGTATCGGGGCTGCACCCACTGTGGACGCACTACGACTACCCGGTGCAACAAGGCCCCGGATATCACCGCTTCATCTTCTGGGCCTACGCCGACGACGCGGACACCGACCCCCGCGTTGCCGAGGCAGTCGAGGCACTCAACATCCGCTACGTGCTCACCAGCACACCGGTGGTCCGCGGGTTCGCCATGCCGGACGGGCTAGTGTCGCTAGACAGCTCACGGTCGTGGGAGAAGATCTACGACAACGGTGAGGCCCGCATCTACCGCTGGCACGGTGAAAACGCGGCCACCAAAGCGACAAACCGAAACGATCCAAGGGAAGGCGATGACCATCAACCCCGACGATGACAACATCGAGATCCTGGCCAGCACGGCCGACGACACCGATGCCGACGCTGACGGCAAGTCGCTGACCGACCTCGTCGAGCAACCGGCGAAGGTCATGCGCATCGGGACGATGATCAAGCAGCTGCTCGAAGAGGTGCGTGCGGCTCCGCTCGACGAAGCCAGCCGCAACCGGCTACGCGACATCCACCGGACCAGCATCCGCGAACTCGAGGACGGCCTGGCGCCCGAGCTGCGCGAAGAACTCGAGCGGCTGACGCTGCCCTTCACCGAGGACAGCGCCCCCTCCGATGCCGAGCTACGCATCGCCCAGGCGCAATTGGTCGGCTGGCTCGAGGGCCTGTTCCACGGCATCCAGACGGCGTTGTTCGCTCGGCAGATGGCCGCCCGCGCCCAGCTCGAGCAGATGCGCCAGGGCGCGCTGCCGCCCGGCCTGCAGGTCCCCGGCGGACAGCGCGGCGGCCCGTCGCACCCCGGCACCGGCCAGTACCTGTAGGTCGCGTTGTCTGATCCGTACATCTCGACGCGCGAAGCATGGGTGGAGTTCCCCATCTTCGACGCCAAGACACGCTCGTTGAAGAAGGCGTTCCTCGGCAAGGCCGGCGGCGCGATCGGGCGCAACGAGTCCAATGTCGTCGTCATCGAGGCGCTGCGCGACATCACCATGTCACTGAAAATGGGTGACCGGGTCGGGCTGGTGGGCCACAACGGTGCGGGCAAATCCACCCTGCTGCGGCTACTTTCGGGCATCTATGAGCCCACGAGGGGCTCGGCCACCGTCAACGGCCGCGTGGCCCCGGTGTTCGACCTCGGAGTCGGGATGGACCCGGAGATCTCGGGTTTCGAGAACATCATCATCCGCGGGCTGTTCCTCGGGCAGACCCGCAAACAGATGCTGGCCAAGGTCGACGAGATCGCTGAGTTCACCGAACTCGGCGAGTACCTGTCGATGCCGCTTCGCACCTATTCGACCGGCATGCGGGTGCGTCTGGCGATGGGCGTGGTCACCAGCATCGACCCGGAAATCCTGTTGCTCGACGAAGGCATCGGCGCCGTCGACGCGGAGTTCCTCAAGAAGGCGCAGTCACGGCTGCAGAGCCTGGTGGAGCGGTCTGGAATCCTCGTATTCGCAAGCCATTCCAACGAATTCCTGGCCCGGCTCTGCAAGACCGCGATGTGGATCGACCACGGCACCATCAAGATGACCGGCGGGATCGAAGAGGTGGTGCGCGCCTACGAGGGCGAGGACGCCGCGCGGCATGTGCGTGAGGTGCTGGAGGAAACGGCTCGTGGCACCTGAGTCCGTCATCGCGGTGATCGTGACCCACCGGCGCCGTGAGTTGCTGGCCCAGTCCCTGGCGGCAGTGGTGAACCAGGATCGCAGGCCCGACCACCTGATCGTGATCGACAACGACAACGACGAGGCCGTCCGCGAGCTGGTGCTGAGCCAGCCCGTACCGGCGACCTACCTCGGATCACGCCGAAACCTCGGTGGCGCAGGCGGTTTCGCCCTCGGCATGCTGCGCGCCCTGGCCCAGGGCGCCGATTGGATCTGGCTCGCCGACGACGACGGCCGCCCCGCAGACAACACAGTGTTGTCGACTCTGCTGGCGTGCGCCGAGCAGTACACGCTGGCCGAGGTCTCGCCCATGGTGTGCAACCTCGACGACCCGCAACGGTTGGCGTTCCCGCTGCGCCGCGGGCTGGTCTGGCGGCGTCTGGTCAGCGAATTGCGCACCGAGGGTGAGGCAGACGTGCTGCCCGGAATCGCCTCGCTGTTCAACGGTGCCCTGTTCCGGGCTGCCACGGTGGAGTCCGTCGGAGTACCGGATCTGCGTCTGTTCGTCCGCGGCGACGAGGTCGAACTGCACCGCCGGCTCGTCCGCTCCGGCCTTCCGTTCGGGACCTGTTTGACCGCAAGCTATCTGCACCCATGCGGCACCGACGAGTTCAAGCCGATCCTCGGCGGCCGGATGCACACCCAGTACCCCGACGACGAGACCAAGCGGTTCTTCACCTACCGCAATCGCGGTTATCTGCTGTCCCAACCCGGTTTGCGCAAACTACTGCCACAGGAATGGGTGCGGTTCGCCTGGTATTTTCTGGTGTCCCGCCGCGACCCGGCAGGTTTACGCGAATGGATTCGCCTGCGGCGACTGGGCAGACGCGAAAGGTTCCACAGATGAGCTTCACCGACGCGGCATCCGATTCCAAGACGATGGCCCGGGCCGTGCGTGACCTACGCGAAGGTTTCGGCAAACGCGAACTGTGGCTGCACCTGGGCTGGCAGGACATCAAACAGCGCTACCGGCGCAGCGTGCTCGGTCCGTTCTGGATCACCATCGCCACCGGTACCACCGCGGTGGCGATGGGACTGCTCTACTCGAAGCTGTTCAAGCTGCCGCTCGAAGAACACCTGCCCTATGTCACGCTCGGTCTGATCATCTGGAACCTGATCAACGCGTCCATCCTCGAGGGTTCCGAGGTGTTCATCGCGAACGAAGGCCTGATCAAACAACTTCCGACGCCGTTGTCGGTCCACGTCTACCGGCTGGTGTGGCGGCAGCTGATCCTGTTCGGCCACAACATCGTCATCTTCGTGATCATCGCGATCATCTATCCCAAGCCCTGGAAATGGACGGACCTCGCGGTCATTCCGGCGCTGGGCCTGATCGTGCTCAATTGCGTTTGGGTGTCAATCTGTTTCGGCATCCTGGCCACCCGGTACCGCGACATCGGGCCGCTGCTGGCCTCGCTGGTGCAGCTGCTGTTCTTCATGACTCCGATCATCTGGAACGAGTCGACGCTGCAGCAGCAGGGCGCCGGATCCTGGGCCAAGATCGTCGAGATCAACCCGCTGCTGCACTATCTGGACATCGTGCGTGCACCGCTGCTGGGCGCTGACCAAGAGGTGCGGCACTGGGTGGTGGTTCTCGTTCTCACCGGAATCGGCTGGGCGTTCGCGGCGATCGCCATGCGTCAGTACCGTGCCCGCGTGCCCTACTGGGTCTGAGCCGCTACATATCCTCGGGCTCGGAGCCGAACACGAACCTGCGGCCCGAGATCTCCTTCGGCAGGATCCGGACGTAGCGGCGTTTCGTGGTGCCGATCCAGGAAAGCAGTTGGGCGCGTTCGGCCTCGGCGATCTCGTCAGGAGTCTCGAGAAGCTGCGGTACGCCCCGGACGATGACGCTCCAGCCTTCGACGAGATTGTGATCGTCGGCCTCGAACAACACCCGGTCGTTGAACAGGGTGCTGACCAATTTGGTCCCCTCCGCTGTGCGGAACAGCACCGTGCGTCGCTGGACGACGAAGTTCACCGGGAAGATCTCCAGCCTGGTGCCGATGGTCGACACCAGGCGACCCAACGTCACGCTGGACAGCAGCTGCCAGCACTCGTCCTCGCTGAGCACTGAAACCGGGCTCTGCGGCACCATGAGGCCACCGTAGCCGCCCAAAAGGCAATCGGCGCGTCCCACTCCCAATCAGGAGGGGGACGCGCCGATCACAGACGACTACTGGACGTTCATGTCCTCAGTTCATGTTCCAGGGCTCGCCGTAGGTGGTGACACTGTCACCGGTGGAGGCGATCAGGCGGGCGAACGGCCGCAGCAGCACACCGCCGGCCGCACCGGTCACCGTGCCGTGCGCGTTGGACACCGCCACACCGCCGGCCGGACCGGCCACGTCCACCGAGAAGGTGGCCACTTCCTGGATCCCCGGGCCGTTGCCCAGATCCGCGCTGATCGACACACCCGGGAACAGGTTCGGGGTGATCACCGACTCCAGACCAAAAGGCGGACCGGTGATGTCACCATCGTCGATCAGGATGTTCGGGGTGGTGTAGGAGAAGTTGATCCCCACACCGAGTGACCAGGGGAAGCCGATCTGATAGCCCAACTCCAAGGTGCCCTCGAAGTCCTCGGCGCCCGGGCCGGCCACGATGTACTTGGCCCGACCCGAATGGAACCACTCACGGGTCAACCGGTTGCGGTCCAACGGGAACACACCATTGAGGAAGGTGTCCCACTGCTGAACGGTCAGCGTCCGGTCCTGACCATCAACCAGGCTCAGCTCATTGTCCAGACCCGCATGGGAAGTGCCCGCGCCTATAAACAAGCCCGCGAAGATCCCGGCCAATGCGGTCACCAACGCGACCAGCACTCGACTCAATGCCAACATGTTCTCCCTAGCTGTGTCGGTGATCCATTCGTGCTTCACCAACCAGGGCCCCATCCAGACAGCCATCGCGATCCGTCGCCCGATTAGGGACGTCACACCTGGCTCTCATGCCTTGCTCATGATTGGCAGGAGGAAACGTAACCGGGCCGCATCTCAGCGGCAACGGCAACGGTTTTGGCCACCGCAACGGACAAACGTCAATACAAAGTTTGCTAAACCCACATCGGACTGCGTCACACCGTCACTGTCGGTTACCTGTGAACGCTGGCCCCGGCGGCCGCACCGAGGCGAGAGGACGGCGCCGGCGGATAGCCGTTTCATGGGGTAGGAACTGGTGTTTTACCCGTTCTGCAGAAGTCGCTGCGGGCAACCGAGCCGAGCCGAAGGATTGCCGCGGCCGCCGTCTGCAGCCCGCGCCGACCCTTCCATCCGACCGAGTTTGCGCTTGCTGTGTAAACGTTCCGTTACGCAGCGCCGGACCGTCGGATTAACTGAACAGCCGCAGATCGAATCAAGCGACCCGCAGTCGATATTCCTTTTTGTGACTGACATCACATCTACGGCCGGTGAATTCTCGGCTGTCGGCCCCATGTCACAGGCACTTCACAGCCGGGTCGGACGTTATCGCGATATGAGCATTCCGCCATATGAGCCCCCAAAGTCCCCTCAGTCCCCCGGAATCGGCAACACCTTGCTGTGCCCGAAGTGCGCCGGGGTCATGAAGACTTACGAGCGCAACGGCGTCCACCTGGAGCAATGCGACACCTGCCGTGGCATCTTCCTGGATTTCGGCGAGCTCGAGGCGCTGACTCAGATGGAGAACCGGTTCGTCCAGGCGCCACCGCCTCCGCCGCCGGCGCACCCGGGCTACCACCAGGGTTACTCGAACTACGGGCCGGGCTGGGGACACCGCGGCAACAAGCACTACCGCAAGCAGGGCTTCGGCCGGCTGTTCTTCTCCAGCTGAGGCATCCGCGCGCAGGCCGCCATCAGCAGCTCGTCGTCGGGATCAGTGGCGGCGGACTGAATGACGGCGGCCCGCGCGAACGGTTCCAGCACCGGCCACGGATCGCCCGCAGGCAATGCCGGACCGCCGGCGCGCCGGTAGGCGTCCAGAAACAGCGTCCAATCGGTGTCGGGAATGAGCCCGGCCGCCCAGAACCCGGCCGGACGCGCCAAATCCCAAGCCGGATCGCCCAATCCGAGATCGTCGACATCGATCAGCCGCCAGTGCCCGTCCTGCCGCCCCACCTGACCCAAGTGGAAGTCGCCGTGGACCAGGGTGCGAGGGCGGTCCGCTGACCCGGGCCGCCACACTTCGTCGGGCAGGCCCGCCGCGGCCCGGATCACCACATCGTCGCGGTGCCGCCGGGCCAGGCCGACCGCTCGCCGTAGCCGCGCCGGCCAGCCGTGCGCCGGCAATCGCTGAGTGAGCGGCTCGGTGTGCAGCGCTGCCAGCAGCCGACCGATATCGGTCCATGGCACACATTCCGGTTGCACCGCAACGGTTTCCACCAGGGGCCACCGCGTCAGCCAGCGCCCGTCCACTGCGTCGGCCACGCTCGACAGCGGGCTCAGGAGCACGCCGGTCCGGCCGGCAGCGCGCAGCCTCATGCGCAGCGAACGCGGATCGGTGCCCGGCCGGTGCAGCTTGTGTACGACCGCGCCGCACACCGTGACGTCTGCACCGGACCGAGTCTGCACACTGCCAGTTTCCCGCGAGATCAGCGCCGCGGGGCCGGCATCCGCACGGTCACGTTGATCCGGTTCCATGCGTTGATGGTGACGGCCATCGCGATCACCTGGCCGAGTTCGCGTTCGGTGAACGCGGCGGCAGCCCGCGCATACACGGCGTCGGGCACGTGGCCATTGCCGAGCTCGGTGATGGCCTCGGTCAGGGCCAGCGCCGCCTGCTCACGTTCGGTGAACAGATCGCCGGCCTCCTGCCACGCCGCGATCAGCGCCAGCCGCTGCTCCGTCTCACCCCGCTCGCGGGCGTCACGGGTGTGCATGTCCAGGCAGAACGCGCAGTGGTTGATCTGCGACGCGCGGATCTTGACCAGCTCACCGATGGTCGGGTCGATGTCCTTGGCCGCGGCGGCGGACAGCGCCATCATCGCGTCGTACAGCTCGGGCGACGTCTTGTAGATCTTGAGCCGGTCGACGGTCTTGGTGGGTTCGAGTGTCTGAGTCATGCGATCAACGCTAGACCGGAAAATACCGCCTAGATGGTTCAATTTAAGCGTGACTTCGCGGGCCAATCTGGGTAGCCGAGACCTGCATCTCGAGCTGCGCTCGATGATCGAACCCGGCAGCCGCACCGCCCGCGAACAGCTGATCACCGCACTTCGAGACGGCATTCGCGGCGGCAGCTTGAGCACCGGCACGCGGCTGCCGCCGTCCCGGGCGCTGGCCGCCGATCTGGGATTGGCCCGCAACACCGTCGCCGAGGCGTACGCCGAACTCGTCGCCGAAGGCTGGCTCGCGTCACGCCAGGGGGCCGGCACCTGGGTCACGCGCACTGCTTCCTCGCGGACCGCGCCCCGACCGCGTCGTATACCTGCCGTACCGCGGCACAACCTGATGCCCGGCTCCCCCGACGTGTCGGAGTTCCCCCGATCGGCCTGGTTGGCGTCGGCACGTCGGGCCGTGACGAACGTGCCGGTCGCAGCCCTGCGGATGGGTGATCCACGCGGCCCGCTTCCGCTGCGCGAGGCACTCGCCGAATATCTGGGCCGGGTGCGCGGGGTGCGCACCACGCCTGACTCCATCGTGATCTGCTCCGGCGTCCGCGACGGCGTCGACCTACTGGGGCGGGTACTGGGCGCCCGGCGGCCGATCGCCGTGGAGGCGCACGGCCTCTACATCTTTCGTGACGCGCTCGCAGCGCTGGGGGTACCGACCACACCCATCGGCCTGGACGAGCACGGCGCGGTGATCAGTGATCTGGAGATCCTCGACACTCCGGCAGTACTCCTGACCCCTGCGCATCAGAGCCCGTTCGGCATGGCCCTGCACCCGGCCCGGCGCACCGCGGTCATCGACTGGGCACAACGCACCGGCGGATACGTCGTAGACGACGACTATGACGGCGAGTTCCGCTATGACCGGCAACCCATCGGCGCCCTGCAGGCACTGAACCCCGAACGTGTCGTCTATCTGGGATCGGCCAGCAAGGCCATGGCCCAGGTGATGCGGGTGGGCTGGATGGTTCTGCCCGACGCACTGATCGATCCCGTCATCGCCGCCGCGGGCGGGGCTCAGTACCACGTCGATGCCCTCACCGCGCTGACCTTGGCCGACTTCATCCACAGCGGCGGCTACGACCGGCACATCCGGCGGATGCGCAACCGCTACCGCCGGCGGCGCGACGCCCTCGTCGACGCCGTGAGCGGATTCGGCCTCGGCATCGGCGGGCTGGCGGCTGGGGTGAACATGCTGCTCACCCTGCCCGACGGGGCCGAACCCGAGGTGCTGCGCCGAGCCGGCGAGGCCGGGATCGCACTGTCCGGGCTGTCGATCATGCGGCATCCGCAGGCCGGTCCGGATACCGCGGACCCCGACGGGGTGATCATCGGATTCGGGGCGCCCGCCGAGCACGCCTTCGGCCCGGCGGTCGATGCGCTGTGCGCGGTGTTGTCGGCCACCGGGATGTAGTTCGTCAGCCGGGAAGTTCGCAGCCGCCCTTCAGGATTCCCAGATCGTGGAAGATCTGATAGCAGGCCGGGTCGTCGGGCAATTTCCAATGGAAGCCCTCCAACAGGAAAACAGCCACCAAATTGATGACGATCACCGCACCGCACAACCAGATCGCGAGCTTCCCGACGGTGCGGTACGACGCCGGAATAGCCGTTGCCGCAGTCGAATGCGAGAACGTGAACACGATGCCGATTACGGCCACCGACGCGGTGAACAACACCCACGACCAAACGTATAGGTGCATCCCCAGAAATGCTCCGGCATATCCGGGGTCACCCGGAAGAATGTGCAGCATCGTCTGGCGCCAGGCCGCAAATCCGCCACAAATACTGGCGACAATTGCCATGCCCCAGCCGACCATGTAGTCGCGCGCCTCGATCACCCCGTCCATGCCCTTGCGGACGATGTAAACGCCACCGAGGGCCGCCAACGTCATGAACATGCGCTGCAACATGCACAGCGGGCAGGGGTACTCCCAGGCCAGGAACTGGAAGGCGAGCCCACCGCCGATGACGCCCGTCCAGCCGACGATGAATATGAATGCCAGCCAATATTGAATCGTGCCGGCGAAGCCGCCGCTGTTCTCAGTGACAGGAACACTCGTGGTATCGGTCATCGCGTCACCACGTCAACCCGAGGCCGAGGCCGCTGGTGATATGCACCTTCAAGAATAGGCAGCAAACAATGGTGACAATCCACCACGAGGCCACAATGGCCCGGCGCGACCGCTGTCTGTACATGAGGATCAATACACCCAGCATTCCGGCGAATATGAGAGTATCCACGGCCGCAAATGGTAGGGCGGTTTCTTTATTCACAAACACGTTTCGTCATAACTGTGCCTGAAATTCAATGATCGTCCCCGGCGATCAGGTCCGCGGGGCCGGTGGGTAACCGCCAACCGAAAATCAACCCGGCAAGGCGCAGCGTCGTGGCGAGTACCGTGCCGACCACGAGGCCTATCCACTGCGGGCCGAAGTAGTCGATGACCGCATAGGCCGTCGCGCCCATCAACGCCGGGACGGCGTAGAGATCGTCCGGCCGCATCAACATCGGGATCTCCCGGACCAGTACGTCGCGGATGATTCCGCCGCCGATCGCCGTGGTCATGCCGATCAGCACGGCCGCGAACCAACTGGCCCCGTTGTCGACAGCGAACGCCGCGCCCGAGGTCGCGAAGAAGCCCATGCCGATCGCATCCAGCGGAAGCACGATGTGGTGGAACCGGATGAGGTGCTTGGCGGTGAGAGTGGCCACGGCCGTCGCCGCCAGGGCAACCGTGATGTTCGGCCAGTGCTGAATGGAAGTAGGAGGATGAACACCGAGGAACACGTCACGGATCACCCCGCCGCTCACACCGGTCAACACGCCCAGCGCCGCGATACCGAACAGATCGAAGCCCTTGCGGATCGCCACGATGACCCCCGAGGACGCGAACACCGCTATCCCGAGGTCGTTGAGCACCGTCTGCAACACGACTGAACGTTAGGCCCTCGCTAAGCTGCCTTGGTGGCCGAACCCGTCATGTCGCCGACCCTGGACCTCAAAACGCAGGCGTTCCGGTTCGTCGTGACCGGTGGGCTCTCGGCGATCGTGGACTTCGGGCTGTACGTACTGCTCTACAAGGCCTTCGGATTGCAGGTCGACGTGGCCAAAACGATCGGCTTCATCGCCGGGACCACGACCGCCTACCTGATCAACCGGCGCTGGACCTTCCAGGCTCCGCCGAGCACGGCCCGGTTCATCGCGGTGTGGGCGCTCTACCTGGTCACTTTCGCAGTGCAGGTCGGGCTGAACCACCTGGTGCTCCACCTCGCCGATTACCAATCGTGGGCGGTGCCGGTGGCCTTCGTGATCGCCCAGGGCACGGCGACGGTGATCAACTTCATCGTGCAGCGTGCGGTGATCTTCAAACTGCACTGAGCTGCGCGCCGCAGACGCTGTCGCGAAAGGGACGCCAGGGTTGTTCTGCGCGGCGTCCGACGACCGTTGCGTCACTCTCGGCGCGCAGTCGGGCCGGTCCGTGGCTACTGCCGGGTACTCTCCTTAGCGATGTCGACTACCGAATTGCCGACCACTCCCAAGCGCCTGACGGGCTGGGGCCGGACCGCACCGACCGTGGCACAGGTGCTCTCGACCAGCGATCCCGAAGTCATCGTCAAGGCCGTCACGCAGGCCGCCGAGCACAAGGGCCGGGGCGTCATCGCCCGCGGCCTGGGTCGCTCCTACGGTGACAACGCCCAAAACGGCGGCGGACTCGTCATCGACATGTCGGCGCTGAACCAGATCCACTCGATCGATGCCGACACCAAGCTGGTCGACGTGGACGGCGGGGTGAACCTCGACCAGCTGATGCGGGCCGCGCTCCCCCACGGGTTGTGGGTCCCGGTGCTGCCGGGCACCCGGCAGGTGACCATCGGTGGTGCCATCGGTTGCGACATCCATGGCAAGAACCACCACAGCGCCGGAAGTTTCGGCAACCACGTGCGCTCGATGGACCTGCTGACCGCGGGCGGCGAGATCCGCAAACTCACCCCGGACGGTCCCGAATCCGAACTGTTCTGGGCCACGGTCGGCGGTAACGGCCTGACCGGCATCATCCTGCGGGCCACCATCGAGATGACCCCGACGGAGACCGCGTACTTCATCGCCGACGGCGATGTCACCCACAGCCTCGACGAGACCATCGAATTCCACAGCGACGGTAGCGAATCCAACTACACCTATTCGTCTGCGTGGTTCGACGCGATCAGCAAGCCACCGAAACTCGGCCGGGCCGCGATCTCGCGAGGTTCACTGGCAACGCTGGATCAGCTGCCGCCGAAACTCCGCAAGAACCCGCTGAAATTCGATGCGCCACAACTACTTACGTTGCCGGATGTGTTCCCCAACGGGCTGGCCAACAAGCTGACCTTCGGACCGATCGGCGAACTCTGGTACCGCAAGTCGGGCACCTACCGCAACAAGGTGCAGAACCTGACGCAGTTCTATCACCCCCTGGACATGTTCGGGGAGTGGAACCGCGCCTACGGCCCTGCGGGTTTCCTGCAGTACCAGTTCGTGGTGCCCACCGAGGCCGTCGAGGAGTTCAAGGCCATCATCGTCGACATCCAGCGCTCCGGGCACTACTCGTTCCTCAACGTGTTCAAGCTGTTCGGCCCGGGCAACCAGGCGCCGTTGAGCTTCCCGATCCCCGGCTGGAACGTGTGCGTGGACTTCCCGATCAAGGCCGGACTGAACGAGTTCGTCACCGAACTCGACCGCCGCGTACTGGAATTCGGTGGCAGGCTCTACACCGCCAAGGACTCCCGCACGACGGCCGAGACCTTCCACGCGATGTATCCACGCATCGACGAGTGGCTGGCGGTACGTCGCAAGGTCGATCCCGACGGCCTGTTCATCTCGGACATGGCGCGCCGGCTGGAGCTCGTCTAGCCCCTCTCTGTTCCCCTCGAGTTCGCCGAGAATTTTATTCTTGACTAATTCCAGAAAAGGGGCCAGACTTCCGTTCGTGGCGACAACCGCGGACTTCCAGCAGATGCTGCGAAGCGCCGACCTGCGTGTGACGCGCCCCCGTGTGGCGGTGCTGCACGCAGTCAGCACACACCCGCACGCCGACACCGACACGATCATCCGTGCCGTGCGTGACGAACTGCCCGACGTTTCACACCAAGCTGTGTACGACTCGTTGCACGCGCTGACCGCAGCCTCTCTGGTGCGTCGCATCCAACCATCCGGTTCGGTCGCCCGGTACGAATCGCGCATCGGCGACAACCACCATCACGTCGTGTGCCGATCGTGCGGCGCAATCGCCGACGTGGACTGCGCGGCCGGGTCCGCCCCATGCCTGTCCGCGTCAGAAGACCACGGCTACGAGATCGATGAAGCCGAGGTCATCTATTGGGGCACCTGCCCCGAATGTTCCGTTTCTCCAAAGAGATAACCCCTTAACCCGCCAGCCCCGGAAAGGATTGTCATGGCAGACGCCGAAACCCATCCCCCGATCGGTGAAGCACAGACCGAACCCGCCGAAAGCGGTTGTCCCATGCGGATCAAGCCGCCCGTGGAGGGCGGCAGCAACCGCGATTGGTGGCCCAACGCGGTCAACCTGAAGATCCTGCAGAAGAACCCGCCTGCCATCGATCCGTCGGACGAGGGCTACGACTACCGCGAGGCCGTCAAGTCTCTCGATGTCGAGGCCTTCCAGCGCGATTTCGATGAGCTGCTGACGAATTCACAGGACTGGTGGCCGGCCGACTTCGGGCACTACGGTCCGCTGTTCGTCCGCATGTCCTGGCATGCCGCGGGCACCTACCGCGTCGAGGACGGCCGCGGTGGTGGCGGGCGCGGTATGCAGCGCTTCGCCCCGCTGAACAGCTGGCCCGACAACGTCAGCCTGGACAAGGCCCGCCGCCTGCTGTGGCCGCTGAAGAAGAAGTACGGCAAGCAGATCTCGTGGTCCGACCTGCTCGTCTACGCAGGCAACCGCGCGATGGAGCACATGGGCTTCAAGACCGCCGGCTTCGCGTTCGGCCGCCCGGACTACTGGGAGCCCGAGGAGGACATCTACTGGGGCGCCGAGCACGAGTGGCTGGGCTCGCAGGAGCGCTACGCCGGCGCCGACGGTGACCGGACCAAGCTGGAGAACCCGCTCGGCGCCAGCCACATGGGCCTGATCTACGTGAACCCCGAAGGGCCCGAAGGCAATCCGGATTATCTGGCGGCAGCCATCGACATCCGCGAGACGTTCGGCCGGATGGCGATGAACGACGTCGAGACCGCCGCCCTGATCGTCGGTGGCCACACCTTCGGCAAGACCCACGGCGCCACCGACATCGAGAACGGTGTCGAGCCCGAGGCCGCACCGCTGGAGCAGATGGGTCTGGGCTGGGCCAACCCCGGCGTCGGCAACGACACTGTCAGCAGCGGTATCGAGGTGACCTGGACGCACACTCCGACCAAGTGGGACAACAGCTTCCTGGAGATCCTCTACGGCAACGAGTGGGAGCTGACCAAGAGCCCGCAGGGCGCCAACCAGTGGAAGCCCAAGGACAACGGTTGGGCCAACTCGGTGCCGATGGCGCAGGGCAACGGCAAGACCCACCCGTCGATGCTCACCACCGACCTGTCGATGCGGTTCGACCCGATCTACGGCGAGATCACCCGCCGCTGGCTGGATCACCCCGAGGAGCTGGCCGAGGAGTACGCCAAGGCCTGGTTCAAGCTGATCCACCGCGACATGGGTCCGGTGACGCGCTACCTCGGTCCGCTGGTGCCCAAGCAGACCTGGGTGTGGCAGGACATCATCCCGGCCGGTAAGCCGCTGTCCGACGCGGACGTCGCCACCCTCAAGGCGGCCATCGCCGGCTCCGGTCTGACCACCCAGCAGCTGATCGACACCGCGTGGAAGGCAGCGGCCTCGTACCGCTCCAGCGACATGCGGGGCGGCGCCAACGGCGGCCGGATCCGGCTGCAGCCGCAGCTGGGCTGGGAGGCCAACGAGCCCGACGAGCTGGCCCCGGTGATCGCCAAGCTCGAGGAGATCCAGGCCGCTTCCGACACTGGTGTGTCCTTCGCCGACCTGGTGGTCCTCGGTGGTGTCGTCGGTCTCGAAAAGGCCATCAAGGACGCCGGTTTCGACGTCGAGGTGCCGTTCACCTCCGGCCGGGGCGACGCCTCGCAGGAGCAGACCGACCCCGACTCGTTCGCCTACCTGGAGCCCAAGGGCGACGGTTTCCGCAACTTCGTGGCCAAGGGCGACAGCCTGCCGCCCGAGTACCGCCTGATCGACCGGGCCAATCTGCTCGGTCTGTCGGCTCCGGAGATGACCGTGCTGATCGGTGGTCTGCGGGTGCTGGGCGCCAACCACGGCGGCTCGGAACTCGGCGTGTTGACGGACAAGAAGGGTCAGCTGACCAACGACTACTTCGTCAACCTGACCGACATGGGCACCAAGTGGGCCCCGGCACCGGCCGACGACGGCACCTATGTCGGCACCGACCGCGCCAGCGGTTCGCCGAAGTGGACCGCCAGCCGGGTCGACCTGCTGTTCGGCTCGAACTCGCAGCTGCGGGCGCTGGCCGAGGTCTACGCCGAGGACGACTCCAAGGAGAAGTTCGTCAAGGACTTCGTCGCGGCCTGGACCAAGGTGATGAACGCCGACCGGTTCGACCTGGAGGTCTGATCGGTCGGCTGCTTCGACGGCCTGATCTGACGGGTAACGCAGCACCCCGCGAGCTCCGGCTCGCGGGGTGTTGTTGTCGCGCTAGGCTTTTGCGCGCATTGCCCGATAAGCCGCCCTGCCGAAGATTTCGGCCATCAGCTCGGGTTCGGCGTCGTCCCCGTCGTCGAGCATCTTGCGGACGGCGGCTTCACAGATCGCCAGGAACACCTCGACCAGCATGGGCAGTGTGACGTCGACATCGGCGACCTGCCAGCGTTGCAGCAGCGGACGCATCGCGGTGGCGAGCTGCCCTCGGATGCGCTCACGGCCGGCGACGATGGCCGCGGTCAACACCGGATCGGGGTCGGCGGCGAAGATGATGCGCCAGGAGGCCGGGCGTTCACGGACCGTGCTTCCCAGCGCTCGAAAACCGTCAACGAACAACTGCTCGATGGAGCCGGTGCGCTGCGGCGGCAGCAGTTCGAGCAGGCTGGACAGCACCACGTCGGTTTCCCGATCCAGCAGTGCGGCAAGCACTTCCCCACGGCCCGGGTAGCAGGCGTACACCACCGGCCTGGTGACACCCAGACGTCTCGCGATGGTTCCCATCGTGACGTCGGCCAAGCCCTGGTGTGCTGCGATATCCAACGCGGTGTCCAGCACTTGCGGCCGGCGCCGGTCCGGGCCCAGGTGTTCGGCGCGGGCCCGGTTGGCTAGTGCGGCATCTTCCATGTCAACCGATGGTGCCAAGGATCGGCTGTGATTCCACGATCCCCTCGTCACTGGGTGCGCGGCCCTCGCCGAACACCCGGACCGCCTGCCGGTCACGAAGTGAGAAGTGCGCCTGGCTGGGCGCGTCGTAGCCGAAGCGGCGCTGCGCCTCACGGGGTGTGGTGGTGACCGGGTCCTTCGGCGGAACCGCCAGCAGCACCCGCGCGCCGATCGGCAAGGTCGCCGGGGACAGGAGTCGCAGCAGGATCAGCTGCAGCCGGGTGCTCGTCGCAATCAGCCGGAACCCGATCCGCAGCGGCAGCACCGCCAACGCGTCGAGCACCCGGGAAGTGCTGAGCCCGGCCATCTCTCGCATCCAGCGCGGCATCGTCGCCAGGGTGCCGCGGCGCAGGAACGCGGTGATGACCCTGGTGCCCGGCCGCAGCAGCAGCGGCATCTCGGGCAACATCACCTCGGCACCCAGCAGGTGGTGCATGGCCTGCCGGGCGATGTCCGAGCCGATCAGTTGGGGCCGCATCTGCTCGAAGTACTCCCGGATGCCCTCGCGGGTCAGGGGAACGTCGGAGCGATCGCAGGTCTGCAGTTCGGCCGCGATCGCGCATTCGCGCCAGTACTGCAGCTCCTCTTCGGGTGACAACGGGCCGGGACCGTACTTCTCGTAGGCCACCAGGATCGAATGCCACGCGGTCAGGTGGATCCACAGCTGCGAAGCGGGATCGTTGGCGTCGTAGGTCTTTCCGGTGACCGGATCGGTGCCGATCGCTTTGGAGTGGACCTTGACCAGGACGTCGGCGGCCTTGGTGGTGGAGCGGCTGTCGTCGAACGCCACCATCGCGAAGTACCGCAGCGTGCGGTCGTACCGGGTGCGCGGGCGTGAGTAGATCTCGTGGGTCTTGTCGACCGCCGCGACGAGCGCGGGGTCGAGTTCTTCGATGACGACAGCGCGCTGGAACCCGATCGACAGCGAGGTGGGATAGCTCCACACCTTCCATGTCATCGAGTCGGGACCGAAGAAACCGTAGTCCTCCCCCGGTTCCGTCGCGGGCAACGTCAGCCAGTCACGGATCGTCATGATCTCCCCCATTTCCTACACGGTGTAGAAAAAAGCTACGTCGCGTAGGAAGTGGGGTCAAGGCCCTGCGCTCGGATTGCTCGGATTTTCAGGAGAAACCGCACGGTACCCTCGTCACGATGTCCCCCGAGGCTTGGAGCTGCGCTAGATGGTGTTCGACGCCGTAGGTAACCCCCAGACGATTCTGCTGCTCGGCGGCACTTCAGAGATCGGGCTGGCGATCTGTGAGCGCTATCTGCGCGACGCGTCGGCCCGCATCGTGCTGGCCGCCCTGCCCGGCGACCCGGGCCGCGACGGCGCAGTAGCCCAGCTGCGCAAGGCCGGCGCCAGTTCGGTCGAGGTCATCGACTTCGACGCCGTCGACACCGCAAGCCACCCCGACGTGATCGACAAGGCATTTTCCTCCGGTGACGTGGACGTCGCGATCGTCGCGTTCGGCCTGCTCGGCGACGCCGAAGAACTGTGGCAGAACCAGCGTAAAGCCGTGCAGATCGCCGAAATCAACTACACCGCAGCCGTTTCCGTCGGCGTGCTGGTCGGCGAGAAGATGCGGGCACAGGGCTACGGCCGGATCATCGCGATGAGCTCCGCAGCCGGCGAGCGGGTGCGCCGCTCCAACTTCGTCTACGGCTCCACCAAGGCGGGGCTCGACGGGTTCTACCTCGGTCTCGGAGAGGCGCTGCGCGAATTCGGTGTGCGGGTGCTGGTGATCCGGCCCGGGCAGGTGCGCACCCGGATGAGCGCGCACGTCAAGGAAGCCCCGCTGACGGTCGACAAGGAGTATGTGGCCGAACTGGCCGTCACCGCCTCGGCCAAGGGCAAGGAGCTGGTCTGGGCGCCGGGCGCGTTCCGCTACGTGATGATGGTTCTGCGGCACATCCCGCGGCCCATCTTCCGCAAGCTTCCCATCTGATGCAGCAGCGTCCGGCCAGGGTCATCGGACACATGGTGATCGCCCTGATGCTCGCCTCGGCGGTGGCCGGGGTTTCGATCGCCGCGATCGCCCAGGTCCAATGGCCGGCCTACAACACGTCCAACCAGCTGCACGCGCTCACCACGGTGGGCCAGGTCGGTGCCCTGGCGGGCATACTGGCCGCCGGCCTGTTCTGGCGCCGCGGCCGGCGCACGCTGGCCCGGCTGACCGCACTGATCTTCCTGTCGGCTTTCTCGGTGGTCACCCTGGCGATGCCGTTGGGCGCCACCAAGCTGTACCTGTTCGGGGTCTCGGTCGACCAGCAGTTCCGCACCGAATACCTGACCCGGCTGACCGACACCCCCGGCCTGCACGACATGACCTACTTCGGGCTGCCGCCGTACTACCCGGCCGGCTGGTTCTGGATGGGCGGGCGCATCGCCGCGGCCACCGACACCCCGGCATGGGAGATGTTCAAGCCGTGGTCGATCGTCTCGATCACCATCGCGGTCGCCGTCGCATTCGTGTTGTGGTCGACCATGATTCGGTTCGAGCACGCACTGATCGTCACCACCGCGAGCACCGCGGCGATGCTGGCCTACTCCTCCACCGAGCCCTACGCCGCGATCATCACCGTGCTGTTGCCGCCGGTGTTCGTGCTGGCCTGGTCCGGGCTTCGGGGCAAAACCCGCAACGGCGGCTGGGCGGCAGTCATCGGTGTCGGCATCTTCCTCGGCCTCGCCGCCCTCTTCTACACCCTGCTGCTGGCCTACTGCGCGTTCACGCTGGCACTGATGGCGCTGGTGCTGGCGGTCGCGCGGCGCAGCATCGACCCGCTGCTGCGCCTGGCGGTCATCGCCGTGATATCCGGGGCCATCGCCCTGATCACCTGGGCCCCGTACCTTTTGGCGTGGCTGGGCGGCGAGCCCGCAGAGAAGGGCACCGCCCAGCACTACCTGCCCGACGCCGGCGCCCAGCTGACCTTCCCGATGCTGAGCTTCACGCTGCTGGGCGCGCTGTGCATGCTCGGCACGCTGTGGCTGGTGGTCCGGGCACGCACCTCGACGCGGGCGGGCGCGCTGGCCATCGCGGTGCTCGCCGTCTACGCCTGGTCCCTGCTGTCGATGCTGACCACCCTGGTCGGCACCACGCTGCTGTCCTTCCGGCTGCAGCCGACGCTGACCGTGTTGCTCACCACCGCAGGCGCGTTCGGGTTCATTGAATCGGCGCAGGGCCTGGCCCGTCTCGCAGCGCGGCGCTATCAACCGGAAACCGCACGGCGGGTCATCACCGCGGCCGCCACGGTCGGCGCCATCGGCGCCCTCACGTTCAGCCAGGACATCCCCGACGTGCTGCGCCCCGACATCAACGTGGCCTACACCGACACCGACGGCACCGGTCAGCGAGCCGACCGCCGGCCACCGGGCGCCGAACGCTACTACCGCGAGATCGACGCCAAGATCGCCGAGGTCACCGGGGTTCCGCGCAACCAGACCGTGGTGCTGACCGCCGACTACAGCTTCCTGTCGTACTACCCCTACTACGGGTTCCAAGGTCTGACGTCGCACTACGCCAACCCGCTGGCCGAATTCGACAAACGCGCCAAGGCCATCGAAGCCTGGGCCACCATGACCAAGGCCGACGAGTTCGTGAAGGCCCTCGACGAAATGCCCTGGAAGGCACCGACGGTGTTCTTGATGCGCCATGGCGCCAACGACACCTACACGCTGCGCCTGGCATCCGACGTCTACCCCAACCAGCCCAACGTGCGCCGCTACCACGTGGCGCTCGACACGGCCCTGTTCAAAGATCCACGTTTCGAGGTGACCGACATCGGTCCATTCGTCCTGGCGATCAGAAAGCCAACCCCCGATGGCCATTAATCCCGGCGCTGACACGCCGATAGCATCAGAGCCCGTGACGGGACCGCAGGGAACCGCCGGCAGCAATCACCGGACGGCGCGGCTCATCGCGATCGTCGCCGGTCTGCTCGGCGTACTGATGGCGGTGGCGACACCGCTGCTTCCGGTCAAGCAGACCACCGCCGAGCTGAACTGGCCGCAGAACGGCACATGGCAGAGCATCAACGCCCCGCTGATCGGGTACGTGGCCACCGACCTGACCATCACGGTGCCGTGCCAGGCCGCCGCGGGACTGGCCGGGCCGGAGAACCGAGCCCGCACCGTCCTGCTGTCCACTGTGCCCAAGCAGGCGCCCAAAGCCGTCGACCGCGGCCTGCTGATCGAGCGAGTCAACAACGACGTGCTGGTCATCGTGCGCAACACCCCGGTGATCAGCGCACCGCTGGACGCGGTACTCAGCCCGGCATGCCAGTCCCTGACCTTCACCGCGCACGCCGACAAGGTGACCGGGGAGTTCGTCGGGCTCACCCAGCGTGACGCCAGTGCGACCGCCGACCATCCCGACGCGCCCCTGCGCGGTGAACGGGGCGGCTACGACTTCCGGCCGCAGATCGTCGGTGTCTTCACCGACCTGTCCGGGCCCACGCCCGAGGGCCTGAAGTTCTCGGCCACCATCGACTCCCGCTACAGCAGCGCCCCGACATTGCTCAAGCTGCTCGCGATGATCGTCGGCGTCGCGATGACCGTCATCGTACTGGGCGCGCTGCACCGTCTCGACACCGCCGACGGTGTCCGGCACCGGCGCTTCCTGCCGCCCCGCTGGTGGTCGATGAAACCGCTGGACGGACTCGTCACCGCCGTGCTGGTGTGGTGGCACTTCGTCGGCGCCAACACCTCCGACGACGGTTACATCCTCACCATGGCCCGGGTGTCCGAGCACGCCGGTTACATGGCCAACTACTACCGCTGGTTCGGCACACCAGAGGCCCCGTTCGGCTGGTACTACGACCTGCTGGCCCTGTGGGCCCACGTCTCCACCTCCAGCATCTGGCTGCGGCTTCCCACCCTGGTGATGGCGCTCGCGTGCTGGTGGGTGATCAGCCGTGAGGTGCTGCCGCGGCTAGGTCGCGCCGTCAAGACCAACCGGGCGGCCGCCTGGACCGCGGCCGGAATGTTCCTGGCGTTCTGGCTGCCGCTGAACAACGGACTGCGTCCCGAGCCGATCATCGCCCTCGGCATCCTGCTGACCT
This sequence comes from Mycobacterium syngnathidarum, assembly GCF_001942625.1. Taxonomy (GTDB): domain Bacteria; phylum Actinomycetota; class Actinomycetes; order Mycobacteriales; family Mycobacteriaceae; genus Mycobacterium; species Mycobacterium syngnathidarum. The sequence goes on from NZ_MLCL01000011.1 coordinate 120,935, forward strand.
GGTGTTCGGTGGAGCGCGGAGTAGCCACGAACCGAACGTTGCCGGTGGCCATCGCCATCATCATCGGCGCCTTGACGTTGTTCTCGGGCCCCACCGGTATCGCGGCCGTCGGCGCCCTACTGGTGGCGGTCGGGCCGCTGAAAACCATTGTGGCCCGGCATACCTCACGCTTCGGCCACCTTGCGCTACTGGCCCCGATCCTGGCTGCCTGCACCGTCACGATCATCCTGATCTTCCGCGACCAGACCCTGGCCGGGGAGATCCAGGCCAGCACCTTCAAATCCACCGTCGGCCCCAGCCTGGCCTGGTTCGACGAGCACATCCGCTACTCGCGGTTGTTCACCTCAAGCCCGGACGGTTCGGTGGCGCGACGCTTCGCGGTGCTGACCCTGCTTGTGGCGCTGGTGGTTTCGGTGGCGATGACGCTGCGCAAGGGCCGCATACCAGGTACCGCCGCGGGACCGAGCCGGCGCATCGTCGGCATCACGATCATCTCGTTCCTGGCGATGATGTTCACCCCGACCAAGTGGACCCACCACTTCGGTGTGTTCGCCGGGCTGGCCGGATCGCTGGGCGCGCTGGCTGCGGTCGCTGTGACGGCCGCCGCGATGCGCTCCCGACGCAACCGCTCGATGTTCGCCGCACTCGTGCTGTTCGTGATGGCGCTGTCGTTCGCGACCGTCAACGGCTGGTGGTACGTCTCCAACTTCGGTGTGCCCTGGTCCAACTCGTTCCCCGAGTGGCATTTCGGGTTCACCACCATGCTGCTCGGCTTGTCGGTGCTGGCCCTGCTGCTGGCCGCCTGGTACCACTTCAGCGACCGCGACGAATCCCCGGACGGGCCACAGCGCCGATGGCAACGGATCGTGCAATCGCCGCTGGCGATCGCCGCGTGGCTGCTGGTGACGTTCGAGGTGGTCTCACTGACGCTGGCGATGACCAACCAGTACCCGGCCTGGTCGGTCGGCCGCTCCAATCTGGAGGCGCTCACCGGCAAGACCTGCGGACTCGCCAACGACGTGATGGTCGAGGAGAACGCGAACACCGGTGCCCTCGAACCGATCAGCGAACCGCCCGGGCAGGCGCTCGGCGCGGTCATCGCGCAGGGATTCGGCCCCAACGGCATCCCCTCGGACATCTCGGCCGACCCGGTCATGGAACAACCCGGCTCCGGCAACTTCGCCGACACCGACTCCGGCACCGTGACCGGCAGCGAGGTGGGCACCGAGGGCGGCACCACCGCCGCCGCCGGAATCAACGGCTCCAGGGCCCGGCTGCCGTACGGCCTGGACCCGGCCACCACCCCCGTGCTGGGCAGCTGGCGGGCGGGAACCCAGCAGCCGGCGATCATGCGGTCGGCCTGGTACCGGCTGCCCGATCGTGATCAGGCCGGCCCGCTGCTCGTGGTCTCGGCAGCAGGCCGGTTCGATCCGGGTGAGGTCGTGGTGCAGTGGGCCACCGATGCCCAGGCCGCCGAGAACAAGCCCGGCGGCGGCGTCGGATTCGCCGACGTGGGCGCCGCCCCGGCCTGGCGCAACCTGCGCGCCCCGATGGACGCCATCCCGCGGGAGGCCACCCAGATCCGCCTGGTCGCCTCCGACGACGACCTGGCCCCGCAGCACTGGATCGCGGTGACCCCGCCGCGCATCCCGCAGCTGCGCACCCTGCAGGACGTGGTCGGATCGCAGGACCCGGTGCTGCTGGACTGGCTCGTGGGCCTGGCGTTCCCGTGCCAGCGCCCCTTCGCCCATCAGTACGGCGTCACCGAGGTGCCCAAGTGGCGGATCCTGCCGGACCGCTTCGGCGCCGAGGCCAACTCGCCGGTGATGGACTACCTGGGCGGCGGCCCGCTGGGCATCACCGAACTACTGCTGCGCCCGTCGAGCGTGCCGACATATCTGAAAGACGACTGGTTCCGGGACTGGGGCTCGCTGCAACGGCTCACACCGTGGTACCCGGACGCCGAACCGGCTCGCCTGGACCTGGGCACCGCGATCCGCAGCGGACTGTGGAGCCCGGCCCCGCTGCGGCACAGCTAGGACACAGCTCGGACAAGTCTCTCCAGCACGCGGCAGGTGAAACCGGGTCTCACATACGGGTCGCATAACATCGAGCCTCGTGCCTTCCGATGAGCCAACCGACCGTGTTGTGGGCATCGCACGCCTGATCGCCATCGTCGCGGGCATCGCGGGTGTGGTGTTGTGCGCCCTGGTGCCACTGCTGCCCGTCAAACAGACCACTGCGACCATCCTGTGGCCGCAGGGCACCGATGCCGCGGGCAACGTCACCGCGGTGACGGCGCCGCTGGTCTCGGGCGCCCCGCAGACCCTCGACGTGTCCATCCCGTGCTCGGCGATCGCGACGCTGCCCGCCGAGGGCGGCCTGGTGTTCTCGACAATCCCCTCGGGTGGCATCGACGCCAGCCGCAACGGGCTGTTCGTGCGCGCCAACACCGAAACCGTGGTGGTGGCATTCCGAGATTCGGTGGCAGCCGTCGCTCCCCGCGCGGCGGTCAACGCCGGCGGCTGCAGCGCGCTGCACCTGTGGGCGAACCTCGGCGGGGTGGGCGCTGACTTCGTCGGCATCCCCGGCGCCGCCGGCACCGCGGCCGTGGAGAAGAAGCCTCAGGTCGCCGGCCTGTTCACCGACCTGAAGATGGCGCCGCAGCCCGGGCTGAGCGCCCGCGTCGACATCGACACCCGGTTCATCACCTCACCGACCGCGCTCAAGCTGCTGGTGATGGCGCTCGGCGTGGTGTGCGTGGTGGCCTCGATCGTCGCGCTCGCCGTGCTGGACCGGCGGAGCCGCCCCGGCGGCGACATTCAGGTCAGTGGCGGCCACCGCATTCGTCACGCCTGGCGCCGTTTCGTGAAGGTCCCGTTTGCCACCTGGATCGCCGACATCGGCGTCATCGGCGGACTCTTGCTGTGGCACGTCATCGGCGCCATCTCATCGGACGACGGCTACAACCTGACCATCGCGCGGGTGTCGGCCGACGCCGGATATTCCGCCAACTACTTCCGCTACTTCGGCGCCACCGAGGCCCCGTTCGACTGGTACCAGTCGGTGCTGGCCCACTTCGCAGCGATCAGCACGGCGGGCGTCTGGATGCGGGTGCCCGCCACCCTGGCCGCCATCGGCACGTGGCTGCTGCTGAGCCGCTGGGTGCTGCCGCGGCTCGGCCGGCGCGTCGCACTCAACCGGGTCACGATGTGGACCGCGGGCGCGGTGTTCCTGGCCGCCTGGTTCCCGTTCAACAACGGACTGCGCCCCGAACCGCTGATCGCCTTCGGTGTGCTCGCGGTGTGGGCGCTCGTCGAGACCACCATCGGAACACGGCGTCTGTGGCCCACGGCCCTGGCGATCATCGTCGCCGCCCTCAGCGTCACGCTGGCCCCGCAGGGCATCATCGCCGCCGCCCCGCTGCTGGTCGGTGCGCGCCGCGTGGTCGGCATCATCCGCAGCCGCCGCATCGCCCTGCCCGCACTCGCCGCGCTCGCCGGCTCGGCGGCACTGATATTCGTCGTCGTGTTCCGTGACCAGACCCTGGCCACCGTCGCCGAGTCGGCCCGGATCAAGTACACGGTCGGCCCGACCATCTCCTGGTATCAGGAATTCCTGCGCTATTACTTCCTGACCGTCGAGGATTCCGTCGACAGCTCGCTGACCCGACGGTTCGCGGTGCTGGCCATGATGCTGTGCCTGTTCGGCATGATCGCGCTGCTGCTGCGCAAGGGGCACGTGCCCGGGATCGCCAGCGGCCCGGTCTGGAGACTGCTCGGCACCACCGCCATCGGCCTACTCCTGCTGCACTTCACCCCGACCAAATGGGCCGTGCAGTTCGGTGCCTTCGCCGGACTGGCTGCCGCCCTTGGTGCGGTGACCGCGTTCGCCTTCGCCCGGGTGGGTCTGCACAGCCGACGCAACCTCGCGCTCTACGTCACCGCTCTGCTGTTCGTGCTCGCCTGGGCCACCTCCGGCATCAACGGCTGGTTCTACGTCGGCAATTACGGCGTGCCCTGGTTCGACCGTCAGCCGGTGATCGCCGGCTACCCGGTGACCACCATGTTCTTGGCCCTGGCGATCGTCACCGCGGTGCTGGCCGGCTGGCTGCACTTCCGGATCGACTACGCCGGACACACCGAAGTCGCCAACACCCGCCGCAACCGCGTGCTCGCCTCCACGCCGCTGCTCGTGGTCGCCGTCATCATGGTGGTGCTCGAAGTCGGCTCGATGACCAAGGGCTTCGTCCAGCGCTACCCCGTCTACACCACCGCCAAGGCCAACCTCTCGGCGCTCACCTCCGGTCTGTCCTCGGACAGTTGCGCCATGGCCGACGACGTGCTGGTCGAAGCCGACACCAACGCAGGCATGCTGCAACCGGCGGAAGGGCAGACCTGGGGCGAGTACGGCCCGCTGGGCGGACAGAACCCCGTCGGCTTCACCCCCAACGGGATCAGCGACACGCTCGAACCGCCGAAGCCTGTCGTCGCCAACCCTGGCACGGTGAACTCCGACGGTTCCCCCAACAAGCCCAACGTCGGCATCGCCTACGCCGCGGGCACCGGCGGCGGCTACGGCCCCGAAGGCGTCAACGGCTCGCGGGTGTATCTGCCGTTCGGCCTGGACCCCGCGCGCACCCCGGTGATGGGCAGTTACAAGGAAAATACCGTCGCCGCCAAGGCCACCTCGGCCTGGTACCAACTGCCGCCCCGCACCCCGGACCGGCCGCTGGTGACCGTCGCCGCCGCAGGCGCCATCTGGTACTACGACGAAGAACACGAGTTCCACTACGGCCAGTCACTGAAACTGCAGTGGGGCGTGCACCGTCCCGACGGCAGCTTCCAGGCCCTCGACGCCGTGCAGCCGATCGACGTGTTCGCCCAATACGCCTGGCGCAACCTGCGTTTCCCGTTGGCCTGGGCGCCGCCGGAGGCCAACGTGGCGCGAATCGTCGCCGACGACCCGAACCTGTCCGACGATCAGTGGTTCGGTTTCACCCCGCCGCGGGTGCCGACCCTGCAGACCGCGCAGGAGTTCCTCGGCAAGCAGACCCCGGTGCTGATGGACATCGCGACCGCTGCGAACTTCCCGTGCCAGCGCCCGTTCTCCGAACGACTCGGTGTGGCCGAGTTGCCGCAGTACCGCATCCTTCCCAACGTCAAGCAAGTGGTGGTGTCGTCGAACATGTGGCAGTCCGCCCAGAAGGGTGGTCCCTTCCTTTTCATCCAGGCGCTGCTGCGCACGTCGACCATTCCGACGTACCTGCGCGACGACTGGTACCGGGACTGGGGCTCCATCGAGAAATACGACCCGGTGGTACCGGCCGGGCAGGCGCCTGTGGCCTCGATTGATCAAGGAACCCAACGAGTGTTCGGCTTCAGCCGGCCCGGACCGATCCGAGCCCTGCCATGAGCGTGACCTTGCGCGAACACAGCGCTGACAAGAACGTTCAGCTGACCCGCTGGGTCGCGATGATCGCCGGCCTGATCGGCTTCCTGTGCGCGGTGGCCACGCCGCTGCTGCCGGTGGTGCAGACCACCGCCACCCTGAACTGGCCGCAAGCCGGACAGATGAACAGCGTCACCGCACCGCTGATCAGCCAGACGCCCGTCACCATGTCGGTGACGGTGCCGTGTGAGGTGATCCGGTCGACGCCGCCCGAGGGTGCGATGGTGCTCGGCACCGCCCCCAAGGAGGGCAGGCAAGCCGCGCTCAACGCGTTGTTCGTCAACGTCAACGCCAAGCGCGTCGACATCACCGACCGCAACGTGGTGATCGCCAGCGTGCCGCGCGAGAAGGCCGCGGGCTGCTCACGTATCGAGATCACGTCGTCGGAGGCGGGCACTTTCGCCACGTTCGTCGGGTTGACCGACAAGGACGGCAAGGAGCTGCGCACCGGCTTCGCCGATCCGAACCTGCGACCCCAGATCGTCGGCGTCTTCACCGAGCTCAGCGGACCCGCGCCGCAAGGACTTTCGCTCTCGGCCACGATCGACACCCGATTCACCTCCAAGCCCACTGCGCTCAAGCTCGCGGCGATCCTGATCGGCATCGCCGCCACGGTGATCGCGGTGCTCGCGCTGTGGCGCCTCGACCGGCTCGACGGCCGGCGTATGCACCGCGTGATCCCGTCGCGCTGGCGCACGTTCAGCGCCCTGGACGTGGTGGTGGTCGGCGCGTTCCTGCTGTGGCACATCATCGGCGCCAACTCGTCCGACGACGGCTACCAACTCCAGATGGCGCGAGTCGCCGACCACGCCGGCTACATGTCGAACTACTTCCGCTGGTTCGGCAGCCCCGAAGACCCCTTCGGCTGGTACTACAACCTGCTGGCCCTGATGACCCACATCAGCGACGCCAGCATCTGGATGCGGCTGCCTGACCTGCTGTGCGGAATCGTGTGCTGGCTGTTGCTGTCACGCGAGGTGCTGCCCCGGCTCGGGCCCGCGGTGATCGCGTCCAGGCCCGCACTGTGGGCAGCCGGCATGGTGCTGCTGGCGGCCTGGATGCCGTTCAACAACGGCCTGCGCCCCGAGGGCCAGATCGCCACCGGCGCCCTGATCACCTACGTGCTGATCGAGCGGGCCATCATCTCCGGGAGGCTGACCCCGGCCGCCCTGGCGATCATCTCGGCGGCCTTCACCCTCGGCATCCAGCCGACCGGCATCATCGCCGTGGCCGCCCTGGTGGCCGGTGGACGTCCGCTGCTGCGCATCCTGGTGCGCCGGCGCCGCGTCCTTGGCGTGTGGCCGCTGGTGTTGCCGCTGCTGGCCGCCGGCACAGTGATCCTGACCGTGGTGTTCGCCGACCAAACGTTCGCCACGGTGTTGGAAGCCACCAGAATTCGCACCGCGATCGGGCCGGCGCAGGAGTGGTACACCGAGAACCTGCGCTACTACTACCTGATCCTGCCGACCGTGGACGGCTCGCTGTCACGGCGGTTCGGCTTCATCGTCACCGCGCTGAGCCTGTTCGCCTCGCTGTTCATCATGTTGCGGCGCAAACGGATTCCCGGTGTAGCCCGGGGACCGGTGTGGCGGCTGATGGGCATCATCTTCGCCACGATCTTCTTCCTGCAGTTCGCCCCCACCAAGTGGGTGCACCACTTCGGCCTGTTCGCCGCCGTGGGTGCGGCGATGGCCGCGGTGGTGACGGTGCTGGCCGGACCCGCAGTGCTGCGCTCGGCGCGCAATCGGATGGCGTTCACGTCTGCCGTGCTGTTCGTGCTCGCGCTGTGCTTCGCCAGCACCAACGGCTGGTGGTACGTGTCCAGCTACGGCGTGCCCTTCAACAACGACAAGCCCAACATCGGCGGAATCACGGTGAGCGCCATCTTCTTTGCGCTGTTCGTGATCACCGCACTGTGGGCTTACTGGCTGCATCTGCGGCCATCGGCCGAGGGCCGGATGACGCGGGCACTGACCACCGCTCCGGTGCCGGTCGCGGCCGGGTTCATGGTGGTGGTGTTCGTCGGTTCGATGCTCTACGGAGTGGTGCGTCAGGACGGCACCTACTCCAACGCCTCGTCGAACCTGCGAGCGTTCGCCGGCGGCTGTGGCCTGGCCGACGACGTGCTCGTCGAACCCGACACCAATGACGGCTTCCTCACCCCGGTGCCAGGCGACTACGGCCCGCTGGGGCCGCTGGGCGGCACCGCGCCGACCGGGTTCACCCCCAACGGAGTGCCGGATCATATTGTTGCCGAGGCGATCCGGATCACCGTGCCGATGCCGGGCATCGACGCCGACTGGAACGCCGCGGTCAAGCTGGACACCCCCGGTGTCAACGGATCGACCGTGCCACTGCCGTACGGCTTGGATCCCAACCGGGTTCCGTTGGCCGGCAGCTTCGCCGAGGGCCCGGCGCAGCAGGTGAGCAAGCTGGCCTCGGCCTGGTATGAGCTGCCCGCCCGCGACGACGCCCACCCGCTGGTCGTCGTGACCGCGGCCGGAACCATCACCGGCAACAGCATTTTCAACGGCCGTACCGAGGGGCAGACCGTCGAACTGGAATACGGACGGACCGGGCCCGATGGCACCGCGGTGCCGGCCGGCCGGGTGGTGCCGTATGACCTGGGGCCGATCCCGTCCTGGCGCAACCTGCGCTTCGACCGCAGTGAGATTCCGGCCGACGCCACCTACGTCCGGGTGATCGCCGACGACCTGTCGCTGAGCCCCGGCGACTGGGTCGCGGTCACCCCGCCGCGGGTGCCCGAGGTCAAGACCGTGCAGGAGTACGTCGGATCACAGCAGCCGGTGCTGATGGACTGGGCGGTGGGCATGGCCTTCCCGTGCCAGCAGCCGATGCTGCACGCCAACGGCGTCACCGAGGTGCCGAAGTTCCGCATCACCCCGGACTACAACGCCAAGATGAAAGACACCGACACCTGGGAGGACGGCATCAATGGCGGCCTGCTGGGGATCAGTGACCTGTTGTTGCGCCAGCACGTGATGGCCACCTACCTGGACAAGGACTGGGGCCGCGACTGGGGCTCGCTGCGCAGATTCGACACCATCGTCGATGCGGCTCCGGCGACGATCGAGCTTGGGACAGAGACCCATTCAGGCCTCTACAAGCCTGGCCGGATCCGGATCAAGCCGTAGCCCGTTGCGGTGCATCGAGTGGCCAGTTATGACACGCGTTGAACCAAAAGTTGTGCCATAACTGGCCACTCGCGCTATCCGATCCCTTTTTCAGCGGCGGTGACGAGCTTGCGCGACAGTGTTCCGAGCACCACGCGCAGGACCAGCCGGTAGCCCAATCCAACGACACGCCAACGAGTCTGGTAGCGCCCCCGCCAGGTCACCTCGGTGCCGCCCGCGGACTCGGCGAACGTGACTTCGGCCTGGTAATCCCGGATCGGTCCGTCGGCGAGCATGGTGTAGCCGTGTCTGCGGCCGGGCTCGTGAATTGTGGTCATCTCGCGGGCCGGCTTCTTCCTGGTGCCCACGGCCCGGATCGCCCCGACTCCGCCATCGTCGGCAGGGCCTCGGGTCTCCCACGCCGAGTAGGGAATCAGGGGCCGGGCCCACTCCGACCACCGGGACCCGTCGGACACGATGGCGAACAGTATCGCTGGCGGCGCCGTGGTGTGGCGGCGGATCACGCATTCATAGCGGTGCACGAGTCGGGACTTTAACAGAACAGCGTTCTATTATGTAGCGGTGCCCGAATCCGCGCCGCCTTTCCAGCGCGCCCGTAACGCCGTCCAGCGCCAGGACCGGTTGACCCAGTTGCTCGCCGCCACGCGGGAGTGCCTCCGGCACACCGGAGCCGCCACGCTCACCTTGGGTGACGTGGCCGCGGCGGCCGGCCTGGCGAAATCGGGCATCCTGCGGTACGTGCGCTCACGCGAAGCGCTCCTGCTACGGGTCATGTACGACGAACACCTCGACTGGATCGAGACGCTGGCCGGCGAGTTGCGCACCGTCACACCCGCGACCGCCCTGGCTCGCACCCTGGCCGAGCGTCCACTGCTGTGCGATCTGATCGCGGCTTCCCCAGTCCTCATCAACCGGCTCGGCCCCGAAGACCTCCCGGAACTGCCGGCCCAGGCACATGACGCCCAGCAGCGGTTGGGTGCGGCATTGAGACCGGCGCTGCCGTTGTCCGACGCGCAGCTGGCCTCGCTGACAGCGGCCATCCACGCCTTCACCGGGACGGCGTGGGCATGGACCCGACCGGGTGCGGCCGGCCACGACGCCATGGTCACCGATTTCGAGGGCACCGTGCGCGGGCTGCTCGGCGTCTTCATCGCCGGCCTGCAGTCCTGAACCCCTCAGCGGTGGCGCAAATACTCCAGCGCTCGCACCGCGGCATTGGCGCCACACATGCCATGGGCACCCGGGCCCGGCGGCGTGGCACCCGAGCAGATGTACATGCCCGGAATCCCGACGTCATAGGGAGCCAGGGTGGGCCGTGGCCCGAACACCAGCTGCCGGATGTCCTTGGCACCGGTGCAGATGTCGCCGCCGACGTAGTTCGGGTTGTAGACCGACATCTCGGTGGTCGAGCGCACCGCGGACTCGACGACCCGGTCGGCGAATCCCGGCGCGAACCGCTCGAACTGCGCGATGATGGCGTCGGTGGCATCACCGGTATAGCCATGGGGCACATGCGCATAGGCATAGATCGGATTGATCTTTCCGGCCGAGCGGCCCGGGTCCGCCAGGTACTGCTGACCTACCAGAACAAACGGCCGGCGCGGCATACGTCCGGCATGGATGTCCCGCTCGGTGGCCGCGATCTCGTCGAAGTCGCCGGCCAGGTGCACCGTACCGGCCCGCCCCACCTCGGGATTGGTCCACGGCACCGGCCCGCGAACCGCGAAGTCGACCTTGAAGGCGCCTGGGCCATAACGGAATCGACGGTAAGCATGCGCCGCCAGCCGGGGCAGGCGGGCCCCCAGGATGCCGGCGACAGCCGTCGGCGTCAGATCGAACATGGTGATGTCCGACGGCGGCAGTTGAGCCGCCGTGGTGATCCGGACACCCGTTTGCACCTTGCCGCCGAGTTCGGCCAGGGCCGAGGCCAACGCATCGGTGATCGCCTGCGACCCGCCTTCGGCGACGGCCCAGCCGTGCCGATGTCCGGCCGTGAGGATTCCCAGCCCGATCGCCGAGGTCATCGGATAGTGCAACGGCCGGAAGGTATGGGCCGCAACGCCTCCGAACAACGCCCGGGCCGCCGGGGTCTTAAAGACCCGGGCCAGCACCGCGGCCGGCAGCACCGTGGGCAACCCGAACCGGGCCAGCATCAAGGGATGGGCAGGGATGCGCACCAGCGGGCCCATGATGTCGTCGGCAAGCGTGTCGAAACGGGCAGCGGGGCCGCCGAACAGTGCCCGCCAACGCCGGCCGTCGGCACCGAGTCCGGCTGCGGTCTGCTCGACACTGCGATACAGCAGACCGGCCTCACCGTTGTCGAGCGGGTGCGCACAGTCGATTTCAGGCCAGCGCCAGCGCAATCCGTGCCGCTCAAGGCCGAGACCGGCGAGAAACGCCGAGCCCACGGCCATCGGGTGAATCGCCGAGCAGTGGTCCACCACGACACCGCCGAGAGTCCCCGAGCGCACCCCGCCACCGATTTCGTCGGACGCCTCCAGCACGGTGACCTCGTGCCCGGCCCGGGCCAACACGATGGCGGCCGCGAGCCCGTTGGGCCCACTCCCCACGACGACGGCGGTGCTCATAGGCGATCCCCTTCCGCCCTCAGCCTAACCAGCCGAGCATCCAGCGAACTCCAGTGCCCTGTGGATAACTTGTGGATGGTTTTGCAGGGGCCCAGTGTCGCCACTGCTCACAGGCGGTAGTTCTGAATTACACGCTTGTGAGTAAGACTGTGTGCCGGCCGCTCACCGCAAGCTACAGCGGAAGCAAACCGTGCTTGCGCTGCACCTTGGGGCCGTTCTGCTTGTCCCGCAACAGCTTCAGGGACTTACGCAGCAGCAACCGGGTTTCGTGCGGCTGGATGACACCGTCGATGTAGCCGCGCTCGGCAGCGATCCACGGCGTGGCCATGTTGTCGTTGTAGCCCTTGATGAAGTCGGCGCGGATCTTCTGCACCTCAGGTGCGGTCGGATCCGGGAACCGCTTGACCAGCAGCTGGGCCGCGCCCTCGGCACCGATCACCGCGATCCGGGCAGTAGGCCAGGCGTAGTTCAGATCGGCCGTCAGCTGCTTGGAACCCATCACCGCGTACCCGCCGCCGTAAGCCTTGCGGATGATGACCGTCACCTTCGGCACGTCGGCCTCGACGATGGCGTTGAAGAACCGGCCACCGCGCTTGATGATGCCGCCCGTCTCCTCGGCAACACCCGGCATCGCGCCCGGGGTGTCGACCACGAAAACCAAAGGCAGGTTGTAGGAATCGCAGAACCGGATGAAGCTGGCGGCCTTGTCCGAAGCCTCGTTGCCGATCGCGCCCGACATGAACATCGGTTGGTTGGCGACGACGCCGACCGGATGTCCGTCGACCCGGGCGAACGCGGTGATCAGCTCCGGGGACCGCTGGTCGGCGATCTCGAACACGTCACCGTCGTCGAAGATCCGCAGCAGGATCTCCTGCATGTCGTAGGCCATGTTGTCGGCGTCCGGCACGATGGAATCCAGCTCCAGGTCATGCGGCGTGATCTCCGGCTCCAAGCCGGGATTGATGATGGGCGGGTTGTCGAAGTGGTTCGACGGCAGGAAGCTCAGGTAGTCGCGCACGTACTGGTAGGCGGCGGCCTCCGACTCGACCACCTTGTGGATGTTGCCGCGCTGCGCCTGCACATCCGCGCCGCCGAGCTCATCGAAGGTGACATCCTCGCCGGTGACATCCTTGATCACGTCCGGGCCGGTGATGAACATGTAGCCCTGGTCACGCACCGCCACCAGCAGGTCGGTCTGGATCGGCGAATACACCGCTCCGCCGGCGCATTTGCCGAAGATCAGCGAAATCTCGGGAACCAGGCCGCGCAACATCTCGTGCCGGCGGCCGAGTTCGGCGTACCAGGCCAGCGAGGTCGCGGTGTCCTGGATACGGGCCCCCGCGGAGTCGTTGATACCGATGATCGGGCAACCGACCATGGCCACCCATTCCATCAACCGGGCCACCTTGCGGCCGAACATCTCCCCGACCGACCCCTGGAACACCGTCTGGTCGTGACTGAACACGCCGACCGGACGGCCGTTGATGGTGCCGTGCCCGGTCACCACGCCGTCGCCGAAGAAGGCACTCGGATCGCCCGGCGTCTTGGCCAGCGCACCGATCTCCAGGAAGCTGCCCGGATCGAGCAGGGCGTGAATCCTGGCCCGTGCGGACGGGATTCCCTTCTTGTCCCGGCGGGCCCTGGCCTTCTCGTCGCCCGGATCGGATGCCAGTTCCAGCTTCTCGCGGAGCTCGGCCAGCAGTTCAGCCGTCGTCTTGTTCGTCACTTGCTCTCGCTCTCCGCTGTCGACATTGTCGCTTCGCTCTGGATACGGCCGATCGCCTCGCTCATATGAGCACCGACCTTGGCAATGTACGGCTCATCGATGGCCTGAATGTGCTCGCCCCCGATGTGTACGACCTCCAGGTCCGAGGCAGCTTCGCCCCAGCCGCCGTCGGGCTGACGGGTGGCGTACGCGGGCTCGAACACGATCGCGTCATCGTGGTAGCGGTCGGCCATGTAGAGCGTGACGTGCCCGTCGTAGGGCTGGATCTCGATGGTGTCCAGGGCCCGGTTGTCCAGGTAGGACGTCCGCTGGTGCTCGATGATCCCGCCCGGGATCTGCACACCGCTCTGCGCGACGACCTCCAGGACGAACTTCACCTGGCCCTCGTCGTCGAGCTTCTCCAGCTCTTCGTAAGGGATCTCGGGAACCTCGACGTTGAAGGTGCGCTCGGCGAACCGGGCGTAGCGGTCCCAGCGAGCCCGCATCCCCGCCTGGCTCTGGTCGATCGGCTCGCCGGGGCGAACACAGTCGATCAGGCCCACGAACCGGACGTCGGCACCGGCCTGCTTCAGGCCGATCGCACAGGCGTAAGCCAGCGCCCCGCCCAGCGACCAGCCGGCCAGGATGAACGGACCCTGATGCATCTCAAGGAGTTTGGGCACGTATTCGGCGGCGCGCTCCTCGATGGAGCCCTCGACCCGCTCGATGCCGTACACCGGGGTGTCGGCCGGCAAGCGCTTCAGCAACGGCTCGTAGACGACCGTCGATCCGCCGGCCGGATGGAACACGAACACCGGAATCTTCGAGGACCCGTCCGCAGTGCCTTTCGGCGCGGGCCGGAGGATGCGCACGAACCCGTCGACCACACCCTCTTCGAGCTGATCGCGCACGATCGTGGCCAGCTCTTCGATGGTCTTCGACGACCGCACCTGCTCAACCGTGACGGTGCCCTCGGCGCGCTCGGAGAGCCGCTCGGACAGCTTCGTCGCCATCTCGACATCGACGAACGGCAGCTCGTTGAAGATGCCGCCCGGCGACTTGCCGGTGACGATCGCCCAAGTGGCGAACGTGACCCGCTCCGCGGCGTCACGCGGGGGCACGTCGGCGCCCAGTGCCTCGGTGACCGCCTCCTGGGTCAGCACCTTGGCTGCCGCCGCAGCCGCGGTCGCCTTACTCGGTCCCGACGGATCCGACGGCGGAGCCGGGATGGCCGGGCCACCCGGATCGGTGGGCGGCGGCGGGATCTCCAAGCCTTCGGTGGCCGCGGCCTCGGCGGGCTTGTCCGGCTCGCTGTCCTCGGCGGGCTTGTCACCCGACGGATGTCCGGCCTCGGCCAGCTTGGCTTCGAGCTCGGCGACCGTGGAGGCACCACCCAGCAGTTCGGACTGCTCGGCGGCGATCTCCTCGGCCGTCTTGCCCTTCTGGGACTCGGCGATCTGATCGACCTCGTCGCGGTGCTCGATCGCGTACTTGATGAGGTCCTCGACGTTGTACAGGTTGGCGTCGCGCACCGCAGTCAGCTGAATGGGCGGCAGGTCGAAGTCGTACTCGACGCGGTTCTTGATCCGCACCGCCATCAGGGAATCCAGGCCCAGCTCGATCAGCGGCACCTCCCACGGCAGGTCCTCGGGCTCATAACCCATGGCCGCACCGACGATGGTGCCCAGCCGCTGGCCGATGGTCTCCCCGGAATCCGGCGACCACTTCTCGAAGCCGGCGCCCATGCCTGCACCCTTGGTGAGGTTGTCGGACAGGATCTCCGCGTCATCCTCGGGCTCGGGCTCGGCCAATGCCGGCGCGGCCGAAACCTGTTCTGCGACAACACCGGCACCTACCGCAGTGGGCAGCGTGGTCGCTGCGCCACCCCGGGTCACGATCGCGTCGTAGACCAAACAGAAGGAAGACTCACCTCCGTTGTCCAACCGGGCATGCACCTGCACCGAGGCGCCGCCCGGGTGCCGGGTCAGCGTGGTGACCAGGCGGGACCCCTCGGCAGGCACCGCACGCTGCTCGGAAGCCGTCAACCTGGCATCCGGAAGCACCTGCGCGGCAGCGGCTTTCACCAGGGCAGCCAGATCGGCGGTGCCCTTCGACACAAACTCCCAGACATGCTTGCCGTCCGGCGTCGCGACATGGTTGCCGGGCATCACCGCGGAGCTGTCACCGGTGAAGTGCGCGTCCAGCCAGTGCTGCTTGCGCTTGAACTTCGTCGGCGGGATGTTGGCGAAGTCCAGCGCGCCGGCCAGGCCGGTGGACTTGCGCGGGAACAAGGTCCGCAAGTCCAGGTCATGACCGTGCACGAACAGGTGGGCCATGGCGGTCACCATGGACTCGACCTCGTCCTGCTTACGGGCCAGGGTCGCGATCAACTGGGCATCGTGCAGCCCGGCCGACGCCGTCGTCAGCCCAACCTGCATGAGCGCCACCGGGTTCGGTGCCAGCTCAAGGAACGTGGTGTGGCCGTTGTCCACCGCATTGCGGATGCCGTGGGTGAAGTAGACGCTGTGGCGCAGACCCTTCTTCCAGTACTCCACGTCATGGATCGGCTCGGCGCCGGCACGGATGAACTTGCCCTCGTGCACGGTCGAGAAGTAACCGGTGCTCAGCGGATGCGGCTCGATGCCCTGGATCTCGGCGGACAGTTCACCGAGCAGCGGGTCCATCTGCTGAGTGTGGCTGGCGCCCTTGGTCTGCAGCTTGCGGGCGAACTTGCCCTCGGATTCCGCCCTGGCGATGATCGCGTCGATCTGCTCGGGCGGGCCGCCGATGACGGTCTGGGTCGGGGCCGCGTAGACACACACCTCAAGGCCCGGGTAGTCGGCGAAGACCGTCTTGATCTCGTCGGCCGAATACTCGACCAGCGCCATCAGGCGGATGTACTCGCCGAACAGCATCGCCTCGCCCTCACCCATCAGGTGGGCACGCGAGCAGATGGTCCGGGTGGCATCGGCCAGGCTCAGGCCGCCGGAGAAGTATGCGGCGGCCGCCTCACCGAGCGACTGCCCCACTACCGCAACCGGTTTGGCACCGTGGGCCTTGAGGAACTCGCCGAGCGCGATCTGGATGGCGAAGATCACCGTCTGGACCACTTCGATGGGGTATTCGCACGTCTCGTTCGTGTAGTCGATCGAGTCGTCGAGGATCAGCTCGACAACGGAGTACCCGCGCTCATCCTGGATGTGGGCATCGACCTTGTCGATCCACTCCGCGAAAACCGGCTCGCGCAGGTACAGGCTCTTGCCCATCTTGCGGTGCTGCGCCCCGAAACCCGCCAACACCCACACCGGACCGTTGGTGACCGGACCGTCGGCCGAGATCACGCTCGGGTGCTGCTTGCCCTCGGCGACGGCGCGCAGACCCTTGATCGCCTCGTCGTGGTCGTGGGCCAGCACGATGGCACGCGAACGGCCGTGGTTGCGGCGTGACAGCGAGCGTCCGATGGATTCCAGCGAGGACGCCCGGCCCTCTTCGCTGTCCATCCAGTCCGCCAACTCAGCGGCAGCGACTTTCTTGCGCGAGGTCAGGAAGGCCGAGACAGCAAGCGGGACAACCTTCTTGACAGGTTCGGCGGCTTCAGCTGCGGCCAGCTCCTCGCGGGCGGCCTCGATCAGGCGCTTGGCCTCGTCGGTCAGCCCGGGCAGTTCGTGGTTCACCTCGTCGTACGCCGGGTACTCGTCGGCCCCGGATTCATCATCGTCGTGAATGAACTCGCCGTACTCGTCCATCCGCACACCGCCGACGTACACGGCGTTGGCCTCGTCAGAATCCGACTTCTCTTCAGCCGTTTCAGGTTCCGGCTGCGGTTCCACAAGATCCGAGGACAGCACTTCGCGCAGCACCAGGTGTGCATTGGCGCCGCCGAAGCCGAATCCGGACACACCGGCGATCGCGTGTCCGCTGTAGCGCGGCCATTCCGAGACGGTGTCGTTGACCTTGAGGTGTTCTTTGTCGAAGTCGATGTACGGGTTGGGCCCGGCGTAGTTGATCGACGGCGGCAGCTTGTCGTTGGCCAGCGACAGCGTCATCTTGGCCAGGCTCGCCGCGCCCGCGGCCGATTCGAGGTGGCCCACATTGGATTTCACCGCGCCCAGCAGGGCCGGCTTGTCCGCCTCACGACCGCGCCCGACCACGCGGCCGAGGGCGTCGGCCTCGATGGGGTCGCCGAGGATGGTGCCGGTGCCGTGCGCCTCGATGTAATCGACGGTCCGCGGGTTGATCCCGGCGTCCTTGTAGGCCTTGCGCAGAACCGCTTCCTGCGCATCGGGATTGGGGGCGAGCAGACCGTTGGACCGGCCGTCGTGGTTGATCGCACTGCCGGCGATGACGGCCAGGATCTGGTCGCCGTCACGACGGGCGTCGGACACCCGCTTGAGCACCAGCATGCCGCCACCCTCGGACCGGGCGTAGCCGTCGGCGTCCGAGGAGAACGACTTGATCCGGCCGTCCGGGGCCAGCACGCCACCCACCTCGTCGAAGCCGACGGTGACCATGGGGGTGATCAACGCGTTGACACCGCCGACGATGGCCACGTCGGCCTCACCGGAACGCAACGCCTGCACACCCTGATGCGCTGCCACCAGCGAACTGGAGCATGCGGTGTCGACGGCGACCGACGGGCCGCGGAAGTCATAGAAGTACGAAACCCGGTTGGCGATGATCGAACTCGCGGTGCCGGTGATGGCGTACGGGTGCGTGACCGACGGATCCGAGACCGCCAGGAACTGGTAGTCGTTGGTCGAATTACCCACGAACACACCGACACTGGTGCCGCGCAGGCTCGACGCCGGGATGCGGGCGTGCTCCAGCGCCTCCCAGGTCAGCTCCAGCGCCATGCGCTGCTGCGGGTCGATGTTGTCGGCCTCCATCTTCGACAGCGCGAAGAACTCGGAGTCGAAGCCCTTGATGTCCGAAAGATAGCCGCCACGGGTGCGGGCCTTGGCCACGCGCTCGGCGATCCGCGGCTCGGAGAGGAACTCTTCCCAGCGGCCCTCGGGCAGGTCGGTGATGCAGTCCTTGCCGGCGAGCAGGGCGTCCCACATCTGGTCGGGGGTGTTCAGGTCACCCGGGAAGCGGGTGGCAACGCCGACGATGGCGATGTCTTCCACATCGCGTTCCCGCGACCAGTCCTCGTCGTCGGTGCTCGGAGGCTCGGGCTCGCCCTCGATGATGACCGTCGCCAGCGACTCGATGGTGGGGTGCCGGAACAGCACCGTGGCCGTCAGCGTGACGCCGGTGAGGTCCTCGATGTCGCTGGCCATCGCCACCGCATCACGAGAAGACAGACCCAACTCGATCAGCGGGGTGGTCTCGTCGATCGCGTCGGCCGACTGCCCGGTGGCGTTGGCCACCGCCTTGCGCAGCCATTCGCGCATCTCCGCGACGGTCAGATCCGGACGCGACGACGGTGCCGCGGCGGGCTCGGTGCCGTCTGGAAGATTCGAATTGCTTTGTGTTTCATCCATGTTCAGGTCACCTTTGTCTCAACCGGCCGGCAGTCGGCGGTGTGGGTCAGCTCAGCTCAGTCGGTCTCGTCGGGGAAATCGTTGGCGATCTTCCCGCTGCGCAGCGACCCGTCGAGGTAGGCCGAGCGGCAGGCCCGCCGGCCGATCTTGCCGCTGGAGGTACGCGGGATGGCACCGGCCGCGGTCAGCAGCACGTCGCGCACGGTGACGCCGTGCCGCACCGCGATCGCCGCGCGGATGTCGTCGGTGATCGGCCCGACTTCGAGCTTGTGGGCGCCGGGCGCCCGCTCGGCCACGATCACCAGTTGCTCGGAGCTGTCGTCGTCGTCACGGTGCAGGCCCGCGTGCGCGTTCTCGAACACCTCGTCGGGCAGCTGGTTGGCCGGCACCGAGAACGCCGCGACGTAGCCGGTACGCAGCGCCTTGCTGGCCTCCTGCGCGGAGTACTCCAGGTCCTGCGGGTAGTGGTTGCGGCCGTCGATGATCACCAGGTCCTTGACGCGGCCGGTGATGTACAGGTCGCCGTTGTAGAAGGCGCCGTAGTCGCCGGTACGGACCCAGGTGGCGTCGTCCTCCGCGCCCTCGGCGTGCGACGGGCTGGTCCGCGACTTGAGGGTGTTCTGGAAGATGTTGACGGTCTCTTCGGGCTTCCCCCAGTAGCCGGTGCCCATGTTCTGACCGCTCATCCAGATCTCGCCGACCTGGCCGTCGGGCAGCTCGGTCGCGCTGTCCGCGTCGACGATGACGGCCCACTCGGAGACACCGACCTTGCCGGCCGAGGCCTGGGCGACCGCCTTGGGCGAGTCGCCGTCCACCTCGACGATGCGACCGGTGTTCAGTTCGTCGCGGTCGACGTAGATGATCTTGGGCTCTTCGGCGGACGGCGTGGTCGACACCATCAGCGTGGCCTCGGCCAGGCCGTAGGACGGCTTGATCGCCTTGGCCGGGAAGCCGAACGGGCTGAAGGCCTCGTTGAACCGGCGCACGGTGGCAGCCGAGATCGGCTCACTGCCGTTGAGCACGGCCTTGACGTTGGAGAGGTCCAGCGGCGTGCCGTCCTTGGGGACGCCGCGGGCGGCGGCATGGTCGAACGCGAAGTTCGGGGCCACCGAGATGACACCGCCGGTGTCGCCTTCCTTGCGGGCCATCTCACGGATCCACCGTTCCGGCCGGCGCACGAAGGCGGCCGGGGTCATGAAGGTGAAGTAGTGGCCGATCATCGGGGCGATCAGCGCGGTGATCAGACCCATGTCGTGGAAGAACGGCAGCCAGGACAGACCGCGGTCGCCCTCCTCGCCTTCCAGCGCCTCGACGATCTGCACGATGTTGGTCGCCATGTTCAGGTGGGTGATCTGCACACCGGTGGGGATTCGGGTCGACCCCGAGGTGTACTGCAGGTACGCGATGGTGGTCTCGTCAGGCCCCTCAGGGTGGATCCAGGTGGACGCGACGTCGTCCGGAACCGCGTCGACGGCGATGACGCGGGGGCGCTGGTTGGCCGGGCGGCTGCGGAAGAACTTGCGTACGCCCTCGGCGGCCTCCGTGGTGGTCAGGATCGCCGACGGGTGGCAGTTGTCCAGCACGGCGTGCAGGCGGCCCACGTGGCCGGGCTCGGACGGGTCGAACAGCGGCACCGCGATGCGTCCGGCGTAGATCGCTCCGAAGAACGCGACCAGATAGTCCAGGTTCTGCGGGCACAGGATGGCGACGCGATCACCAGGCTGGGTGACCTGCTGCAGCCGGGCGGCGACAGCCTTGTTGCGGGCGCTGAACTGGGCCCAGGTCAAATCACGGGCCACGCCGTCACGTTCGGTGGAGAAGTCCAGGAAGCGGTACGCCAGCTTGTCGCTGCGAACCTTGGCCCAGCGCTCGACGTGCTCGACGACGCTGGCTCCGTCCGGGAACTTGATCTGACCGTCCTTGATGAACGGATTGATGAACGGCATTTAACTTCTCCTGTCAGAGCCGTACTCGTCGCGTTGTCGCACGTCATTGGCGGTGCGTTGCAGCCACTCGGCGGCCGTACGTACCCAAACCCGGACGATCGTACCGGGCGCGGCGACCACGCCTACGAGTCAGCTGACGGCTCTAGTCAACCAACCACGCACGCGCGAAGCTCTTATTTTTCTCTTAATGTTAAGGGACCGTGACGGTCCCGACCAAATCCGCCGCGCCGCTCATCCGTGCTTGGGATGAGGCGCATTCTCCACCAGGTCCTTCGCCCAGTTCAGCGTCCACTGGGTGGCCGTCTGCCCGTTCTCCACCCAGAACTGCGGGGTGTTGTACAGGGCGTGCACCGGCCCGGCCGCGCTGCCGGTCAGCGTCTCCAAAGTCTTGGGCAGGTTGAAGATCGAGAAAGCCTCTTCCGGCGCCGAGCAGATCAAGTCGCCCTTGCCGCAGATCTGGTTGGTCCGGCCGTCGAGGGCACCGAAACCGCCCTGCCGCGGGCCGGTCATCGTCAGACCCATCTCGGACAGCACCGGCACCTCGTGCAACGTGATCTCGGCGCCCTGACCGGGCGGGTTGGGTCCGACGTCCTGCCCGACACCGAGCTGGCGGCGGCCGTCGGCGATCAACGTCACGCCCAGAACCAGGTCTTCATCGACCGGGCCGCGGCCGTTGCCGATGTCGCTGGCGAGGTCACCGCCGATCACCGCGCCCTGCGAGAACCCGGCGATCACGTAACTGGTCAGCGGGCAACGGTCGTTCATGTCCGTCATGGCCTTGACCGCGGTGCGCTTCCCCTCGGCGCGGCTGTCGTCGTACGACATCTGGTTGTCTGCCGAGAACGGGTTATGGAACTGCGCGGTGTAGGGCACCGTGTAGACCTCGAGGCGGTCCTTCCCGAACTGCTCGGACATCGGCCGGCTGATGTTCGTCATGAGAGACAGCGGGAACTGCGTCGGATTGAACGGGTCGTCCTGCGGCGAGGACTCCCAGGTGCCCGGGATCGAAACCATCATCACATCGGGGCAGTCGGCGGACTGGAACTCCGGGCGCGGCTTCCGCGGCGTCGACGGGCCGGGCACCCCGGCGGGAGGCTGGGCCGTCGGCGGCGCCGACGGAGTCTCGGGACGACGCATCACGATCACCACGATCGTCACCACGAGCACCACGACGAGAGCCATCGCCGCGGCGGCGATCAGGGCCAGGATGCGGTGACGCTTCCGGCGGCTGGCATTTTTGGCCATGGGTTACTCGGGCTCCTCGCGTGCGGTGCGGTGTGATCTGCGGCTAGCAGAGATGTTCGGTGGCGGTGCGGATGTAGTCGGTGGCGGCGGCGTCGATCTCGGCCGATGTCGGGCTTTTCTGCCCGGACCGCGACGCCCGGACGTCGCTACGCACCAGCGGCAGGACGAACGCGCGCACCGCCTGCTCATTCTGCCTGGCGGCGCGGGCCTGGCACACATAGGACCCGATCGACAGCGCCAACAGCTCACTGGACGGGGTGATCCCGACAGCCTTGAGCTCGTCGAGGTACGTGTGCTGCTGCGAAGTGATATCCAGCTCACCGCTGCGGCGTGGCAGCGGCTGAGCCGACACCGCCTGCGGCTGGGCACCGCTGACCTGTGAGGTGGGCAGCACCAGTGGCGCCATGATGTCGTCGCCCGCATCGCATGCCGTGAGCAACGACGCAACGGACACCGCTACCACCAAGGTGGCCGACCGTAGTGTGTGCTGCACGCCTCCACCGTACCGGCTGGTGAAAAGTGCCCCGGCGCAGCCGATTCTGGTCATTCCGGCAGGTCGCCCGGACGGCTACTTGATGGTCGCGACCAATTCGCCCGACATATGCGCCAGCTGCGGGGCCCAGCTACCCCAGTCATGCTGACCTCCGGCCGGCATGTCGAAGTGCCCGTTGCTGCCACCGACGGAGCGGTAGTGCTGGTAGAACGACCGGTTGCTGCCCTGCGCCTGATCGCAGACACCGATCATCGCGGCCGGGTCGCTACATGTCAGCGTGGCCGGGCTGTACACCCAAAGCCGGGTGTTGGCATCGGCCAGCAATTGCACGTGCACGTCGGGGTCATGCCACTTCCAGCGGCCCAGCTGTGGGGCACCCCACATGCCGTAGCTGTCCACCCCGCCGAACTCGGCCATCCCGGCCGTGATCGCGCCGTTGAGGGTGGTGGCCGACGGGGTCAGGAAGCCCGACAGCGAGCCGGCGAAGCGGTACCGGTCGGGGTGGAACGCGGCCAGTGTCAGCGCGGCGGTACCGCCCTGCGAGGCGCCCACGACCCCGTGCCCGCCCGGGGCCAGACCCTTGTTCGCGGCCAGCCAGTCGGGCAGCTCAGCGGACAGGAACGTCTCCCACTGCTTGCTGCCGTCCTGCTCCCAGTTCGTGTACATGCTCCAGGCGCCGCCCGCCGGGGCCGCCACCGAGATACCGCGGCCGGCCAGTGTCGACATCGCGTGGCCGGCGTTGACCCAGTTGCTGACGTCAGGGGCGGCGTTGAACGCGTCGAGCAGGACCACCGCATGCGGCCCGCCGCCCTGGAACGCCACCGGAATGTCGCGGCCCATCGCCGCCGACGGGACCATCAGGTACTCGACACCGTCGGCCCGGGCGGGAGTGTCCGTCGCCGCCGATACGGCCCAGAGGCCGGCACCGAGCACCGGAGCCAACAGGGCCAGCAGCATCGCCCGCATCAGACTCAACGCACGCCTCATCATCAACCTCTCCTGCTGCCGGTCGCTCGAAGTGCCCCCGCACACGTAACCCGCGTTGTAGTGAACCACATCGCCCCCGCGGGAGGGGCCGCAAACGGCTGACGGCGGCGACCCCGTGGGGATCGCCGCCGTCTTCCTTTGTCTTACCTGGTGTTACCCGCGTCCGCTCAGGCGGTCGGGGTGGCGCCCAGGACCCGCTGCAGGTCAGGCTTCATGGCCTGCAGCTGCTGACCCCAGTAGGCCCAGGCGTGCGTACCGCTCTGCGGGAAGTTGAACACACCGTTCTTGCCACCGGCCGCGATGTACTTCTCCTGGAAGGTGGAGTTCGTCCGGCAGACGAAGCCCTCGAGGAACTTGGCCGGCATGTCGGTGCCACCGAGCTCGCCCGGCTTGCCGTTACCGCAGTACACCCAGATGCGGGTGCCGTTGTTCGCGAGCGTGGCGACCTGCTCGGTCGGGTCGTTGGCCTTCCAGGCGTTGCCCGGGTCACCGGTCTTGCCCCACATGTCGTCGGCCTTGTAGCCACCGGCGTCACCCATCGAGATACCGATCAGCATCGGCCACCAGCCCTCGGACGGGTTCAACGTGCCCGACAGCGAGGCCGCGTAGATGAACTGGTCCGGGTGGCGGGCCGCCAGGATCAGCGCCGACGAACCGGCCATCGACAGACCCACCACGGCGCTGCCGGTCGGCTTGACATCCCGGTTGGCTGCCAGCCACTGCGGCAGCTCCTGGGTCAGGAAGGTCTCCCACTTGTAGGTCTTGCAGCCGCCGTCCTTGCTGCCACACGCCGGCTTGTACCAGTCGGTGTAGAAGCTGGACTGGCCACCGACCGGCATCACAACCGAGATGCCGGAGTTCAGGAACCACTCGAACGTCGGGAGTTCGATGTCCCAACCGTTGTTGTCCTCACGGGCGCGCATGCCGTCGAGCAGGTACAGCGCGGGTGCGCCCGCCCCGCCGCTCTGGAACTCAACCCGGATATTGCGCCCCATCCCAGCTGACGGAACGTCGAGATACTCGACCGGCAGGCCAGGTCGAGACCAGGCTCCTGCGGTCGCCGAGCCGCCGACGACGCCAACCAGGCCAGGCAGTACGGCCGCCGCGGCGACCGCAACCGTCAGCCGGCGCGACAGACCTGCCGCTGCGCCGCGCATCTTCCCAACGAACTTCATACCGCTCCCTATCTGATCTCTTCTTCGTATTCCGCACATCGATTCACACCGACGTAAGCGGCTCACGTGCCCGTGTAGTCAACCACACGAACGCGTGGTGCTTCTCTGCAGCAGTTGTCGTCCCTGGTCGCCCGTGCACCGTTGACGGTCGCGATCAGGCACGGTTCGAAACCCTGCCACCCCCGGCGGCGCGTGAGATGAACACCAGAGGTCAGCATCGGTTTCTTCGTACCGTCCAATCAAGATCTGTACACAGGCCCGTCTGCGTATCGGCCCAGCCGCGCCCAGCGTTACCAAACACACAGATTCGGCTGTGACAACTTCGCGAACGATCAGGGACCGGTGGCCGGCATCCCGGTGTACGGCGGCTTCTTCGGCTCGGGAACCGGCAGGCCGCAGCGCTTGAGGTCATAGAGCGGCACCCGGTCGATCCGGTACTTCGTGAAGTCATACGCGTGGACCAGGTTGGACAGGAACCGCCGCGGGGTCATCTCGCCGCGCACCGAGTTGAGCATCGACTCGGTGGCCGGGCACTCCAGCGCGGCCTCCGCCTGGGCGATCCATTCCTCGTCCAGATAGGCCGGGATGTAGGGCCGGGTCTTGAGGAACGGCCCCTCGGCCACCGCCCAATCCGGAAAGAGGTTCTTGTCGTGGCCGATTCGGCCATCGGTCAACCGCTGGGTGTGCATGGCCAGCGGATTCGTCAAGCCGATCTGGTCGATGACCCGGACGTCCAACCCGACGTTCATGCCCAGCATGCCCATGTTGGTGAAGAACACGGTGTGCGGCGTTTTCAGTGCCCGACGCTGCGACTCGGACAGACCGGGGGGCGGCGGGTAGGCCGGTACGACGTCCCATACGTCGTAGTTGCCCGACGGCAGCAGCAGTGCCCCGTCAGGGGTGTTCTCGATCGCGGTCAGCACGGCCCGCATGCGCGGGTAATCCAGGTAGTCGGCGGCGGTCAACGGGTGCGCGTGACCCGTGGCCTGCGAGTAGAACCGGCGCTCGTCGACGATGCCCGAGTAGGTGACCCGCGTCCCGTCGGCACCCAGACCGGGCGAGTTCGCGGCCCAGATCGACCAACCCACCACCGCGGCCCACAGCACGCTGGTGGCCGCGGCCAGCAGGTAACCCGTCTCCCTGGTGAACTTCGTACCGTCGGGCAGCACCACGGGGATCACCGCGACGGGCATCAGCATGCAGAACAGCGGCGTCAGCAACACCCGGCCGTGCATGAAATCGCCGCCCTGGCGCACCCAGTAGAGCGCTTGCAGCACCCCGCTGACGAACATGAAAAGCACCACGGCAGCCGGACTTTGGACGGTCCGGGCCAGCCAGCCGTAGCCGCGGGGCACCTGGTGGCGCACCCACCACGGCCGGGTCCTGGTGGCCAGCAGGACCACCCCGAGTGCGGCCAGCAGCATCACCGGCACCCACAGCAGGTACGGCTGGTTGAAATTGGTCAGGTAGGTCAGGCCCTGGGCCCACTTGGAGCCCGAGGCGTCCTTGGCCACCGCGGTGCCCGGCACCAGCAGTCCGTAGTAGCCCATCCGGAAGATCTGGTAGGCGACCGGCAGCAGCCCACCGGCCACCACGATCAGGACCCGGCGGCGCCACCCACGTGCCGCGACCAGCATCATGACCAGCGCGCCCACACCGATCAGCGCGAGCTCGGGTCGGACCAGCACACTGAGCCCGGCGACGGCGGCCAGAGCCCCTTCGAAGTACTTGCCGGACACGGGTTTCGGTCGCCGCAGAGCCTGCGACCAGCACACCATCATCCACCACAACAAGCCCAAATAGGCCAGCACCAAACCGTTTTCAAGTCCCGAGGTGGCGAAGTCGCGCGCCGGGGGGACCGCGATGTAGACCAGCGCGCCTGCGGGCAGCAGCAGGGCGCGGCGGCCCTGCAGGCTCGGTGCGTACAACCGGCCGGTGCCGAGCATCGCCAGCACGATGCCGAGCACGCTCAGCGCCAGCGCCAGCGCCAGGGCCACGTACTCCATCCGGACCGGGCCGCCCAGCCAGGCGCCCAGTGTCACCAGGTAGGTCCACACCGTGGAGGTGTTGGCTTCGATCCGCTCACCCGCATTGAAGACCGGGCCATTGCCCGCCAACAGGTTTCGCACCGTCCGCAGCACGATGAGGCCGTCGTCGGCAATCCAGCGGCGCTGCCAGGCACCCCAGCCGAACAACGCGGCCGTCACCACCACGCTCACCCACAGGCTGATCCGCACCGTGGCGTCATACGGAAACACCGGCCAGCGCGCCGCCAACCGGTCACCCACGCCACCTGCCAGGCGGCGCAGCGTGATCCGGTCAGCTGAAGTAGATGGCAGCACCGATGGTTCCGATCCACGCCAGGAACAGGATCTGCAGAACTCGGTCTTTCAGTGCGATCTCCTCTGGCTCACCGGCGATGCCACCATCGATGTCCACCGCATAACGCAGGATCGCGATCGTGAACGGAACCATGGTGATCGCGTACCACGAGGCGTCCTGGCCGTCGAGCCCCAGGGGGTCATTGGCGCTGTCGCGCCCGAACGCCCACAGGCCGTAGCAGAGCACCATCGCGGTGGCCGACAACGTCCACACGAATCGCAGGTAGCTACTCGTGTACCGCTCCAGCGACTTGCGGATCTTGGCGCCGGTGCGCTCGGCCAATTGCAGCTCGGCATAACGTTTTCCGGCCGCCATGAACAGCGAGCCGAAAGCCATCACCAGCAGGAACCATTGCGACAACGGGATGTCGGCGGCCACACCACCGGCGATCGCGCGCAACAAGAACCCCGACGACACGATGCAGATGTCCAGCACGGCCTGGTGTTTGAGCCCGAAGCAGTACGCCAGCTGGATGGCGATGTACACCGCCATCACCACGGCCAGATTCGGGGTCAGCAACCACGAGATGCCGATCGAGGCCACCCCGAGCACGACCGCCAACGTGTAGGCCAGCGATTCCGGGACCACCCCGGCGGCGATGGGCCGGAACCGTTTCGTCGGGTGGGCGCGGTCGGCCTCGACGTCGCGTGCGTCGTTGACCAGATAGATCGATGAGGCGGCCAGACAGAACACCACGAACGCGATCGACACCTTGTAGGCGAGATCGGCGTAGTTGTACTCGATTCCACTGCCGACGGCCGCCAGCGGGGCAGCCAGCACCAGCAGGTTCTTGATCCACTGGCGTGGACGGATCGCCTTGATCAGCCCGGAGGCCAGGTTCTTCGGCGGGCCGAGTTCCGGCAGCGCTTCCTCACTCATTTGGCCACGGTCTCCTTCGGCCCAACACCGGCAGTTTTTCCGACCACAGAACCCACCACCGTCCCGACGGCCACGCCGGTCAGCACGTCGGTGGGATAGTGCACACCCAACACCAGGCGCGACAGCGCCATCGGCACCACCAGCGCCGCCCGCACCGGCAGACCTGTCGTCCGGGCCAGCAACACGGCGGCCGCGGCGGTCGAGGTGGCATGCGCCGACGGGAAACTCAGCCGGCTCGGCGTCCCGACGTTCACGGCGATGTCGGGATGATGTGGCCGCTCCCGGCGCACCACCCGTTTGATCAGAACCGCGGCGGCATGGGCGGCAAAGGCACCGATGCCAACCGCCAACCATGACTTGCGCTTGGCCGGCTGGGCCAGCGCGCCGGCGGCCGCGAGCCCCAGCCAACCCAGACTGTGCTCGCCGAAATGCGACAGCGCACGCGCACCGGTCAGCACGCCCGGCCGGGTGGCCAGGGCAGACTGCACGGCAACCAACACGGCGTCCTCGCCGCGCGGGGCATCGGTCATGTCAGTTTTTCTCCGCCGACTCTGTCAGCAACACCGTCTCCCACTTCTGGGTGCTGGTCAGCACCGGCAGCGCCTCACGATAGACCTTGCGCATCCGGTCGAACTGACGGACCACACGTAATTGCTGGCGCAGCGAGGCCCGGAGCAGCGCGAACATCTTGGCGCGGTCGCGCTGCCGGTACACCACACCACGCCCATCTGCGGTGGTGACGGTGACCCCGTCGGCCCGGCACAGCGAGAACCAGCGCGCATCCTGGGTGGCCACGTTGATCTGTGGCCGGACATGGGTTTCCGGATCGTGCCGGCGCATCTGGTGGACGACGCCGCGGGCCAGGTTCACCAAGATGGCCGGCTTGGACACCGGGATGCGGATCCTCTTGCGCTTGAGATCCGAGGCCGGTGGCAGCTCGGTGGCGCCGCCCAACACCACGGCGTCAGGGAACTGCTGGCGCATCGCGCGGATGTCGGGCAGCGCCGATTCCAGGATGGAGAAGATGTGTTCCGGGCCGGCCAGGAAGTCCTCCATGGCCCGGTTCTGAATGGCGACCGTCGAATATTCAAGGCACAGCAGGTGTTTGAAGGTCGCCTTGAGGTGGCTGGCCAGCAGCCCGCGCGCGTCGCCGTCCCAGTGCACAGCAGAGACCACCAACCGGTTGCGCAGGTGGAAGTAGGCCTGCCAGTCGATCGCGTCGTCCTTGTCGCTCCAGGCCATGTGCCAGATCGCCGCACCGGGCAGGGTGACCGTGCGATAGCCGTGCTCGGCGGCGCGCAGGCCGTATTCAACGTCGTCCCACTTGATGAACAGCGGCAGCGGCTGGCCGAGTTCCTCGGCGACCTGCCGCGGGATCATGCACATCCACCAGCCGTTGAAGTCCACGTCGATGCGGCGGTGCAGCAGCTTGCTGCGGTCCGAATCGGTGTCATCGAGGGCGTGCTTGGCGAAGTCGTGGTCGTACTCGGCGTTGGGGGCGGCCGACCACATGAAGTTCGTGCGGTCGACCATCTCGCCCATGATGTGCAGGTGCGAGGGTTCCTGCAGATTGAGCATCTGGCCGCCGACCAGGATGGGTTCCTTGGCGAACCGGTTCATGGCCAGGGCCCGCAGGATCGAATCGGGTTCGATGCGGATGTCGTCGTCCATGAACAGGATCTGTTCACAGTCGGTGTTCTTCAGCGCCTCGTACATCACCCGGCTGTAGCCGCCGGAACCGCCGAGGTTGGGCTGGTTGTGAATGGAGAGGCGGTCACCCAGGCCCGCCGCGGCGGCCTCGAAACCGGGATGATCCTTCGCCTTGCTCGTGCCCTGGTCGGACACGATGACCGCGCTGATCACCTCGTCCACCAGCGGATCCGAGGTCAGCGCGGCCAGGGCGTTGACACAGTCGGAGGGCCGGTTGAAGGTCGGGATGCCGACGGCCACATTGGCCCGGCCCGGCGCGGGCGTCGGGGCGTACCAACCGGCGCTGTGCACCCGCACCGCGGTGTCGGAGGTGATGTCGAACCAGATCCAGCCGCCGTCTTCGAACGGTGCCAGGTCGATCTCGAATTCGACCGCAGCGGGCTCGGAGGAGTCACCGCTGGAGACGGGGGCGCCGCCGACGGTGATGCGGGCACCCGTGGCCTTGGAGCGGTAGACGTCGACGCGGGCCGTGCCGGTCAGCTCGACGCGCAGGACCACCGACTTCAATGTCGACCACCGGCGCCAGTAGCTGGCCGGGAACGCGTTGAAGTAGGTGGCGAACGAGATCCCGGACTCGGTGGCGATCTCGAGGGTCGTGCGGGTGGGCGCATGTGCCCGGCGGGCATTGGTCGGGTCGTCGACGAGGTAGAGCTTGCGGACGTCGAGCGGCTCGCCCGGTCGCGGCAGGATGACGCGGGCCAGCAGACTGACGGCCCGCGACTCTCCGGCGTCGAGTGCGCCGGATGGGATGTCACTCATGCTTTGCTGCTTTCCTCTTCGGTAGCCAGCGGCGCACCGTCGGACAGGTGCGGTGCCAGGGTGTTGTCGTACATGTTGAGTGCGCTGGCGATGGCCATGTGCATGTCAAGGTACTGATAGGTGCCCAGCCTGCCACCGAAAAGCACCTTCGCCGTGGCGGTCTCGGCCTTGGCGCGGGCCCGGTAGGAGGCCAGCAGGGCGCGATCGGCTTCGGTGTTGATCGGGTAATACGGCTCGTCGTCCTCTTTGGCGAACCGCGAGTATTCCCGCATGATCACGGTCTTGTCGGCCGGGTATTCCCGCTCCGGGTGGAAATGGCGGAACTCGTGGATCCGGGTGTAGTCCACGTCGGCGTCGTTGTAGTTCATCACCGGGGTGCCCTGAAAGTCTCCGGTGCTCAGCACCTCGAGTTCGAAATCCAGTGTGCGCCAGCCCAACCTGCCTTCGGAATAGTCGAAGTAGCGGTCGAGCGGGCCGGTGTAGACCACCGGCGCGTCCGGATTGGCCGCGCGCAGGCCGTCGCGGACGTCGAACCAATCGGTGTCCAACCGCACCTCGATGCGATCGTCGGCGGCCATGTTCTCCAGCCAGGCGGTGTATCCGTCGACCGGCAGGCCCTCGTACTTGTCGTTGAAGTAGCGGTTGTCGAACGTGTAGCGCACCGGCAGTCGGGTGATGTTGGCAGCGGGCAGTTCCTTCGGGTCGGTCTGCCACTGCTTGGCCGTGTAGTCCTTCACGAACGCCTCGTAGAGCGGGCGCCCGATCAGCGAGATGGCCTTCTCCTCGAAGTTGGCCGCCTCGTGGCCGGCGATCTCGCTGGCCTGGTCGGCGATCAGGGCGCGAGCCTCATCCGGGGTGAAGTAACGGCCGAAGAACTGAGAGACCAGACCGAGGCCCATCGGGAACTGGTAGGCCTGGCCGTTGTGCATCGCGAAAACCCGGTGCTGATAGCCCGTGAAGTCGGTGAACTGCCGCACGTAATCCCACACCCGCTGATTGGAGGTGTGGAACAGGTGGGCGCCGTACTTGTGGACTTCGATACCGGTCTGCGGTTCGGCTTCCGAGTAGGCGTTACCACCGATATGCGGGCGGCGTTCTATAACGAGCACGCGCTTGCCGAGTTGCGTCGCCACGCGCTCAGCGATCGTCAGACCGAAGAAACCGGAGCCGACGACGAATAAGTCGAAATGTCCGCTGGACTGGTCTGCAGCGACCCGGGGAGATAAGGACGTCATCGGCAGCCAGGGTATCCGACCGCGCCCCCCTGCCCCGAATTCGGCGAAGGAGCCAGATCGCAATTCGCTCACGATTCAATATCGTCACTTTAGACCCACGAGTCACAGCTTTAACATCGATCTCGTTGGCACTCATGGACTTCACCGCATCGGATTCCGGATGCCGACGCAGCAAGAGGAAAGCACCACCCTGCAACCCGAAGTGCAGTCCTTGCAGTAAACATATTGAGGAGACTTCCGTGCCGAACCGTCGTCGACGCAAGCTCTCGACAGCCATGAGCGCAGTCGCCGCAGTGGCAGTCGCAAGTCCAGTCGCCCTAGTTGCCGTATCGCAGCTTTCCCCCGCGCCCCAAGAACGCGAGTTCACCCAGGCCGCACTGGTCACCGACCTCCCCGGCGAACTGATGTCCGCGCTGTCACAGGGGCTGTCCCAGTTCGGCATCAACCTGCCGCCGATGCCGACCGGTCTGCTGACCGGCTCGTCGCCGACGCCGACGCTGGGCTCACCCACCCTGACCTCGCCGGGCCTGGCCTCCCCGGGCCTGACCGCGCCGGGCCTGACCGCGCCGGGTATGCCGAGCCAGGGCTTGACCGCGCCCGGACTGACTTCTCCCGACGCGGCACTGACCAGCCCCAACGGACTGGCCCCCACCGCAGGCTCGCCGACCGGGGCGTTGCCCTCGGCGACCGGGTCCCTCACCGATCCGGCGCTCACCCCGGCGGGCGCAGGGTCACTGACCGACCCGGCGCTGACCCCGCCGGCCACCGGTGGACTGACCGACCCGGCAAGCTCGCTGACCAACCCGGCGCTCACCCCGCCGGCCACCGGCGGGCTGACGACGTCGCCCACCTCATTGGGCGGCACCGGCCTGACCACCTCCCCGGTGGGCCTCGACCCGTCACTTTCGGGCGGCCTGCCCGCCCCGGGTGAGGTGCCGATCTCGGCCCCGATCGGGCTCGATCCAGCCGCGGGCACCTACCCGCTGCTGGGCGCCGATCCGTCGCTGTCCGCGATGCCCGCCACCAGCAGCGGTGGCGGCGGCCTGTTCGGCGACCTGTCGAGCGCCGCCAACCAGCTCGGTGCAGGCCAGGCGATCGACCTGCTCAAGGGCATGGTGATGCCGGCGATCACCTCGGCGATGAAGCCGCCGGTGCCCGCACCGCCGGCACCCGCCCCGGCGCCCGTGCCGCCGCCCGCATAACAGGACCCGGTTAGAAGAACGGCACCGCAGAAGCCATCTGGCTCTGCGGTGCCGTTGCGTGGAGCGTGTCGAACCATCCGTAACACCAGGCTCATACGTAACATCAGTCCGTGCAGTCCCGCCGTTCCGCTCCGTCGATACTCTTCACCGCCCTTGCGGCGACGGTCGTGATCGTGCCCTGGGCGATCAGCGGCACCGATTCTGGCAAACAGTCCGATACCGCTGAGACTGCACCAATACTCACACAGCAATCTCTCGAAAACCTTGCCGTCGGCGAGAGCATCCGCGAGATCCATCAGGACACCCCGTTCTCGATGGTCGCGCTCACCTCGCCGGACCTGCGCGGCACGTCCGCCCGGGTCCGCGCCCGCAAGGACGACGGAAGCTGGGGCCCTTGGTACCAGGCCGAGAATCTCGACGGCGTCGGCGCCGACACCGCAGGCCCACGCGGCACCGAACCGGTGTTCGTCGGGCGCACCAACACCGTGCAGATCGCCGTCACCCGCGCACCGCGGGCACCCGCGGCACCGCCCGGGAAACCCGGGAAGCCCGGCGCGGCACAGCCCGCACTCGGCTACATCCCCGCCAACGTCCAGGCGCCCATCGGTCAGAACGTGACCGCAGTACTGATCACCCCGCCGCAGGCACCTGCCGACGTCCGGCCACTGCCGACCGCCGCCATCAACCCCGGCCAACCGCCGACCATCATCAACCGCGCCCAGTGGGGCGCCAACGAGTCGATGCGGTGCGGAAACACCGTGTACGACAAGGGTATTCGCGCCGGCATCGTGCACCACACGGCGGGCAGCAACGAGTATGCCCCCGAGGACTCGGCAGGCATCGTCCGGTCGATCTACGAGTACCACACCCGTGAGCTGGGCTGGTGCGACATCGCCTACAACGCCATGGTGGACAAGTACGGGCAGGTTTTCGAGGGCCGCGCCGGCGGGATGGACAAGCCCGTCGAGGGGTCCCACACCGGCGGCTTCAACATCGACACCTGGGGCGTGGCGATGATGGGCGACTTCGACGTCGTACCGCCCACCGAGATCCAGGTGCGCAACACCGGCCGCCTCCTGGGCTGGCGGCTCGGGCTCAATCACGTCGATCCGCACGGCACCGTCGTACTCACCTCCGCAGGCGGGTCTTTCACCCACTTCCCACGCGGAGCCACCCCGACCCTGCCGACGATCTTCACCCACCGCGACGTCGGCATCACCGATTGCCCCGGCAACGCCGCCTACGCCCAGATGGGCCACATCCGCGACATCGCCGCCCGGTTCAATCAGCCTCCCGGGCCCGCGGACCTGGCCGACCAGATGCGCGGCGGCGCGATCTACAACCGCTGGCAGGCCGAAGGCGGGGCGGCCGGCCTGCTGGGCAACCCGACCTCACCCGAGACCGTAGGCAAAGGGAGCGCCCGGTACGCGACATTCGAGCGCGGCGCCGTCTACTGGTCACCCGACAGCGGCGCCCAACCCGTCACCGGGGCCATCTACGAGGCCTGGGGAACACTGGGCTTCGAGCGCGGGGTGCTGGGGCTGCCGACCAGCGCCGAAATCCCCGAGCCCCAGTGGATCGTGCAGAACTTCCAGCACGGCACACTGAACTTCGACCGCGAGAAAGGCACTGTGACCCGCGTGGTCGACGGTGTGCCCGTGGAACTGCCCCCGCCGTCACCCGATCAGCAGCCCGTGCAGCTGGAGCGCTTCACCCCCATCACCTGAGCGCCCGAGGCGTCTCAGGACCACCAGCGTTCCAGCACCCGGGCCACCCCGTCCTCGCGGTTGGTCACGGTCACCTCGTCGGCCGCGTCCACCGCGGCAGGGTGGGCATTGCCCATCGCCACCCCGCGCTGCGCCCAGCTCAGCATCGGGATGTCGTTGGGCATGTCGCCGAAGGTCACGATGTCGGCGGCAGTGAGCCCCAGCGGAGCGGCCAGCTCTTCGACGCCGGTGGCCTTGCTGATGCCCAGCGGCACCACCTCGATCAGCCCGTTGTTGGTCGAGTAGGTGATATCACCTTGGAGCCCAACGTGTTTGAGGAGTTCAGCGGCCATGTCAGCACTGCGCGCACCGGCCTTGCGGATGAGCAGTTTGACCGCCGGGGCGCTCAGCAGATCCTCGACCGACACCTCGGTGTTGTCCGGGTTGAGCCAGGCATGCTCGTAGCCCGGTGAACTGACGAACTGCGGGGTCGCGGCATCATGCGCGGACGAGCCCACCCGCTCCACCGCCAAGCCCGCGCCGGGAATGACCCGGGTGGCGATCTCGGCGAGCTCACCGAGCACCTCGGCCGACAGCGTGTGCGCCGAGATGATGCGGTCGGTCGACGGGTCGTAGATCACGGCCCCGTTGGCGCAGACCGCCATCGGCGCCAGCCCCAGACCGTCGACCACCGGCGCGATCCACCGCGGCGGGCGCCCGGTGGCCAGCACGAAATTCGCCCCCGCCTCGACCGCGGCCTGTACCGCCGCCCGGGTGCGCGGCGTGACCTTCTCGTCCTCGTCGAGCAGCGTTCCGTCCACGTCGGTGGCGATCAGCCCCGGCGCCCACTCGACGCTCACCTGCTGCTCTTCGCTTCACGCTCGGCACGCTTGCGCGCGCGTTCAGCCAACTCGGCCTCGTCGAGCCGCTTGGCCTCCTGGAGCGTCGGAGCCGTCCCACCCAGCCGGCGCGGCACCCAATGCGCCCCGGCCGGGGCCGGGTAGTCCCGCTGGGCCCGGGTCAGCAGCGAGGACATCCCTGCCCGGAGCGACTCATCGAGCTGGGCAACGGTACCCGTGGGCACAATCGGTGCACCGATCTGAACAGTGACAGGAATATTCTTGCGCCCCAATGCTTTCGGATGATCTTTGGTCCAGATGCGGTGCGCACCCCAGACGATCAGCGGAACGATCGGCACGCCGGCTTCCAACGCCATCCGGGCCGCACCCGTCTTGAAGTCCTTGAGTTCGAAGCTGCGGCTGATCGTCGCCTCCGGATACACCCCGACCAACTCGCCTCGGCGCAACGCCTCCACCGCCACGGCGTAGGCCCCGGCGCCTGCCCTACGGTCCACCGGGATCGTCCCGGTGTGCCTGATCAAATAGTGGACCACCTTCACCTGGTCCATCTCCGCCTTGATCATGAACCGCAACCGCCGGCCACGCTCGGTGGCCGCCAGGCCGGCCGGAAGGAAATCCACGTAGCTCGTGTGGTTGATGGCCACGACGGCACCACCCTTGGCGGGCAGATTCTCCAACCCACCGAAGGTGATCCGAGTCCCGGTGGCCCGTACCGCGAGCCTGGCGGCAATCTCCAAACTTCGGAAAACCGGTTCCATACGCGTCTTACCCCGAGGCCCCGGTGGGTCCAGAAGCCTCAGAAGGCCCAGAAGGGCCGTCCAACACGCGCCTGGCCGCCTTCGCGGCCGCTTCCTCGGCATCCATCCGGTTGGCCTCGGCCAACGTCGGCGCCGAACCGCCCAGGCGGTGCGGTACCCAGAACTCGCCAGGAGGATACGGACCATAGGTGTCCTGAACCTCAGCCAGCAGGTGCTGCATGCGTGAATGCAGCAGCGCGGTCAGCTCGGTTGCGGGCAGGGTCGGCTGAATCGGCTCGCCGACCGCGATCGAGATCGGCACCTTCGGCCGATACAAATTCTTCGGATGGCCCTTGGTCCAGATGCGCTGGGCACCCCACACGATGTGCGGCACGATCGGCACCCCGGCCTCGATCGCCATCCGGGCCGCACCGGACTTGAAATCCTTGATCTCGAAGCTGCGGCTGATCGTCGCCTCCGGGTACACCCCGACCAGTTCCCCGGCCTTGAGGTAGTCGACCGCCGCCTCAAATGACGCCGCACCACTGTCCCGGTCGACCTCGATATGCCGCAGGCTGCGCATGATCGGGCCGGTGACCTTGTTGTCGAAGACTTCCTTCTTTGCCATGAACCGCACCTTGCGGCCCCGCTTCTGCAGGTAGGCCGGCAAGCCGGCGAACGTGAAGTCGAAGTAGCTGGTGTGGTTGATGGCCACCACCGCGCCGCCGGTGACCGGGAGGTTCTCCACCCCGGTCACGGTGAACTTCAGCCCCTGCAGCCGCCAGGCCATTCGAGCGAGTTTTATGACAGTCCCGTACACCGGTTCCACGTAGCCAGCCTAATCCCAGCCCGTATCTGCGCGTCACCCAACTCGGGCTAGGCTGGGCGGGCATCGAAGTACTCCATCGAAAGGCCGTTTGTGCAGGTCACCAGCGTCGGGCATGCCGGCTTCCTGATCGAGACCAAGGCTGGCAGCATTTTGTGCGACCCCTGGGTCAATCCCGCCTACTTCGCCTCGTGGTTCCCGTTCCCGGACAACAGCCAATTGGACTGGGCAGCGCTTGGCGACGTGGACTACCTCTACGTGTCGCACCT
The DNA here is from genome assembly GCF_001942625.1 of Mycobacterium syngnathidarum. Taxonomy (GTDB): domain Bacteria; phylum Actinomycetota; class Actinomycetes; order Mycobacteriales; family Mycobacteriaceae; genus Mycobacterium; species Mycobacterium syngnathidarum. Next base: position 157,728 of record NZ_MLCL01000011.1, read on the forward strand.
GCACAAGGACCACTTCGACCCGGAGAACCTGCGCCGCCACGTCAACAAGGACGCGGTGGTGTTGCTGCCCGACTTCCCGGTGCCCGACCTGCAACGCGAACTCCAGGCGCTGGGCTTCCACCGGTTCTTCGAGACCACCGATTCGGTGAAGCACACCGTCAGCGGCCCCAAGGGCGACCTCGATGTGATGATCATCGCGCTGCGCGCACCCGCCGACGGCCCGATCGGTGACTCAGGTCTGGTGGTGGACGACGGCGAGACCGTCGCATTCAACATGAACGACGCACGTCCGGTGGATCTCGAGATGTTGCATGCCGACTTCGGTCAGGTCGACGTGCACATGCTGCAGTATTCGGGCGCCATCTGGTACCCGATGGTCTACGACATGCCCGCGCGCGCCAAGGAAGCCTTCGGTATCCAGAAGCGCCAGCGCCAGATGGACCGGTGCCGCCAATACATCGCACAGGTCGGGGCAACGTGGGTGATCCCCTCGGCCGGGCCGCCCTGTTTCCTGGATGCCGAGCTGCGCGATCTCAACGACGATCACGGCGATCCGGCGAACATTTTCCCCGACCAGGTGGTGTTCCTGGACCAGATGCGCCGCCACGGCCACGACGGCGGCCTGCTGATGCTCCCCGGCAGCACCGCGGATTTCGCGGGATCCCAACTGAACTCGCTGACCCACCCGGTCGAGGATCCCGAGACGATCTTCACCACCGGAAAAGCCGCGTACATCGAGGACTACGCACAACGGATGGCCCCGGTGCTGGCCGCGGAAAAGGCCTCCTGGGCCCCGGCAGCCGGAGAGCCCCTGCTGCCCGCGCTGCGGGCACTGTTCGAGCCGATCATGAGCCAGACCGACCAGATCTGCGACGGCATCGGCTACCCGGTCGAACTGCGCCTGTCGGGCCCCGGCCACAACGAGACCGTGGTGCTGGATTTCCCGAAACGTCTTGTGCGCGAACCCATCGCGGATGAGAAGTTCCGCTACGGTTTCGCCATCCCACCCGAGCTGGTGCGCACCGTGCTGCGCGACAACGAGCCGGACTGGGTCAACACGATCTTCCTGTCCACCCGCTTCGCGGCCTGGCGCGTGGGCGGGTACAACGAGTACCTCTACACGTTCTTCAAGTGCCTGACCGACGAGCGCATCGCCTACGCCGACGGCTGGTTCGCCGAGGCGCACGACGACTCTTCCTCGATCACCCTGGACGGCTTCGAAATCCAGCGCCGGTGCCCGCATCTCAAGGCCGATCTGTCGAAGTTCGGTGTGGTGGAAGGTAAGACACTCACCTGCAATCTGCACGGCTGGCAGTGGAACCTGGAGAACGGCAAATGCCTGACCACCAAGGGCCACGAGTTGCGGTGCTCACGCGCATGAGTGCCCCGCGCCAGTACTACGACGACGGCCTGATCCAGCTGGATCGCGAGGCGATCACGTTGCGGCGCTACCATTTCCCGTCGGGAACCTCGAAGGTGATCCCGTTGCGGGACATCCGCTCGTACCGGGCCGAGTCACTCGGGCTGGCCCTCAACCGGTTCCGCATCTGGGGCAGTTCGGACCTGCGCCGCTGGATGCCACTGGACGTGTGGCGGCCGATCAAGTCGACGCTGATCACCTTGAAGGTCAACGGGACTCGCCCCGATCCGGCGTTCACCCCGCAGCGCCCCGCCGAGTTGATCGCGCTACTCGACGAACTGCTCGGCAGTTAACGCGCTGAGACCACCTGCCGCAGTTCAGAAGCCGCACTGGACGCACTGTCGTACACCCGGACGATCGCCTCATCTCCAGGCTTGAGGAAGGTGGACTCACCGAGCGGCGTGTAGCGGGTGGCGCCGATGCCGATCAGCACGTTCTCCGGATGCCCGCTGGCCACCATCAAGGCGCCGACATCTTCCAAAGGTGTGTCCGCCGAACCCTTCTGGTTGGCCAGCCGCTCGACGATCCAGTCCAGCAGCACCTCGCCGTAGTACGAGTAGCCCACCAGCGGCGAATCCACGCCGTATGCGTGCTGCTCGCCGTCGTTCTCGCTCAGGTAGCAGACCAGCCGCATCGTCGCGGTAGGGCCGTCCGGGGTCAGATCACTGATCTCGAAGAATTGCGGCGCAACACCTTTGGAGGCGGGGCCCCAGTTCTTCTTGTGGCTGATCTTCGGTGCACCCGGTCGGCGGATCGAGCAGTCGTTGAATGCGCCGAGGGCGAACGGCTCCAGCCGCACCACGGTGTCGCCGTTCCACACCACGTGGCAGGCCACCCCGACCTCGGGCTCGATCTGCAGGTTGAGCGGGCCCTCAACTTCCCCGGGCTCGGGCAGCAAGATGGCATCGCTGGACAGCGGGAACTCGCCCAGAAAATCATCGCGGCCGGGCGCGTACCACGGGAAGACGCCCTTGGGCGCATACCCTTCGGTGACCACCTTGACGAAATCCCCGGCCTCTCCGGCCTGTTCGAGATGGCCCGCGAAATTTCCGGCCACACCGAAGCCGAACCAATTACGCACCTCGCCAAGGTCGATATCGATCATGGCTGCAACCCTACTGTGACCGCGACAAGCCGGAAACAAGTCGCACTTAAGTCGGCGCGCCCAGGCTGTGCACCAAGACATCCGATCCGCCAACCCCGGATCCGCAGAACCCGAGGAGCACCGCCGTGTCCACCACCGTCACAGTCGAACCCCGCAAATCCGGCGATCCCGCGCCCGACCTGCTGGGTATCACCCTCGCGCACCGCGCGATGCTGGCCGATCTGACCCGCCTGACCGAGCTGGCCACGGCGGTGCGGGACCGGGATGTGATTTGCACTCCCGGCCGTGCCCGGGCCATTTCGCGATACCTGGAATGGCTGTGCGATTCCATTCACCATCACCACACCATCGAGGACACCGTGTTGTGGCCGGTGGTCCAGGCCAGCGTGGGCAGTCATGTCGACCTGAGCGAGCTGACCGACGACCACGCCGCCCTCGACCCGAGGCTGGACCAGCTGCGGGCCCGCGCCGCGGCGTTCCGGCTGTCGATGGGTGACCGCCAGATCGCCGGCGTGATGGCCCTTGAGCTGGCCGAACTCTCGACATCGCTGACCGAGCACATCAACGACGAGGAACTGGAGGTGTTCCCCTTGATCGCCGAGCACGTCTCGGTGGCGGACTGGGAGTCGGTGGAGCGGGCCGCCCGTGACGGCAGCCGCATGTCGTTCGACGGTCCACGCTCGCTGGCGGCGATGACCGACGAGGAACGTTCGACACTGGCGCAGCACGCCGGGATCGGGCTGCGGATCCTGCTGTCGGTGTTGCGGCTGGTACACCGGCGGCGGGAACGGGCAGTGTTCGGCGTGAGCCGATGATCCGGCACCGCCGCAGTCAGTCGATGAAGGCCCGGGCCTGTTCGGCCAACCGGTCCCGCAACGCCGCAGCGGCCTGGCGGTAGCCGCGCGCCACCTCCGGACGTCCCAGCGCGTCGGCGGCGGCGGCCAGCGCCTCGTCCACCGGGCCCACCATCAGCCCGTCGACGCCGAGCCCGGCGATCCGGCCGGAGTACGCACCCAGATCGGCTGCCCGCGCCCGGGCCTCGTCGAGGTCGCCGAGTGCCACCGCCGCGTTGACGCGCAGCACGGTGAACGGCAGCCAGAAATACGCTCGCTCGATCGGTTGGCGGGCCTGCCACAGTTCCCGAGCTTCAGCGTCACGACCGCGTGCGATCAGCGCCAGCACCGCGGCGTCCAGCGCGGCGACCGACACCTCCCGGTAGAAGAACACCAGTTCGTCGGCCAGCAGGCCCAGATCTCCGAGACAGAACTCACCCGTCACGCGTCCGACCATCGCCAGCTTGGCCCCGTTCGCGGCACCGTTCTCCACCATGCGCGCGGCCAGGTCGGTGTAGGCGCTCACCGCGTCGTCCAAGCGTCCCGCCAGCAGGTGCATCCGGGCCCGGAACAGCCCGAGCACGCCGAGAAGGTGCACGAGTTGCCCGGTGCCGGCGCGGGCCACCGCGATGTCCACGTGTCGTTTCGCCGTCGCCAGATCGCAGCGGTGACCGGCCGCCAGTGACAGCAGCCAGTGCGCCACCGCTTGATAGTCGGCCTGCTCGGTGGCCTCCGCGGTCCGCAGCAGTTCAGCTGCGGTCGAATCCCGTTCGGCGTCGAGGTCGGGTCCCAACGCGCAGTAGGCACGGACGTTCAGCGCAGTGCACAGCAGCCGGCCCGACGCTGCCGGGTCCGCGGCGTAGGCCTGCCGCGCCAGCTCCAGCAGTTCGGTGCTGGCGGCCAGCGCCCCGTCCGGGTCGGTGCCCTCCAGTTCCACGTACAGCGCCTTGAGCAGCCGGATCCGGTCGGCCACCGCGAGTTCGGTGGGCTGTCCGCTTCCCCCGGCCAGCACCCGGCGCAGCAGCCCGATCATGTGGGTGTCGGATTCGTCGTATTCGCGGTCCCGCCACACCAACGGGGTGTCCCAGGCGGTGAGCACCCGGACGATCAGGTCGTCGCGCGACTTCCCGGTCAGCAGTTGCAGCGCGGCCTTCATCTCGATGCGCGCCGCGACCGCGTCGCCGGACTGCGCGAGCGCGGAGATCAGCCCGCACCGGGCGTCGATCTCGCGCTCGAGGCCGTCGGCCAAGGGCGCCAACCGCCGACCGCCCACCAGCTCGAGCATCTGCACGGCGGCCCGCCACTGCCGGGCGGCTTCGGTGTACGCGCCGACCGAATCCGCCTCGCGCGCCGCCTCGGTGGCGAAAGCGGCAGCGGTCAACGAGGTTTCGGCTGTCGCGGCGGCAACGGCGTGGTTCGCCAGGGCAGCCGGATCGACCGACCTCGCCGGTGCGCGCAGCAGTTCCAACGCGGCCGCGTGCAATCGGGTCCGGCGCAGCTTCGAGGTGTCCTCGTAGAGGGTGTCGCGGACCAGTGCGTGGGCGAACCGTAACCGGCCGGGTTCGGGCTCGTCGAGCAGGCCCAGCAGGACGGCGGGCTCCAGCGCGTCGAGCAGGTCGTCGGGGTCGATGCGGCCGAGTTCGGAGAGCAGGTCGACGTCGATGTCGCGGCCCAGCACGGCGGCCTGGCGCAGTGCGGTGACGGTCGGCCCCGGAAGTCGGGCCAGCCTGCGCCGCAACACATCTCGCACCCCGACGGGCACCGAGGCCCACACCGCATCGGTCCCTTCGGCGGCCATCAGCCGGGCCAGTTCCCGGATGAACAGCGGGTTGCCGCCCGTCCGCTCGCGCAGCAACCGCAGCGCCTCGCCACTGGCGGCGGCCAGCCCGCAATCGGCGGCCAGCGCCGCGGTGGCCGCCGCATCCAGCCCACCCAGCATCAGGTGTGCCGCGGTGTGCACCGTCAGCGCCGCCCGGGCCACTTCCAGCTCGCCGCGGTCCTCCGAGGGCCGATAGGTACCGATGACCAGCACCCGAAGGTCCTTGATCCGGTCGGCCACCAGTCGCAGCAGCTCCAACGTCAGCCCGTCGGTCCGGTGCAGGTCGTCGAGCACAACGGCCAGCGGTTGCTGCGCGGCGACCGCGCTCAGCACGTCGGCCACCGCATGCCCGAGCCAGAACGTGCCGGGCTCGACCACGGCGCCGTCGTGCAGCAACGGAGCCAGCGTCTGCCGGTCGTCCAGTGAGCCGGCGGGGTCGACGAGTTCTCGCAACACCTCGGTCCACGCCCACCCGGCCGGCGCGCCGTGCACCTCTGGACAACGGCCGAGCACCGTCCGCCAGCCCGCCGCGCGCAACCGGCTCGTCGCGGCGGCCGCCAGCGTGGTCTTGCCCGAGCCCGCTTCGCCTGCGATCCACAGCACCGAGCTACCGCCGGCGGCGACCGCGCTTGCGGCCGAGTCGATCTCGGCGAGTTCCTCGGCCCGGCCATAGGCGCCGGCCTCGATGCGGTCGGGAGGTGCCATCTCCGGTATCGCCGGCTGCGGGAGCGTCCGTGACGGCTCCAGGTGGTCGGCCTGACACAAGATGTCGCGTTCGAGATCGCGCAGCGCGCGGCCGGGTTCCAGCCCCAGCTCATCCACCAGGTGGTCCCGGGTGCGCCGCAACACCTCCAGGGCATCGGTCTGACGTCCGGTCCGGTACAAGGCGGTGGCCAGCACCGCGGCGGCGCCCTCGCGACCGGGGTGCTCGCGGACGTGGCGCTCCAGCGCGGCGACGACGGTGCCGTACCGGCCGAGTTCCACCTGGGCACCGGCCTGCGCCTCCACCGCCGAGAGCCGCAGTTCGGTCAGCCTGGCCACCTCCGGTGCGGCCCACAACGCGTCGCCCGCGCCGGCGAACGGATCACCCGACCAACCGGCCAGCGCCAGTTCGAGCCCCCGGACCCGCTGCTGTGGATCCGATTCTTCATATGCCGCAGTGACCCTGGCTTCGAACTGCCAGGCGTCGACCGCATCGACCGGCAGTCGCAGGCAATATCCGGGCGCGGCGCTGACCAGGATGCGGGCCGGGGCCCGCCGCGGCCGGTCCGGCTCCAGCCCGCGCCGCAGATGCGACACATAGACCTGCAGCGCCGACAACGCCTTGGGTGGCGGCTCCCCCTCCCAGAGGTCGTCGATGAGCCGATCGACCGACACCGTGTGGCCGTGTGCGACCACCAACCGCGCCAGCAGCGCCCGCTGCAGCCGGGCGCCGAGATCCACCGGATCGTCGCCGACCCAGGCCTGTACCGGGCCGAGCACTTTCACCCGCACCGGGCTGTCCGCAGTCATGGCCGCGGTGTGGTGCTTACCGGGGTTCCAGCACCGGGGTGCCGACGAACGGCACCAGCGCGTCGGGGATGCGGACGCTGCCGTCGGGTTGCTGGTGGTTCTCCAGGATCGCCACCAGCCAGCGGGTGGTACCGAGCGTGCCGTTGAGGGTCGCGGCGATCTGCGGCTTGCCGTTCTCGTCGCGGTAGCGCGTGGCCAAACGCCTGGCCTGGAACGTCGTGCAGTTCGAGGTGGAGGTGAGTTCCCGGTAGGTCTGCTGGGTGGGGACCCACGCCTCGCAGTCGTACTTGCGCGCCGCCGAGGAGCCGAGATCTCCTGCGGCGACGTCGATCACGCGGTAGGGCACCTCGATGGCCGCCAGCATCTGGCGCTGCCAGCCCAGGAGCTTCTGGTGCTCGGCCTCGGCGTCTTCGGGCTTGCAGTAGACGAAGCCCTCGACCTTGTCGAACTGATGCACCCGGATGATGCCGCGGGTGTCCTTGCCGTAGCTGCCCGCCTCGCGCCGGAAGCACGACGACCAGCCGGCGTACCGCTTGGGTCCTGCGGACAGGTCGAGGATCTCGCCCGAGTGGTAGCCCGCCAGCGGCACCTCCGAGGTGCCGACCAGGTACAGGTCGTCGGCCTCGAGGCGGTAGATCTCGTCGGCGTGGGCGCCGAGGAATCCGGTGCCCGCCATGACTTCTGGGCGCACCAGCACCGGCGGGATCATCAGCGTGAACCCGTTCTGCACCGCCACCTGGGTGGCCAGCTGCAACAGGCCCAGTTGCAGCAGCGCACCGTGGCCGGTGAGGAAGTAGAACCGCGAACCCGACACCTTGGCGCCGCGTTCCATGTCGATCAGCCCGAGCGCCTCGCCCAGCTCGAGGTGGTCTTTCGGGTTGTCGATGGCCCGGGGTTCACCGACTGTGTCGAGCACCACGAAGTCGTCCTCGCCGCCGGCCGGCACCCCGTCGATGATCACGTTGCCGATCGCCATGTGGGCAGCCGTGAAGGCGCTCTCGGCCTCGGCCTGTGCGGCCTCTGCGGCCTTGACCTGCTCGGCCAGGTCCTTGGCCTGTTGCAGCAGCGCCGGCCGCTCCTCAGGTGTCGCCTTGCCCACCAGCTTGCTGGCCGCCTTCTGCTCGGCGCGCAGGTTGTCGGCCGCCGAGATCGCGGCCCGCCGCGCCGTATCGGCCTGCAACAGCGCGTCGACGCGCGCCGGGTCTTCTCCGCGAGCCCGTTGCGATGCACGGACGGTGTCGGGACTGTCGCGCAGCAGCTTGAGGTCGATCACGGGCGCAACCCTACTTTTTGAAGTGCGGCGACGTACATCTGAGGTGGTCGGTCGAGATGTATCCGAGCGACGCCGTCCACCTGGCCCCGACCGCCGGGCACAACCACGCAACATTACAACCGCATCAGTTGTCACAGGTGCTGACACGCCTGTCACAATGGGGGGCAATGTTGGAACCATCCGAGCACCCCGAGAACCCCGACGGTGGGGTCCTGCTCGCCGAACCGCCGCCGGACGAACATCCTGCGCGGGACCGGTGGTGGCAGAGTCTGGCAGCCGCGTCGACACGACGCGCGCTGCTGTTGACCGCGCTCGGCGCCTTGCTCATCGCGGGGCTGATCACCGCGTTGCCCCGTAGCGAGGGGTCTAACTCCGGCGGAACCATCGCGTTGGGTCCGCGTGGCAACGACACGTTCAATCACGTCAAGCGCGGCGACTGCCTGAACTGGCCCGGCCGCAACCCGGACGCCGCGCACATCGTCGACTGCAAGGACAACCACCGTTTCGAGGTGGCCCAATCGGTGGACATGCGCACATTCCCGGGCAGTGAATACGCTCCCGGCGCGCCGCCACCGTCGGTGGACCGGATCAAGCAGATCAGCCAGGAGCAGTGCACTCCGTCGGTGCGCAGTTACCTGGGCCCGAAGTACGACCCGAACGGCAAGTACACGATCGGCCTGCTGTGGTCCGGCGAGAAGGCCTGGAAGCAGTCCGGTGAGCGCCGCATGTTGTGCGGCCTGCAGTTGCTCGGCCCTGGTGACAGCCAGTTGGAGTCCGCGGGCAAGGTGTCCGAAGTCGATCAATCGAAGGTGTGGGCCGCGGGCACCTGCCTCGGCATCGACGCCGCCACCAATCAGCCCACCGATGTCCCGGTCGATTGCGCGGCACCGCACGCGATGGAGGTCACCGGCGCGGTGAACCTCGGCGAGAAGTTTCCCGGCGGGCTGCCGTCAGAGGGCGACCAGGACAACTTCATCAAGAACACCTGCACTGAGCAGACCGATGCCTACCTGGCCCCGGTTCAGTTGCGCACCACCACGTTGGCCTTGAGTTACAGCACCATCTCGCTGCCGAGCTGGTCGGCAGGCAGCCGTCAGGTGTCGTGCAGCATCGGTGCCACTTTGGGCAACGGCGGCTGGTCGACATTGGTCAACAGCGCCAAGGGGCCGTTGATGATCAACGGGCAGCCCCCGGTCGCACCGCCCGACATCCCGGAGGAGCGGCTCAACATGGAGCCCATCCCGATGCCGGATGTCGATGAGCCGTCGTCGTCCTCTTCGAGCTCGGGTTCGTCCGGCTCCTCGGGCTCGTCAGGTTCGAGTTCGTCGGGCTCGTCAGGTTCGAGTTCGTCGTCGGGGTCCTCCAGCTCCTCTGGTTCGTCGAGCTCATCAGACTCGTCGGGCTCGTCGTCGAGCGGCCAGCACATGCCACAGGCCGCGACCACGGCGGCACCGCCGCCCGAACAGGCCCCGGCGCCGGCTCCGGCCCCCGAGCAGGCTCCGCCACCGGTTCCCGACGGCGGACCACCGCCTCCCGGGCCGCCGCCGGGCGAGCCGGTGCCCGTACCACCGGGGCCGTAACCCGTGCCGGTGCGGATGAGCTCGCAGCGGTTCGACGAGTTGGTATCCGACGCCCTCGACCTGATCCCGCCGCGATTGGCTGCCGCGATCGACAACGTCGTGATCCTGGTCGAGGATCGTGATCCCGACGAGCCCGAGATCCTCGGCCTGTACCGGGGAGTCGCGCTGACCGAGCGGGATTCCTGGTACGCCGGGTCGTTGCCGGACACCATCACGATCTACCGCGAGGCCCTACTCGATTTCTGTGACAGCGAGGCCGCCGTGGTCGACGAGGTGGCGATCACGGTGATCCACGAGATCGCGCACCATTTCGGGATCGACGACGAGCGGCTCCACGAATTGGGTTGGGGCTAGGGCCCGACAGACCCGCGCGGCAACCACGTTTTGTCGGCCCGCAGTGCTATCAACGGGCTATGACCATCCAGTGCCGGGAGTGCGCAGCCGGTCTGGAGCATTGCCACGGCACCGTGATACATCATGTCCGGTACCGCATGGAGTGCACCGACCCCGGCTGCACCACACCGGAAATAGCGCATACCTTCAGCATCGACTGTGAGGCGGTGGGCTGTACGTGTGCCGACGAGAGCGTGCTCTCGATCCGGCACGCCTAGCCCATCGGGTCTGTTTCGGACGTCACCGCATCCGCGACGGGGGTGGCGTCGGGCTCCGGATAGAACGGCGGTGTCACCGACGCCCACTGCACACAGCTCCAGCGCCCGTCGGTGACCGGCGCCAGCACAATCGATTCGGTGTTGGCCAGATGATGGTCGAGGGCGAAGGTGCCGTCGACGCCGGCCAGCACCGCGGCCACCAATCGGATCGCCGCGCCGTGGCTCACCAGCACGATGTCGCTCTTGAAGTCGTGGTCGTCGAGATAGCGCAGCCGCAGTTCGGTCAGTACGGGCACGTACCTGCCGAGGACGGCCTCGGCGCTCTCACCGCCCGGCATCGGCACATCCAGTTCACCGCGATGCCAGCGTTCGTAGATCCGGTTGAACTCGGCAACCGCGCCGTCGTCGCTGCGGTCTTCCAGCTCACCGACCTGAACTTCGTGGACGCCTTCGAATTCGAATGGCACCAGGCCGGTTTCGGTACCGATCCCGGCAGCTGTCTGCGCTGCCCGTCGCGCCACCGAGTGAGCCAGGATCGACGGACGCTGACCGAGTGTTCCGGCGAACCGGCGCGCCTGGTCGTGACCGAGGTCGGTCAATTCGGCACCGGGCGGGCGGGTGTCCAGACGCCGTGCCACGTTGCCGTGGGACTGGCCGTGACGGACGAGTATCAGCCGTCCGCTCATGAGCCCCCCGTCCCGTCACGCAAACCCGTCAACCAACGTGTGGCCTCGTCCAGACGCGGCGGGGGCGCGCCCGCGCTCGCTCCGGTCGGCCAAGAACCCAGATATCGCACATCGGTACAACGTCGATGCAGCGCTTTGAGTGCCTCGGCCACCGAATCGTCATCGATGTGCCCCACGCAGTCGAGGAAGAACATGTATGTGCCCAGCCCGGTTCTGGTGGGGCGGCTTTCGATCCGGGTGAGGTCGATGTCGCGGATCGAGAATTCCGTCATCGCGGTGACCAGCGCGCCCGGGGTGTTGTCCAGGCGCAGCACCACCGAGGTGCGGTCGGCGCCGGTGGCCGGCGGCGGCACGCCGGGCAGGCCGACGAGGACGAACCGGGTTCGGGCGTTGGCCTCGTCGACGACGTCGGCCGCCAGGGTGTCGAGTCCGTAGCGCTCGGCGGCCAGCCGCGTGCTCACCCCGGCATCGGCGTGGCCATCGGCGACCTCCTGGGCGGCCGCGGCGTTGGAGGTGGCCGGCACGATCGCGGCGCCGGGCAGGTTGGCGGCCAGCCATTGACGCACCTGGGCAAGCGCGACCGGGAAGGCGGCCACCGTCTGCACTGGCCCGCTGTGCCCGGCCCGGGTGACGATGGCGAACGCCACGTCGAGGATCAGCTCGGCGTAGATCTGCAGTGGCTTGCCGACGGCCAGGCTGTCCAGGGTGGGCAGCACCGAGCCCTCGATCGAATTCTCGATCGGCACACACGCGTAATCGGCCCTGCCGTCCCGGACCGCTGCCAGCGCACCCGGGGTGCTGTCGGTCAGTACCGCGGTGAAGCCGGCCTTCGCATCATTGGCCGCCGCCTGCACGCCGGGCACCATTTCCCGCGTCACCATCTGCAATAACGCCACTTCAGTGAAGGTTCCCTCGGGTCCGAGGTAGGCGATGCGCGGCACATCCCAACCCTATCGGGTCGAGGCTGCGCGATCGGTTGATGACGCTGCCACCGGTGTTTCACGGGAGGCCTTGCCGGTATCGCCGGCCACAGTTAAGTTAGGCTTACCTCACCTCATTACCTCACCCACGAAGGCGGCGAGATGGCCATTGCGACACCGACGACAGCCGAGCGGATCCGCAGCGCATGCGCACGAGGCGGCGGAGCGATGGTCGCGGTCGAAGGCATCGAACCGGTCGCCTCACCCGTCCATCACCTGCTCGACGACGGCTCCTTCGCGATCACCGTCCCCGAGACCAGCCCGCTGGCCGGCATGGCGATGTCGGCAGGCTCGGCCGGCGTCCAGGCCGTCCTGGAGATGACCGACTATGCCCCGCTGCCGCTACGCGAACCGGTGCGTTCCCTGGTGTGGATCCGTGGCCGCCTCCAGTATGTACCGTCCGCAGAGGTCGCGGCCATGCTGGATCTGGTCGCAACCGAGAACCCGAACCCGGCTCTGCTGCAGGTGAATTCCAGCGCCGCCGCGGACGGGGAGAACGACGACGACAACTACACACTGATGCGCCTGGAGATCGAGTCCGTGGTGGTGGCCGATTCCACCGGCGCCGAAGCGGTGGGCCTGGGCGCGCTGTTGCAGGCCCGCCCCGATCCGTTCTGCGCGATGGAATCCGGATGGCTGCAGCACATGGAGTCCTCACACCGCGATGTGGTGGAGCGCCTGGCCACCCGGCTGCCGATGACGCTGCGCCAGGGCCGGGTCCGGCCGCTGGGCCTGGACCGGTACGGCGTGCAGCTGCGGGTGGAAAACGAACACGGCGACCATGACGTGCGGTTGCCGTTCCCGAAGCCGGTCGACGACGTCACCGGGCTGAGCCAGGCCATCCGCGTGCTGATGGGCTGCCCGTTCCTCAACGGTCTGCGGGCGCGCCGAATCTGACCCGCACCATCGGCCCCGAGGCTGCGGCGCCGCTACCGTTGCTCCGGTGACCGCGCCCCAGGAGCACCGCGAGCCCCAGCGTCGCACGCTCAAGATCGAGATCGCCGTCGTGCTGGCGGTGACCTTCGGGCTCAGCGCCTACACCGCGGGGCTGCGGCTCGTCGAAGCCGTACTGCTCGGCCTGTCCGGCCAAACCGTCGCGCTCAATCCCAAACGCTCCCAGTTCGACCTGATCGACCTCGGCCTGCACCTGGCGGTGGTACTGCAGCTGCTGGCCTGGGGCGCGCTGGCGCTGTACCTGTTGTGGCGCAGCGGTTTCGGACCGCGCGCCATCGGGCTGTCGCGTCCGCAGTGGCGCGCCGACGGCCTGGGTGGCCTGGGCCTGGCGCTGCTCATCGGGCTGCCCGGCCTGGGCTTCTACGTACTGGCCCGCGTTCTGGGCCTGAGCGCCGACGTCGAGCCCGCCGAGCTGTACGACACGTGGTGGCGCATCCCGATGCTGCTCGGCGTGGCGTTCGCCAACGGTTGGGCCGAGGAGATCATCGTGGTGGGGTTCCTGCTGACCCGGCTGCGCCAGCTGGATGTGAGCCCCGGGCGGGCACTCGTCCTGTCCAGCCTGTTGCGCGGCGCGTATCACCTCTACCAGGGCTACAGCGCCGGGCTCGGGAATCTGGTGATGGGCTTGGTGTTCGGCTATGCCTGGCAGCGCACCGGGCGGTTGTGGCCGCTGATCATCGCCCACACCTTGATCGACGCGGTGGCATTCGTCGGCTACGCGCTGGTTGCAGATCATCTGAGCTGGCTGCGATAACGCGTCCAGCACGTACATTTCTGCTGTGGACGACTTCACCGCCTCAGGGCGACCTCCCGACCCGCGCTCGCGGCGTCCGGGACCACGCCGCCGTGACGCCGAGCCGTCCCAGGTCATCCGCCGGGACCCGAATTACCGCCCGGCCTGGCCGCCGAATCCGCCCGCCCCGCCACCGTCCCGGCAAACGCCGAGACCACAGCCACCCAGACAACCGCCGAGGAAACCCCCTCCGCGGTCGGCTCCCCCGCCGCCCCCACCGCGTCCGCGACCTCGGCCGACCGCACCGGCGCAGGCTCCCAGGCCCCGACGCAGGCGGCACTGGGGACGTCGGGTGTTGTCGATAGTCGTGGTTCTCGTAGTGGCGGCCGTGCTGGCGGTGATCGGCGGTGGGCTGTGGATCGACTCGTCGCTGCACCGCATTCCGGCCCTGGCCGACTACCCCGAGCGTCCCGCCGCCGCGAAGGGCACCACCTGGCTCTTGGTGGGCTCCGACAGCCGCCAGCACCTCAGCCCCGAGCAGCAGGCCGACCTGGCCACCGGCGGTGACATCGGCACCGGGCGCACCGACACGATCCTGTTGGTGCACATACCCGGGATCGGCGCGGGTACACCGGCCACGATGGTCTCGCTCCCTCGGGATTCCTATCTGCCGATTCCCGGCTACGGCGAGGACAAGGTCAATGCGGCGTTCTCGCTGGGCGGGGCACCCCTGCTGGCACAGACCGTCGAGCAAGCCACCGGCCTGCACCTCGACCACTACGCCGAGATCGGGTTCGACGGCTTCGCCGCAATGGTCGACGCCGTCGGCGGGGTGACGATGTGCCCGGCCGAGCCGATCAGCGATCCGCTGGCCGGAATCGAGCTACCGGCCGGCTGCCAGGAACTCGACGGACGCAGTGCGCTCGGCTACGTCCGTACCCGCGCCACGCCGCGCGCCGACCTGGATCGCATGATCCACCAGCGGGCGTTCATGTCCGCCCTGCTGCACCGGGCCACCAGCCCGGAGGTGCTGTTCAACCCGTTGCGGTGGCAGCCGATGGCCGAAGCCGCCACCAACTCGGTGGCCGTCGACGAGAACGCACATGTCTGGGACCTGGGCCGGCTGGCCTGGGCGATGCACAGTGACGACATGGTCACCACCACGGTGCCGATCGGGGAGTTCACCGGCAGCGACTCGGGTGCGGTGGTGGTGTGGGACAGCGACGCGGCGGGGCGCCTGTTTACCGCGCTGGCCGACGATGCGCCGGTGCCCGACGACGTCATCGAAAAACCCCAACCTTAAGCAAGGCAACGCTAAATTCGTGATCAGCAAATTCTCAACAGCAAATGTTATGCGCGCCACAACGGCCGCGGTCAACTAAGGTAAAGCTGACCTCAATGAGGTCTACCTTCGCTGACAATCCGCGTTGACCTGCTATATCCTCGCGATCATGACGACGACCAGTGAACTCGACACGAAATTCCACGCGCTTATCTCCGATCAGATTCGCAACGAGTTCACCGCGTCACAGCAATACATCGCAATTGCGGTTTATTTTGACGGTGCCGACCTTCCGCAGCTCGCCAAGCACTTCTATGCGCAGGCAGTCGAGGAGCGCAACCACGCCATGATGCTGGTCCAGTACCTGCTCGATCGCGATATCGACGTCGAGATCCCCGGTGTCGATGCGGTGTGCAACCGCTTCGATGCTCCCCGTGACGCGCTCGCCCTGGCCCTGAGCCAGGAGCGCACCGTCACCGAGCAGATCAGCCGGCTGGCGAGCGTGGCCCGCGAAGAAGGCGACTACCTCGGCGAACAGTTCATGCAGTGGTTCCTCAAGGAGCAGATCGAAGAGGTCTCGTCGATGGCGACACTGGTCCGCATCGCCGATCGCGCCGGTGCCAACCTGTTCCACATCGAGGACTTCGTGGCCCGTGAACTCGCCGGCGCCACTGCCGTGGACCCGGGCGCACCCAAGGCCGCGGGCGGAAACCTCTAGCGCTCCCGGCCGTCAGTCCCGGCCCGCACCGGTCAGGCCGTTCTGCAGCCAACTCTTGGTGCGGCCGGGATGATTGGTGGCCACCCAACCGACACCGATATCCCGGCAGAACTGGACGTCCTCGTAATGGTCGACGGTCCAGCAGTACAGCGCCCGCCCCTGCGCGGCGGCCCGGTCGACCAGTTCCGGATGCTCACGCAGGGTCGCGATCGACGGACCCACCGCGGTGGCGCCGACGGTTGTCGCGGCGCTTCCGCCCAGGTATCGCGACGTCTCCCCGAGCAGCACGGTTGGCAGCATCGGTGCGGCCCGGCGGATCCGCCACACGGCCGCAGCCGAGAAGGACATCACCACCGCGCGGGACAGATCGGCCGAGGCCGGCGCGGCGATCCCGTAGCGGTGCAGAAGCGCCAGCACCTTGTTCTCGACCAGCGCGCCGTAGCGCACGGGATGTTTGGTCTCGATGAACAGCTTGACCGGGCGGTTCCAGTCCAGCACCAACGAGACGAGCTCGTCGAGGGTCAGCAGCCCGTCGGATCGCCCACCCGCATGCCATGACCCGTAGTCCAGCCGGCGCAACTCGGCCAGTGTCATCTCACTGACCAGCCCGGTGCCGGTCGAGGTGCGGTCCACCCGGCGGTCGTGCACACAGACCAGATGCCCGTCGCGGGTCAGCCGCACGTCGCATTCCACGCCGTCGGCACCCTCACTCAGCGCCAGGTCGTACGCGGCCAGTGTGTGCTCGGGCTTGTCGGCGGACGCTCCGCGGTGGGCCACCACGAACGGGTGCCCAGGTCCCGGGGTCGCCTGCCCGGCGGCTCCGCCGTCGCCCGTTTCCATAGGGCCTATGCTGCCGGGTTCTGCCCTTGGGGCTCAACCGGAACGGCGGATTCAGCCGAATCCTCACGATTCTGCGAAGGCTCGGCCGCCTCGGCTGCGGGCGCCTCTTGCTCGACCACCACCCAGCGCCGGATGCCGCGCTGCGCCGTCGTACCCGTACCGCTGCCGCCTTCGAAACCGGTGAACACCTTCGCCGTCAGCAGGAAGGCGGCCATCGCCAGCAGGTACCCGACGATCGTGGTCACCGTGTTGTCGGCGATGTTCTGCGCGGTGTCGTCGAAGAACGTCACGTACACGGTGCTCACCACCGACCACGCCGCGACGACGGCACTGAGCACCCACACGATCCACCAGACCACGATCGATCGCCGCAGGTGCGAGAGGCGGCCTTCCAGCGCGGCCAGCTCCCACACGAACACCGGCGCCATCACGAGGTTGACCCCGGGCACCAGACAGCAGACCCACAATGTCGTGGTGCTGCGCGGATCCACCTCGCCGTGTGCGGCGTATCCGGCGGCCCGACGCGCAATCAGCCAGCGCACGAGTACCACCACGGTCATGACTACGCCGACGAGCGCGACGACACTGGCCAGCAAGCCGATCACCACGCCGCCGATCGCGATCAACGGGTGTAGCAGCACGCTGCGGTTGATCAGCAGCAGCGCGTACCGGATCAGGTGAGCGAAGGCGGCGACGCCCAGCAGCACCATGACCGCGACGAGCATGAGGCGCACGGCACCGACGCCGGAGTCTTCGGCGGTTTTCTGCGGCTGTTCCTCGAGATCGAACTGCTGGTGCAGCCCCCAGCTCGGGATCGCCCGGTAATGCGGTGTGGGTCCGAGCGGGCGCCGGCGGCGCCGCTGATATGGCGGGGCTCCGGGACGCAGCGCGACCCAGCGATAACCGGGAGCGAGTTGGGGCGTGCGTTGCGCCGCTGCCGACGGCGCCTGCGCGGCAGACGTGGGCGATTGGGCAGGCGGTCCCCACTGGCTCTGCGGCACCGACGACGCAGCGGGGGCCAACAACGAGCCCCCGCACCGCGGGCACCACGACCGCTGCCGGTCACGCACGTTCCAGCGCGTCCCGCACTGCGAACACACCTGGATCATCCGACCAGCCTAGCCACGATCCCCTGACACGTCCGGCCCGGTCAGACGCTGCCCGCCCCGCCGGCGTCGGTGATGACCGGACGTCCGGCCCCGGCCCAGGCCAGCATTCCGCCTTCGACGTTGACCGGGGTGTAGCCGTTCCGGGCCAAGTAGTTGGCCACCCGCAGGGACCGACCGCCGGCATGGCAGATCACGTAGAGCTCGGCGTCCGGATCGATCTCAGCGATCCGGGCCGGGATGTCGCCCATCGGGATGTGCTGTGCCCCGGCGGCGTGGCCGCGCTGCCATTCGTCGTCCTCGCGGACGTCGAGTAGTACCACCGACCCTCCGAACGTGGTGGGAACCGCAGTGATATCGACCTGCCCGACTTCCACATCGTCCATGTCCCAATGCTCGCATGCCCCCGGCGCCCACCGCACCCGCCCCGACAGCGATCCCGCCGCGTTAGCAACGGGAAGCTATCCACAGTTTCCACAGGTTCATCCACAACCCGGCACCAGCCGGAAAAGCCCCGAGGTGGGGGTTACTGTGCGGTAGCTGTCCAAAACTGTGGATAACCCTGGGGTGCGCGCACCGGCGATCAACAACCGTCGCCGACCCGGAGCGAAATTAAGCATTCGGCTAAACGCGGCCCGTCATCGGCTGACGCGGTGGCCGATTTTCGCTTGACCATTACAGGGTCTATGATCGGCGTCACACCAGCTGTTGTGACAGAACTCACTGGGGGGCAAGGATTGATCGTGCAGGTCAGGAGTGTTTGATGGCGTCGCATCCGATCGGATCGGGATCAGCGTTTTCGCAGCCCGAATGGCATTCATCCGGACATCTGCACACCCGTAACCAGCTGATGGCCTTTCTCCGGGCCAGCGTGATCGCGCTGCTGTTGCTCGGCGTGCTCGCCGTGATCGTCTTGTTCTGACCGTCATCGGGTATACGTGGGGGCGGCACGCGCGTCCTTGCGGTGCGCCCTGCGATGGAGCAATGTTGGCAGCGATCTTGAGTGTCGAACGTCAGGATCGTTGAAGCCTGGCTCCATCGATCGATAATGAGGAAGGAATCTCGTGGCTGAATACACCTTGCCGGACCTGGATTACGACTACGGAGCGCTGGAGCCCCACATCTCCGGGCAGATCAACGAGCTCCACCACAGCAAGCACCATGCCGCCTATGTGAAGGGCGTCAACGACGCCGTCGCCAAGCTCGACGAGGCGCGGGCCAACGGCGACCACGCCGCGATCTTCCTCAACGAGAAGAATCTGGCCTTCCACCTCGGCGGCCATGTGAACCACTCGATCTGGTGGAAGAACCTGTCCCCCAACGGTGGTGACAAACCCACCGGCGACCTGGCCGCGGCGATCGACGACCAGTTCGGGTCGTTCGACAAGTTCCAGGCGCAGTTCACCGCCGCCGCCAACGGACTGCAGGGTTCGGGCTGGGCCGTGCTCGGCTACGACAGCCTCGGCGACCGCCTGCTGACCTTCCAGCTCTACGACCAGCAGGCCAACGTACCGCTCGGCATCATCCCGCTGCTGCAGGTCGACATGTGGGAGCACGCCTTCTACCTGCAGTACAAGAACGTCAAGGCCGACTACGTCAAGGCGTTCTGGAATGTGGTCAACTGGGAGGACGTGCAGAACCGCTACGCGGCAGCCACCTCCAAGACCAACGGCCTGATCTTCGGCTAGTCCCGGTTCGGTCCGATTGAGGGCTGGATCGGTTTCCCGATCTCTCACCAAGGGGCGTCGCGCGGATCGCGTGGCGCCCCGCCCTCATTTCTGGGCCGTGTCGCCTTGCACACCTGCGGTGGCTGTCGCATTCTGATCTGATCGACCCACAGACGTGTCGGAGCACCGATCAGCCGGTGGTCCAACACCGATGTCCCGGAGGCGATATGGATACGACGGGGTCCGGCAGGGCGATCGAGATCGCGCCCTTTCATTCCGGCGGTGCCCTCAAGGGCTTCGTGGTCTCCGGGCGGTGGCCCGATTCCACCAAAGAGTGGGCGCAGCTTCTCATGGTCACCGTACGCATCGCTTCACTTCCAGGATTACTTTCCACCACAACGGTTTTCGGAGTCCGCGAGGAGTTGCCGGAAGAGCCCCAGCCCGGCACGGTCGGCCTGGTCATCGCCGAAGGTCCGGTCGTGGGCGAATCCGCGGTTCCGCCCGGGTATTTCGCCGAGCATCAACCGCCGGCCCTGTTGATGTTGCATCCGCCGTCGGAAACCACTCCATCTCTTCCGGAATGCGCCGGAGCGGCTTCGGGATGTGTACTGCTGCCGGGACTTCCGCATCTCGGGCTCGAACACCGGGCGGCCTGGGTCGAAGCCGAAGCGGACGGCACGGTCACATCGGTGGTCAGCCGTGTGGGGGTCGATCCGATCAGTCACCCCGACACGGCCATCCTGGCAATGCTCCTGGCGGCGTGACTCTGCCAGTTGAGGGACATCCTCTCCAGCCGGGAGAATCCGGCTACCCGAAAAAGATAGGAAACGTAGCGCGTTCGGCCGACAGCGGCTAGGGTCCTCAAGATCAGCGAAGGGCAGCAGCCCGCAATCGTCGCGTCGACATGCCGGCGTACGCCCGGTCGACCACTCGCGATGCGGTGGGCGAGGCCTTCGACCGTGTAGGAGCGCCGCGCGAGCGGCACATATCAGCGGTGTGTGTCGAAAGGTCGTCATGTCCGCAGCCGCAGGCGCCAGCGTCGCCCGCAACCTCGACGCTGCCGGCTTCCCGCACCGGGCGTTCGATAGCCGTGGCGCCCCACCGCAACCGTGGCCGCCGCCTCTTTTGTGTCGACGCTTGTCCCACGACGGCCCGCACCGGCGGCCGTTTCCGTCCCGCAACCCCGCCTGGAATCGGCGCCGGAATCCTTCCGCGGCCGTCTGGCTATCGCATGCAAGGGGGCCGATGCTCATTCCATCGCTCAACCTGTAACGTGTTCCACGTCGTTCGACAAGGGTGCCCCGCGCAATCTGGCGCCGCCCGGGACCCGCGCTACAGCAAATATGTGTTTTCCCTAGTCACGGCACTGCGACGGTTGCCGGCTCAGAAGTTGATCATGATCGAGAGCCGCCGTGCGCGCAGCTCACCGCACTCAATACAACGCGACCGTCACCTTTTGCATTGGCAGACGACGCAATCCCGCCTTCCCCCATGGCGAAGGCCTCCGTTTCTGTGGCAGGGACTGCCAAAACACAAAGCTCGTTTAACTTTTGTGGCGTTTGCACTTGGTTGTCGTCACAACACTCGCTACCATAGTCAGCAAATACGCCGCCTATTCGTACCGCTCTGAAGCATGTGGAGGACAAATCGATGAGCAAGACGTTCGCCGCCCGCCTGAACCGCCTGTTCGACACGGTTTATCCGCCCGGGCGCGGACCCCACACGTCCGCCGAGGTGATCGCCGCACTGAAGTCGGAGGGCGTCACCATGTCGGCTCCGTACCTGTCGCAGCTGCGTTCGGGCAACCGAACCAACCCGTCGGTGGCAACCATGGCTGCACTTGCCAATTTCTTCCGGATCAAGCCGGCCTATTTCACCGACGACGAGTACTACGAGAAGCTCGACAAGGAGCTGACCTGGCTGGCCAGCATGCGTGACGAAGGGGTCCGCCGGATCGCCGCCCGTACCGTCGGGTTGTCCAACGAAGCTCAGCAGGACCTGGTTCAGAAGGTCGACGAGCTGCGCCGCCGGGAACACCTCGACGACTGATTCGTCGATTTCTCCTGGCGTCTCTACGCGCTGAAACCCACGTCAGTGGGGGTCATTTCGGTGAATCCCACTTGCGCGGGTTTCAGCTGCGCGCTGCCCCGCGGTCCGATTCCCGGTACTGCGCGGCTATCGCCAGAATCCATTCCCGGTCCGAGTACGACTCGGGCTGGCTGAGCCACGCCAGCCCCGGGAAGGCTGAAACCTCATCCCCCTCGCGGGTGTCGTAGATCCACTGCGCGACGGCGTGCGCCTGATCGCGGGGCGGCACCTGAGGTCGCTCGATATCACCGAATTGCGTTGTGTCGCTTGATCCGCCTGCGCCACGTGGCCCGGCGGTTTCGTGCCGGCGCGCGTCGGCCGCGGTCGCTTCCAGGTAGAGGGCGTCGGAGATCAGCGACATCCGTTCGGCCACGCGAAAAACGAGTGGTCCGCGCGGACGCACCCCGATGCCGACGTCGGGCTGACGCCGGGCCAGCTCATTCAGCAGTGGTTTGATGGTCCGCAATTCCTGTCGGGCGCCGAACCAGTCTTCGACGCTCGGCAGCAGCGATCCGGCGGCGACGATGACCATTGCACACCCGAGCATGGTTGCCGCCACACCGACACCGACCGGCTCGATCCGACCCGCGGCCCGGAGCAGGACGAAGCCACTGGCAGCCACGATCAGCACCATGCCGACCGTGAACAGGAACAACGCGCGCCCACGCCGACTGCGGTTCGAGTAGCGAAGGCCGGCCCACGCCACCAGGGTCAGGGCAAGGAACACGTAGAGCAGCGGCAACAGCCATGAAGCGCCGTTCGACCCGAGATCGCGCTGCAGGTACTCCGACGGCGACATCTCTGGCTGCCGGCCGGCCCGGAAGAAGATCACCAGGCTGATGACGGCGACGACACCGGCCACGCCGTACTGGATCAACGCGATACGGCGGGTGAGTGCGGCCGAATGACCTGACGACGCCGTCGTGATCATCACGCAACTGCCGGCCGCACACCCGATCAGGGCGACCTGGCTGAGTCCCGCGGCGATGTTGGGCCAGTGCACCACCGTGTCGATCAGCAGGGCCAGCGGCTGCCAGTTGAGGGCCGCGACGACGCCGAGGCTGCCCAACGACAGGATCATTGCGGAGCTCACCAGGGACTGCTTGTTGACCAGTGCCCAACCGATGCGCAGGCCGGTTGCCAAGCCGAGGAGGCCGGCGATCACCCAGACGATCAACCAAACGCCTCTCCGAGGCGAACCTGGACGATCGACGACCGATCGGAGGGCAGGCGGCCGAGCCGGTACAGCAGCAGCGCCGCGAAGTCCTCGGCCTCCTGTTCGATGTCCTCGCCGTTGGGCCCCATACAGCCGGTGCGCTGGTTGAGCATGTAACTGATCAGGTCGGACGTGGCCACCTCGGCGGAGGCGGCGGCCGCATCGACGATCGATATGCCTTCGTGGCCCAACACCAGGTGGCCGAGCTCGTGGGCCAGGGTGCGATCCCAGGCCGGCAACCCCTGCTGGATGAGGAACACGTCGCGGTCGGCGTATTGCCGCCACTGCCCGCAGACTCCCGGGGGAAGTTCGGCCATGGTCAGCTCGATCGGCCGACCGCGGTCGGCGCTCACCGCGTCGACCAGGCGGGTCAACGTGATCTCACCCTGCCGAGGGGCGAGGTCGAGAACCTCGTTCACAGCGCGCGTGACGCTTCGACTGGCTGACATGATCCCCCTTTCCACCCTTTCGTAGCACGGTCGTTCCTAACGCATGAACCGGCTGGCGTCGATTCGGACGGTACGGCCGGCTTTCGCCTGCCGGTAACCTACGAGCCCACCCAGGCCGGTCAGCGCCATCATCCCGGTCACACCGGGCATTGCCATCGCCGCTATCTCCATGGTGTTCGCGGTACGTAGGTAGTCCGCATAGCCGGCCCGGAAGGACGCCGGTGGGGTGGCGGCGTCCAACCCTACGGCCGCGGGCGGCCCTGCCTCGGTCCGCATCTTGGTGGACGGTTGCATGTCAGGTCTCGATCCTGGACCAAACCGCGGCCCATCGTCGGAGCCGGGGCCGGCCAACGGCACCGCGAGCGGCGGCACGATCACCGGCAGCACGACGACCGGAGCCGGAATCGGGGCCAGCCCGGCCGCTGCGGCCAGGCCGGGCGGCGGCGGTGCCGCCACGTCCGGCGCCGGCGCCTGCGCCCGGGGCGCGGGCACCAGCATGTCCGGCAATCGCGGATAGTTGAACGGAGCGGGCGCTCCGCCTCCGCCGCCGCCACGGCCACCGCCGGCGGCGCCGCCGACCACGGTCGTCGTGGTGGCGGTGGTCTCAGTCGTCGTCTCGGTGGTGCGCGAAGTCGTCTCGGTCGTGCGCGAAGTCGTCCCGGTGGTGGTGGCGGACGTCGTGGCAGACGTCGTCGCCGACGTCGTCACGGTGACCTCGGTCGTGGAGACCGAGGTGGACGTCTCGACGGTGCCTGACGTCGTCGGTGTCTGAGACTCCGAGGGCTCGGTGCTCGGAGGCGTCTCGGTGTTGGTTGCGGTGCCGGTCCCTGTCTGTGTGGGGGTATGGGTGCCGGACGGTTGCGACGACTCGCCGGGCTCTTCGGTCTTGGTTGGTTTGCCGGTCGTCTTCGTCAATGTGCCGGTTATCTTCGTCGGTTTGCCTGTTGTCTTCATCGGCCTACCGGTCGCCTTGGTCGGCTCGCCTGACGCCTTCGTGGGTTTGTGCGACGTGTGCGGGCCCGATGTGGCGCTGCTGCCGTCGTCTTCGCCATGCGAATCGCCGTCGCGCTCGTGGCCGCGCCCGCGTTCCTTGCCGTCGTGCCCGTCGTGCCCCTTGCCGGCACCGTTCGACGAGCCTGACCCGCTGTCGGACCGGCCACGGTCCGGATCGGCAAACGCCAGTGCTCCTCCGATACCGGCGGTGATCAGGCCCGTAAGCACCAGACCGGTCGAGGCGGCGACGCGCAACCGCGAACGCACGTTGTCACCACCCTTTCGCGCACCGCCCGCAAGCTTCGTTGATGAATTCGATTCTTGCACAAAGAGGCAGTCGAAATTTGCTAGCTGAGGCGATTACCCGCCGCGATCGCGGGGAGGCACGGCGGAGCAAATCCACTGGACGATACTGTGGGTCTGCAGCACTTCTGCGGTGACCACGAACACACGACGAATTGACCGGGAGGCAACCGGAATGGGCCTGTTCACGCGACGAAAAAGCCGCGCCACCCGCCGCGCCGAAGCCCGCGCCATCAAGGCCAAGGCCAAGCTGGAAGCCCGGCTCACCGCAAAGAACGAGGCTCGTCGCATCAAGTCCGACCGAAAATCGGCGGAACGGGCCCTCAAAGCTCAGGTCAAGACGCAGCGAGACAGCGACCGCGCAGCCCTCAAAGTGGCCGAGGCCGAGTTGAAAGCTGCCCGGGAGGGACGGCTGCTGGCCCCCGCCAGGATTCGTCGCCTGCTCACCGTCACACGTTTGCTGGCGCCGGTCCTGGTGCCGTTGATCTACCGTGCCGCCACGGCAGCCCGGGGTGCCCTGGACGAGCGTCGGGCCGATCGCCTCGGCGTCCCGCTGGCCCAGCTCGGTCAGTTCTCCGGGCACGGCGCCGAGCTGTCGGCACGCATTTCCGGTGCCGAGCAGACCCTGCGCCAGGTCGCTGAGAAGAAGCCCAAGGATGCCGAGACCAAGCAGTTCGTCACGGCGATCAACGAACGGCTCTCCGACCTGGCCGCCGCCGTGACCGCGGCCGAGAACATGCCGACGGCACGTCGCCGCGGTGCCCACGCGGCGATCGCCGCCCATCTCGACGGCATCGACGCCGATCTGATGGCTCGACTGGGATTGGTCTGAGCCCACGTCCATGACCGGCGCCCGTGACTCCGCAGCTCCGCTGCGCGGTACGGCCGTCGGCTCCCTCACCGCGGCACTGGCGGTCGCCGCCCACGGACTCGCCGGCGGTGGCCTGCCGGGCGGGGCGGTGGCAGCCCAGCTCGTGATCCTCGCGGTGACGCTGGGGGCAGTGGCCTCCGCCGCGACGTGCGCGAACCGTACCGCGGTGGTGTGGGGGCTGCTGGGTACCGGCCAGCTGCTGGCCCACGCGCTCCTGGCCACGGCAGGTCACTCGCACAGTGCTGATCCGGGCTCGGCCATGCTGGGCGCGCATCTGTTGGCGGTGTCGCTCGGTGCCGGCCTGATCACCTGCGGTGCGCGGCTGTGCAGCGCCGTATCGCGGGCGGTGCGGGCGGTGGCGCGGGCAGTCCGTGGCCTACCCGTGGCGACGGTGCACGCGTCGGTGCGCAGCGCCGACCAGCCGCGTCACTCGGCCCGCTTTCTGGCCGCTTCGGTGTCGGACCGGGGTCCACCGGTCGGCGTCAGAGCCTGACCGTCCCCACCAATTCCAGAAAGACACCAGAAATGCATCTTCTGACCGGGGCGTCCTCGCGCGCCCTGCTCACCACTGCGGCAGTAGCGATCACCGGTGTGCTCACCGCCGCACCGGCGTGGGCCCACGTCCACCTCGACGCCGAGAATCCGACTCCGGGGACCACCTCGGTCCTTACGTTCAAGGTGCCCGGCGAGTCCGATACCGGCGCGCTCACCACGCAATTGAAGGTTGACCTGCCCGATCTGACTTCGGCGCGTACCGAGGTGATGCCGGGTTGGACAGCCAAGCTCGACCGGGACACCGCCGCGGGCACGGTCCGATCGGTGACCTGGACGGCCGCCCCCGGCGTGGGGATCTCCCCCGAGCAGTTCGCGTTGTTCCGGGTCTCGGTCAAGTTGCCGAATTCCGACACCGCGACTTTCCCTGCCACCCAGACGTATTCCGACGGCACCGTGGTGCACTGGGACCAGGCGCCCCTGCCCGATGGCAGCGAGCCCGAGCATCCCGCACCGCAGTTGGCCCTCACCGGTACGCCGCCCGAGGGGGCGCACACCGAGCATGGAACCGAGACGCCGCCGGCCCCGAGTCAGCCCGCTCCGGCCGCCGCCCAGCCCGCGGGCGCCGCCGACAACTCGGCGCGCTGGCTGGCAGGCGGGGCGTTGATCCTGGCGGCCGTCGCCGTGGTGGTGGGTCTGCTGAACAGGCGCCGGTCATGAGCAGGCTGCTGGCCGTGTCTCTGGCCGGGCTGGTGCTGGCCGCCTCGGCGTTGACCGGGGCGCCCGCAGCATCGGCGCACGCCACCCGCATCGCGTCCGAGCCGACCGAACACGCGGCTCTCAGCACGTCCCCGCCACGCGTGAGTGCCACCTTCAACGAGGCCCTGCAACCGGCCTTCGCCAACATGACCGTCGTCGGTCCGGACCACAACCTGTGGTCGCAGGGGGACCCGACGGTGGCCGGGGCTGTGATCAGTGTGGGGGTCCGCCCCCTCGGCCCGGCGGGCACGTACACCGTGAACTACCGGGTGACCTCCGCCGACGGCCATGTGGTCTCGGGTTCCTGGTCGTTTGACCTGACGGTCGCCGGCACGGGCACCCCGGGGGCCGCCGCCTCGTCACCGGCGCAGTCCGACGGCGGACTGGTGGTGTGGCCGTTCGCCCTGATCGCCGTCGTGCTGGTGGGCGGCGGAGCGTGGTGGGCGGTCCGGCGCCAACGGTGACCGGTGCATTGATCCGGGCGCTGGCCGACTGTGCGGCCATCGTCACCCTCGGCCTGGCGGCGGTGCCGCTGCTGGAGTCTGACCGTTACCGGGCCGAGTTGGGCCGGCGGGCGGCCGGCCCACTGGCGCTGGCTGCGGCCGTCTGGCTGCTCGCCGAGCTGGTGCGGCTGACTGTGGAGGCCACACAGACCGCGGGCGTCGGGTTCTGGCAGATCGGCGTACGCACCCTGTCTGACTTTTGCCTGCACACCGCCGCGGGCCGCTCGGGGTTGGTGGGCATCGCGGCGGCCCTGATCGTGGGCGTGGTGGGCATAGCGGTTGGGCGAGGTGTCGCCACCACGGTCCCGATTGTCGGCCTCGCGGCCGTCGGGATGGCCGCCCGCACGCTGACCGGGCATCTTTCGGAGAGCCCGATCGGTGGGATGGCTGTGGCGGTCCACGCCCTGGCCGCGGCCGCGTGGTGCGGTGTGCTGGCGGCGCTGGTGCTGACCGTGTCGCACCGTGGTCAGTGGGCCAGAGTGTTGCCCCGGTTCTCCCAGTTGTCTTTGTGGTGCGTGGGTGCGCTGCTGATTGCCGGGACCACCGGGGCCGCGATCAAGTTGAATTCGCCTGCCGAGTTGTGGGGCACCGGGTACGGCCGGATATTGGCGGCCAAAGTGGTCGTGACGGTGTTTTTGTTGGTGCTGGCCTGGCGAAACAGGTCGCAATGGCTGCCCGCGGCACGCGCACACCGCAGCAGTGCCGCATTGTCGCAGCACCGTTCGCTGGTGGAGTTGGGCATCATGGCTGTTGCGGTGACCCTCGCCGCGGCGTTGGCCGTCACGGGGTGACCGACGCGGCGCCTGGCATGATGGAAACACTGCCGGCCCCAGACCCACCGCGCTGGCGCGGAAAACCGGATACTGCGAAGGAGCAGCCAGATGGCAGAGCAGCAGGACCACCCTGCCGAGAAGCCAGAAACCGCAGCCGAATCGGCGGCGGCCGAAGCGTCAGCGGCCGGCGCGGATCCTGCTCCGCCGAAAGCTCCGGCCAAGAAGGCCCCGGCGAAGAAAGCTCCGGCCAAGAAGGCGGCGGCGAAGAAGGCCCCGGCCAAGGCCGCCAAGAAAGCTCCGGCGAAGAAGGCTCCGGCCAAGAAGGCCCAGCCCACCCCGCCGGCTACCGAGCCTCCGGCCCAGGGCACCCCCACACCACCTCCTGTCAAGGCAGTGCCCGATGTCGCGTCGGCCGCCAAAGAGACTGCCGCACAAGCAAAGTCAACCGTCACCTCGGCCACCAACCCGGTGTCCGGCTCGGCTCCGGTCCCGATGGACGAGACCTCGTCGTCCAAGGTACCGCTCGCCGCGGCGGTGGCCGTGGGCGTTTTGGCGGTGCTGTTGGTTCTGCTGAGCCGGCGGCATTCCGAAGACAGCTGATCGGGGCTTGACCCTGACGCGACGTCAGGGTCGATAGTGGCGTCATGCACGCAGATCCGCAGGTGAGGTCCGTCGGCACGGTTGCCGCTCTGACGGGCACCTCGGTACGGACCCTGCACCACTACGACCACATCGGTCTGGTGGTGCCCAGCGTGCGTACCGCGGCGGGTTACCGCGGCTACACCGACGCCGATGTGGAGCGTTTGCATCTGGTGCTGGTGTACCGGTCCGTCGGGCTGGCACTGGAGACGATCCGCTCGCTGCTCGACGATCCGGATGCCGATGTGCTCGCCCACCTGCGACGCCAGCACAGTCTGCTGTGCGGGCAGGTCGGGCAGTTGCAGCAGACCATCAAGGCAGTGGAGGAATTGATGAGTGCCCACGACAGAGGAATTCAGCTGACCGCCGAGGAGCAGGTGGAGATCTTCGGCAGTGCCGTTTTCGACGAGCACGACGACGAGGCCCGCGAGCGCTGGGGCGACACCGAGGAATGGCGGCAGTCCCGCCGGCGCACCGCTCAGATGACCAAACAGGACTGGATCGAGTTCAAGGCCGAGAACGACGCGCTGCTCGACGCACTGGCCGAGGGGAAGCGGGCCGGTGTGCCGCCCGGGTCTGCCCAGGCCAATGAACTGGCCGCCCGGCATCGCGCCAATATTTCCCGGTTCTACGACTGCAGTGACGACATGCACGTCTGCCTGGCCACCATCTACGTCGAGGATGAGCGGTTCACCCGCTACTACGACGACGCCGAGCCGGGCCTGGCCCAGTTCGTGCACGACATCATCGTGCAAAGCGTCGCCCGCTAGCGGCAATGCCGCGCAGTTAGGGATGTGACTGGTGTGGCAATTGTGACACGCCGGGTGAGATACGGATAGGACAGCGGAACTCCCGGTATCGATGGATTGTCCGACCAAAGACACCATCTCACCTGGGAGT
>NZ_MLCL01000039.1 GCF_001942625.1 Mycobacterium syngnathidarum
GCTGGATCGCCCTCATCGCCGTCTTGAACACGGTTGTGCCCCAGCTCGAAGAGGTGGGCAAGATGCGGTCGGTGTCGATGACGCCGGACGAGGCGCCGTCGATGATCGCGATGAAGCGCGTCGGCGAAGTGTTCCAGGAGTTCAAGTCCAACAGCTCGGTCATGATCGTGCTCGAGGGCGACCAGCCGCTGGACATCAAAGCGCACGACTTCTACGACGAGATCATCGACAAGCTCGAGGCCGACGACAAGCACGTCGAGCACGTCCAGGATTTCTGGGGCGATCCGCTGACTGCCTCCGGCGCCCAAAGCGCGGACGGCAAGGCCTCGTATGTTCAGGTCTACACCGCCGGTAACCAAGGCGAGGCGCTGGCCAACGAATCGGTCGAGGCCGTCCAGGCGATCGTCGAGAGTGTCACCCCGCCGCCCGGGGTCAAGGCCTACGTCACCGGGCCGGCCGCACTGGCGGCCGACCAGCACATCGCCGGTGACCGCAGCGTACGGATCATCGAGGCGCTGACCTTCACCGTCATCATCATCATGCTGCTGCTGGTCTACCGGTCAGTGGTGACAGTGCTCCTCACTCTGGTCATGGTGGTGTTGTCCCTGTCCGCGGCCCGCGGCGTCGTCGCCGCGCTGGGCTACTACAACATCATCGGGCTCTCGACATTCGCCACCAACCTGCTGGTGACATTGGCGATCGCGGCCTCCACCGACTATGCGATCTTCCTGATCGGCCGATATCAAGAGGCCAGAAGTGTCGGTGAAGACCGAGAGTCGGCCTACTACACGATGTTTCACGGCACCGCCCACGTGGTGCTGGGCTCGGGCCTGACGATCGCCGGCGCCACGCTGTGCCTGCACTTCACGCGGCTGCCGTATTTCCGGTCGCTGGGCATCCCGCTGGCCATCGGCATGGTCACCGGTGTTGTCGCCGCACTGACGCTGGGGCCTGCGATCATCTCGGTGGCCAGCCGGTTCGGCAAGACGCTGGAACCCCGGCGCGCCATGCGCACCCGCGGGTGGCGCAAGATCGGTGCCGCGGTGGTGCGCTGGCCCGGACCGATCCTGGTCGCCACCATCGCACTGTCGCTGGTCGGCCTGTTGACCCTGCCCGGGTACCAGACCAATTACAACGACCGCAAGTACCTGCCGCCGGACCTGCCGGCCAACACCGGCTACGCCGCATCCGATCGGCACTTCTCCCAGGCGCGGATGAACCCCGAGCTGCTGTTGATCGAGAGCGATCACGACCTGCGCAACTCGGCGGACTTCCTGGTCGTCGACCGCATCGCCAAGCGAATCTTCCAGGTGCCCGGCATCTCCCGGGTGCAGGCCATCACGCGCCCGCAGGGAACACCCATCGAGCACACCTCGATCCCGTTCCAGATCAGCATGCAGGGCACCACGCAGATGATGAACATGAAGTACATGCAGGACCGCATGAAGGACATGCTGGTTCAGGCCGACGAGATGCAAAAAACGGTCGACACCATGGAGCGGATGCTCCAGCTGACCAAGGAAATGTCGGACACCACCCACAGTATGGTCGGCAAGATGCACGGCATGGTTGACGATGTCGCCGAAATGCGGGATCACATCGCCGATTTCGACGATTTCTTCCGGCCGATCCGCAACTACCTGTACTGGGAACCACACTGCTTCGACATCCCGATGTGCTGGTCGATCCGGTCGATCTTCGACACCCTTGACGGCATCGACACCATGACCGACGACATCCAGAAGATGATGCCGGACATGGACCGGCTCGATGTCCTCATGCCACGGATGCTCACCATCATGCCGCCCATGATCACCACGATGAAGAACATGAAGAACATGATGCTGACCATGCAGGCCACCATGGGCGGGCTGCAGGATCAGATGGAAGCGTCGATGGAGAACGCGACCGCCATGGGCCAGGCCTTCGACGCATCCAAGAACGACGACTCGTTCTATCTGCCGCCGGAAACCTTCGACAATCCCGACTTCAAGCGCGGCATGAAAATGTTTCTGTCCCCCGACGGGCACGCCGTGCGGTTCATCATCAGCCACGAGGGCGACCCGATGAGCCCCGAAGGCATCTCACACATCGCCGGCATCCAGAACGCCGCCAAGGAGGCGATCAAGGGCACCCCGCTGGAGGGGTCCAAGATCTACCTCGGCGGCACCGCGGCCACCTTCAAGGACATGCAGGAAGGCGCCAACTACGACCTGCTGATCGCCGGAATCGCCGCGCTGTGCCTGATCTTCATCATCATGTTGATCCTCACGCGCAGCGTGGTGGCCGCCGCGGTCATCGTCGGAACGGTGGTGCTGTCCCTGGGCGCATCCTTCGGTCTGTCCGTGCTCATCTGGCAGCACCTGATCGGCCTGGAACTGCACTGGATGGTGATCGCGATGGCCGTCATCGTGCTGCTGGCCGTCGGCGCCGACTACAACCTGCTACTGGTCTCCCGATTCAAAGAAGAGATCCACGCGGGCCTCAACACCGGCATCATCCGCGCGATGGGCGGCACCGGATCGGTGGTCACCTCGGCCGGCCTGGTGTTCGCGTTCACCATGATGTCGATGGCAGTCAGCGAACTGGCCGTGATCGGTCAGGTGGGCACCACGATCGGCCTGGGCCTGCTGTTCGACACCCTGGTCATCCGCTCCTTCATGACCCCCTCCATCGCGGCACTGATGGGCAAGTGGTTCTGGTGGCCGCAGATCGTGCGTCAGCGGCCCCTGCCGGCACCATGGCCCTCCCCCGTCCAGCGCGAGCCGCAGGATTCCCGGGTCTAGTCAGCCTGTTCCAGGCCGGATTTCAGGCTCGACAACTTGAGCGGCCACCGGCGAGCGATCAGATCCCGCACGATGCTGCCCGGCTCGAACCCGTCGTGGGTCACGGTGAGCTCCACCTGATCTCCGACGGCTTCGATGCTCAACGACACCCGTGAGCGCCGTTCTGCCGCGGCTTCGGCAATCGCTTCGCCGCTGAGATCCGGGGCGATCTGCTGGAGTTCAGGCGTGAACCCGTGGAACGTGAAGGCCAACCGCTGATAGGGGTCGGACTCGACGATCACCTGCGCGGAGTCCTCGATCCGAAGTCCGCCCTCGACCCAGGTGTAGGTCGAACCCTTCTGCCAGTCGGACTCGATGGCATGGCCCATGAATCTGCATGAGAACGCCGGATTGGTGACGGCCTGCCACAACCGCTCCGGGGTGGTGCGGATATAGGTCGTGTAGACGAACTCGCCCACCGAGCCGGGGTTCTCCAACACCGTCTTGAGG
Organism: Mycobacterium syngnathidarum; assembly: GCF_001942625.1. Taxonomy (GTDB): domain Bacteria; phylum Actinomycetota; class Actinomycetes; order Mycobacteriales; family Mycobacteriaceae; genus Mycobacterium; species Mycobacterium syngnathidarum. The sequence goes on from NZ_MLCL01000039.1 coordinate 3,276, forward strand.
TCCGACAGGGTCTGCGCCCGCGTGGAGTCATAGCGGTCGATCCAGCGGTCGGCGATGGCATTGATCGGTTCGGCGTTCACGTAGTGCAGCTTTTCCCGGCCTTGCCGGACGGACGTGACCAGATTGGCCGCCTCCAGTATGGCCAGGTGCTTGCTGACCGACTGCCGGGCCATCGACAAGCCGCTGCAGAGCTCGCGCAGGCTCTGTCCGTCCCGGTCATTGAGGCTGTCCAGGAGCAGCCGCCGACTGGGGTCGGCCAGCGCCTTGAATACCTCGTCCACCCTCGCCATCCCCTCAGCCGCGGCCGCGCACCAAACCTCCGTCAATCATGCAGCCAAACGGCTGCCTGTCAACCGGGTCCGATCAGCGAAGACAAGCGATGGAACCGCCGTTGCACACGCCGAACGGGGCCTGTCCAGCCAACCGTCAAGACAGTGCCGACGTTGCCGGCATGAGTCACCCCCGCCCCTCTCTACGGCCGCGGCCGTGGCACGGCGGTCCGCCGATACCCGGGCGGCACCCTTTCCGTGGGATCGATCGAATAGTTCCGAAATACTTGTTACAGCAATATGTTTCGCCGATCGACCGCATGCCGCACGGCGTGAATCCGGCAGGCGAATCACAGCACAAGCCCAGTGCCGCAGCACTATTGGCGATAGTCGAATGCGTACGGCATCGTCCTGGCAAATACGTACCACTGGCAACCGAATTGCCCGCACAGGCAACCACACCCGATCCGTGAAAGCGTGAATCAGTCCATATCCGACACCCCCTGTGAACGGAGTCACATATTTTGCCCGCCCAAAATCCCCTCTGCTAGCGTCCCGCCGCATGTTTGCTATCGCGACGCTTATGGCGCTTGTCCAGCAGGTTTCGGGCACGCCGTACATCTCCGGTGGAGACTCCCCGGCCGGTACGGATTGCTCCGGCCTGGCCTCCTGGGTCAGCAACATGGCCACCGGCCGTCCTGTCTACGGTGACCGCTTCAACACCGGCAACCAGGAGCGGGCCCTGCTGGCCCGTGGCTTCAAGTACGGCAGCCAGCCCGGCGCCCTGGTGATCGGCTGGAACAGCGGCCACACCGCCGTGACCCTCCCGGACGGCACCCCCGTGTCCTCGGGCGAGGGCGGCCACGGCGTGCGGATCGGTGGCGGCGGCGCCTACCAGCGCCAGTTCACCCACCACATGTACCTACCGGTAGAAGCCGCCGCACCGCCGGATGCGCCCGCAGATGCTCCCCTGCCGTTCGGCGCGCCACCGCCGCCCCCAGCCCCGATCAACCCGATGGCCGCCCCGGCTCCCGTTGATCCCTTCGCTCCGCCGCCGCCGGCCGATCCCATGGCCGCCCCGGCCCCGATGGACCCCTTCGCACCGCCGCCACCGGCCGACGCGATCCCGCCCGCCCCGATGGATGGTCCGGCACCGATCGTGCTCGACGTCCCGCCGCCGCCGGCACCCCCGGCGCCCGGCGAACCGGCTCCGGTCGCCATCTGACATCACACCTGTCGGTGGTCAGCGGGCCACGATCGTTCGGATAACGTCTGGATGTGATCGTGCTCCTGCCACCGTCGGAGACCAAACGCACCGGCGGGGACGACCCGCCGGTGCGTTTGGACATTCTGAGCTCTCCGCAGCTCACCCCGCTTCGCCAGTCGCTGATCGACGAATTGGTCGACCTCGCCGGCGACCCGCCCGCGTGCCGCAAGGCTCTGGGCATCTCCGCCGCCCAGGACGCAGAGATCGAGCGCAATGCCGCGCTGTGGCACGCGCCCACGATGCCGGCCATCGAGCGATACACCGGAGTCCTCTACGACGCGCTCGACATCGCATCCCTGCGCGGGACCGCCGCCACGCGCGCCCGCGCCCGGCTGGCAGTCGGATCAGCGTTGTTCGGTCTGCTTCGGGCCGACGATCCCGTACCCGCCTACCGGTTGTCGGCCTCCTCAAAGCTGCCCGGCCAACCCGGCCTGGCCAAACGCTGGCGCCCACTGCTGGAGCCGGCGCTGGCCGGCATCGCGGCCGCGGAGCTGATCGTGGACCTGCGCTCCGGCTCATACGCAGGACTGGGTCGTATCCCCGGCGCCGTCCGCGTGCAGGTTCTGGCCGAACACCCCGACGGGCACCGCAGCGTGGTCAGCCACTTCAACAAGGCCCACAAAGGTCAACTGGCGCGCGCACTGGCCGGCTCCCGGGCCGAGCCCAGCGACGCGGCCGCCGTGGCGGCCATTGCCCGCCGCAGTGGCATGAACGTGGAACGCGACGGAAACGAACTGACCGTCGTGGTGTCAGCCTGACGCGTGCCGGCGTTGCCCGGCACCAGCCGCGCTGACGACCCAAATCGCTTCTGCCTGTGGTGTACTGACATACAGTCGGCCGCCTCACGCGAATCTGATTGTTGCCGAGCTAATTTCAGAACCCCCGCGCGACCGGCCCACGAGGAAAGCAGGTTTCGGCCAATTCCCGGGTGTTGCCCACAGCGCCCTGCCGCGTCGTGCACAATATGAGCTCGCGTCAGCGCCTGTCGCCGTGCCACGCCCACCACACCGCCGTTCCCCGGGAGCAAGCTTGGTCACCCGCCTCGTTTCCACACCGCATCCGACGTATCAGCCGGCTCGCCGTGGACGACATCGGAAGGTACCGGAACGACGTTGGCTACCCGTCGGCATCGGGGTGGCGGCCGCGGCCGTGGTCAGCTCCATGCTGACCGCATTCGTCATCCTCACCACACTCGCCTCCAAATTCTCGGCCAGAGATTCGGTCTACGCCGTCGGGGCCAGGACCTACGAGGTGAAACCGCACCGGCCCCCGCCGCGCAGTTTCGCCGCGCGCGCCGCCGCGGCCCCGGCAGCGACGTTCGCCTCCGACGGATCCGGCTTCGTCGATTCTCAAGCGCGGTGCGCGGACACCCAGACGGCCCGGGCGATCGGGCGTACCGAAAGATCACTGGTGGTGATCTGCCTGGACCGCACCGGCCGGCTGGAGTACCACGGTGTCCGACTCTCCGACAAGGCCGCGCTCGCGGCGTCGGCCGACCTCACGCCGGGCCGCCGGTTCGTCGCACGCAACTACCAGGTCAACTACTCGGTCTCGCCGACCGAGTTGCTCGTCACCTCGGGCAGCGCGGTGCTCAAACGCGAACCGATGGTCGAGTACCGCGAGATCCTGTCCACGCCGGTCGTCATCGCACCGCGGTAGCCGCGTTAAGCTGGCCGCTCATCGGCCACGCGGCGGGAGATCGATGTCCACATTCTGGCGGTACATCCGCATCCAGGCCATGGTGTTCGTCGTCGGTATCGTCGGGCCGATCTTTCTGACCGTTTACTTTGCTGCACAACCAGATCCGACTCTCAAATGGATGTACTTCACGGGTCTGATCATCACCGCGATCGAGGTTCTCATCGCGCTCGAGTTGACCCGCATCAGCAGCCCTCCCGATACCGCCAGTGATCGCCCGGAAGTGATGTGACATGGATTCGTCGTCGGCCTTCGAGCTCGCCCGCACCGATGGGATCGGACAGGCGGCGTTGGCCGCTGCCGGTGAGGTGACCGCCGTCGAGTTGCTCGACGCCGCGATCATCAGGGTCGAGGCGACCCGCAGTCTCAATGCCGTGATCACCGACCTGTTCGACCGGGGTCGGGCCCAGGCCGCTGCCCTCGACGAGTCGGGGGTGCTGCGCGGTGAGCGATCCGGGCCGCTCGCCGGGGTGCCGTTCCTGCTCAAGGATCTCGGAGCGGCGCTGGCGGGCACTCGCGAATCGATGGGCTGCCGCGCTTTTCGCGACCATGTGGCAACTGAAACCGCGTGGACGGTGGACCGCTACCTCGATGCCGGCCTCGTGGTCTTCGGCAAGACCAACACCCCCGAGTGGGGCAACCACTGCACCACCGAGCCCTTGCTGTCCGGTCCCACGGTGAATCCCTGGTCGTCGACCGTCACCCCGGGCGGATCCAGCGGCGGTTCGGCTGCCGCGGTGGCCGCCGGCGTGGTGCCCGCGGCTTCGGGTGGCGACGGTACCGGGTCGATCCGCGTGCCCGCGTCCTGTTGCGGTGTCGTCGGACTCAAGCCTCGACGTGGCCGGTCCTCCTTCGCCCCTGACGGCGGTCACGGACTCGAAGGCCTGGTGAACAGTCACGCGTTGGCCCGAACGGTCCGTGACTGCGCGGCCTTGCTGGACGTCATCGCCGGGACCGCCCCCGGTGATCCCTACAGTGCGGCCGTCGCACCCGTCTCTTTCCTGGACGCGGCCGCCCAGACGCCGTCGGCGCAGCGCATCCTGATTGCCACCTCGTCGCCGTTTCCCACCGACCAAAGCGACCCCGAGGTGGTCTCGGCGGTCGAAGACGCCGGGCGGCTGTTGGAAAGCCTCGGCCACCACGTCACCCCGGGGGCTCCTACGGTCGACCCGGACGTGGTCGCCGACGCCATCGCGGTGCTGCACACCGTCAGTAACGCCCAGTTGCACGAATTGGCCCGGCAACATCTGGGCCGGGCGCCCCGCGAGGACGAGTTCGAGCCGAGCACCTGGGTGATGATCCGCGAGGGCTTCACCACCACCGGACTGGCCTATGCCGGTGCCATCGCCGACATCCACGCCCAGACGCGGCGGTTCGCCGCGGGAATGGCCGGTGGCGATGTGCTGCTGGTGCCGACGCTGCTGACCGGTCCGCCGCCGTACGGGCTGCTGAATCAGCCCCGCGGTACCACCCGGGCGTTCTTCGATGTCGAGTTCGCCAGCACCGGATGGACGGCCTTGGCCAATGTGACCGGTTGGGCTGCCATATCGCTGCCCCTGGGCCAGACGTCGGACGGACTGCCCATCGGGGTGCAGCTGATGGCTCCCGACGAATCGGTCCTGCTCAGCCTGGCCGGCCAACTCGAGCAGGCCGCCCCGTGGGCTGCCCGCACCCCGCCCCGATGGGTGGGCGCTACCGCCGGGACGTAGCCGCATATCCTCTGAGGCGAACTGTGCGCCACTGTGGTGTGCGCAACAGCAGAACAACAGCGCCGACGCCGTCTTCAAAGGAGTGGACAACCTCATGGTTAATCAGCAGCAGGCCGACAAGATGACCACGGGTAAGGGCTTCATCGCCGCGCTCGACCAGAGTGGCGGGTCCACCCCGAAGGCCCTGCGTCTCTACGGGGTCGAGGAGAGCGCCTATTCCTCCGAAGAGCAGATGTTCGACCTGATCCACCAGATGCGCTCGCGCATCATCACCTCGCCGGTGTTCAACGGTGACCGGGTCCTGGCCGCGATCCTGTTCGAGCAGACCATGGACCGCACCATCGAGGGCAAGCCCACCGCGACCTATCTGTGGGAGGACAAGGGCGTGGTGCCGCTGCTCAAGATCGACAAGGGCCTGGCCGATGCGGCCAACGGTGTGCAGGTGATGAAGCCGATGCCCGGCCTGGACGATCTGCTGGCGCGTGCGGCGAAGAACGGCATCTTCGGTACCAAGGAGCGTTCGGTGATCGGCGCGGCGGACGCCGAAGGCATCGCAGCGGTGGTCGCCCAGCAGTTCGAGGTCGCCAAGCAGGTTTTGTCGCACGGCCTGATCCCGATCATCGAGCCCGAGGTGACCATTTCGATCTCCGACAAGGCCGAGGCCGAGGAGCTGCTGCGCGGCGAGATCGCCAAGAACCTCGATGCGCTGCCGGCCGATCAGAAGGTGATGCTCAAGCTGACCCTGCCCACCCAGACCAACCACTACCAGGCGCTGGTCGAGCACCCCAAGGTGATGCGGGTGGTGGCGCTGTCCGGTGGCTACTCGCGCGACGAGGCCAACAAGCTGCTGGCCGCCAACACCGGCGTGATCGCCAGCTTCAGCCGCGCGTTGACCGAGGGTCTGTCGGCACAGCAGAGCGACGACGAGTTCAACGCCACGTTGGACAAGTCCATCCAGTCGATCTACGACGCGTCCGTCGCGGGCTAGTCGCGGAACCGGCGAGGCGCGCGCAGATGGTCATCCCGATCGATCGCCCCAAACTGGAGGGCAATGTCGCCGTGGGCGACGGCCGGCAGCTCGGCTTCGCCGAGTTCGGGGATCCGCAGGGCCGCGCAGTCTTCTGGCTGCACGGCACCCCAGGTGCCCGCAGGCAGATCCCGACCGAGGCCCGGATCTACGCCGAGCGGAACCACATCCGGCTGATCGGGGTGGACCGGCCCGGCATCGGTTCGTCCACCCCGCACCAGTACGACCGGGTGCTGGATTTCGGTGACGACCTGCGCACCATCGCCGACACCCTGGGCATCGACAAGATGGCCGTCATCGGCTTGTCCGGCGGCGGGCCCTACACGCTGGCCACCGCGGCCGCCATGCCCGACCGGGTGGTGGCGGCCGGGGTGCTCGGCGGCGTGGCGCCGATGGTGGGCCCCGACGCGATCAGCAGTCCGCTGATGCAGCTCGGTGCGGCGGTCGCCCCGATCCTGGAGGTGGCCGGCGCACCGATCCGGTTGGCCGCCTCCGGGCTGATCCGGCTGATCCGTCCGGTCGCGTCGCCCGCGCTGGAGATCTACGCGCGGATCTCCCCCGAGGGCGACCGGCGCATGCTGGGCCGCCCCGAGTTCAAGGCGATGTTCCTCGACGATCTGCTCAACGGCAGCCGCAAGCAGCTGGCCGCGCCGTTCTACGACATCGTGGTGTTCGAGCGTGACTGGGGTTTCCGGCTTGACGAGGTCAGGGTTCCGGTGCGCTGGTGGCACGGCGACCACGACCACATCGTGCCGTTCGCACACGGTCAGCACGTGGTCTCCCGGTTGCCCGATGCGGTGATGACCGAGCTGCCCTACGAGAGCCACCTCGGCGGGCTGGGCTGCGCCGAGGAGATCATGGGCACGATGATCTCCATGTGGGACAAGACGAAGTAACACCCACCTCGCCCGGGGGTTGACCTCAACCATTGTTGAGGGTCGAGGCTGGGGTCATGACAAACTCGATGACCCAGATCCGGTCCGACCTGTGGGAAACCCGTACCGACACACCGTTTCCCGGTCTGACGACGCACTCCTACCTGTGGACGTCGGGCGGGCACAACGCGCTGTTCTACTGCCCGGCCGGCGACGCAGACTTCGCCACGCTGGAGTCGCTCGGCGGTGTCGACGACCACTATCTGTCCCACCAGGACGAGGCCGGCCCGATGCTGGCCCGAATCGCCGAACACTTCGGTTCCCGGTTGCATGCGCCCGCGGCCGAACGCGAGACGATCGGTCGGCACAGCCCGATCGACGTACCGCTGTCGTCCCGCCATGTCGATGACCGCGGCGTCGAGGTGATCCCCACCCCCGGTCACACTCCCGGCAGCACGAGCTATCTGGTCAAGGGCGCCCAGGGCCGGTACCTGTTCACCGGGGACACCATGTTCGTCGCCGCCGACGGTCGGTGGTCGACGTTCGTGATTCCCGGCATCGGCGATGCCGGGGCCATGGCCGACAGCCTGCACGTGCTGGCGAGCCTGCAGCCCGATGTCGTCATCTCCAGCGCATACGGGGCGCGTGCGGTCACGCCCCTCGACGAAGGCACGTGGCCGGCCTGCGTGGAGGAAGCATTGCAATCGGTGCCGGTGCCCGGCTGACGTTCGAGTAGCGCACTACTCTAGGCCCGGCCCCGGCCGGCTCCGATACTTCGAACAACTGGCGACATGCCAGCGGTCCGGAGGTCGGCTATGGCAACGATCGGCAAACACGCGGTAGTGCTGGGCGCGAGCATGGGAGGTCTGCTGGCGGCCCGCGCGCTGGCCGATTTCTTCGACACCGTCACACTCGTCGAGCGCGACAACCTACCCGACGGCCCGGCTCAACGGCGCGGCGTCCCGCAAGGACGGCACGCCCACGGACTGCTCAGCGGCGGCCTGGAGGCGATGGCCGAACTGTTTCCCGGGCTCCCAGAGGACCTGGCCGCCGACGGTGCGACGGTGCTGGACGGGACGAACCTGGCCCTCGTCTCACTGACATTCGGCGGCCATCGACTCAACCTCAACGGGCAGCAGTCCAAACCGATCGCCTCGTATCTGGCCAGCCGACCGTTCCTGGAGGCACACGTGCGCGACCGGGTGCGCGCCATCGACAACATCCGGATCCTCGACCGGCACGAGGCCGTCGAGTTGTTGATGGACGACACCCGCCGGGTGAACAGCGTTCTGGTGACCGCCCGAGACGGTGGCACCGGAGCGGCGATCGCGGCCGACCTGATCGTCGACGCGATGGGCCGTGCCGGACGCACACCAGCGTTCCTGGAGAGCGCGGGATTCGGGCGTCCGGCCGAGGACCGAATCACGGTGCAGGTGGCCTATTCCAGCCAGTTGCTGCGTTTTGCCGGCGACGCGCCACACGATCGGCTCACCCTTGTCGGACCGGTTCCCGAAAGAACCTGTGGGGGTTCACTGTTCGCCTACGAAGACAACACCTGGCTGCTCACTACGGCAGGAATGAACGGGCAGGAACCACCGGCGGATCTGGACGGGATGATCGGGTTCATCGAGAATCTGTTCCCGGTTGACACGGTCGAAGCCTTACGCAACGCCCAACCACTCGGTCCGCCGGCGACTTTCCGCTATCCCGCGAGCGTCCGGAGGCGCTATGAGCGCATGCCACGCTTCCCCGAAGGCCTGCTGGTGTTCGGCGATGCGATCTGCAGCTTCAATCCGGTGTACGGGCAAGGAATGTCGGTGGCCGCGCTCGAGGCGCTGGCCTTGCGCGATTGCCTGGCCCGCGGAGCCGACGAACTGGGCCGTAGATTCCTGCGCGCCGCCGCCGGCTGCGTCAACACGGCATGGCAGATGGCGTGCGGCGCCGATCTTGCCCTGCCGCAGATACCCGGCCCCCGACCCGCTTCGATGCGGCTGACCAACTGGTACACCGAGCGGGTGCTCACCGCCGCCGAAGACGACCCGGTGGTTACCGAGGCGTTCTTCCGGGTGATGAACCTGGTGGATCGACCCGGCCGACTGTTCCATCCGTCCGTGGTGCGCCGGGTGGCGGCCGGCTCCCGACGGCGCCGCACGCAACAGCCGGCGACCGACAGAGCCGCCGTGGTGCGAACCTGAGATCGTTCGGCTATTCGCTGATTCCGGCGAGGGCGCGGCGCAGCAGGTGCATGGCCACCGTCGTGGACCGCTCCCGGATGTCGGAACGATTGCCCGGCAGTCGCAGGGTGCGGGTGATCGCCGTCGAACCCGACCGGACCGCGAAACACACGGTGCCGACCGGCTTTTCCGGGCTACCGCCATCCGGGCCGGCGATACCACTGATGGCCACCGCGGTATCGGCGCCGAAATGGTGCAACGCGCCGGTGACCATCGATTCGACCACTGGTTCGGAGACCGCTCCGTGCTCGGTGATCAGAACCGGATCGACGTTCAGCAGTTCGGCTTTGGCTTCGTTCGAATAGCTGACCACCCCGCCCGCGAAGTATTCCGAGCAGCCGGGGATGTCAGCCAGTCGAGCGGCCAGCAACCCAGCGGTGCAGGATTCCGCGGTGGCGATTCGATGTCCGGCCAACAAGCCGGACACCTGCTCGTCGACGGTGGTGCCATCCTCGGAGTACAGCGCCGCACCGTGCCGGTCGCGCAGCAACGTCAGCAGGGCCTGGTAGGCCGGCGCCGAGTCAGGCTCGTATCGGGTGACGATCTCGAGTTCGCCGCGGCGCAGGCAGGTGGTGATCTCAAGCGCGTCGAAACCCGCGATCGTGCCCTCGGCGTCACGCAGCGTCTCGGCCAGACCGGACTCAGCCAGGCCGAACATCCGCACCATCTCCTGGCGGTAGCGGGTGCGGCCCGAAATCGCCTGCTGCACAGCTTCGGTGCAGACCGCAGCGCGCCACATCGGCTGCAACTCCCGCGGCGGGCCGGGCAGCACGACCACCGTCGGGTTGCCGTCCACGACGACGCCGGGAGCGGTGCCGACCGGCGCGAGAACCTCGGCACCGGCCGGCACCATGGCCTGCTTGCGGTTGGCGGCGCGCACCGCATCGAAATCCACGCCCGGACGGTCACCGATCAGCTTGCGCAGGATCGCGGCGATGCGCTCCTCCATGGCCGCGTCGAGAACGAGTTCGTGGCCGCTGAACTCGGCGACGGTCGCCACGGTCAGATCGTCGGCCGTCGGCCCGAGGCCGCCACTCGTCACGATCAGGTCCACACCTTCGGCGGCCAGGAATCGCAGCTGGGCCGCGATGTCTCGGGGACGGTCGCCACAGATGGTGATGTGCGCGAGTTCCACCCCGAGCTCGAGCAGCTGGTCGGCCAGCCACGGACCGTTGCGGTCCTGGACCCTTCCGGTGAGTACTTCGGTTCCGGTAACGACGATGCCTGCACGTGCGCTCACCAGGTGAACACTACGCAAGGCGCCCGGCGGTCAGGCTCAGAAGCTGTAGCCCAATTCGGCAGGCACGTCACTGGCGAAGGCTGCGCCGAGCTGCCGCACTGCCTCTGAATCCTTGCTGCGCAACCGGTTCGCGGCGACGAAAGTCTCGGGCCGGTGGCTGCCCAGGTACAGACTGCCCAGTACGTCGAGGCCGAGCTCGATGTCGGCGGCTGCCTCGGTGGGCGTACACCGGGCCTGGCCGTCGCGAATCTCCAGGGCGAAGCGTCCACCGTCACCGCGGAAACCATCGGCCACCTCCAGCACGGTCTCGAGATCGGCCTGATACCTGCGTCCCTCGAGGGCAACCGGGATGTTCATGATCCGGACCCACAGATCGTCGCTGCTCGAGGTCACCCTTGCCAGCCGTGGGTTGGTCAGCAGGTACGGCAGGGCGTCGCCGGGATGGGTCCAGATGCTCACCTTCTCCATCAGGTCCATGCCCAGCAGAGCGCGCCACAGTGCGATGTAGGCATCCGTGGTCACCGCGGTGACTTCGCGTACCCGCAGCGACCTGGACTCCTCGCCGTGCACCCGGTACAGCGCGTAGCCGTCCGGGTGAAGGAACGCGAACCACTCAGACCCTCCGTCGCGGGTGTTCTCCCGATCGGCCAGGACGTCGTCCCACAGCGCCGTCGGGCAGGCCAGGCCGCCCGGCGTCCGCTGCCGCCAGCGCTCGTAGATCTCGGCGAACCTGTCACGGTGCTCAGCGGGTTTGACCAGGCGCACGCCGCCCGGGTCCGGGACGCCGGCATGGAACTGGGCGAACCTGCGGTCGATCGTCATCAGGTGCACGGTGGTGGCGGGACCGTAGCCGAACCGGCCGTAGATTCCGCCTTCGCTCGCGGTGAGCGCCGCGATGGGGTATTGCGCATCGGCGATCCGCTGGTGCAACTCGGTGTACATCGAGCGCAGGATCCCGCGCCGCCGATGGGTGGGAGCGACGGCCACATAGCTGATGCCGGCCGCGGGCAGCGGTGCCCCGCCCGGGACGGTGAGTGTGAGATCGAGGTAGATCGACTGCCCGACGATGTCCCCGTCGGTGCCACCGGCACGCATCACCACGCCGCCGCCGGGCGGCACCATCTGCTGCCACGCCGCCATCGATTCGGGATGGTTGACCTCACCGAACGCGGTGTTGCCGAGCAGTGCCATGCCCGCCCAGTCGGACTCGGTGACGGTATGCAGCGCGAGCGTGCCTGCCGGGGTATCCGCGTTGTCGATCACGGAATCCGACAGTGCCACACCGTCACCGGTCGATGCGACCGATTTTCGGCCCGCATGATCGGGCCGACGGGCGACTCAGCGCTTGAGCCACCCGTTCAAGGTCGCCAGTTCGCGGGTGTAGGTGGTCATGATGTCGTCCTGGTACAGCGTCGCGCCACTGATCTTGTCGGAGCCCTGCCACACCACCCTGATGCGGTTGGTACCGCGCTGGTAGACGTCCACCCGGTCGACGTCACGGTGCAGCCATCCGCCGCTTTCGGCCAGCTGGCTGATCTCATGGCGCTCATCGGTTGTGGTCATCACCCGATCCTATCGTCGGGCCCGTTGGTCGATCGGCACCACCGTCGGCGCACTGTTGTAGCCGCTGACCCGGACCCAGTTCGCGGCGCGGGCGGTGCCCGCGGAGGGTGGCTGCTCCGTTCCGGTCACCGTGCCGGTCAGCTCCACCGTCTCCCCCGGGTAGACGGTCACGTAGTTGTCGGAGTATTCGATCGGCAGGATCTCGTCACCGTCTTCAGTGGTGGTGATCTCGACACGTTCGAAGAACGCGAGCCGGCGGCCGGGATTGTGCAGCCGGATCTGCACCTTGGCGTCGCCGGCCGATTCGGTCCGGTGCGCACTCACCTGCAGGCGCGCCGGTGCCATGGTGTTCAGCGGGGTCATGTCGGCCCAGCTGCTCTGTACAAGGTCGAACGCCTGGTCGTTGACCGGAGGTCCGACGTCGTCGAGGTGCTGCGACTGCCAGTAAGTGTTGTCGGCGACCACAGCACCGTCCTCGTCGATCAGTTCAGCGCGGACGAACACCACCGGCGAGTCGCCGTCCGGTCGGGGCAGGGACAACCCGGGCACGACACCGTTGGAGGGGACCGCAGGTACCTCGGCGCTCCGGTCGTCACGCATCCGGCCGGTCAGGTCATAGACCCGGACCCGCACCCGCAGGCCGGTCCGCTCCTGCGGGGACTGGTTGACCACACTGACGTGGGCGGTGTCGTGATCTCCGGTGGCGTAGGAATCGAACACCACCGAAAGCGGCCTCAGCCCCTTCTTTGCCCCGTAGTAGGCGCCGCCGGGCCGCAGGTAGTAGTCGAAGAGGTGGCCGAAGAACGACGGCCAGTGATTGTTGAGCATCCAGTAGATGGTCATCTTGTGGTTGTCCCACCCGCCGGCCGCGAACGCCTCGAACTGGGCGCGGGTGGACTCGTAATGCGCAAGTTGCGCCTTGCGCGCGAATTCCTCTGCGCTGCGCGAGGATCCGTAACGCTGCATCACCGCGGTCCGGATGCTCTCCAGGGCGGCGTTGCTCGGGTTGGCCCCGGCGTGGAAGTACCACGCGTCGTTGATGGGCCAGAGCTTGTCGGGCGGGATGAATTTCTGCAGGCTGGCGAACGGCGGGATGTGCTCGTTGTCACCCTGTTCGGCGTTGGAGCCGCGGGTGGCCTGATACCGGCCGCTGAACCAGTAGCTCGGCGGGCGCCAGGTGTAGGGGCCGGCCATGTGGATGCCGTCCCAGTCAGGTTCCCCGTTGGCGTCGCGAGCCAGGGACGACACGGTGTCGACGACGGTGTTGGGCCAGTGCAGATCACGCAGTATTTCGTGATAACCCGCGAGCACCGGCGCCGGCGGCTTGCCGTCACTGCCGTTGGCCCACAGGAACGCCGACGCGTGCCCGCGCAGCGACAGGATCTGCGAGCGCATGCTCTCGTCGGCCACACGCCGATCCTCGTCGTCCCACTGCGACCACTTCTCCCACTGGTTGCAGCACATCCATCCGTACATCAGGGGGATGCCGAGTTCGTCGGCACGCTCGATGATGTTGTCGCCCGGGAACTTTCCTTCCAGCCGCAGCATGTTCAGTCCCAGGTCCCGGACGTAGCCGAGGATGGCGTCCTCGCGCTGCGGGTCGTACCGGAACAACAGGTCGGGCGTGTATGCCGCGCCCCGGACCAGGAAATCACGGCCGTTGACGGTCAGGTAGAAGCTGCCGCCCCGACCCAGGTCGGGGTACTGCTCGTCGTTGTCGCGGTGCTGTGCCACGGTGCGGATGCCGAATCGGGAATTCAGGGTGTCGGTGGCCCGGCCGTAGCGCAGAAATTCCAGCCGCAGGTCGTACAGGTCGGGCTTGCCCATGGTGTAGGGCCACCACAGGTCCGGGTCGCTTACCCGCAGCGCCGCGAAAGTGTCGGGGTCGAACCGGATTTCCCGGCTCTCCCCCGGCGCCAGGTTGACCGATTGAGACACCGAGATGGAGGGCTTGCCGGGTCGGCTGATGCGGGCCCGCACCACGCCGCGCATCGGCACATCGGCGGTGTTGCGGATATCGGAGTGGACGGCGAGCCGGGCCGAGTCGGTGGCCGGCAGCGGCAGCTCGGTGGTGACCAGCGGGTCACTGAGCACGACCTGGCCCGAGTAGCTCAGGTACACCGGTTTGAAGATCCCCGCATTGCGGTCGGCCACATAGGAATTGCCGCGCAGCGGGTTCTTGCCCGGGCCCTGGTAGCCGATGCGGTTCCAGTTGAGCCAGTCCCACCAGCTGTCGGCGAGCTCGACGCCGTCGATGTCCTGCAGCGACTGCTCGGGTGTCACCTTGACCGCCAGCGTGTTGACCCCGCCGGGGTTGATCCACTCGGTCGCGTCGATCTCGTGGATCGTGTGCATGCCCACCAGCACTGAACTGCCGGCGATCATCGTGCCGTTGAGCCACACCTCGGCGCGGTAGTTGATGCCGGGGAAATCCAGCCGGTAACTCGAGCTACCTCGGGGCGCGGTGAACGTCGTGCGGTACCACCAGTCCTGCCGGAAGAGGTCGTCCGGCACATCGGCCAGGTTGTCCCCGAAATACAGGTCCGGATAGGTGCCGTCGTCCTGCAGGGCCGCGAGCACGGTGGACGGCATCTGTCTGACCGGATGCCAGTCGGCGCTCACCTCGCCGGGTGTGGACATCGCGGCGCCGTCGGCGGTGACGGTACGCGCCGAGGCCAGCTGCCAGCCCTGTGCCAGTTCCATCCGTCCGGAAGGCGGTTCCGGTTGCGCGAACGGCGGGAAATCGGCGGCGCACAGGGAAAAGAGCAGCAGTGCGGCACCGACCAGGCCGACGAAGCCCGTGACGCTCAGGCCGGCGCGGCGATTCCGGGCGGAAATGGGCAGCTCCTCACAGACCGGTCAGGTTGGCACCGTGTCGGCGATTCGATGCCCTGCCAGGTCATTCTGCCGTGGTCGGAACCGCCGCGTACGGGCGGTGCGACTCAGAGCTTGTGCGGGACGTCGTTGACGATGCCGCCGTCCATGACGAACTCGGCGCCCGTGGCGTAACGCGACTCATCGCTGGCCAGGAACACCACGAAGGTCGACACCTCGTCGGGTTGCCCGGGCCGGCCCAGCGGAATGCTCAGCATGTCCTCGGGGAAGTGCTCGGTCATCGGGGTCCGGATGAAGCCGGGGTGGATCGAGTTGACCCGGATCTGCTTGGGTCCCAGTTCCAGCGCCGCGGACTTGGTCAGGCCGCGCACCGCCCACTTGGAGGCGACGTACGGGTGCACCATGGCCGCACCGCGCAGGCCCTCGATGGACGACACGTTGATGATCGAGCCGCCGCCCGCGGCCTTCATCGCCTTGACGCACGCCTGCATCCCCAGGAAGGTGCCGGTCAGGTTGACGTCGATGACCTTCTGCCACTGGGCCATGTCGAACTTGCCGATCTGGCCGAGCGCGACGATCCCGGCATTGTTCACCAGCACATTGAGCAGACCGAACTCCTCGGTCGCCGTCGCGACCGCGGCGTCCCACTGGTCCTCCTGGGTGACGTCGAGATGCACATACCGGACCGAGTCACCGAGCTCGGCGGCCAACGTCTTGCCCTCGTCGTCGAGGATGTCCCCGATCACCACCTTGCCGCCCTCGGCGACCAGAGCGCGCGCGTGCTCGGCGCCCATCCCGCGCGCGCCGCCACTGATTAGTGCCACTTTTCCGTCTACCCGTCCCATGACGGGTGAGGCTACCGCCTGACGCGCAGAATTAGAACCTGTTCCAATTTTGTCGCCGGATCGGCATACTGCGACTAGACCGCACATCTTGAGGAGACCTGTATGGCCATTCGCGTGGCGATCGTCGGAACCGGAAACTGCGGCCGATTGGCCCTGATCCAGCTCATCGACGACCCCCGGTTCGAACTCGTCGCGGTGGGCACCTCGACCGAGGCGAAGGTCGGTCTGGACGCCGGCGAACTGGCCGGGCTGGGCGACGTCACCGGGGTCACCGCCACGCTGGGCATCGATGCCGCGATCGCCGCCAAACCGGACTGCCTGGTGTACTGCGCGATGGGTGACACCCGCCCCATGGAAGCCACCCGCGATGTGATGGCCGCACTGGCTGCCGGGATCAACGTGGTCGGCTCGGCCCCGGGCGGCCTGCAATTCCCCTGGGGCGCCATGCCGGAGAAGGCCATCGCACGGGTGGAAGAAGCTGCTCAGGCGGGCAATTCAAGCGTGTTCATCACCGGTGTCGACCCCGGGTTCGCCACCGACCTGGTGCCGTTCGCGATCGCTGGCACATGTCAGCGCGTCGATCAGATCAAGACCATGGAGATCGCCGACTACGCCACCTATGACGGCAGCGAGGTGATGTCGATCGTCATGGGATTCGGCAATCCGATCGACCAGCCCGGAATGTTGTTTCTCCCCGGAATCCTCAGCGCCGCTTGGGGGACCGCGATCCGGATGCTCGCCGCCGGACTGGGCGTCGAAGTCGAAGACATCACCGAGCACTACGAGTTGGAACCCGCGCCCGAGGACATCGAGGTCGCGACCGGCGTCATCGCCAAGGGCACGGTGGCGGCGATGCGCTTCCAGATCAACGGCATGGTCGGCGGTAAGCCGGTGATCGTCGTCGAACACGTCACCCGGGTGCGTGCGGACCTGCGACCGGACTGGGCGCAACCGGCCCAGCCCGGCGGCTCCTACCGCGTCGAGATCACCGGCGAGCCGTCATATGTCGTGGACATCTGCCCGACCAGCGATCGAGGCGACCACAACCACGCCGCGATCGTGGCGGCGGCCGGGCGCATCGTCAACGCCATCCCCGACGTGGTGGCCGCCGAGCCGGGCATTCGCACCACCCTGGACCTGCCGCTGGTGACCGGCAAGGGACTCCACAAGCTCGGCTAAGCCCCGGGCCGGAGCCGCCGATCCCGACGCCGGCTGCCGGGACGCGGAACCGTGAGCACCGGCCAACCGTGGTCGGTCGCGGCCGAGGCCAGCCCCGGCCTCGGGTTCACGGGCCGCGGATGGCCCACCAACCGCATGAGTGCCCCGTCCTCGTCGCCGTCGGCGTAGAAATAGCAGTGCGCCATGTCGATCTGCTCGGCCCGACAGAACGTCTGTACCGCAATGGCCTTGCGCGCACCCCAGATGATCGGCTCGACGATGCCGCCGGTCAGCCTGCCCTCGCCGTCGGTCACGAAGTGATTGCACAGCACGTGGTCGATCCCGAGGTGTCGCGCGACCGGCTCGGCATGGATGGTCAGAGCCGAGGAGCTCAGCACCACGGTGTGGCCGCGGTCCTGGTGCCGACGCACCACCTCCCGCATGTGCGGATAGACCCGCTGTGCGATCCGGTTCTGGAAGAGGTACTCCCCCAGCTCGTCGAGTTCGAGCAGGGATTCGCCCCGCAGGTACCCGGCGGCCCGCACCAGGAGCCGCTCGAACGGCATCCGGCCGATCCGATAGCGCACGGAGGCTTCGACGATCCCGAGGATCTCGCCGGCAGCAGCCTGCCGCTGCCGAATGCGATGGCCGGCGTGCGCCGTCGCGGTGAATCCGTCCACCAGGGTGCCGTCGAGGTCGAAGAACGCGCCCACCTGCGATCCCCCCGGCCCGGACCCGATTTCCTCGAGTGACTCGGGTGGCGACAAGGTGCGGCCCATGGGGCTACTAAACCAAGCCGCCACGACAATCGGCCAGTCGAGACTAGAAATGGGGCATGGCCCCAACCGCACACTGCATCGGGATCAAGGACGTCGCGGCCGTCATCGCCACCGGACGATTCGAGGAGGCGAGGGCCTGGTACACCCGATTGCTCGACCGCGAACCCGACCTGGAACCCGTTCCGGGAGTCGCCGAATGGCAGCTGACCGCGACCGCGTGGCTACAGGTCGTCACCGATCCTGGCCGCGCCGGGCGATCGGCCGTCAGATGCGGGGTCGACGAACTGGACACCACCGCCGCGTGGCTGCGCGACAACGGTGTCAGTGTCACAGAGCCGCAGGTCATCGCCGACATGGTCGCCGTCATCGATGTCGCCGATCCAGATGGAAATGAGGTGTCGTTCGTGGCCGAGCTCGCGTGAATGTGCCGGGTCCCGGTCCAAAACCACCCATGGTGGTACTAAACTAGAACACGTTTCACTTCTGTCCGGGCCGGATCGGCCGAGGACTCTCAAACCGCACCGTCACTTCAAGGAGTTCCGAATGCACACCGCACTCTGCGACGAGCTGGGGATCGAATTCCCGATCTTCGCGTTCACCCACTGTCGCGACGTTGTCGTGGCCGTCAGCAAGGCCGGCGGTTTCGGCGTCCTGGGCGCCGTGGGCTTCACGCCCGAGCAGCTGGAGATCGAGCTCAACTGGATCGACGAGCACATCGGCGACCACCCCTACGGCGTCGACATCGTCATCCCCAACAAGTACGAGGGCATGGACGCCAACATGTCCGCCGATGAACTCAAGGGCATGCTGCAGTCCCTGGTGCCCCAGGAGCACCTCGAGTTCGCCCGCAAGATCCTCGCCGACCACGGCGTGCCGGTCGAGCACAGCGACGACGATGCGCTGCAGCTTCTCGGCTGGACCGAGGCCACCGCGACCCCGCAGGTGGAAATCGCCCTCAAGCATCCCAAGATGACGCTGATCGCCAATGCGCTCGGCACCCCGCCGCCCGACATGATCAAGCGCATCCACGACGAAGGCCGCAAGGTCGCGGCGCTGTGCGGATCGCCGTCACAGGCCCGCAAGCATGCCGACGCCGGTGTCGACATCATCATCGCCCAGGGCGGCGAGGCCGGTGGGCACAGTGGCGAGGTGGGCTCGATCGTGTTGTGGCCACAGGTGGTCAAGGAGGTCGCTCCGGTTCCGGTGCTGGCGGCCGGTGGTATCGGCAGCGGTCAGCAGATCGCCGCCGCACTTGCACTCGGCGCGCAGGGCGCCTGGACCGGATCCCAGTGGGTCATGGTCGAGGAGTCCGAGCACACCGCGCAGCAGCACGCCGCCTACGCCAAGGCCAGCAGCCGCGACACCGTGCGCAGCCGCTCGTTCACCGGCAAGCCGGCCCGCATGCTGCGCAACGACTGGACCGAAGCGTGGGAGAACCCGGAAAACCCGAAGCCGCTCGGCATGCCGTTGCAGTACATGGTGTCCGGAATGGCCGTGGCCGCCACGCACAAGTACCCGAACGAGAGTGTCGACGTCGCGTTCAACCCGGTGGGTCAGGTGGTCGGCCAGTTCACCAAGGTCGAGAAGACCTCCGCGGTGATCGAACGCTGGGTTCAGGAATACCTGGAGGCCACGGGCACCCTCAACGCCCTCAACGAGGCCGCCGGGGTCTGATCGAGGCCGCCGGCGGCGGGTTCCCCATCGCCGGCGGAGTGACTGGACCCGATCTGGGGTCGACCACCAATTAGGCAATTAGGCCGAGGATTGCGGTCAGCATGTAGCCGCAATCCTCGGCCTTGTCGTCCCCCTGCCGAGGGCATCGCTCGAAGGTGTAGACCGATGCCCGTCGATTATGTATGTTTCTATACATAATCGACGGAAGGCACCCGGTGACCAGTCCTCGTGAACGCATGGTGGCCTCGGCCGCACTGTTGATCCGTGAGCGCGGCGCGCACCCGACTGCGATCGCCGACGTGCTCGCCCACAGCGGCGCACCGCGCGGATCGGCCTATCACTACTTTCCCGGCGGGCGCGGCCAGCTGCTCTGCGAGGCCATCGATTACGCCAGCGATCAGGTGGCCGCACGGATCGACAAGGCCGACAGCGCGGCGGCGTTGCTCGACGCCATGATCGCCGGGTTTCGTAAACAGTTGTCCGCCAGCAATTTCCGAGCCGGCTGCCCGATCGTTGCAGTCGCGGTAGAGGCGGGAGATCCCGGCCCGGCCGAGAACGCCGCACTCGATCGGGCGGGAGCCGCCTTCACCCGGTGGACCGGCCAGATCACCCGCCGGCTGACCGACGACGGAGTGCCCGCCGGGCGCGCCGAGGAACTGGCAACACTGATCATGACTGCCATCGAAGGCGCGGTGGTGATGGCGCGGGCCACTCGCGACGTCAAACCACTCGAGAAGATCCACCGCCAACTTCGTGCACTCCTGCCGGAAGGAACATCGTCATGACCGTCGATCAATGGCAGCCCACCGCATGCATCCTGTGCGAGTGCAACTGCGGCATCGTGGTACAGACCCAAGACCGGGCCATCACCAAGATCCGTGGCGACAAGGACCATCCGGCGTCGCAGGGATACACCTGCAACAAGGCCCTGCGGCTCGATCACTATCAGAGCAGTTCCAACCGGCTCACTTCGCCACTGCGCCGGCGGCCTGATGGCAGTTTCGAGGAGATCGATTGGGACACCGCGATTTCCGAGATCGCCGCAGGCTTCCTGGCCATCAGGGACAACTACGGCGGAGACAAGATCTTCTACTACGGCGGCGGTGGCCAGGGCAATCATCTCGGCGGGGCCTACAGCGGCGCGTTCCTCAAGGCGATCGGCTCGCGGTACCGGTCAAACGCCCTGGCGCAGGAAAAGACCGGTGAGGCATGGGTCGATGCCCACCTGTACGGCGGTCACACCCGCGGCGAATTCGAACACGCCGAGGTCTCGGTGTTCGTCGGCAAGAACCCGTGGATGTCGCAGAGTTTCCCGCGGGCACGGGTGGTGCTCAACGAGATCGCCAAAGATCCCGACCGCGCGATGATCGTGATCGATCCGGTGATGACCGACACCGCCAAGCTGGCCGAATTCCATCTGCGTGTGCGGCCGGGCACCGACGCCTGGTGTCTGGCCGCCATGGCCGCGGTGCTGGTACAGGAAAACCTTTGCGACGAGGACTTTCTGGCCGCCCATGTCAACGGCGTCGAACCCGTCCGCGACGTCCTCGCCGAAGTGCCGGTCAGCGACTACGCGACCCGGTGCGGCGTCGACGAGTCCCTGCTGCGCGCCGCGGTACGCCGGATCGCCGCAGCCGGCAGCGTCGCGGTGTTCGAGGATCTCGGCATTCAGCAGGCCCCCAACAGCACGCTGTGCTCATACCTCAACAAGATGCTGTGGATCCTCACCGGCAATTTCGCGAAACGAGGTGGGCAGCATCTGCATTCGTCGTTCGCCCCGCTGTTCGGCTCGGGTGGGGTCGGCCGCAGCCCGGTCACGGGTGCTCCGGTGATCGCCGGACTGGTGCCGTCGAACGTGGTGCCGCAGGAGATCCTCGGCGACCATCCCGACCGGTTCCGCGCGATGATCGTCGAGAGCAGCAACCCGGCGCACTCGGTGGCCGATTCGGCGGCCGTGCGGGCCGCACTCCAATCGCTGCAACTCCTGGTGGTCGTCGACGTCGCAATGACCGAGACCGCGCGGTTGGCGCACTATGTGCTGCCCGCGGCCAACCAGTTCGAGAAGCCCGAGGCGACGTTCTTCAATCTCGAGTTCCCGCACAACAACTTTCACCTGCGCCATCCACTGTTCGAACCGCTGCCGACAACACTGCCCGAACCCGAGATCTGGGCCCGCTTGGTGCGCGCGATCGGTGCGGTCGACGACGCCGAACTGGACCCGCTGCGCCGCGCTGCCCGTGACGGCCTGGACGCGTACGCCGAGGCGTTTCTCGGGGCGGTCGGCGCCAATCCCGGGCTCGGCCGGGTATTGCCGTACGTGCTCTACGAAACGCTCGGCCCGGTCCTACCGGCCGGCCTGGCCGGGGCAGCCGCACTGTGGGGCCTGGCACAGAAGACCGCGATGACCTATCCCGACGCGGTGCGCCGTGCCGGCCACGCAGACGGCAACGCGCTGTTCGAGGCCATCCTGGCCGGCCGGTCCGGAATCACGTTCACCGTGCACGAGTATCCGGACGACTTCGCCCTGATCACCCACGCGGACCACAAGATCGCGTTGGAGATGCCGGAACTGCTCGATGCCGTGCGGGCCCTGCCGACCACGGCCTCGGCGCTGACCACCGAGGCACTTCCCCTGGTGCTGTCCGCCGGGGAACGGCGTGCCTACACCGCCAACGACATCTTCCGCGATCCCGGCTGGCGCAAGCGGGATGTCAACGGCGCCTTGCGGATCAGCGTCCACGATGCCGAAGTCATCGGCCTGCTCGACGGTGACCTGGCCAGGATCACCACGGCAGCCGGCAGCGCAACGGCCACCGTGGAGGTCAGCGACGCGATGCTGCCCGGGCATATCTCCCTGCCCAACGGGTTCGGGCTGGACTACACCGACGGCGACGGGCGTGCGGTGGCTCCCGGGGTCGCACCCAATGAGCTCACGTCGTCGCAATGGCGCGACGAGTACGCGGGCACGCCGTGGCACAAGCACGTGCCTGCCCGCGTCGACCCCATCAGGGCCGAAAGCATTCCGGGCTGATCAGCTGCCCGGCACTCAGGGTGCGGGAACGGGGGCCGGAACCGGCGGAGGCGGAGCAACCGGTCCGGCGGGCAACGGTGCGGTCGCGGGCAGCGGTGCGACCGCGGGCGCCGGGGCCGGCGCCTCGGGCGCGATCGGTACGTTCGGGCCGGGCACCTGGTTGGGAACGGGCGTGTTCATGCCGCGTTGCGCCAGCCCGAGAATCAGCGCTTCCTTGCCACTGATCTCCTGGCTCTGCACCGCGTGCCACAGATCCTTGAGGTAGCTCAGGTTCGGGGACTCGGTGCCCTGCCCGGTGGGATCCATCGTCGAGCCGGGCGGCAGTGCCTCGGGGCTCGCCAGGTGCGGGGTGCCCGCCACCTCACCAGGAGCTGGTGGCGCCCCCGGATCCGAACCCGCGGCCTGCGGCGCTGGTACCGGCGCCGGTGCGGGCGGTGCCGGCGGACTGGCCGGCTCCGCGGCCGCCGCGGCGGCCACCGACAACGCAACGATGGGACCTGACACACAGCATGCGAAGACAGTCGTCAACCTTCGAATGTCGACATGCATCTGGGTAACCTCCCGCTGTTGCTTCAGGGACAGATGGTAACGCTGAGTGCATCGTCGCGCTCGTCCAACCGTTACAGCACAGGGATCAGAACACGTTCCAATACCAACGATGCGGGAGTTTCTCCCAACCCGCTCCATAGCGCCCCACCTGTGGTGTAGCAATGGCTTTACGCCACTACACAACGTCGTCGCGAGGAGCGCCAACGCCATGCCGACTCTGAACCTTCCGCCCGGATTCGATTTCACCGATCCCGACATCTACGCCGAACGACTGCCGGTCGAGGAACTCGCGGAGATGCGCAGACTGGCCCCGATCTGGTGGAACGAACAGCCGAAAGGCCAAGGGGGGTTCGACGACGGCGGGTTCTGGGTCGTCACCAAGCACAAAGACGTCAAAGAGGTGTCGCTGCGCAGCGATGTGTTCTCCAGCCAGGAGAAGACCGCCCTGCCGCGCTATCGGGAGGGCAGCGTCCAACAGCAGATCGACCAGGGCAAGTTCGTGTTGCTCAACATGGACGCCCCCCATCACACCCACCTGCGCAAGATCATCTCGCGCGCCTTCACGCCACGCGCGGTCGAACGCCTGCGTGCCGACCTCGCCGAGCGCGCCCGAACGATCGTCGAGACGGCCGCCGCCGAAGGCTCGGGAGATTTCGTCGAACAGGTGTCGTGCGAACTGCCGCTCCAGGCGATCGCCGGGCTCATGGGCGTGCCGCAGGAGGACCGTAAGAAGCTGTTCGACTGGTCCAACCAGATGGTCGGCGATCAGGACCCGGAGTTCGCCTCCAACGATGCGATCAGCGCTTCGGTCGAACTGATCATGTACGGGATGCAGATGGCCGCCGAGCGGACGAAGAACCCCGGCGAGGATCTGGTCTCCAAGCTCCTGCAGGCCGATGTCGAGGGGCACAAGCTCTCCGACGACGAGTTCGGCTTCTTCGTGATCCTGCTCGCCGTGGCGGGCAACGAGACCACCCGCAACTCCATCACCCAGGGCATGATGGCGTTCGCCGATCACCCTGACCAATGGGAGTTGTTCAAGCGGGAGCGGCCGGCGACGGCCGCGGACGAGATCGTGCGGTGGGCCACCCCGGTGACCTCATTTCAGCGCACGGCGCTGCAGGACACCGAGCTGGCCGGTGTGCCGATCAAGAAAGGCCAGCGGGTGGTGATGTTCTACCGCTCGGCCAATTTCGACGAAGAGGTGTTCGACGACCCGTACAGTTTCGACATCTTGCGTGATCCCAACCCGCACGTGGGATTCGGTGGGACCGGCGCGCACTACTGCATCGGCGCGAACCTCGCCAGGATGACCATCGACCTGATCTTCAACGCGATCGCCGACGGGATGCCCGACCTGACCCCGTTGTCGGCGCCCGAACGGCTGCGGTCGGGCTGGCTGAACGGAATCAAACACTGGCAGGTGGATTACCGCGGCCGCTCGGATAATCGATGATGGACCGCCAGTAGTCTTCCGGGATTTCGGTGTTGGACCGCAGCACGATCGCCAGGCCGGTAGCCATCGCGATGCCGAGTACTCCGAGCCACAGGCCCGCGAGTGCGATCAAGGTCCAGAGCACCGTCGTCACCGCGGGCCACGGCGAGGCCAGGGCGAGCGCCGGCGCGAAGAAGAACCCGGTGCCGATGTAGGCGGCCGATCCGGACCGGTCGGCGGCCATCACGAAGTGCAGCCAGCGCGGGATCGACTGGGGTGACTGGGGCGGCTTACCCATCTTTGCCTCCTGTAGGGGGTTCGACTCCAGCGTGGCCCGACCGGGTAACCGGGGCAATTACCCCTCAGGTAGTGGTTATCTCGCAGGGTGTGCGTGAGACTCGGATGGTGACGAGTGCGACCACCCAGACACCGATCGGCTCGCTGATGCGCGACTGGCGGCTGCGCCGCCGGATCAGTCAGCTGGAACTGGCCATCGAGGCCGATGTCTCGGCCCGTCATCTCAGCTTCATCGAGACCGGACGCTCGGTGCCGAGCCGGGCGATGGTTCTGCGACTGGCCGCGGCCCTCGAGGTGCCCCTGCGCGACCAGAATCAGCTGCTGCTGGCGGCGGGCCTGGCGCCGGTGTATGCCGAACGTACGCTGGACGATCCCGAGATGGCCGCGGTGCGCGACGGTGTCACACGGGTTTTGGACGCCTACAACCCTTTTCCTTGTGTGGTC
The DNA here is from genome assembly GCF_001942625.1 of Mycobacterium syngnathidarum. Classification (GTDB taxonomy): domain Bacteria; phylum Actinomycetota; class Actinomycetes; order Mycobacteriales; family Mycobacteriaceae; genus Mycobacterium; species Mycobacterium syngnathidarum. The sequence continues at coordinate 28,205 of NZ_MLCL01000039.1, forward strand.
GTCGATCGCACCTGGAACCTGCTGCGGGCCAACGCCGGTGCCGGCGTCATGCTGGAAGGCGTCGCGCCACACCTGTTGGCGCAACCCAACGCCCTGCGGATCACCCTGCACCCCGAGGGAATGGCTCCCCGCATCCGGAACCTCGCCGAGTGGCGCCACCACCTGATCAGCCGACTGCGCCGCGAGGTCACGGTGAGCGGGTCGGCCGAACTGGCGGACCTCCTCACCGAGATCGAGGCCTACCCGGGCGGCATGGAACCCGTGCGCGATCTCGGCGGAGTCGTCGTCCCACTGGAACTCGCCACGCCCGACGGTACGGTGCTGACCTTCCTGAGCACCGTGACGACGTTCGGCACCGCGCTGGATCTGACCGCCGCGGAATTGAGCATCGAGGCGTTTCTTCCCGCGAACGCCGAGACCGAGGCCACGTTGCGCTGAGTGGTCTTACCACTTGACCTCTGACCGCACCGGGAGCAAGATGTTCTCATGGCGCTGCAACCGGTAAACCGCCGTTCCGTCCCCGAAGACGTGTTCGATCAGATCATCGACGAAGTGCTCAGTGGCCAGATGCAGCCTGGCGAGTCGTTACCCAGCGAACGCCGACTGGCCGAGGTGCTCGGGGTGTCGCGCCCGGCCGTACGCGAGGCAATCAAGCGACTGACCGAGGCCGGTCTGGTCGAGGTCCGGCAAGGCGACGCCACCACCGTGCGCGACTTCCGCAGGCATGCCGGTCTCGATCTGTTGCCCCGATTGCTTTTGCGTGCAGGCGAACTCGATGTCAGTGTGGTGCGCAGCATCCTGGAGACCCGCTTACACAACGGACCCAAGGTCGCCGAGTTGGCTGCCGAGCGGGCCCCGGCCGAACTGATCGGGCCACTCGGCGAGACCGTGGAGTCCTTGGCAGCCGAACCGGATCCGGTCGAACAACAGCGCCGAGCACTGGCCTTCTGGGACCTCGTCGTCGACGGCGCCGACTCGATCGCATTCCGCTTGATGTACAACACCCTTCGGCAGACCTACGAGCCCGCGCTGCCGGCGCTGGCCACCATGATGGCCGCAGAGGTCGGTCGCCCGGACGCCTACCGGCGCATCGTCGAGGCGATCGCGGCGCACGACCCCCCAGCGGCCGGCCAGGCCGCTGCCGAACTGCTGGGGCCTGCCACCGATGCGCTCATGGACGCTCTCGACACCCTGGAGGAAACCCCATGACGCGCAACGCTTTCACACTCGGTGACGCGGCACGCGAGTTCGTCCGCCACCCCTCCCCCTGGATGATCGGGACCACCCTGGCCGTCACCGTCGTCGCGCGATGGGCGGTCGGCGACTGGCAATTCACCGATGCGCTCGTCCCCGTAGTGATGCTCGCGGTTTTTCCGTTCTTCGAATGGCTCGTCCATGTTTTTGTCCTGCATTGGCGGCCCAGGACGTTCGGCCCGATCACGCTGGATTCGCTGCTCGCGCGGGAACACCGACTCCACCACGTCGACCCACGCGCCATCCCGCTGATCTTCATTCCATGGCGCGCCCTGCTGTGGATCCTGCCCGTCGCCGTGGCCGTCGCGATCCTGGCGTTCCCGCGTCCCGGCCTGGGCTTGACCTTCCTGTCATTCCTGACGGTGCTGGGTCTGTCCTACGAGTGGTGCCACTACCTGATTCACAGCGACTACAAGCCGAAAAGCCGTTTATATCGCGCGGTTTGGCGCAATCATCGCCAGCACCACTACAAGAACGAGCACTACTGGTTCACGGTCACCACCGCCGGAACCGCCGACCGTGTGCTCGGGACATATCCCGACCCGGCGGCGGTGTCCACCTCACCGACGTCGAAGAACCTGCATACGGCTATGCCTGCACGACAATAGGATCGCCGAGGCGCACCGTGTTGAAGTACCAATCGGCGTTGTCGGGGCTCAAATTGATACAGCCGTGGCTGACATTTGCATAGCCCTGTGAGCCCACCGACCAGGGCGCGCCGTGCACGTACACACCACCCCAGGTCACCCGGACGGCGTCATACACCGTGAGTTTGTAGCCCTCCGGATCACTCAGCGGAATGCCGATCGTCCGCGAATCCATCACCACCACAGGCTCTTTGGCCAATGCGGTGAAGGTACCGACCGGAGTCGGAAACTTGGACTTGCCCATCGAGGCCGGCATGGTACGGGCCACGGCGCCGTCGATGCTGACCGTGAAGGTGTGGGCGCTGACATCAGCCACACCGAGCACCTGTGCCCCGGTCTCGAAGCTGGTCTTCGCCCCACCGGCCGATACCGAGATCTTCGAATGGGCCGGCCACAACTGATCGGGCTTCCACTGCATCACTTCGTCACTGAGCCAGGTGAATGTGCCTGTGGGCGTGCGCGGTGAGCTGATCTGCAGGCTGCGCTGAGCTGCGTTGCGGTCGGTCACCGGATGATCGAAAGTAACGGTGAGCGGGATCGCCACACCGACCACCGAACCGGCTGCAGGTGCAATCTCCGCTACCGGCTCGGGCGTGCTGACCGCGGCCGATGCGACATTGACCGTGCTCGCAGCGGCCAAGGTGGCGACACCGATCGCCGCAAACACTTTCAGTACCGACGCTCGAACGGTTCTGAATGACGACGATGGGACGCTCAGCATTACACCAGTGTAGGCGCTCGCCGAGACTGCACCTTTTAGGCGCAGCGTGATGGCGGGAAAGCGGTCTCGGCGGTCGCACGATGAGTTGCCCATGGTGAACACATCGACGCGACGCGGCAGAACGTTTCACCGCAGGGTCGGTGAACTGACCCACGACTCAGCAACGTCGGACGGATCACGGGGCGGCCGGCGGCGGGGCCTGCGGCTCGGGCACGACCGGGACCTCTTCGGGCTCGGGTACGACCGCCTCCGGCGCTGCAGGCACCGCCTCTGGCGCGGGTGGCACCACTTCCGGGGCGGGAGGCGCCTCTTCGGGAGCGGGAGGCGCCCCTTCGGCAGCCGGGGGCGCCGGTTCGGCCACCGGAGCCTGCGCAGCCGTCTGTTGTACCGGTGCGGCCTCTGGCACCACCTCGGGGGCAGGAGCGGGTGGAGCCTCGGGCGGCGGCGGGGGCGGTGGCTCGGGCGGGGGCGGAGGTGGTGGCTCGGATGGCGGAGGCGGCGCCTCCGGCATCACGGTTTCCCCCGGCGGCAACTGATCCGGTGGCGGGGGCTGTTGTCCCGCTTCGATCGGTGGCGCACCCGGTACCCCCTCGGCGGGCTCCGGTGGCAACTCCGAGATCACCGGTGCCGGCTCGGCACCGACAGGGGCGAGTTGCTCGGCCGGCACCGCGGTGTTCTCGGATGGGGCCGTGGGGTTTTGACCGATCGCATACTCCGGGCCGGCGTCCTGGACCACAGGCTCCAACGCGGGAGGCGCTTCGGGGGGCGGAGGTACGGCGGGTAGCGACGGCGGCGGCACCGCGGCCGAGTCGCCCGATGTGCTCACCACCGGACGGGTGCTTCGGTGTGGAGCCGGCTCTGAACCGGGCAGCAGCTGCTGACCGACGGCCAACGCCAACGAGACCCCGAAGGCGAGCACGCCACCGACCAATATCGCCAGAGGCGTCAATTGTTTGGCGGGCCAGCGCCAAACAATGGAGGTCGCGGTCTCGTCCGAAGCCCAGCGGCCGCGTCGCGCCGAGGCCAGGGCCGCGCCTCTGGCCAACGGCAGCCCCGGCTCGGCCGGAGTGAACACCGGGACCTGCAGTGCCTGTTCCAATTTCGGTAGAACGGAATCCAGGTCGACGGCAGCCCCCACAACCACCAGCGCGTCGGGACGCCGGTCCGCCGTATCGAAGATCTCCGACAACCAGGCGGTCAGGCCGGCCACGGTCTCGATGCCGCGGCTCACCGAAGTCTGCACCGGATCGTCGCCGCCCACCGTCATCGCCTGCACGACATCGGGTTCCAGGACGCATACGCTCGTCGTGTCGAATCCGACGGTGCCGGCGACGCGCCGGGCCAATGCATCCGTCGCGTGCGGCAACCGTACCGGGACCACGTCGGCAAATCCGGCGTCCTCGAACTTCTTCAGCAGGACCGTGGCCTCGGCGGCTGCCCCCGAACTCCAGGTCACACCGATCGCGGTCAGCCGCAAACCGTGTTCTGCGGCAAGCCTTTCGGACTTCCGGACGGCCTTTACCACGTCAGCGCAGATGTCGTCTGTCCGCGCAGGCGCAAGACCACGGATGTCGAGGGCGTTGTGATCGACGGTCACCCCGTCAGCCTCGCTGCCCTCGACCAGGACCAGGCCGACGGTAGACGGTGTCAACGAAACACCGAGCACCGCGTCCACGTTCACCCCCGAAATGTGTGGCCGTCGTCCAAACGTTTCACCGTGACATTACCCGGTGGCAGCGTGGCGTCTAACTCTGCACCGCCACTGAGCCCGGTCGCGACCACGGCCAAATGTGCTGTGCCCCAGAACAGCCAGCACACAACGCTGTGCCGGTTTGCCGTCACGCGGCCAAATGCCGGCCCGCAGACCGCACGCATGGCAAGGTGATCACCCATGCCGGAAGTTCAGGATCCACCACGCCACCGCGGGTTCTTCGGCCATCCCGTCGGGCTGGCCAATCTGTTCGGGGTGGAACTGTGGGAGCGCTTCTCGTTCTACGGGATGCTCACCATCCTGGGCTACTACCTGTACTACACGGCCACCGACGGTGGCTTGGGGCTACCGAAGAGCACCGCCACCGGCATCGTCGGCGCCTACGGAGGGCTGGTGTACCTGTCCACCGTCCTCGGTGGCTGGATCGCCGATCGCCTGCTGGGCATGGAACGCACGGTGTTCTACGGCGGGGTGGTCGTGATGGCCGGGCACATCGCCCTCGCGGTCATTCCGGGCCTGGCCGGCGTCGGCTTCGGCCTGGTCTTGGTCGCACTCGGGTCCGGCGCACTCAAGGCCAACGCGTCCTCGTTGCTGGGCACCCTCTATGACAAGGACGATCCGCGCGCCGACGGCGGCTTCACCTTGTTCTACCTCGGAGTCAATTTGGGTGCTTTCGTCGGACCGCTGATCACGGGCTTTCTGCAGAACCACTCGGGGTTCCATTACGCGTTCGGCGCCGCGGCCATCGGCATGGCGCTGGGCCTCGCGCAGTACGTCGCATTCCGGCGAAACCTCGGGGACCACGGGCGCATCGTGGCAAATCCGTTGCCACCCCGGGCAATCGGCAAGACCCTCGGTGTCGTCGCCGCGCTGGCCGCGGCGGTGGCGGCACTGTTCATGATGCACGTGGTCGAGTTGGCGAACCTGTCGCAGTTCATCACCGGCGTCATCGTCGTGGCCTCGGTGATGTACTTCGCGGTGATGCTGACCAGCCCCAAGGTGTCCGGCACCGAACGCGCCCGGGTTCGCGCTTTCGTCCCACTGTTCATCGCCAACGCGGTGTTCTGGTCACTGTTTCAGCAGACCTTCACGGTGCTGGCGCTCTACTCCGACGAGCGGGTCAACTGGTCTGTATTCGGCTGGACCGCACCCTCGAGTTGGATCGGCTCGATCGAACCCGTCTGGATCATCCTGCTCTCACCGCTGTTCGCGATCCTGTGGACCCGGCTGGGTAACCGTGCGCCGAGTACCCCGCACAAGTTCGCCTACGGCGTCATGGGCATGGGCGCAGCGTTTCTGCTGTTCCTGCCGAGCGCCTCCACCACCGGCAGGGTGGTGCCCGCGTTGCTGGTGGCCGGCATCATGGTGGTGTTCGCGGTTTCCGAGTTGCTGGTATCACCGATCGGACTGTCGGTCACCACAAAGCTTGCACCACAAGCTTTCCGGGCTCAGATGATGGCGCTGTTCTTTTTCTCGGTCGGCCTCGGTACGGCGATGTCAGGGGTCCTCGCGCAGCACTACGATCCCACGAACGAACTCGCCTATTTCGGCATCCTGGGAGCGGTGGCAATCCTCGTCGGTGTCGTGGTGCTACTGATGTCGCCGCGGATAAGCCGGATGATGGAAGGTGTTCACTGACCGCCGGTCAGGACAGCGGCCAGCATCGCCGGCTCGATGTTGCCGCCGGAGACGATGACGACGGCCGGACCCGGCGGCTGGGCCACCTTGCGGTAACCCGCCAGCGCCACCGCGCCACTGGGTTCGGCGACAAGGTGTGCGCACAATGCCAGCTCCCCTACCGCCGAACGGATCTCATCCTCGGTCACGGTGATGACGCCATCGAGAACCCGCTGCAGATGAGCGAACGTGAGCTCCGAAGGTGTTGAGCGCAACCCGTCGGCAATCGTCCGGTTACGCTGTGCCACAGGCCAGTCCACGCGGTGACCGGCGACCAGACTTTCGGCGGTGTCCGCAGCCAGCTGGGGCTCGACGCCGAATATCTTCGCCTGCGGGATCAACTCACGGATCGCGGTGCCGATACCCGAGGCCAGCCCGCCGCCGCTGACAGGAACGAATACCGATGCGACATCCGGCAAGTCCTGCGCGATCTCCAAACCGATGGTGCCCTGCCCGGCGATGACATCGGGATGATCGAAGGGCGGCACCAACACACCGCCGGTGCGCTCAACCAGTTCGGCGGCCACGCTCTCACGCCGTCCGGCCCCACACAACACCACCTGAGCTCCGCGATCCCGCGTTGCCTGCACCTTCACCGCCGGCGTCTCCTCGGGCATCACGATATGCGCGGCAACTCCATAGGCAGCAGCCGCATACGCCACCGCCTGAGCGTGATTGCCGCTGGAATAGGCCACCACTCCCTTGTCCCGCACATCCGGATCCAGCCGGCCCAACGCGTTGAACGCCCCACGGATCTTGAACGCACCGACCGGTTGCAGATTCTCGGGTTTGAGCCACAACGGCCGGACGGGATCGCCCCACCCGGCAGGCAACAGTGGGGTTCGCACGATGTCGGAGTCGATCCGCTCGGCCGCGGCAGCGATGTCGTCGAGGGTCACCAGCTTCACGACAGAAGTCTCTCCCGCGGCTCGGCCCGGAGGAAGAGGTGGGGCACGCCGCACCCGCTACGGTGGAGCCGCAGACCCCGCCCGGCCTTTGGAGTGCACACGTGACCCAGTACAGCTTCGGCATCGTTCCGCGGTACGCCGAGATCGACCAGCAGGGCGTGGTGTTCAACGGCCACTACCTCACTTGGTTCGACGAGGCGTGCACGGGGCTGTTCGACCACCTGCGGGTCAGTTATGCCGACCTGATCGCCCACGGTGTCGACATGCAGGTGGTGCACACCGAGATCGACTTCCGGGCACCGGTCCGCTGGCGGGAGCGGGTCCGCGTCGCGGTCGGGTGCGAGCGTATCGGCACCACCAGCTTCACCCTGGGCTTCACCGTGCTCGGCACCGACTCCTCCGGACATGAGCAGCCGCGGGTACACGGCAGCAACGTCTATGTCGTCGTCTCGACCGATGACTGGACCAAGCGCCCCGTTCCCGAAGCTGTTCGCACAGCGCTCAGTTCCGTTGCCTGCCAATGAATTGCCAAAATTCGCGTTGAAACACCACTTCCCGGGTAGCACAATCGGTATGGATGGCGTTGCCGGTCGATGAGGGGAAATCATGACGCATGCTGAGCGTGGCGACTTCGATGATGGCGCCCCAGAGGCCGACGTTGTCGAACAACTGATACCAGTCGGTGTCGACGACGAAGACGACGCGATCTCAGATCTGCCCCGGGTGCGGATCTCGACAGATACCGATGCCACCGAAGCGGACCTGATCGATCAGGCCATCGCGGTGCCCCTGGACGACGAATCCGAGTTCGACCGCTGACCGAAAGGATGTCCGGCATGCGCTTGCCCGACTCGCTCGAGAGCATGGCCACCGATCCCGTGACGACCTCCCGGGTGTTCGGTGACCCGTATGTCACGCCGGACGGGGCAACGGTGATTCCGGTCAGCAAGGCCCGGCACCGTCCCGGCAGCGGGCGGTCCGACTGCAGACCGCTGGGCATCTTCGTCGTCAAAGACGGCAACCCCACCTGGGTGCCCGCGGTCGACCACACCCGTATCGCCCTGCTGGGTGAACTGATCGGGTTGGTAGCAGCGACATTGGCCACGGCCGCTATGGTGCGTCGTCCGCCGTGGCCGGATGTGCGCGGCGAGTTCTCCCGGCGAATCTGACCCGCCGTATCCGCAGCCCCACGCCGAGCACGACCAGTGCCAGCAGGCCGAGCACCCAGGGCCACGCCCCGTGCCGGTGAACCCACCCGGCGAGACTGCCCTGCACCCGCCCGGCGGCGGCGATCACGGGGTCACTGGGATTGCCTGCAGCGCTGAACAATTGGATCTCATACCAGCCGTAGTACGCGACATACGCGCCGACCACGATCAACAGGGCCCCGCTGATTCGACTGACGTAGGGAACGACGCGCCGCAGCCGGTCGACCACTACGGTGCCGGCCAGCGCCGCGGCGACGGCCAGCACGCCGACGACGAGGGCGAAACCGGCCGCGTACGCGACGAACACGGCCACCCGATGCAGTGGCGTGTTCGATTCCAGGGTGGCGCCGGTGACGGCCAGGAACGGGCCCACGGTGCACGAGAGCGACGCGAGCGCATACCCGACGCCGTAGCCGGCCATCGACCCGAGCCGGGCGGTCGGCGCCCAGCCGGTATGTGCCGTCAGGGCGTCGGGCAGCAGCAGCCCGAGCCGGCGGCCGGCCAACAGCCAGCAACCGAGTCCGACGAGAACGACACCGATCAGCAGGGTGACGTAGGGCAGGTAGCGCTGGACAGTGCTGGCAGCCGCAACCGTGAGCAGACCGAATGTGCCGAACACCGCGACGAATCCGGCCGTCATCACCGCGGTGGCGGCAAGCGCCCGCCCCAGCGCCGCAAGCGGCCCGCGCGGCGAGGTACCGCGCACCACCAGCGCGAGGTAGCCCGGCAACAAGGCGAAACCGCAGGGGTTCAGTGCCGCGACGAGCCCGGCACCGAACGCCAACCCCACCAGGTTGTCTCGCACGCCCGGTAACTAGCTCTTCAGGGCCGCGACCCGATCGGCCAGCTCCTGCTGCGGCATGGCCGACGTCGGGTTGTTGACGAATGTCGACGACCCGTCGGAGCGGTAGAAGACGTAGGCGGGCTGCCACGGCACGTTGTAGCGGGCCCAGATCGACCCGTCGGCGTCATTGAGATTGGGGAAATTGAGGTGGTACTTGTCGACGAACGCCTGCATCGCCCCCACATCGGAGTGCGCCGCCACACCGACGAAGCTGACCTCTGGATTGGCGGCGGCAACCTGGCTGACCGACGGTGCCTCGGCGTTGCAGAACGGGCACCAGGGCGTCCAGAACCACAGCACCGCAGGCCGCCCGGCCAGGCTCGACCCGTTGAACGGGGCGCCCGACAAGGTGGTGCCGGTGAACTGCAGCCGGTCGTCGGCCGTCGCGCTCGGCGCCGCCACCAGGGCGAACACCATCGCGACCGCGGACAGCAGGGCCGCCAGGCCGGGTATGTACGGCAATCGCATCCTCATGGCACCGTCTCCTTCGCTCGGGGCGCAAGCACACCCACGGCTCGCGCATACCCCCTAACACGCAAGTCGACACGCCCGGGTTCAAGTTCGCGGCGTTCCCGCCTTCAGTTCTGCCGCGGCAACAGCTCGGTGGTGAACCGGTTCAGGAATGCGTTGCGGTCGGTCGGCCCGGCCGCTCGGACCACGAACTTGGTCAGGCCGGCGGCCTGGTAGCCATCGAGTTGGCGGTGCAGATCGGACCAATCCGCAGCGACCAGCTCCTCGGGGTCGACGTCGGGTCTGCGACGACGGACCGCGGCGAGCAGTTCAGCAGGCAGCGCGCCGTCCCCCACGGCAAGGCTGATGCCGTAGTGGTCGGGCTCGATGCGGCGGCCTGCGGCAACGGCCTCGGCTTCGATACGCCGACGGGCCGCGCCCGCCTCGTCGGGGGTGAGGAAGCTGCCCAGCCAGCCGTCACCGAATTTGCCGATGCGGGTCAGCGCCGCCGGTGCCGATCCGCCGAGCCAGATGTCGATCGGGGTGGCGGGCAGCGGCTGCACCTGGGCGGAACGGACACTGAAATACTCGCCCTCGAACGTCACGTCGCCGCTGTTCAGGGCGGTTCGGAGCAGGTCCAGGGATTCGTCGAAGACCGCGGCGCGGCGGCCGTCGGGGACGACGAAGATATCCCGCTCGGCGGGGAGTGCCGAGTGCAGGCCGAACGCGGGCAGCACCCGCTTGGGTGCCAGCGCCGCCAGCGAGGCCAGTTGTTTGGCCACCAGAACCGGATGGCGGCCCGGCAGAATCGCGACCGAGGTCCCGACCTTGAGCCGCCGGGTGCGGGCCAGCGCGTAGGCCATACCGACGAAAGGGTCCACCGCGGGCGTATAGACCAGCTCGGAGAACCACACCGAGTCGACGCCGGAACCCTCGAGGTGATCGAGGATGTCGGCCAGCTCCTCCGGGGCGGTTTCAGCACCGAGCCCGACACCGAAGCGGACCTTCATCGGGGGCGTCCCATACCGTTCATATTGGGCGTAACACCGGCGACGCGCCTCTTGTGCCCGCCCGTCAGGCGGTTCAGAGTAAGACAATGAGCGAACAATGGATTCAAGGGTGCTTGGTCCAGCGGATCACGTTTCGTGATGGCCTGGTGCTCAACCTCGACGACTACAACGAATTGGTGATCTCGGTTCCGCTGGAACTGACGCTGCCGGCGACCGGCACCGACGATTCCGAAGTGGTGTCACTGGACCCCCGTGCACTGCGAAACGAGGTCCGGCCGCTGTTCGATTTCGCCGGCCAGCGCTGTACCCATGCCGACTGGGAGGACGACGGCAGTCTCCACCTGAGCTTCTCGGACGGCCACCGCATCGACGTCCGGCCTGACGAGGGGCATACCTCGTGGGAGCTGTACGGGAAGTACCACGGCTACGCCGCATGCCTGCCGCACGGCCGGGTTCGCGTCGTCCGCCACGATCAGGATGACTCCGATCAGGGCGCCGACGAGAATCCCACCCGTGAGAGCGGCTGACCGGCGTACGGCGCGGCCGTGGGTACCCCTTTACCGAAGATCAGCCGACGCCAACCCCGATGATCGGGATCCAGACGCCGAACAGCCACACGCCCCACTGCCGGAAGCCGTTGTCCCACACTGGGTTCAAGTTGTAACCCCAGTAATTGACGGTCGGTGGCAGCGGCCCGCCCCGCCAGTGGAACGGTGGTGGCGGACCCCAACCCCACGGCGGCGGGCCATTGCGGTCGTCCCACCAGTCGTGCCGGTTGTTCGCCCACCAGGGTCCCTTGTCATCCCAGTGCCGTCGATTGTCGAAATCAGGGCCGCGGTCAGGGCCGCGCCCACGGCTGTCGAAATCGCGGTCATGACCGGGTCGCCCGCCGTTGCAGAACGGGAAGCAGTCATCGTTGCCGTGCCCCGGCTTGAGCGGCGCGGGCACCGCCGGCGACGCCGACGCCACCGGGGCCCCCATCCCCGCGGCGCCGATTCCGAACGCACCGACTGTCAACGCAGCCGCCACGAACTTGGTCAGTTTCATACCTGGACCTCCTACAGTCGTGACCCCGGCGCCGGCCGTCCCCCAACGGCCCGGCGCCGCAACGCCTTGCAACCCAGCCCTGTGCGAGCGGCGAAACGTGCACCCCAGGGAGGTATCGCCACCACGGATCCGAGCGTTACCCGTTGTCCACCCACCTGGCGCACCTACCCTGGCGAGGTGGGTATCGCACCGCGGACCAATGGCGCACCTCCTCCCGACATAGCACGGTCGGAGGTCGATCTCGGATCCTGGCAGTTCTGGCGCGAGGACGACGACATTCGGGACGCAGCGTTCGCTGCACTGCGCCACGACGACCCGATCTCGTATCACCCGGCCTGCACCCTCGAGGGTTTCCCCGAAACCCCCGGGCACTGGGCGGTGACCCGATACGACGATGTCTTCCATGCCAGCCGGCATCCGGAGATCTTCAGCTCCGCGTCCGGGATCACCATCGGTGACCAAACCCCGGAACTGGCAGAGTATTTCGGCTCCATGATCGTGATGGACGATCCGCGTCATACCCGCTTGCGCAACATCGTGCGCAGCGCGTTCACGCCACGGGTGGTGGCGCTGATCGAGGACTCTGTCCGTGATCGGGCCCGGCGGCTCGTTGCCGACATGGTCGCCAGAAATCCCGACGGCAACGCCGAGCTCGTCAACGAACTCGCCGGCCCGTTACCGCTGCAGATCATCTGCGACATGATGGGAATTCCCGAGCCCGACCATCAGCAGATCTTCCACTGGACCAACGTGATCCTGGGGTTCGGCGATCCGGATCTGACCACCGACTTCGACGAGTTCCTCCAGGTGGCGACGGACATCGGCGCCTATGCCACGGGGCTGGCCGACGAGCGCCGCGCCGTCGGGGCCGAGGACCTCACGACGAGCCTGGTCCAGGCCGAGGTCGACGGCGAACGCCTGACCTCGGCGGAGGTGGCCTCGTTCTTCATTCTGCTGGTGGTCGCCGGAAACGAGACCACCCGCAACGCCATCAGCCACGGCGTACTGGCCCTCACCCGATTCCCCGAGCAGCGCCAAAAATGGTGGGCAGCCTACGACGAGCTGGCCCCCACCGCGGTGGAGGAGATCGTGCGCTGGGCATCGCCGGTGAGCTACATGCGCCGCACGGTCACCCAGGACACGGTGCTCGGCGGGACACCGCTGCCCGCCGGGGCGAAGGTCACGCTGTGGTACGGGTCGGCGAACCGCGACGAGTCGAAGTTTGCCGATCCGTGGATGTTCGACGTCACCCGCCATCCCAATCCCCATCTCGGATTCGGCGGCGGCGGTGCACATTTCTGTCTCGGAGCGAACTTGGCGCGCCGTGAGATCACCGTGGCGTTCGAGGAACTGCACCGGCAATTGCCCGACATCGTGGCGACCGAGGAACCCGACCGGCTGCAGTCACAATTCATCCACGGCATCAAGCGCATGCCGGTGGCCTGGTCCTCGGGCCCAGCGGCTACCTGACCGTCAGGGTGCCCAGCATCGCGGGGTGATACAGGCAGTAGAAGGCATACTCCCCCGGCTCCTCGGGAGCCGTCAGCGTCGCCCGCCCCTTGCCCTCGACATGGACGTCGAACAGCCCTTTGGTCCGCGAGGTCACCGAATGCTCGACCTCGTCGTTGTTGACGATCGTGATCTCGGTGCCCGGCGCGACGGGTCCGAGCGAGCTGAACCCCATACCCTCGATCGCGAGGACGGGGCCGGATGGGACCGATGTGTCGGAGCTCGCGGTGACCGTCTCGGAATGCTGACCGTGACCGCCCGGCGAATTGGCTTGCCCGCAAGCAACACTGGTAACCACTAGTAAGAACGACGACACCACCGCCGCCGCCGCGAGTCGCAACATCCGGGCCCCCTCGGGATCGTGCTGACGGGGCCGATTATCCCCTCCCCCCCAGGGCGTGATGTGCTCGAATCCGCCGATCCGGCGCTGCTAGCGGGGCCCCAGGACATCGAGCATGCCTGCCGCTGATCGCGGCCAGCTGAACTGCTCGGCCCGCTGTCGGGCACTGCTGCGCCGCAACGGTTCGGGACGACCGATCACCGAGGTGACCGCACGGGCAATGGCCTGTGGGTCGTTGTCGGCGGTGGCTCCGCTGTCGCGGGTGAGGATCTCGGCCAGCGCCGAGGTTCGTGACACGACCGCCGGTGTTCCGCAGGCCAGCGCTTCCAGCGCGGCCAGGCCGAAGGTCTCGTGCGGTCCCGGCGCGAGCGCGACGTCGGCGGAGGCCAGGATGGTCGCCACCGTGTCTCGGCAGCCGATGTATCCGGTGAAGGCCACCGGCAGTCCGCTGGCCTGCCGTTCCAGCCGGGCCCGCAACGGCCCCTCCCCGACCACCACCAGCCGGGCGTCGACCCCCGAATCCTGCAGTGCGGCGACGGTATCGATGCTCCGGTGGGCATGCTTCTCGATCGATAGCCTGCCGCAGTGCACCAGCAGGGTCTGCTGCGGCCCGGCCCACCGACTGCGCATCGCCGCGCACCGGCGCCGCGGATGGAACTGCTCGAGGTCCACCCCGAGCGGAACGGTCGCGACGTTGTGCGCGCCGATACGGTCGAATTCCTCCCGCGCGAAGGCCGTCGTGCACACCACGGCGTCATAGTTGGCCGCGGTTCGCCGATTGGCGAAGTCCGCCACCACCACCGCCGCCGACCGTGGCAGCACCTGGCCGACCAACCGGTCGAGGCGTTCATGGGAAATCATCACGGTGGCCACTCCGTGGCTGCGGCCCCAGGGTCCCAGCGACCTCAGGGTCAACCGGTCCGACACTTCGATGGCGTCGGGGCCCAGCTGTTCCAACAACGTGGTCACCGGACCTGGTAGCACCGCACGATAGCCACCGGTAAACGGGATGAGCCTGGCGGGCAGGGAGATTCGCACGACGCCGCTGGCCAGCACATGCCGCTGCGGTTGTGAACCCGGGACGATGAGAAACACCGCGTGCCCCAGCGCACAGTACTCTGCGCCCAGCCGGTCGACGGCGGTCCGCAGGCCTCCCGATCGCGGGCCGTAGAAGTTGGCGACCTGGACAACCCGCATGCCACGATCAGAACCGGGCCGCGTGTGCGGTCAACAACGAGGGCGCGACCGTGACCTGAACAGCCACTGAACAAGCCCTGGGGCCCGCTCGGGTCCAGGTGAGATGGGTGGCGAACCACTATGCGCCGAAATCCCGAACCACAGCTATAACGGTGCCTCCCGCGGGATACTCATCCGATGGGCTGGACACCGGAGCCGGACGCGCTGCGGGGCCGTATCGCCGTGGTCGCCGGGGCCACCCGCGGTGCGGGCCGGGGCATCGCGGCGGCACTGGGTGAGGTCGGCGCCACCGTCGTGTGCACCGGGCGCAGCAGCCGGTGTGGAAGCCGCGACTCCGACTATCGCCGGCCCGAAACCATCGAAGAAACCGCCGAACTGGTCACGGCGCTCGGTGGGTGCGGCATCGCCGTTCAGGTCGATCACCTCGAGGTGACGCAGGTGCGCAAACTGGCCGGCCGGCTCAAGGCCGACTACGGGCACATCGACATTCTGGTCAACGACATCTGGGGCGCCGAGATCCTCAAGGGGCCGCCCGACACCTGGGGCCGCCCGATGTGGCAGCACGATCTCGACGACGGGTTGCGGATGCTGCGACTCGGGCTGGACACCCACTTGATCACCTCGCACTGCATCCTGCCGCTGCTCGCCGACCGCCCCGGCGGGCTGTTGGTCGAGATGACCGATGGGACAACAGAATTCAACGCAGAAAATCCCCGACTGTCGGTGTTCTACGACCTCGTCAAGACCGCAGTGAACCGGCTGGCGTTCAGCCACGGGCACGAACTCGCCGCATTCGGCGCCACCGCCGTGGCAGTCACCCCGGGTTGGCTGCGCTCGGAAATGATGCTGGACAACTACGGCGTAACCGAAGCCAACTGGCGGGGTGCACTCGACCTGGCCCGCACGGACGGATACCCGGCGGCGCCGCCCGGGTTCGCCGAGTCTGAGTCCCCCAGGTTCGTCGGCCGCGGGATCGCCGCGGTGGCCGCGGACCCGGATCGGGCCCGATGGAACCAGCACTCCGTCAGCTCGGCCGCGCTCGCCCGCCACTACGGTTTCAGCGACCTCGACGGGCGGGTGCCGGACGTCTGGGCTCCACTATAACCCCAGGTGAGGCGTCATCTCACACAGCCAGTAGACATTTCCTCGAATCTGTTCACCTTTTTCATTGACATCGGCGCGACCGGGCCTGTTCTATGGCTGAGTGACGTTCGACACAATCATTCGCAACGGCCGGTGGTTCGACGGCACCGGCGCCCCGTCAGCCGTCCGCAACATCGGAATTCGCAACGGGCACGTGGTCGCCATCTCCCCCGAGCCCCTCGATGAGACGGGCGGCCCGCAGGTCATCGATGCCGCAGGCAAGTGGGTGATGCCCGGCATGCTGGACATCCACACCCACTACGACGTCGAGGTGCTGGGCGGCCCCTCGCTGTCAGAATCGCTGCGCCACGGCGTGACCACCGTGATGCTCGGCTCCTGCTCACTGTCGACCGTGCACGTCGGCGGCGTCGACGCCGGTGACCTGTTCGGCCGGGTCGAGGCCATCCCCCGGGGCCAAGTCATCGCCGCAGTGGACGGGAACAAGACCTGGACCGACTGCAAGGGGTACGTGACGGCACTGGAGAGCCTGCCGCTGGGACCCAACCTCGCCGCGTTCATCGGGCATTCCGACATGCGCACCGCGGTGATGGGCCTGGACCGCGCCACCCGCAAAGACGAGCGGCCCACCGCCGCCGAACAGGCCCGGATGGAGCAGATGCTCACCGAGGCCCTGGAGGCCGGCTTCGTCGGAATGTCGTCTCAGCAGCTGCTCTTCGACAAGATCGACGGCGACACCTGCCGGTCGCGCACCCTGCCCTCGACCTACGCCAAACCCCGTGAGCTGCGCCGACTCAAGTCGTTGCTACGCCGCTCGGGCCGGGTTCTGCAATCCGGTCCGGACATCCAGAACCCGCTGAACCTCGTCTCGCAGTTGGCGCAGTCGCTCGGGCTGATACGAAACAACCTGAAGACCAGCCTGCTCTCGGCCGCGGACATCAAGGCCAACCCGTACTCGATCGCGATCATGGGCCCCGTCGCCCGGCTGGTGAACAAGCTCGGCGGCAACTTCCGCTGGCAGCATCTTCCGGTACCGTTCGAGGTGTACGCCGACGGCATCGACCTGGTGGTGTTCGAGGAATTCGGTTCCGGCGCAGCGGCTCTGCACCTGCGCGACGAAGTCGAGCGCAATGAACTACTGCGCGACGAGGAATACCGGCGCAAGTTCCGCAAGGACTACGACAGCAAGTTCGGTGTGCGTGTCTGGCACCGGGACTTCTTCGACGCCGAAATCGTCTCCTGCCCTGACGAATCCGTGGTCGGCAAATCGTTCGGCCAGGTCGGGCAGGAACGGGGTGGGCTGCACCCGGTCGATGCCTTCCTGGACCTGGTGCTCGAGCACGGCACGGCGCTGCGGTGGCGCACCACGATATCCAACCACCGGCCGGAGGTGCTCAAGAAGCTGGCCCGCGACCCCGGTATCCAGCTCGGGTTCTCCGACGCCGGTGCGCACCTGCGGAACATGGCGTTCTACAACATGGGGCTGCGGCTGCTTCGGCATGTTCGCGACGCCGAACGTACGGGCACGCCGTTCATGTCGACCGAGCAGGCCGTGCACCGGCTCACCGGCGAACTCGCGGACTGGTATCGCATCGACGCCGGCCACCTGCGCATCGGAGACCGCGCCGACGTGGTGATCATCGACCCCGAGCATCTCGACGACTCCCTCGACGCCTACGCCGAGGACACCGTCGACCAGTACGGCGGCTTGTCCCGCATGGTCAATCGCAATGACGACACCGTCACCGCCGTACTTGTCGGCGGGCGCACCGTGTTCGCCGACGGCCGGTTGACCGACCTGGTGGGCAAGCAGCGCACCGGCCGGTTCCTGCGAGCCGCACATCAGACCCCGTCGATCTCCGCCGAGAACAGTGAGCTGACCAGTGTCCGTTGAAGACGTAACGATCGAAGAGACCGTCCACGGCATGTGGAAAGCGCTTTCGGAGCGCGACTGGGACACCCTCATGACGTATCTGTCGGACGACTGCATCTACCTCGACATGCCGGTGGGTCCCGCCGCGGCAGCCAAGGGACCCACCGACATCGTCAAGCGCCTCAAAATCGGCCTCGAACCGCTGGCGTCCTACGAGAACTTCCCGGGCCTGCTCGTGGACAACGGTCGCGACGCCATGTACGAACATCATGAGGAATGGCATTGGGCCAGCGGCGAATCCGCCGTGCTGAAGTTCGTCACGGTACACCGGGTCGAGAACGGCAAGGTGACGCTGTGGAAGGACTACTGGGACATGGGCGCCCTGGCCAACCATGCCCCGCCGGACTGGCTGGAGAATTTCGCCACCGCGGACATGTCGTGGGTGTTCGATGCCACCGGGCTGGTTTGACCCGACCCCTGGCTAATCGGGGCCCCACACCAAGCAGAACGGGTGGCCGGCCGGATCCCGGAACACCCGGAAGTTCTCCTCGCCGACGGCATCGGTGACCCGAGTGGCACCCAGCGCCAGCACCTGGCGCTCGGCCACATCCGCATCGTCGACCTCGATGTCCAGGTGGAGTTGCTGGGATCCCCGCGGATCGGGGAAGTCCGGGGGCTCGTGTTGTGGCGAGTACTGACATGCGACCCGCCGCCCGGACGGATCTGTCACGACAACCCACGTGTCGTCTTGGGCGGCAACGTCTCCGCCCAGCAGCCCGGCGTAGAACTCGGCCAATGCCCGCGGATCCCGGCAGTCCAGCACTATGGAGCGAAGTGTCCCGATCATCGGATCGATATTGCCATCGTGGGCAGCCCGCAAACGTCTCACCCCGCCGCTCACAGGCTCCAGGCCAGGCGGAACCGCTCGGTGAGTTGCTCGGCGTCCAGGGCGCCGAAGTTCTCCAGCTCGTAGTTGCGGACCGCCAGCACCGCATCCACGGGCTGATCGCCGAGTATTTCCCGGATCAGTGCCGACGCGTCGAGTGCGGCGAGGTTGTCGGCCTGGCGATCGGGCAACTGCACGACGCCGTTGTCGGCACGCTGGGTATCGCTCAGCGAGGCGGGGTCGACGACGACCTCCGGCCCCAGGGGCAGGCCCTGGTCGATGCCGTGCTGGGCCAGCCCCAGGATGGTCGCGCTCGCCAGGTATGGGTTGGCGGACGGGTCGATGACCTTCACCTCGACGTTGGCGCCGTACGGGTTGCTGGGACCGCCGATCAGGAACCGCACGGCGGCTTCCCGGTTCTCGGTGCCCCAGCAGTTATAGGCGCCGGCCCAGTAACCAGGCTGGATGCGCAGCCCGGAGAGCACCGAGCCGCACAGCACCCCCTGGGCCGCGGGTAGACCGGCGAGCAGCCCGGCCAACGCCGATTGACCCTCCGATGTCATTCCCTGCGTGCCGGTGCCACCGGAAAACAGCGGCACCCCGGACCGGGTCAGTGAAAAGTGCTGGTGTGCACCGGAACCCACACCGCCGGCAAACGGAACCGGAGACAGGCTGACCCGGAATCCGTATCGTCGGGCGACCCGGGCCACGATGATCCGCATGAGTACCAACTGGTCGGCGGCGGCCACCGGGGGCAACGGCGCCAACGAGATCTCGAACTGGTTGGACCCGTACTCGGGATGGAATTGCTCGATCGCCACTCCAGAGCTGTTGGCCGCATTGGTGACATCGCGGACGAACCCCTCGAACTCCAGCACTCCGGCCAACCCGTACTGCGCCCACAACAGCGACGGGAGCCGGGTCCCGTCCGGCCCCACGAGCACGAATTCCACCTCGTGGCCGACGAGAGCGGTCAGCTCGGCGGCGTCCAGCCGGTCTTGTACGCGCTGCAGTGTCCCGCGCGTGCAGTACGGATCTGCGGAACCGTCCTGGTTGTAGAAAGCCGCTGGGGCCCAAGCCAATCCATCGCCGAGGATCCGGAGTGCACCGAGGTCGATGCGGATCCGCTGATCCCCCACCACGCCGATGTCCGCGCTCTTGGCGATCCCGGTCTGATCGATGGTGAATCCGTGGAACACCGGACTCGCACCCAGACCCGGATCGGCGAAGATCCCCATCCGGCGCAGCGGAACGGTTTTCGCATGGGTCAACCCGGCCGGACTGACCACCGTGCCGATCAGAGTCGCGACCCCGTCGGACTCCAGCTGGGCGATGGCGGCCGCAGCCAGCGGTTTCGCCGGTCCCGATAATCCAGCCGTCACAACCTCATTGTGCGCCGGGACAGGGTGCGCTACAGGGTGATCTTGCAGGTTTGGCCGATGTCGAGCGTACGCAACATCCGGCCCATCCCGAGCCACATCGCGCACGACAGTGCCAGGTCGGTGAGCACCTCGGCATCGAACTGCTCACCGGCGCGCTCCCAGAAGTCCTCGTCGTCGCGAAGTTCGGTGTGGCCGGTGGCGAACCGGTGGGCGAACTCGGCGGCAATCCGCTCCTGGGCGCTGTAACCCGGCCAGGTCTGCCACTCGGCGGCGTGATCGTAGAGATCCTCGTCCACCCCGGCCGCGGCCCCGTCGGAGTCGCGGGTGTTCTGGCACACCGCGCATTCGTTGTCCAGCGCGATCACCATCCGGGCGAGTTCGCGGACCCGCAAGGGCAGCCGCCCCTTGGTGTACACCGCATTGGTGAAGTTGGCCATGGCGGTGCCGATCTCCGGAGACTTCAGGATCCAGCCGGCCACGTCGTCGTCGGGAAATTCTCCGATACGGCTCATGGCCGAATCGTACGCGCGCGAAGCCGATTCTGGAACAAGTTCTAGTTTTTGGCTCCCGAACCACTGAGCTCGGTGGCTCGGTCCTCGTCACCCCAGTCCCGTTGCACGACCACCCGGTGAGCGATCCGCTCTAGCGCGGCCTCGACCTGCGCTCGGTCTGGCCGGCCTTCGAAAGACGCTGATTCGCCCAGTTTGTCGACGATCCGCCCGACCAGCGCGGCGGATACGCAGTCAACCTGCTGCACGCCCTTCTGGGTCAGCCACAGGCTGTCTCCGGTACGGAGCACATACCCGTCCTGCACCAGGCGGTTGAACGTCGGCTCGAGCACCTCATAAGGCACCACGAGCCGATCGGCGATCTCGGTGAGGCGGGCCGAGCCGAATACCTGGTTGTGCCGGTAGATCTTGAGCAGCGCCCAGAGTCCGGCCACATCCAGTTCGCACCCCGACGTCCCGGCGACGCTGCGCAATCGCACCTCCGGTGAGCTGCGCATCAGGCGGCTGACCACCGTCTCCAGCACCTGGTCCGAGGATTCCGCGCTCGGCATGCCGAAGCCCTCGCCGAGGTCGGCAGCCAGCGTCGCCTCGGCCTCGACCAACGGCACCTCCTTGAGGAACAGCGCCGCGATCAAGCCCATTAGCGCCACCGGTGCGGCACACAGGAAGACCAGATCCAATGCATCGGCATAGGCGTTGACGATCGGGGCGGCAACCTCGGGCGGCAACTCGTGCAGCGCCTTGGGCGAGGCCCCCGCAACCGGCGGGGCTCCGCTGGCCGCGAGCGCACCCGGCAGCCGGTCGGAGAGAAATCCGGCGAACAGCGAACCGAAAATTGCGGCACCGAACGAACTTCCGATGGTCCGGAAGAACGTCACCCCGGAGGTCGCCACGCCCAGGTCGGCAAAGTCCGAGGTGTTCTGCACGATGAGGACGAGCACCTGCATGCACATGCCGATACCGGCGCCCAGGATCAACAAGTACAGCGACTGCAACGGGATCGGCGTCGCGGCGTTCATTCGCGACAGCAGCACGAAGCCGACGAGCATGACGGCCGTCCCGGCCACCGGATAGATCTTGTAGCGACCCGTGCGCCCCACCAGGCTGCCGCTGACCGTCGAGGTGATCAGTAGCCCGACCACCATCGGCATGGTCCTCAGACCGGATTCAGACGGCGACACACCGTCGACGAACTGCATGAAGGTGGGCATGAAGGTGAGTGCACCGAGCATCGCGAAACCGACCACCAACGACAGCACGCAGCACATGGTGAACACCGGATTGCGGAACAGGCGCATCGGCAGAATCGGTTCGGCCGCCTTGAATTCCGCTCGCACGAACATCGCCAGGGCCAAGACCGATCCCAACACCAGGCCGATGATCGTCGGTGACGTCCACGCCAGTTCGCCGCCGAGGCTGGTGGCCAGGGTGAGACCGGACGCCCCGATCCCGACCCAGACGATTCCGGCGTAGTCGATGACCGGGCGGGCCGGCCGAGAGGTGAGCGCCGGGATGGTGGCGGCCGCGACCACGAGCACAACCAAGCCCACCGGGATGCTCAGCCAGAACGCCCACCGCCAGCCGAGGTGGTCGGTGACGAAACCGCCGAGCAGCGGGCCGGCCACGGTCGTGACACCGAAAACCGCCCCGAGCGCACCCTGGTACCGCCCGCGATCGCGCAGCGGAATGACCTCGGCGATCAGCGCGGAGGAAGTCACCATGATCGCACCGCCGCCGATCCCCTGCAGCGCCCGCGCGGCCACCAGCATGACCATCGAACCGGACAGCCCGCTCAGGACCGATCCGATGAGAAAACACAACACCGCGGCCTGGTACACCGCCTTGCGGCCGAAGATGTCGCCGACTTTGCCGACCACAGCGGTCACGACGGTCGAGGCGAGCAGGTAGCTCGTCACCACCCACGCCTGATGGCCGGCCCCGCCGAGGTCTGCCACCACGGTCGGAAGGGCCGTCGCGACGATGGTCTGGTTCAGCGAGGCCAGCAGCATGCCGAGCAGCACGGCGATGAACACCAGATTGCGCATGCGCACGCTCAACAGGGCTGCACCCGAGGTCGGCTCGGCGGTGGTCGATGGGCTCGACATGACTTCCTTTCATCAGCCTGCCAGTTCAACCACGATATCGTTAGATAGGCTATGAAAGTTACAGCCGTGACGAACACCGCCCTGGACAACCGGCGGTCACCGGCTACCCAGGGCGGCTTCGACTGAAACGGGTGGTACGACCGTCCTTATTGCGGCGGCCGGGAGACGCACTGCGCTGCATACAGCGCGTCGCCGAGCTTCTCCATGAGCTCCAACTGGGTCTCCAGGTAGTCGATGTGGCCTTCCTCATCGGCCAGGATCTTCTCCAGAATCCCCGCGGAAGTAGCGTCTTGCTTCTCCCGGCACATGATGATTCCCGGCTTCAGCCGGGCCACCACTTCGTACTCGATCGCCAGATCGGCCTCGAACTGCTCCCGAAGCGTCTGGCCCACCCGCAGCGAAAACAGTCGCTGATAGTTGGGCAGGCCGTCCAAGAGCAGGATTCGGTCGGTGATGGTCTCCGCGTGCCGCATCTCTTCGAAAGACTCGGCACGGGTGTGTTCCGCCAGTTCGGTAAATCCCCAGTTGTCCTGCATTTTCGAATGAAGAAAATACTGATTAATTGCGGTGAGTTCGCTTGTCAATTGCTCGTTGAGCAATTTCAGAACATCCGGATCGCCTTGCATCGTGACTCCTAAGCACCTTGAGGGCTGGTCAAGTGTTGCCGTCTGTCGTGCACATCCAATCTAGTGCAGAAAGCATGGCGCGGCGCAATGTTTAACGGCCAATTCGGCGTGTTGGTGCCACATTGGCGCAGCTTTGGACGCAACCGGACCGAGGCGTGGCCACCAGGAGTGGACTGGCTGTCCTAACTAAGGTTAGACTGCGCTAATCTCTTGCCACACCCCAAAAGAAAGGTCGGTAAAGATGAGTGAGTACGATTTACACTCGCTCATTCTCTCGTGCGATTTCCGCGTCGACGACGTCGAAGAGATGTGGAAATGGATGAAGAAGCACCGGTCCGGTCTATTGTCTATCGGTGCCCATCATGTGGTGCTCTATAAATCAATTTGGGAGCCCGGCCGGGTATTGGTGACAATTGGCATTCGGCACGCCCGGTCGATCCGCGACGTATTAAGTTCCCCGGCGATTTTCGAGTGGTTCGATATTTCCGGCGTCGAAGATATTCCGCCGATATTCGGCGGCGAAGTGGTCGAGAAAATCGACCTGACCGAGCCGTCGCCGGAGGGGCACGTGGCCGGGGTGATCGTGGGCGCAGTCGCCACCGTCGACGACGTCCCCACGCTGATGCGCAAGGTGCACGACGGTCTCGACCGCTTCGAGCAGGGCGGCATCCGCAAGATCTGGGTCTACCAGGCGCTCGATGACGGGCAGGAAGTGATGATCCTGCAGGAGGTCTCCGACGAGATCAGCGCCCGGCAGTGGATCGACCACCCCGATGCGGCTGCCGAGTGGATGACCACGGCGGGCTTCGGCGCCTATCCGAGCCTGTTCGTGGGCAAATTGGCGCACATCATGAACGTCGACGAGCGGGACGACTGATGTTCGTCTGCCTGTGCACCGGGGCGACCAGCCAGGTCGTCAACGAAATCGTCGAGGCCGGCGCGAGGACGTCCAAGGAGGTGGCGGAAGCCTGCGGCGCCGGGGCAGATTGCGGACGGTGCCGACGCACGATCCGCGCCATCATCGCCGCCCATCAGGCGGCCGAGGGGGGCCCGCCGCAGATCAACGGCTGCCCCTCACGGGTCACCCGCTAACGCTTGCGATCGGCGAACTGCGCCAGCGCATCGACATTGGCCGCCGCGCCGACCAATTCGACGAACAACGCCTTCTCCCGCTCCACTGCCGCCGAGATCTGGTCTCGGATCGGTGCCACCATGGCCTGCTTGACCGCAACCAGGCTCGAAATCGGCTTCGCTGCAAGGATTTCGGCATGGCGGCGGGCCTCGGACAGCAGCTCGTCAGGCTCACAGACCTTCCATACCAGGCCCATCTCAAGAGCCTCGGCCGCGCTCAGCCATTCCGAGGACATCAACAGCCAGGCGGCGTTCTGCCGGCCGACCAGCCGCGGCATCAGATACGACGACGCCGCCTCCGGCGCCACCCCGAGGCTGGTGAACGGGCACTTCAGCCGGGCCGTCGACGACATGAACGCGAGGTCGGCGTAGCCGAGGATGGTGCACCCGACACCCACGCCGACCCCGTTCACCGCACAGATCAACGGCTTCGGGAAATCGGCGATCACCTCGATCATTCCGTAGAACCCGTGCTCGCCCGGGGTGAACTCCGGATTGGTGATGCGAGTCTGCATCTCGACGAGGTCGTTGCCCGCACTGAAAGCCCGACCGGCCCCGGTCAGCAGCACCACCGCCACGTCGGGATCCTCGGCCGCGGCGCGCAGGGCGATCGTCGTCTCGTCGTACAACGCCTCGTTGAACGCGTTGAGCGCTTCCGGGCGGTTGAGGGTAAGGGTGCGAACCCGGTTGTTGTCCTCGATCAGCAGGGTCATCTCTCACTCCTCGGGTGCGCGCCGTGACCGCTGCAGCCTAACTAGAACACGTTTCACTATTGCCGACCGGGTGCGGGCTACCCTCCGGCGAACGGGGTGACATAGACGTACCGACTGGTCGGCACGGTGTCGATGTTGCTGCTGGCGCCGAAGGCGTCGGTACTGGCCACCATGCGACGCATGCGGTCGGCAAGATCGTCGTCGTCGGCCGCGCCGAAGAACGCATGCAGATCCGACACCGCCTCCTGGCGGAACAACTCTTCGACGATGCCGTCGATCGCCGGGGCATCCTCGGTGAGGGCGCGAACCACGGTGTTCTGCGTGTAGCCGAACGTGTCCTGGGTTTCGATGGCCACCGAGGTGTGGTCGAGGTGCCAGCGGCGCAGCCAGGTGGCCCGGTCCAGGTCCGCGGGCCGGCGCAGCAGTGCGATATTGGCCAGGCCGTCGGTCCGCTCACCCGCCGCGGTGGGCGGCGCAGACATCGGAACCGATTCGGTGACCAGATATGCCGCCAGCGAATCACATTCGGCCGCAAGCACTTCCAATGCCCGCCGGACGTGCTCACCGTAGTACTGCTGAACCCACAGGCTCACCACCGCAACCACGGGCGGGTCCAGCGTGGTCAGCGTCATCAACGACTCTCGCACCGCGTCGTCGCGAACATTGACCGCCAGGCCGTCGATCCCCAGCGCCGGCAGTTCGCCGGCCGCACGGGAGCGCAGGCGCTCGCACCACTGTTGATCCGAGTGGGCCCCACGTAGCAGAACGATGACTTTCTCCACGGTGGGAGAACCTACCGGCGCACCGATTTCCGCCACGCGTGGGTGCTTGCCACCCCGGCAGCCCGCGGCGAGAGAGAATGGTGGGGTGCACACGGGTGGACAGGCAGCCGACGCGCTCCGGCTGAGCACCCCCGACGCCGGCGCGGTGGCCCGCAGCCTGATCGGCGTCCTGGCAGTGACAGCTGTCGCCCTGGCGTGGGGAACCGGTGCGACCGCGATGTGGACACTGAGCGGTGGCGTCATCGCCGGCGCGATCGCGCTGCAGCGCAGCCCCGGCGGCCGGATCCCGCTGGTTGTCACCGGCTCCGTCGAACTGGCCATCGCCGTACTGCTCGGCATCCTCGCCGGCGGGCACAGCCCGGTGTTCGTCGCCGTGGTGGCGCTGTGGTGCTTCGCCGCAGGCATGCAGTGGTCGCTCGGCGCCAATGCGGGCCTGGTGGCCTCGGCAGCCAGCGCGCTGCTGGTCCTGGCGCCACCGGTCGCCCCGACGGTCGGCCAGGCTCTGCTGACACCTGTCCTGGTGGTGCTGGCCGGCGTGGTGCAGGCGGTATTGATCGCCGTCTGGCCACCGCGGCGCTGGCGGGCCCAGCGCGAAGGGCTCACCCGGGCCTACCGGTCCTTGGCCACCGATTCCCGCAACGTCGCGACCAACAGCGCCGCCGATGTCGACGACGCACCGTTGACCTGGCTGCGTGAAGTGTTCGCCGACAGCCAGGTCAGCCAACGGCCGCGGGCCTACCACGGCGGCTATCGGCTACCGGAACGTCTCGCAGGCACGTTGGCCTCGCTGCACGCCACCGCCGGACGCGACGACATGCCCGAGGAAGAATCCGCGGCCGGCAGCGGGCTGCCGCAACTGCTGACCGCCGCCGCGGTGCTGCTCGACGCGATCGCCGATCACAGTCACACCGCGCGACGGGACGCCGAGCACGCCCTGGTGCGCGTCCACACCGCCGCAGCCGCCGTCACAGGCCCCGAAGCCGCGCTGGCACAACGATTCTGTGAACAGTTGCGGGAAGCCGCGGTACTGCGGTTCGGCCAGCTGCACCGGCCCGACCTGATCGGCTCGCTGGCCTCGGCGCCCGCAGTGGTGCGCTCCCACCTGACCTGGACCTCCCCCATCCTTCGGCACGCCATCCGGCTGTCGGTGACAACTGCCCTGGCGGTCGCCGCGGCTCGGTACGGCGGGCTCGAGCACGCCTACTGGATGCCGCTGACGGTCGTGGTGGTGCTGCGGCCGGAAACGGCACATACCTATACCCGGTGCGCAGGGCGCATCGCGGGCCTGTGCGTCGGCATCGTCGTGGCCTCCCTCCTCACCTTCATCTGGCAACCCGGCCCGGTCGGCTCGGCGGTGTGTGCCCTGTTGTTCGTCGGGCTCGCCTATGGTGTCGCGCAGTTCGGGTATCTGGCCGTCGGCGCGGCGGTAGGGACGATCGTGATGTTCGCCGTCGGGGTGAGCGCCGCGGAACCCTGGTCGGGCAACACCGACCGGTTGTTCGCGGTGATGATCGGCGGCGCGTTGGCCGTGATGGCCCACGTGGCGCTACCCGATCACGCCCTGATCCGGCTGCGCCAGCGCGCCGGTGAACTCTTGATGACCGAGATCGACTACGCCGCGCTGGTGATCAAGGCCTTCGTACACGAGGTCGACCACCCGGCCGAGATCCTGTCGGCGGCCTGGCAGCGGGCGTTCCGCGCGCGGGCAGCCTTCGAGGCCGCGTGGGGCGCGACCAGTCTGGACCCACCGATCCTGCGTCGGTGGTTGCGGTCCTACCGCACCGCGCTCAACTCGGTGACCAGCGCCTGCACCACGCTGGAGAACAGCTTGCCGACCCATCCGTCGTCCGCACTGCACAACGAGTTCATCGCTGCGGTGGACGATTATGTGGAGGCGCTGCGCGGAGCCCCGCCGAGCCCGGCCGTGCCATGGAGCCTCGATACCGCCGAACTGTCCACCGCGCTGCGCCGCGTCCACAACGTGGCCTCGACGCTGTCGGCCGACAACGGGGCGGCCCGCATCCTGATCGGCGAATTGACGACGATCACCCGCAGCCTCGAGGACATCGCGATCGATCGTGTCGAGCCGGCCGACGACTCGCACTAGCTCAGCTGCGTGCCCATTTCGGCAGGATGAATACCCCTTCAGCCTCGGCGGTGATCCCTTCGGCGTCGGAAACATGGCCGGAGGCAAAGGCTTTGATTCCGTCGGTGCGGGTGATCCGGCCCTCGGCATGCAGCTCGCCCAGCGGAGTGGCCCGCAGATAACGGATGGTCAGCGTGCCGGTGAACCGCGGGCGATCCGAGTCGCTGGCAGCCACCTCGCCCAGCACGTGGTCGAGAACCATGGCCACCATGCCGCCGTGGACATGGCCCGGCGGCCCTTCGTAGGCCGCCCCCAGATGGAAATCGGTACGGACACCACCGTCCGGTTCTTTGACCATCACCAGTGGCGGTGCGATCGGATTGCGGATTCCGATCGCCGGGTTGCCCCACGGCATCCGGTCTCCGTCGGAGGTGAACTGGACGCCGAACGGCCCGTCCATCTGCTCAGCCCGCAGCCGGGTGGTCGCATCGTCGATCTGGGCCCGCACGGCCGCGACCTCGTCGGCGTCCACCTGCGAGCGGATGCTGGCGTCGATCAGCGCCCGCACCGAATCGGCCAACGGCGCCCATACCTCCCGCAGACGCTGCACGTCGGCAGAACTGAGACCCTCGACATGGGTGTAACCCGGCATCCCAGCACTAGAACATGTTCGCAACGCCGGTGTCGAGCCACCCCGGAGTAGCGTCAGCTCCGTGACGGATCCTGCCCAGACCGAACCGTATTACCGGCTCGGGACCTACCACCGGCCGACGGATACGCCCTCGCCGCCGGCGCAGATCTGGTTCGACCGAGGCATGATCTGGTCCTATGCCTTCAACCACGAGGAGGCCATCCGGTGCTTCGAGCGCGCTCTGCAACTCGACCCTGAATTCGCGCTCGCCCGCTGGGGTATCGCCTACGCCGTGGGACCCAACTACAACAAGGCCTGGGAGTCGTTCGACCCGGCCGACCTCAGCACATCGTTGGCCCGGGCCCGGACCGAACTCGAGCGGGCCGCGGCGGGCCGGGCCTCGTCGCTGGAACGCAGCCTGATCAGCGCCCTGCACAAGCGATTTCCGACCGATGATCCCGAAGACGCCGACGCGTTGACCGCGGGGCACACCGCCTACGCCGACGCCATGACCTCGCTGGCCACCGCCCACCCCGACGACATCGACGTGCAGGCACTGGCTGCCGACGCACTACTCAACGTGACAGCGTGGGCACTGTGGGACGGACGCACCGGTGAGCCTGCCCCGGGATCTCGTGTGGTGGAAGCCAAACGGCTCCTCGACGCAGCACTGGCCACCGCCGCCGGACGGCAACATCCCGGGGTCCTGCACCTCTACATCCACGCCATGGAGATGTCGGCGACGCCCCAGACCGCCCTGCGGGCCGCCGATCTGTTGCGCGGGCTGGTGCCCGATGCCGGGCACCTGCAACACATGGCCAGCCACATCGACGTGCTGTGCGGCGACTACCGCAACTCGGTGACGGCCAATCTCGCTGCGGTACACGCCGACAGAAAGTTTCTCATCCGCGAGGGGCCACTCAATTTCTATTCGCTCTACCGGGCCCACGACCTGCATTTCGTGGTGTATTCGGCGATGTTCGAAGGCAGTTCGCAGACCGCTCTGCAAGCAGCACAGGAGCTGGCCGACCAGCTGACCCCGGAGGTGCTGTCGATCTGCTCACCACCGATGGCGGACTGGCTGGAGGCCTTCGTCCCGCTGCGGGTACACGTGCTGGTCCGGTTCGGGCGCTGGGACGACCTGATCGCCGAACCGCTGCCCGCCGATCCCGAGCTGTACTGCACCACCACCGCCACGGTTCACTACGGCCGGGGCATCGCCTATGCCGCCACCGGTCGGATCGAGCAGGCCCGTTACGAGCGCGACGAATTCCTGGCGGCATACCGGCGCATCCCCGATACGCGCTACCTGTTCAACAACACCAGCCTGGACATCCTGGCGATTGCCGAGCAGATGCTGCACGGTGAGATCGCCTACCGGGAGGGCGATCACGATGCGGCGTTCACCCACCTACGCCGAGCCATCGAACTCGACGACGCCCTGCCCTACGACGAACCATGGGGATGGATGCAGCCGACCCGGCATGCCTACGGCGCCCTGCTGCTCGAACAGAACCATGTCGAGGAGGCCGCCCGTGTCTACGCCGCAGACCTGGGCCTGGACCCGACACTGAGCCGATCCAGCCAGCATCCGAACAACGTGTGGAGTCTGCACGGCTACCACGAATGCCTGCGCCGGCTGGGCCGCGACGCCGAAGCCGTCATCATCGGACAGCAACTCGAGTTGGCCCAAGCCCGGGCCGACATCCCGGTCCGCGCCTCGTGCGCCTGCCGCCTCGAAGCGGCAGAACCGTGTTGCGACTGACGGCTGCGCGATCGGCACGGGCGTAAACTCGCCACCGTGGCCATCGCCGAGAATGATCTCGATCAGCTGCGCAAATGTGTCGAGTTGGCCCGCGAAGCTCTTGACAACGGTGACGAACCGTTCGGATCCGTGCTGGTCGATCACACCGGCACGGCAGTGTTCACCGACCGCAACCGGGTCAAGGACGGGGACGCCACCCAGCATCCCGAGTTCGCCATCGCCCGCTGGGCCGTCGAGCACCTGAGCCCCGAGGACCGGGCCCGCGCCACGGTGTACACCTCCGGCGAACACTGCCCGATGTGTTCGGCCGCCCACGCCTGGGTGGGTCTGGGCCGGATCGTCTACGCCACGTCCTCCCAGCAGCTCAGCGGCTGGCTGTCGGAATGGGGTGCGCCGGCCGCTCCGGTGGCGCCGCTGCCGATCACCACCGTGGCCCCCGGTCTCGACGTGGACGGCCCGGCGCGAGAACTGGCCGAGACCATGAAAGACCTGTACGCGGCGAAGTTTCGTGCCTGAGCCGGCCTGGGTCGCACACGCCATCTGGTGGCACATCTATCCACTGGGTTTCGTCGGGGCGTTTCCTGCCGAACCGCCTCCGACCGCCGAGGAACACCGGCTGCGCCGGATCGTCGACTGGCTCGACCACGCGGTGCAGCTCGGCGCCTCCGGCATCGCGCTCGGCCCGATCTTCGCCTCCAGAACCCACGGTTACGACACCACCGACCACTTCCGCATCGACCCGCGCCTGGGTGACGACGACGACTTCGACCATCTGGTGGCCGAGGCCAAGCGGCGTGGGCTGCGCATCCTGCTCGACGGCGTCTTCAATCACGTGGGCACCGACTTCGCCCGGTACCGCGACGATGATGCATCGTGGTTTCGGCGCCGCGGCAACGGTTTTGACACCTTCGAAGGCCACGGCGAGCTGATCGCGCTCAACCACGACGAGCCCGCGGTTATCGACTACACGGCCACCGTGCTGCGCCACTGGTTGGGCCGCGGCGCCGACGGGTGGCGGCTCGATGCCGCGTACGCGGTGCCCGACCGGTTCTGGGCACAGGTGTTGCCGTCGGTGCGCGGGGAGTTCCCCGAGGCCTGGTTCGTGGGCGAGGTGATCCACGGCGACTACTCCGCGACGGTGCATGCCACCAGTTTCGATTCGGTGACCCAGTACGAGCTGTGGAAGGCGATCTGGAGCAGCCTCAACGACGCTAACTTCCACGAACTCGACTGGGCACTCAAGCGGCACAACGATTTTCTCGACACCTTCGTGCCGCTGACCTTCGTGGGCAACCACGATGTCACCCGGATCGCCAGTCAGCTACAGAATTCCGCGCACCTCGAGCACGCGCTGGTCTTGCTGCTGACCATCGGTGGCACCCCGAGCATCTACGCCGGCGACGAGGCCGGGTATCGCGGCGTCAAAGAGGAGCGCCGCGGCGGGGACGACGCCGTACGACCGGAATTCTCCACTCCCCCAGAGGATTCAGATGTCCTGCGATTACACCGGCACCTGATCGGTTTGCGCCGTCGCCATCCCTGGTTGCACCACGCCCGAACCCGCGCGCTGAGGTTGACCAACGAACACTACGTCTATCAGGTGTACTCAGACGCCGACTGGCTGGTGGTCGCGCTGAACGTAGGCAGCACCCCGTTGCGGTTCGAACTGGCCGAGTTCGGCCTGACCGCCGGCCGGATCATCGCCGGCGCGGGTGCCCCTCCCGACGAGGTCGTCGAGCGGGCCACCGTGGGCGAGCACGCCTGGGCCGTCATCGCCCCCACCTGACCGGCTATCTCAGCCGACTGCCCTGGAAGGCCGGGGTGTCGGACCGGGCATCCGGATCCGAGACCGCGTCGGCCAGCCGCCGGATCTCGGCGCGGAGGTCCTCGATCTGGGCCGCGGTCGCCGCCTGATTGGCCGTGTCCTCCTCGGCCACCCGCTGCACGATCCAGGACGCCAGCGTCGCGGTGACCACACCGAGCAAGCTGATCCCGCCGAGCATCAGGAACGCTGCGATCACCCGCCCGGTCGGTGTCGCCGGTGCGTAGTCCCCATAGCCCACCGTGGTGACGGTGGCGATCGCCCACCACAGCGCGTCGCCGAACGAGTTGATGTCGGATGTCGGCTCGCCACGCTCGGCGTCGAGGACCGCGAGCGAGGCGACATAGATCAGCATCGTCACGCTGCACGCCGTGTAGATCACGACGCGGCCGCGGATCGCGCGACCGACAGCCCGCTGCATCACCTTGAGCAGCACGATCAGCCGCAACAACCGCAACGGTCGCAACATCGGCAGCACCACGATGGCCAGATCGAGCAGGTGGCGAACAAACCACCGGCCCCGGTTGGGAGCGAGCCACAGGCGAACCACGTAATCCACCACGAAGGCCAGATACAACACCGCGTCGGTGAGGCTGAGGGCCCGGTGCAGAGCACCGGTGGTCTGGGCCAGTACCTGCACCGAGTAGACCGCGAGGAAGATCACTGCCACGCCGGCCAGCGGCCATTCGGTGGCGGCTTCCCAGCGTTGCAGCCGACCGGCCGGGACACCGGCGGTCGCCCGGCCAACTCCGAGTCGTTGCAGCAGTGACATCAAGAGCAGACCATAGTCGGTCGGCTCCGCCCCGCCACGTCGGGAGGTCCGCGAATCACACGCGCCACATTCGACACGGTCGGTAGCGTGAGAGCCTTGCCGGGTATACCCCAGTCGCCGATGCGCTGCGAGCGAAAACAACCCGAAGGGATTCCATGCCGCCGCCACCGATCGGGCCGCCGCCGATCACCTCCGCTGACGCCGCCCTGCCGGGCGACCCACCGCCGGTACGCAAACCCACGCGACGACGGGCCGTGTCGCGGATCGGCATTCAATCGAAACTGCTGGTGATGTTGCTGCTCACCAGCGTGCTGTCGGCCGCAGTGGTGGGCTTCATCGGCTACCAGTCCGGGCGCGAATCGCTGCGCGAGTCGGTGTTTGAACGTCTCACCGAAATCCGCGGCTCCCAAGCACGCCAGCTACAGGTCACGGTACGAAACCTGACCAACTCGCTGGTGATCTACACCCGCGGCGCCACGGCCGGTGATGCCATGCGTGCCTTCAGCGCCGGGTTCGCCGAGTTGGCCGATGCCCAGGTCAGCCCGCAAGATCAGCAGTCGGTCAGCAGCTACTACGCCGAGGCGTTTCCCGATGGCAACGGCGACGGGGGCGAGGCACAGGCACTCCTGCCGCGGTCGACTCCGCAGCGCTACCTGCAGGCGCACTACACCGCCTCGGCGGCAAACCGTAAAGCCGCTCTCGACACCGACGACGCACACGACGGCAGCGCATGGACGGCCGCCAACGCCCGGTTCAACCCGTACTTCCGGGAGATCGTCAAACGGTTCCAATTCGAGGATGCCCTGCTGATCGACGCCAAGGGGAACGTCGTCTACTCGGCGTACAAGGGCGCCGACCTGGGCACCAACATCGTCAACGGCCCCTACCGCGGAAGCAACCTGAGCGAAGCCTTCCACGAAGCGCTCGACTCGAACTCACTCGATTACGTTGCAGTCACCGATTTCGGCAAATACCAGCCGGCCGCGCAGCCCGCGGCCTGGCTGGTCTCACCGGTCGGACCCGCGGCCGACATCCAAGGGGTCCTGGCGCTGCAACTGCCGATCGCCAACCTCAACCGGGCGATGACCTTCAACTCACACTGGGAGGCCGCCGGCCTCGGCCAGACGGGCGAGACCATAATCGTCGGGCCCGACGGATTGATGAGGTCGGACTCGCGCTTGTTCGTCGAGGATCCACAGGCCTACCTGCGGGAAGCCGTGGCTGCGGGCACGCCGGCCGAGGTGGCCGAGCGGGCGATCCAGCAGGGCGGCACCACATTGGTGCAGCCGGTTGCGACGCAGTCGGCACAACTGGCGCTCCAGGGGCGCAGCGGCACCCTGATCGGCCGGGACTATGAGGGCCGCAATACCCTGCAGGCGTATGCCCCGGTCGATTTGCCGAAACTGAACTGGACCATCGTGGCGAAGATCGACACGGCCGAAGCGTTCGCACCGGTATCGGCATTCACCCGCACTCTGGTGTTGTCCACCGCGGTGATCATCTTCATCGTCTGTATCGCCGCGATGCTGCTCGCACGGGTGTTCGTGCGGCCGCTTCGCCGCCTCGAGGCCGGCGCGCACCGCATCAGCGGCGGAGACTACGACATCACCCTGCCGGTGACGTCGCGAGACGAGTTCGGGGATCTCAGCAACGCGTTCAACGAGATGAGCCGCAACCTCCGGATCAAGGAAGACCTGCTCAACGAGCAGCGCCAGGAGAACGACCGGCTCTTACTGACGCTGATGCCGGAGACGGTGGTGGCGCGATATCGCGAAGGCGAGGAAACCATCGCCCAGGACCACCAGGACGTCACCGTCATCTTCGCCGACGTCGCGGGCCTGGACCGCCTCGCCAACGACCTGAGCTCCGACGAGTCGCTGTCGATCGTCAATCGGCTGGTCAGGCAGTTCGACGCGGCGGCCGAGAACCTGGGCGTGGAGAAGGTACGGACACTGCACAACGGCTACCTGGCGAGCTGCGGACTGAACGTGCCGCGCCTGGACAACGTGCGAAGAACCGTCGACTTCGCCATCGAGATGCAGCGCATCGTCGAACGGTTCAACGGCGAGACCGGCAACCAGCTGCAACTACGGGCAGGCATCAATACCGGCACGGTGACCAGCGGGCTGGTCGGCCGCACCAACATGGCCTACGACATGTGGGGCGGCGCGGTGAACCTGGCCTACCAGGTGCAGAGCGGCTTCTCGCAACCGGGGATCTATGTCACCGCCCGGGTCTTCGAGACCATGCAGAGCTCCAAACAGTTCACCCCGGCGGGCGACATTGCGGTGGACGGCCGCGATGAACCCGTGTGGCGACTCACGGAGCACCAATGATGCGGGACATCCTCGCCACCCCGTGGTTCTGGTGGTCCGTCGTCGTCGCGGTCGGGCTTCCGGTGGCCCTGGTCGCCCTCACCGAGGTTCACAACGCGTTGGTGCGCCGGCGCAGCTATCTGGCCCGCCCGGTCAGCCTGATCCGGAACTATGTGCTGCCGCTGGGAGCGCTGCTGGTTCTGCTGATCAAGGCGACCGAGATCACCACCGAGGCGACGCCCGTGCGGGTGGTGGCAACGGGTTTCGGGTTCGTCGTCCTTATGCTGCTGCTGTCCGGTCTCAATGCGACGATTTTCCAAGGCGCTCCCGAGGGGAGTTGGCGTAGCCGGGTTCCGTCGATCTTCCTCGATGTCGCACGGTTCGTGGTGATCGCCGTCGGCATCGCCCTGATCTTCGCCTGGATCTGGGGAGCCAACATCGGCGGGCTGTTCGCCGCCCTGGGAGTCGGCTCCATCGTCCTCGGCCTGGTTCTGCAGAACTCGGTCGGCCAGATCATCTCCGGGCTGCTGGTGCTTTTCGAGCAGCCGTTCCAGCTCGGCGACCGCGTGGAGACCCGCTGGATCCCCGGCGGCCGCGTTGTCGAAGTCAACTGGCGGGCAACGCATCTCGACTCCGGAAGCGGAGTGTACGTACTGCCGAACTCGCTGCTGGCCACGGAATGGTTCATCAACCTGAGCCTGCCGCGCGACAACCATTCGATCAACCTCGTGACGATGTTCTCGACATCGGACTCACCTGACACCGTCAGTGCGGTCCTGACCGAGGTCGCCGAGCGGTTGCCGCAGCTGCGGGCAGGGGCCACACCATCGGTCGCCAAAGGTGCCGCAGGGGAATACACCACGACGATCCCGCTGCGCGGCCCCAGTGACGACGCCGCGGCACGGTCGACATTCCTGCGCTGGACCTGGTACGCGTCGCGTCGCGCCGAGCTACACCTCGACGACGCTGCCGACGGGTTCCCGACGGCCGAAATCGAGCAGGACGCAGGCGAAGTGCTGCGCCAGTCCCTCCGTATCGGGCGGACCGACGAGGAGCTGCTGACCCCCTACATCAGAGTGGTCCGCTACGGCACCGGTGAACCCATGCAGCAACCCGGCGAGGTTCCCACCTCCATGATGTTCGTGATCAGCGGCCGGATCCGATTGTCCGCCACCACCGAGGACGGCGCGACGGTCAGCCTGCGCATCCTCGAACGCGGTGACTACCTGGGCCAGTCGACGTTGACCCGTGAGCCGGTGCGAGCATCGGCCACGGCGCTGGACGAGGTCACCGTGGTGCGGGTGGAACGGGAACACATCGAGACACTGGTGATGCGTAACCCGTTGCTGATGCAGGACATCGGCCGGGCGATCGAGGAGCGCAAGGTCAACGTCCAGCGGGCGCTGTCGGCACCGCGGGTCTCGGCGCCGAGTTCCAACCGTTAGCAAACCGCGATCTGCGCGTTCGGTGTTGTTACGCCTGTGACTTATGAGGCGCGTGATTCACTACCGAGGCAAGCGGCAAACTGCTTGAGACACGTGCAGAAAGGACGGTTGGTTGCCGTTATGAGGTTCCTCAACAAGATTCGCGGAGCGTGGACGCGCCGACTGGCGGCGGGGGCAATGGCAGCCGCCACCCTGCCCGCGCTGATCGGTTTCGCAGGAGGTTCGGCGACCGCTGGCGCATTCTCCCGTCCCGGCCTTCCGGTCGAATACCTCGACGTGTTCTCGCCGTCGATGAACCGCGACATCCGGGTCCAGTTCCAGGGCGGCGGTCCGCACGCGGTCTACCTGCTCGACGGCCTGCGCGCCCAGGACGACTACAACGGTTGGGACATCAACACCCCGGCCTTCGAGTGGTACAACGACTCGGGCCTGTCGGTGGTCATGCCGGTCGGCGGACAGTCCAGCTTCTACACCGACTGGTACCAGCCCTCGAAGGGCAACGGTCAGGACTACACGTACAAGTGGGAGACCTTCCTGACCAGCGAGCTGCCCACCTGGCTGGCAGCCAACCGCGGCGTGTCCCAGACCGGCAACGCCGTCGTCGGCATCTCGATGGCCGGAAGCGCGGCCCTGACCTACGCGATCCACCACCCGCAGCAATTCATCTACGCCGGAACGCTTTCGGGCTTCCTGAACCCGTCCGAAGGATGGTGGCCGATGCTGATCGGGCTGGCGATGAACGACGCCGGCGGCTACAGCGCCGAGAGCATGTGGGGACCGTCGACCGACCCGGCATGGAAGCGCAACGACCCGATGGTCAACATCAACCAGCTGGTCGCCAACAACACCCGCCTCTGGATCTACTGCGGCACCGGGACCCCGTCGGACCTCGACGCCGGAACCAACGGCGGCAACCTGATGGCAGCCCAGTTCCTCGAAGGGTTGACCCTGCGCACCAACGTCACCTTCCGGGACAACTACATCGCCGCCGGCGGCACCAACGGGGTGTTCAACTTCCCCGCCAGCGGTACGCACTCCTGGGGCTACTGGGGACAGCAGCTGCAGCAGATGAAGCCCGACATCCAGCGGGTGCTGGGCGCGCAGTCCGCCACCTAGAGATCCACCCATCCAGGGAGCCTGTCGTCAACCCCAACGGCAGGCTCCCTGCCTATGCGCGGAGTAGGTTTGTACCGATGGCTCAGTCCTCGGCGGGTGCGTCACCCAACGCGCGGATGCTCGGCGGAGTCGCCGCGGCCGCGGTGTCGCTCGGTGTGGCCCAGGTCGTGGCCATTCCGTTTCCGCCACACGCCGAGCCGCGCAACGCGGTCGGAGCGGCAGTCGTCGACCTGACACCGGGGCCCGTCAAAGAGTTTGTGATACAAGCACTCGGCAGTCTGGACAAGCTCTTTCTGGCTGTCGTCGTCCTGGTGGTGATCGCCGTCATCGCCGCTCTGGCTGCGACATACGAAACCCGGGCCCGCCCGATCGGCAACGCGATCTTCGGCGTCGCCGGCCTGCTCGCCTGCGTTGCCGTGCTCTCGCGTCCGGGTGCCTCCCCGCTCGACGTCATTCCCACCGTGGTGGGCACCGCGGCAGGCATGGCGGTGCTGCGCATGCTGGCGCTGCGGCGCTGGACGGCCCCAGCCGATGACCAGCCCGACACCCGTGACGAGTTCGGCGTCACCCGACGGACCTGGCTCACCACGGCCGGCCTGCTGGGTTTCGGGGTGGCCAGTGGGCTCATGGGCGTCGTCATCGACCGGTTGACCAGTTCCGTGGCAGCCGAGCGCGACACCTCGGTGATCCCTCCACCCCGCGTTCCCGCTCCCCCGATACCGCCGGGTGCACAGCCGAAAAACGTTGCCCTGCCCAGCTTCATCACCGATGCCGGTGACTTCTACCGTGTCGACACCGCACTTACCGTGCCACAGTTGAGCCGCGACGAGTGGCGGCTTCGCATCCACGGCATGGTGGACCGAGAGATCACCTACAGCTTCGCCGACCTGGACCGCTTCGAGGTGATCGAAAAGGCCATCACGCTGACCTGCGTCTCGAATCCGGTTGGGGGCAATCTCATCTCGACAGGAATGTGGACGGGCTACCGGGTGGCGGATCTACTGCGGGCCGCCGGCGTGCACCCGGATGCCGACATGGTGCTGTCCACTGCGGTCGACGGGTTCACCGTGGGCACCCCGGCGGAAGCTCTCGCCGTAGGCGGCGACGCCCTGCTGGCCGTCGGCCTCAACAGACAACCACTACCGGTCGAACACGGCTATCCCGCCAGGCTGGTGGTGGCCGGACTCTACGGATACGTGTCGGCCACCAAGTGGGTCACCGACCTGGAACTGACCCGGTTCGACCGCGCCGAGGCGTATTGGACCAGACAGGGCTGGGCGCCGCGCGGGCCGATCAAGACCGAGTCGCGAATCGACGTGCCGAAGAACGGCCAGACGGTGCCGGTGGGACCGACGACGTTCGGCGGAGTCGCGTGGGCACAGAATCGCGGCGTCCGTGCCATCGAAGTCCGAATCGACGACGGCCCATGGCAATCCGCCCAACTCGGGGATGCCTACTCCAACCAGACGTGGCGGCTGTGGAGCTTCGATTGGCAGGCCGCCGTCCCCGGCCGGCACACGATCACGGTGCGGGCCACCGACAACACCGGGACGGTCCAGACCTCAGACCAGGCCCCCACCGTGCCCGACGGCGCCACCGGATGGCACTCGGTGAACTTCACCGTGACCCAGGCCTAGACACCTGCGGTCACTTGGCCGAGAGCTTGCGCCAACTCACCACGCAGATCACGACACCGATCACCGCGGTGATCGGCCCGATGACCGACCACGTGGTGGTGTTGCTCATCGGACTGCCCTGCAGCACGCCGAAACCCTGCAGCGCCCAGATCAGCCCGAACAGTGCCACGATCACACCGACCGCGAACGTCACGACGAATCCCCGGTTCATGCCTGGGATGCTACGCGGAACCGGTGCAGATTTCGGCCCGCGCCGTCCGGGATTCTCACGTCAGGCCAATGGGTGCGGTCGTTCCTCTGCCGTGCTTGTCGGCCAGGCAGGCGCAGATCTCCCACTCGTGCAAGCGTTTGACCGTTGTCTGTGGGCCGGGTCTAATGAGCGGGGCCGCACGCATTCTGCGGGTGCGGCCGGTAATGCGGAAGCGAGGTGAGTGGCACATGCCGAGCGACAGTATCGGGGCGCTTGGTCGGACCGCCCTCACGAATCAGGTTGGCTTCACGTCGCACTGACCGTGGCCTGAACGGTTGCAGACCGTCGAGCTGGTTTTGGCTGTCTGGATGGTGCGCCCCCTGGGAAAGTGCGGGAGGTTGCTGCGTGGCCGCACTTGACATGCCCGGCGTCGACGGGGGTCCCGCGACTATCCCACAACGGCTGTGGGACACGCACTGATGTCGTTGGTGCGCAGTGTGATTGGAGGATTCGATGGCTAGGTTGTTTGACTCGGCCCCAGCGGGGGTTGGTAACGGTCTCGTGGTGTCGAGTTCGCACGGGACGCGAATGTGGGGTGGGCATGTCTGAGGTGCCGACGAGCGAGATCGACAACACCGATCGTGATGCGATGACCAAGGCGATTGAACGGGCAATGGCCGACGATCTTGATCTGTCAGCGCTGACGTCGATGGTGCGGCCGCTGACTGCGTCACACATCGTCGACGTCCTGGAGCGCCTGGATTCCAAGCGTCGAGCCGTGCTGTACCGGCTGCTGAGCAAGGATCAGGCTCTCGAAGTGTTCGAGAATCTCGATGCCAGCCTGCAAAGCGATCTCGTCGGTGCCCTCCAAGACGACGATGTCGCCACGCTGTTCGCCGACCTGGACCCCGATGATCGCGTCGAACTCCTCGATGAGCTGCCGGCGAAGGTCGCGCGCCGGCTCATGCAAGCGCTCCCGGCGCCCGAACGAGACCTGACCGCGACCATCCTCGGCTATCCGCAGGGTTCGATCGGGCGGCGGATGAGCCCCGAGTTCGTCGCCGTCCGCCCCGACATGTCGACCACCGAAGCATTGAGCCGGGTGCAGGCCCACCTCGGGGACGCCGAAACCGTATATACGCTGCCGGTCACCGACACCCGACGGATCCTGGTGGGCATCGTGAGCCTACGTGATCTGATGACGGCACCCCAGCAAACCGCTATCGGTGACCTGATGCAGCGGCCCCACAGCATGCGGGCTACCGACGATGCCGAAGAGTCCGCTCGCCGCTGCGCCGGCCTCAAGCTCCTTGCCCTGCCCATCGTCGACAATGAGAACCGACTCGTCGGGATCCTCACCGTTGACGACGCGTTGGCGATTCTGGAGAACGCCGATTCCGAGGACCAGGCCCGCATCAGCGGTACCGAACCGCTGCGCCGGCCCTATCTGACCGCCTCGGTCGCCAGCCTGGTCCGGTCGCGGGTGGTGTGGCTGCTTGTGCTGGCTGTCGGCGCTACGCTCACTGTGCAGGTCCTCGAAGTGTTCGAAGCCACATTAGAGCAGGTGGTGACACTCGCCTTGTTTGTGCCGCTGCTGATCGGCACTGGTGGGAACACCGGGAACCAGGCCGCGACGACGGTAACCCGTGCATTGGCTCTGGGCGATGTCGGGCCACGAGACCTGGGCAAGGTGTTGTTTCGGGAGTTCCGCGTGGGCCTGTCGCTGGGCGTGTTGCTCGGCTCGCTGGCGTTCGTGGTGACCACCATCGTCTATGGCCGC
Source organism: Mycobacterium syngnathidarum (assembly GCF_001942625.1). Taxonomy (GTDB): domain Bacteria; phylum Actinomycetota; class Actinomycetes; order Mycobacteriales; family Mycobacteriaceae; genus Mycobacterium; species Mycobacterium syngnathidarum. Next base: position 69,395 of record NZ_MLCL01000039.1, read on the forward strand.
GACATCGGCATGGTGATCGGGCTGACGTTCGTGAGCTTGTGCACCATGGCCGCCACGGTCGGCGGTGCAATGCCGTTGCTGGCCCGCGCTATTCGTGCTGACCCTGCGGTGTTCTCCAATCCGTTCATCTCGACGTTCGTCGATGCCACTGGCTTGATGATCTACTTCGTCATTGCCAAGACCGTGCTGGGCCTGTGAGTTACACCGGCCGGGCCCACCCGCGACATTCGCATCCCCCGCAACCGCGCGGTCGTGACGCTGGTCATCGACGTGTCGCAGTCCATGCGGGCCGGCGAACCTCCCAGGCCTACCGGGAACAAAGGCGAGCCCGTCAAGGTTGAGCCCATCAGACTGAACTTTGGAGGTTTGATGTCCGAATCAAGCGCTACGACGAGTGTTGTGCCCATCCTGTTCATCAGTGAGCCGATCGTGCTGCCCGGAATGGTGGTGCCCGTCGAGCTGGACGAGGCCGCCCGGGCAGCGGTCGACGCCGCCCAGGCCAGCGAATCCGGCAAACTGCTGATCGCCCCGCGCCTGGACGATCGCTACCCCACCCACGGGGTGATCGCGTCGATCGTGCAGGTGGGGCGCATGCCCGGTGGCGCCGAAGCCGCCGTCGTCCGCGGTGAACACCGCGCCCACATCGGTTCCGGAACCACCGGGCCCGGCGCGGCCCTGTGGGTCGAGGTGCAGGAAGCCGCCGAGACCGACACCGCGACCGACGAGACCAAGGCCCTGGCTGCCGAGTACAAGAAGCTGCTGCTGGCCATGCTGCAGCGCCGGGAAGCCTGGCAGATCGTCGACGTGGTGAACAAGATCACCGACCCGTCCGCACTGGCCGACACCGCCGGGTACGCCTCGTACCTGACCGACGTACAGAAACGGCAACTACTGGAGACCGAGGACGCGGCCGCGCGGTTGCGGCTCCTGATCGACTGGACCGGTGAACACCTGGCCGAGGTCGAGGTCAACGACAAGATCGCCGAGGACGTCCGCGCCGGCATGGACAAGCAGCAGAAGGAATTCCTGCTGCGCCAGCAGCTGGCGGCCATCCGCAAGGAACTGGGTGAGGGCGAACCGGAGGGGTCCGACGATTACCGGGCCCGGGTCGAGGCCGCCGACCTGCCCGAGAAGGTGCGTGAAGCCGCACTGCGCGAGGTCGGCAAGCTGGAACGGTCCAGCGACCAGAGCCCCGAGGGCGGCTGGATCCGCACCTGGCTGGACACCGTGCTGGACCTGCCGTGGAATGTGCGCACCGAGGACTCGGCCGATCTCAAGGGTGCCCGGGAGATCCTGGACGCCGACCACCACGGGCTGGACGACGTGAAAGACCGCATCGTCGAGTACCTGGCCGTGCGGGCGCGTCGCGCCCAGCGCGGCATGGCGATCGTCGGCGGCCGCGGGTCGGGCGCCGTGATGGTGCTGGCCGGTCCGCCCGGGGTCGGCAAGACGTCGCTGGGTGAGTCCGTGGCCCGAGCACTGGGGCGCAAGTTCGTGCGCGTGGCCCTGGGCGGCGTCCGCGACGAAGCCGAGATCCGGGGTCACCGGCGCACCTACGTCGGTGCGCTGCCGGGTCGCGTCGTGCGGGCGATCGGCGAGGCGGGTTCGATGAATCCCGTTGTGCTGCTGGACGAGATCGACAAGGTGGGCTCGGACTACCGAGGCGACCCGTCGGCCGCGCTGCTGGAGGTGCTGGACCCGGCGCAGAACCACACGTTCCGCGACCACTACTTGGATCTGGACCTGGACCTGTCCGACGTGGTGTTCCTGGCGACGGCCAACGTCATCGAGAACATCCCCTCAGCCCTGCTGGACCGGATGGAACTGGTACAGATCGACGGCTACACCGAGGACGACAAGGTCGCGATCGCGCGGGACTACCTGCTGCCCCGGCAGGCCGAACGCGCGGCCCTGACCGAGTCCGAGGTGACGGTGACCGACGCGGCGCTGCGCAAGATCGCCGCCGACTACACCCGCGAGCCGGGCGTGCGCCAGTTCGAGCGGCTGCTGGCCAAGGCGCTGCGCAAGGTGACGACGAAGCTCGACTCCAGCGACGAACCGGTGGCCATCGACGAGCCGGATCTCGTTGAGTACCTGGGTCGTCCACGGTTCACCCCCGAATCCACCGAGCGCACCGCGGTGCCGGGTGTGGCGACGGGTCTGGCCGTCACCGGGCTGGGCGGCGATGTCCTCTACATCGAGGCCAACGCCAACGACGGAGAGCCAGGCCTGAAGCTCACCGGGCAACTGGGCGATGTGATGAAGGAGTCGGCGCAGATCGCGCTGTCCTATGTGCGGGCCCACGCCGAACAGCTCGGGGTCGACCCGAAGGCGCTGGACCGCCAGATCCACGTGCACGTGCCCGCGGGCGCGGTGCCCAAGGACGGTCCGTCGGCCGGCGTCACGATGGTCACGGCACTGGTGTCGATGGCCACCGGGCGGCAGGTGCGCGGCGATGTCGGCATGACCGGCGAGGTCACGCTGAACGGCCGGGTGCTGCCGATCGGCGGCGTGAAGCAGAAGCTGCTCGCCGCACAGCGCGCCGGGCTGAAGACGGTCTTCATCCCGCAACGCAACGAGCCCGATCTGGATGAGGTCCCGGCCGAGGTGCTGGAAGCGTTGGAGGTCAAACCGATGACCGATGTCGCCGACATCATCGCCGCGGCGCTGGAACCGATCCGCGAGGACGCGTCGATCGCCGCGTAACGACGGGCGGGCGGTTTATCCGTCCGGCATTCGGGTCAATCTGGCCATGATGGACGGAACCGAGCTCGACCAGTGGGACCCTGACGTGGCCCGGCAGGTGAAATCCCTGGCCGACCCGATCGTCAAGTGGTGGTTCCGTTCCGAGGTGCGGGGCCTGGAAAACATCCCTGGCGACGGCGCTGCCCTCGTCGTCGCCAATCACTCCGGCGGCATGCTCACACCCGATGTGCTGGTCTTCGCTCCGGCGTATTACCGGCACTTCGGGTATGAGCGTCCGCTGTACACGCTCGCTCACTACGGTGTGCTGCTCGGACCCACCGGGGCGCTGTTGCGGCGGCTGGGGATCGTCCACGCCAGCCGCGAGAACGCCGCGGCGGCCCTGCATTCGGGTGCTCTCGTACTGGTGTTTCCCGGCGGCGACTATGACGCCTACCGGCCTACCGCCGAAGCGAACGCCATCGACTTCAACGGGCGGACCGGATACGTGCGTACCGCACTCGCCGCCGGTGTCCCGATCGTGCCCACCGTCTCGATCGGCGCCCAGGAAAGCCAGCTGTTCCTCACCCGAGGCCACCGGCTCGCCAAGCGGCTCGGGCTGCCCCGCTTCCGACTGGACATCCTTCCGGTGAGCATCGGCATCCCGTTCGGCCTCAGTGTCATCGTGCCGCCCAACCTGCCGCTGCCCACCAAGGTGATCACCGAAGTCCTGCCGCCGATCGACATCACCGCTCGATTCGGCACCGACCCCGATATCCACGAGGTCGACGCCCATATCCGCACCGTCATGCAGACCGCACTCGACCGGCTGGCTTCGCAGCGGCGCTTCCCCATCCTGGGCTGACCCTGGCCGCCGACGGTGCGATCGGAAGGGCCTGTTCAGGTAAGCCTCGCTAGGGTTGCCTCATGATCGATCTTCGTGATCTCAAGCGGCGCATCGTCCACGGCACCCAACGCCGCCTCGTAAACCCCATCGGCCGCCGGCTGCCCGTCACCATGCTGGAGACCATCGGTCGCAAAACCGGCCGGCCACGGCACACCGCCGTCGGCGGCAGGGTGATCGGTGACCAGTTCTGGATGGTCTCCGAACACGGCGACCGGTCGCACTATGTGCTCAACATCAGGGCCAACCCCGCTGTGCGAGTCCGCATCAACGGGCACTGGCGCAGTGGGACCGCGCACCTGCTGCCCGACGACGACCCGGTCGCACGATTGAAAGAGCTGCCAACGCTCAACAGTGCGGTGGTCCGTGCCGCGGGCACCGACCTGCTCACCCTCCGCATCGACCTCGACTGACATGGCCTTCGATCCGAATCTGGCCGACCGCATCCGGGAGCTGGCGGCAGCCGAAAGCGGTATCGACGAGAAGCGCATGTTCGGCGGATTGGCGTTCCTGATCAACGGCAACATGGCCGTCGCGGCAACCCGGGAAGGCGGCCTGATGGTGCGGGTGGCGCGGGGCGACAGCGACAAGCTGCTGCAACGCGACCACGTCGAGCCGATGATGATGGGCGGCCGGGAGATGCGGGGATGGCTGCGGATCGCGGGCCCCGGCGTGAAGACCAAACGCCAACTCCAATCGTGGGTCGCCCGGGGAATCGAGTACGCCAAGAGCCTGCCGCCCAAGTAATTTCCGGGACGCCGAGCAGAATCACCATTAACATAGAGCCCGCCTGACAACGACGGGGGCGCGTTTTTCCATGCTGACCGCAGTACGCAAGATTCTCGGCTTCCAGATGACCATCGCCGAGTGGATCGGCACCGCCATCATCCTGGCGGTTCCCTATCTGCTGATCGGTTTGGTCTGGTCGCTCACCCACACCGGGCACCTGGCCGGCATGCACGGCGCCGACGCCACGGTGTCCTTCCTGGGTTCCATCGTCTCCTGGCCCGTGCTGCTGTTCACCAACGTGTGCATGAGCTGACGAGGAGACGGCGCATGATTTCGACCCCCGCCAACCGGATCTCGATCACCCGGCGCACCTCACGTTGGTCCGACGAGGACGTCACCATCGCCGACGCGATGGACCTGTGGGGGTTCGCCGCCGGCGCGGCCAACGTGATCATGCAGTTGGCCGCGCCGGGTGTCGGCTACGGAGTCGTCGAGAGCACCGTGGATTCCGGCAACCTGCTCAAGCACCCGTGGAAGCGGGCCCGCACCACCCTCAGCTACCTGGCGGTGGCCATCCTCGGCAAACCCGAGGACCGTGCGGCGTTCCGCGACGCCGTCGACGCCGCGCATCGGCAGGTCCGGTCCGGACCCACAAGTCCCGTGCAGTACAACGCGTTCGACCGCAACCTGCAGCTGTGGGTGGCGGCCTGCCTGTTCGTCGGGTTGGAGGATGTCTACCAGCTCTTGCGAGGCGAGATGACAAACGCCCAAGCAGAGCAGTTCTACCAATCCGCGGCAACACTGGGCACCACCCTGCAGGTCAGCCCCGAACAGTGGCCCGCGACACGGCCGGAGTTCGACACGTACTGGGACGCCGCCTGTGCCCAAGTGGAGATGGATGACGTCGTCAGGACGTACCTGCACGATCTGGTGGACCTGAGAATGATCAACCCCTTGCTGCGGATACCGTTTCGGCCGCTGCTGAAATTCCTCACGGTCGGCTTTCTCGCCCCGGTGTTCCGCAATGCCGTCGGCTTCGGCTGGGGCCCGCGCCGACAGCGCCTGTTCGAATGGCTGTTTTGGACAGTGGCTTTCGGCAACCGCTTCCTGCCGGTGTTCATCCGACAGGGCGGCAGTTACCTGCTGCTCGCCGACGTCCGCCGGCGTGTGGCCGCCGGCAAGGCGCTGATCTGATGGACCGGATCCGCCGCGCCCTGAGCTACAAGCTCAGCGTCGAGCAGCTGCTCGAGACCCTCATGTGGTTGTCCCTGCCGTACCTGGTGATCGGCCTGGTCTGGACGTTCTTCCATCCCGAGCAGGTCCAGCTCATCGAGGCGAGCCTGCTGACCAAGTTCCCGGCCGGTGCCGATCTGGTGGCCTTCGGTCAGGTGACGCTGTTGTGGCCGGTGCTGTTACTGGGCGCCGACGTGTGCGTCACGATGTGAACGCCACAGCAGCCGAAAACCCGACGCTACCGCCCGGGTAGGTACCTCGATTGGCTAGGGTCTTGCGTCGTGAAGGCTTGCCTCATCCGCTGTGCAATCTTTGGCGCCGCCGCGATCGCGCTTTCCGGATGCGCGTCGGGAACCGTTGTCAACACCGATGATGCCGCGCCGCCGGCACCCACGAGCACCACCACGGCACCACCGGTGTTCGGTACCGCGCACCTGGTGAACGCTGCCGACTACCTGCTCGAGGTCGACGGCCGCAAGGCCTACTACTTCAGCACCCCGAGCGGACGCTGGCAGTGCGCGATCCTGCCCCGCGAACGGGCCGGCTGCCAAGCCGCCGGCGGTACCTCGTCGATGGCTGTGACCGGAGCACCCGAAGAGGTGCCCGACCCCGCCGGCGGCACGGCGGCACCGAATGCCCTTGTGCTGGACCGGGCCAACGACGCCCAGTTCGCCAACCTGGCACAGCCCGAATTCGCGCAACCGGCCGCCGTGGTGCTGCCATTCGGGAAGGTGCTGGCGGTGGCCGGATTCCGCTGCAACGTCCAGGAGCAGTCCGGGGTGTCGTGTGTGCGGGAGTTGTCCGGCCGAGGTTTCACCTTCTCGGCCGAGGGCTACACCCTGCGGTACACGGACGTCCCCTAGCGATGGCACATGATCAGGATCGGCACCTCGGGTTGGTCATACGACCATTGGACCGATGTGCTCTATCCCCGCGGCACACCGGCGAAATCCCGACTGGCCCACTACGTCGGCGAATTCGACACCGTCGAACTCAACGGCAGCTTCTACCGCTGGCCCGCTGACACCACGTTCACCGGGTGGCGCGACCAGATGCCCGACGGTTTCACCATGTCGGTCAAGGCGCACCGCGGGTTGACCCACTATCGGCGGCTGCGCTCGCCGGAGAGCTGGACACCGAGGTTCGAGGAGTATTGGAAAGTGTTCGACGCGCACAACGAAGCGCTGCTGGTTCAGCCGCATCCCGCCCTCGAACGCGACGACGAACTGCTGACCGGGTTCCTGTCGCAGCTCCCCCGCCAGATCCGGGTGGCGATGGAGCTGCGCCACCCCTCGTGGGATGTGCCTGCGGTGTATGAGCTGCTGGAACGGCACGGGGCCGCCTATGTGGTGATGAGCGGTCCCGGATTGACCTGCAGGCAGGTCGCCACCAGCGACCTGGTCTACGTTCGCATGCACGGCCCGGGCGAAGGCGGTATCTACGCGGGCTGCTATTCCGACGACGAGTTGCAGAGATGGGCACAGCAGATCCGCGAGTGGGATCGGGACGGGCACCGGGTCGTTGTCTACTTCAACAACGATCTCGGTGGTCATGCGGTACGTAACGCCCGGAAACTGAAGCAAATGCTGTCGGGCGAGTAGGCTGAGTTGGCATGACCACGTCGTCCACATTCGCGATCGTCGGCGGTGGGCTGGCCGGCGCCAAGGCCGCTGAAGCTTTGCGGGACAATGACTTTGACGGCCATGTCGTGTTGTTCGCCGCCGAAGACCGGCTTCCCTACGAGCGTCCGCCGCTGTCCAAGGAGTACCTCGCGGGCAGGAAGACTCTCGATGACTTCACCGTCGATCCGGCGGCCTGGTATCGCGACCACAACGTCGAGGTGCGGCTGGGCACCGAAGTCAGCGCCCTCAACCCCGCCGAACACACGCTCGCACTTCCCGACGGCAGCACGGTCGGCTACGACAAGCTGCTGCTGGCCACCGGGTCCTCATCGCGGCGGCCGCCGATCCCCGGATCGGATGCGGCTGGGGTGCACTACCTGCGCACGATCGACGACGCCGCGACCTTGAGTGCGGTATTGCGCCCGGGGGCGACACTGGCCGTCGTCGGCGCCGGCTGGATCGGGCTGGAGGTAGCCGCCGGTGCCCGTGGCCGCGACGTGGACGTCACCGTCGTCGAAACCGCCCGCCTGCCGCTGCTGGCCGCCCTGGGCGCCGAAGTCGGCGAGGTGTTCGCACAGTTGCACCGCGACCATGGCGTCGATCTGCGGTTGAACCAATCGGTTCAGGAGGTCACCACCGACAACGGCACCGCCACCGGGCTGCGTCTCGGTGACGGCTCGACCGTTCCCGCCGACGCGGTGCTGATCGCCGTCGGCGCGGCGCCGAACATCGGGCTGGCCGAACGGGCCGGTCTGGCCGTCGGAGACGGCGGGGTCCTCGTCGACGCATCGCTGCGCAGCAGCGACCCCGACATCTACGCCGTCGGCGACATCGCCGCCGCCCAGCACCCCTTCTTCGGGATGCGGATCCGCACCGAGCACTGGGCCAACGCGCTCAAACAGCCCGCGGTGGCCGTCGCGGGGATGCTGGGCCGAGGCCCGGAATCCGCCCGAGAGTACACAGAACTGCCTTATTTCTTCACCGATCAGTACGACCTCGGCATGGAATACGCCGGACACGCACCGGAATATCAGCGGGTGGTTTTCCGCGGCGACGTTGCTGGACGAGAGTTCGTCGCGTTCTGGCTCGACGGCGCGAACCGGGTTCTGGCGGGGATGACTGTCAACGTGTGGGACGTCCTTGACGACGTCAAGGCGCTGATCCGGTCGGCCGCCCCGGTCGATCCGGAACGCATCGCCGACCCGGCAAAGCCCCTGCCGGTCGGGTAGCTGCCGGCCCGGCGTCCGACGTGCGGGCGAAACCCGTGCAGCGCAACAACATTCTCGCGGGGTCAGGGGCACACGCTAACGTGCATGAGACACGTGCCGGTATCGCCCCGCCCGCGTGCCCCAACCACGACGGCAGGAAGGTGAGCATCCGGTGAATGTCGCGCCCGACGAGCTGACCGGCACCGAGCAGGCAGTGCTGCTGGTACTCATGGCCGAGTCCCGCCCGGTGCCCAACCCCGAACTGGACCGGCTCGGACCCAAACTCGACAAGCCGAAGCGCGACCGGCTCAACCGGTTGGGCCTGATCGAGTCCACCGGCACCCGGCCCGTCGTCCACGAACTGACCGATGCCGGCTGGGCCATGTGCCGGTCACTTTTCGGCGCAGATGCGCCGCCCCGGTCCACCGGGCAGGGCAAGGCGCTCTACACACTGCTGGGCGCGCTGCATCGCTACTTCGAGCGAGCCGAGCTCGTACCCGCCGACGTGTTCCTGCCTGCCGAGCGACCCGCTGAGGTGCCCGTACCGGCGACCGGGGCAGGTCCCGAAATCCAGTTGCGTACCGCCTACGCCGGGCTGGCTGCCCGGCCCGGCGGCTGGGTGAGCCTGCTGCGGCTGCGCCAGGCCGTACCCGGCCTACCCAGACCGACCGTCGACGCCGCGCTGATCAGCCTCTATCAGCAACCCGGCGTCAGCCTGATCCCCGAGGAGAACCAGAAGGTGCTGACCCCCGCCGACCGCGAAGCCGCGGTGGAGATAGGTAACCAGGACAAGCATCTGATCGCGATCGAGTCCTGATGGAGTTACAGCACCGCGAAGCGCTCAGCGCGCTTCGTCTGACCTGGGCGCCGACCGCCGACGATCTGTGGCATTCGCAGGGCGCGCTGCACGTGCGCGGTCTGCACGACCGGCCGATGGCCGACGTGATGGCCGCCTTCGGCGACGCCGAACGGGAGTCCGACTCCAGCCCGCTGGGCGTGGTGGTACGCGGCCCGGCGGGTTCGGGCAAGACCCACCTGCTGGGGCAGGTACGCGAACAGGTGCAGACCAGCGGCGGTTTCTTCTTCCTCGTCGAACTGCTCGATGCGGCGAGTTTCTGGCAGTCCGCCCGCGCAGGCATCCTGGAAAGCCTGGGCCGGCCGGGCAGCGAGCGCGAAACCCAGCTGAAAGACCTGCTGTGGGAACTGTCTTCGGTGGCCCACATCTCCCGCGCCAACCGCCGGGCAGTGATCGGCGACGACGACCTGACCCCCGAGATCCTCACCGACTTCGTCAACTCACTGCACAAAGTCCACCGCCACACCGTCAAACGCGCGCACCACACGCTGCGCGCCCTGGTGTTGCTCGGTGCCGGCGATCTCGACCTTCAGGATGTCGGTGAGGCATTCCTGACCGGCAGCGGTGAGAAAGAAGCCTGGGGGCTGCCCGCGCCGGTGCTCACCCCGCAGGAGTCGGTGCGCGACATCTCCCGGCTGATCGCGCTGGCCGGGCCGTCGGTTCTGGCCATCGACCAGATCGACACCCTGCTGGCCCAGTCCACCGATCGAACCGACACCACCACAGACTCCGGTGGTACGGGCCGCTCCGCGAGCAACCGCGACCTCGAACACATCGCGCACGGTCTGATGTCGATCCGCCAGACCATGCGGCGCACCGTCGGCGTGGTGGCCTGCCTGCCCGCGGCCTGGGAAGCGATCCAGGACCGCGCCACGGCCACCGTTCAGGACCGCTTCCGGACCACCGCGCTGCTGCAGGGCCTGCCGACACCGGAGGTGGGCCGCGCCATCCTGGAACGGCGGTTCACCGCCAGCTACTCAGCGATCGGATTCGCCGCGCCATATCCGAGCTGGCCGATCCTGCCCTCGGCGTTTGACGAGGCGACCCAGTACACGCCACGCCAGCTGCTCAAACGCGCCGACACGCATGTGCGCCAATGCCTGGAACACGACACGATCGAAGAACTGTCCCAACTCACCGGTGAGGTCGCCACACCCCACGAGCCCACCGGCAACGGCGCCGCGCTCGGGGACACCGGCGAACTGGACCGCCGCTTCGCCGACTACCGGCGCCGTGCGGTGACCGTGGCCGCGCTGGACCCCGACGGCGAGGACACCACGATGCCCGGCCTGCTCTCGGCGGCGCTGGACGCCTGGATCACCGAGCTGGGCGAGGCCGGGCAGGCGTTTCGGCCCGATCCACTTCCGGGCCAGCGGGTGGTGCTGCACGGCCGGCTGCGCCAGACCCTCGACGCCGCGACCGACGACGAACGGCACTGGGCATTTCGCGCGATCTCGTCCGGCAACGCCGTCGCGGTGCAGAACCGGGTTCGAAAGGCCTGGGAGGCGACAGGCTTCAACCCCGACCGGCGTCGGCTGTTCCTGCTGCGGAACACCGGGTGGCCCAAGGGCGCGAAGACCGCGGTGATGATCGCCGAGTTCGAGGCGGCCGGCGGCCGGGTGCTGCCGATGAGTGAGGACGACGTACGCACCATGACGGCGCTGCGCGATCTGATCGACGACAACCACCCCGACCTGCCCGAGTGGCTACGCCGGCGCCGCCCCGCCCACGGGATCGGCTGGCTGCGCGCCGCCCTCGGAGAGATCGCGGGCGATCCGCCGCCCCCGGCTCAGATCGACGTGGACGACGAGCTCGCGACCGGACCGATACGGACGCAGACTCCTGCGCCGGTCAGCATCGAGCACTCGCCCACCGCGGTCACCCTGGGCCTCGACAGCGCCGGCGGGCGTCCGGTGTCCGTCGACCTGGCTGCGCTGCGTAAACACACCGCGATCTTCGCCGGCTCCGGATCGGGCAAAACCGTGCTGATCCGGCGACTGGTCGAGGAGTGCGCGCTGCGCGGCGTGTCCTCGATCGTGCTGGACCCCAACAACGACCTGTCCCGGCTGGGTGTGCGTTGGCCCGACAATCCCCCGGGCTGGAATCCGGCCGACGACGAACGTGCCGAGGCATACTTCGACAACGCCGAGGTCGTGGTGTGGACGCCGCGCCGCTCGACCGGTCGGCCGCTGGCCTTCTCGCCGCTCCCCGATTTTGCCAGTGTCATCGACGACGACGACGAGTTCTCCGACGCCGTCGAATCCGCTGTCGCCGCACTGGAACCCCGCGCCCTGATCGCCGGCAACACCGCCAAGGCCGAGCGGTCCCGCGCCGTGTTGCGCGAGGCGCTGCGGTTCTACGGGGCCCAGCCGATGGTAACCCTGGGCGGGTTCATCGACCTGCTCGGCAACCTGCCGGTCGAAGTCAGCGCGTTGGGCGGGGCACAGAAGCTGGCCGCCGAGCTGGCTCAGAACCTGCGCGCGGCCACCGTCAACGATCCGCTGTTCGGCGGCACCGGCACTGCCGCAGATCCCGGGATGCTGCTGACTCCGTCCCCGGGTTATCGCGCCCGGGTGTCGGTGATCAGCATGGTCGGCCTGACCAGCGACCAACAACGCGAGGGGTTCGTCAACCAGTTGCAGATGGCGCTGTTCGCCTGGATCAAGCGCAACCCGGCCGGGGACCGGCCGCTGGGCGGGCTGCTGGTGATGGACGAGGCACAGAACTTCGCGCCGTCCAGTCACACGACCGCCTCCACCCACAGCACCCTGGCGCTGTCCTCGCAGGCCCGAAAGTACGGGCTGGGACTGGTTTTCGCCACGCAGTCCCCACGCGGGCTGCACAACCACATCCCCGGCAACGCCACCACGCAGTTCTACGGGCTGCTGAACTCCCCCGCCCAGATCGCCGTGGCCCGGGAGATGGCCCGGGTGAAGGGCGGTCACGTGCCCGACATCAGCAAGCTGCGGTCAGGCCAGTTCTATGTGGCCTTGGAAGGCAATGCTTTTCACAAGGTCCAGACACCCTGGTGCCTGTCGAGTCATCCGCCCAGCCCGCCGACCACCGACGAGGTTCTGGCGCTGGCCCAGCGGGAACTGGCGGCGCGCTAAAGCAGGGTCGCGCTGCCGTCGGCGTGCACCTGAACCTTGGCCCCGGCGATGTCCCCCGACATCGTCGCCGCGGCCTGGGACTCGTCGACGATCCGGGCCAGCGTGCGTGCGTCCTCGGGGGTGCGTACCGCCAGGAAGGCCCGTTCCGCGGTGCCGTCACGCCCCACCGGCGTGGTCCAGGATTCCACGGTGCCGGTGCCGGCGAAGTCCACCTGCAGCTGCCGTGTCGGCTCCGCATCCACCTCGGATTGCACGTCCTGCCAACGGAATTCATCTGTTGGCGGCTCGGTGCCGTACACGCCGAAGCTGTGCTTGGTGAGGTAACCGCCGTTGGCGGTGACCAGGCCCCGGGTCCCGGGATTTGCCACGAGTCGCTCGGCCATGGTGGCGATCGAATGGGACACGTAGTTGTTCCACGGCCCGCCCGCGAATGTCAGCCCGCCGGTCACCGTCAGCGGCCGCAACGGATCATCCAGGGGCAGACCGAGCTCGGCCGCCGCCACCTGCACCGCCGACGGGAAGCACGAATACACGTCGACGAAATCCAACTCGTCGGCCGTCACCCCGGCCAGCTCCAGGACTCGGCGCCCGGCGATGCGGATCGCCGGTGACCGATAGAACTCGGCCCGCTCTCCGATCGCGTACGTATCGTGCGAGTCTGTCCCGGCATACGGGAAAACCCAACGGTCGGAAGGGATCTGGAGATATGTCGCCTTCTCGACCGTCGTCAGGATCAGCACCGCGCCCTGGTCCACCATGTTGTTGGAGTTCATCAGCTTGGTGTAGGGCCAGCTGATCATCCGATTGTCCGGGCCGGGTTGCCAGATCTGCTCGGCGGGCACCGCCTCGGAGCTCCAGGCATGCGGGTTGTCGGCCGCCACCGCACTGAACCGCGACCACAGCCGGCCGATCCGCTTTCGGTGCTCGTCGCTGGTCTCGCCGCCCGCGATCCGCAGTGCCTGCTCGAACATCGGGTACACATAGGCCGGCCGGTCGAGCTTGATGCGCAGCTCGGCCTCGCCGGCCATCGGCACCCCGTCATGCGCACCCGTGGCCTCGGGTACGGATTCGTCCTGGCGCGTCCATTCCGGTTTGATCCCGCGGGCGCGCAACCGGCTGCGGGTCCGCCAGGTCTCGGCACCGGCGATCAGCACCACCTCGGCCCGCCCGCCCTGCAGATCCCGGCAAGCCTCGTTCACCAGCGTCTGCGGAACGTTGCCGCCGACCCCGGTGTAGCGCGTCGCGGCCTTCTCGGCCCGGATACGCTGCGCCAGCAGCAAACCCGGATCGCGGTAATGCCAGGACAGCAGGTTGACGATTCGTACCGAATCGACCGCCTCGAGCACCCGTGGGTCAGCGGCGGACCGGGCCGCAGCAACCATCAGATCGACCGGTTCGACATCCGGTTGCTCCTGCCGTTGGTTGACCTGGCCGTAGCCCACCAGTACCGGGGTTCGCGGGTCGAGAGTGCGCGGGACCGTCATGCCCACGAACCTAGCCGACGCAGGACACGACCCCCACGCACGCACTGGCCGTTGGTTGATCGGTATGAATTCGGGTACTTGGATCGCGGGCGCCATTCACCGACACCGGCCACTATGGAGAACATGAGCGACGCGACTGTCTCAACGGCATTGACCGACACGGAACTCGAGCAGCTCAACGCGTACTGGCGGGCGGCCAACTACCTGTCCGTCGGTCAGATCTATCTGTTGGACAACCCGCTGCTCACCGAGCCGCTGGCCGCCGAACACGTCAAACCGCGGCTGCTCGGGCACTGGGGCACCACCCCGGGATTGAACCTGCTCTACACCCATCTCAATCGGATCATCCGGGAGCGCGACGCGAACGTCATCTACGTCACGGGCCCCGGCCACGGCGGACCGGGCCTGGTGGCCAACGCCTATCTGGAAGGCACCTACAGCGAGGTCTACACCGGCATCGGGCAGGACACCGATGGTCTGCGGAAGCTGTTCCGCCAGTTCTCCTTTCCCGGTGGGATCCCGAGCCACGTGGCAGCCGAAACCCCCGGCTCCATCCATGAGGGCGGCGAACTCGGATACGCGTTGGTGCACGCCTACGGCGCCGCGTTCGACAACCCGGACCTGGTGGTGGCCTGCGTCGTCGGCGACGGCGAGGCCGAAACCGGCCCGCTGGCCGCCAGCTGGCACTCAAACAAGTTCCTCAACCCGGTCGTCGACGGCGCAGTGCTGCCGATCCTGCACCTCAACGGCTACAAGATCGCCAATCCCACGGTGCTGTCCCGTATTCCGCAAGAAGAGCTCGAATCGCTGTTCTACGGCTACGGCTACCGCCCCATCACCGTGGCCGGCGACGACCCGGACATCGTGCATCAGCAGCTGGCCACCGCCATGGACGAGGCGTTCGACCAGATCGCAGCCATCCAACGTGCCGCCCGCCTCGACGGCGAGCCGGGCCGGCCGCTGTGGCCGATGATCATCCTGCGCACCCCCAAAGGCTGGACCGGGCCGCGCGAGGTGGACGGGAAGCAGGTCGAAGACACCTGGCGGTCCCACCAGGTGCCGCTGTCGGAGACTCGGACCAACCCGTCGCACATGGCACAACTCGAGACGTGGTTGCGCAGCTACCGGCCCGAAGAATTGTTCGACGCCACCGGGGCGCTGCGGCCCGAGCTACGCGCGCTGGCGCCCTCGGGCACCCGCCGGATGAGCGCCAACCCGCATGCCAACGGCGGATTGCTGCTCCGTGATCTCGACCTGCCCGATTTCACCGAATATGCAGTTCCCGTGCGCAAGCCGGCAACCGCGACCGCCGAGGCCACCCGGGTGCTCGGCACGTTCCTGCGCGATGTCATCGCCGACAATCCGGACCGCTTCCGGCTGATGGGTCCGGACGAAACGGCATCGAACCGCCTGGGCGCAGTGCTGGAGAAGACCGACAAAGCCTGGCAGGCCGAAACGCTGCCCGTCGACGAGAATCTGGCACCCGACGGCCGGGTGATGGAAGTCCTGTCCGAACATCTGTGCCAGGGCTGGCTGGAGGGCTACCTGTTGACCGGGCGGCACGGGTTGTTCAACTGCTACGAGGCCTTCGTCCACATCGTCGACTCGATGCTCAACCAACACGCCAAATGGTTGTTCAGCAGTTCTCACCTGACATGGCGCCGACCGATCGCGTCGCTCAACTACCTGCTGACCTCCCATGTATGGCGCCAAGACCACAACGGCGCGTCGCATCAGGATCCCGGCTTCATCGACCACGTCGCCAACAAACGACCCGAAGTGGTGCGCGTCTACCTGCCGCCGGACGCCAACACCCTGTTGTCGGTCGCCGACCACTGTCTGCGCAGCCGCCAGTACGTCAATGTCATCGTGGCCGGCAAGCAACCCGCCCTGACCTACCTCACGATGGACGAGGCCGTCGCGCACTGCACCCGCGGGTTGGGAATCTGGGAATGGGCGAGCAATACGACCGGCGAACCCGATGTGGTGCTGGCCTGCGCGGGCGACATCCCGACGCTGGAGACCCTGGCGGCCGCCGACATCCTGCGCCGCCGCCTGCCCGAGGTGAAGGTCAGGGTGGTCAACGTCGTCGACATCATGCGCCTGCAACCCGAGTCCGAACATCCGCACGGGCTGTCCGAGCGTGAGTTCGATTCGATCTTCACCACCGACAAGCCGGTCATCTTCGCCTACCACGGCTACCCGTGGCTGATCCACCGGCTGGCCTACCGGCACACCAACCACGCCCAACTGCACGTGCGCGGGTTCAAGGAGCGGGGCACGACGACGACGCCGTTCGACATGGTGATGCTCAACGACCTCGACCGGTTCCATCTCGTCATGGACGTGATCGACCGCGTCGAGGGGCTGTCGGCCAGTGCGGCCGGGCTGCGTCAGGAGATGGTCGATGCACGATTGGCCGCCCGCAGCTACACCCGTGAACACGGCGAGGACGATCCCGCGATCGCCAACTGGACCTGGGAGCCGATGTGACCTGGGTAATTGCGCCGCACCGGTAAGATTGCCGAGTCATGTCTGATCAGAGCGCCGTGGCCGCGCATCCTCATCCGCTGGTGGCCCAGCTCTCGGCATTGCATCACTTCCGGATCTACGCCGACATCGGCATCGTCGTCGTCATCCTCACGGTGACCAACCTGATCGCGCACTTCACCACTCCCTGGGCCAGCATCGCCACCGTCCCGGCGGCCGCAGTCGGTCTGCTGATCCTGGTGCGAGCCCGTGGCCTGGGCTGGGCCGAACTGGGGCTGGGTCGCGAACACTGGCGCTCCGGTGTCGGCTACGCACTGGCGGCCGTGGCGCTGGTGGTCTCGGTGATCGCGATCGGGACGATGCTGCCGTGGACCCGTCCGATGTTCATGAACGACAACTACGCCACCATCTCGGGTGCACTGCTCGCGTCGATGGTCATCATCCCGCTGCAGACGGTGATCCCCGAGGAGCTGGCATTCCGCGGAGTGCTCCACGGAGCCCTCAACCGGGCCTGGGGTTTTCGCGGAGTCGCCGCAGGTGGCTCATTGCTTTTCGGCCTGTGGCACATCGCCAGTTCGCTCGGGTTGACGAGTGAGAACGTCGGCTTCACCCGACTGTTCGGGGGCGGCATCTTCGGCATGGTCGCCGGTGTGGTGCTGGCCGTCGTGGCCACCGGCATCGCCGGCTTCGTCTTCACCTGGCTGCGCCGGCGCAGCGGCAGCCTGATCGCCCCGATCGCGCTGCACTGGTCACTCAACGGCGTCGGCGCGTTGGCAGCCGCCGTGGTCTGGCATCTGTCGACCTAACCGCCGGCGCCCCGGCTCAATTCGCGGCGCGGCGACGCGCCCGGAGCTCCCGATTCTTCAACTTGTTCCCGCACTCTGAGCTACCCGCGAAGCACCGCAGCACCCGCGATACGTCCCGCGCTCAGATCCGCCAGCGCCTCGTCCGCACGGTCCAGTGCGTACACCGGAGTGCTGACCGCCATCCGGTGCTCACCGGCGAATGCCAGGAAATCACGCGCGTCGGAACGGGTGTTGGCGGTGACCGACCGGATCTCGCGTTCCTGGAACAGATGTCGTTGATAGTCCAGGGCCGGGATGTCGCTGAGGTGAATGCCCGCGATCGCCAGCACACCGCCCCGGTCGAGCGCTGCCATCGCGGGCAGCACCAGGTCCCCCACCGGCGCAAACAGAATCGCGGCATCCAGTGGTTCCGGCGGCATTTCGGCGCTGCCCTGCACCGACGATGCCCCCAGCTCCAGGGCAAGTGCACGCGCCCGCTCGCCACGGGTCATCACGTGCACCCGGGCCCCCTGAGCCAATGCCACCTGCGCGGTCAGGTGCGCACTACCGCCGAAGCCATAGAGCCCCAGTCGCCCGCCCGGCGGCAGATCCGTACGCGACAGCGCGCGGTAGCCGATGATCCCAGCACACAACAGCGGCGCCAGCTCGACATCGGAGTACCCGGAAGGCAGGCGCAGCGCGAAAGCGGCCGGGACGGTGGTGAATTCGGCGTAGCCGCCGTCGGCGTCCCAACCGGTGTACAACGAGGACGGACAGAGATTTTCCCGGCCACGCAGACAGTAGCGGCAGCGCCCACAGGTGTGCCGTAGCCAGGCCACCCCGACGCGATCACCCGGCGTGAACCCGCCGCCGGCATCGGCACCGATCGCGACCACCTCGCCGACCACCTCGTGCCCGGGTATCACCCGCGGCCGGTGTACGGCCAGATCCCCTTCGGCGACATGCAGATCTGTTCGGCACACGCCGCAGGCCAGCACCTTGACCAGCAGTTCGCCGGCCCCCGGCTGCGGAATCGGCACACTGACGCGGCGCAGCGGATGCGAACCGACGGGGCCCGGGGCTACGACCTGCCAGGCCGTCATGGCCCCCGAGCCCATCACCGGCGCCAGCTCAGCTGCGCCGGCGCACCAGCCCGACGATCCAGAGCAGGATCACCGAACCCAGGATTGCCGTGAAGAGGGTGAACCACCACCCGCCGGACGCGGTGTCGACGAAAAAGCTGAGCAGGAATCCGCCGATGAGCGCACCGACTACGCCGATGACGATGTTCATCAGAATGCCGGCACCGCCGCCGTCGACGATTTTGCCTGCGATCCAGCCGGCGAGCGCGCCGATGATGATGTAGCCGATCCAGCCAACACTGGTCAGCGTGGAGGAACGAGCCAGGATTTCGGTAGCCGCCATTACATCCATTGCAGATCTCCTGCCTGTCACTGGCCGGCCCAGCGGGCTCGCTGAGCCACACCCCAGGTGTACCTCCCGAACGTAACGATTCGGTTGGCGGTTTGGGAACGATCAGCGTTCCTCCGCAGATTCCCCAACCCGCCGCCACCGCAGGTCACGCACGGCCAGGCAAACGAAGATCACATTGTCGCGACGGGCGCGTATGGCTACCGTGGGAATCATCTGGCAACTGGCCGCGAACATACTGTCAGCGCCACGCGAGGTACCCCGCCTCAGGCCGAGAGGGGGGCTATGTACTGCATATTTGCTACGGAGCATGGTGGTGGGCCGAGCCGCTCCGGACGCCGACTCCGGCCGGCTTCAGGCCGGGCAGCTACCGCACATCCACCTCAGGCGCCACACTGGCAACACGCGTCACACCCGGTAGCCAGCAAACGTTTTCCGGCCATCGGCGGAGGAGGGCACATGAGAACATTGGTCGGCTTGGCCGCCTGCATGTTGGCGGCCGGGGGCATCGCACTGGCCGGCGCCGCACCGGCGAGCGCCGGCTGTCAGGGCGGCTGGACCCCCTGGGGCGGCGGCACCACCTGCGACGGGCCCGTCGGCCACGACGGCAGCTTTCAGCGGTGCGTCACTGCGGGCGCGATGGGCTTCGGCGGAACGAACTGCTACCAGATGAACGTCAACAACCTCGGCGGCAAGGTGCCGTACGTCGGCCCCTGAGGACCGACGTACCACACCGCACGGCTATCAGGCCGGAGGCTGCATTTCCGGCGGAGCGTCGGTGACCGGCACCGGCACGCCGACACCCGGATGCGCCGGATCGGCCGGGGGCGGCGGCGAGTTCGGGTCAGGAGCGGCCGCCGCCGGCGGCGTCCACGGCCGGATCGAGTTGGCCAGTGTCGCGGCAGCAGCCTTGTCCACCGGATTGCTGGCCGAGCCCAACCACACCACGAACCAACGTTCCGGTGCGCGTTGCCCGCGCGGGGTTCCCGGGGGCGACGGCGCACCGACCACGCCGGCCCAGATCTGGCCGTTGGGCTTGTTGGTATCGGTGAACTTCACCTCGTAGTACGACGCGACGCCGGTGAGCCCGTTGGCGTCGAGCGGCACGGTCTCCTGATTCACCCGGGTCCCGGGGAACGGCATGAAGAACTCACCCATGTCGGAGGCCAGCCGGACCGCCGCCTTGGCGTTGTCGGCCTCGGCACCGGCGAACAGCTTCAGATCCAGCCGCCCCAGCAGCACACTCGTGTCGTTCGGCGGCTCAGGAGTGCCCTCCGGCGGGATCTTGGTCAACAACGCCTGCCCGTAAGACAACTGAGTTGCGTCCGAAACCTTCCACCCACCGGGCACCACATAGCTGAACCCGCCCGCGGCATTGTCGACACGACCCGGCTCCGGAGCGGGCGGGGCGGGCGGCGGGACCGGTGCATTGGGATCGACGGGCGCCGGAGCGGGAGCGGGCGCACCGGGAGCCGGCGGCGGAGCCGGCGCGGGCACACCGGGAGCCGGCGGCGGGGCGGGAGCGGGAGCAGGCGGCGGGGCGGGAGCGGGAGCCCCAGGCGCGGGAGCCGGAGTGGGTGCAGGCGGCGGGGCGGGAGCGGGAGCGGGCGCCGGAGCACCGGGCACAGCCGGGGCGGGGGCCGGCGGCGGCGGGGGCACCGGCTCGGGATCCGCATGGGCCACCGCGGGCAGCGCAACGGCCGCGGCGGTCGCACCGGTCATCGCAACCAGCGCCAGCTTCTTCGACAGACCTCTGCGCCGATGTGACATCGCATCCGACTCGTCCATGGGGAAGAAACTACCGTGTTACGGCCGTGACGCAAGTGTGAGTTGCTCTTAGAGTGCCAAAAAGTATGATTGCGACAGATGGGATATCTGCAGCTGAACGGCAGCTTGCCTGATTGCTGGCACACGAGTGCGCCGGGCGCCACGCCGGGCTTGGCAACCCACCTTCGCCACCCGCGGTGTCGACACCCTCAACCCGTGATTCGGATGCGCGGGCGCGGGCGTTACCGCCTCAGGCCATTCAACTTCCCGCACCCGCGGCGTGGACCGCGACCTCCTGGGCCTTCACCGAGAAAAACACCGTGTCCCCCGGTGCGAGGCCCAGCTCGGCGGCCGACTCGGCAGTGATGTCAGCAGCCAGGCCCGGTGCGCCGTCGGACTGATCGTCGGCCCGCACCCGGATGCCGGGCCCGCGGCTGTCGAGCTCGGCGACCGTCACCGCCACGGTGTTGCGCGGACTGCCATGCGGTTCGTGGCGGTACACCGCGACAGACGCCGGCGAGAACACCGCGACCACCGGCACACCGGGCGCCACCTCAGAAGCCGCCGTACCGTGCCACTTCGAGCCCGACTCGGTGGTCACCACGCCAGCTCCGCCCGCCGTACCTCTGATCAGGTTCACCCCGGCGAACCGGGCGCCGAAGGGACTCTTGGGTGCCGCCAACACCTCTGCAGCAGAACCACTTTCGACGATCCTGCCCCCATCGACCACGAGCACGCGGTCGGCCAGGGTCAGTACATCGAGCAAGTCATGGGTGATCAGCAGCGCACACCTGCCACCGTGTGCCAGCACCCGCCGCAGCACCTTGCGCATCGATGCCGCCACCGCCACGTCCAGACCTGCCATGGGTTCATCGAGCAACAGCACCGCGGGGTCCGCGGCCAGAGCCCGGGCCAGGGCGACCCGCTGAGCCTGTCCCCCCGACAACTGTCGCGGCCGGCGATGGGCCAGATCAGTGGCATCGACCTCGGCCAACCACCGGTGAGCGGTCTCGTAGGCGGCACGCCGACCCAACCGGCCTCCGCTGCGGGCAGCGAAAGCCACGTTGGCCGCAACGCTCAAATGCGGGAACAACAGGGAGTCCTGCAACAACAGCCCGACGCGGCGGGCATGCGTGGGCACCTGGACACCCGCCGCCGTGTCGGTCAGCACCCGATCGCCCACCCGGATGTGTCCGGCGTCCAGGCCGACCAACCCGGCTATGGCATGCAGGGTGGTCGACTTGCCCGCCCCGTTGGGGCCCAGTACCGCCAGCACCTGGCCGGCCCCAACACCGAATTCCAGGTCCAGGCCGCGGTTTTCGAGGACAGCGCGCACTTGCAGCATCATCTCCGGCGTCATGTCCAACCACCCGCCCGCAGCCGACGGCTACCCAGCCCGATGACCACCACAGCCGCCACCGCGACCAAGAGCACCGACAACGCCACGGCGGCGTCGGCATCGCTTTCGCGCTGCAGGTAGATCTCCAGCGGAAGGGTCCGGGTGACACCCTGCCTCGATCCGGCGAACGTCAGCGTGGCGCCGAACTCCCCGAGGGCGCGCGCAAAGGCCAACACAGCTCCCGACATCAGGCCCGGTCCCAGCAGCGGCAGGGTCACCCGCCACCACACCTTTGCCGGCGTGGCACCCAGCGTCGAGGCCACCACCTCGTATTCGGTGCCGGCGGTGCGGGCCGCGCCTTCCAGCGAGATGACCAGAAACGGCAACGACACGAACGTCTGCGCCAGCACGACCGCCACCGTGGTGAAAGCGATCTGCACCCCGGCCCCCTCCAGGTACCGGCCGACCAGGCCGAGCCTGCCGAAGGCGTACAGCAGGGCGATGCCGCCCACCACCGGCGGCAGCACGAGCGGCAGCAAGATCAACGGTCGGGCGATCCGAGTGACGGGCCCGTCGGTGCGGGCCAGCACCAACGCGAGCGGCACCCCCAACAGCACGCACAGCACCGTGCTGGCCAGGGAGGTTTGCAGACTGAGCTTCAGTGCCGCGGTAGACGACGGGCTGGAGATCAGCGACCCGAATCGCGGCCAGTCCACCTTTGCCACCATCGCCACCAAGGGCAGCACGACGAAGATCGCGCCCACCACGGCCGGGAAATATATCCAGCGCGGTAGCCGTGGCGGAATCGTCACAATGCGACCTCACGGACCGTGCCGACGCAGGTGAGAGCGCTGGGTCGGATCATCTCCGCAACCTTATGTGAGCCCGCGTTTGGCGCGTCGAGTTTCCTGTCCTAGCTACTGTCCAGTAACATTGGCCGTTGGTCGCCCCGTCCGGTGCGGCGATCCCGGGTACATGGAGGTACATCATGGCGGAGGTGCTGGTCACCGGCGGCGACACTGAACTCGGCCGCACCATTGCGGCGGGTTTCCTCGACGCGGGCCACAACGTGGTCATCGCCGGCGCCCGTCGCGAGGATCTGGAATTGGCCGCCAAGCAACTCGACGTCGCGTCGATCGTGTTCGACAACACCGATCCCGCGAGTCTCGAGAGTGCCCGCACGCTGTTCCCTCACCACCTCGACACCCTGGTCAACGTCCCGGCCCCGTTGTTCGAGGCCAAGGATCCCCGCACGTTCACCCTCACCGACCTGGCCACCGCGTGGCGCAACGCGCTCGATGCCACCGTGGTCTCGGCGGCGCTGACCGTGCAGATCGTCGGCGACCACCTGCGTTCGGGCGGTTCGATCATCAACATCGTGCCCGCGAGCCCGCGTGAGGGCAGTGCCGAAGCTGCCGTCAAGGCGGCGCTGGCCGATTGGACCACCGGTCAGGCCGCATACTTCGGTACCCGCGGAATCACCGTCAACGCCGTCGCCCCGGGCTTGTCCGCCGATCCGGGCTACGACGGCCTGGGCGCCACGCCGCCGTCGGTTGCTGACGAATTCGCCCGCCTTGCAGTGTTTTTGAGCACTCCGGCGGCTCGCCACATCACGGGACAGACGATGCACGTCAGCCGTGGTTCGATGGCAACCCTGGGATAGCGCGCTAGGGTCGGAGAAGTGACAATCCGACTCGGACTCCAGATCCCCAACTTTTCCTACGGCACCGGCGTTTCCGAACTCTTCCCGACCGTCATCGCCCAGGCCCGCGAGGCCGAGGCGGCCGGGTTCGATTCGGTGTTCGTGATGGACCACTTCTACCAGCTGCCCGGCCTGGGCACGCCCGACCAGCCGATGCTGGAGGCCTACACCGCGCTCGGTGCGCTGGCTTCCGCAACGCAGCAGGTGCAGCTCGGCACACTGGTCACCGGCAATACCTACCGGAATCCGACGCTGCTGGCCAAGGCCATCACCACCCTCGACGTGGTGAGCGCAGGCCGGGCCATTCTCGGCATCGGAACCGGCTGGTTCGAACTCGAACACGACAGCCTCGGCTTCGAATTCGGCACCTTCACCGAGCGATTCAAGAAGCTCGATGAGGCACTGCAGATCATTTTGCCGATGCTCGAGGGCAAGCGCGCGACGTTCAGCGGCACCTACTACCGGACCGAGGAAGCCTTCGCCGAACCGCGCTTCCGCGACCACATCCCGCTGATGATCGGCGGCAGCGGCGAGAAGAAGACCATCCCGCTGGCGGCCCGGCACTTCGACCACCTCAACATCATCGCGGGCTTCGACGAATTGCCCCGCAAGCTCGACGTGATCCGGCAGCAGTGCGAGCAGATCGACCGGGACCCGGCGACCCTGGAGACCAGCATGCTGGTGGTCGCCCTGATCGGCGAGCAGTTCACCGCCGACGCCATACCGCCCGATTTCCAGCAGCGCGCCGTGTTCGGCAGCGCCGCGCAGATCGCCGAACAGCTCAAGACCAAGCTCTTCGACACCGGGGTCGACGGGGTCATCCTCAGTCCGGTGACCATGGGTGGCTACGTACCCGGAGGCATCACCGCCGTGGCCGAAGAGTTGAAACCACTGATATCCGGGTAAACACTCGGGTCGGTTGGCCATCTCGCCGCACAGGCGGGAATCGTGCCGACTAACCTGATTGTTATTACGAGTGGCAAACACGTCCGCGAGGAGCAGCAATGAGCCATCCCGGAGCTACGGCATCGGATCGGCATAGAGTAGTCATCATCGGATCGGGTTTCGGCGGTCTCACCGCTGCCAAGACCCTCAAGCGTGCCGACGTCGACGTCAAGCTGATCGCCCGCACCACCCACCACCTGTTCCAACCGCTGCTGTACCAGGTGGCCACCGGCATCATCTCCGAGGGCGAGATCGCGCCGGCCACCCGCGTGATCCTGCGCAAGCAGAAGAATGCCCAGGTGTTGTTGGGCGACGTCACTCACATCGATCTGGAGCAGCAGACCGTGGATTCGGTGCTGCTCGGCCACACCTACTCCACCCCGTACGACAGCCTCATCATCGCCGCCGGGGCCGGCCAGTCCTACTTCGGCAACGATCATTTCGCCGAGTTCGCTCCCGGTATGAAGTCCATCGACGATGCGCTGGAACTGCGCGGCCGTATCCTCGGCGCGTTCGAACAGGCCGAGCGTTCCAGCGATCCGGTGCGCCGCGCCAAACTGCTGACCTTCACCGTGGTCGGCGCTGGTCCGACCGGTGTCGAAATGGCCGGGCAGATCGCCGAATTGTCTGATCAGACGCTGCACGGCAGCTTCCGCCACATCGATCCGACCGAGGCCCGAGTGATCCTGCTCGACGCCGCACCGGCAGTGCTGCCGCCCATGGGCGAGAAGCTCGGCCGCAAGGCGCGGGAACGTCTGGAGAAGATGGGGGTCGAAGTTCAGCTCGGCGCCATGGTCACCGATGTCGACCGAAAC
Organism: Mycobacterium syngnathidarum; assembly: GCF_001942625.1. Classification (GTDB taxonomy): domain Bacteria; phylum Actinomycetota; class Actinomycetes; order Mycobacteriales; family Mycobacteriaceae; genus Mycobacterium; species Mycobacterium syngnathidarum. The sequence continues at coordinate 94,497 of NZ_MLCL01000039.1, forward strand.
GGGCTCACCGTCAAAGATTCCGACGGCACCATCCGCCGCATCGAATCGGCTTGCAAGGTGTGGTCGGCAGGTGTCTCGGCCAGCCCGCTGGGTAAAGATCTCGCCGAGCAGTCCGGGGTCGAGCTCGACCGGGCCGGTCGGGTCAAGGTGCAGCCGGACCTGACGTTGCCGGGCCATCCGAACGTGTTCGTCGTCGGTGACATGGCCGCCGTGGACGGGGTGCCCGGCGTCGCCCAGGGCGCGATCCAGGGTGGCCGGTACGCGGCCAAGCTGATCAAGCGCGAAGTCGCCGGTACCAGCCCCAAGATCCGGTCGCCGTTCGAATACTGGGACAAGGGCTCGATGGCCACGGTGTCGCGGTTCTCGGCGGTGGCCAAAGTCGGCAAGCTGGAGTTCGCCGGGTTCTTCGCCTGGTTGTGCTGGCTGGTGCTGCACCTGGTGTACCTGGTCGGATTCAAGACCAAGCTGGTGACCCTGTTGTCCTGGGGTGTGACGTTCCTGAGCACCAAGCGCGGACAGCTCACCATCACCGAACAGCAGGCGTACGCCCGCACCAGGATCGAAGAACTCGAGGAGATCGCGGCTTCCGTGCAGGAAACCGAGAGAGCGGCCTCCTAGCCCACCTCGGTTTCCGGTGGTAGCCGGTCTCCTTGCCAGGTGGCCAGGCTGCCGCCCCGAGCCAGCGCCAGAATGGGTCCGGTGGCCTCGAACGAGGTTGCCGGATAACGCAGTTCGCTGACGCAGGCCCGTGGCGCGGTGAGTATGTCGTCCCCCACGGCTCCGTGACCGAGTTCGATGCGATGACGCAGCAACGGCGCCGAGCCGATGTCGGCGTGCACTGCCGACGACCAGAACCCGTCGCGCTCACCGGATCTGCCGACCTGCACCCGCTCACGAATCCGCACCCACGCTGACTCGGTGAGTTGCAGTCGCGTGTCGGTGTGATGGACCGAGCCACCGGCCACCACGGTCGGCTGCGGATCCAGGTCCAAACTACCGGCGATCTCGAGTTCCCAATGCGCTGCCGACTGCACTGTGCGGCCGCCGGGCAGCACCATGGTGGCCGCGGCGGTACGGATCCGCAGCCGTGCACCGGATTCCACCACCAACCGCACCGTGAGGGTGTCGCCGCCGAGCGGCGTTGCAGCCGTGGAGACCAGATGTACCGTATCGGGCTCGGTGCAGCGCCCCGCGAGCCCACCGCGCGCCTCGATCCGCGGTAACCGCCCCGGCGAGGCGGCAATCACCACGCGCGCGTGCATCAGGCCGGCGAGGGCTGGGCAAGCGTCAGCTGCTCGCGCACCCAGGCCAGCACGGGACCCGCGGTCGGATCCGCGGTCAGCGAGATGAGCTCCGTCGGCCGCTGCCCCCTGGCCTTGGCAGCGTCGCGGCGCATCACCTCCAGATCTGCACCAACCAGCGGCGCCAGATCAGTCTTGTTGACCACCAAAAGGTCCGAGTACGTCACGCCGGGCCCACCTTTGCGCGGCACCTTGTCTCCCCCGGCCACGTCGACGACGAAGATCTGCACGTCCACCAGCCCCGACGAGAACGTGGCGGTGAGGTTGTCGCCACCGGACTCGACGAGGATCAGGTCCAACGGTGGGTTCGCCTCGATCAGGTCGTCGATCGCGTCGAGGTTGGCGGTGATGTCGTCGCGGATCGCGGTGTGCGGGCAGCCTCCGGTCTGGACCGCGGCGATCCGCTCGTCGGGCAGGACCGCGTGCCTGCGCAGGAAGTCGGCGTCCTCGGTGGTGTAGATGTCGTTGGTCAACACCGCCAGCGACAACTCGTCACGCAGCTGCCTGCTCAGCGCGGCCACCAGTGCGGTCTTGCCGGACCCGACCGGCCCGCCGACGCCGATGCGCAGCGGCTCGCCGGGCCGACGCACCCGCTTGGGCCGGTCGACGTGGGTGTGGGGTTCGCCGTCGAGGAAATGCGGTGGCATGGTGGACCTTTCGGTTATGTGACAGAGGTGGGTTACGAGACGAACAACGGCCGGTCTCGTTCGGTGTGGCGCTGCGCCAGGACGTCGAGCAGTGGGTCGGACAGATCTGCCAGCCCGGTGACCGCCTCGGCCGCCACCGCGTCACACAGCCCGGAGAGCTCGAAAGTCAGCGCCGCGACATCGGCGGGGTCCAATGCCAGTAGCCGCTGCGCGGCGGTGGCCGATCCGGTCATGGTGGTGTACACCAGCGACAGCGCGGTCTGGCCGTCATCCAGCTCGGCGGCAGACGCGACGGTCCCGGCCGCGACCGGTAGGTGAGGCCGGGACCCGAGCGCGTCCCACGACTGCTGTGGCCACACCCGGCGCGCCAGCCGGACCAATCCGCGCCCCTGGGCACGCGAGGCTTCGCGGGCCGCCGGAGCCGGTGTGCGAGCATCGGTTTCGGCGTCGGCGTACTCGGGGTCGAGGGTTCCGCTACGGACCGCCACCGCGATCGAGGCGGCCACCTTCCCGCTGGTCCGCAGCCGCCGGATCAGAAAGGCGCGCAACGTGGCGAGGTCGGTCAGCAGACCGCTGGTGATTGCCTCCTCGACACCGCCGGAGTGCACGTGACCGCCGGTCGGCAACCGTGAGTCGGCCAGGGTCAGAAGCGTCGCCAGGCTGCTCATCTAGAACAGGAAATATCGTTGGGCCATGGGCAGTTCGACCGCGGGCTGCTCCTGCCACACCTGCCCGTCGATCCGGACCGTGAAGGTGTCCGGCTCGACCTCGATGCGTGGCAATGCGTCGTTCAGCGGCATCTGCGCCTTGCCGACGCGGCGAACATTCTTGACCGCGACCAACTTCCGGCGAATATCCACGCGTGCAGCCAGGCCGTCTTCGATCGCCTGCGGTGCGACGAAGTGGACCGATGTGGCGGCCGCGGTGGCCGGGGCCGCGCCAAACATCGGCCGCGGCAACACCGGCTGCGGGGTCGGGATGGAAGCATTGGCGTCACCCATCGCGGCCCAGGCGATCATGCCGCCCTTGACCACCGCGTGCGGGCGGACCCCGAAGAATGCCGGTTCCCACAGCACGAGGTCGGCGAGCTTGCCGACCTCGACAGAACCGACCTCATCGTCGAGGCCGTGCGCGATGGCCGGGCAGATGGTGTATTTCGCGACGTATCGGCGGACGCGATTGTTGTCGGCTGCTCCGTCGCCGTCGAGAGCGCCACGCCTGCGCTTCATCACATGCGCGGTCTGCCAAGTCCGCAGCACCACTTCACCGACCCGGCCCATGGCCTGAGAGTCGCTGCCGATCATCGAGATGGCCCCGATGTCGTGGAGCAGATCTTCGGCCGCGATCGTCGACGGCCGGATCCGGCTCTCGGCGAACGCCAGGTCCTCGGGCACGCTCGGGTTCAGATGGTGGCACACCATGAGCATGTCGAGGTGCTCGTCGAGGGTGTTGACCGTGTGCGGACGAGTCGGATTGGTCGAGCTGGGAAGCACATTCGGGTGCGCGGCGACGGTGATGATGTCGGGTGCGTGTCCGCCACCGGCGCCTTCGGTGTGATACGCGTGGATGCCGCGGCCCTTGATGGCGGCCAGCGTGTCCTCGACGAAACCCGCCTCGTTGAGGGTGTCGGTGTGGATGTTGACCTGCACGCCGGCGGCTTCGGCGACCGTGAGGCAGGCGTCGATGGCAGCCGGCGTGGTGCCCCAATCCTCGTGCAGCTTGAATCCCGCTGCGCCCCCGCGTAACTGCTCCCACATCGCGTCGGAACTGACGGTGTTTCCCTTGCCGAGCAACGCGACGTTGAGCGGCCAGGAGTCCAGGGATTCCAGCATCCTGGCCAGGTGCCAGGCGCCCGGGGTGACCGTGGTGGCCTTGCTGCCCTCGGCCGGGCCGGTGCCGCCGGCCACGATCGTGGTGATGCCGCTGCAGAGCGCCTCTTCCAAGATCTGTGGACAGATCAGGTGGACATGACAGTCGATGGCCCCGGCGGTCAGGATCCGGCCGTTGCCGGCGATGATCTCGGTCGAGGGTCCGACGACCAGGCCCGGGTGCACACCGGTCATGATGTCGGGGTTACCGGCCTTGCCGATGGCCACGATGCGACCGTCGCGGATCCCGACGTCTGCCTTGATGATTCCCCAGTGGTCGATGATCACCGCGCCGGTGATGACGGTGTCGGGTGCCCCGTCGGCACGGGTGGCCCTCGACTGGCCCATCGACTCGCGCAGCACCTTGCCGCCGCCGAACACCGCCTCGTCACCGGCTCGGCCCGGGCCTCCGCTGCGGTCCTCGGTGATCTCGATGAACAGGTCGGTGTCGGCCAGCCGGATCCGGTCCCCCGTGGTGGGGCCGAACAGCGCCGCGTAGCGGGCCCTGGTCAATTCGGTCATGTGGTTCCCAATCGGCCGGGCGGGTCGAGACTGATGCCGTGAACTTCACCCGTACCGCCGAGCGGAACAAGTGAAATTTGTTGGGCTATCCCGGGTTCGAAGCGAACCGCGGTTCCGGCCGGGATGTCGAGCCGGTGCCCGCGGGCAGCGGACCGGTCGAATTCCAGAGCCGAGTTGGCTTGCGGCAGATGCACATGGCTGCCGACCTGTACCGGCCGGTCACCGGTGTTGACGACGTCGAGCGTCAACCGCGGCGCACCGGCATTGAGTGCGATATCACCGTCACCGAACACGATCTCACCGGGGATCACAGGGATGCCTCAAGCGATCGGGTGGTGCACGGTGACCAGCTTGGTGCCGTCCGGAAATGTGGCTTCGGCCTGCACGTCGTCCAGCATCTCGGGCACTCCCTCCATGACCTGCTCGCGCGTGAGCACTTCACGTCCACTCACCATCAACTCGGCGACCGTCCGACCGTCGCGGGCACCTTCGAGCAGATGATCGGTGATCACTGCGACGGCTTCCGGATGGTTGAGCAGCAGGCCGCGAGCCTGCCTGCGCCGCGCCAGTTCCGCGGCATAGGAGATGAGCAGACGATCCTGCTCGTGCGGGGTCAAACGCATAGTGGGCGATCCTGCCATGACGAGCGAGGTTCGGCAGCGCTCACAGTCGCGCCCGGTGGGCTACTCGGGGATGTTCTGCAGCCGCACCTGTCCGCGGGCCACGAGTTTGCCGTTTTCGTCGGTGATCGTGATCAGCCACAACTGCTGACGCCGGCCTCGGTGGATGGGCTGAGAGATCGCAGTAACCGTCCCCGACCCGATCGCACGCAGGAAATCGGTGTTGTTGTTGACGCCGACCACGGTGCCGCCGCCGTTCTCCGAGAGCCAGATATGGCCGGACACGCTGGCCAGGCTTTCGACGATCGAGCAGTACACGCCGCCGTGCACGATGCCCCACGGCTGCAACAGCTTGTCGTGGATGGTCAGTTGTGCGCGGGCGCCGTCAGGGGTGAGCTCTAGATAGGTCAGGCCCAGTTCGGAGTCGAATCCCTGGCCCAGCTGTTCGGTGAAATCAGTGGTCACAGTCCTCGTGTCTACACGCCGTATTGCCACAAAGATGCGGGCGGGTCCCGCGTGTAAAACGCGGGACCCGCCCTCGAGCGGACCGGGGGTCTCTGCAGCCCTCAGGACTCCGGCACGGTCCGTTGGTCTCGTAGTTCCATACTAGGCAAGGCTACCCTAATTAAGCAAGACCTTCCCGGCCCGGCCCGAGCCCCGGACCGGCAGGCCGAATCCGACCAGGGCGTCGAGTACCGCCTGGCTGCGCCGCATGCTGACCACCTCACTGGAGCCGGCGAGCAGCGGGACCTGGGTTGCCGCGCCGACAACCGCCGCCCCCACCAGGTGCCACATGGCTGCCGCCGACATGGCGCCGTCGCTGATCTCGACCAGCCGGGAGAAAAGCGGCTCCAGTGCACGATGGCTGCGGTGCGCCACCCAGGTGGTCAGCGCGGCCTCGCTGGGCAACGCGACGATCCCGTCGTGGCTCGCGCTGGCGATCCGGGCCGCGCGGCCCGAGTAATAGGGATCTCCCGGCAGGCATCGCAGCGTCGGATCGACAACACCCACCCAATCGATCGCCCCCTCGGAATCGACATGGACCCAGAGGTTCTCCAGGCCGGTGTCCCAGGCGCGCCCCTCCAGCGCCAACAGCGGCACCACCCGCCCGATCACCACATGGATGAAGGTCGCAGCCAACTGCTGGGCGACGGCCGCGCGGTTACCCGTCTCGGCCATCGCGGCGTCGAACATGCCGTGCAACCGATCCGCGGACAACGCCTCGGCCAGCGGCCACCACCGCCGCCGCGACAAGTCGCCCACCACGGCCACGCCGTAGACCCGGGGACATTCCGGGTACAGCTCGCGCAGGCGCCGGCTCGACTCATGCAGCGGCAGCGTCCGCTCGATGGCCATGCCCGCGATCAGCGGGTCGTCGATCAAGACCGTCATGCCACCTCCGAAGGCTCCAGTTTCACTTAGGTTAGCCTTACTATAGTCACGTGCACGACGAGAGCTACCCCCTGTGACTCGATTCACAGCAGGCCCCATATATGGCGCTGACCTCGCCCTAAACGGCGGCACACGCAGGTCCGCCCACCGACGCCAAACTGATACGACGCGCGGTAGTAAGCCCGTAGTACGCTGGCGTTACTGCTCAGGAGAGAACGGAACATGGCCAAATTGACGCGTCTCGGGGAGCTTGAGCGCGAGGTGATGGATCACCTGTGGTCCGCACCCGAACCCCAAACAGTGCGCCAAGTCCACGAGGCGCTGGCCGCCCGCCGCGACTTGGCCTACACCACGATCATGACCGTGCTGCAAAGGCTGGCGAAGAAGAACCTCGTCGTGCAGCACCGCGATGACCGCGCGCACCGCTACGCACCCACCCATGGGCGCGACGAGCTGGTCGCCGGACTGATGGTCGATGCCCTCGATCAGGCCGCAGACTCGGGCAGCCGCCAGGCCGCACTGGTCCATTTCGTCGAGAGAGTCGGCGTCGACGAAGCCCGGGCCCTGCGCCGGGCGCTCGCTGAACTGGAGAACAAACACCACCTGCCCCCACCGGCTGGTAATTCCGGTACTGCCTGAGAGAGACTTACGGCGTGTCCGCGCTGGCCTTCACCCTCCTCGCACTGGCCCTGGTGGGGCCAGTGCCTGCGGTGTTGGCCCGTTCGTCCTGGCCACTGCGCGCCCCTCGGGCGGCAATCGTCCTGTGGCAGTCGATCGCATTGGCCGCGGTGCTGTCGGCGTTCTCGGCCGGTATCGCGATCGCGAGCCGCCTGTTCGTGCCCGGCCCCGACGGTCGGCCCACGGCCACCATCACCAGCGAGATAGAGGCTCTCGGTTGGCCGTTGTGGCTGCTGCTCGTCGTGGTGTTCACCCTGACGCTGTTCATCGGCGGTCGGCTGTGCGTGGCCGTGATCCAGGTAGCGGTGGCCACGCGTCGTCGCCGCGCCCATCACCGCATGATGGTCGACCTGCTCAGCAAGTCCCGCGATGCGGTCCCGACCCACCTCTGTACGGCTCACCGCCCGCTCGCCGGCGACGGGCTGCGCATCCTCGACGTCGCGCAGCCTCTCGCCTATTGTCTGCCCGGCGTCCGCAGTCGCGTCGTGGTCAGTGAGGGAACACTGACCACGTTGGCCGACAACGAAGTCGCCGCGATCCTCACCCATGAGCGGGCCCACCTGCGCGCCCGCCATGATCTGGTGCTTGAGATGTTCACCGCCGTCCACGCCGCCTTCCCCCGGTTCGTGCGCAGTGCCAATGCGCTGGACGCGGTCCGCCTGCTGATCGAGCTGCTCGCCGACGACGCCGCGGTACGCACCGCCGGCCCCACCCCCCTGGCCCGGGCCCTGGTCGCCTGCGCGAACGGTCGCACACCCTCCGGTGCGCTGGCCGCCGGCGGGCCGACCACCGTGATCCGGGTGCGGCGTCTCGGCGGCAAGCCCAACAGCGTGGCCATGGCCGTCACCGCCTACCTGACCGCGGCCGCCGTCCTGGTGGTGCCCACCATCGCCGTCGCAGTCCCCTGGCTCACCGAGCTTCACCGCCTGTTCTCCGGACTCGGATAACGCTCTGTACGACAGGCGTTCTGCTACAACAAAACAACGAAAGGCTGCTGCATGAGCAAAACCAGCACTTCCGGCACGGCACAGATCGGGGTCACCGGCCTGGCCGTGATGGGCTCCAATCTCGCTCGCAACTTCGCCCACCACGGCTATACCGTCGCGCTGCACAACCGCTCGGTCGCCAAAACGGATGCGCTGCTGGCCGAACACGGTTCGGAAGGCAAGTTCGTGCGCAGTGAGACGATCGCAGAGTTCCTCGACGCCCTGGAGAAACCACGCCGGGTGATCATCATGGTCAAGGCCGGCGACCCCACCGATGCGGTGATCAACGAACTGGCCGATGCCATGGAGCCCGGCGACATCATCATCGACGGCGGCAACGCCCTCTACACCGACACCATCCGCCGGGAGAAGGCGATCCGCGAGCGCGGCCTGCACTTCGTCGGTGCGGGTATCTCCGGCGGCGAGGAGGGCGCGCTCAACGGCCCGTCGATCATGCCGGGCGGGCCCGCCGAGTCCTACAAGTCGCTCGGCCCGCTGCTCGAGGAGATCTCTGCCCACGTGGACGGTGTGCCGTGCTGCACGCACATCGGCCCCGACGGGGCCGGGCACTTCGTCAAGATGGTGCACAACGGCATCGAGTACTCCGACATGCAGCTCATCGGCGAGGCCTACCAGCTGCTGCGCGACGGTCTGGGCAAGTCCGCGCCCGAGATCGCCGATGTCTTCACCGAGTGGAACAAGGGTGATCTGGACAGCTACCTGGTGGAAATCACCGCCGAGGTGCTCAGGCAGGTGGACGCCAAGACGGGCAAGCCCCTGGTCGACGTGATCGTGGACGAAGCCGAGCAGAAGGGCACCGGGCGCTGGACGGTCAAGTCCGCCCTCGACCTCGGCGTGCCCGTGACCGGCATCGCCGAGGCGGTGTTCGCCCGCGCCCTGTCGGGTTCGGTGCCCCAGCGCAAGGCCACCACCGGTCTGGCCTCCGGCGATCTCGGTGAAAAGCCCACGGATGCAGCACAGTTCACCGAAGACATTCGCCAGGCCCTGTACGCCTCGAAGATCATCGCCTACGCCCAGGGCTTCAACCAGATCCAGGCGGGCAGTGCCGAGTACAACTGGGGCATCACCCCCGGTGACATGGCCACCATCTGGCGTGGCGGCTGCATCATCCGGGCCAAGTTCCTCAACCGGATCAAAGAGGCCTTCGACGCTGAGCCCGATCTGGCCACGCTGCTGGCCGCCCCGTACTTCCGCAGCGCGGTGGAGGCGGCGATCGACAGCTGGCGCCGCGTGGTGGTGACCGCCACCCAGCTGGGTATCCCGGTCCCCGGCTTCGCCTCGGCACTGTCCTACTACGACGCGTTGCGCACCGAACGGCTGCCCGCGGCGCTGACCCAGGGGCTGCGCGACTTCTTCGGCGCGCACACCTATGGGCGCACCGACGCCGAGCCAGGTCAGAAGTTCCACACCCTCTGGAGCGGCGACCGCAACGAAGTGCCTGCCTGAGTAGGCTCGGTTGGGTGAGGCTGCAGTGAGATTCCTGAACGGACACATCCCGCCGTACGACCTGACCTACAACGACGTCTTCGTCGTCCCGGGACGGTCGGATGTGGCATCGCGGTTCGACGTCGACCTGTCCACCAACGACGGCTCCGGCACCACCATCCCGGTGGTGGTGGCGAACATGACGGCGGTGGCGGGCCGGCGGATGGCCGAGACCATCGCCCGGCGCGGCGGCATCGTGGTGCTGCCGCAGGACCTGCCGAACACCGTGGTCGCCGAGACGGTTCAGTTCGTCAAGAGCCGCGACCTGGTGGTGGACACGCCCGTGACCTTGAGTCCGGACGACTCGGTCTCCGACGCCACGGCGTTGCTGCACAAGCGCGCGCACGGCGCTGCGGTGGTGGTGTTCGAGGGGCGCCCGATCGGGCTGGTGACCGAGTCCAGTTGCTCCGGGGTGGACCGGTTCGCCCGGATCCGCGACGTGGCGGTGCCCGACTTCGTCACCGCGCCGGTGGGCACCGACCCGAGGAAGGTGTTCGACCTCCTCGAGCACGCTCCCATCGACCTCGCGGTGCTCACCGAGGCAGACGGTTCGCTGGCCGGCGTGCTGACCCGCACCGCTGCGGTGCGGGCCGGCATCTACCCGCCCGCCGTCGACGCAGCCGGAAAGCTGCGTATCGCCGCGGCCGTGGGCATCAACGGCGATGTGGGGGCGAAAGCCCGCGCGCTGGCCGAGGCCGGCGTGGACCTGCTGGTGATCGACACCGCCCACGGTCATCAGGTCAAGATGCTCGACGCCATCAAGACGGTGGCCGCCCTGGATCTCGGCCTGCCGCTGGCGGCGGGCAACGTGGTCTCCGCCGAAGGCACCCGCGACCTGATCGAAGCCGGCGCGTCGATCGTGAAGGTGGGCGTCGGCCCCGGAGCGATGTGCACCACCCGGATGATGACCGGCGTGGGCCGGCCGCAGTTCTCCGCGGTAGTCGAATGTTCCGCTGCGGCAAAGGAACTCGGCGCCCATGTGTGGGCTGACGGCGGTGTGCGGCATCCGCGTGACGTCGCACTGGCGCTCGCCGCGGGGGCGTCGAACGTGATGATCGGCTCCTGGTTCGCCGGCACCTACGAGTCCCCCGGCGACCTGCTGCACGACCGGGAGGAACGCCCGTACAAGGAGAGCTACGGCATGGCCTCCAAGCGCGCCGTGGCCGCCCGGACCGCCGGGGACAGCCAGTTCGACCGGGCCCGCAAGGCCCTGTTCGAGGAGGGCATCTCGTCGTCTCGGATGAGCCTGGACCCAGGCCGTGGCGGTGTCGAGGACCTGCTCGATCACATCACCTCGGGAGTGCGCAGCACGTGCACCTACGTGGGCGCCACCAACCTGGCCGAGCTGCACGAGAAGGTGGTCCTCGGCGTGCAGTCGGCCGCCGGATTCGCCGAGGGGCATCCGCTACCGACGGGCTGGTAATCGGCGGGTCGCGATACTATTGGGGTCCTGAGTACACCGAGTGGCCGGTGTCGTATCGCACGTCGGCCCGCTCGATCAGATCGAACGAAAGGGTTCACGTGCCGCAGGCACCCACCGAGGCCTCCGGTTCTGAACCGGCCTTCCGGGTGGAAAACCAGTCACTTCTGAGCGCCGAAGCTGACGACCCCCCTTCTAGTCAGCCGGGCCCCGGGCCCGGCGCAGCACTGGTGAGGGCCTGATGGGCAGCTCGACGGACGTGATTCTGTCCTTGCTGTCGATCCTGGCGATCGTCCTGCTCACCTTCGGCACCGCTGTGTTCGTGGCCGCCGAGTTCTCTCTGACCGCACTCGAGCGCAGCACCGTGGAGGCCAACGCCCGCTCCGGCGACCGCCGCGACCACATGGTCCGCCGCGCGCACCGCACGCTGTCCTTCCAGCTCTCCGGGGCCCAGGTCGGCATCTCCATCACCACCCTGGCCACCGGTTATCTCGCCGAACCGGTCGTCGGGGAGCTGATCCGGCCAGGCCTCGACGCCCTCGGCATTCCCGCCAGATTCGCTGGTGGGTTGTCCCTGTTTCTTGCGGTGCTCATCGCGACCTCGCTGTCGATGGTGTTCGGCGAGCTCGTCCCCAAGAACCTGGCGGTGGCCCGCCCGGTGCCGACCGCCCGCGCCGCCGCACCGCCCCAACTGCTGTTCTCGATGTTGTTCACCCCGGTCATCCGGCTGACCAACGGCACCGCCAACTGGATCCTGCGCCGGCTGGGCATCGAGCCGGCCGAAGAACTTCGGTCGGCACGCTCGGCGCAGGAGCTGGCGTCACTGGTGCGCAATTCCGCCCGCAGCGGCTCGCTCGACCCGTCCACCGCGTTGCTGGTGCACCGCTCGCTGCAGTTCGGCGAGCGTTCCGCCGAGGAACTGATGACCCCGCGCTCCAAGATCGAGGTCCTCGATGCAGGCGGTTCGGTGATCGATCTGATGAACGCCGCGATCCGCACCGGCTACTCCCGATTCCCGATCGTGGAGGGCGACCTCGACGAGACCATCGGCGTCGTCCACATCAAGCAGGTCTTCACGATTCCGCGTGAAGAACGGGACAAGACCCGGCTGGCCACGCTGGCGCTGCCGGTGGCAACCGTGCCGTCCACGCTCGACGGCGATGCCGTGATGACCCAGATCCGGGCGAACGGGTTGCAGACCGCGCTCGTCGTCGACGAGTACGGCGGCACCGCGGGCATGGTGACGGTCGAGGATCTGATCGAGGAGATAGTCGGCGACGTGCGCGACGAGCACGACGACGCCACGCCCGATGTGGTTCCGGCCGGTGAGGGCTGGCAGGTGTCCGGGCTGCTGCGTATCGACGAGGTGGCGACGAGCACCGGATTCCGGGCTCTCGAAGGCGAGTACGAGACCATCGGGGGTCTGGTCCTGCAGGAACTCGGACACATACCGGAGAACGGCGAGTCCGTGGAGCTCACGGCGTTCGATCCCGACGCAGATCCCGACAAGCCGACGCACTGGCTGGCCACCGTGGTGCGGATGGATGGTCGCCGGATCGACCTCCTCGAGTTGACCAGCCTCGGCGATCGGGAGAACGGCAATGGGTGACATTCTCGGCGTGCTGTTGACCGTGCTGCTGTTGGCGGCCAACGCGTTCTTCGTGGCCGCGGAATTCGCGCTGATCTCGGCCCGCCGGGATCGGCTGCAGGCACTGGCCGAGCAGGGTAAACGCAGCGCGGTCACCGTGATTCGGGCCGGCGAGCACCTCTCGTTGATGCTGGCCGGATCTCAGCTGGGCATCACGATCTGTTCGATCCTGCTGGGCCGCGTCGGCGAACCGGCCGTCGCGCATCTGTTGGAAAAACCGTTTGCGCTGGTCGGGGTGACCGATGCCGTGTTGCACACGGTCTCGTTCTTCGTCGCGCTGGCGATCGTGGTGATCCTGCACGTACTGCTCGGCGAGATGGTGCCGAAGAACATCGCCATCGCCGGCCCCGAGACCGCCGCGATGCTGCTGATCCCGCCCTACCTGGTTTACATCCGGGCGGCCCGGCCGTTCATCGCGTTCTACAACTGGTGTGCCAACGCCACGTTGCGGGCGTTCCGGGTGGAACCCAAGGACGAGCTCGAATCGGCCGTGTCGACCGTCGAACTGTCGGAGATGATCGCCGAGTCGGTATCCGAGGGCCTGCTCGACAGCGAGGAGCACGGCCGGCTCACCCGGGCCCTGCAGACCCGCAGCCGCACGGTCAGCGATGTCGCGATGCCGTTGAAGGACATTCACGCGATCCGGACCGCGGCGCCTGGTTCCGGGCCGACCGTGGGCGATGTGGAGCGGGCCCTCACCGAAACCGGTTACTCCCGCTTCCCGGTGGCGGATTCGACCGGCGAGTTCATCGGTTATCTGCACATCAAAGATGTGCTGCCGCACATCAACGACCCCGATACGGTGCTGGACCTGTCCATGGTGCGTCCGCTGCCTCGGATCCCGGCCTCGACGCCATTGCCTGACGCGCTGTCGCGGATGCGGCGCACGAACAGCCACCTCGGGTTGGTCGTCGACGAGCGCTTGCGCGAAGAGCATGACGATGGACCGGCCGAGACCGTGACCGCGATGGTGGCGTTGGAGGATCTGGTCGAAGACCTGGTCGGCACCGTGCGTGACGGCACGCACCGGATCTGAGCGGCGGGCCTATCCGGCTGGTTGGGCCAGCAGCCCACGCAGGATCAGGTCGGCCAGATCGGTGGCCGCACGTTCGACCGCTTCCTCTGTGTCATCGATCCCCCGCACGCACACGGCGTACATGGCGGCCCCGCCGATCGCATCCATGACCGTGTCGACGTCGAGGTACCGGCGGGCTCGTCCCTGTGCGGCAGCGTCGTCCACGAGCGACGCGAGCTGGGTTCGCGCGGCAGCGTCGAGCCGCTCGGTCATCAGCCCGCGGATGTCGGAGTCCGCACGCAGTTCGGTCAGCAAACCCGGAATCGACTCGCGCACAGCGGGATCGCGGAACAGTAGGTAGGCGCCGCGGCACAGCCGAGTGATCTCGGCGACGATGTCGTCGCTGGGCGCGGCCGGGTCCAGATCCGGGAATACCGCTTCGTGGACCAGAAGGGCCTTGGATTTCCATCTGCGGTAGATGGTCGGCCGGCTGACGCCCGCGGTGGTGGCGATCAGGTCGATGGATGTCGCCGCATAGCCGCGGTCAACCAGCAGCTTCCGGGTGGTGGCCAGCACCGCCTCGTCGATCGACGGGTCCGGGCGTGATCCCTGCCGCCGATGTCGACTGCCGGCAGGTGTGTCCACACTGTCTCCTCACATCGCCGGGCGGTCAGCCGAGTCTGGCACACCGCGCAGTTGCGGTGCCGTCACCACCTATTGCCATGGTGCCAGATTTGTTGTTACATCGTGTAACAACAAATCTGTGATGGAGGACCAGTGAACGAGACTGCAACCAAGCCGATTTCGGCTGAAGCATGGGTGGCCACCGCACTCGGTGATCCGGCGAAGGTCCTGGAACGTCAGACCGTGGAAGTCCGGGCGCCGGGCCCCGGCGAGGTGCGGGTGGCCGTACGGGCCTTCTGCCTGAACTTCAACGACATCGACGTGATCCAGGGCCGCTACACGACCATGCCGCTGCAGCCGCCGTTCATCCCCGGCATGGAGGCCGTCGGCGTCGTCGAGAGCGCCGGCCTCGGCGCCGAGCACCTGGTGGGCAGGCGCATCGTGGGCATCCCGTCGATGGCCTTCGGCGGGTATGCCTCATATGCCATCGTCGACGCCGCAACCGCGCTCGAGCTCCCGGACTGGATCAGCGATGCCGACGGCGCCGCCCTGCACTATCCGTTCCATCTGGGCTGGTTCGCGCTCAAGGAGCGGGGCCGGCTCAAGCCCGGCGAGACGCTTCTGGTGCATGCGGCGGCCGGTGGAACCGGGTCGGGCGCGCTGGTGCTCGGCAAGGCGCTCGGTGCGCGCGTGATCGCCACCGCGGGCAGCGACGAGAAGCTCGAGTTCTGCCGGCAGCTCGGCGCCGACCACGCCGTCAACTACCGCAACGGTGACTGGGTCGAGCAGGTCATGGACCTCACCTACGGCCGCGGCGTGGATGTCGCGTTCGACGCCGTGGGCGGCAGCGTCACCACCGCCACCTTCCGCTGCATGGGCCTCAACGGCCGGCATCTGATGGCCGGATTCGCCGAGGACATCGCGCTGGAGGACGGTGACTACATCTCGCCGCGGCCCATCGCCTACGGCAACTTCGACGTGTGCGGGGTCTGCCTGGTCTACGTGACCGACCCGCTCGCGGTCCGCCGCACCCTCGGATTCAACTGGCCCGCCCGTTCCGAGGGGCTCGACGCTCACGTCAAGCTGCTGGAAATGCTGCGCACCGGCGCGATCAGCACCGTGATCGGCGCCGAGGTGGCGTGGGCCGACCTGCCCGCACAACTGGAGCGGATGCAGGCGCGCCAGACCACGGGCCGCCTGGTGGTCACCACCGGCGCACACGATTGAGCCCTCACCTCCACAGGTAGGCTCGAGCCGCACGGCGGCGACGGGCCACCCATTGGAGGAGACATGGAAGGGCGCGCTGGATCTGGCGCGACTGGACTGACCCTGCCGGGTGCCGCCGAAGCCGACGAGGTCTTGGCGGCCCCCGACTGGGCGTCCCGAGCAGAATCACACCGGCGCCGCGCCGACGACTTCCTCACACCTCACCTGCGTCGCCAACACGCCGGAGAACCGCATCCGGTGTGGGATTTCCTGTTCACCTACTACAGCCTGCGCCCCCGGCAGCTGCGGCGATGGCACCCCGGTTTCGGGGTGGTGCTCGCCGGTGAGCGCGCCGCGGAATACCTGCAACGCACCGGATACGGCCGGCACCGCGACGGTGTCACGGTGCGGGCCGATTATCTGCGTTCCCGTGCCGAGACCGTCGGCTTCGTCGCGCGGTTGATGCGCGCGACCGCGACGCGGGCGCCCCGAATGAACTGCTTCGGCCTCCACGAATGGGCCATGGTGTACCGAACTCCGCAGCTGCGCCACGACCGGGTTCCACTGCGCCTGGGCTCGGCCGGGACCGATGCCGTCGTCGAGTCAATGCCGTTGCGATGCAGCCACTTCGATGCGTTCCGCTTTTTCACCGACGCCGCCGTCGGCCGCAACGACCGGCAACTGAGCCGCGAACAGCAGATCGACACCGAACAGCCCGGCTGTATCCATGCCGCGATGGACACCTACAAATGGGCCTACAAGCTCGGCCCGCTGGTGCCGTCGGCGTTGGTGCTGGATGCGCTCGATCTCGCGGCCGACGCGCGGGCACTCGATATGTGTGCCAGCCCATACGACTTGAAGCAGTATGGTTTCGAGCCGATCGCCATCGAAACACCGGCCGGGCGTGCCGAATACGTCAGGGCCCAACAGCGCATCGCCGAGCGGGCGGCTCCGTTGCGGGTCACTCTGGCAAACCGGTGTGAGCTGTTGCTCAGCAGACTGGACGGCTGAAAGGCCGACGTTACCAATGGGTAAGCTGGATAAACGGCAGGCATCGCACGGTGCCTGGAGCCGAGGGAGGAAACGCGCATGACCAACCGCGTGACTGTCGGAAACCTGCGTGTCGCGCAGGCGCTGCACGACTTCATCACGAACGAGGCACTGCCGGGCACCGGAGTCGATCCGGACAGCTTCTGGTCCGGTGTGGACAAGGTCGTCGCTGACCTCACCCCGAAAAACCAGGAACTGCTGGCCCGCCGCGACGATCTGCAGGCCCAGATCGACAAATGGCACCGCGCTCACGTGCTCGAGCCGGTCGACCCAGAGGCCTACAAGCAGTTCCTCACCGACATCGGCTACCTGCTGCCCGAACCCGCCGACTTCACCGTCACCACCTCCGGTGTGGATGACGAGATCACCTCGACCGCCGGTCCCCAGCTCGTGGTGCCGATCCTCAATGCGCGGTTCGCGCTGAACGCCGCCAACGCGCGGTGGGGCTCGCTGTACGACGCGCTGTACGGCACCGACGTGATCAGTGAAGAGGCCGGCGCTGACAAGGGCACGGGCTACAACAAGATCCGCGGCGACAAGGTCATCGCCTACGCCCGCAACTTCCTCGACGAGGCCGCACCGCTGGCGGCCGGCACCTGGGCCGAGGCCAAGGGTCTGAAGATCGACGACGGCCAGCTTCTCGTGATCCAGGGGGACGACCCCGCCAAGTCCGATGACTCCTCGCGCGAGCGCTCGTCGGTCGGTCTGGCCACCCCGGAGCAGTTCGTCGGCTACACCGGCGAGCTGGGGCAGCCGCAGTGGTCGGTGCTGCTCAAGAACCACGGCCTGCACATCGAGATCCTGATCGACCCCGACTCCCCCATCGGCTCGACCGACGCCGCCGGCATCAAGGACGTCGTGCTGGAATCCGCGATCACCACGATCATGGACTTCGAGGACTCGGTGGCCGCCGTCGACGCCGAAGACAAGGTCCTGGGCTACCGCAACTGGCTGGGCTTGAACAAGGGCGACCTGGCCGAGGAGGTCAGCAAGGGCGGCAAGAGCTTCACCCGGGTGCTGAACCCGGACCGGGTGTTCACCACGCCGGACGGCGAGGGTGAGCTGACCCTGCCCGGACGCAGCCTGCTGTTCGTTCGCAACGTCGGACACCTGATGACCAACGATGCGATCGTGGATGCGGACGGCAACGAGATCCCCGAGGGCATCCAGGACGCTCTGTTCACCGGCCTGATCGCCATGCACGGGCTGAAGGACGAAGAGGCGAACGGCCCGTTGAAGAACAGCCGCACCGGCTCGGTCTACATCGTCAAGCCCAAGATGCACGGCCCTGACGAGGTTGCCTTCACCTGCGAGCTGTTCGGTCGCGTCGAAGATGTGCTCGGTCTGCCGAGCAGCACTCTCAAGGTCGGCATCATGGACGAGGAGCGCCGCACCACGGTCAACCTCAAGGCCTGCATCAAGGCCGCCGCCGATCGCGTGGTGTTCATCAACACCGGCTTCCTGGACCGCACCGGCGACGAGATCCACACCTCCATGGAGGCCGGCCCGATGATCCGCAAGGGCGCCATGAAGAGCCAGCCGTGGATCAAGGCCTACGAGGACAACAACGTCGATGTCGGCCTGGCCACCGGGCTGGCCGGAAAGGCGCAGATCGGCAAGGGCATGTGGGCCATGACCGATCTGATGGCCGACATGGTCGAGCAGAAGATCGGCCAGCCGAAGGCCGGCGCCACCACCGCCTGGGTGCCTTCGCCGACCGCCGCCACCCTGCACGCGATGCACTACCACCAGGTCGACGTCGAAGCCGTGCAGAAGGAGCTGGCCGGCAAGAAGCGCGCCACTCTCGAAGAGCTGCTGACGATCCCGCTCGCGGACTCCTCCCTGTCGTGGTCGCCTGAGGAGATCCATGAAGAGGTGGACAACAACTGCCAGTCGATCCTGGGCTACGTGGTCCGCTGGATCGATGCCGGTGTCGGCTGTTCGAAGGTGCCCGACATTCACAATGTCGCACTGATGGAGGACCGCGCCACACTGCGGATCTCGAGCCAGCTGCTGGCCAACTGGCTGCGCCACGGCATCATCACCGAAGAGGACGTCAAGGCCAGCCTGCGCCGGATGGCCGCGGTCGTCGACGAGCAGAACGCCGGGGATCCGGACTATTTGGCCATGGCCCCCAACCCGGATGACAGCATCGCGTTCGGAGCGGCGCAGGAGTTGATCCTGTCCGGCGCCCAGCAGCCCAACGGTTACACCGAGCCGATCCTGCACCGACGCCGCCGCGAGTTCAAAGCGAGCACCGCCGGTAAGTGATTAGACTGCGGCGGGTCCGGATGACTAGTCGGCGCGAGACGTACAGGGGTTAGGAATGGGCAGGCACAGCATTCCCGACCCCGAGGATGCCGCGGACGAGCCGCACGTCGGCGAGTCCGGTTATCAGCCCGATCGCGGATACCGGGAGCCCCCGGCATACCGGGCCGAGCCCGACTACCGCGCACCCCGGTATGCCGACGGCGACGACGGCTACGAGTCGGACTATCGCGAGCCATACGCGGAAAACGACGAGACGGAATACCTCGAGGCGCAGTACGACGACGGCGAGTACGACGAAGGCGACGGCTTCGACGACGAGTACGTCGACGAGTACCGCGGCGGCTACGCCGACGAGTACGACCCGGAATACGACCCCGAGTACTCCGGGGCGTTTTCCGACGGCGACTTCGCCGATGAGCAGCCGACCACGCAGTTCGGCGCCGTGTCCGAACCACCGCCGCCGTCCACTCCGACGAGCCGCCAGCGCGCCGACTGGGACGGTGAGTGGACCGGCAGCCACCGCGCTGTCGAGTCCGGGCGCCGAGGTGTCAGCATCGGCGTGATCGTCACCCTGGTCACCGTGGTGGCCCTGGTCGGCGCGGTCATCCTGTGGAAGTTCTTCGGTGACGTCCTGGCCGGACGCAGCGACGCCGCCGCCGCGCGGTGTGTCGACGGCGAACTCGGGGTCGCCGTGATCGCCGACCCGACCATCTCGACGCACATCGAGGGACTGGCCAATACGTACAACGAGTCGGTCAGCCCCGTCGGCGACCGCTGCGTCAAGGTACGCGTGCAGTCGGCCGAATCAGACCGTGTGGTCAGCGGTTTCGCCAATGCGTGGCCGAGCGAACTCGGCGACCGTCCGGCACTGTGGATCCCGGCCAGCAGCATCGCCGCGGCGCGGCTGGAGGCCACCGCGGGCGCCAAGACCGTCAGCGACAGCCGCTCGCTGGTCACCTCACCGGTTCTGCTCGCGGTCCGTCCGCAGCTCAAGGAAGCTCTGGCACAACAGACCTGGGCCACCCTGCCACAACTGCAGAACAGCCCGGCCGCGATGAACGCGCTCAAGCTTCCCGGTTGGGGCACGCTCAAACTCGCGCTGCCGACGCACAGTAACGGCGATGCCGCTTCTCTGGCCGCCGAGGCCGTCGCCGCGGCTTCGGCGCCTTCGGGCGCACCGGCGACCTCGGGGATAAGCGGTGCCACCAGCTTGCTGCGCGGGCAACCCAAACTCGATGACAGCCAGCTGGGAACCGCCATGGACGCGCTGCTCAACGCCTCCGATCCGGCGACGGCGCCGGTGCACGCGGTGGCCACCACTGAACAGCAGATCTTCCAGCGGGGAACCTCGCTCGACGATGCCAAGTCCGCCCTCGCCGGGTGGCTGCCACCCGGCCCGACCGCCACCGCCGATTATCCGACGGTTCTGCTGTCCGGGGACTGGCTGGAGAAGGAACAGGTCACGGCGGCCAGCGAGTTCGCCCGCTATCTGCGCAAGCCCGAGCAGCTCGCCGAACTCGCCAAAGCCGGGTTCCGGGCGGAGGGCACGACACCTCCGTCCAGCGATGTCACCGACTTCAGCCAGCTGGCCGCACCGTTGTCGATCGGTGACAACACCGCGCGCGTGACGTTGGCCAACGCAACGGCCGCGCCGACGGGAAGCTCCGCGGTCACCATCATGCTCGACCAGTCGATGCCGACCGAGGAGGGCGGCAAGTCCCGGCTGGCCAACGTGGTGGCCGCGCTCAACAACCGGCTCAAGGCATTGCCCGACACCGCGTCGGTCGGCCTGTGGACCTTCGACGGCACCGAAGGGCGCTCGGAGGTTTCCACGGGACCGCTGGCCGAACCGGTGAGCGGTCAGCGTCGCTCCGATGAGTTGACCTCGACGCTCGACGACCAGTCCGCTTCGGGCGGCGGTGCGGTGTCGTTCACCACACTGCGGATGATCTACAACGAGGCGCTGTCGAAATACCGTGAGGGCCAGACTAATTCGATTCTGGTGATCACCACCGGGCCGCACACCGATCAGAGCCTGGACGGGCCTGGGCTGCAGGAGTTCATCCGGGGCGCCTTCGACCCGGCGCGCCCGATCGCGGTGAACGTGATCGATTTCGGCAGCGGCTCGGACCGGGCCACCTGGGAAGCCGTCGCACAGGCGAGCAGTGGCAACTACCAACACGTGGCCAGCTCGGCTTCACCCGAGCTGACCACCGCCGTCAACACGATGCTGGGCTGACCCGCCGCGCCGCAGCCGGCCGTCGGAACGCCTGAGTCAGGCGAACGCCTCGACCGGCGGGCAGGAACACACCAGATTCCGGTCGCCGTAGGCCCCGTCGATGCGCCGCACCGGCGGCCACATCTTCGGGCGGAATCCCTTGCCCAGCGGGTACGCGGCCTGCTCGCGGGTGTACGGATGATCCCACTGCGCCACCAGCAGGCACTCGGCGGTGTGCGGGGCGCCGCGCAACGGGTTGTCGTCCACCGGCCACTCCCCCGAACCGACCCGGTCGATCTCGGCGCGAATCGCGATCATCGCGTCGCAGAACGCGTCCACCTCGGCCAGGCTTTCGCTCTCGGTCGGCTCGACCATCAACGTGCCGGCCACCGGGAAGCTCATCGTCGGCGCATGGAAACCGTAGTCCGCCAGTCGCTTTGCCACGTCGTCCACGGTCACGCCGGTGTCCTTAGTGATCCCGCGAAGGTCCAGGATGCACTCGTGGGCGACCATGCCGTTCTCGCCGGTGTAGAGCACCGGGTAGTACTCGTCGAGGCGGCGGGCCACGTAGTTGGCCGAGGCGATCGCGGTCAGCGTGGCCTCTCGTAGGCCGTCGGCACCCATCATCCGGATGTAGGCCCAGGTGATCGGCAGGATCGAGGCCGACCCATACGGGGCGGCCGACACCGTGTGGTCGTCGGGAAGTTCGTCGGCCAGTGGATGGCCCGGCAGGAACGGAGCCAGGTGCGAACGCACCGCAACCGGACCCACCCCGGGGCCGCCGCCGCCGTGCGGGATGCAGAACGTCTTGTGCAGGTTCAGATGGCTGACGTCACCGCCGAAGCGGCCCGGGCGGGCCAACCCGACCAGCGCATTGAGGTTGGCGCCGTCCACGTAGACCTGACCGCCCACATCGTGCACCGCCGCGCAGATGTCGGCGACGTCGTGTTCGTACACCCCGTGCGTCGACGGATACGTGATCATCAGCGCTGCAACGCGATCGGCGTGCTCGGCGATCTTCGCCCGCAGGTCGTCGAGGTCGACGTCTCCGTTCTCGCGGCAGGCCACCACCACCACGCGCATGCCGGCCAGCGCCGCCGAGGCCGCATTGGTGCCGTGAGCGCTCGACGGGATCAGGCAGAGATCGCGGTCGGTGTCACCCCGGGAGACGTGGTAGGCCTTGATCGCCAGCAGGCCGGCGTACTCACCCTGCGAACCGGCGTTGGGCTGCAACGAAATCTGATCGTAGCCGGTGATCCCGGTGAGCCAATCCTGCAGGTCGGCGATCAGTTTGCGCAGGCCCGGGTTGTCCGATGCCGGGGCGAACGGGTGCTGACGGCCGAATTCGGGCCAGGTGATCGGCTCCATCTCAGCCGCGGCGTTGAGCTTCATCGTGCAGGAGCCCAGCGGAATCATGCTGCGATCCAAGGCAATGTCCTTGTCCGCCAGCGCCCGCAGGTACCGCATCATCTCGGTCTCGGTGCGGTAGGAGTTGAACGCGGGATGTGTCAGGAATTCCGATGTGCGCGTGACGATCCCGGCGTCGGCCGGATCCGCGGCCGGCACCCCGAACGCGTCGAGGACGGCAGCCACGTGCTCATCGGTGGTCGCCTCGTCACAGGAAACCGACACGTGGTCGGCGTCGACGCGCCACAGGTTGACTCCCTTGGCCTTGGCCGCCGTGACGACATCGTCGGCTCGTCCGGGAATGCGGGCCAGCACGGTGTCGAAGTATTTGTCGTGCACCAGGGCGTCGCCGAGTGCGCCCGCGATGGCCGATGCGTGGCCGTGCACCCGGCGGGCGATCGCGGTCAGTCCTCGTGCGCCGTGGTAGCTGGCGTACATCGCGGCCATCACCGCCAGCAGTACCTGCGCGGTACAGATGTTGCTGGTCGCCTTGTCCCGGCGGATGTGCTGCTCACGGGTCTGCAGCGCCAGCCGGTACGCCGGGGCGCCATCGGCATCGACCGAGACCCCGACCAGCCGGCCCGGCAGCTGCCGGGCATGCTTGGCATGCACGGCCAGATATCCCGCGTGCGGACCACCGAATCCCATTGGCACACCGAACCGCTGGCTGGTTCCGAAGGCCACGTCCGCCCCGATCTCGCCGGGTGGGGTGATCAGGGTGAGCGCCAGCAGGTCGGCGCCGACGGCGACCAGCGCGCCGCGTTCGTGGGCGGCGCTGATCAGCGCAGACCAGTCCGCCACCTGCCCGCTCGCTCCGGGCAGTTGCACGATGACGCCGAAGAACTCGCCGTCCGGGAGCCCCTGGCGCAGATCCACCGTGACGATCTCGATGCCGAGCGGCTCGGCGCGGGTGGCCAGCACGGCGGCGGTCTGCGAGTACACGTCGGTGTCGACGAGCAGCCGGTTCGTCTTGGACTTGGTCGCACGGTGCATCAGTGTCATGGCCTCGGCGGCGGCAGTGCCCTCGTCGAGCATCGACGCGTTGGCCATCTCGAGCCCGGTCAGATCCGACACCATGGTCTGGAAGTTGAGCAACACCTCGAGACGACCCTGGCTGATCTCGGGCTGGTAGGGCGTGTACGCCGTGTACCAGGCGGGGTTCTCAAGGATGTTGCGCCGCAGCACAGCTGGGGTGAATGTGTCGAAGTAGCCCTGACCGATCATGGAGACCGCGGTCGTGTTGGAGTCGGCCAGCGCGCGCAGCTCGGCCAGTGACTCCTCTTCGGTGGCCGGGGCGGGCAGGCCCTCCAGGCCCGGAGCCACGCCGTCGGCGCCGAGCGCGTCGAGAATTCCTGCCGGCAGAGCCTTGGCGGCGAGTTCGTCGAGCGTTGCCACGCCGATCACGTCGAGCATGGTGGCCACGGCGGCGGCGTTCGGGCCGATGTGACGGTCGGCGAAACGCGATTGATGCTGGTCGGACACGACACTCTCCTGGGGCGCAGACGTGCTCGGACGTCGTGGCAGTCCCTCTCCCTCTGTCGTCGACCCGGTCCGGGCGCCTGAGAGATTCAGCCCCGGTACAGGACTTTTCCCCATGGGCGGGTGCCCATGGGGCACCACTTTCCAGAGGCATCGGGGCCTGGCGCGGTCCTGGGTGCCTGAGAGGTTGACGGAGAGGTGTTGCTCCTTCGGCGTCCGTGACTGGCTGTCACGAAGCTCTCCCGCACAAGGGCGATGCGCCGGCAATTCTACCGGCCGGGCACCGATATCGGCGAACAGACGCAGCGCTGCCCCTCGACCGCGGTCGAGGGGCAGCTACGTGTCTGTTGGCGGGAGGAAGTCAGCCGATCTTGCGGTCGCGGCTTTTGCGACGCGACGCCAACTCGTCCTCGGGTGAGGCGATGGACTCCCCGCCGTCGGCGCGCTCGCCCGGGAAGTCGGCGATGGTGCCGGTCAGCTCGCGCATGGCGCCCGACACCGCGATGCCGAACACACCCTGGCCGCCCTGCAGCAGGTCGACGACCTCTTCGGCCGAGGTGCACTCGTAGACCGTGGTGCCGTCGGAGAACAGGGTGATGTTGGCCAGATCCTGCACGCCGCGCTGACGCAGGTGGTCGACCGCGACCCGGATGTTGTGCAACGAGATGCCGGTGTCCAGCAGGCGCTTGACGATCTTGAGGACCAGGACGTCCTTGAACGAGTACAGGCGCTGACTACCCGATCCGGCGGCGCTCCTGATGGAGGGAACCACCAGTGAGGTGCGGGCCCAGTAATCGAGCTGACGGTAGGTGATACCGGCGATCTGGCAGGCGCTGGGACCGCGGTAACCCACCAGCTCGTCGGGCACGGAGTCGTCGGGGAACAACCCGCCTTGCACGGGTTCGCCGGCCGGCCTGACGGGCGGCTCCGCGCCGCTCCCGGTGGTCAGATCCAACTCTTCCTGCCGTGGCGTGTCACCCACTGTGAATCCTCTCGCCGTTCGAACTCGCCCGCACCGCACTGCCATGTCCTGCAACGCGGCAATCTTCAACGCGACGGTTTGCTGCGAACTCGAATGTGTCGAGCATACGCTTCCCGCCGAGCCCTGATTGCCCGCTGCGAAGAAAGTATGGGGCCCGAATTCCCGCCCGATTGTCTCCCGCGCCGCGTGTCGACTCCGGTATACCCACTTGAGACGTACCCGTGATCTGCGACTGAACAGCGGCGCCGGCGTCGGTCATGTCGCCTTGAAGTCGTCCGGCGAAACGCTGTCGAGGAACTCCTTGAACTTCTCCACCTCGTCCTCACGCACGGTTCCGGCGGCCTCGTCGTCGTTCTCGTCGGGAATAAGCAGGCCGGCCTCGGCCAGCACCGCCTCCTCGACATAGATCGGGACGCCGACCCGCAAGGCGATCGCCACCGAGTCCGACGGCCGGGCTGAGACCTTGATGTCGCGGTCGAAGATCAGGTCGGCGTAGAAAGTGCCTTCTTGAAGGTCGACGATCCGCACCTCTTTGAGCGAATGGCCAAGGGCGGTAATGACATCTCGGATCAAGTCGTGGGTGAGGGGCCGGGTGGGCTCTACGCCCTGCTGCTCCAGCGCGATCGCTGCAGCCTCCGACTGCCCGATCCAGATCGGCAGGTAGCGGTCACCGTTGGACTCCCGCAAAAGCAACACGGGTTGGTTCTGCGGCTGTTCCACCCGAATGCCGACCACGCGAACCTCAGCCATCTGTGCCTGCCCTCCGCACCGCCGTGCCGTTTCGTCGAATCTTCGTCCGTCGCGCAGTCCGCCTCCCGTAGCCAGGAGTCCCGACTCAGACGAACTGGCCGTCAAAACGAGTCTAGTCCTCAGCGATCCAGAACGTCGCGTACGGCGGACTTGATCAAAGACGTGTGCAACGTGATCGCCAGGGCGGCCACTTCACGGGCCAGGTCGTCGGCCCGGTCGCGGGCTCCGGCCTTGCCCGCCTTGCCCACTGGGCCTGCGATCTGGGCGATCAGGTCGGATTGCCGATCCGCCGCCGAGCGGAACGCCCGCAGGTGCCGGGGCTCGACGCCGTAGTCGCCGAGGGCCCGTGCGCACTGGGCGATCACCACGGAATGTTCGTCGAAAAACCCAGCCGGCCCGGCAGTGATGATGCCGTTGCGCAACAACGCCCCCAGCATCTCTTCATCGATGCCAGACCGAGTCAACAGGTCTTCCCGGGACAACCGGACCTGGGTCGGCGCCACCGCCGAAACCCCGGCGGCGCCGTCCGGCCCCTCGGCGCCCTCGGACACCGGCACCAGACGAGGCACCCCATAGGTGGTGGACCCGGCCTGGGGCAGCTCGCCGTCGGGTTGAGCGTCCAGCTGCGCCTTGATCACCTTCAGTGGCAGGTACTGGTCACGCTGCGCGGTCAGGATGAACCGCAGCCGCGCACAGTCGTACGCGGTGAACCGCCGGTATCCCGACGCGGTCCGCTGCGGCGTCACCAGCCCCTCGGCCTCGAGGAACCGGATCTTGGAGATGCTGACGTCCGGGAAGTCACCCCGGAGCAGGTCCAAGACTGCACCGATCGACATCCCGGCCAGTGCAGGTCTGTCGGGGGCAGTCATGGGCTAGCTGGTCTGGCTGCTGTCGTCGTCAGAACGGGGACCGGTGAGGAACACCAGGCGGAACTTCCCGATCTGCACCTCGTCGCCGTTGGCGAGCACTGCCGAGTCGACCGGCTCGCGGTTGACGTATGTCCCGTTGAGGCTGCCGACATCGACAACCTGAAACTCGCCGCTCTCCAGCCGGAACTCGGCGTGCCGACGGCTCACCGTCACGTCATCGAGAAAAATGTCGCTGTCCGGGTGACGCCCCGCCGAGGTGGTCGGCTGATCGAGCAGAAAACGCGATCCGGCATTCGGTCCGCGCTTGACGACGAGCAATGCCGAACCCGCGGGCAGGCCCTCGACACCGGAAACGGCACCTTCGGTACCGGCCGTTGCGGGCGCGTCCAGTTCGTTCAGAAAGTCCGCACGGAATACCGATGTGGTCTCTACCGTCACGTCTTCCGACTGGTCGGCCCCCAAATTGCTGTCCTTGTCCGTCACCCGCTGCTCCTCACTGGCTGCTGTGGCGTTGCCCGGCGTGGCCCCAGCCCATCGTCGGTCTCACGTCGACCGTACCGCGCATCAGGCATCATTGGGTCCACCACCGCCGGATCCGATGGGGAAGATATCTGCGCGCCGGGTACGGCCCAACCGGTCCTGGCGACCGGCCCACGAAACCCTAACAACTCCTTACTCGGTGACGGCGGCGCGGTAGCCGTCCGCGTCGAGCAAACCGGCCAGCGCATCGTCGAGGGCACCGTCCTCGAGGCGCAGATCGACGAGCCAGCCTTCGCCATAGGGGTCGGAATTGACCAGCTGCGGGCTACCGTCCAGATCGCCGTTTACCGCAACGACTTTCGCCGCCACGGGGGCATACAGGTCCGACACCGACTTGGTGGATTCGACCTCGCCGAACGCATCACCGGCGGCCAGCTGGGTCCCGACGTCGGGCAGCTGCACGAACACCACATCGCCGAGTGCGGACTGCGCGTAATCGGTGATGCCGACGCGCACGGTGTCGTCACCGGTGCGCAATACCCACTCGTGCTCCGAGGTGTAGTACAGGTCGGCTGGGATATCGCTCACGGCGCTCCTTATGGTCTCCGAGGTGGGCTGCTGTGCTCACTTGACGGGCTGAGCGTATTGGCGTGGTTTCGGTTGTCGCAAGGCGGTCACGTCCACGCGCTCGGCCTGTTGTACCACCATCGCGCCGCCGACCCGCTTCACACTGTCCATCGCCCCACCGGGAATGTTCATCGCAGCCGCCAGAGTCGGCGGATCCCCTATCGCCAGAACCGAATACGGCGGGCGCAGGGTCACATCGTCGACCGCAAGCTGCCCCGCGGGCCCGATGATCCAGGTGTCCAGGCCCACCCGCACCGCGGACTGCTGATCACCGCCGCGGATCTCGATCGCCTCGGCCCCGGCCGCACGCAGCTCGTTGATCACGTCGAGCATCGTCTCGGCAGGTACCCCGGGCGCGTCGTCTTCGATGGTGAGTGTCACCCCGGGCCCCGTCGCGGCCACCGTCCCGATCTGGATGGACAGTGCCTCCAGCCGGGATTGGGCATTCTCGATCGCGGCCTGATCACTGCTGCCCGAGGCCTGTAGCTGCTGCAGCGTCCGCTGCAGATCGGCCACCTCGGTGTTGAGCGACGCTTCTCGTTGCTGCAGGGAATCGAGCAGCACGAGTAGATCCGCCGGCCGCGCGGTCTCCAGCGAATCCCCCGACTCGTTCTGGCGCACCTGTGTGACGATCGCCATACCGAGCAGGATGCACAGCAGCACCCCGAGGCCGCCGAACACGAGCTGTGAACGGCTGCGGCGCACGATCCGTAGGTTGCGGAACCGGCGTGGCGAGACATCGGCGGGCATCTCATGGCGGCCGTGGTGCTCGCCGTGATGTTCAGGTGGGCCCGGCTCGGCGGTGCCGGCCGGCGGATCCGGCTGGGCCGGGGATTCGGATTCGGAATCGCTCATGTCAGGCGCCGAACAACCTGCGCCGCAGTGCGGCGGCATTGCCGAAGATCCGGATGCCGAGCACCACGATGATCGCCGTCGACAACTGGGTCCCGACACCGAGCTGATCGCCGACATACACGATCAGCGCCGCCACCAAGACGTTGAACACGAACGACACCACGAACACCTTGGCGTCGAATATCCGCTCAAGATAGGCCCGCAACCCGCCGAAGACCGCGTCCAGTGCCGCCACCACGGCGATCGGCAGGTACGGTTCGACGAACTCGGGAACGCTCGGATGGAACACCAATCCGAGTACGATTCCGACGACCAGTGCGACGATCCCGATCATCTAACGGTCAATCCTGTGCACGTCAGGCCTATCCAATCTGTTTGGCGAAGTTGACATCCCGCACCGACACCGCGGGCACGGTCAGGCCGTCCCCCGCACTCACGTTCACCCCGACTCCGTAGGAAGTCTCCAACAACCGCAGCCGCTGCAGCCCCGGGGTGCGGTCGAATGTGTCGGCCATCCCTTTCGGCGGTCCGATCGCCACAATGACATACGGACTCGTGATCGGTTGGTTGTCGACCAGAATCCCGCCGCCCGCCTGCCGGATCGTGACACCCGAGCCGACCCGCACACCGCCCACCGAAACCGCCTCGGCCCCACTGGCCCACAGTGAATTCACCACCAGCTGCAGATCGCGGTCCAGGATGATCTGCTGACCGCCGGCGACCCGCTGTTTCGACACGTCGCTGAGGTCCTTGGACAGACCGGGATCCGTGACCGTGACGGTCAGGCCGGGGCCGATCATCGGGACCGCGGCGGCCTCGATGTTGGCCGTGTCCAGGCTGCCGAGCAGGTGCTGGCCGTTCTCGTCCATCCCGAGCCTGCTGCGCCGCTCGGCGTCCAGCTGATCGCCGAGTGCGTCACGCTCGGCACCGGCGGTGTCGGCGGCGATCTGAGCTGCCCGGACCCGACCGGCCAACGTGTGCTGAGCTTCCCGGGCAGCCGGGGCCGCTGTCTGGGCCTGACCGGCGGCCACCGCGATCACCGTGGCGATAGCGGCCGCTCCGGCCAACAACCATGCGATATCGGTGCCCCGCCGGCGCGTCCCGTCACCGGCCTCCCGGGCCGCAGCGGCCGCGGCGTACCCGGGGTCGAGGTGCTCGGACAACAGGGACCTCAACAGCGAGGGAAGCGGAAGTCGCTTGGGGGCGTGGGCCTCATGGTCGTTGAGCCCGGCCCCCGACTCGTAGCCGCCCAGCGTGCTCATCGGCCCTGAACGGGGAGTTGTCGCACCACCATCGTCACCTGGATCAGGTAGAGCACCGCCGACCACAGGTACAACGCCACGCCCCACAGCAAGAAGGCCCATCCGCAGGCCAATGCGACCCGGCTCCACGTCGCGTCCCACTGACCGAGCAACACCCAGGGGAAGCCGGACATCAGCGCGAAGGTGGCGGCCTTGCCCAGATACGTCACCGGCAGCGCCGCCAGTCCGCGCCGGCGCAGGAGCGGCAGCGTGGCGGCGAGCAGCAGGTCGCGGCCCAGCAGGGTCAGCACCAACCACCACGGCACCACGCCGTACAGCGCAAGGGCCACCGGAACCGTGATCATGTAGATGCGGTCGACGAGTGGATCGAGCAGTTCGCCGAGCCGCGACGACTGGTTGTCGACCAGGCGCGCGATCTTGCCGTCAGCCCAGTCGGAGAACCCGCTGAACATCAGAACCGCGACGGCCCACCCGTTGGCGTGCGCACCGAACAGCAGCCACAAGAACACGGGCACCAGCAGCAGGCGCAGCACACTGAGGGCGTTGGGCACAGTGAGTACCCGGTCGCGAGCGTCAGCCGGCGGCGGTGCGCTCCTGCCCTCGGGAGCAGGCGCGTGGTCCATGCCCTAAAACCTAGCGGAACACACCCGGCAGGCTCAGCGCCGACATGGTGTCGTCGTTGAGTGGATTGTCGTGGACCATGTAGGTCCACGTCGAGGTCGGCCGCGCGAGCTTGGACAGATCGATGCCCGGCTCGGCCTCGATTTCCTCCGCGGTGTCGAAGGTCTGTTGGGCGGCTTCGATGGCGTCGGCCGCCAGCGAGGCGAACGCGTCGACGGCCATCCGGTGGAATTCGTCGAGCGGGTTCTGTCGGCCCAGGGCCCGCAGGTGGATGCTCTCCCGGATGTCGGCGAGGAACGCCAGGTGATCGCACCAGCCCCGGTCCAGGTGATACAGCATGATCAGCCGGCAGATCTTCTCCAGCTTCTCCTCGCCGTCCTCCCCCAGTTCTTCGGCCAGCTTGGCGTAGCGCTCGGGTGACCGGGCCTTCAGCTCCTGGCGCGCGGTGTCGGTGCGCAGCAGGGTTTCGCGACGGTCAACGATGATGGCGCGCTGCTGGGCGATCAGCTGGTTGTAGCGCCACGTGTTGGCGTGCACGTCGAGCAGCCTGCCCTCGGCGACGCGCTGGGCATGGTCGAGCAGACCCGCGGCCTTGGGCGCGATGATGCGGCCGTCCTCGTCGGTTTCTCCTGGCAGCTTGGTGTCGTCGAGATGCGACGCGACGACCTCGTCGTCCCAGCTGGAGAAGAACACCGTAGAGCCCGGGTCGCCCTGGCGCCCGGCCCGTCCGCGCAGCTGGTTGTCCAACCGTTCGGTGTGGTGACGGCCGGTCCCCACGACATGCAGCCCGCCGAGCTCGGCCACCTTCTCCTTGTCCTCCGAGTCGTCGCCGGCGTCGGATCCACCGAGCCGGATGTCGGTGCCGCGACCGGCCATCTGAGTGGACACCGTGACCGAGCCCAACTTGCCTGCCTCGGCGATCACCGCCGCCTCTTCGGCGTCGTTCTTGGCGTTGAGCACCACGGCGGGCACACCCGCCTTGACCAGCCTGCGGTGCAGGTCCTCGGATTCGGCGACGTCGTGGGTGCCGACCAGCACCGGCTGACCGGTCGCGTGGACCTCGGCGATGTGTTCGACGATGGCGTGGTTCTTGGCCGCCTCGGTGAGGTAGACCCGGTCGGTCTCGTCCTCGCGGATGTTGGGCTTGTTCGGCGGGATGGGCGACACCCCGAGCTTGTAGAACTGGCGCAGCTGCTCGCCTGCGGCCAGCGCGGTACCGGTCATGCCGCACACCGTGGGGTAACGGTTGACCAGTGCCTGCACCGTGATGGTGTCGAGCACCTCACCGGTTTCGGTGGTCTCGATGCCTTCCTTGGCTTCGACGGCGGCCTGCAGGCCGTCCGGCCAGCGCTGCAGCGAGGCAATGCGCCCGCGGGACGCGTTGATCAGATGGACCGCGCCGTCGCGGACGATGTAGTGCACATCGCGCTGCAGCAGCACGTGCGCGTGCAGGGCGACGTTGATCTCGGTGAGCGTGGTGGCGACGTGCTCCTCGGAATACAGGTCGATGTTGCCCAGGCGGGCTTCGAGCTTGCGGGCTCCGGCCTCGGTGAGGTGCACGTTGCGGTTGTCGTCGTCGGTCGCGAAATACGCATCGGAATCGGTACCGCTGATCAGCTCGCCGACCATCTGGATGATCTCGACGCGTGGCTGCTCGCGGTGGCTGGTTCCGGCCAGCACCAGCGGCACCAGGGCCTCGTCGACGAGCACCGAGTCCGCCTCGTCGATCAGGGCCACGTCAGGATTCGGAGAGACCAGGTCGGCGACATCGGTGACCAGCTGATCGCGCAGTACGTCGAAGCCGATCTCGTTGACCGAGGCGTAGGTGACGTTGCACTCGTAGGCTTTACGGCGCTCCTCGGCGGTGGAGTCGGCGGTGATCCAGCCGACGGTGAGCCCCAGCGCCTCCAGCAGCGGGGTCATCCACTCGGCGTCGCGGCGGGCCAGGTAGTCGTTGATGGTGATGACGTGGACATGCCTGCCGCCGATCGCATAGCCGGCCGCGGCGATGGCTCCGGCCAGGGTTTTGCCCTCACCGGTGGCCATCTCGACGACATCCCCGGCCAGCATGCGCAGCGCTCCGAGCAGCTGCACATCGAACGGACGCAGGCCGGTGGTCCGCTCGGCGGCTTCGCGGGCCAGCGCCAGGAACTGCGGCATGTCCGCGGATGCGGCGAGATCCTGCAGTTCGAGCAGTTTGGCGGCCTTGGTCAGTTGCTCGTCGTCGAGGCCGGCAGCCTTGTCCTCGAAGCTGGCTGCTCCCTTGACCTCCGAGAGCGACCGGGCCTCATTGCGCTCGGTACTGGCCCCCAATAGCTTCCAGAACTTGCTGCTCACGCGGCCCGGTTTGGCGCTGGACGTCTTTGGCACATGTTCACGGTACGCGGACGCGCCGAGTACCCCCGAGCATGACCCCGAACTGCGTCGACCGCCGACACCCAGCACGCCCGGGACGGCGGCGCACAGGCTCACACCGATATGTCGGGGTACTTTGCCCGCATGGAGATGTTCAGCCCGACCCTCGATTGGGGCAACGAGCTTGCGACATCGCTGGTGTGGATCGCCAAAGCCTGGCTGATCGCAGCGGTGTGCGCTTTGGTGATCCTGGTCCTGATCGCCCGGTTCACCGAGTGGGGCCGGCAGTACTGGCGCATCACCAGCGGGTATTTCACCGGGCGCGACAGCGTGATCGTGTGGGCCTGGCTCGGGGTGCTGCTGCTGTCGGTGATCACCGGCGTGCGACTTGCGGTGCTCTTCAGCTACCAGGGCAACGACATGATGACCAGCTTCCAGGTGATCGCGGGCGGCATCTCCAGCGGCAACGAGGCGGTGAAGGTCTCGGGTAGAGACGGCTTCTGGCTGTCGCTGGGCGTCTTCGCGCTACTGGCCGCGATCCATATCGCCCGGATCATGCTGGACATCTATTTGGCCCAACGGTTCATGCTGCGCTGGCGGGCCTGGCTGACCAGCCGGCTCACCGGTGACTGGCTGGACGGCAAGGCCTACTACCGGACGCGGTTCATCGACGACACCATCGACAATCCGGACCAGCGCATCCAGGCCGACATCGACACGTTCACCGCGGGCATCGATTCGCTGCCGAACCGTCCCAGTGCCGGCTCCACGAGCACCCTGCTGCTCGGCTCCATCTATTCGGTGGCCTCGATGATTTCGTTCACCGCGATTCTGTGGAACCTGTCCGGAGAAGTGACGTTGCCCTTCGTCGACATCGACCTTCCGCGGGCCATCTTCTGGATCGGCGTCGTCTACGTCTTGTTCGCCACGGTCGTGGCCTTCTGGCTGGGCCGGCCGATCATCCGGCTGGCCTTCAACAACGAGAAGTACAACGCGGCGTTCCGCTACGCGCTGGTGCGGCTGCGAGATGCCTCCGAAGCGGTGGCCTTCTACCGCGGGGAGATCGCCGAGCGCACGGGGCTGCGGAAGCTGTTCGCACCGGTGGTGTCGAACTACCAGCGATACATCAACCGAATGGTCAAGTTCCTGGGCTGGAACAACTCGATCGACCAGGCCCAGGAGCTCATCCCCTACATCGTGCAGTTCCCGCGGTTCTACAGCGGCGAGATCACCCTGGGCGCGTTGAACCAGACCGCCAGTGCCTTCCGCAACCTGCTGAGCGGGTTGTCCTTCTTCCGCAATGCCTATGACCAATTCGCCGGTTATCGGGCCGCGATCATGCGTCTACACGGGCTCGTCGCGGCCAACGAAGAGGCCAGGGCGCTGCCCGAGGTGACCACCACTCCCTGTGTGGACGGCACCGTGAAGCTCACCGACGTCGAGGTGCGCACACCCGACGGCAGGCAACTCATCAACCCGCTCGATCTGCACCTACAGGTCGGCGACACGTTGGTGATCACCGGCCGGTCGGGCAGCGGCAAGACCACCTTGCTACGCAGCCTCGCCGAACTGTGGCCGTTCACCTCGGGCACGTTGACCCGCCCGTGCGGGCCGAACGAGACGATGTTCCTTTCCCAGTTGCCGTACGTGCCGCTGGGCGATCTGCGCGCCGTGGTCAGTTATCCGGGTGAAGAGTGCTCCGTCGATGACGAAACACTCAAGCGCACGCTGGAAGAAGTGGCGCTGGCGCATCTGGTCGACCGGCTGGACGAGGTCCAGGACTGGGCCAAGGTGCTGTCTCCCGGTGAGCAGCAACGGATCGCGTTCGCCCGGATCCTGCTCGTCAAGCCCAAGGTGGTGTTCCTCGACGAGTCCACCTCGGCGCTCGACGAAGGCCTGGAGTACATGCTGTATCAGCGGGTGCGCACCCAACTGCCGGACACCATCCTGGTCAGCGTCAGCCATCGGACCACGGTCGAGCAGCACCACACCCACCAGCTCGAGCTCCTCGGTGACGGCCAATGGCGGCTCGGCCGGGTCGACGACGACGCGGCCGGCCTGGTCAAGCAACCCTGATCGGGCGGTAATTCCCGGTAACTTCCAGGGGTATGGAGATGTTCACCCAGTCACTGGACTGGGGCAACGAGATCCTCGCGTCACTGGTCTGGGTCCTCAAGGCCTGGGTGATCGGTGCAGTGGCACTGGTCGCCGTGGCGGCCGTCCTGGCACACGTGACCACCTGGGGCCGTCAATTCTGGCGAGTCACGGGCGCCTATTTCCTTGGGCGCGAAAGCATTCCGGTGTGGGCGCTACTGGGGGTGTTGCTCTTCTCGGTGATGCTGTCGGTGCGGATGGACGTGTTGTTCAGCTATTACGTGAACGATCAGACCACAGCGCTGCAAGTGGCGTTCTCCGGAGCAGGTTCGGGCAATGAAGCGGTGCGCCGTTCGGGCATCGACGGATTCTGGCATTCGATCGTGATCTTCGCGATGCTGGTCACGGCCGACATCACCCGCACGTTGCTCGACCTATATCTGATGCAGTACTTCATCATTCGCTGGCGGGTCTGGCTCACCCACCGACTCACCAACGACTGGTTGGATCAGCGGGCCTACTATCGCGGCCGATTCATCGGTGGTTTCGGTGGTACCCCGATCGACAACCCGGATCAGCGCATCCAACAGGACATCGACGTCTTCACCACCGGCACCGGACCCGAGACCAACACACCGACCGTCGCCACCGCACAGACCCTGGTCTTCGGGTCGGTGTACTCGATCGTCTCGGTGGTCGCGTTCACGCCGATCCTGTGGAACCTTGCCGGCCCGTTGACGATTCTCGGGGTGACGGTGCCCAAGGCGTTGTTCTGGATCGCCCTGTTGTGGGTGGCGGTGACGACGGTCGTGGCGATCTGGATCGGCAGGCCGATGATCCGTTTGACGTTCCGCAACTCGCTCACCAACGCGGCGTTCCGGTACGCGCTCGTGCGGATCCGTGACGGCGCCGAGGCGGTCGGCTTCTATCACGGCGAGCGCACCGAACGCGGCACGCTGGCAGATCGGTTCGCCAAGGTGATCGCGAACTACCGCAGGCTCGTGGTGCGTGGGGTCGCGTTCCTCGGCTGGAATCGGTCCATCAACCAGATCATCGATCCGCTGCCGTTGATCGTTCAGGCGCCACGGTTGTTCGCAGGTCAGATCACCTATGGCGATGCGCTGCAGTCGGCGGGCGCGTTCAACAACGTGCAGAGCTCGTTGAGCTTCTTCCGCTCGGTGTACGACGCGTTCGCCGGGTACCGGGCCGCCATCATCCGGCTCGACGGTCTTGTCACGGCGAACGAACAGGCAAGGGCGCTACCGCGATTGGACACCGCGGTGAGCACCAACGGCGGGGTCGAGCTCGAGCACGTCCAAGTGCGGTCACCCGACGGTGAGCCGCTTCTGCACAACCTCGACATGCGACTCGCGCCCGGTGATTCACTGGTCATCACCGGGCCGTCCGGCACCGGGAAGACGACGCTGCTGCGCAGCCTGGCGCGGCTGTGGCCGTATGGATCCGGCACGGTGCGCTATCCCGAGCAGGGCGAGGTGATGTTCCTGTCCCAACTCCCCTATGCCCCGCTGGGCGATCTGCGGACGGTGGCCAGCTACCCGTCGCCGACGGGTAGCTACGGCGACGACGAGATCCGGGCCGCCCTCGAAGCGGTCGCGCTGGGAAACCTGACCTCCAGGCTGGACGAGGACGCCGACTGGGGAAAGGTGCTGTCCCCGGGCGAACAACAGCGGATCGCGTTCGCCCGGGTGCTGCTCGCCAAGCCGTCGGCGGTCTTCCTCGACGAGGCCACCTCGGCGCTCGACGCCGGGCAGCAGCACGCGCTGTATACGACCCTGCGCAGCGAGTTACCCGGTTGCATCGTGGTCAGCATCAGCCACCGCGACAGCGTCAACCGGCTCCACGACCGTCGCCTGGAACTGCTCGGCAACGGTCGGTGGAACCTCGCCCCCGTCGGCTAACGTGCTGCCGCGTGGGTACCGGCGCGGCGCCCGAAGAACGACCCTTCGCCGAGTTGGACGCCACTGGCGTATCCCTGGCCGTCCTGGGCGATGTTGGAGGCACAGGCACCCGCCGCGTACAGGCCGCCGATGGCGCTGCCGTCCGCCCGCAGCACCTCGCCGTCGACCGATACCGTCAGGCCGCCCATGGTGAATCCCGAGTACATGGCGACACCGAGCGACAGGTCGAAGGCGGCGTACGGGCCGGTGTCCTGTGCGGCGATGTAGTCGGGTTGCTTGTGGAAGTCGGGATCCTCGCCGGCGGCGGCGTTCTTGTTGTAGCGGTCCAGCGTCGCCGCGAGGTTCCCGGCCGGGATTCCCAGTGCTTCTTCGGCTTCGGCGATCGTCTCGTATCCGTCGATGAACTGGATCAGCGGCATGGCCGGCATCTCCATGTGCGCCTCGTCCACGATGAGGTAGGCCTGCTGGTCGGGCTGCCGCAGGACGAACGCCGAGGTGCGGGAGTGGTAGGAATCCTCGGCGACGAACCGCTGACCCTGGTTGTTGACGATGACGCCGGTCAACAGGATCTCCGGCGGGTAGGCCGCGGCGGTGATGAACAGCTGATCCATGCCGTTGGCCACGCCGCCTGCCGCGACACCCATCCGGATCCCGAGGCCGTCGTCGTTGGGGTTGCCCAGGATGTAGGGCTCGACCTCACCGTGGTGCTTGGTGCGACGTTTTTTGCCGAGCGCCGGGGTGTATTCGGCGACCATCTCGGGATTCATCGCGAAGCCACCGGCGGTGATGATGACGGATTTGGCTTTGACACAACCAGTTTCGCCGAAGTGCTTCCATTTCACCCCGACCACGGTGCGCTCTTCCGGATCACCTTCGACGATCAGGTTGGTGGCCCCGACCTCGTAGCGGATCGTGACACCCAGGGCCTCAGCGCGTTTGAGCAGGAGATCGATCACCATCGCTGCGCCGCCCAGCTCACCCGGCACCGGGACCGAGTGCCCGCGCGGTGCCGGCTTGGCTTGTTCGATGAACGGCCACACCTTCTCATTGCCGGTGTAGGACAGCCCCTCGGTGCCGGGCGGCACCACCACCACCTTGCCCGGGTAGAAGCTGCGTTCGAACTGGAAGCCCAGTGCCTCAAGCCAATTGAAGTGTTCGACGCTGCCGTCGCAGTAGGCGCGGATCTTGTCCAGGTCAGGTTCGCGCGAGACGGCCACCAGGTACTTGTACATCTCGTCGGCACTGTCGGGATGCCCCGTCGCTTCCTGCACGGCGGTGCCACCGCCGAGATAGAAGTGCCCACCGGCCATCGAGGTGGTGCCGCCGGCCGCGGCCGCCTTCTCCAGCACCAGGACCCGGGCGCCCTGTGCCGCGGCACTGACGGCTGCGCAACCTCCGGCGATGCCGAATCCGACCACCACGACGTCGAACTCGTCGGACCAGGATTCGACGGCGTCGACCTCGGAGGCCTCTAGGACCGCGGGGATTTCCTTCACTGCTGCTCCTGTTTCACATAGTCGAAGAACGCCCGGATCTCGGGCGGAATGTAAGCGATCTCCAGATACGGCACCCCGGCCGCCGGGGACGACAGGTAGGCGAATCTCATGCCTCCGGGCATCTCGCCCTGGCAGACAACGGGTGTCCCCGCACCTTCGGCATCCCGCAGCTTGGCGTCGAACGCCTGCGCGTCGGCCGCCTCGATGCAGATGTGGTGCAGGCCGGCCCCGTGCCGGTCGAGGAACTCGGCGTAGACACTCTCACCACGCACCGGCGCGATCAGCTCCAGTTGGGTGTCGCCGGCGTAGCTGAGCGAGATGTCGGCCACGAAGTCCGCGGGCCGGCCGCGGTGGATGCAACTCTGCGGACTGAAGTGCACTGCGGGCATACGGACCCACCGGCGCGCCCCGAGCAGGGTCGACAGCGCCCGTTCGGTGGCATCCAGATCTGCGGTCACCCAGGCAATCTGGACAGGTGTCTGATCAAGCATCGCCATGAGAATATCGCCCTCACGGCACGAAAGCTAGAACGTGTTCTAGTTCTGCGATTCGCCGGTCAGGGCTGCCCGACGAGGTTCGACACCTCGCCGGCGAGCGGCGCGCCGCCACCGCGTGCCTGCCCACTGGCGTTCTGCCACGATACGGCGGCCGGATAGTTGCCCCACGTGCTGTTGAACATCCCGACGATGGCAGCGCGGCCATCCGGTGTGATCACGTACACCGGACCTCCGGAATCACCCTTCTGGCTGACCACGCCGTTGGCCATGGTGAACCAGCCGTTGTTGACGGCCTGGACGGTGCCACAACTCTCCCCGGTGACCACGCCGAAATGACAGACGGGAGCCCCGGCGGTCGGGACCACCGCGGCATCCTCCACCAGCATCCGCCCACCCGGCAGGATGTTGTTCACCACGACATCGCCGGCCAATTGGATCGTCTCCCAGTCGGAGATCATGTGATTGGTGTCGACGGTGGCACCGTCGGGCGTGTTGTCCTGGAACGCACCCATGTGCCCGATGAAATTGCCGTCCCGGTCGCCCACCGGCCCGTTGCCACGGCAATGACCCGCGGTGAACCCGACCCGGCTCGCCGGGTCCACGAAGCCCAACGTGCAGACGTTGGTGCCCTGCCGGATCTCCATCCCGGGGTACACCAGCGAACCTGCCGCGACGGCAGTCGGCGCCGGACATACCAGCAGCCCAACCACCGGAACCCCCGCCATCGCCCGCATCACCCCACCTAGCCACCTCTGCACGGCCGGCCTCCCTCGCTATCGGACGTGGTGAACGTCACCCTACCGATTTCAATATCGGTCCGACGGCAACTTCGTTACCGGGGGTACCCGTATCGACGCGCTGAAAATCGAGTAGGGGGCCGGGTTGACCGG
The DNA here is from genome assembly GCF_001942625.1 of Mycobacterium syngnathidarum. Lineage (GTDB taxonomy): Bacteria > Actinomycetota > Actinomycetes > Mycobacteriales > Mycobacteriaceae > Mycobacterium > Mycobacterium syngnathidarum. The sequence goes on from NZ_MLCL01000039.1 coordinate 134,052, forward strand.
CCCCCTCTCACACCACCGGACGTGCGGGCCTCGCATCCGGCGGTTCGTTAGGTCGCTTGGAATCGAGTCCAGGCGTGGTGAAAGAAGATCAGGCCCAGTTCCTCCCAATACGAGTTCGGAAGGGCCCGCTGCAGGATGGGTGAGCCCGCGATACGCCAGTAGCCGCGACTGCTCATCCCCCACTGCCAGGCCAGGTCGGCCCGGATCCCGAGGGCATGCAGATTCGCAACCCTGGTACGGGAGCGCTTCCATTCCTTCCAACGGATCTGGCGCATCCGACGACGAAACCATTCATCCAGATCCCTGAACTTGCGCGGGGTATCCGCCAGGCGGAAGTACCCCATCCAGCCCCGGACGTACTGGTTCAGCCGCGTGATGCGGAACTGCATGGACACACTCCACTTCCGAGACGTCAACATCCGGATGCGAGCTTTGGCTCGTTGCCACGCCTTCGGCGCGACCCGAATCTTGACCCCCGACGCGGTGAAGTAAAACCCGAACCCCAGCAACACAGCTGTCGTTGCCGAAGCGATCGAGGACTTCGTCCGGTTCACCTTCAACTTCAACCGCCGTTCCAGCAGCGCCGTACTCTGTTCGAGCACCCGCTCGGCCGCCCGTTTCGATTTCACGAAGACCCGGATATCGTCGGCATACCGGATAAACCGATGCCCACGCGCCCAGAACTCCTGATCGAAATCATCGAGCATGATGTTCGACAACAACGGCGACAAGGGCGACCCCTGCGGGGTTCCCTCGTTCACCGGCTGCCGCACACCGTCGGCCATAATCCCCGCCTCCAAGTAACGGCGGATCAGCTTCAGCAGCCGCTTATCGTTCACCTTCCGCGCAACCCGGGCCATCAGCACGTCATGGTTGACCCGATCAAAGAACGCATCCAGATCAACCTCGACCACCCACCGATACCCCTGCTCGATCACCAACCTGGCGACCTTCACAGCGTCATGGGCACTTTTACCCGGCCGGAACCCATAGGAGACCGGTACAAAACCCGGATCAAAGATCGGAGTCAGCACTTGCGCGATCGCCTGCTGGATCAACCGATCCAGCACCGTCGGCACCCCCAACTTCCGTTGCCCGCCATCAGGTTTGGGAATCATCACCTGACGCACCGGCATCGGACGGTACGTGCCCGCATCCAACGCCTCCCGCACCGCAGCCCAGTTGCTCCGGCACCAATCACGCAACTCCTGCGTACTGACACCATCCACACCGGCCGCGCCGCGATTGCGTTCGACACGTCCCAACGCAACAGCCAGATTCGCAGGCGCAAACACCTGCACCCACAAATCCTGGCCGTCCCTGACGTCCTCCCCGACACCCACCGAGACACCACTACGCACAGACGACGGCACTTCCGGATTCACCGGTCCCTCCACTCCGTCTGCCCCGCCCACAGCGGGCTGGCTGCGATCATCGCAATCCCCACGAGAAATGCCGCTTCAAACCATCAATTCCCAACGTTCAGCCCTTCCCAGCCATCACGATCACATTCCCGCTGGTACTACGACCTCTGCTGACTTCTGCCCCATCAACACCACCCTCACGAACGATGTCGCTCCGACACCAACGCCGACGCACTGGAACAGATCTCCCCAGATAAGAACATTCACTTTCGTCCTACCGCCGCCGCATTTACACACCAGCCGTTTCGGTGGAACGGGCTTCACCATCTCATGCTGGCTCACCCCAACTGGCATGCCTTCTATGCGGTTCGTGTCCCTCGGTGCAGGACTTCGTCTCCGGCTTCCTTCCCACCCCACCTCACAGTGACGCAGTTGCCATCGACTCGGAGTTAAACCACCTTCACCTCCAGAGGACTCACACCTCCAAGCGAATGCCCATGCTGGGCGTACACGACGACGGCCCGGACCACGTGGTCCGGGCCGTGCGTCTGTGCGGAGTCAGGGAATCGTCAGAACCTGGCCCGGGTGAATCAGGTCAGGGTTGGCGACGCCGCTGGCATCGGCGATCTGCTGGTACTTGTTGCCGTCACCGTAGAACCGCTCGGCGATCGCCCACAGGGTGTCGCCCGAGACCACGGTGTAGGTGCGCGGCTCGGGTGCCGGCGGAGGTGGCGGCGGCGCGGCCGGCTCGGGTGCGGCAGCCGGTGCGGGCTCTTCGACCGCGGCCGGTGCCACCTCGGGCTCGGGCGCTGCGGCCTCGGGTGCCGGTGGCGGCGGCTCGGAGGTCTCGGTCTTGGAAGACCAGGCCGGCCCGTCGGCGGCGTACAGCACCAGGTTGCGGTCATCCTGGAGGACGAGCTTGACGTCCTTCTTGCCCTTGGTGTCGGTGTGCCACACGGGCTTCTCGGACGTGTACAGCACGAAGTTACCGTCGGTCTGCACCTCCGCCCGCACAACGTCCTGGCCGTTTGTGGAAGTCGACCAGACCGCTTCGTCGCGTGCGTACAGCACGAGGTTGCCATCATCCTGCAACGTCAGCGTGTATGCGCCGTTGTTGGAGGTGAGCGACCCCCCCTTCTCCAGCTTCTGCCCTTCGGTCAGTGTGTCTCCCACGCATTGCCCCTTTCTGGACCCTGATCCGGGTGGTACACCCCGGTTCAGTCGACCTTACTGATTCGAGGTTTGCTTTGGTGCCATTCGGCTCGGCCCGAATTCAAACGTCACACAAACACTGGGGAACACCGGGTGTCTCCGCCGGTGGAGTGCCCGAATCACGTACCGCGTCAATTCCGGTGTCGGCCAAAGGTTGTGGCAGCGCCCGGGGCTATCCTACCGACTGCGATTCCGGAAGGACGCCGGGCTGCCAGCCCGGCGGGCCGAATATGTAGCCCAACCGGTCCCGCACGCGGGGGGCCCGCTGGACGTCGCGGGCGATCGCCACATATTCGTGGGTCTGCAGCTTCCAGATGTTGAACGTCTCCACCGGCTTGGTCAGCCCGTAGTGCGGCCTGAACACCTCCGGCTGGAAGGTGCCGAACATCCGGTCCCAGATGATGAGGATGCCGCCGTAGTTGCGATCCAGGTACAGCTGGTCGCGGCCGTGGTGCACGCGATGATGCGACGGGGTGTTGAAGATGAATTCGATTGGCCGCCATAGCTTTCCGACACGCTCGGTGTGCACCCAGAACTGGTAGACCAGATTCACCGAGAAGCTGACGAACACCAGCCACGGTGGGATGCCGAGCAGCGGCAGCGGAATCCAGGCCAGGATCTCGCCGCTGTTGTTCCACTTCTGCCGCAGGGCCGTGGCGAAGTTGTAGTACTCACTCGAGTGATGGGCCTGATGCGTCGCCCAGATCAGCCGCACCCGGTGTGCCATTCGGTGATAGGCGTAGAACAGCAGGTCCACCCCGACAATCGCGATCACCCACGTGTACCACCGGTTTCCGGGCAGGTGCCAGGGCGCCAGGTAGGCATAGATGGCCGCATAACCCAACAGCGCCAGCAATTTCCATCCAGCGGTTGTCAGGATCGACACCAACCCCATCGAGATGCTCGCCCACGCGTCGCGGGCGTTGAACGCACCGGCAGGCGCCCGCTCGGATTCGAGGTGCTCCAGGCGGCGAGCTGCCACCCATTCCACGGTCAGCAACACCAGGAAGAACGGGATGGCGAAGAACACCGGGTCCCGCATCGGCGGCGGCAGGAAGTCCAGAACGGACCTGATCATGTCCATGTCGGTGCCCTTGTCTCAGCGGATCCGGCTCACCGGAAATTGAGGATCTGACTTCCCCAGGTCGCGTGCAGATCGCGGTCCAGGTCGGCGACGGTCTTGTCCTGCTTGTCGATCACCAGCGTGGCCCGGTCCTCGCGGCGGTAGGGCCGCCACACGGGTTCCCCCGCGGCACCCGACGGTTGCCCGGTGGCGGCGAAGTTGACCCAGCGGCGCCGCACCCGCTGCGACACCGCACGCCCGTGCTTGAGCCCACCCAGCTTGAACGTCGGATCTTTCGGTCCGGCAACGAGATTGCCCCAGACATAAGGCAATTCAGTGGCATGGGCGGCGCCGAGACGCAGCAGCCGCAGCATCGGGGTGGTGAAGTCGAAGCGGTACAGATGCACCGGGGCGACCGCACTGTGGCCCTCGGCGAACCACAGTGTCGGCATGCGGAAACCGATGTCGCGGGCCATGCCCAATCCGATTGCCTTCGGGCGTAATCCCGCATAGGCGGAAGTGATCTGGGCTTCGGTCGGCAGTTGCAGGCCGGGCTGTTCGGCCGCGATCGCGGCGAACATCGATCGCAATGCTCCGGGCGTGATCGGCATGAGCGGCGACTTCATCCACCGGAACACCGTGGCTTCGTGTTCGTTGGTCCCGATGATCAGCGGAACCGGGTGGGTGCGGCCCTCCCTCGCCGCGGCCACCGGATAGTCCCCAACCACGTCTCCGTCGACGATGGGCGCGAAAGCCAGCACGCCCGGTGACTGGCTCGGTACCGCGTCGTACACCTCTTTGGCCGCGGCCAGGAGTGCGGGTACCGGCACGCCGGACAACCGTGCGACGTCGTCCTCGATCCCCAAGCTCTCCAGGAACTGGGCGGCCACCGCACGGGAGCGCTCCGCGTCGTAGACCGACGTCGCGGGCGAGCTCTGCGCTATCGCCGCGCTGAACAAACCTTCGGCGGCCGGGCTGGCCAGCAGCGTGGTGACGATGCCGCCGCCGGCCGACTCTCCGAACAGCGTCACCCGCTGTGGGTCGCCGCCGAATGCGGCGATGTTGTCGCGCACCCACTGCAGCGCGAACAGCACATCGCGCAGGCCCAGGTTGGTGTCGAAACGCAGCCCCTTGGCGCCGGGGCGCCCGGTGAAGTGGGACAGGTCGAGGAAACCGAACGGGCCCAGCCGGTAGTTGATCGTGACCACCACCGCATCACCCTCGACGGCCAGGACCGAACCATTGTACAGCGGCTGGCTTCCCGAACCCAGGACATAGGCGCCACCGTGAACCCAGACCATGACCGGTTTGCCGTCGCCGGCCTCGGTTCGGCTCGGCGCCCAGACGTTGAGCACCAGACTGTCTTCGCCCTGGCGGGCACCGAGATCGAGCGGGATCCTCGGATCGGTGAGCTGTGGACACACCGGTCCGGGTGCGGTGGCGTCGGTGATCTCCTGCCGGTGCGCGGGTGGCTGCGGTGACCGCCAGCGCAGTTCACCGGCCGGTGCGGCGGCGTAGCGAATGCCCAGCCACTGTTTGACGGTTCCGTCGTCGGTCCCACGGACCGGGCCGTACCCGGTCTCGACGACCGGCCCGCCCCTGGTCTGGGCTCGTGTCGGATCGGTCATGCGGACTCCTCGGCAAAGCTTGGCGAACTCCCCCACGGTACTCATCGCGGCCGGCCGCTCGGATAAGTTGGTCCGGTGCGAACCTGGGCGTTGTTGGCTGCGGCCGTCGCCACCGAAGTCAGCGCCACCCTGTCGCTGCGCGCGTCCCAGGACCATTCGGCATGGCTGGTGCTGGTGGTGTCCGGCTATCTGGCCGCATTTGTGTTGCTGACCCTCGTGCTGCGGGCCGGCATGCCCGTCGGGGTCGCCTACGGCGTTTGGGGCGCGCTGGGCACCGCGGCGACGGCCGTGCTGGCCGCGGTGCTGTTCGGCGACCCGTTCACCTGGCCGATCGTGGCCGGCATCGGTTTGATCATCGCGGGTGTGCTGCTGGTTGAGCTGGGGTCGCATCCGCGTCAGGCCGAATCATGATGTGGCTGGCACTGATCGGGGCGATCCTGGTCGAGGTGTTCGCCACGCTCGCGCTGCGGGCCTCCGACGGGTTCCGCCGCAAGGTCTGGATCGCGCCGGTGATCGGCGGGTATGTGATGTCGTTCTATCTGCTGTGGTTGGCCCTGTCGTGGGGTGTGCCGGTGGGCATCGCCTACGGAATCTGGACCGCGTGCGGGGTCGCGCTGGTCGCCATCATCGCCAGGTTCCTGTTCCGGGAGCCCCTGACCCCGGTGATGCTGCTCGGCATCGTGCTGATCGTGTCAGGTGTGTTCACGATCGAGCTCGCCGGTGTCGTCCCGGCGCACTGAACGCGACGCCGGCTTTCGCGGCAGCACCCCGGCCAGCAGGGCCGCCACCACTCCGGCTACCGGCACTGTCAGCAGGCCTGCCCGCAACCCGGCGGCGTCGGCGATGAGGCCGACCAGCAGCGGAGCTCCGAAGAACCCGACGCGCATGAGCCAGGTGACCACGGTCAGCCCCGTACCAGGCCGCAGGCCGGGCAGCTGGTCGGCGCCGTGCATGGCGGCAGGCACCAGGGTGGCCACGCCCAAACCCGCGAGCGCGAAGCCGGCGATGGTGCCTGGGATGGTCGGCAACGCCAGTGCGGCTCCCATGCCCGCGGCGGCGATGAAGCCGCCTGCACGGGCCACGGCGGCTTGGCCGAACCGGTCGACCAGTCGGTCGCCGGTCAACCGGCCGATGAACATGAACGCCACCAGTGCGATGTATCCGAAGACGGCCGGCGCCGGTGGCGCATGTAGCCAGTCGCGCAGATAAAGCGTGGCCCATGAACTTCCGGAGTCTTCGACCGTGGCGCCGGCAATGGCGATCAGCACCATCGCGAGCAGCATCAGGTACACCTTGGCGCCGGCCTTGGTGCCCGGCGCGGCGTGTGTTGCCGGGTGGTTGTCGTGATCGGGGCCGGGCAGCAGGTAGCGGTAGGCGGCCAGGGCCACCGCACTCGACAACACGCCCACCACCGCGAGTTGGAGTCCCCGCGGAATCCCCAGCGCGATCGCTGCGGCACCGGTGAGTCCGCCGAGGATCGCCCCCGCCGCCCACACGGCGTGCAGCGAGTTGATGATCGAGCGTCCGTGTTCGCGTTGCAACCGCAGCCCGTGTGCGTTCTGGGCGACGTCGACCACCGAATCGCACGCGCCGGCCAGGAACAAGGCCGCGGCGAACGTGAGCGGCGTGCCCGCGACACCGGCCGCTACGACGAACGCGGCGAGGGCGACCGTGCCGATCACGGCGACTCGTGCGCTGCGGAACCTCCGGATCAGCATCGCCGCAGTCAGTCCGGCAACCAGTGCCCCGCCGGAGAAAGCGGCGACGGCCGCGCCGTACACCGCGTTGCCCAGATGCAGGTCGGTTTTGATCTCGGGATAGCGCGGCAGCAGGTTGGCGAAGATGGCCCCATTGGTCAGGAACAACGCTGCCACCGCGATGCGGGCCCGGCGCAAGGATGCCACTGAGGCGACACTACTGCGGCCTGGGGACGCTAGCCGACCGCCGACACCAACCGTTCGCTGACCTGCCACAGGTCAGCGGCCTTGACCTCGTCGTACGAATCGCGCGAGGACCGGATCCGGCGGTCACCTTCGAAGTACGCGCCGGTGACGCCCTCGAGGGCGGGATCGGCGACGAGCGCGGCGAGGTTGGCCCCGGAACGCCTGGTGCTGTTCACGTTGGGCAGCATCCGCAGTGCGGGCATGAGCAGACGCCAGGCCAGCCGCTGGACCCTTCCGTAGTCCCTGGCCAGCCCCGAACCCGGCATCAGGCCGGGGTCGAACGCGTTGACCGTGACACCACGGGCGCCGTGACCGAGCCGCCGGTCCAACTCGTAGCTGAAGAGCATGTTGCAGAGCTTGGACGTGGTGTAGCGGCGCCGGCCCTCGTCGCCTGTCAGGCCGTCTGCCGGCGGGCGCAACAGGTCGCCGGCCGAGACATATTGCGGCGCGGGCATTCCCGTGAACTTTTCCGGATCGTGGGTGCCGCTGCTGACAACCACGATCCGCGCCGGGACGGTCAACGCGTCGAGCAGGTGGCGCACCAGCGCGAAATGACCGAGATGGTTGACGCCCCAGGTCATCTCGTATCCTTCCACCGTGGTCTGGGCACCCGCGACGAGCTGCAGCCCGGCGTTGCACACCAGAGCGGTCACCGGCGGAACATCCAGTCGCGGCACAGTATCGGCGAAGTCGCGCACCGACCGCAGCGACGCCAGGTCGAGTTCACCGACGCTGGTGCGTCCGGGGCAGTCGAGCCGCGCCGCCGCCTCGGCGCCCCTTTGAGTGTCGCGTACCGCCAGCACCACATGCTGCCCTGGATCGGATTCCAAAAGGGCGCGGGCACATTCGAATCCCAGCCCGGTGTTCGCACCGGTGATGATCACGGTCCTGCCGGTCACTTTTCCTCCAGGAGTATCGGGACGAGGGCGGTGACGGCCTGCCACAGCCGCCGGTACATGCGCGCGACGTCGGCGGTGCCGGGCTCGAGGTGCCCGGCGAAGAACACGCCGTCGGACTGCGCGACGGCGAACGCGGTGAGTTCGGCCACCACCCGCTCCGCACGGCGTGGCGGCAGGTCGGCGGGCAACTGGCCGCGCACGGCGGCAGAGAACCGGGAGATAGCGGTGTCCCGCACCCGTCGCACCACCGCCGTCACCGTCGGATCGTCGCTGCGCTCCAGCGACAGCAGGTACAGGATGCGGAGGAACTCCGGACGCTCTGACTGCAGTTCGGCCAGCACCGTCAACTGGTCGTCGATGCTCGCGCCGACCGGGATGGCCGCGAAGAAACGGTCGGCTCCGCGTTCCATCACCGCCGCCAGCACGCCGTCCTTGGACCCGAAGTGCCAGTAGATCGAGCTGGCCGGCAGCCCGCAGGTTTTGCGGATGTCGCTGATCGAGGTGGCCGCGTAACCGCGGGTGGCCATGAGTCGCTCGGTGGCGTCGAGGATCTGCTCCCGGGAATCCGCGCCCTGCTGTTGTCGCCTGCTGGATGCCGTGGTCACCTGTATCCGCCTCTGTAAGGATCGTTACAGACAGGGTAACCCCACGCGCAGGCGGCTCGCCAGTGGCGCTGTCCCGCGGTGTCGACTGACACGATCGCGTTCCGGGCACCAAGATTGGTCTCATGACCTCTTCGTCATCGGCCCTGCTGGAGTTGGCCCGCCGCTACGGCGTGGCCGCCGAGTTCGACGACTGGACCGGCCGTCGCACCGCTGTCGCGGAATCCACACTCGTGGCGGTGCTCGAAGCTCTCGGCGTGCCGGGGGGCACCGAGCAGGAGCGGGCCGACGCGCTCGCCGCCCACGACCGGCAGTACTGGCAGCGCTCCCTGCCGCCCATCGTGGTGGGCCGGGCGACGGTGGCGTCGAGTTTCTGGGTGCATGTCACCCACGGGGATCCGGTCGAACTCACGTTGCATCTAGAGGACGGCACCGAACGCAGCGACCTGCGACAACTGCAGAACCTCCGGCCCCCGTTCGATCTCGGCGGCCGGTTGATCGGTGAGGCGACGTTCGAGCTACCGGCAGACCTACCGCTGGGTTATCACCGGCTTCGGTTGCAGGTCGGGGAGTTTCACACGGAGACCCCGGTGGTGATCTCCCCTGCCACCGTCGGGCTGCCCACCCGTCTGGGCGAGCGGCGCACCTGGGGCCTGGCCACCCAGCTCTACAGCGTGCGGTCGAAAAACTCTTGGGGCACAGGTGATCTGACTGACCTGACCGATCTGGCGGTGTGGTCGGCCGCCGAGCACGGCGCAGGCTTCATCCTGGTCAATCCGTTGCATGCGGCGGCCCCCGCCGCGCCGATGGAACCCTCGCCGTATCTGCCCACCTCGCGACGCTTCGTCAATCCGCTGTATCTGCGGGTGGAAGCCATCCCGGAGTTCGCCTCGGTGCGTCACCGCAGCCGCATCCGGGCGTTGCGCGCCGCGCTCAACGAACACGCCGACCGCGCCCCGACCATCGACCGCGATGCGGCCTGGCGGGCCAAACGCACCGCCTTGGAACAGGTGTACCGGGTGGAACGCTCGGCAGGACGCGAGCTGGCGTATGCCGCCTACCGGGCCCGGCAGGGTCGCAGCCTCGACGATTTCGCGACCTGGTGCGCGCTGGCCGAACGGCACGGTGCCGACTGGCACGGATGGCCGCAGGCACTGCGGCATCCGGCCAATCCAGAAGTGGCCGACTTCGCGGCAGCCCATCCGCGGGCCGTCGACTTTCACCGCTGGTTGCAGTGGCTGCTCGACGAGCAGCTGACCGCCACCCAGGCCACCGCGGTTCAGGCCGGGATGGAACTGGGCGTGATGAGCGACCTGGCGGTCGGTGTGGACCCCGACGGTGCCGATGCCTGGGCGTTGCAGGACGTGCTGGCGCTCGGGGTGACCGCGGGCGCACCGCCGGATGAGTTCAACCAACTCGGTCAGGACTGGTCCCAGCCGCCGTGGCGGCCCGACCGCCTCGTCGAGCAGGCTTATGAACCGTTTCGCGCCGTGGTCAACATGGCGCTGCGCCATTCGGGCGGGGTACGCATCGACCACATCATCGGGATGTTCCGGTTGTGGTGGATTCCGAAGGGCGCGGCGCCCACCGACGGCACCTATGTGCGCTACGACCACGACGCGATGATCGGCATCATCGCGCTCGAGGCGCACCGGGCTGGGGCCCTCGTGGTCGGCGAGGATCTCGGCACGGTCGAGCCGTGGGTCCGTGACTACCTGCGCGAGCGTGGCGTGTTCGGCACCTCGATCCTGTGGTTCGAGTCGGACGAGTCCGGCGGGCCACTGGCCGCCGAACGGTGGCGCGAGTACTGCCTGTCCTCGGTGACGACGCACGATCTGCCGCCGACACCCGGGTATCTGGCCGGTGAGCACGTCAGGTTGCGGGAGGAACTGGGGTTGCTCACCCGGCCTGTCGAGCAAGAACTGGCCGCGGATCGCAGCGCCCAGGCAGCCTGGCTCGACGAGCTGCGCCGGGTCGGTCTGCTCGGGCCCGATCCGGATACCGATCAGGTGGTGGCGGCGCTGTACCGCTATCTGGGCCGCACCCCGTCGAAACTGCTGGCGCTGTCGCTGGCCGACGCGGTCGGAGACCTGCGCACCCAGAATCAGCCCGGCACCACCGACGAATACCCGAACTGGCGTATCCCGCTGACGGGTCCGCAGGGTCGGCGCCTGCTGCTCGAGGATGTGTTCGTCGATCCGCGAGCGGCTGCGTTGTGCGACGTGATGGCCTCGATCACCGCTCATCCCGGCCAGGCGCGGATGTAACGCACCGGGTGTCTTCTCCGGTTTCACATTCGTCACTGCTGCGATATGTTCGCAACCGCACCCGACTGACGGAGTTCACGTGAAGAAGCTTGTTGCGCTCGGCGGCGGACTGCTCGCCGCCGGTTCGATCGCAGTGTTGGCCGCAGGCACCGCCACCTCGCAGCCGACCTCGGCATCGGTCAACGTGGTCGGCGAGCCTTACATGAAGGCCTTGGCGATCCTGAAGAGCCAGGGCATCAAGGCCACCTTCGGCGGCTCCTTCGGCAGCTCCCTGCCGCAGGCCGAGTGCCTGGTGGACTCTCAGAAGGTCAACTCCAGCGGCAAGATGATCCTGATGCTGGATTGCAGCGAGGCCGCCGCCGAGCAGAGCGCCGATTCGGCCGTCCCGGGCGGCCCCAGGGTCGGCAGCAACGGGGTGACCACGGTGACACCGACGCCGGTGGTCCCGATCGCCGGGGCACCTGGCGCGGGTACGCCGCCGCCGGCCTGACCCGGTACCGCCGTTCCCACCTAATTTCGTACACTACTGAGAGTCCACTCATCCCAGGGAGGCCCTCGATGTTGCGTCCATTGCGGTTCGACCATGAGATCGACCCGGGCCCGGTACAGATCCAGGCCCGCAAGGTGCATTTCGATCTCGACGACATCCCGTTGCACTGGATTCCCGGCCATCCCGTCGCCTCATCGATGGTGAACCTGTTCAACGTGGTCCTGCCCGTGGCCGAGCACTGGTTCGTCGCGACGTTCAACGAAGCACTGCCCTATGTGCGCGATCCCAAGCTCGCCGACGACATGCGCGGGTTCATCGGCCAGGAAGCCACCCACGCCGAGACACACGACCAGGTGCTCGACGAGTTCCTGACCAGCCACGGGGTGGATTACCAGCCGGTGCTGTCTCTGGTCGAGCACGTGTTCACCAAGACGCTGGCCCCGTCGGACTCCTCCGACCCGCGCCGCAGGCTGGCCAACCTGTGCGACCGACTCTGGCTCATCGCCGCGATCGAGCACTACACGGCGGTGCTGGGCGACTTCGTGCTGAACTGCACCTGGGAGGATCACGACGCCGATCCGACGATGACCGATCTGTTCCGCTGGCACGGCGCCGAGGAGGTCGAGCACCGCAGCGTCGCCCACGACGTCGCGGTCTACTTCCAGGACAGCTATTTCAGCCGGGTGCGGGCGATGTCGATCGCGGCGACGGCGGTGTACCTGTTCTTCCAGCGCGGCTGCTGGGCGATGGTCAAGAGCGACCCGACCCTCGACATCGGCTGGTGGCAGATGAACAAGTTGCGCATGCGTGATTCCAAGCTCGGGCTGCTGCCGAAGTTCTCCCGGATGTTCGGCTCCAACACCCTGGCCTACTGCCGGCCCGGCTTCTCCCCGGAGGAGATGGGGTCGACGGCGCAGGCGGTCGCATACTTGGCGAGCTCGCCCGCGGCGCGGGCCGCTCACCTGTGACGGGCGCCGGTATGCCGACGCTGTCACTAATATCCCGATACCGCCGGCTACCACCGAGCATGTCGGGCCGTTTCCGGCATGATCCGATGCTCGGCGCCGCCGGCGCCGCCATCGCCACCATTTGGTCGGTGGGCAGGATGATCCGGCGGCCCAGTCCGCCACCGGAGCTGGACCGCACGATCACGCTGAGGGTGACGGGCCGGGAGGTGGTGGCCCACGATCAGGACGTGATCGCGCTGACCCTGGCCGCAGCGGACGGCAGCGAGCTTCCGCAGTGGTATCCGGGTGCGCACATCGACGTGCACCTGGCCAGCGGCCGGGTGCGCCAGTACTCGCTGTGCGGGGATCCTGCGGTGACCGACAGTTACCGAATTGCCGTGCGGCGCATACCCGATGGTGGTGGCGGTTCGGTCGAGGTGCACGACAGCCTGCGGGTCGGCAGCGAGGTGAGTACGCACGGCCCGCGAAATGCGTTCGCCCTCACCGTTCCCGGTTACGGATCACCCGCCCGTCGTTTCCGATTTGTCGCCGGCGGCATCGGCATCACCCCGATCCTGCCGATGCTCGGGCTGGCCGAGCGGCTGGGTGTCGACTGGTCGATGGTTTACGCCGGGCGCAGCCGAGACAGCTTGCCCTTCCTCGATGAGCTGGCCCGGTTCAGCGACCGGATCGAGATCCGCACCGACGACGTCCAGGGCTTGCCCAGCGCCGACGAGCTTCTGGGGGACTGCGCCGACGGCACTACGGTGTACGCGTGCGGACCGGCCCCGATGCTGACCGGCATCCGGACCGCGCTCACCGGTCGCGACGATGTGGAGCTGCACTTCGAAAGGTTCGCGGCACCACCGGTTGTCGATGGCGCGGAATTCTCGGTGACCATCGCCTCCACCGGTGCCGACATCACCGTCGCAGCCGACGAGACCCTGCTGGCCGCACTGGGCCGGGCCGGCGTCAGTGCCCCGTATTCCTGCCAGCAAGGTTTCTGTGGCACATGCCGAATCCGGGTCACCGACGGGATTGCGCAGCACCGCGATACGTTGCTGACCGACCCCGAACGCGACGCGGGCTATCTGCTCACCTGCGTGTCACGGGCCGAGGCCGGCGAACGGCTGACCTTGGACCTCTGAGGCGGCGCCGAGCTTCCTACCCGCCCTCCGCTCGGCCTTCGCCGTAGCCGACCAGCCCGGGGGCAGCCATCAACTGGTCCAGCAGCGGACGCTGCCCGCTCAGCAGCTTGGCGCGCGCTGTGGCCACCGAAACCCAAGCAACACGGTCTATTTCGGGAAACTCGACGAACCGGCCCGACCCCTTGGGCAGTTCCACGGTGAACGTGTTGCTGACGGCTGCCGCGGTGTCGAAATCGGCACACACCGCAAACACGGTCACCACCTTGCCGCCCGCCTGGCGCACCGGGGCGAGGTCGATGCGCGGACCGGCCGGCGGCGGGGACCCGAGTTCCTCGGTGAACTCACGTTGAGCCGCCACCCACGGATCTTCCCCGTCGACGTACTCCCCCTTGGGCACCGACCACGCGCCGGCGTCCTTGCGGGCCCAGAACGGTCCGCCCGGATGGGCGATCAAGACCTCTACGTCCGTCCCGACGAAGCGGTACAGCAGGACACCGGCGCTCAGCTTTGCCACGAGTTGCACGCTACGCGGTGGCGCCGGTTCCCGAATGTGACGCACGACTCGTCAAAGGTTTTCGGTCAGCCGGAATTTTAATTGTGAACTCCCGGTTAATCGTTAGGTAACACTTAAACGCACTGGCAACGGCACCCCCTCACCCACGCGCTGCAGGGGGACCGTATGCGACACAACAGAACAAGAAAGAAGGCACCAAAGATGATGAGGCTGAGATTTGCCGGCGCATTGGCAGGCGCAGCCGTGGCGACGGTCATCGGTCTGGCCGCACCCGCTCAAGCCGCACCCACCGGACCGGGCAATGCCCAACAGACGATCAGCAACCTGCAGGCCCAGGGCTACAAGGTCGTCGTCAACCACATCGGCTCTACTCCGTTGGACAAGGCATCGGTGGTAGCGGTGCGGCCCGGGCAGACCTACAGCCGGACAGATTCCGGTAACCCCGGCGACAACCGTCAGACCAACGTTGTCAACAGAACGGTTTACGTGGACGTGAAGTAGACCAGAATTTCGTGAAACCTCAAGGAGGGGCGCCTTTTTCGGGCGCCCCTCCGTTGTGTCCGGGTGCGGAGTCCGATCCGGTGCGCGCTAGAGTCGCCAACGTGCGACGTTTCACCAGGTATGTCGCCCTCGGTGACAGCCAGACCGAAGGACTGTGGGATGGCGACGACACCGTGGGCCTGTTGGGGTTCGCCGATCGGCTCGCGGCGCGCCTCGACGGGCTCTACCCCGGGTTGGGCTACGCCAATCTGGCCATCCGTGGCCACCGCATCGGTGACGTGCTGCACACCCAACTGCCCACCGCGTTGAGCATGCGACCCGATCTGGTGACGGTGTGCATCGGAATGAACGACGTGACCCGGCCCGGACGCTCGTTCGCCCGGGCACTGGTTGATCTCGAGTTCATCTACCGCACCCTCGCGGAATCCGGCGCCACCGTCGTCACCACGACGTTCCCGGACATAACGCAGATCCTCCCGGTGGGCAGGCTGCTCGGGAAGCGGGTGATCCAGATCAACGACGCCATCATCGGTGCGTCCGAGCGGTACGGCTTTCACCTCGTCGACCTGTACACGGCGCCTTCGATGCGCGAGCCCGAGACCTGGAGTCCCGATCGGGTGCACGGGTCAGCCAAGGGGCACGCCCTGTTCGCCGCGGCGGCCGCCGAGGCGCTGGGATTGCCTGGCAGCAACCATGACTGGGCGCTGGCCACCGGACAGGACCAGACCCAGTCGTTTCGGTCCCGGGCCTATTCGCAGGTGCTGTGGACGCAGAACATGCTCATGCCGTGGCTGTGGCGTCACCTCCGAGGCCAGTCCGGCGGCACCGGCCGGTCGCCGCGGCGGCCCGACTTGATCTACCTCAGTGCCTAGCCGAAGCCGAAGATGAATCAGGCAAGCCCGGTCAGACTCCGCCCCAGGCGGAGTCGAGTTCTTTGGCAACGTCGATCACTTTGGCCTGCTCGGAGGCCGGGCTGTCGATCTCGCCTGCCACGTGTGCGGCGATGAACCGTTTGATCTCGGCGTCGACGCCGGCCAAGATCCGTAGCACTTCGGCACGCAGCGACTTCGAGGTGACATGGATCGAGATGTCAGACGGCCGTGGCTTCTTCACATCGAGGATCAGCAACAGCGGCTCGGCGGCCAATGCCGAGGCGCGCAACGCGATCTCACCGAACACCATGAATTTGGGCCGGTCGATACGTAGGTCGATCACCATGTCGATCTCCAGCGGGATCCGGATGGAGAAGTCGATGGTTTCGCCGACGATCCGGCTCACCCGCGGCTTCTGGATCTTGACCCGCGCGGTGACCTTGGCGATCTTGCCCGGCCCCTGGGCGATCGGGCCCATCTCGAATGCGTCGCCGGCAATCGCGCCGATGGCGTCGCCGACCCGTTCCTCGGATACGGCCACCTCGAAGAACCGGCGTCCGAATTCCTCGTAGGTGATGTAAGCGTGATCAGCCATGATCCTTCTACGGTCTCACGACGGTGCGCCGGGATGGTGCAGCCAGGCCGGTATCGGCACTCATGCCGCGTTCACGTCGCGTCAGCGAAGTACCGCAATCGGGTGACCGCACGCGCCCCGCGGCCGACATCGGCGATCAGCACGGCCCGGCGTCCGTCGCGGTCCAGGCCGGCGGCCAGACTCGAACCGGAGGCGATCAGCTTGCGCCAAGAGGCACCCGTGGTGCGTTCCACCAATCCAGAGGTGCTCAGCGGTGCGTCATCACCGAAGCAGATGACGGTGTCCGCACCGATCCGCCGTTGCACCGCCACCGCGTCGCCGGCGCACAGATCGTCGAGCAGTCCGGTGAGCAGGCGCTTGCCGGCACGGCCGGCTCCGCCCATGCCCTTGGCGAAGCCGAGCGTGCCCGCGGGCCCCTGGTTGCGCAGCAACGCGGCGGCCAGCCGCAGTCCGACCGGCACCGCGCCGGGACCCGCCTTGGCGAATTGACCGATCATTGCCGGCAGCTCCCAGTACGCCTGCAACTGACCGATCCGCGGTCCGCCGGCACCGGCGGAAACGGCGTAACGAAGGTAGGCGGGGATCCGCATGCGGACCGAAGGGCTCATCGCGACTTCGAGCTCGAGGTCACGGATCACCGTCGACCCGCTGACGATGTCGACATCTCGGTGGAATGTGATGTCACGCGGCGCGATGAAGGTGTCGTAGAACCGCTCGATCTGGGTGGGTCCGCGGTGGGGCCGTGAGCCCACCGGGTCCTCGACCTGTCCGCCGGCAGCGAACAGCCCCACCCACCCCTGCCGGTCATGCGCACCCGCTGCCTGCGGCGACAATTCGACAGTGGCTAATAGCTCGTCCCGTGTGAAGGCCATATGCATCGTTTACCATCCCGCTCGGCCGCGCATGCGCGCACACTGGTGTTGACACGTGGGCTCAGCCCACAACCACCGAGGAGACCGCAATGAGTGGCAGTGGACCGTTCGGGTTCGACCCCGAGGACTTCGACCGCGTCGCGCGCGAGGCCGGCGAGGGGCTGCGCGATGCCCTCGACGGGTTGGGCAAATTCTTGGGCAACCCTGGCCAGGGTGCCGGCTGGGCCGGACTGCTCGATGAGGTGACCCGGTTCTCGCGGCCCCGGGCAGAACCGGAGACCACCGGCGAGAAGGGTGACGGCGTCTGGGCGATCTACACGGTCGACGACGCCGGCGGTGCCCACATCGAGCAGGTTTTCCCAAACGAACTCGAGGCCCTGCGGGCCAATTCGAGCAACACGGATCCGGGTCGGCGGGTGCGGTTCCTGCCCTACGGCATCGCGGTCAGCGTGCTCGACACCGATACCGGCGAGTAACAACGGCCCGAAATGCTGACTGCCCGCCGCGGTGACCGGCTAGGCTTCTGCCTCAAAGTCAACGAACTGGCCGGTCTGGCACACCAACCACAGGCCGGCAATGCTGAGGGTGGAACATGATTCGCGAACTCTTCGCCACGACGGCGGTCGCCGCGGCGGCACTGGCAACAGCGATCACGATGGCGCCAGGTGCCGTGGCCGACGACAACAGCAACATGTATCCGGACAATCCGGGCCGCTACCCCACCGATGTTCCGGGAATGAGCTACGAGGCTTCCAATGGCGCGCCCTGCTTCAGCTGGGAACGCAACGTGTTCGGCCGCGGCCCAGGTGGCACGGCGATGCAGTGCCGTTGGATTCCGAACCAGTGGCCGCCGGTGCACACCGGCTTCTGGACCTACGCCTACCCGCTGCACGGCGTGCAGGAGATCGGCTCGCCGTGCCCGGGTCCGCAGGCGGCGGCGCAGTCCCCTGATGGCCGGCCGATGTTGTGCCTGGGCGCGCAGGGCTGGCAGCCGGGTGTGCTGACGGGCGACGGGTTCTTCCCGGTCTGAGGCGCGGGTCACATCCCGTCGGCCATACAGTCCAGTGACACATGTATGGTCGGGGGGCCCGAATCCGTGCACACCAGGAGTGCCATGAGCGCCGACGTGAAGTTCGATCTGTCCACAGTCTTCTCCACGGTGGCCAACGCCGTGCCCGATCAGACCTTCCTGGTGTGGCGCGATCGCCGCTTGAGCTACGCCGAGTTCGATGCGCGCGTCGACGGCTTCGCCCACTACCTGGTCTCGACGGGTCTCGGGGTGCACACCGAGCGCGCTGGGCTCGCCGGACACGAATCGGGCCAGGACCACCTCGGTATCTACCTGCGCAACGGCAACGAGTACCTCGAGTCGATGATCGGCAGCTACCGCGCGCGGGTGGCCCCGTTCAACGTCAGCTACCGGTACGTGGAGGAGGAACTCCTCTACCTGCTGAAGGATTCGAACGCCCGCGCGGTGATCTACAACGCCGAGTTCGCGCCCCGGGTGGCCGCAATCCGCGAGCAGCTGCCCAACCTGCAGGTGCTCATCCAGGTCGCCGACGAATCAGGCAACGACCTGCTGCCGGGTGCTGTCGATTACGAGACGATCCTGAAAACCCCTGCGCCGCAGGCGGGGATGCCGACCCCCTCCGGCGACGATCTGTACGTCCTCTACACGGGTGGCACCACCGGCATGCCCAAGGGCGTGCTGTGGCGTCAGCACGACATCTTCCTTTCCTCGATGGGGGGCCGTCCGTTCGGCTCCGACACCTTCATCGGGTCCTACGAGGAACTCGCCGAGCGGGCCGGCACCGCGGGCGGCGGATTGTCGCTGCTGATGATCCCGCCGTTCATGCACGGCGCAGCGCAGTGGGCCGCCTACAACGCGATCACCATGGGCGGAAAGCTGGTCATCCCCGACGATGTGGTCCGGATGCGTCCCGACAACGTGCTGACCCTGGCCGCGCGCGAACGGGTGCTGAGCATCCCGGTGGTCGGCGATGCGATCGCCCGACCGCTGATCGACGAGATCGAGAAGGGCGACTACGACCTGTCGGGCCTGTTCACCATCACCAACGGAGGCGCGCCACTCTCGCCGACCGTGCGTGAGCGCATCTTGGCCGCGCTGCCGCACCTCATGCTGCTCGATGCGGTGGGCTCCTCGGAGTCGGGTACCCAGATGAGCACCGCCTCCACCGCGGGCACCGATTCCGAGGCCGCCACCTTCAGTCCCCAGTCGGACACCGCCGTGGTCTCCGAGGACATGTCCCGGGTGCTCGGCCCCGGCGAGGGCGGCGGCTGGTTGGCCCGGCGCGATCTCATCCCGCTGGGTTATCTGGGCGACGCGGCCAAGACCGCACGCACCTTCCCCACCATCGACGGAGTGCGCTGGGCGGTTCCCGGTGATCGGGCGAACGTGTTGGAGGACGGCCGTATTCAGCTGCTGGGCCGAGATTCGGTCACCATCAATTCCGGCGGCGAGAAGATCTTCGTCGAGGAGGTGGAGCGGGCCATCGCGGCACACCCGGCCGTCTACGACGTGGTGGTGGTCGGTCGGCCGTCGGAGCGTTGGGGCAACGAGGTCGTGGCCGTCGTACAGTTCGCCGAAGGCGCCTCGGCCACCGACGAGGAACTCGTGGCGGTGTGTGAGCGGGCCATCGCGCGGTACAAGATCCCGAAGGCTTTCGTCCGGTCCGACCAGATCGTGCGCTCCCCCGCCGGCAAGGCCGATTACCGCTGGGCCAAGTCGGTGGCCACCGAGCACGCCGAGGCAGTCAGCACCTCCTGACTCACTCCCCTTTTCTGGGCGAGCAGGCGCCGAACAGTTTTCCGATCGCGGCGAGCATCGCGGTGTGGGCGGCGACCGCCTGCCCCACGGTGATCGCCAACAACGGCCGGGGTGCGGCGATCCTCAATTCTTCGGTGATCCGGGTTCCGGTCGCGGTAACCGCGAAATCCACCCGACTGTCCAACCGCACCTGCGGGAACTGGCGGGCCTGCGCGGTCACCGCGCCCGTGGCCGGAACGATCAGCCTGGCCCGATAGGTGATCGGAAGAGTCAACGGCCCCAACGGGATCCGGTCGCGGACCCGGCAGCCCTGCTGGTATCCGTCGGCCAGCTCGAGCCGGGAAGTGCTGCGCACCCACTGCACCAGTGGGTGCACTTGTGAGATGTTGTCCAAGTCGACGTAGAACGCCCGCACCTGCTCTGGCGGCGCGGGCACCTCGCCGCTGACACTGCGCCGGGCTCGCCCGATCCAGATGCTCACGCCGCTCAGTTCACCACAAGACGCAATGTTTCCCAACCACGCACCGTCGAGGTCGGCGCCAGTTGCGCACTGTCGTAGTCGATCTCCCATTCCGGGAAGCGATTGAGCAACTCGTCGAGCGCGACGCGACCCTCGAGCCGGGCCAGGTTGGCGCCCAGGCAGTAGTGCAGACCCTTGCCGAAGGTCAGGTGGCTGATGTTGTCGCGATGAATCTCGAAAGTATCGGGATCGCGGTAACGACGCGGGTCGCGGTTGGCCGCCCCGAACAGCAGCAGCATCGCGCTGCCGGCCGGCACCGTGGTGCCGTCGTAATCGAAATCTCTTGCCAGCCACCGTGCCACGTGCGGGCCGGTGGGTTCGAAGCGCAACGTCTCGTCGACCGCTCGGGTCAGCAGCGACCGATCCTGCTCCACTGCACGGCGCTGGTCGGGATGTTCGGCGAGCACTTTCGCCAGCCAGCCGATGAGCCGACCGGTGGTCTCGTTGCCTGCCCCGGCGACAACCTGGGTGTAGTGCAGGACCTCTTTGCGCTGAAGTTTGCGGGTGACCCCGTTTTCGTCGGTGAACTCGACGTTGAGCAGCGCGGTCATCAGGTCGTCGGAGGGATTGTTCGCCCGCCATTCGACGTAGTCGGCATAGATCCGGCCGTCGGCGATACGGTCGGCCTGCAGCACCTTCATCGGTGCGCCGGGTTTGGTGCGTAGATTCGCGTCGTTGGCGTCGCGAACCCCGACCTGCTCGGATTCCGGTATGCCGAGCAACATTCCGATCACGCGCATCGGCATCATCGACGCCAGTTCGGCGATGATGTCGAAACCGCCCGAGCCGACCAGGGGATCCAGGCAGCGCACACAGAACTGCCGGATCTGATCCTCGATCTCGGCCATCCGCCGCGGAGTGAACACCCGCGACATCAGGCCGCGCAGCAGGGTATGCATGGGCGGGTCTTCGAACATCATCACACCCGGTGGCATGTCGAAGTCGGACTTGACCAGCTCGAGGATGTCACTTCGGCTGTTGGAGAAGGTTTCCCAGTCCGACAATGCCCTCTCGACATCGGCGTGCCGCGAGAGTGCCCAGAAGTCGTACCGCTCGTTGTGATAGATCGGAGCTTCGTCGCGCAGGCGGGCGTACACCGGATAGGGGTCGGCGACGATCCCGGTGTCGTACGGGTCGTAATAGACGGTCATGCCTTCGCCCACCCTCTGCCAACTTTGGGCGATCGCCCAATAACTACACTCAGGCCATGTCTAGCAGCCGCCGCCGCGCGTGGTCAAGGGTGCGATGAGTACGCACAAGGCCCCGCCAGGACGCGATTCGAGCACCCGCCGAGCCTTGATCCGGGCCACCGCCCAGGTCATGCTCGCCGAAGGCTATGCCGCGGCCACGTCGCGGCGGGTGGCCGCGCAGGCCGGGGTGAAACCCGCACTCGTGCACTACTACTTCCCGAGCATGGACGACCTGTACGTGGCGGTGCTGCAGGCCGGCGCCGAGGCCAACCTGAGCACCCAGCAGGAGGCCTTCGCCGAGGACTCTCCCCTGCACGCGCTGTGGGAACTCAACAGCGCGCAGGGCGCGGCGCTGTGGATGGAGTTCATGGCGCTGGCCAACCACCGCAAGGCCATCCGTAGCGAGATCGCCGGCTACGCCGACCGGTTCCGTGACCTCGAGGAGTCGGCGATGACCGCTGCGCTGCAGGCCCACGGCGTCGACACCGACGAATTCCCGCCTGTGGTGATGTCGATGATCGTGGCGAGCCTGGCTCGCATTCTGGTGCTGGAGCAGGGTCTCGGTATCAGCCGGGGTCATGAGCAGGCCCAGGACTTCGTGCGGCGGTATCTGGACCGGTTCGACCTTGCCCGGGGTGGCCGGGAGTGACCCTTCTACATGAGTTGATCTCGTCGGCAGCCGCGGCTGCGCCTGCGCGTCAGGCCGTGCTGACCGACGACGGAGCCACCGCGACCTTCGCCGAGTTCGATCGCCAGATCCACGGTGTCGCCGGCTGGATCGCGGCTCGTACCGCGCCCGGTGACCGGGTGGCCGTCGTCGCCGACAACAGCGCCGCCTACGCGCAGCTGTACTACGGTGTGCCGCGCAGCGGACGCATCCTGACGCTGATCAATCAACGTCTGAGTCCGGCCGAGCAAGCCGCGCAGTTAACCACCGTGGCGCCCGCACTGCTGCTCGGCGACGAGCGCTATCTGTCGGCCCTGGCCGGCACGGAGGCTGCGGTCGAGCGGGCTGTCACGTTCGAATCCGAGCAGTGGCAGGCGGCTCCCACATCTGGTCTGCCCTGCCCCGATGTCATCCACCCGGATGACCCGGCCTGGCTGCTGTTCACCAGCGGATCCACCGGAACCCCGAAAGCTGTTGTCCACAGCCATCGTTCGATACTCACCGCCGTGTGGGGCTCGGTCGAGGGCCGCTCGGTGCGGCCCGCCGGGGTATACCTGCTGCCGTTCCCGATGTGTCACATCGCCGGATACAACATGCTGGTCCAGCACGCGGTGGCCGCCACGGTGGTGCTGTGTGCACAGTTTCGCCCGGACGGTTTCGCCGAGCTCGTCCGCAGGCACGAAGTGACATCGTGCTCACTGGCACCGACGATGCTGCACGCCCTGCTCGGCCACCTGAGCCGCACCGGGACCGGTCTGCCCAGCCTGGAGTCGATCGCCTACGGATCGGCCGCGATGCCGCTGGATCTGCTGCGGCGCGCGATCGAGGTGCTCGGGGTGGACTTCCACCAGGGTTACGGGATGACCGAAACCGGTGGGAACATCACGTTTCTCGGCCCGGACGATCACCGGGCCGGCGCGGCGGGTCAACCCGAATTGCTGACCAGCGCGGGCTATCCGCACACCGGCATCGAGATCGGCATCGCAGGCCCGTCCGGGGATCTGCTGCCGGCCGGGCAGGTGGGCGAGATCTTGGTGCGCGGTGCGCAGGTGACGCCCGGCTACTGGCCGCACGGAGCCGGCACCACGAACGGCTGGTTGCACACCGGCGACATGGGCCGCACCGCCGCCGACGGACGGCTGTACGTGGTCGACCGACTCAAGGACATCATCGTCACCGGAGGCGAGAACGTGTCGTCGCGCGAGGTGGAGGATGTGTTGTCCGGGCACCCCTCCGTCGACCAGGTGGCCGTGGTGGCCGTTCCCGACGACTACTGGGGCGAAGCGGTGTGCGCGGTGGTGGTGCCCGTTCCGGGTCAGCCGCCCACTGCCGACGAACTCGTCGAGCACGTCCGAAACGAGATCGCGGGTTTCAAGAGGCCACGGTTGGTGCTGTTCACCGAGGCGCTACCGCTGACCGGGAACGGCAAGGTCGCCAAGGACCGGGTTCGCGCTTTCGCTCGCGCCGCCGTCGACCGGGGCGGTACCCAGGACGCGTAACGGGTCGGGCTTCATCTGGCGCAGTTCCTCAGCCCCGTAGAAGAACGGCTGCGGGTGGTAAGCCGCCGCGACCGCGAAGGTAGCGCCTCTGCTCGCAACGATTGTCATCGTTGCCTCATAGCTGACGCACTGTCCCCCCGGGACAGCCGCGGCCAACCCCTCGAACGGCCCCGACACAACGGACGATACGCCCGGTGCGCCAGTTTTCCGGGCTTTCAGTCAAATACCCGAGCAAATCGGATCGCGCGGCAATGCATCCAGCACCCGGGCCGCATTGCGGTGCCAGCGCGCGGCGTTACCTGAACATGCCTGGCGACCATGCCTTGATTCGGGCGGCCCCTGTCACGGCATGGCGGCGAGAAGCCACCCGCTGATGGGATCTGCTGGGGTTGCCGGCGCGGGCGCCGGCACCGGGACTGGCACAGGACCGGGCGATGCGAGTGCGGGCCCCGGCGACGGATCTGCCGCGACGTGGGCGTCGGAGGTGGGCAGGTGTGGTTGGGCGGCGGGCACGTACGCGGCGGGGACACCACCCGGCTGCTGCGCCGGCATGTTCGACACGTCCGGTGCGTGCGCCGGAACCGCCATCTGAACCACCGGAACCGCTTGCGGCACAGTGGTTTGCACAACCGCCACAGGCTGGGCGCGTGGCACGGGAACAGCCGGCTCCACCGGCGGGACATACGCAGGTACCTGCTCGACGTTCTCGACGACCTGCGCAGGGGCCGTCACCTCGCTGGGCCGCATCGTCACAGCCCGTTCCGACAGTCGCGGTGCGGCGACGGTGACCACCCGCGGAGCCGGGGCCGCCGCGGTGGTGTCCTCCTGCTCGCCGGCCGGAATCGGTGCGGGTTCGGTGAATTGTGAGCCGACCGTCAGCATGCCCGCTGCAACCGTCGCCGCAGCCGCGGCCGCTACCCGCACCCCTCGGTGCTTACGCGGTGCCGGGCGTCGGTGTGCGACCGGCTCGGGGGCCACTCGGGGGACCGCACCGATCGCGACGGCGTAGGCGGCGGCGCGCGCCTCGCGCAGCTGTGCCTCCATCCCGCATTCGTCAACATCTGCATCGTCGGTCGGTTCGGCGACGATCCGCACATCGTCGAAGCCCGTGGCAGCAAGCCGGTCGAGGAGCCGGGCCAGCTGGTCGCCGGCGGCACCGTCCAAGCCCGAATCGGTCACCCCGACCGCGGCCACGTCCTGGCCGCTGGCGGCGGCTATGGCGCGCGCGCTGCGGGCCGCCGCTGCCGCGCGTGCGGCCACCTGATCGGCAACCTCGACGTCGAACGCGTCGTCATCGAGTGGGCCGGCCTCCGCGGCAGCAGCGTCACCGTGGACAAGTGCCCAGGCGATCGCGTGCGAAGTCACCGACAGGCCGAGCACTGCCTTCACCCTGCGCCCTCATTCCCCTCTTGCGGCCAATCCCCGACCGCGACGAGCGTAAGTCGGCGCTCCGGCGTCGGCATCCCGTAGAAGGCATCGGTAACCGCATGGGCACCCAGAATTCACCTGGGTCAGCTGACGGGCTCTCCCGCCACGCCGGCGATCAGCAGTCGGTGCGCGGTCGGGTCACCGTTGAGCAGGCGGCTGGAGCGCCGGGTGATCTGCCAGCGCCCTTCCGTGCGGGCCAGTTCGAAGTGGTTGGCCGTGGCCCGCCACACCACGTATTCACCGGAACCATCGGGCGTTTCGCGGCGAACGAGCACCAGCGACTCGCAGACCGCCACTGCGGTGTCGGCATCGACGGTGACCACGGCAGGGCCGAGAAAGTGACTGCAACCCGTGGCCACCAGGTCGCGGTGGGATGTCGAGCTGACCATCGCGTGGACGTCGGCCCGACTGGCCATGGTCCAGCCCTCGACCTCGTAGCGACCGTCGGCGGCCCACAGCGCGGCGGTTCCATCGGCATCGGCGGCGTCGACGTGCGGGCCGTAGGAGGCGATCAGCCGGGCGATGTCGCGTTCGTCCTCGAGCCGGCGTAGCCGCGCCTCGAGTGCCCCCAGGCCGGAAGTCATTGCGGCGCCCGCTGATTGATCAGGTTGCGGATGGCCGCGTCGGACTTGAGTACCACCTGAGCCCGGTCGGGCGCACTGTTCATCTCGGCGCGTTTGGCGTTGCCGCCTGCCACGTGAACCGGCCCCGCAGCGAGATGTTCCAGGCCTTCGGCGGCGACCTCGGCCGGGTCGTTGATCCGCATTCCCGGTGCCTCGAAGTTCAGGCCTGCGCGTTCCATGGCCGGCGTGCGGGTCACCCCGAGCACCAGTTCCAGTACGTCGACGTTGTACTCGCGCAATTCCAGCCACAGGCTTTCGGCGAACAACCGGCCGTAGGCTTTCACCCCGCCGTAGACGGTATGCCGCATCGATCCGGCATAGCCGGCCAGAGATCCCACCAGCAGGATGCCGCCCCGGCCTCGTGCGGCCATCGGCCTGCCGAAGTGCTGGACCAGCTCCATCATCCTGGTGATGTTGAGGTCGACGACCTTCTGGAAGTCGGCCAGTGGTGCGTCCAGGAACCGCTCGCTGCAGGTGTTGGCACCCGCGTTGTAGATCAGCAGGCCGACCTCCAGGTCGGCGGTGGCGTCGGCGATCTTGGTGGTCGACGCGACGTCCACCAGATCCACCGCCACCGTGCGCACGTGCGCGCCCAGGTCCCGACAGCGCTGCGCGGTGGCCTCCAGCGGGCCGGCTTTGCGCGCCAGCAGGACCAGGTTGAACCCGTCTGCGGCCAGCATGCGGGCGAACTCCGCGCCGACTCCCTCGGAGCCTCCGGCGATCAGAGCCCACGGTCCGTATTTTGCAAGGTCGGTCATCTCTCGGATGCTATCTTTGGCCGCCGGACCGGCCCACGATCGGGCCGCAAGGAGGCGATCATCGGCACATACGCGGTTACCGGATCCGCATCCGGTATGGGATTACAGGCCGCCGAGCGCCTGCGGAATCTCGGGCACACCGTGATCGGAGTGGACCTCGAATCCGGCGAAGTGGTGGCCGACCTCTCCACGCCGCAGGGACGGCGGGCAGCGGCTGACGGTGTGCTGGCGGCATGTGAGGGAGTACTCGACGGAGCGGTGCTCGCCGCCGGGCTGGGCCCCGGGCACGGCACCGAACGCAACCGCTTGATCGCCGAGGTCAACTTCCTTGGCGTGGTGGAGCTCCTGGAGGCCTGGCGACCCGCCCTGGCCGGCGCAGACCGTGCCAAAGCCGTTGTGATCTCCAGCAATTCGACGACCACCGTACCGATCGTCCCCCGGCGCACCATTCGGGCGCTGCTGGCGCGTGACACCGACAAGGCGGTGCGTTCGTTGCGCCTGCTGGGTCGCAACGGGTCGGCGCTCATGTACGCGGCCTCGAAGATCGCGTTGAGCCGCTGGCTGCGGAGCAACGCGGTCACCGCGGCATGGGCGGGAGCGGGGATCCGGCTCAACGCCTTGGCCCCCGGGGCGATCATGACCCCGTTGCTGGAGGCCCAACTCGCCGATCCGCGCGAAGGTCGCGCCGTACGGTCGTTCCCGGTGCCGGTCGGCGGCTACGGCGACGCCGGTCATCTCGCCGACTGGATCTGCTTCATGCTGTCAGACTCGGCCGATTTCCTTTGCGGCAGTGTGGTGTTCGTCGACGGTGGCTCCGACGCATTCTTCCGCCCCGGTGATTGGCCCAAGGCCGTGCCGCTACGGCGTCTGCCGCAGTATCTGTGGCGGTTCACCCGCGGCGTGCGACATGGGTGACGAGGTACACGGACCCCGCCGGGCCTGGGCCGCGGTCGCGTTGCTGGCCCTGGTCGGAACCCTCAATTACGTAGACCGGTTCCTGCCCTCGGTGCTGGCCGAGCCC
Source organism: Mycobacterium syngnathidarum (assembly GCF_001942625.1). Taxonomy (GTDB): domain Bacteria; phylum Actinomycetota; class Actinomycetes; order Mycobacteriales; family Mycobacteriaceae; genus Mycobacterium; species Mycobacterium syngnathidarum. The sequence goes on from NZ_MLCL01000039.1 coordinate 161,463, forward strand.
ATCAAACACGAACTCGCACTGTCGGACACCGCGATCGGAGTGATCAACGGGTTCGGGTTCCTTGTCGTGTACGCGGTGCTCGGCATCGCGGTGGCCAGGCTCGCCGACCGCGGCACCTACGGCGCGGTGGTGGCTGCCTGCCTGACGCTGTGGGGCACCATGACCATGCTCGGCGGCGCGGTGCAATCGGGATTTCAGCTCGCCCTCACCAGGGTGGGTGTCGCGGTGGGCGAGGCGGGCAGCACCCCGGCCGCGCACGCCTACGTAGCCCGCAACTTCGCCCCGCAGCGTCGTGCGGCGCCGCTGGCAGTGCTCACCTTCGCGATCCCGCTGGCCAGCGCCGCCAGCCTGATCGGCGGTGGGCTGCTGGCCGACAACCTCGGCTGGCGAACGGCTTTCGTGGTGATGGGTGCGGTCAGCGTCGTGTTCGCGCCGCTGGTGCTGCTGCTGGTCGGGGTGCGGCAGTCGCTGCCGGTGGCACCGCCCCAGGAACAGGGCACGCAGGCCAAGTGGTGGGCACTGTTGCGCAAGCCCAGCTTTTTGGCACTGGTCTGCGGTACCGCGTTCATCGCGGCCGCTGGATATTCGCTGACCACGTTCACCCCGGCCTTCCTGATGCGGACAAGGTCCATGACGCTGAGCGAGGTCGGCTGGGAGTACGGCGTGGCCACCGGGACAGCCGGAGTCCTGGGACTGCTGATCGTGGGCCGGCTGGCGGATCGACTGGCCGCGCGCGATCCGCGGTGGCTGCTGTGGATCGTCGTGCTGACCACAGCCCTGCTGCTGCCGGCCTCGGTGTTGGCGTTCACGGTCACCAGTCGCACGGCATGCGTGTGGTTTCTGGCGCTCAGCTACATCATCGGAACCTCGTACCTGGCCCCGTCGATCGCGGCCATTCAGCGGCTGGTGGTGCCCCGGCAACGGGCGACCGCATCGGCCATCTTCCTGTTTTTCAATGCCACCCTGGGAGCGGTCGGTCCCTTCGTCACCGGCCTGGTCAGCGACACGCTGACCCCCGATCTCGGCGCACACGCACTGGGCCGGGCCCTGCTGATCTTGGTACCCACCCTGCAACTGGCAGCCATGGGCTGCTATTTCGTGGCCACCCGCTGGTACCGCAGCGACATCGTCGAGGAGGCAGATCTCGCGGCCCGGGCTAGCCTGCAGCCGGATCCTTAGCGCGCTGCCGGCCGCGGGTGGCGCCCCACAGCCCCACCGCGATGCCGACCACGGCACCCCCGAGGCCGATGACCTGCTGTGACCGTGGCAGCCGATCGTGTACCGCCATCCCGCCGAGCAGGTCGGCGGCGTCAGCGCCGCCGGACGCCAGGAACCAGCCGCGGGTGTCCTTGCCACGCGCTCCCGCGGCAAGGAGCAGCCCGCCGATCAGTGCGTCGCGGTATCCCATCGACCGCCACATCAGCTGCGCGGTCGCATCAGGTGTTTCCCGTCCGCCCCACCAGCGGTCCGCCCGCTTCGGGACGACGAGAAACGAGACACCCGACGCGAATCGGATGGCGCCGGCGGCCAGCGCGGCCCGGTCGATCGACATGCGGTGCAGCCTAGGACCCTCGGGCCCGCCGCACGGGGAAGTCCTGAGAAATCTCCCAACCGGCTCCGGCGTCACGACTTGCCAGCAATGATTGGGGTACCCGAGTTCAGGAGCGCACACATGGCCACAATGGAAGCCAACGCACGAACCAACTCGTCATTCGAGAGCGATGTCGAGGCCACCCAGGCATACATCGACAGTCCCCGCTTCGCAGGCATCACCCGGCTGTACTCGGCGCGTCAGGTCGCCGAACAACGTGGCACGATTCCGTCGGACTATCCGGTGACCCGTGAGGCCGCGACGGATTTCTATCTCTATCTTCGCGATCTGTTCGCCCAGAAGCAGAGCATCACCACCTTTGGGCCGTACTCGCCGGGTCAGGCGGTGGTGATGAAGCGGATGGGGATCCGAGGGATATATCTCGGTGGATGGGCCACCTCGGCGAAGGGCTCCATCAGTGAAGATCCCGGGCCCGACCTGGCCAGCTACCCGCTGAGCCAGGTGCCCGACGAGGCTGCCGGGCTGGTGCGCGCACTGCTGACGGCCGACCGCAACCAGCAATATCTGCGGCTGCGGATGACCCCCGAACAGCAAGCGGCCACCCCGGCGGTCGATTACCGGCCGTTCATCATCGCCGACGCCGACACCGGCCACGGTGGCGATCCGCACGTCCGCAACCTGATCCGCCGCTTCGTCGAATCCGGGGTCCCGGGATATCACATCGAGGATCAACGGCCGGGCACCAAGAAGTGCGGGCACCAGGGCGGCAAGGTGTTGGTGCCCTCGGACGAGCAGATCAAACGGCTCAACACCGCCCGGTTCCAGCTCGACATCATGCGGGTGCCGGGCATCATCGTCGCGCGCACCGATGCGGAGGCGGCCAACCTGATCGACAGCCGCGCCGACGAGCGGGACCAGCCGTTCCTGCTGGGAGCGACGAACCTGTCGGTGCCCACGTACAAGTCGTGTTTCCTGGCGATGGTGCGGCGGTTCTACAACCAGGGGGTCACCGAGCTCAACGGACACCTGCTCTACGCCCTTCCCGAGGGCGAGTATGAGACTGCCGAGGCCTGGCTGCAACGCCAGGGCATAACGAACACGATCGACGAGGCCGCCAAGGGTCACCGGACCGGTGACTCCGTGGATGCCATGTTCGACAAGGTCGAGTCGGCGTTCGTCGAAGCGTGGCAGGACGACGCCGGCCTGAACACCTACGGTGAGGCGGTCGCCGAACTTCTGGAATTCCGGGAACGCGAGGGCGAACCGGCCGCGATGAGCGCTGCCGACTGGCGCACGTTCGCCGCTCGCGCGTCGCTGTACACGGCGCAGCAGAAGGCACACGAGTTGGGCGCCGACGTGGCTTGGGACTGTGAGCGGGTCAAAACCCCCGAGGGTTACTACCAGGTGCGCGGCGGCATCCCGTATGCGATCGCGAAGTCCCTGGCGGCAGCGCCGTTCGCCGACATCCTCTGGATGGAGACCAAGACCGCCGATCTGGCCGATGCCAAGCAGTTCGCCGACGCCATCCACGCCGAGTATCCCGACCAGATGCTGGCCTACAACCTCTCGCCGTCGTTCAACTGGGACACCACCGGGATGACCGATGACGAGATGCGGGCCTTCCCCGCTGAACTCGGCAAGATGGGGTTCGTCTTCAACTTCATCACCTACGGCGGCCATCAGGTCGACGGCGTGGCGTGCGAGGAGTTCGCGACGTCTCTGCAGCAGGAGGGCATGCTGGCGCTGGCCCGACTGCAACGCAAGATGCGGCTGGTCGAATCTCCTTACCGCACACCGCAAACCCTGGTCGGCGGGCCACGCAGCGACGCCGCGCTGGCCGCCTCGTCGGGTCGCACCGCCACCACCAAGGCGATGGGTGCGGGCTCCACGCAACATCAGCACCTCGTCCAGACCGAGGTGCCCAAGAAGCTGCTCGAGGAGTGGCTGGCGATGTGGGGCGACTACTACAAGATCGGCGAGAATCTGCGCGTTCAGCTTCGGCCGCGTCGCGCCGGTTCGGATGTGCTCGATCTCGGTATCTACGGCGACGGTGCGGAGCCGCTGGCCAACGTCGTCGTCGACCCGATCAAGGACCGGCACGGCCGCAACATCCTGACGGTGCGCGACCAGAACACGTTCGCCGAGAAGCTGCGCAAGAAGCGCCTGATGGACTTGATCCACGTGTGGCTGATCCACCGTTTCAAGCCGGAGATCGTCTACTACGTGACGCCCACGGAGGACAACGTCTACCAGACCGAGAAGATGAAGGCGCACGGCCTGTTCAGCGATGTGTACCAGGAAGTCGGCGAGATCATCGTCGCCGACGTGAACCAGGACCGCATCGACGAACTGCTGGCACCCGACCGCGAGGCGCTGGGCCGGTTGATCCGCAAGGAGGACTGAGGTTTTCGCGGGGCCTGGTACGGCGCCGGTTTCTACCGCAGGGCAGTGACCCACGAGGGGCAACAGCCCTCCGGTGGAAAACGATCCCGTCGTGAGCCCCGGAACCCGATACGTGGCTGGGCACCCCGAAGTGAGGACCAATGTCACTACCGGCGGCACAGGAGGCGGCACATACTGACGGCAGCCACACTCATTCAGGAAGGCCGCAGACATGACCGATACACCTCAAACGCCGAGCGACGGCTACGACACCCGACCCAATCGACTCGGCCAGGTTGCTGCCGTGGTGGGCATCGTCGCCGGGGTCCTCTTCATCGTTGCCGTTATCTTCTTCAGTGGACTGATGATCGGTGCGAGCCGCGGCTATCACAACTGGGGCTACCGCGGCCTATCCGACGACCGGCCGACGAGTTCCTGCCCGATGATGGGCGGCGGGATGATGGGACCCGGAGGCATGATGGGCCCGGGTGGGATGGGACCCGGCCAACACTCACCGATGATGCCGAGCCCATCCCCTACGCCGTCACCACGACCCTGACGCCCGCCACTGGCACAGGCCAGCTAGTTTCTACCGCCGCCAAACGACCGCCGAAGAAGTTATCCACAGCGCGCGATTCATCCTCAGATGCTGCCCCACAAGGGAATTAACCCTTGACACGCCGTCCCGCGCTGGCCCGTGCCGCAATGCACGCGACCACGAAGCCGCCGAGCGCGGACCAGCCCAGCACGCCGTCGAGACCGTGTTTCGCCATCAGCGTCAAAGCCGCCCCGGCAACGCACAACAGCGCGCCGGTCAGCATCGACCGGATGCCGCGGACCTGGACCGCATCGTCCCACCACGGCAGCGGGCGGTGCTCCAACGGTGACAGCAGCCGGAAGGCCACTGCCATGAGGACACCGAAAACGACTGCACGCAACGTCAGATGAGCCCAGAAGCCCGGTGCATGAGGATCGAACGCATCCAGGCCGAGCGCGTGCAGACCGAACGCGGCGATCGCAATCACTGGGATGTGCCACAGGTACAGTGTCATGGCTCCCCCGTTGCCCGTCGCCACCACGTACCAGACCCGTGGACGCGCTGCCCAACGCCGGATCGGATCCGCGGCCGCGATGAACAGACACGGCATCCAGCTGCAGTGCAGCGCCAGCAGCAGGGTGGGCGGTGACACATTCGAGATGCGCTCGGTTCCGGTGACGACGAGGGAAACGTCGTAAATGCCGGTGAGAGCGAGGATTACCTGCGCGGCGAAGGTGACGACCGCGATCGCCATCGCACGCTTGGCACAAATCAGACGGCGTGCGTAGGCCACCCCGATCACCACGGGAATCAACCAGACGATGACCAAGTTGGCAGTGCCCGCCTCGGGTGTGCCCACGGCGAAGCGGATCGCATCCATCGCCCCCGCCGCCGCGAGGAGTCCTGCGGCCAACAGCGCCAGCGCCCGGCCGGTACGCAGGCGCATCAGCGCCGGGACGAAGGCCAGCACCACCAGGTAGACACCCAGGAACCACAGCAGCGCCACGCACTCGCGTCCGAGTGCCGCGGCGGACTCGGTCCCCATCGTCGCGTGCACCGCGATCAGGGCCACCGACCATACCGCCAGGTACCAGAACACCGGCCGGCACAGCCGCTGGGCGCGAGCGAACAACCATCCGCCCCAAGACCGTTCGGCGTGCCAGCTATAAGCCCCCGCGGCCCCGCCGGCGAGGAAGAACAGTGGCATCACCTGCAGTACCCAGGTGATCGGGGCCAGCGCAGGCAACGCGCCGAGGATGTTGCCGACCCGCACGCCCCCGGAATCGATCGTGGCCAACAGCAGCGCGCAGTGCCCGAAGATCACCACCAGCAGCGCACCGAGTCGGGCTACGTCGACCGCGCGGTCGCGGTCGGGTTTGGCGTTGAGCGTCACGGCATCTGCCGACGGCACCACATCGGGACTTGGCATGGGTTCAGTCTGCCGGGCGATGGACCGGGTTGGGATGGGTAGTCCTACCCTGTTTTCCCGGTTTTGACCACAACATCACACCCGCCGCGAGCAGCAACGCCGAGGGCACCGCCCACACCACAAACCACGCCGACCGCCCCGAACCTGCGTTCAGCGCCGCGTCACCCATGGGCACCGTGCGCGCCCACCCGATGAACGCATCAGCCACCGGGAGCACACCGAACAGGTACCGGGTGGTGCGCAGCCCCACCGGCAGTCCGATCAGCTCGACCTGCCGGGTCAGCCGACCGGCCAGATCCCGGTCGCCGTTGGCCCGAGCCGCCGCCAGACCGACCGCCGATGCACTCAGGCTCACCCCGAAAATCAGCGGCCCGCTGTCGACGTCCGCGGAACCGCTGGCGCCGGAGGGGTACTCCAAGACGCCGACCAACCCGGCCTTCCTCGTGACGAACCGGGAAGAAAAGCGCTGCCACTGATCATCCTTGGCTCCGACCACGTCATCGACCGCGGGCCAGAAAGTCTGAATGATGGCCTGGGAAGACCCGCGCGGGCCGGTCAGCGCGCCGGCCCGGTGATCGACTCGGTGTGGCAACAAGCCCGTGTCCGGATCGGCGGCGACCAGTGCCCGCTCGCGCCAGTGGGCAAGGTCCCTGTGCCACGGCAGTGCAAGCAGTGAGATCGCTTCGGCGAGCGCTCCCGCTGCCACAACCGAATCACACGGCCAGAACTGGCCCGGATAGCTGGCCGGAAACGGTGAAGTCGATTGTCCCAGAGCTGAATGCACGATATCGGCCCGTTCCCGCACCGCCGCACGATCCGCATCGGAGCCCGAAGCCTGCGCAATGGCCACAGCCAGGGCCAGTGACCAGCCTGCCGCGAAGATCCCGTGGTCCGGGGTCATGCCGCGACCGAATACTGCCAGGGATTCCGGGGTTTCGATGGCGGCGAGCCGGGTTCGTGCCCGAGCAAGGTACTCGGCGGATCGAGGGACTGCTGCGAGCTGCGCAGCCACGTGAGCCTCGGCCAGGCCGGCCAGCACCCTGGTGAAATATTCGCCTTCCGGGAACAGGCCCTGCATCTCGGTGTCACGCCCGGATGCCAGGGCTGCGTCGAGGAATCCGAGCTGGCGTTCGGCGCGGTCGGGCAGCGGGCCGAACCCGGCGTAGAGCACGTGGGCCAGGGACACGAGTCCGAGCACTATCGCCAGCGTCGCGGCCACCGCCCGTGCCCGTGTCACCATCCTGGGGAGTTTAGGCTCCAACGAGCCTGGCACGCGGTTGCTGGAGCGGTTCCCGTCCCGCCGACCTCGTGAGCGCAGTAGATTGCTGCGGTGGGCAAAAGACGGTTGGCCGGCACCAGGGGCCGATTGCTGGCGCTTGCGGCCTCGGTGACGGTGGCCGCGGGCATGGTGTACGTGCAGAACACCGAGCCGAAATGCTGTGCCGACGTCCCCGCTGCCGAGGCACCTGCCGGCCAGCAACAACCGGCACAGGTTCCCGCTCGCGCCGAGTTGGTTGCGGCTAGCGCGCCCGTTGTCGCGCGCGACTTCCAGTTCTCCCTTCCGAAGGGCCCGGCGCCCGAATCCGGCCTACAGGTCAAGACCATCTGGGTGGCCCGCGCCATCGCCGTGATGTTCCCCGAGATCACCACGATCGGCGGGTACCGGCAGGATCCACTGAAATGGCACCCGAACGGTCTGGCGATCGACGTGATGATCCCGAACTATCACTCCGAGGCAGGCATCGAGCTCGGTAACCAGATCGCCGGATTCGCTCTGGCCAACGCCAAGCGCTGGGGTGTGCTGCACGTGATCTGGCGGCAGGGCCTCTATCCGGGCATCGGCGCGCCCCACTGGACCGCCGACTACGGCAACGAGACCCTCAATCATTTCGACCACATTCACATCGCCACCGACGGTGGTGGCTACCCCACGGGCAACGAAACCTATTTCCTCGGGTCGATGGCGAAGTAGGTGCCGAACCGGCGTGGCCCGCTTGAGTGTCCGTGTGGCGGGTGGGATGCGCAGGCCCGGGGGCGCTCATCCGGATCTAGCTGCTACGCGGCGCTGCTCACATGGTCCGCGGACTCACCGATCCTGGCCGCATCGTCGCCGATGATGGTGCGCAGCAAGGCTTGTTGTTCGTGTTGCCCACGGGCGACAGCGCGTGCCATCCCGGCGGGCGATGCCATCGCCGCGGCGCTGCGGATCAAGTTGACCGGCATCCTCACCAGCGGATACCACGGTGGCATGTAGGCCGGCAGGCCGAGGACACGCATCGCGCTCGGCCCGAGAAACGCGCTGGTGATCGACAGGTGCTGGGCCCACGCCAGCCGACGGCGCAGGGCCCCGCTGCCACGGTAGTGCCACGACAACGGGTCGGCCGCCATCGGAATCGACAACTGCTGCGTCGTCTCGTCGGGAACGGCCAGCGCCGTGGACGTGTGGTAGAGCACGCGGACGCTGTCGCGGAATGACCGAGGCAACCATTCGTCCTCCACGCCGATCAACCAACCGACATAGCGGGTCAGGTGTGCGATGGCGTCGAGTTCTCCTGGCGCAGGCAGGATCCCCATCCCCAGCGCGGCAACCGGCGGGGCGACGAGCGCACCCACCAACGTCGCGGCCATGTCGGTCTGGTTGACGGGCAGACCCCACTCGTCGCCGCGCCAGTCCGGCATCGCCGCGACGTGGCGGCGGACAAAAGAATGGATCAACCGCACGTGCAGGGTGGACCGGTAACCGACACCCAACGGTTCCAGACCGCCATCGGAGATGACGTCCATCGCCCACTGCATCGTCTCGGCGAAGCGCTTGTTGGAGCCCTTCTCCAAGGCGCCGGTGCGCAGCAGCGTCTTGTTGAATCCCGAGAACTGGTAGCCGCCGAGCAATGACACGTCCCGCGCGACGGACATGCCGTCGGATCCACCCCGAAGCAGGGCCCGTTGCCCCTTGCGCAGCTTGTCCCGGTCGACCCAGTCCGGGACGGTTTCCACACCGATGAAGAACTCGCGCAACGGTTCTGGAGCTTCGGGGACATTGTCGATGCCGTCGGCAAGGGCCTTTTCGAACAGCGGACGCATCTGCGCCATCCCGGCCGACGACATCCAGTCGACCAGGCGGTCCATGGGCTCGTCTCCGACCGTCAGCCGCTCACCGAGTCGAAGCCACTGCTGGGCGTCAGGTTCGCGAATGCCCAACAACATCGCGAACGACCGAATCGCGGCGGGAACGCGGACGGGACGTTCGGGATGACGCGCCGGGATGTTCAACGGGACCTCCTGGGCAGAACGGACCGACATGATTGACTACATCCGTAGTCAGAATGTATGCGCCGGGTAGGCTGCTGTCAATGAAGCGCGTACACGTGGTGCGCGGCTACGGCGGCGTCAGTGCGGCCGATCGCCGCACAGAACGACGGGGCAAGTTGCTCGCCGCCGGACGGCAGATCTGGGGCGAATCCGGGATCACCGAGGTCACCGTCCGAGCCGTCTGCACCGAAGCCGGACTGACCTCGCGCTACTTCTACGAGCAATTCCCCAGCCGAGACGCGTTGCTGTTCGCCATTTCCGACGATGTTCGAGACCAACTGCTGACCGCGCTGGTCAACGCAGGCGTCGGCGACCCGGGCACGCTGACCGACAAACTGCGGTCCGCCCTCACCGCGTTCCTCGACATCATTGCGGCCGACCCACACATCCACCGCATCGCCACCGGCGACGTCAGCAGCGTCGCCGGCCTGGCGCAGCACCGCACGCACATCCTGGAGATGATCACCGACTTGATCGTCCAGCTCGCACCGGACGTGCTGCAGGCCACCACACCGAATTCAGCCGAGTTGCGCCGGGGCGCACAGTTCATGGTCGGCGGCGTGAACCAGATCATCGAGTCTTGGCTCGCCGACCCGACCGAAACCACCGAAGAACTCGCCGCCGAGTGTGCGGACCTCTGCGTCGCTGTGGTGCGCGGGGTCACGCGCTCGGAGGCCTAGCTCACCGCCCTCACATCCAGCTCGGTGGCCTGATCGCGTTCGCCACGTCGACAAGCCAGTAGCGATGCCGGCGCCGTGGCGAGTGCCGCGCCAGCTCCCGCAGCGCCTCTTCGATGCCGACGCGCAGACCCCGTTGATCGAAGGCTTGATCGAGAATCGGTTCGCTCGTGGACGTCGCGGCGCCGGACCGCAGCCAGTCGAGGGCGATGCCGAGGACGAACGCACGGATCTGCAGAACGCGCGGCTCGGTGTCGGGCAGGGCACCCACCCGCCGCGCAGCATCGCGCAAGTTCGCCTCGGTGACCTCCGCACATCCGTCGAGCAGCATCACCGCCGAGGTCAGTTCGGCCTCCCCGTAGTGACGCGAGGTCACCGGGACCTGGTCGAGCACCTCGATTGCGGCGGCCCGTTCGCCCTGCCCGGCAAGAAGCCGGGCCAAGCCGAACGCCGCGCTGACCATCGCGTGGTCGGTTCGCCACAACGTTCGGTAGTACCGTGCTGCCAACTGCCGCAATCGTTTCGCATCAGGCAGATCATCCGATGCCGAGAGCAGTTCAGCGGTCGCAGCCGCCGCCAGCTTGGGCGCGGCCTCACCGGGCAGCATGACGACGACCCGCTCGAAACACGCCAGTGCCGCACCGTGATCACCGGTCGACAGGCCGGCGATCCCGTCGTCCCAGTCCTCTCGCCAGTCTTCGTCGGCGCTCTCGACCGGCGCCGGTTCCGGCAGCGCGTGTACGACGTCATGGGCCTGCAGCGCCGCGGCGCGCCGACGGCCGTCGACGAAGACGTCGGTGCCCTGCAATGCCAGATCCGTGCCGAATGTGGTGGTTGGCGCATTGAAGAGCCTCGACGCTCGCGGGCTCGGGGAGCCGGTCTGCTCGGCAAGGATTTCGTGAAGCACACCCCGGCATTGGTCTGCCATATCGTCAACAGATGAGAATCTTTGCGCTGGACGGGGATTGGTGGCACGGACCAGCAACCGATAGAAGGATTCATACCGATCGAACAGAGGCACCTCGTCGCGGGCGGGCAAGGTCTCGGCGTAGGTATCGTTGGGCAGGTCGACGGTCAGCTTGGCCAGCGTCCGGCCGACGGTATAAGACATCGGTGGCGATCGACGGTCCGGTTCGGACGATCTCCGGAGCCTGAAAACCCTTGGTGCCGTATATGTATCCGAAATCCCCGACCCCTGAAACCGCACCCATGTCGATCAACTCGACGTTGTCCTCGGTGAGCATGATGTTCTCGGGTTTGAGGTCGTTGTAGACCAGGCCGAGTGAGTGCAGATAAGCCAGGGCCGGCATCACGTCGAGCAGATAGCCGAGCGCCTGCTCCACCGGCATCATCTGCGTGGTTTCCCCTGACACCGTCCGCGTCTTGTCCAGGACGGCCTCCAGGGTGGTGCCGCCGAGGTACTCCATCACGATGTAGCCGACGGGGCGTCCGTCGAACCCCGGATGTTCGACGAAGTTGTAGATCTTGACGATGCCAGGGTGGTTGACCATCGCGAGGAACTGGCGTTCGGCCACCGCGATCGCCTGCGCCTTCTGCCCACCCGGCTGCAGCAGACCCTTGAGCACCACCCACCGGTCACTGACGTTGCGGTCGATCGCCAGGTAGATCCAGCCGACACCGCCGTGGGCGATACAGCCCTGGACCTCGTACTGGCCCGCAACCAACTCGCCGGTCTCGAGCTGCGGGGAGAACGAGTACAACGCGCCACACTGCGGGCACACCCCTTCGCTAGCCCCCGGCGCACCCGCACTCCCCCGGCCCACCGGTCGCCCGCAGCCACCGCACTCCCGTTTCGACTCGGCGACAACGGGGTTGGTGAGGATTGCGTTGACCGGCTCGATGTCCTGTGCAATCGGGATCTCCACCAGGCCGTCGCCGACCCTGCGCCGGCCGGTGCGCAACCGCGGCCGGGTGGTGGTGCCTTCGACGTTGACCGGTGACGATTCGGTCACCAGCACGGCTCGCGTTCCCTCCTGCCCGGCCATGTCAGTCCCGGTACCTCGGTGACGGCGGGCTCGGCGGCGGGCCGAGGACGGACAGCCATCTGCGGTACAGCGACAACCAGGTTCCGTCGCCACGGATCCGCTCCAGGCTCGCGTTGACGGCTCGCACCAGATCCTCGCGGGACTTGTTCATTCCGATGCCGTAGGGCTCGTCTTCCAAACTGGGGCCGACCAGGTGCAGGTACGGATCCTGCACAGCCATCCCGGCCAAGATCCAATCGTCGGTGCTCACCGCGTCGGCCTGCCCCTGCTGCAGCGCCACCAGACAATCATCCCAATTCTGAACGGCAAGCAGGGTCGCCGTCGGTGCCACCCTGGCCACCGTGGCCAGCGATGTCGTATCCACCTGTGAGCACACGCGTTTGCCCGCCAGGTCAGCCGGCCCGCGGACCGGCGAGGCTTTCGGTACGAGCAGACGCTGCCGGGCATCGAAATACACTGTGGAGAAGGCGATCTGCTCAGCCCGCGCGCAGGTGACCGTCATCGCCTTGACCACGATGTCGACGCTGCCGTCCTGCAGGGCGCTGATGCGTTCGGGCGATGTCAGCAGGCGGAACTCCACCTCGGCGGGGTCACCGAGCAGGTCGCGGGCCACTTCGCGCGCGATGTCGACGTCGAACCCGGCCAGTTCACCCGACACTGGATCGCGAAAGCTCAGCAGATTGGTGCTCTGGTCGATGCCCACCACCAACCGGCCTCGTTGCCGGATCGCCTGCACTGCCGGACCGGGCACATCTGAGGGACGCAAACTCGCTGTGGCATTGCAACTCTCGACCGGAGCCCCGTGGACCCCTGACGCCACCACGGCGCCGCTCGGCGTGGGCACGGTGGTCAACGAGGCCGACACCTGGACGAGTGGCTGCGTCGTGGTGCACCCCGCCACCACAGCGGCGAGGACGAAAAACCCGGCGGCCGCCCGCATCAGTGGTACTCACTCAGTCTCGGCGCGACGCCGGCGGCAACGGCGAGTGCGGCCAACACGCTGATGGCCGCGGCACCGGCGGGTAGCGCATTCAACGCCGCGTACGCCCGGGTGATGCCGTCGCGCTGCCGGTCACGCAATCGGGCGATGTCCTCCCCCAGCGCCTCGTCCAGGCGGGTGAACTGCTCCTTCGAGCTCTGCGGTGTGCCGTCCCGGGCGATCGCGACCGCACCGGGATAGTCACCGCGGGCCAGCTTGTCGCGGATCTCAACATGGGCGGATCTCCAGGCGTGCAGCGCATTCTGCGCTCCGTCCACTGCATGCGCGTCGAGGATCCGGCCGACCTGCCCGGTCCGCTCTTCGAACCGCACATCGGAGAGCGTGTCGGAGCCCCGCTTGAGCAGCCCGAGGATTTCGTCCGCACGGGCCTGCTGAACCAGGATCCGCGCGGTCACCACCGATTCGAGGGGCTCCCCACCCGACGTCCGGGCGGCATTGACGCCACGCAGCAGCACCAGTCCGGCCAACGCCAGCCACACCGCGAGCACCGTCATCAACACCGATGCGACCACCAGGCCGGGGTTGAGACGACGATGGCTGCGCCTGGCCAGGAAAACCTGTGCGACCACCAGCAGTCCCACCGCCAGCACTGCTCCCGCGACCAACGCCGGCGTCACGACGGCCGTCCGTCCGGTCGCCGTGACCGTCTCGGCCTGAGTCCGGTACAGCTGCTCGGCCGCCGGGAGCATGGATTGTTGCAGCAGTGTGGAGGCTTCGCTGAGATACGCCACGCCGATGGGGCGGCCGTCGCGGTTGGCCGCGCGAGCGGTTCCCATGATGCCCGTGTAGACCGCGAGCTGATTGGACAGATCGGTGAGCAACGTCAGTGAGCGAATATCGTTGGGCGATACCCCGTTTGACGCGGTGACCAGGCCGGCCGACGCCTCACCGACGGCGGCGTAATAGCGATCGCGGACATCGCGCGGTTCCACACCGCCGGCCAGAAACGCGGTGGCCGCGGTGGTGTTGGCCGCCGACAGGGCGCTGTAAATGCGTTGCGCCGCATCAGCGAGCGGCTCGGTGTGCAGCCGAAGAGTCTCCAGCTCGCGTTGGCGATCGGCCGTCGTCGCCGACGACGCCACGCCGATGGTGAGCACCGCCGCGATCAGGATGACCGCGATCACCGCTATCCGTCCGGGGGTGGCTCGCAGGAAGTCGACGACCGGGCGGTCCGGTTCCTCGGCGTCGGCGAGCACGGACTCGTCGAGTGTGAGCGTCTGCCGGCTCTCCAACTCACCGCTGTGCACTCGACATCACCTCGTCGCAGGCTGGTCCCGAGCAGCGGAACCGGACTCGATCAAACGCCGATGAATTTCACGGTAGCCCCCACCGACGCGCGGCGTGGCCTTATTACGCGGCTACCACAGTCTCGGAGTCGCCCCCCGTTTTGCGGGCCAGATTCGCTCAAATTACGCCGTCGTCAACCGCGGCGTAGGCGCAGTTGACCGACAAATGTGGTAAAGGCCATATATTTTGCCCCGGTGGGACCGGATCACGCGACGGGCACCGAATTCGGCCGGCAACCCGGCCCGCCCCCAGTCCCGGAAATCCGGGCCGCCCGCGGCCGATGGCATGATTGCTGACCTGCCCCTTCTTCGACGTTCGCCCGGCGTTCACCTGACATTCCCCGGACACCCCTTCCCGTCAACCGCCTGTTGACGTCGCGTGGTGGCGATGGTTGCCAACGGCACTACCAGACAACTTCACGATTCCGGCGATGATCCGCTGCGCCGGTAGGGTCCGGTCCTCGTGGGTAGACACCGTTTGAAAATGGATCGGCGCCGCCGGTCTGCAGCCATGGCTGCGGTCGTCGCGCCTGCCGCCGCATTCCTGGTCGTCGGCGCAGACGCCGGACCGGCCACCAAGGGCGGGGCCGAGGTGGTGCCGGCAGCGGCCGTCGAGCCAGCGGCCGCCCCTGCAGCACCTGCAGTCCGCGCCGATCGCGCCGTACGCCGCAACATGCGTTTCCCGCTGCCCGTCGGCCGCGCGCCGGAAAAGGGCCTGCAGGTCGAGACCATCCTGGCGGCCCGCGCGGTCAGCGCGCGATTCCCCGAAATACTCAACATCGGCGGGGTTCGGGCCGATTCGATGAAGTGGCACCCGAATGGGTTGGCCATCGACGTGATGATCCCGAACTACGCCAGCCCAGAAGGGAAGGCGCTCGGCGACCGCATCGTCGCCTACGTGCTCGACAACGCCGATCGGTTCGGCGTGAACCACGTGATCTTCCGGCAGCACATCATGTACCGCGGCAAGGCTCCCAGAAAGATGTCCGACCGCGGCGGGGACACCGCCAACCACTACGACCACGTGCACATCGCCACCAACGGTGGTGGATTCCCGACCGGGGACGAAACGTATCTGACATAGCCGCTGCCACTCGCCCGGGCAGCGCCCCATGGAATTGCTGAGACTTCGGCGTGCCGGATCAACATCGGACCCAACCAGCGCGATGATGCAGATGTGGTTGTTGATGCGAATGTGACAAGTGGTGCGCCGACACCTGAAACGTCCGGCCCCGAAACCGACCAGGCGCACGGTGAACCGCCAACGGCTGCCGGCGAGCAGTCGCAACAGCGCGTGTGGACGATGCCCAAGCCCGAGGTGGCCCGCAAGAAGGCCGACGAGGCGGGACGGATCGCGCTCAAAGCCGGCACGGCCGTCGTCCGGGCCATCGGCGAGGCCGCTCGATACGGAGCCCGCGCCGCAGGGCAGTTGTCCCGCGCGATCGAAGCCGTGCCACCGACCGTGCGCCTGCTGGCTGTGGCGGGCGTGACGATGCTGTTGGGCATCGTCGGCGCGCTTGCCATGCAGAAACCCCTCGGCGTTCTCTGCATCGTCGTGGTGGTGCCGGTGTGCTCATTCGTCCTCGGCACGCTCGCACACCGTTGGTACAGCGGGCTCGGCAACCAGGCGGTGGCGCGCGCGGAAGGCTCGGCGCAGGCGCCGTCCGCACCGGAGCTTCAGCGTTCAGTCGAATATGTCGACAAGAAGCTCGCCATCGCCCTCACCGCCTTCGGCGCGGAACGTCAGCAACAGGCGATGATCGCCCTTTTCCAGGCCAAGACCGCGGTCGAACTCACGTTAGGGACCGAGCAGGACGAAGCGCCTCACGTCGACGCGCTGCTGTCCGTGGAAAGCCTCGATGCCCGTCCGCGAATCCGGGCCGGCTCCGCACCCAAATCTTTGCGAGAGAGCAACTCTCTGGCGGCGTCATGAACGATCGCCTGTCCGGTCAGGTCGCTCTCATCGAAGACGACTACACCTTGGTCATCAATCGTGGCGCAGAGGCAGGTGTCGTGCCGGGCATGGTCTTCGCCGTGCACTCCGACTCCGATCAGGTGATCACCGATCCCGAATCCGGTAGGGAATTGGGCAGACTCACGCGCGAAAAGCTTCGGGTGAAGGTGTTCGATGTGCAGCCGCTGTTCTCCCGCGCGCACACGTTCGCCAGGACCGACGACTTCTACGGCCTGTTTCAAGCCACAGCGGTGGTCACGGTCGACGTCGGTGACAGCCTGGAGCTGGTGGCGGGTGAAGCCGAGGCTCGGCGGACCGCGTCCGGGTAGTTCATCCGGCGACCACGGGCCGGCGCATACGAATGAAGGCTGGCTGCTTCCCATTCCGGGCGGGTGTGCCGTCACGTCTGCAACGCCGAAGGTCAGGGCATCGGAGCCGACGTTGCCACAGATCAGGTCCGCGAGCGCTTCTGAGTTGCGGCATTTGACTTTCATCTCTTCGGGCTACCCGCAGCGGGGCGGCTCGACGATTGCACATATTGCGATCTATGCATAGGTTCGGGGCAGGCCCCCTGGGTTGAAGGTCCGAACAGCACAGAGGGCCGTGTGCTGCTTGATCCGTGGATGCCCGATGCTTCGGCGATCCCCGCCGACCGAACGATCTGCTTCTCGCAAAGGCGCGGCACACGATTCGCAGTACACAAATGCGAGATGGAGGTAACGGAATGTTCGAATTCACTGAAACCATCACCATCGATGCATCGCCGTCGGCCGTCTGGGACGTGATGATCGATCTTGAAGACTGGTGGCCGCCGTCCAATCCCGAACACGAGAGCCTTGAACGCCTCGATGATCGCGCCATCGAGATCGGCGCCCAGATTCGGATTCGGGAAAAAGTCGCCGGGATTCCCTGCGTCGCCGACGGCGAGATAACCCGCGTTGACCCCATGTCGGCGGTCACGTGGGAAGCACGCGCGCAATACAAATGGTGGGGTGTGTCGGTCCCGATCGGCGAGGGGGTTACCTGGCGCATCCAGCCCGGCGACCAAGACACCACGCAGGTGAGCGCCCACGTGTGGGCAACGTATCCGCGTGGCATGTTCGGCCGTTTCGTGGGCTTCGTTTTCACTCGCCTGCTCGACGGCATCGAGAAGGACCGCGAGCACGCCCGCACCGAACTGCGGTACTTGAAACGAGTCATCGAGGCGGGCGGCTAAGACAGTCGTTCAGGATCGGCGAAACTGGCGATACAGGCCCATGCCCCTGAGGTCACGGTCAGGCCTGCGGCGAAGACCGAATGATGAGGTCCGGCGCTCGGGTTGCGGTACATACCCCTAGCGGGTATGAAAAAGGTGGTCTCGGATTTCTCCGAAACCACCTCTGTACTGCAAAAACTCGGTCGGGCTGACAGGATTTGAACCTGCGACCACTTGACCCCCAGGAGTGTAGATCACTGTTTTCCCTGATTCAGGCCGACGCCCATGTGTCTTTGACCTGCATAAACATAGCAGAGTGGATACGCGGGATTAGCCGTTGAGTGGGAACTATGTGTGAAGTCGGGACGGAGTTCGGGTGGCTCGGCCTGCGCAGGCCGCACGGACTCGGTTCAGAATGTCACGTCCGCACGGTCGGCACCATGCTGTTCGACAGGCTTAGGGCGAGTCGGCGTTCGCGCCGCGCAGAGCCCGGTCACCCGGAGTGCGGTGACACTGACGCCGTGTCGATGAACCTGACTGTTTCCGCATCCACCGATGGCCCCGACGACGCCGAGACGCTGGCGCTGATCCTTGAATCCGTCGCCTCCCAGATCCGCGCGGGAGGCGGTGACCCGGTGCACGCTGACGGAGAATTCGACGTGACCGCCGGCGGGCAGAAGCAGCAGGTGTTCCTGTCGTTCGTCGCGAGATAGTCCGAAGTGGGGCTGGCGACGGCGTCGACCAGCAATCAGCGCCTCCCCGCCGCGGTGGGTCGAAGATGACAAGGGCACGGTGCTGGTGCGGCTGAGCGGGACCAGCTCCGCGGTGCGCAGCCCGGCCCTGGCATCTCTCATCGCTGATCACGGTTTCCCGCCCGGAAGTTGGGTCGCAGACGGTGACGGGTTCCTGTTCGCTGCGGCTTGAGCCGGGCCGGCGCCAATCTGGTTCCAGTTTCGTTTCAGCGCAACCGTTCCGGGATCTGGTGGTCGTATCCGGGCAGCAATTTTCGTTCCCCGAAGCGCGTGGTGTTCTCCGGATCCTCACGCACGAAGTGCGCGACGGTGGACGCCTGGCCTACCAGCTCGCCATCGATGTAGACCTCGGCGGTGCGGTTGTCTCGGGCACCGGCCGGCAGGTAGGTGGCCCGGCCTTCGCGTGCAGCGTTGAGCACGTTGATGCGTAGCTGCTCGAAGTTCGTGCTGCCCATGGATGATTCCTCTCGTCGGCGGATGGCAGCGCGACTCTGCCCGCGCCGTTCTCCGACCGGCGAACGCGGCGCGTCGCGGTCCTCCCGCCGGATCACTCTCAGGACGTGACATCGCGGCGGGGGTGGCGAGATGCGCCTGCCCACTGGTGCTGGTCGCGCCGTGCACACCGGTGATGTGCGGGCCCTGCCACGATGCCGACATGACCTACAACGGACGCGCGGTGCTCGAACAGGTCGCCGCACAACACAGATGGGCCACCGTCTCGGTGACCCCGTGCTTCGAAGACCAGGAGCAGGTCGTCTACGGCCGTGACGGTATCGAGATTCTGATCGTGTGGACGCCACTGAACACCGCGACGGCCGTGGTGAAGAACTACGGAAAGCCCGATGAGTCTGTGGCGAACGGTCCACTGGGCCTGGTCACCGCTCGCGGCTGGATGGAGGAGAACCGCTGATGTCGATCATCGATGGCGGCGTTGAGAAGACCCTGACCTACGACGAGGCCGCGGCGATCCTGGCCGAGCCCGGCTACGACGCCTACGGCCGCCTACGGCTCTACGGGGTCATCGCAGACGGTGAATCCGCCGGCCAGCTCACCGCCATCAAGTCGCAGCAGAATCTCGACCGGTTCAGCTACACCCACATCTGCTCCGTCGAAAGGTAAGGCGCCGTGGTCGAACTCGGCAATGTTGTCAAGACCGCTAATGGCGCGATCGGCGCCGTCGTCGACTGGCTCGACCACGGGATGCGTCCAGGCATCTTCACCATTGAGTGGGACGAGACCACGTTCACCGGTGACGCACCCCCACGCCACTGGACGCGCGCGCAAAGCGAAGCCTTGACAATCCTGAGCTGATCTCCTCCAAAAGCACTCGCGCCGAGCATCGTGCTCCCGTGCGATGGCTGCCACTATGCGCGCATGCCAACACACGGTGGACTCGACGATGCCCAACGCCAACAACTCTGCGAATCGAAAGTGACGCTCGACGGGGAGCCAGCACGCATCATCGGCTGGGCCCACCCATTCGCCACGGTGTCGCGTAGCGATGGGCGAGGCGGCCGCGTCGAATTCGCATGGGCGACAGCAGCCCGCATCGTGGATGCCGGCGGGGCATTCCAGTCGTGAGCACCGCGACTGTCTTCGTGCACCTGGACTACGACGTGTGGGACCACCGCGAGACCGAAGCGATCCGGGTGTCGCGCCACGGCCGCGCCGACGTGTACCTCCCCCAAGGCCAGCGAGCCACCGGGCAGTGGGACGACGCCAACACCGCCGCCGTCGCCGGCGCGATCGCACACCGCTTCGGTCTCGATGACGAGGAACGCAGCCGCGGCGTGTTCGTGGAAGCAGCCGCGGCGATCGAGCAGAACGACCCGCGCTGGATCGTCACCTTCGCGCTCTGAGAACAGCAGCGTGACCCTCCGCTGCTCTGTCGTGCGCGCCGCGATGTCGTCGACGTTGAGGAGACCTGGACCGGATCGGAGCAATTGCTCGGATCTGTGACGGGAAATGCCGCACCGGCGCCACTACGACAGCGATTGATCGGCCGCGGCTGTCGAGTCAGTCAGCCGCGGCCAGGAGACATCGACCAACTCACCATGGATCTCGGTGGCGTAGCGCTCTGCTTCGCCATACTCCGCCTCGGTGAAGCACCGCACGGCGAATGGATTTCCGTCAGCGCGCACGAGGATGGTGAGATCCTTCAGCTCGACATCCCGGCGAGCTGGTTTGACGCGCTGCACCATCTCCTCAGCCATGCACAGCATCTTCGCACCGAGGCTCGACAGCTTCGGACATTGGGGGACGTGATGTGCGTCAGTGTCGCGGCCCGCCGTGTCCCGCCCTCCGAGCCCGCAGCTGCGCCTGGAGCTGTTGGTGGTGACAGGCGCTGGCACCGCAGCGGACCGGAGCACCGCTCAGCTCCCGAGCTGCAGTGTTCGTCGCCCGCGGCGGCTGCTGTCAGACGGTCAGGTCCAGGATCATGGCGCTCTTCACGAAGTTGCCGCCGTCGTCGGCTAGGCCGATGATCCGGGTCGGTCCACGCTGCGCGGTGTAGCGGATGTGGTAGTGGCCGTGGTACAGCAGCGTTGGCGTGGTGGCGTCTACAACCTCGCCGACAAGCTGCCGATGCAGGTCGGCCTGGTACAGCTCGGCTGGCGGGAAACCGCCGGGCAGACCCGGGATCTCGTAGCCGTCCGGTGCATCGTGCGCGACGATCACGTCGACCGGGCCGCCGCTGATCGCGTGGGAGACATCAGATGCGGTGAGACGTTCCTCGGGCCACCAGCTCACGCCGGGCTTGCGCATGGGGCGGTCCACCGAGTGCGCGCCACCCAAGGCCATCCACGTCTTGCCGTGCCAGCGCCAGCGCAGGCCGCGCGGCAGGTGGAAGATGTGCGGCCGGATCTGGCGCAGTCCCGTGTCGGGGTCAGCCGGCATGTCGTACAGCGCATCAAAGCATTCATGGTTGCCGTCGACCCAAAGCACGGTGACGCCGTGACGTGCACAGGCCGTGTCGATCTCGTTGAGATAGTCGTCGGTACGACGCCCCGGAACCCAGAATCCAAAATCTCCAAGCTGCAGCAGCACCGGGATGCCGCGGACACCTGCGGACAGGATCAGCGACGTCGCCCAGCCAGTGTTGCCGTGCCAGTCGCCGGCGAGCATCACCGTGCTGGGCCCCGGCTCGTGCAGAACGGTCCTCATCGAATCATGGTCCGCGACAGAAGCGATGTGGAGCAATTGGTTTTCGGATCAGAGCCTGTGGCGGATCTGATGCGGGCCAAATGAATTCGGGGTCGGCGGATCGCCTCGCGACGGGCCCCGGCGGGCAGGTAACTGGCCAGATCCTGGTGCGTGGCGATTGAGCGCAACTCTGCGCAGCTCAGCTCAGCAGTCGCGGGACTGTTGACAGAGAAAATATGCGAGGCCCCGACTGGAGCCGGGGCCTCGCATCCCACGTGTGTTCCACCACCAAGGAGAACGCCTCCAATATATATCGCAGAACCAGCCACCACCAGGGTCGACACCTGCACTCGACCTCACTCTCCCTGCCATTTGAGGAAGTCGAGCACGATCCAGCAAATAGCGCCGATGATTGTGGCGTACACCAACATGCCGAGGTCCGCCAGGTAGAGGCAGCCCAGTACCGAACCGACCGAGCCAGCGGTGATGAGAATCATGACGCGTCGGGTCATCGCACAACCAGATCGGCGATCAGGCCTGCTAGACAAGGGTTCTCACCGATGGCAGCTCCGGCCAGCACCGCGGCACACAACAGTGTGGTTGCGAGGACGAGCCGGCGTGCGGTGCGTTCGTGCATGGTGCGATTCCATGGCAGTTGCCGCCGCGGGGAGCTGATTCCGCCTCGCATCCCAACCTCCTTCTATCTCTATTTTGGAGATTACAGTGCTGCGGTGGCGACAGCGCGGATTCAGCACACCCGTGTGTCGTGCACTCTCCACGGAGTCTTGAGACACCGGATCAGCTGCGGCGCACTCTCGCAGCGGTCACCTGCATCCGTGGAATGCGGGTACAGCCTGATTCCGGAAGCGGAACCGGCTTCGCGACAGGCACTGTCACGTGCCCTCTACTTGCACATAGTCCGACCGTTTCAGCCGACCAGCTGTGTCGGCGTGTCGTGCATGCCGACTCGTCGGAGTAGTCGACGTGCGCGAGCATCGCGACGTGTACGAAGCAAAGTGCCGGCAAAACGCCCGGCCAACGGAGGACCTGAGATGACGTGCATGGATGCCTGTGGAGGCGACTCACGAGCCTCGCGATTCTCGTTGATGATTGCCCATTCCAGTCTCTATGTCCTGCCCTGCTGGCTGGCTGTGTGTATCGCGTCGTGGTTTGGCCTTCTGGGACCCACCAGCCGCTTCACGGCCGGCACGGTGATGGCCGTGTGTGTACTGGCGGCGCTAGCGCATCGGCTCAGGGGGCAGTTGTGTGTTCGTTGCATTGAGGAAGTGCCTACCGACGCCCCACTCCGCGCCCAGCGGAAGAAGCGCTGGCTCTGGTTGGCCCATTTTGTTACCCGGCCATCGGGGATAGCGGTGACGATCACTGTCTTGGTCGGCCCGCAGCTATTGTCGCTCGCACTTCCGGGCGCTCTATCAACCGGAATCTGGTCCACTCGCCTTCGAATTCCGATGGACCTCTGGTTGTTCGCCATTCTGTACTCGGAGACGACCCACTACCGGCTTCTGCTGTGGTGTCCGTACTGCCGCGGCTGGGATGACGGTGAGCCCGAACCGTCGCCAGACCCCACTGTGTTTGGCACCAAGACCGCGCGTTGAAGGCGGCCGAACCGCGTCGCGTTCGTCGGCAGCCTCAGACATCGCCTACCTTTCGCCCCAATCGCCTTCGTCGTGGGGCGGGAGTCGTCTTCGAGCCGGGCCGCGACCCCGGCCGATTTCGGCGGTCAGCCCCCTTAGCCTTGATCCACCGATGAATGGGCTGGTTGTTGGGGTGTCGGAATGAGGAAAGTGCCCTCTGAGCTGGAAAGATTGGTGTTCTCTACGCAACAATCCGACCAGCACAAGAAAGGCACTTCCAGTGCGAGTGTCCCACACGTTCGGTCCCGACTCCGCGGTGTTCGACGAGGACAACCTCGTGTCGTGCGCCGGGCTGGTCCCGGTGATGGCCCTGGCCGAGCAAGCTGGCCTGACACGGTTGTTGGACAACACAATTCACATCAGGTCGTCTCGGGTCAAGTCCGGGGCGGCTAACCCTCGATCCACCGATGAATCGCCTGTTCGGAGGGTGTTGATGTAAGGAAAGTGCCCTTTGAGCTGGGATGATTGGAGTTACCACACTTCGATCAGCCCACGTTCAGAAAGGCGCTTCC
>NZ_MLCL01000073.1 GCF_001942625.1 Mycobacterium syngnathidarum
GAAAGGCCCGACCGGAGCGCACAGGAACAGCTGGACAGACCAGCAGATACCCCCTGCCCGCGACCAGGACCAGCCCTCAACAGCCCAGCGAGGCACACCTACCCCAATTCATCAGTGGATCGAGGCTTAGGGGCACACGGCTCGTCCTTCCTGTTTCAGCGGGACGTGGCAGGTGGTCGCGGAACCGTTCAGACCACATCCCGCACGACACAGGAGGTTTAGTCCACATGGTTGAATCCGCACGTCTCAAGAACCGGGCCCGCAAATACATGGCCGCCCACCCCGGCACCAAGTACCAACAGGCACTCGACGCGGTCACCGCCACCGAAACTGACAGCGCGCCAGACACCTCTACCGTTTCCATCAACGACATCCCCGACTTCTTCGAAGCCCTCGGGATTTCCGACATCTCCACCCACGACTTCCAGGCGACATGGGCGGCCAATGATCACACTGATGAGATCAAAATCCCGGTTGCCCTCCTACGTGAAGGCGACCAACTCCTACCGGATTTGAGCTACCTGAACTTCTACGAGGAGAATCGCGGCGGCAACGGCCCGCACGGGGTGATCGCTGGACGAACGGGTAGTGGGAAGAGCCGTTTCCTGCGCGCAATCGTCCTAGCACTGATGTCCAAATACAGCCCCGACAGGATCGGATTCCTCCTCGCAGACTACAAGGGCGGAGCGACATTCCGGGACATGGACCCCGGCCGGTGCCCACATGTGCTGGCCAACATTTCCAACCTAGCTGACGACCCCGAGATGGTGGATCGCCTCGGCTTGGTGATCGAGGGCGAAATTGTCCGCCGCTCGGAGTTCATCACCGGCGAAAAGGGATGCAAGGACATCTTCGAATACCGCGAGCAGCAACGACAGCACCCCGGTGAGCTTGACTGGCCTCCGCTGCCGAATTTGTTCGTGGTCATCGAGGAGTTCAATGGCCCCCGTCCGAGACAGCGAGGGATTAGCGAACTTCTCACTCGAGTCGGCCGCGTTGGCCGTTCACTTGGCATGCACCTGGTCATGTGCAGTCAGCACGTCGAACGGTCCACGTTTGGCGAGCTGTTGGAGCAGCTTGCATTCTGCTACTGCCTGGCCGTGAGTTCACCGCATCAGTCGATCACCATGATCGGCACTGATGCCGCTGCAAAGTCGTCAGGCGGCACGCTCACAGGGAAGATCTGGCGCAGGTTCAGCTGCGACGAAGCACCCGTCGAGATCAGAGCGTTGGACCACAGCGCTCCAGTTTCTGGACGCAATGCCACGATGGCTGACGCGCTGCTTGATCGGCTGTCGCGTGAACCAGCTCCGGATGTGCGCCGGTTGTGGACAAAACCACTGCGGGAGCCAGTAACACTGCCAGAACTTGGATTACAGCGTCGAACGGATGGACTCGGGATTCAGATCGGCCATCTCGACGACCCGCTGCATCACCGAACCCTCCCCTGGACAATTGATCTCGGCTCAACCACCCCGCACTGGCTCATCTCGGGGGACCCCGGATCCGGGTGCACCACGACGCTGCAGACCCTTGTGCTGGCGGCCTGCGCGCAGCACACGCCCCAGCATGTCTCGTTCGTTCTCCTCGACAGCCGCTCCGGCCAGTTGCACGCGGTCGCCGAGTCGGCGAACGTGATCGCCTATGCCCACAGTGGGGATGCTGAAAGCGTGAAAGCGGCTCTGGACGAGATCGATCGGTTGATGAAGCTGCGTCACGACGCTGTCACCCGACCTCACAGCGCAGGGATAGATGCCTATCTGGCGGGAAAGAACACCGACACGGTTCCCGGCGATCCCTACGGCCACGTGATCGTCGCCGTTGATGGGCTTGCAGGTTTCGCCGGATTCGGGGCCGGCGGTGGTTCGGTAATACACCGAATCGCCGCTCTCGGCCGCGAACTGGGTGTACATCTTGTGGCAACAGACCAGACCCGCGCACAGGAGATCTCCCCCGGGCTCGAGGCGAACTTCTCCAGACATATCCAGCTTCCATGCGAGCACTACCACCGCGCTCACGCCCCGAACATTCTCCGAGCGCGTTTCGACGCTGAGATCCCCCGGGACCAGCCCGGCCGCTCGATCGACCCCGCTACCGGACTGCAGGCGCGCGTTGCCCTCCCAGTCACTGGCAGCGTCGAACCGGACGGACTGAACGTTGACCGCACCTCGGCTGTTCAGGAACTGAGCCGAGCGCTGTCTTCAGGCATCGACCCGGTTGAGAAGCCGACACCTGAACGTCTCGCGGAGTTCGCTGACGCCGTTCGCCGGTCCAAGTTGCAGGTGATTCACGGTGAGATCGACAACCTGATTGGACGAGACGCTGTTAAAGACCAGTTGCGCCGAATCCTCGCGTCGGCGCAGGTATCTGCAGAACGAAAGCGGCGCGGACTGGGGAGCATCGGTGCCGCAGAGCGCACGTTCGTCGTCACCGGTCGTCCTGGAACCGGAAAGTCACATACCGCTGACCTGCTCGCCCGCGCGTTGTACACGTGCGGACTCAGTCGCAGTTCAAAAGTCGTTGTGGCCGGCTGGACGCAGCTCGCGGGCGCGAACCCGGGCGATACAGTGGATAAGGTTCAGGCCGTACTTGAGGAAGCCAGCGGCGCAACCCTCATCATCCATGATGTCCAGCCGTGGCATGCGGCGGAGATTTCGGACATGCTCGTGGACAAGCTGGATGACGGTGGTAGTGGCGGCGACATCGCGCTGATCCTCACCGGCTATCCATCAGACGTGGCGCATCTCTTTGTAACGAATCGCAGGCTGGACTCTCTGCTTGGCGCGCGAATCGACCTCGCACGCCCCACGGCGACCGAACTCTGGCAGCACCTACAACGGTTCGCCCACAAAGCTGGCCGTCTGCCAGCGGCCGGCTCGGAAGAGGCGTTCTACACGGAGGTCGAGCACCTGTTCGCGCACGCCGATGAAGGACACTCACCGCTCGATGTGCTTTCCAACATTCGGTTCGCGAGCTATGTCGTCGAGCACGCAGCGCGTGCGTCCATTGCGCGCTTGACGGACACCGATCTTTCGACGTTGACAGATGCGCAGCTGACAGAGCTGACCACTGAAGACATCGTCATCGCGGTGCGAGGGATCGACGCACGCACCCGATCAGTCCCGAAGGGATAGAAGGGGCACTGAACAAGCCCCATGACCCCGGCGACTCTTGGCCGGGGTCATGGGCTCCCCATGTCAGTGGGGGGCGGTCCAGACGACTTCGTGTGAGTCGTCTGTCACCTGTGTCGGCTCCCAATCGTCTCCGACCTCAACGGATTTTGAACATTGGTGGCACAGTGAGACATAGGCTTCATTGCACGCCCGCTCCCGGGCTTCCTCTGGCGTAGCTGCCTCCACGTCGATCACTGTTGTCGAGCTGGAGGCCAAGACGACGGTGTACTTCATATAGTCGATCCTTCTGCTGCATTGGCTTTGGCGTAGGTATCGGCGACGTGCTGCGCCCATAGGTCATAGGGATCGGGGTCAGTGCGTTTCGGCTTCCCCGTCAATCGACCAAAGTCCTGCCCGCAGCACCGGAGAATTTCGTTGTCGTTCGAAAACGAGCGCCACCGGGTCGGCCGATGCTTGGCAAGGTGCGCTTCTAGCGTCAAAAATCCACTGTCCATGTCAGCGCTTCCGTCAGTCTTCGATTTCGCTCGACGCTTGGTCAAAACACCGCTGACACGAGTTGCGTCAGCGCAATACCCGGGTCTGCCGACGGCCCCGACTTGCCGTGTCAGCGGTTCACCCGGAGCAGAATTCGCCAGCTCAGCTGTCGATCATGTCGATGTCGCGCATCAGGTCGCTGTACACCCGGGCAAGCGCCGCATTCTTGTCGGCCGGCGCGCCGTCATGCGCCCCGCCGAGAGCAACGATCTCGGCTTGAGCTGCAGCTGCCCGCGTGGCGATCTTGTCGATGTTCTGGCGAAAAGTGCTCGCCTCGCTGTCTGTGTAGACCAGGTGGTCACAGGTAGTGGTGGTCATCTGGGCCCTCTCGGTGGTGGCATCGCTGCAGAACAGATGCCCAGACACTAGGAACCAGCGCGGCCTTCGCCCAATCTGCAGGCACGACACGCCGACACAGCACGGTCACGTCGCTGTGTCCATCCCGCGGCACGCGGCGCCTACCCGCTCTGCTCTCTCACAGCTATCGGGATTCGATCGCGTCCCTTACCCAGTCGAGTTCGTGCGAAATCTTGTGCAACGCATCGATCTTCGCCTGCTCTTGATACGCCGACAACAGCGCGATCTGCATCGGATCTGGTTGGGTGGACGCTTTCTGAAGCGCCTCCAACGTCTCGGCCGCCTTCTTGCGAGAAGCGTCGGCCCGGCCGGCCACCGCGCGATATTCCTTGTCTCTCACTGATTCCACACGGCGATCTTCACACGCGGTGGCCGACCCGCCACGAACTGAGCTTCGTGTCTCGCGCCCATTTGGCCCCGCCCGGCCCGGTATGGCCGTGAATCGCGCGGTGTGTCAGGATGCCCGCCTGTCCCAGTACCGCGGTGGCAACATGCGGGCACCGCGCAGTGCGCGCAGAAGAGCGGCCCCGTGGCGTTCGGGGATGAAGTCTGCATCGGCGATCACGATGTCGTTGGGGCTCAGCGGTTGCGTGCCGGCGATGCGAACCCGCACTACCCTCAGTCCGCGAGACGCGTAGAACCGGTTGCGCATGAGGTCCTCGGCCACACGCTCCGGGGTCCCGTGCCAGCGCTCAGGGTCGACTTCCACCACCGAGAACGGTTTTCGCACAAGGATATCGGGGGTAAAGAATCGGTTCTTCCCTGCGCTGTCGCGCCCCATGCACATCAGCGTGCCTTGCGGGTAGGTCCGGTAGCCGGCGTTCTCGATGACCTGGCGCACGCGCTGTTCAGTCTTGCTGGTCGCCGTCGAGCCGTCGGCGGCCAGATCTCCGGGCCGGGCCCGTTGGCGATCCATCCGAGGCAGCACGGGCGGAGTATTGCGCTGGGCCCACCAGACCGCGCCCCACAACACCAACAGTGCTAGCGGGACCGCTGGATGCAAGAGAAACTCGATCACAGACGGTGACTGTAGGAAGCCGTCACCGTTTGGGCGCGCGCGGCGCGAGACTGTCACTCGGATCACCGGCGTCGGGCACTCACCGCCCATACCTCGTTCGCCCTTCCGAACGCCTACTCGGTGTTCGTCTTCGCTACTGTTCGCCGCGCGCTAGACCTCCCCGAGTTTCGCGGTAAATTACCCGTTTGACCTGCGGTAACTGTCAGTAAATCGGTGACTTTTCGGTTCACCTGCAGCAATGCGTAGCTGTCGTGGGAATGGGGGTGCCTCGGACAGCTCGGCGTGACGGAAGGCAACAGGGTCTATAGGTGGAAGCTCATTAGTTAGTTGTTCTAGATACATATCTTTACCTGCATTCTCTCTGAAACAGAGAATATCCGCTGTCGGAGGCACCCCCTATTCCCACGACAGTTGCGTGTTTGCCCAGCTGAGCGGTGAATTGACCGGATCTCTGACAGTTACCGCAGGTCAAATGGGGAATTTACATGGAAGTACGGGGAGGTTCAGCGCGTCCGGGACAATTTACATCCGACAAATCCAGCGGGAAACCGGGAACCGGTCTGTCGAAAGTTTTGTTCGGACAGAAGGATGCGGCATTCGTGAGACGTCCTCGAATAGGGCGGCCGGAACCCCGCCATTTAGCATCCGGACGCGTCGCAGTGGCGCTGCAGATCCCGCTCCAGCGGTGCCGGTCGGGAGTTCAGCGGCAAGCCGCGATGATCAGGCGGTGCATGGAGATGTGAACGCCCCGAGAAGGTGACGCCAGTCGTCCGCACCGGTAGTGCGGATCCGGCGGTGCAGCGCATCGCGGGACACTCCGAGCTGTCGGGCCACCCACACCCGCGGAATCAGCTGAGCGCACCCCGCGGCGATGAGTGAGCAGGCCGCATCCGAGGCGTCGCGCAGACCGTTGAGGGCCACTTCGGCCATCGCGGCATCGATCCCGGCCC
Organism: Mycobacterium syngnathidarum; assembly: GCF_001942625.1. GTDB lineage: Bacteria > Actinomycetota > Actinomycetes > Mycobacteriales > Mycobacteriaceae > Mycobacterium > Mycobacterium syngnathidarum. The sequence goes on from NZ_MLCL01000073.1 coordinate 5,994, forward strand.
CACACAACCACGCCAGCTCTTTCTCTTTCGGCGAGGTTTCGAGTGAGCCGGCCGCCACGACCAGCGCGGCGCCGGTGTCCGTCGACGGGTGCATGAGCCACTGTTCGCAGGCCAGCGCAAGGTCTGTGCACCGCTGGTCGGAGTCGATCAGTGCCTGCATCAGTGTTGAGAGTGGACCTGCCTTGCGGCGGGCCGTGACACCGTCCCCGGAAGAGGACTCGGCGATCAGCGGGTACAGGGCCCGGGCCGACTGCGCCCGCACCGGTTCGACTCGGATCAGCGCCGCTGAAAGTGCGGCCGCCGCTGCATGTTCCGGGGTTGCGGGCTGCCGCCACCACGCGGGGTCGCTCATCGGTCAGTTCCTTTTGCGTCATTGTCGACGACCAGGCGCAGCCCCATTCGCTTGAGTACGGGAGCCAGGTAGGTGACGTAGTTGTCGGTGTCGGTCGGGCCGTAGGCGAGCATCCCCACGGCCATCGCCTCTCCCCTCTCGTCGACGACGAACACAGGGGCACCGGAGTCGCCATGGACCGCCGAGCCACCCCAACGCACCTGTACAGACGTGGCTCTCACCAAGGGACCGCAGGTGAGACCGGAACGGGCGCCATTCATGCACATCGGAGTTCCTGCCGGCAGTGACCGCACCGCGTCCACGCCGAGGACCCCGCGCAGTCTGACTCCGGGGGCGATTTCGACTCCGTAGGGCCCCTGCTGCTGGCTGGCCGACAAGAAAAACACCGCGGCGTCGTGGTAGACCCCGTCCCGGTCGTATCCGCGATCGTAGCTCTGCAACGGTGGAAGTTGTTCTCGCGCTGACTTGTTCATGGCGGTATACATCCACAGCGGGGCAGATTTAGCGGCCATACAGTGGCCCGCTGTCAGGTAGCCCGGATCGTCGGTGGTCGCCACGATCGGCCATGACACGGTGCAGTTCTGCGCCTCGGTCTCATCCACCTGGGAGGCGATGGTAATTCCCGGCTGCGGATAGTCAGCCGCAGTCACCTCGACGGGCTGCGATGCGCCGTGCACCCCGGCGATCGCCACCCAAGGCCCACCGGGCAAAGGGTCAGCTCCGGCGGGCGAGACGGTCGCCATGGAGGCCATGGCACCAAAAACAACGACAGAAGCAACTTTGGCGATCCAGGGTTTGCTTGGGTGTGCGGTCGACATGGCCGCAGGCTAACCCGACGCATACGAAAACTTCCGCTGCACCACTACCGGCATAATGCGCCCGGCTTCGCCGGATCTACCTGCTCGCGCCGCGGGCAGTTCCTGAGATGCCGACGACCTAAGTTTCCCGGCATCGGCGCACACGCGCCCCGAAACACAGGAGCTCTGCTGACGATGCCCCCGCTGTCCACCGGTACGCGGATCCTTCTTCCCGCTGCCGCCGCTATGGCACTCGGCGTGATCAGCGCCGGTATCGCCAGCGCCGATGACAACGTTGCCGCTCCCGATCCGTCTACGTTCGACGTCCCGGGCCCGAAGGCCGTTGACCCGCTGTGGGCGTTGCCGGCGCCCGTACCCGACGGTCCCCCGGCACTGGAGGCTCGCGCATTCACCGAACCTTTCACTTTCGAGGCCCCGGGCGCTGAACCACCCGTGACGGCACACGGGGCAGCCAATGGCGTGGCCCCCGGTCCCGCCGAAGTGGACATGGCTCCGATCGACGTCCCGCCGCGCCCCGTCGTCCTTATCCCAGACGAGGTCGTGTCTACGCCGATCCCGGCGGCTCCTGAGCCAGGAAAATCGCTGCTCTCCGGCGCCATCCCAGTTCAGGCTGTCTCGGTCGCCGGCCCGATCGGGGGAACGACACCGTCGCGGACCCTGGTGCTCGTCTCTGAGCAACCGAGCCGCCACCCGGCTGTGCCCGCCACCGGAATCGACAAGGCCGCTGTCGACTACAGCGCCCATCCGGTTGCCGCCGTCGGCGACGCCGACATTGTCGCGGGCCTCAACGCGGCTGGGGTGGCTCCGGAGTTGACGCCACGGTTCACCGCGGCCACCCGCACCATCATCGGAGGTGAGTCCGGTGGATCGACCAACGCAGTGAACCGTTGGGATTCCAATGCCTGGGGTGCCACCCAGCCCGACGGCGCACCGCACAACAGCAGCCGCGGTCCCATGCAGACCATCCCCGGCACGTTCGCGGCATATCACGCCCCCGGAACCTCGACTGCGATCTACGACCCGGTTGCCAACATCGCCGCGGCCTGGCGCTACATCCGCGTCCAGTACGGCGTGAACCTGGACACGGGTTCCGGGCTGGACGCGTTCATGGCCCGTGGCACGGGCCGAGGCGTCGGGTACTGATAGCGATGGCACCTCTAACCGACGCGCAGTCTCGCACCGACGCCACCCTTACCCAGCTGATCGCCAAGTGGAACGGCATCGACAGTGTGGCGATGCGGAGTGGGGCGACCGGCCAGTCCCTGCTCGATCAGATTGAAGCGATCATTCGTCGCCGCAACGGTATCGACGCTGCGATCGATTTCCGCGCGACGGCCAACAATCAATTGAATGACGGTCCCTACAGCTCCCGTTCCAAGACGCTCAATGCCCAGGACGTCCTGAGGAATGCCGACGCCAAACAGCCCAGGATCGATGGGAGCACCGATGCCACGACCCAGATCCCTGACAGCGACGCGTACGGCGCGAAAGGATCGGTGCTCAAAGCCAGCGATTCGGCGGCGGACACCGCGTTCAACGCCGCGCCCGCCTTCGCCGGCAGTCGCTGGTGGCTGCCGTCTAACGAGTACCTCCCCGGATTTACTGACGAGGGCGGCCTGACCTACGGCGACGAGGCGGCGCTCAACGCACGAGACGACGCGCTGCAGAAGGTCAACCTGGAACACTTCCACGTCGACATGGAGAAGTCACAGGCGTGGAACCCGTCCGGTGCTGCCATCCCGACCGAGAGCGGAACCGGTAGCCACATTTCCACGCTCGGGTCGGCGTTCACCGCCGCGGACAAGAAAGTGACCGCGGCGTTGGGGGTTCTCGACGCATTACGCCGGGCGTTCGAGAGGAGCGGTGAGCAGCAGATCACCAAGCAGCTGGAGCGCATCGCTCCGGTGTTCGACCAGCTTGCCGCCGGGCTGCACACGTCCGCTGATGTTCCGCAGCAGATCTGGCGTGCAGGAACTGGCGCCAATAACGCTTTCCAGGAGCTTCGCAACAGCAACCACACGATCCGGCGGGCCATCGGTGACATCGTGTCCAACCTGCAGCGGGACTACGGCAGCACCACTGGTCTCGACATCAAGAAACGGCTCACGCTGCATGGGGAATTCACCAAGTTGCCGGATGTGGCCGTACCCGCCGGCTTGGGAGCTCCGACCGAAGCCGCACAGAAGATCCAGGAGTACGCAGGGTCGATTACAAAGCCCGACACAGTGCCGGTGGAGAACGTATCGGCCGCGGTCGCGAACACTGCCGCTACTCCCACAGCGGCAGCCGACAAGGCGAGGGTGACCGGGAGCACCGGCGGCACCGGAGCTTCGACCCCCAAGCCGGGAGCAACACCATCGGGCTCGGAAGGTTCGGGGACCAAGGCCAAAGGCAACAACGACCTCGGAGCTTTACTTTCGGCACTGGGACAACCGGCGTCCACCGCCGCGCAGCAGGCGTCCGCAGTTCCGCAGCAAGCCGCCAACGCCGCACAGCAGACCGCGGCTCCGCTCACCGAGGCCGCCCAGAAAGCCGCCGCACTCCCCGACGACGTCCTCAAAGCGTTGCGTGGCGATACCGCGAATAGCAACGCCAAAGCCGATCCGGCGGCGGTTGCCGCAGCCGAAACTGACCGGGCCGCTGCCACGTCGGCGACCCCCACACCAGCAGGCCCCGCAGCTCCGACACACCTCGGTGCACCTGGTACCGATGCCCGCCCGCACCAGCTGGACGCCAACGGCAAGCCAGCCGACAAGGACGGAAACGGCAAAGTCGACAAGGATGCAGTCCCGCTGTCGAAGCGGACCGTCAAACCGTTCGCCTTGGAAGTCTCTGCCGACGGGCGCAACGTACAGGTCAAGGATGTTCCTGACCCGCGGATTGGCGAGATGATGTTGAACATGGCCGAGGCCAGCGGAGGGTCGCCGATGTCGGTTGTCGACGCCGCGAAAGCTTCCGGAATGGACATCGCCTCCCTGGGCGATGCGCTCGATCCATCGGATGTCCAGGTCGGTGACGCGGTTATCGGTGCTGTTTCCTCAGGCATCTATCTCGGCAACGATCTGGTGCTCACCGCGACGGGTCTCGTGGAGGACCTGGCCGATGTGTTGGGGGACGACGGGTTTATCTCGGCGATCCCGCTGCCGGAACTGCCAGAAGAACCGGTCGGTCCGGACGGGCAGCTGTTGCCGGACAACCCGGCTCCAGTGGTGCCCGAACGCAATGGGGTAGACGGGGATTCCATGCCCGCCATCACCGTGAACACATCGAGTGCAGAAGCCCCCCAGGATCCCCCGAACGCGCCGGCCCCGAAGTCAGATCAGCCCGCTTCGACAGCTCCGCTGCCCCCGACAGACATGTCACCTGCTGCGGCTACCGCAATGCCACCGGCACCAGCTCGAGTGAGCGATCCGGCGCCGCCGGCGCCTGCATCCGCGCCCCTATCGGCGGTCTCGTCAAATGATCAGACAACGCTGCCGCGGCAGGTTCCCTATGAGGGCCACGCGCTCGGGTAGGGCGCGCCGCGTGCCGGTCGACTGAATCCGGGCCGTCACGATCAGCGATGTGATTGATCCACGCCTGCAAGCGCTCCTCGAGGATCGCCCTGTCCCCGATCTTGAGGCCGAACCGGACATCGTCGGCCCCCTCGAAACGGACTCCGGTTCAGTGCCCGACACGCAAGCCGAAGACACTGAGGCTCAGGCCGCGCCGGCAGACACCACCGACCCCGAAGAAGTGCGCCGGGAGTTGATCTCGCAGGCCGTCGAGGCTAATCCGGCACTGGCGCCGATCGCCCACGCCGCACGTGAAGGCGTGAGCATGGGTGGGGGCGGGAACGTCCGCGTCTCCTCGACACTGCGTGACGCGATGGACACCCTTGTTCCGGGACCTGACACGGCGCCTGATGGAGGGTTTCGGACGGTCGGAGGCTGGCTGAGCGCTGACAACTCTTTGTCGTCGCCGGTCACCGAGGTTTCGCCGTGGTTCACTGTTTCGCACTGGCAGTGGCTGGCGGCCAAGAACATGGTGCGGCGCATGCCCGTCGAATTGGGGCTCGTCCTGCCGCATCTGTTCATCTCTGAAGCACAAGTGATCTTCGACCTCAAAGCGTGGGGGCCCTCAGCGGCGATGGCCAAATCACCGCCGAAGCGGCTGACATGTTCGGTGCGGTGACAGGTTTCTCCGAGCTCACCGTGTACGGGACAGTTCTGCTCTACGCCCAGCGGCGCGCGCCCAAGAAGCTGCCCGCGGTACTGGAGAAGTTCGGGTTGTCTGCCGCGGTGCGCGATGTTCCTCGGGTGTCGTTCGCGGTAGGTATCAGCGACCGCGAGGTGGTGACGACTCTGGTCAATAACAACACCGTTGTCTTCGCTCGCCGTCTGCGGCGTATCCATGACACTGCAGATGCCGCAGACGCGGTACTGGGACTACTCGATCCGCAGGGGATCTGGCCGGAGTATCCGCTGCGTACCAGCGTGGTGCTGCCCGGGGCTGTCGCCGATGAACTTGCCACGTCGGCGGCCACGGCCAAGCTCATTGACGCAGAGCCTGACGAAGACGCCACAGATGATGAGCGCGCAGCCGATGCTGAACTTCGCGCCGGAGTCCGCAAAGGTGCCCGCAAAGTACTCGCCGCCGCACGCACCCCTACTGCGGCCACCGACGCGATCGCCGAGATCGCCACCTCCACCGTTCACGCGTTGGCCCAGATCACTGTTCGCACCAACGACGTGGACACCCCGCGGGGGGCTCCGTCCGCGCTAGCGCTGGCATTTCTGCGGGGCAAAGGGATAGTTGCTTCGTATCCTTCAGGAACTGGTCCGTTGCGGCGCATCACCTATACAAGGGGAAACGCAGCAGGCATTGAGGAAGGTATCAAGGCCCTACGACACGCATACCGAGGCGGGTGATCGGCAAATCTGCGCTAGCATCGGCCGTAATCGCCCACTAGCGACGACACACGGAGGTTAGCCATGACCAACCCGAAGGTTGGACTCACGCAGGATGAAATTGCGGCCATCAGCGACGCGATGTTGAGCGAACTCGTCAACCTGCGACAGGCCACGGACAACAAGCACAAGGTGATCACCGAGATCGCGCATGTGCACTTCCAGTCCGAAGGCGCGACAGCGGTACTCAACCGTTTCGAGACCGAGACCATGCCCAAGATGACCGATCTCATCAACACGGGCAATCAGGCTCTCGAAGGACTGGGCAAGTACACCCAGCAGCAGATCGCGCAGGCCGAAGCGGCCAAGCAGGCCGTATACCGGCCCGTCTGATCCACCAGCCCACCGACCACGCCTCAAACGACAAGGAGATTCTTATGAGTGGTGGAATGATCGATCTCAATATCGCCGGGACAACTGACGCCATCGCGCAGATGAAGAACCTGTCAAAGGCGATCGCCGGCTCCGCGACGACGCTGCTCGACAAGTACACGCAGATGACCGGCGGCGCCCTGCAAGGCACCACCTCGGATGCGGTCAAGGAGTTCTCGGACAAGCAGAACGCCGCAATCACTTCCAACGAGGAGGTGGACGCCCAGATGGTGACCGTGCTCAATACCTCGATGGATGACATCCATTCCTTCGACATGAACCAGGGCCCCGGCATGGCGACTGCCGGCTGAGGCTTCACACATCGACCAAAGCCCCGCGACCTATACAGTCGCGGGGCTTTGTCGTGCAGCTGTTTACGCGGCAGCCGACTGCGGCGGGACGCCGTAGCCCAACAGCGATTCACGCAACCACCCGGGCAGCATGCGGCACGGCCCCAGCCGCGTCACCGGTGCGCCGTTCTGACACGTCGGCGGGACAGGAACCAGCATGTCGCCAGACGTCACCGTGATCGAGCAGTCCTCCCAGCCGGTGACCGCCATGGTCAGTGGATCGATACGGTGCCCCTCCGAGGTGCGGAACAGATACATCCCGCCGCCACGCAACTGAGGCACCAACAGCGTTGGTGCACTGTGGCGTTCGTAGCCGTCGCCACTAGCCTGCATGGACCATTCTCGCCACACCCGCAACGACGCAGCATCACCGATCATCACCGCCACCATGTTCGACGCGCCGGCATGGATCGCCGCCGAGGTGGTGATCGCTCCTCGGCGCCACAGACCCGCGGCCACATCTTTACCCACGGTGCGATTGATCCGCCTGTAGTAGGCACCGACACGGACGTTGACCCGCTCCGCGGCAGCGTCGATGAGTCCGGCCCCCGCCAGCTTCCCGGTTGTTTCCATGGGCATCTGCGTCCCGGTGGGATAGGTGCTCACCAGCGTTGCCAGTCCTGCCCGCTCAGCGTCGGTGGCGTCGTCGGGGACCACCACGTCCGGTCCGAGCATCGTCACTGCGGCACCCGCATTCACCAGCCGCCGCAGATAGCCTTTCCACAGCACCTCCGGCAGGCGAGGATCCATGCCTGCACCCAGCAGCGCAGCGATCGGGTCAGATCCGAGCATTGTTGCCTCCCTTGCCAAGTGACTCGCCGCTGCGCAAGTAAGGGAAGGTCAGCGGATGCACCTGCCACAGTGACCGCCGTGCGTTCAAATGTGCCCACTGCACGGCCTCGTCCTGACACGTGAAAGGTCCGACCATCCGGGGAAGATTGGGTATATTGCCGCTGCGCCAGTGAATGTCGAGAATGACAGCGTCGTCCATCAGACGTACTCCCACCGCTTCCCCATCCCGTTAACGTCGACGGCCAGAAACGCCTCGATCCCTCGCTGCGCAGCCGCGCGCTGCAGGAACGGCGGCGGGGTGGCCATCACTTGGGTCAGAGCATCGGCAATCTCTCTATCCGCGACGATCTCGTCATGCATCCACAGGTGCACATGGTCGGACAAGCCCATCCGATCCAGTTCCAGGATCGAATAGTGCATCACATCAAGTGCAGACCCTTGGCAGAAGTGGTTCGGTGCGATCCTCGATGCCACTTCGTTCATGCGAATTCCGTTGTCATAGAACGAGAATTCCTGATTTACGACACGCCCCATCAGTGTGACCACCCTGCCGACGTTCTTCGACTCGTGCTTCAGAGCGTCGATGAGCCGATAAAGGATAGGAAGACTGTCCCGGATCGCCCACGCGACTTCTTTTGCCCGATCCAGAGTCCAGCCGTACTGCAGCGCGGCTGCCTTGTGACCCTGGCTGTACATGTCGGCAAGCATCTTGCGTTTCGCCAGTTTGCGATCGATACCGGCCATTTGGCCGACCGGCTCGTAGGGATCCTTCCCAGCTCGCATGTCGGCAAGGAACTGACCATCACCTGATGCCGTCGCTAGGATCACCGGCTCAATCGACTTCCAGTCCGCGCTGACCCAGTCACTGGCGTCGGACACGACGATCCCGCGCGCCTCCTTCGGAAACTGCTGAATCTCCGGCTTGGATGCCGAGTTGCCGGTCAAGTACGGTCCCCGAGATCCCCACGCCGTGAAGGTGCCGGCATCAGTGGTCACGCACCAGACGTCGGCACGGCCACGGCCAGGTAGCGACATCGGCCCCTCTGCAACCTGTACATCGGTGAAGTTCCATACCTCGACCAGCCCACCACTCACGCGAGGCAACACTCCAAGGCGGTACAGCGCCACCGCAGCCGCGGCCCCCCACTGTTCGTCGAAAGAGTGCGGCGGGGCACCCTTTTCGTGACAGAAGCCCGCACCGTTCACCCAGCCCGCCAGATCGGAAGTCGGCGCCTCCAACGCCCACAGGAGCGGTTGATTCGGCAGCCTGCCCTGATCCCTCAACCGGTCGGCGAAGTCAGCGGAGCGTCGTTCCAGGAGCTGTTTCCGCACGACGGAGACGGATGCGCCTCCCGCCATCGCGGCACACTGTTGAAGCTCGAGTTCTTTCCTCCATGCCGCCGCAGCTGCCATCGACTGGGCACCGTTAGTCCATGCCTCCGTCACCGACTTGATCGCGTCTGCGCCGAGCTGCCTGGCGATGTACGGCGGCGGGGTCAACCGAATCGTGTCAGTTTCCGTCAGAGCGTCGAGCGTTTTGAGATGTGTTTGCGCCGTTGCATCCTCAGTCACCCAACGATGCTCCGGAGTGCACGTGAAGTGCATCCCATTCGTCAGCCGATAGGTACTCACCGGCGCATCGGTATAGCGATGCACCGCACGCACTGTGGTCCAATTCCCGTCCGCATCAAGGGTCTTGTCGCCTAGCCTTATGTCGCCGACGCCGACGATGCCACGACGGGTGAGCAACCGTTGATTCTCCGGCAAGCACATGCGGCCTGTGGCGTTGGCGCCGAGGATTTTGATCTCAGGGTGCAGACGTCCTGTGGGGGCGGCGTTCTCCTTCACCTTGCAGACGTAGCCAAGGACTTTCTCGACCCCCGCGACCGTGCGGTGCGCCAGTGCCAGGTCCGATCGCAGCACCGCGTCGTCGTCGGTGAATATCTTCAGCGCGTCTTTGTCGGCCTTGAGCTGCCCGGTGGGGGTGGTTGGCCACGGCTGGGGCAATTCGCCACGAGCATCTAGTGCATTGACCAGATCCCGGCCATTGCCTGGGCGGATGCCCGCGTTGGCCAGCAGCTGCGCCGCTGCCCGCGCCTGCTCCACCGTCTGTTCGCGGAACCGCTCAGGAAACTCGGTGTCGACGGCATAGCCGCGGGCGGTGCGTTCCAGGACGATCCGGTTGACCTGCTGAACGTCCTCAACCACCTGCTCGGCGTCATCGGCGTTGAGCACACCGCGACCACCCATCCCCAGGTCCGGGGTGGTCAGGTACCGAGCAGCGGTGGCCATGATTCCGGTTCCACCTACTCCGGGGGTGCCCCACAGCCGCAGCGTCGCCACGGTGTCCGACATCGCGCCAACGGCGTACGTGGGTGTGTCGATGTCGGTGGCCCACCAGCCTTCGTCCTTCTTCAACCCCCGTACAGCGAACACTTCCGACATTGTCGTCCGGTCGTCATTCATCAGCTGGTACGCCATCGCCAGATCTTCCAGAGTGCGTCCGGCTTTGTCGTAGGTCTTCACCATTCGGGCGGCGACCAGGGTGTCACCCAACTTTCGGATATGTGCACGGGTCATCAGCCGGTGTGCATACAGCGGCGCCACGTCGAAGCAAGCACCGTGGAATATCAACGCCGCGGCATGGTCGAAGACCTGGGCGAGAAGTTTGCGGTGCTGGGGCCGGCGTAGCGGGTCCAAGAGCAGGGACACGGTGTCGGCGCCGAGGTGAAATGCCACCGTCACGCAGGTGATCGAGAACTTGTTGACGTCCAGTCCGCGTGTCTCGATGTCGGCAGCCACAGTCGAGGGCGCGGTGGAGCACAGGGCTTCGACCCATCGCGCCATCGCGTCATCGTCGGTGACCAGGTATGCACCCACGGTGTGGTCGTAGATCTGAAACTGCGCAGCCGCGACGCGACGCAGCTCGACTCGGGGGACGTCGGGTTCTGGGGACACGCGAGTCAGTCAAGCAGCAGTTGCCGACATGTTTGCCTGCACTGTTTCGACACGCCGACGACGGCACTATGTGGAATCCAGTGCCGCACGGATGCCGGTCTGGATCGGCATCGCGATGCCGAGTCAGTCCGCCAATCCGACTGAGCTAGGGACATGACAGAGCGGGAAGGTGCTACTGAGACGCGTGTGAAACACGTGAACTACACGGCTGCGTAGCCGGCCACCGCCGCACGCGCAGAGATGGTCGCTCTAGGTGGACTGGAGCGGCAGAAAAGGATCTCGCGGCCGTGAGCCCACTACAGCTGTAAATGCGCGTTTTACTGCACCTTTAGTGCCACCATCGAGACATCTGTAGAGGATCCTGGCGGCAATTCAGGATCCTCTGATCGACCGCCAGGGAGGCCCCAAGGGGCGGTCCAAGCCGCCTCGCCAGAGTCGCCATCCCGTACAGCCAGACGTCCTCGATTCCGTCGCCTTGTCGGTGCCCGCAGATACAAACGACACGCGATAACTCAACAGGGGTTGCCTGGCATCACAGTCGGCATTACAGTCGGCATCGTTGGCATCCAGTGCCGGTGACGAAAACGTGGCTGATTCGTAGTTGTGAGCAACCACAGGTTCGTACCCGGCACCCGAAGCCACCGCCCACGAACCACCCCACCACCGAAACCCGAACCACCAAGGAGGGTCCTTATGACCGCTGCACTTGCGCCCACCGCGCCCCCGAGCTACCCCATCGCCCCGACGGCCGCTGCGCCGGCCGCACCCATGACCGCCGCGGTTCTCGACCTGGCGGCGCTCTCCGATGCGGTCGCCTCCAGCGCCGACCCCGTCGCGGTCCTCACCCAGCTGGTGCTGGCCACCGCCGCACGCTCGCGCAGCGCAGCCGAGCAGGGCCGGACTCTGTCGAATGTGAACGCCGCGATTTCCAAGACCCTCGACGCAGTGCGGACCGCGTTGCTGGACTCAGTCGGAGGCAACGCGGGTGTCTACGCCGGATTCACGGTGACTGCCACCGCCGGCGGTCGGCAGATGGACTACAAGCGCCTCGAGGCGGAATACCCCGACATCTACGACGAGCTGGTGACCACCAAGTCGCCCGGCCGGACCCTCAAGTACACCGCCTGACATCGCCGCCCCACCGGCAAACACCACCAAGGAGAACACCACCATGTCCGCTTCTGTACCGCCCGCCCCCAACGCGACTCCTGTTGCCCCACAAGGTCTGCAGGACATCAGCCACGGCGCTGCTGTTGCACCAGCACCCGTATCCGTAGCTCCGGCTCCCGCATACGCGATGGCCCCGATCATCCCGTTGCATGATGTGTCACACACTGCGGTGGCCCCGGTGACTGCCTCGGAGCCATTGCCTGTGCCCGACCCTGTCGCCGTGCAGTCCACGCCGTTGACTGTGGCACCGGCGCCGGCGGCAGCCGACAACAGCGTGATTACTGGAATCGTGCCTGCCGGTCCGCCGATCGCTCCGGCTCCGGCCCCCGTTCCTCCGGCGCCCGCTGTCGCACCGCCAGCACCCGTGACCGTGCCCGTTACGGGTGTGCCTCCCGTTCAGCCATCCGCGCCGGCGCACGAAGAGGTGTTCGCACCGTCGCCGGTCGCCGGTGGCGCTCCCCTGCCGCCGGTCATCGCGCTTCCCGACACTCCAGCGCTGCAACCCACCGCCGACACCCCGGCGCCCTCGGTCTCCAAAGCGGTTCAGACGCTGGCCGACCGGCACGGGATCGACCTGCGCACCATTACCGGAACCGGAACCCGTGGGCGCATCGTGCGCGCCGACGTAGAAGCCGCGATCAGTGCAGCAGCTGTCGAGGCTGGAGAACAGAGCCTCAATCCTGCGCCGGAACCCGTAGCGACCCCGGTGCCGGCCGCCGTGGCCGAACAGCCGCTGGTTTCCACCCCGGTGAATCCGGTTCAGGCCATAGACATCGCGCAGGATTCCGTGGTCGTCGCACCCGTCGAGGTGCCTGCCACTGAGAATCCCGCCAATCCGAGCCCCCCGCCTGTTACCTCTGCCGACGCCCCGCCGGCTGCGGTGTTGAGCACCGTGCGGCTGCCGTTCGACCTCAGCGGCGGACGCACTCTGCAAATCGGCCCTGACAGCGACCTGGTGGCGATGGCTGCCCACGCGCTGCCCGGTCTGATGATCACCTCCGCGGTGCTGGAATTGTCCGCAGATGGTCCCGCGGTGCTGGCGACCTTCGCGACGGCAGCGGCGGTGTCGCTGTGACCGCCGCCGGGATGCTTCACAGTGCATTCGACACAACCGCTGCCGGTGATGAGACAGCTGTGTCGCCGGCCCCGATTCCGCTTCGTGCGATGCCTCCGGCGCCGCCGATGATCCGGGTCCGCATGGACTCTCTCACCCGCACCCACGATGACGGCGACGACGGCGGCAACAGTGAAGGACCGGAAGAAACGGTCGTCGACATGCAGCTGATCATCGACTACACCGGAGCCCTGGCACGGCGCACCGCCAGCTACATCCGCGACGGTCTGGTCGAACGGGTCAACCATCCTCACCGTCATCCAAGCAAGGTGACATGTCTACGGTGCGCGGTCCTTAGTGCAGCCGAGCACCCGACCCTGGCCGCCACTTTGCTCGAAATCCTGAATCGCAGTGCTGCCCCCGCCGACGAGGATTGGAATCTCGAGCCGGACTGCACCGACACCCGCACCATGTCGCGGCTACGGCGTTTGGCGATCAGCTCCAACACCATGCACGACCTCTACGGGGATCATTGGGGCCAGGTGATGCTGATGTGCCTGCGCGTCGAACGCGCAGATCTGGAACTGTTGTCCTTCCTGACCCGCAAGTATCAGCCGAGTCGTGTCTTGGTGCCGCACAGCCGGGCAGCGCTGGCCGCGCACCATCTGGCCGGCATCGTCTGCCCGCGGGTTGGCCGTGACGGTAACCCGGTAGCCGACACCGTTCGCAACGCCGTCGCGGTGCGCCTGGCAGTCACTGCCGGGAACGTCGCAGAAGGCGCGTGGCCGTCCTGGCTGGATCACCTGCCAGCACCGGCGATGTGACGGCCATGGCCACCGCATCACCCCTGCCGCAGCTCAACCCGACAAGCCTGACATCACCACCCCTGCCGCAGCTCAACCCGACAAGCCTGACATCACCCCGATGGATCCGTAGAGGAATCACCTGGAGGTCGGTGGCGTGACCCTCGCCGGATCTACGCTGACAGCGACGCTTCCGTCACCCCGACCGCATGGCGTCGCGCCGCGTGCGCTGCGCGGCTACCAGATCGAAGCGGCCGATCGAGTGACCGAGGCCTTCGCTGGTGGAGTAGAAGGACCGGCGGTTGTCCTACCCACCGGATCGGGCAAGACAACGGTGATCGCCGAGCTGGTCCGTCGCGACGTGGCAATCGGCGGCCGCGTTCTGCTGCTGGCACATCGCAACGAACTCATCGAGCAGATGAGCGGCGCTGTGACCGCAGTGAACCCGGCAGGTCCTTCCCCGGCGATGATCGGTGGGCCACACCGCGGCGATCCGAATGCACAGATCGTCTCTGCCACCGTGCAATCACTGCAGCGCAGCGCAGCGCTGTTGCGTCTGGGTAAGCGCGATCTCGTCATCGTCGATGAGGCGCACCACGCGGTGGCGACCACCTACCGCAAGGTAATTGACCATTTTCACGCACTCGGTGCACGCCGCGCCGGGTTCACCGCCACGATGACTCGCCACGCCGCCGGCAAGAACGAGGTACCACTTCGGACCGTCTGGAGCGACGTTGTCTTCGAGCGGGACATCACCTGGGCTATCGAGAACGGGTTTCTACTGCCTCCCTATGGGGTGACCGTTGACCTGCCCGACCTCGACGTGGAATCGCTGCACACCGGCGCCGGCGAAATCACTGATGACGAGGCCGCCGAAGCCATGCTGCGGACGACCACGCTCAACGCCACCGTGGAGGCGGTGCTCGAACGTACCGCCAGCTTGTCGACTATCGCGTTCGGCGCCTCAATGGAGCACTGCCGCCAACTCACCGATTCACTGGTCGGCCTCGGCGCCACCGCGGAGATGGTGGTGGGGCCGACCACCGTTCGTGATCGCACCGGCATTTACCGCCGCTTCCGCAACGGGACCACACGGGTTCTGGTCACCGTCGATGTTCTCACCGAAGGTGCCGACTTCCCCCGCTGCGAGGCAGTCGTGCTGGCCCGGCCCACGCGCAGCCAGTCTCGCCTGGTGCAATGCGTGGGCCGGGCACTGCGTCCGCACACGTTCGAGGACGGACGCGTCAAAGAGCGCGCGCTGGTGGTGGATCTGGTCGGAGCGGGATCGCTGGGCCTGATCGTGCAGACCAGGCTGGAGCCCGACCGCCGAGAGCAACCCGACGGCGACGAGGAAGGGCTCGGCTGCGGCTGCGACCAGCCGTGCAACGGGGAATGCGACCTCACTTGCACCGGTGTCGGCTGTTCATGCGACTGCAGCTGTGCGGCAACCTGTTCGGGTGTCGAGACCGTCAAAGACAGCATCGAATGCACGTGCGAGTGCGCCTCGGTGTTCGGAGTGTGCCGCTGCGGCTGCCAGTGCGACCAGCACCGGGTCGATCCGCTGGTCACGTTCGACCCAGTAACCGGCGAACTCACCGCTGCCGGCCCCAAGCGTCGCACCGATTCGTCCTGGTCGGTGCGTACCTCGACGATCCGCTGGACCCAGCATCCGCGCGGACTGGTACGGCCGGTCTACCGGCAGGGCGGGTCCAAAGGCGCCATCCTGCTCGCCGACATGCGCGGAGTGCCAGGCACTGTCGCCGGAAAAGATTGGGCCTTCGGATTTTTCGACACCACGGTGCACCAGATGTTCTGGGTGGGACTCGATGGACAGTGGACCCGGCCGGGACCGGATTGTCACCTGCAGGGCATGGACCTGTCGCGCGCGGACTCACTGGCCCAACAAATCTTCTCCGGCCATATGCGCGATGTGGAACGCAGCGAGGCCAGTGGCGCACAGGTCGACCTGGCCGCCCGTCTCGGTGTCCCCGACGCACACAACCTGGACCGCCGCGACCTTTCCGACATGATCGCCCTCGCCCAAGCAGACCGCTGGCTTCCGCTGTTCGACCGCCCCACCCACACCACCGCCGCCTGACACCGAAAGGACTATCCCTGTGAATCTCACCGACACCAGCCGTACCGGAGGCGACACGATGCGCGCCCGGTTGGCTGACCCGAGCTGGATCGCTGCTGCCGGACCGGCGGAACTGCGGGCCGCGGTGCACGCATTGTGCTGGCGCACAGTGCGCTCGACGATCGACGGGTTCTGCGCGGACCTTCACGTCGCGTCCAAAGTTCTGATCACCGCGCGTGGAGTAAAAGCCGAACTTGACGCCCGCCTGGCATCGCTGGATGCACGCACCGGTACCGACCCCAATGAGCGAGCAGTCCTGCTGCGACGAAGCGCCAACGCCACCGAGATTGTCGCCGCCTGCGATGCCGCCGTGCAGTTCGCGCAGATGCGCGATGCCCGTTGGCCCGCCGCTAGCGATCTGGTTGCCGCAATCGCCGATCACCGTCGCCGTGTCAGCCCCGAAGACGCATGCGATGCCGACACCGCCCTGTGGCGTGTGCTCGATGACGCCGAACACCTCAGCCCGACCAGTAACGCCGCCTGACAGGCACTCCCCACCCCACTACCCCACCACCACCAAATCTGGAGGCACACCGTGTCGATGACCGCAGAACTGAAAGACGAGCTCCTCGGAGTGCACACCGGCACCCCTGAAGGATGCAGGCGTGCACAACTGGCCGCAGTCCTACGCCTGACCGCTACCCTGCGTGTGTCGCGTGGCCTGGTTGTCGCCGCGGAGGTCAGCAGCGCATCGCTGGCCCGGTACCTGCGCCGTGAGATCGCCGAGCTGTACGGCTACCGCGCGGTGGCGACCGTGCTGCCTCGAAATGCAGCACTGTGCGGCGGCCGCTACTTGGTCCGTGTCGCCGCCAGCGACGGCGGAGGGACGTTAGCGCGATCCATCGGAATGATCGACGATCGTGGACGCCAGGTCCAGGGTCTGCCTGCCGCCGTTGTTGGAGGCTCCCCCGGCGAGATCGAGGCGGCCTGGCGCGGCGCATTCCTGGCTTCGGGAACCCTGAGCGGCCCTGGCAGTAACACCAGTCTGGAAATCCGCTGCCCCACTACAGAAGTGGCATACGCGCTGGCCAGTTGCGCACGCCGGATCGGTGTGCTGCCGTTGGTGCGCGAATCACGAGGTATCGACCGGGTGATGATCCGTGCCGGCACTGACATCGCCGATCTCATGACGCGCATCGGAGCCCCCGAGTCACGCCTCGAGTGGGAGAGCCGTGCGACGCGACGGCGGATGTGCCGCATGGCCAGCCTCGACGCCGCCAACAGTCGGCGCACTGCCGATGCTGCGGCAGAAACTTCGGCCCGGGTCGAACGCGCGTTGACCATTCTCGGAACCGACGTTCCGGAGCACCTGGCTGTTACCGGAACATTGCGCCTGACCCACGGCGAGGCCTCTCTTGAGGAACTGGGGCGCCTGGCCGATCCACCGCTGACCAAAGACGCTGTCGCGGGGCGCCTGCGGCGCCTGCTGGCGCTGGCCGACAAGCACGAAGCGGCCCTGCCCGCCACTGTCGCTGACCCGGAACCGCAGCTGGTGGCTGTCAGTGCTGGGCTCGACAAGCCGGAAGGAGCGTTTCCGTGGATCCAACGATGAGTCTGGTTGCAGAACTGGTAGAGACCCCTGTCGAAGGCACTGGAGAGGCCAGGTGCCGCCAAGCCGAAGCGGTCTCCGCGATGCGTGTCGGTGGTGGCCTACGCATGCAGCACGGTCGCCTGACCCTCGAATCTCGCATGTCCTCCGAAGCGGCCGCAGTGCGCATCGCGCAGGCGCTAACCGACCTGTATGGGCGTACACCGCGCGTTGATGCCGGACCACGCAGAACCGCGACACTTCGTGTGAGCGACGCCGACGACCTTGCTCGACGCATCGGGCTTCTCGACTCGCACGGACGCCCCGTGGTGGGCATGCCCGCAGCCTTGGTGTCAGCGGCGTGCGCATCGGATGTGATCGCTGCTGCGGCACTTCGCGGAGCGGTGTTGTCCGCAGGACACCTGCGGGTGACTTCAGTGAGGCCACCAGCGCTGGAAATACGTTGTCCCGGACCGGCGTCGGCACTGGCGGTGGCCGGTTTTGCTCGGCGTCTGTCGGCGATCGCGGAAGCACGTCAAGGCAGTGAGATCGACGGTGCCGTTGACTATGTCCGGGTCCGCTACGGGGTTGGGGCTCTCCTGGAACAGCTCGGCGCTCCGGGGGCCGCTAGGCGGTGGGTCGATGCGAAAGCTGTTGCTGCCGCACAATCTCGGCTCGACACCAGGCCATTGTCCCAGGCCAACAGCGCACGCGCCTCGCAAGCAGGACAACACATCGCCGAGAAGGTCCGGCTCGCCCTGGAAATTCTAGGGTCCGACGTGCCGCCAGAGTGGATTTGCGCTGCGCAGCTGCGGATCGCCCACCCCGACGCTTCAAACACCGATCTTGCCGAACGTTGCATACCGCCGATGACCAAGCACACGTTCGCAGGCCGGTTGCGGCGACTGATATCGGCCGCCGAACAGCGAGCCCTCGACATTCCAGCGTAGGAGCGCCTGTGCCCCATGGGGCAGCCATCGCGCCGGCCCGTTACACCTTCGGACCGTCAATGATATTCTCTATTTTAGAGACACAACGAAAGGGGGGGACATGACCAGTTACCCGGACGGGATGACGTTGCGCCCCCTGCTGGAATGGCCGGGACAGTTGCCGTCAGCGCACATCGGCTCGCCGTTCACCGCGCCGCTGTCGGCCACCCTCGATGAGCTCGACCGCGAACTCCGCCACTTGGGCAAGCACTCCCGCAATGCACCGTCGGTGCTTGAGATCGCGTTACGCGACGACGACTTCCGCATGGATGGGATGCCACGGGCGAGCGCTAAAACCATCCACCCCGGGGTAGTCCTGCATGTCGAATCGCGATTCGGACCACTGTCCTACCCCGCCGCGAAATTCGATACCTGGCAGGACAACCTGCGGGCCATCACACTCGGGCTCAACGGGCTTCGCCGCTTGGACCGGTACGGGATCACGCCCGGACATGAGCAGTACCGAGGCTGGGTGGCGATCGAGAATCACTCTGACGCCCGTTCCCGCGCACAGGCGCTCATCGACTCCTACGGCGGCGTGCGTGCCGCGCTGCGCGCTACGCACCCTGACCAGGGAGGCGCGCCAGAGGAGTTCCAGCGAGTTCAGGAAGCACGTCGCGTGCTCAGGGTCTGACATCCGAACCCCGTACCCCAACTGACGATAAGAGGAAAACAGCCGCCATGAACTCAGTCTCACGACCACACATCCCAGCCGGGGCCGAGGTCATTGCGTACGGCAATGTGTTGGAGGTTGGAACTATCGAAGAGGGACCGTTCGACTCCCCCATCACAGGCTCGTCGGTGTATAGAATCCGGACCGCGAATGGCGAGATCACCACGCGGTCAGTGCAGATCGTAGTTCCGCGCATCGAATTCGAAACTAGTTGGCACGTCTGGAAAGGCGGCACCGTCATAGCCGGCGGGCCTGGAATCAGCCGCGACCGGATGGACGAGTACGCCTCAGTGCACGGCGGCGACGTCGTTTATGGGTGGCCTGCCGCATGAGCGAAATCTCGTTCACTACGCGCGACTTCGAGTCCACCCAGCAGGGAAACGAGCACATCCATGCGCTGCTGATCGATGGGATCACCGGGCGCACCCTTGAACCCGACACTGAGCACTTGGATGCCCCAATCGGCCAGAAGGTCTCAACGTGACCGTGCGCAGCGAGGATCACCGGCCGCACCGGATCGTCAACGCGTGGATCAGTGGTGTCGGCGTCCCGGATCGCGATGAACACCGGTAAGCACCGCCCGACAAGATGAGGAGCCTAGACAGTGAAATATCCCAGTGATTTCGTCAACGAGGATCACGGATGGCAACGCATCCATGCAGGACATGATCTTGACCGTGGCATGCTGCTGGCCGACCTGGCCGACAACGGCGGAAGCCAACGCACCGATGGCCAGGAACTCGTAGTCGAAGAGGTCTGGCTTAGCGTGGCGTCGCGGATCAAGTGGTGCGGCCGCCATGATTGGTCATGCGACAGTGAAGGCGAGTGGCACGCGCACTGGTTTGCCGCCCGTCCCGGTTTCGGAAAGCCCTTCACGCTGGTCTACTGGGGCTGCCCCGAACTGGTTTCGCAATGATCCGGCAATCGTTGCATATAGGTCTCGATGTCGATGGTGTGCTTGCTGACTATATGGCGGCCATCGCCGAGGTCGGACGCGGGAACGGACACGCGATGTCGGGCGAGGGACCGCTCACCTATGGACTGATCGAACCTGGCTGGTTTCCCGATGCACGCACTGCGGCGAGGGCAATGGCCCAGCTGCACGAGAGCGGCCTGGGCGATCTGGCACTGTTCGACGACACCGCTCCGGCCGCGGTGCGTGAACTGCGCAACGGCGGCCACAAGGTCTCCATCGTGACTGCACGACAAGAGCACCGCGCGGGAGAATCAGGGCACCGTGCCGGACGCCGCGACCTCGCAAGCTGGCTTGCTCGCCATGGCATCGAAACTGACGATCTGCTTTTCCAGCAGCGAAAGAGCCTCTCTGGCTGTGACGTCTACCTCGATGATGCTCCCCACAACATCGACGAGATCCGAAGTGCCGGAAGGATCGCCGTGGTGCGCGACACCACCTACAACCGGCAAGTTCCCGGCCCACGCGTGATCAGTCTGGCCGAGTTCGCCGATCGAGTGCTCCGCGGGGATTTCAACCGGCAGGCAGCCTGACTGCTGGCTCGATGCCGGTGCAATCACCGGCCGCACGGGGATGTCACGTCCCGGACCTGTCGTCTTGAGCCGGCGAAATCGACGGAAGTTCGGCTCGATGTCGGGACCCGCGCTGGCTCGCCAGCCGCCTTTTCTGTGCGTCCAGGCCATACAGCCGGTCCAACAGGAAATCCACGTAGCGATGCTGCCCAGCTGAATGGGCCTTGTTGATCCGGGCGTGCAGCAGGCCGCGCAACACCTCTGAGTCGGGCAGTTGATTCATACGTCAGCGCACTGATGCGGGCCCAGCGCGCCATCGCGGGCAGTGGTGAACACGCGGCCGCCGCAATCTGGACACCGCTTGTGTATCCCCGACTCTGGACCGTCGTCGGTGTCGTTGGTGAGCAATGTTCGGATGTTTCGGCGCTCGCCGCAAGCGTCGCAGATGACGGTTTCGCGGACCCATGTCTTTGGTCCGTCGATGGTGTCGCGGTGTTCGTCAAAGTCGGAGACGGCGCGCGGCTGGTCTGCGGGATGGGTGCATTGGCTGGTCATGCTTTGGCAGTCTCCCCTACGTCAGCTTGGCGCGGGCGCCCACACAGCTATGAAGTGGCTGTAGAGGTCGCCGTCTGCCGTGGCCTCGCGGTGATGCTGGATGGATTATTCCACTGACAATTTCGCGTTGTGTCCTTGGCGATCAACGTGTTTCACTGACTATCTCAACTTTGTCGGGTCGATCGGGGAGAAAATGTACGCCGGTAGGTCGTCCTCGGCGTAGCCCGACCCCGGTATCTGCACTAGGCGAAGGCCGCGCTTACCTGCCCATTCGCTGATCGCTTCCCACATAACCTCGTGAGCGATCACGATCTGACGAGTCTCAAACTCCATCATTCCCCCATCCGATCATTGCGCCCTACGTCAGGCCGGCCACCTGCACGGCTCGTCGGGGTGCTCGTCAATGTTGGCGCTCGCCTGGTCCCAGTTCAGGTACATCGGGCCACCCATCACCTTGCGTACTGCGTCCTCGTAGGGACGGATTGCGAAGAATGACCTTGTAGCCACCTTCACGGAGGGCGGCGAGTGCACGGTTGGCCCAGTCTCCGGTGCCGAAACCGGCAGCCTCATCGAGAGCCTGCTTCACAAGCTCAGACGGTGTGGCCATGTCGTCTCCTGGCGTGCGCCAGTGCGGCGGCTTCCAGTGCCTCGAACTCGGCATCGGACCACCTTGGCTTGTCAACGAGATAGGTGTCGCCACAGGCACAATCGACGATGAACTTGCCCGGTTCGGGCGGATCGAAGAGGTCGCCATCTGTCGTGGTTTCGCGGTGATGTCGCATGAGTCCTCCACCGCCACCGCGCGTTGATTTTGAACTCTCGCCGTCAGCGTTCACCGGTCGATGCCGCTCTTGAATTTCACCTGCGCCATCACGCACTCCGCGGGCAGGATGTCGTCGCGCACACCGAGGTAGACGGGCTGGTACAGCGCCGGGGCGGCGTAGAGGTAGCGGACCTCGACGACGGCGCCGACCGGCGGCACGTCGTGGCTGGCGGGAATGGTGACGTTACCGACGAAGGTCAGGCCGTCGTTGCCGTGCAGGCTCAGGCCCACGCTGCGCTGGGTGTTGACCGCGGTCACCAGGGCGCTCAGGGTCTCGACGAACTTGAACTTGAGCTGCGGGCCGCCGCTGTTGGGCCGTCCCGGCGAATACGGTGCATCCAGGCGCTTGAACACCACGCCCTCGGCCTTGGCGTCCCGCAGCTCGGCCAGCTTCCGGCGCTTGTCACTCTGGGAGGTCCAGTTGTGGGTCGGCGCGATCGCGTCATCGAGGTTCAGGGCGATCAGATCGAGCAAGATGCGGTAGCGCTCTTGGTAGGGCTTGTCGCGCAGGTCATTGCCTGCGTACTCGAAGATGTCGAAGGCGTACAGCACATCGCCGATGATCTCCCCGTCGAAGATGAAGTCACCGTCGATGGACCCAGCTGCACGGGCCACCGCCGCGGACACCCCTACCGCCAGGCCCAACTTGTTGAAGGCCTCGACGGTGTCGCCGGTCTTGCGAATCAACATGCGACGGCCGTCGTACTTCTCCTGCAGGCACCAGCTGTCACTGTTGATGGCTTCGTTCGCAGCGGCCTGGTCGGCGACGTTGAGCAGCTGGGGCAGCAGACCCGACGGGTGGCGGTCACTGGCGCTGTTCTGATATGGGGTGCCGTCCTCGCCGCGGGTATAGCCCTTGGCCTCTTTGGCTTTGACCAGCTTGTCGAAGATCGCCGTGGCCTTGGCGTAGTCCACCGCGGTGGTGGTCTTCGTGCCGGTGGTCAGTGCCGAACCCCGGCGTCCATAGGCGAAAGTGACGAGGAATCCGGCGTCGGTAGGTTCCAGCCTCGCATGGTATTCCTTGTCGCTGTTGCCTTCCCGGTAGTAGAGGCTCGCGGTTCTGGGTTCCCCTGCGGCGGTCATCGTGGCCCTTTCAGCATCTGGTCTATTCTCTAATATAGAGAATAGACCAAGAGGCCGACAACTCCCCCGGCTACTGCGGCGCCGACGCGACCCCACAGTCGCTCATCGGCGAGTTTCTTGAGCTCGGCGGCCAGTACGGGCCTGGTTATGTCATTATCTCCTCGATCAGGTCGGGTTCTTCGGTCAGTCGGTGAGCTTCCGGGTCGGTGTATCCCCGGTCCCGGAGCTCCCAGTACAGGTCGGTGTGCGTGATACCTCTCCTCTGCGATGAACCGCGATTACGTCAGGTGCCGAAGTTCCAGCGGGCTGGCCGTGCACCAGGTGACGCCGTTGATTGGCCCGCCGTCGAACTCGACCACAATGCCGACATCGTTGTAGCCGGCGACAACGCCTGTGGCGTGCTGCGATGCCCGATTGCGGGCACGCCGAACAGTGACCACGGACCCGACCGTGACATGGTCGCCAACGGCGAAGTCTTGACTGATGTTCTCCAGCCATGTCTGTCCGCTCATACGCCCATCCTTCACCGATAATTTCGCCGTCTGCCGCCGATTATGTAACCCCACAGTCGGACAGGTGCCGGTCGGCACGACGAATCGCGTGCCACCTAGTCAGGCCCAGGAACGTCCGCTGGACCACGCCTCCGTGCAGGATGCGTGCGTAAGGAATGCCGAAGTGCCGACCTACCGTCACGCGGGCAATCACCTTGTCGTTCATCGAACCTCCGATTCGTGCCGATTACGTCAACTAGAACTCGATGCCGCAGTGGCAGACGTGGAAGCCTTCATGATTGGGGCCACACTGGCATTGGTGTGGGTCATCCGGCACGCTGTGCTCTGGGTCATCCCATACGGCCTGACATTGCATGGTTTCCTCCTGGTGTGCCGATAATTGCGCCTTGCGTTGGCCTGCTGCTGGTCACTCGAACCACTCGCCGGTTCCGTCACAATCGACGCATTCTTCGTCAGCGACACAGCCCGTTCCGGCGCACCTTGGCGTACCAGTTCCGCCCCGAAGACCAGCACGGCGTGCGTGTAGGTCCGGGCAGACGTTCGGGTATGGGTGCTGCCATCGGGAGCGGTGGCGACGTAGGTCGTTTCTTCGCCATGGTCACGCCCGCCCACTGTTGCGGGTGCGCTTCGCCGCTCGTCGGCAAGAGCCATCGCAGTACACAGACTCACCCATGTGTTCGCCGGCCAGAGACTCGTGGCCTTCGCACTGGTTGCCGCCTTCACAATCTGGGCATCGTTCGGTGCCGGTGGTCATCCCGTCGTGACGATCACCGCAGTCCGGGCACTCGTAGGGCAGCTTCTCGGCGTCGTCAGCGGTGGTCTCGCCGAACGGGTCGTCCTCGCATTGTGGGTGCCCGTCGTTCGAGTAGTGCTCCCTGGCACCCTCGCATCCGCGCGGGCAACCGTGGGCCATGTCGCCGGTGCCGCTGTGCGGGCACACGCCGCGTTGTTTGTCGGCCGCCAAATGTCCCTCATCGAGGTGGTGGACCGGCAGCGGCAATCCGGCGTCGGGGTGAGGTCGGGATTCGGCGGCCTCGGCCGCGTCGGCGGCAAGGTCGACGGGTGTGCGCAGGTGGTCACCGGGATAGTAAGTAGGCATGATCGGAATACCTTCTGTGGTGGTGGATTAGGCGCGGCGCAGGCGGTTCGGATAATCGTCGACGATGCAGGAGCGGCCGTCGGCGGCGTCGGCGATCGTTGCAACGTTCACGTCGGTATCGAGCGCGGTGACGGTGCCCGTGCGCTGTTCGGCGCCGTTCCACGGCGCGGAGTGGCCGTAGGTCCACGTCACGACGTCGCCGACGCCGATCGGAACGGGTTCCTGCGCGATTCCCGCGGCGTCGACAACGTTTGCTCCGTCGTGCATCTGGGCGTGGAACTGTTCGCGCAGCCGGTCGGCAGTGTCTGCCAGCTCCTTCAGGAGTTCGGCGTTGTCGCCGTCTTCTGCCCGCCATCGCTGGCGCGACGCGTATTCCTCAAGCGCGTCGATGATGACGAACGCCTCGTGTGTGCGGTAGTCGGTGCTGATGTCTATCCGGCAGCGGTACACCGCGCCGGGCGCGTACGGGTCGATGGCTACGAGGGAAAGTCGTTCGACGGCGACGCTAGATCGTCCGCCGCCGCCCAGATCGATCGTGGCTATGCCGCTATGTATTCCGAGTATGGTTCCGTGGAATGCGCGGGATTCCTGCCCAGCGCGTTCGTGGTACTGAACACGGTCACCAACCTCGATCGGGCGAACGTCCGCGCTCTCGCCGGCAGAGTCACAGTGGACCGAATGCGGGTCGGATGCGTTGCTACGTCCGACGTATTGGCAGTTGGTGGGGTTTGTGTTCATGTCGAACTCCTTCAGATGGAGCTTCCCGGCGGCCAGTCGGGCCGCCAGGTCGAGGTGGTTAGCGGGCAGTGTTCGGCCGCATGGGGTTTACGTTGCGGGACGGGTCTACCCCGAACCCGATCAGTTCGTCGGTGGAAACCTGCCGTGTTGCACCGTCGCGGCATACCGCCAGGAACCAGCCGAGGCCGTCGTCCTCAATCCACTTGACGACACTGGAGACGTTGCCATCAAAGTCAACTGCTGGCAGGGGTGCGTCGGTGGCGTCTCTGGTGGTCATGGTCGGAATCCCGTCTGTAGTGGTGGATTAGGCGCAGTGCAACAGGGATATACCGACGTAGATGACTACGCCCGTCGCGGTGTCGATCACGTATGCGCGGCTGACGGTCACGGTTGCCCCACCACGCGCAGCACCGTTGCCGGGTTCAGCGCCCGCTGGATGTGTTGACCTGTTGCCGCATCTGCGGCAACAAGCGCGACTGTGAGCAGGACTGCAACGGCCGCAACCAATAGCACCTTGCGAATAAGCCCGCCCAGGAGGGTGATGGCAGCAACGGTCACGATCACCGATGGCGCCGGCCAGTGGCTCAGTCCTGGAAGGGCCGTGGTGGTCGCTCCCCCGACGCCGGCGGTCAACGCGCCCGCCAGCGCCATGCGCTGAAGTGTGGAACGTGAAATCAATACAGCCATATCTCCTACTCTCTAAAATGGAGATTACCGCCGAGCCTGGGCCGATGCAACCTGCAGCTGGCTTTTACTGTTGCGCAGCGGTTTCACGGCGCTGGTCGAGCGCCTGTCACGTCCTTTCGGCCATTCGAACTTGCGATGACCCCGATCAGCTTCGAAGCGCGTCGGCGCAGTTCACTCGCCTGCTCCGTTTTCCCCGCAGCCTCGAGCAGTCGTGCCCTGTCCAGAAGCTGGTCGGCGGCGATGCGATCGGGTGTACGTCCACCAATATGCGCCACAGGATGTCGTCCTTTCATCGTGGTCGGCAGTGACGAGGTGTAGACAGGACAAAGGCCCGAGCGCGATGGCATTACCGCGCTCGGGCCTTTCGCGAGGTTCAGTCGAACAGCTCGCTCATGTCCTGGTCGAACGGTCGAGCTTCCCGGTCCGCAGCTTCCGCACGAGCGGCATCGGCTTTGACGCGGTACTCCGCGGCACGCTCAGCGTCAGCCTTTTCCTGCTCGGCTAGCGCCGCTTCGCTGGCGGTGGTCGGAATCTCGAACTCGATCTGCGCGTCAATGCGGTGGCCGTGAAAGCTGTTCTCTAGTAGTGGGACCAGACGCGGGTCATCGGGCTCGGCATCGGTCAGATACGCGACGACTGTCGAAACAACCATGGGGTCGCGGTTGACGCCGTTCTCGTCGGGCTCGAGATCCTGCAGTGCGCGCAGGCGGCCGTGCCGGATGGTAGGCCGGATTGCGATGCCCAGCCTGTCCAGGTGGTCGCGAACATCGGCAGCGAGTTGGTCCGTCTTGGCGGCGACGTCGTACTCGTAGGCACGCATCAGTGGGAACAACTCGGCCGAGAAATAGACGGCCAGCGTCGGCTCGCCGGTATCAGCGTTGGGCGGGCGGAAGTAAGTCGGCTCGCCGGTGGTGACGTCCTCGCTCATGAAGACTCTGCCTTTCCCTTGCAGGTATGTCGGCCGTGATGCTAGCTATGTTGCCCGCGCATCACTCCGCGCAACGCGTCTGCACAAGTGCCGGTGCACACAACACACGACCCGCACCGGTGGAGGCACGGGCCGTGTGTTGATCGCGGGTCAGGCGGCGGTGGCGGTCCACCAGTTGAACTGGCTGATCGCAGCCTCACGCAAGTACTGCGTGGCCAGTTCGGCGCCGTAGCCCGTGTTCTGGTCGTCGAACGCGCGCAGCACCTTGGCCGGTTCGTCGTTCTGCGTCGGCACCTTGATGGCCACGGCGGTCACCGCGGTCATTCCGCGCTGGAAACATGCCACCAGCTCGTTCCGGATGTGCTTCTGCATCATCACCGCATTCTTGATCTCGGTGAAGGCGCCGGTGGCCGGATCGAGCACGATGTAGTCGACGGTGGGTGTCGAAACCTCGGCCTTTTCGTACTTGCTGTAGCGCGGGCTCACCGACAGTAGGCGGAACAGGATCGGCTTGTTGAAGTGCTCGTCGCTGATACCACCACCGCCGCCGGTGGGGATCGAACCGATCGCCGGGGCCGCCGTGATGCCTCCGTAGGTGGCGGCGGGAGCGGCGGCCGGAGCCGGCGCGGCAGCAACGGGAGCTTGAGCAACCGGCGCGGCGGCCACCGGTGCCTGAGCAACCGGCGCGGCAGCGACCGGAGCCTGAGCGACCGGTGCTGCGGCCACGGGCGCCTGAGCAACCGGAGCCTGAGCAACCGGCGGAGCAGCGGCCACGGGGGCCTGAGCGATAGGGACAGTCATGGCGGAACCTCTCGTTTAGTTTCTGTTGCGGTAATCCGGTGCGGGAACGTAGCTGGAGAACTTCCCCGGCACTCCGGCCTGTGGGTGTTCCCGCACCGGATTGCCTCAATCGTTGCACCGGCATCCGACAAAGCATTGTGGAACGAAATATGCATGTCCGACGGCGTGTCCCGGCATATCTGCGGCGCCGAATCAGGTTCTACCCGAGCAGCACGAGCGTGACCGCGACCGAGGAGGACTCGGCGACTTCGCGAATGATTTGTTCGGCCTCTTTCGGATCGAGACCACCGATGCCTCCGCCGATGAGCGGCAGCGCCACGGACGCGATCCCGTGCGCGACTGCGAGTTCGAGCCCGACGGTCAGCGACGAGCGTAGCCATTCGGGTCGGGCGTCGGGGCCTGGCTGATACTGGCTGGCGCAGTGGATGATCGTCGTATCTCCCGGCCCTTGAGGACATATCATCGCCCCGCCAACTGGAAGATCACCGCGGCGCGCAAGCACCTCGTATTGGTGAATCGCGTTTGGGTGGCGCTGTTTCATGATTGCTGCGACACCGGCGCCGGCGACCCCGATGCAGTTGACGCCATGTGCGAGCGCCTCAGACGGGTGCGCGAAGAGGTCGCCGGTCTCGATTGTGAAGCTCATACGGTTTCTCTTTCATTGGGTTGGTGGTTCAGGGGGACGTGACAGATCGAGATGAACTGCGGCGCAACGTCAGCACTCTCCGCAACATCGCTGCCGTTCATCGCAGTCGACCACGTAACCGCCGATGCAATATCTGGCTTCGAGGCCGCCATGCATGGCAGACATCGTCAGCGATCCTGTCAGCCACAGTCGCTGCGCGAGTCGCGCAGCCCAGCGGAGAACTGGTCCCACGATCGCCCTGCCAACGTCAGTGGAGCCTTGTCTTTTATCGCCAGGCGGGACCCGTACTGTTCGCAATCGGTGATCTGTTCTGCAGTGGCACCGCACGCGACTGCGAATTCCCGCGCCCGGAGCAAGATCGCCTCTTGCCCCTGCCGGTCCTCCCAGTGCCGCACGTGTGCCGGCAGCTGATTGAACCAGCAAGCGACGCCGAGCTGGTCCAGTGCGAATTGCAGTTCTGAGAGACTCACGGAAACTCCTCTACGCGTTTAGGATTCGGCTGTCGGGACTTGCTCCGTGGGCATCGTTGCGTGCCCGTCGCTGCGCGTGCGCGACGCGCCTTTCGGCATGGCGCCGACACACGGTGACCACACCGCGGCCGTAGCCGAACATGACCTGCAGCGTCGCCTGCTCGTGGCATTCGATGCTGGGGATGCCCAGTGCGTCGAAGTCCTTGTCAGGGCATGCGGTCACGCTGCGTCAGCTTCGGCGTTGTTGTCGTCGATCAGACCTATCGCTACCGGCACTTCCGGATCATCGACGTCCAGGTCGGGTGAATAGGCATGTGCAGCCAGTACCGCACGGAACACCCCTGCGCACGTGATAGTCACGATCGAAGCTGGGTGTTCCCGCGTGTAGAGCTCGACAGGCTCTTTGAACACTGCAGTGATCGCGCTCATTTTCTTGATGGCATCAGCGGTGAACGATTGCACGTTGCCGGCGCCCAGCGGCGCGAGTGTCTGTTCGTCACCCGCTCCTCGCGTGCCGAGAATCTCTTTGGCACCACGAGCATTGAGTCGGCTGATCGTCGAGCGGATCGGGAAGTCCTCGGCGTCCTGCAATGGGATGTAGTGGCGCGAGTCGGCCTCGCCCGGGTCGCCGTCGGTAAGCGTGCGCATCAGCAGCGTTGCGCCGTTGTCGACCACCGAGAGCTCAACGGAGCAGTCGGCTTCCTTGTCGAGCTTCTTGACCGCCGCTGCCGCACCCTTGGCCGCCGACAACAGTTGTGACGCCTGGTCGACCGAGAACTTCACCAACTTCAGATCGCCGTCGCACTCGAAGATCGCCTGCCCAGGACTGACACCGTCTGAGGCGATGAAGGCCAGGCTGTTCTGAGTTCCACTGTCACCGGCCTCCACCCGGCTCGAGCCCAGCACGACCGCGGCGTGGGTTGGGTCGTCGTTTCCCGAATAGGCCATCACTTTGGCCGCAGACAGTCCCTTGACGAACGATTCGTTGTCGATGATGACGGGCATGCGTTCCACCTTCTGATTCCTTGGCTCCCGCCGCGGTGAATCCCGGCGACGAGCAGCATCGGCGGTGTGGGTGCCGGGCTGCGGGCACAACATTGGTCCCAACGTTTGCGTTCGGCCGTCTACGGCGCGGTGGGGTACACCTGACCCAGCATCGGCGCCTGACGCCCCGCTACAGACATCTCCACACGCGCCGCTACAACGATCGCCACGAGAGGGGACACGTCGGCCGATAAGCGGCCCGGTTCACCGTTCTGAACTGCCTGTTGGCGCTGCGTTTCGACGGAACCGTGCATTCCCACGGAACTACGCGCAGCGCTACAACCACCGCGCCGTAGCGCTTCCAACAGCCCCCGTGACCGTTGACTGTGACTCCGTGCGAGACAACTTGCCGCAAGGCAACCACGGGACATGACACGCTATTGAAGCACCGCCTGCCTTCAGGGCGCGCCCACCGCGGCGGCGACAGTCCCCGCAAGTCGCGCCGTAGTCGCCGCAGTCGCGCGAGTGCGGCGACAGTCTGCGATCGTGGCTGACAGAGAGTCGAAGAAGTCCAAAAAGGGTGGCGTGCTCGGAGTTTCGGGCGAACTTGCACGGACAGTGTTGGTGATCGCCGCCATCATCGTGGCGATCGCTGTCATTGTCCGCGTCGGTCCGAACGGTGTGCGCGCCTATGCCGACACCGCCATCAACTGGGCAACCGAACGGATCAACCCGGCTCAAACCTTGCCGGACGGAATCGGAGGGACGGGCACCCCGAGCGACGACCCGGCCACGCTGACGGTAGCCAAGTCGGGGTCCATGCGCGGGTACGCCCGAGACCGCTTCGGTGCGGCGTGGACCGATAACGTGGACGTCGAATACGGACACAATGGATGCAACACCCGCGACGACATCCTGGCTCGGGATATGACCGGAGCCCTGACCCGCGACGGCTGCAAAGTACTCTCTGGCACGCTGGCCGACCCGTATACAGGCACCGTGGTCACTTTCACCCGCGGCCCAGATACATCGGCCCGCGTGCAGGTCGATCATCTAGTGGCATTGGCCAATTCGTGGGTGTCGGGGGCGGCGTCATGGTCGCCGCAGCGGCGCACGCAGATCGCGAACGACCCCTTGAATCTGATGGCCGCCGACGGTTCGGCAAACCAGTCCAAGGGCGCGGCTTCGGCCGATCAGTGGTTGCCGCCGAACCCATCCTTCCAGTGCACGTACGTCAAGCGACAGGTGCAGGTGAAGAACAAGTACCGGCTCACTGTGACCGCCGCCGAGAAGTCGGTGATGATGCGTTTCCGAGGGTACTGCTGAACTCGCCGCGCCACCGGCCAGACATCGACGCCGAGGCCTTTACCGTCCCCGGCCATGCCCACCCCCACCGTCTCTGCTGTGGCCACCGCACTGGCCGCCGTCCTATTGGCCAGCGGCTGCTCGACTACTGCAGCTCCACCGCCGACAGGCTCGCCCCCGGCCGCGGAGACAGCCGCCGCAGCACCGGACCTTCCCTCTGACCCGTCCGCCGCGGTGGCCGATGCAGCTCTAAGGCTGCGCACCACAACCGCGGCAACCATCATGGTGGCCACCACCGGAATAGAGAATCTGATTGCATCGTCCTACGCGGCGCAGGTGAGCACCGACCCGGCAGCCGCGAACGGCAACGCCAACCTCATGATCAACGGCGAACGGCAGCAGGCGAACTTCCAAGTCCGAGACGGCGAGCTGTTCCTCGACTCCGCGGACGGAGAACCTTTCACTGTCGGCCCAGCGCGCGGAAACTTCGACCCGACACTGCTTCTGGACCCGCAGCTGGGCCTGGCGTCGATGATCGAAACAATCTCACCGGTGTCGTTCGAAGGTCCACAACCGGTCAACGATGGACAGGTCGCCGGCACGGTGAAACTCCGCGGTGAACTTCCCGGCGCCGCCGCCGAGGCCGTACTCCCCCGCGACAGCCTGCGCAACCGGGTATCCGTGCCCGTGACACTGTGGCTGGACCCTGACGCCGGCAATGCGCTGGTACAGCTCATCATCACCGCTAGGGGCGGAGCGCTGACTCTGCAGATCCGCGACACACACTGATCCCGCATACGACAACGCCCCGGCCCAGACCACCGGAACCGGGGCGTTGTCGTATGCCCTACTTTTGTTCGAACCTCGCCGCCACCGCATTGACATCGATGTGCGCCGTCTGCACCATCTCGTACGCGTCCGCGTCGATGATGAGCCGCCCCTGGCCAGGACGCCACCGAGAAGGCTTGAGATGGTACGCCTGCGGGATAGGCATACCCGAGGACGGTTGCCCGGCCAACTGCAGGATCGGGGCCATCATTTTCTCGCGCAGTGCCGCAAGCATCGCGGCCGACTTCACCCGGTCGTTGAACCCACCGTCGTCGGAGATGATGAAGTGCACCCCGAGGTCAGTTCCCGTCGACAGCAGCTTGGAGACTGTCTGATCGCCGACTTCGACAGTGTCGAACACGGTCTTGGCCATGTAGCCCTCGGAGATTGCGTGAAAGTTGTCGATGTACACGTACACCTCCGGACCAGTGAAGTAGGTCCGGTTGATCAGATCCTCGGCGGTTGCGTCCTCGCTGGGTCGACGTTGGCCCATCAGCCGCACCAGCATGTCGGCAACATCTTTGAGATCCTCAGCCGAGCTGACATAGCCAGGGGGCCGGATCCGATTGGTTGTGCCGTCCGCGCGAGGCTCGCCGAACTTCGCCGGCCGCACGTGACCACGCGCGTAGAGGCGGTCTCGTTCGCCGAGTTGCTGACGCAGCGGGTCGATGACGACGATCACGGCGTCCTTCGGCGCGAACTGACGCATCACCGACTCCATGTGCATCCGCAGCACATTGGTCTTGCCACAGCCTTTCTCGCCGTACACCAGCAGGTCCTGCGACCTGTTCGGAACGAGCGCGAGTTCCAGGGTGTCCGTCAGGGAGCCCACCGGGAAGTGTGTCTGTACCGGATGACGGTTCGGTGGGACCAGCGGCGCATAGACCGACCAGATCGTCTCAAAGTCGATCACCGGGTCTGCGGGTCGGACAACAGGCACCTGCTCGGCGGCGAACACCTCGGCCAGCTGGTCGCACAGGCCCCGGATCTCGGCGCCATAGTCGTTCACCTCGAACACCGGCATGCCCCTGGCGAACGAATCGGGTTCGATTTCGCGGTTGATCGGCACCACCGTTCGAGCCTGCTTGGTGCTGTACGGATCCACCGACCGTCCCGGCTGATCTTGCGGGATCAGGGTTTTGAGATTCATCCGCAGCTCTGGAGCCATCTTGGCGCCGGCGTAATCGGTTGCAGGCAACTGCACACCACCGGGAACGTCGATGGAGTAGTGAGCCACGTTGCCGCTGGTGCCGCCGCCGGAAGAATCAGCGGTGAACACCAGATGCACACCGACAGCAGCGCCGAGGTCGAGGATCGGGCGCAGCAGCTTGGCCCGTTCGGAACGGTCTTCGCCGAGGAACCCCCCGATGCCGTCGATCAGCACCATCACCCGACCGTATGGGTCACCGGGAACAGGGTTGTCGACTTTTGAGTCAAGGTAGGCGTCCACCGAGGAGACTGCACGGTCCACCATCGCTTCACGGCGAAGCCCGATGACTCGCCGGGCCTCACCCAGGATCCGCGACACTCCGTCAGCGCTGCCGGGGGCTGCATACGACGCTACGTTCGGGCTGTTTTTGACCTCGCCCAGCTTGCCGGTTCCGTAGTCGGCGAGCATAAACGCCAGCCGGCCCGGCCCGTACTGCAGGCAGCCACAGATGACCAGCGTCTGCAACAACGTGGTGCGCCCGGACTTACCGCCACCGGCAATAACCTGGTGCGGCAGAGCGCCGCTGAAGTCCATGAACCATGGCAAGCGGGTGTGCTTCTCGGGCACATCGAGGTCGCCGATACGGATACTCAGCCCCACAGAGGAACGGCTCAGATTCAGTGTCGGCAGACTCAGAGGCTCACGCAGTGAGGGCTTCCACAGGTCGAGCACCTTCATGTCCGCCAGCCGAGAAACCTTCTCCAGCAGTACGTCACTCATCCTGTCGCCGGTTTCCTCCTGCTTGACGTTGACGACCTCGCCGTCGACGACCGTTGGAGTGAAGCTGCGTTCGGTGAACAGGGCGAACGGCAGGACCGCTTCTGCGATCGCCTCAGCCGAATCGCCGCCCGAGCGGGCGCGTTCGACCACCGTCTTGCGTATGTAGGCGGCCTCGTGATGGAACGCCGCGACCTCGACCGGGCCGTGGTCGGTGGTGAACTTGCGCAGGATCTTGCCCTTGAGGTTGCCTTTGATCATCCGGGCCGCGTCGTCGGTGCCGAGCATCACGTTCGAATGCTGGGGCGAGTTCACCGCCAACGAGTAGCGGAACGTCAAGTGCTGCAGAAGATCACCGAGCACGGACTGGTCGATGTACTGACTGCACATGACCAGGTGCATGCCGAGTGAACGGCCAACGCGGCCGACTCGAGTCAACAGTTCCAGGTATCCCGGACGTTTCTTGAGGAATTCACCGAACTCGTCGATGACGACAATCAGGTCCGGCACCGGAGGCCACAGCGGATCGTTGGGATGTTTCTGCTGCTGCTCGCGGTATTCGAAGATGTCCTTGCATCCCTTTTCGCCGGTGATGAACTCCTCGCGACGGGTGACCTCACCATCGATCACCGCGCCGAGACGATCCACCAGCTCTGCGGTGTGCTCCAGATCGGAGATGTTGGCCACCACGTGCGGAATCCGGTCGGGGTCCATCCCCAGGAATGTCGAACCGCCTTTGAAGTCAGCGAGGATAAGCGCCACCTTGTCGGGCCCGTACAAGGCGAGCAGCGCCAGCACAATTGCCCGCAGAAAGTACGACTTCCCCGATCCGGTGCGGCCGGCGATCGCCCCGTGTGGGCCGTTGCCGTCGCGGTTCTCCTCGTAGAAGTTCAGGAAGCTCAGCTCGGGGGTGAGTTCATCGCCCTTGCGCATGTACCCGAACGGAACTTTGATCTCGTCGGTGAACGCGTTGGACTTCCACACTTTGATGAGGTCGTGCGTTTCGATGTTGCCTATCGCGATGGCTTCGAAGAAGTCCGGAATATGTTCGGCCCGCTCATCCTGGACTCCGCCTCCGGCACCATAGCCTTTCGGGCGGTGCTGATACATCGCACGCGCGAACGTCTCGGCCAGGGTCGCCGACGCGGAATCGGCTGCCGCGGCGTCGTAGTCTTCGAGCGTCGACACGCGGCCGTTCTTGAGCAGAATGCGCGACCGCTCTTCAGAGACCAGATCGGTGCCGTAGCGCACCACGAGCCATGTCATGCCATCCATCCCGCCGGCCATCGTCGCCGGCCATGCCACCATCTGCTCAGGGGTATCGACAATCACCAGCAAGTGCGGTGGCCGATCATCCCCGCCGGAACGGATCCGCTCGATCACAGCTGCGTGGCGCACCGCGAACTCGTCCAGACTGCGCCACGCCAGCAGGCGAGGGCCGGTCCCCTTCTCTACCTTCGAGATGTCCTCGAGGTGCGGCAACCACTTGATCCATTCCCATGCCTTCGGATCATCGGTAATGACACCGATATTCAGATCACTGGGTCGGTGGTTGAACGCCAGACTCATCACCATTGCCCGCACCAGATCCAGGCGCGCCGACTCGTCACCGCGCAGCGCGTAAGCAGGCCACTCGCTCAAGCGCACGTCGATCGGCAGGTTGGCCACCACCGACAATGTGTTCATTGCCCGCTGGTACCGCACCAAGGTGACCGGTTCGGTCATCTCGATCACCATCTCCTCAGCCTTGGGCAGCTTCGGGAACAGCGGAGCCACACCGATGCCCACCCGGGCCCGCAGGAACGGGTTCGCCGTCAGATGCTTGACGTCCGGATCCTGTTCGCTCTCAGGGGGAACCACCCGGCCGATGTCCGGATTCGGATCTGCCTGCCACATTTCCTCAGTTCCCACCAGGGACAGGAGATCCGACGGGTGCGGGAAGCAGGTAGTGCGCAGATCATGCATCGCCCGGCCCTGGTCGTGGATTTCGGCGCGCCGCTCCCGCAAGTCCAAGTCGTAGCGCTCGATCTCTTGCTCGATGTCGCCACCGGACGCACCCCCGCGCTGGGTGCTCAGATGCATGATCAGCATCATCATCATCATTGGAACGCTGAACAAAACCGAGGTGATCGCGCGGACACCCAACAGCGCCATGCCCCCCACCATCGCGACCATGACTCCGACCATGAGAAGCGGAAGCATCCGTTGCCAGGTCGGCCGGCGGTCCGGCTCCGGCGCGGGCAGCGGAGCCGGGATCTCCACCCCGGTCGGACTGAGCTGTGTCTGCGGCCGTGGTGCTGGCCGGAACTCGTTGAACAACACGGAAGGTCCTTCCTTCGAAGCAGGTCAGGGTGTCGGATCAGCCGGCGGCGTCAGCAGTGGGCGCCGGTACGGCGGAGGCAGAATCGGTGGGCGCTACGGTCTCCTCCGGCGCCGAATCGTCAGGCGGCGCAGCCGGCGGCGGGGTCTGGTCCCCAGTGGGGCTAGGAGCTTGCGCGGGCGGTGCCTGGTTGGCGGTCCTCGCCGGACTCGGTACCTGAGAGAATGGCTTGATCGTTCCCTGCATCACCTGTGCGTTCTTGATCGACAACGTGGCCCCAGGCGCATACAGCTTGGCCACCGACCACGGGATCGGGGTCGGGAACACGTTCTCGAGTCCTAGCGCCTTCACTGTCGGGTCGTAGGAGACGTCGAGCTTGTTGCCGCTGTCTGGAATCACCGCATCGATCGGGAAGCGGGTCCCGTTCGGGTCGATCCACAACACCTGTTCGGCGGCCACCGAATCAGCGGCGTCCCCGGTGACGCGGGCATACCAGCCATACCCCGGTCGCGTGATCGCGTCGGTCGCCTGCTCGGCGGTTCCCTCGTTGGGCAGCAGGCGCACGGTCGAGATACGTCCTGCTTCAGTCAGTGGCATCTTCGAGTTGGTGAAAACCCGTGTGTGCGCCGCCAATTCACCGCGAGTCTTAGTCCAGCTCCAGCACAGCGCTGGATTCGAGACGAGGGTCGGCACCGACGACGGGAACCGGCCGTCGTCGACGATCGACACGCGTTCGAAGGTCTGCACTGTGGCGGGATCCTCGATCAGCCGCTGTGCAGCACCGACATTGACCATCATCTGGGCCAGCACGGGCCCCACTTGCTGAATTCCGGTGCGGCCCACCAGATAGAAGGCGCGGGCCCCTGATGCGGTGGACACCGTCAACACGTCGCCGATAGCCGACCCGGGGACCGCTGCGCTTGGCTGGCCCTGATCAGCCAGTTGCGGTGCGGTCAAGACCGGCGAGGCCGAAATCGCCCCCAGTAGTGCCGGGGACACCACCGCGGCCGAGTCAATGCGGGCGGGAGTCAGACCCAGAGCGGCTTGTGCGGCGAAGTCGCCTCGGCCCACTTGAGCACGGGTGTCACGGTAGATCAACCACAGCTGAGAAGGATCGGTGGACGGTCGAACCAGAACTGCCCGCGTCTGGCCAAGGTCCTCGCCACCTTCCAACATGTCTTTCCCAGCGATGACCGCAGTGGTGATGTCACCGGAGCGCAGCAGCGACAACGGCACAGCGGTGTCGCGCCAGTCGCACACCGTCCAGGCCGCCTCTTCATCGGTACGCGGCGTAAGCAAGTTCGGCGCATTGGGGATTCCCATCAGTGGGCCAGTCGGCATCGAACGCAGCGCGATATCGGTGACGACCTTCGCATCGTCGGCCTTGCCCACAATCAGCCTCGCGGAGGCCAGGTTGGTCACCGGGTGCAGGCGCCCATTGAACTGGACGAACATGCCACCGCTTCGGGTCGTGACAATTTCGGCGACACTGCCGTCAGGTTTCGGACTGATCAGCGACACCACGAACGCCGCAACCAGGATAAGGATGCCGCCTCCGAAGCCCAGCCCGAGCCAGCCGCGCATTCGCTTCAAAGGGGAACCTAGGCCCCGCACATCCTGACGCGACAGGGCTTCGTCGACACGATTCAATTCGCGCCTGTATCCCTTGATCTGCCGCGGGGTTGTCAGATACCAGGGCACCGATACCTCCTCGATCGCCGGCGCCGGGCCTGTTGCGAGCGGCGCATTCGGGGGCTGAGCGTTGTCGATTGATCCGCCACGGCACGGGTGGGGCGCGGGTTAGCGCACCCGCCGTGTGCGTGATGGGCGTGGCGCTGCATGTAGTGATGTGCGTATCGGGCCTCGTAGGGTGACCGAAAACGCTGTATCCCCCACCATTCCCGGCGGGTTCCCTCCACCGATGGGACAACATGTACAGGCCACCCGCGCCTTGCAGCGCCTGTTCCTGTCACATACGATCAAACTAAAGCTCTCTACTTTAGAGATTACTCACGACATGACGGAGACACTCGACGATGACCACCTCAGGCGCGCGCCCCGCGCAGTGCATCCGCGCCCAGAAGCGGCCTCGGCTGACCGACGCGCGGATCGGGGCAATCATTCGTATCGAACGTCAGAACCGTGGAATCAGCCAGAATCAGCTCTCCCGTGACACCGGGATCGACGTAAGGGTGCTCTCGCGTATCGAGCTCGGTCAGCGCCCCTGCCGCGCCACCGAGCTGTCCACCATTGCCGCGGCCTTGCCCATCCCGGTGGACAAGCTGCTAGAGCAAGCCCGCCAGCGCACCATCACACAGGCTTCTGACGGCCGGCGCCGCAAAGCCAAGAACAGTGCAATTGCCTGATGCGACCCGGCATCAAAAGCAACATCGCATTCCGGGACGCCGGCGAACGCCATCCTGGGCTATGCACTGACGGCTGCCGCTAGCTCGCTCGAATCATGTTGCCGCACGGTGGGCAGAAACCGGCGCTGAGCATTGCGGCGACCTCACCATGACACCAGCCGCCCACCCTCAGCACCGAATGCTCATGATGGGCCACACCGCCGGTTGCTCGCACAAAATCGACGAGGTTGCCGGAATTCTCACGCCGATCCTCGAAGCCGGCACCCGCAACTTCATCCGGCACCGCGTCGACGGGCCGACGGGCGCGTCGACCTCAGTGAGGCGGCAACTGGCGATGATCACGGCCGGCGCCATTCGCAGCCGCCGCAGTTCTCGGGCGCTCCCTGCACGCCGTTCTCGGCGGCGAGATACGTGAGGGCTTGTCGCTGCTGTGTTTCCGATATCGGCGCGTCGTCGCCCCGGTGAGCATCTCAGCCTTGCAGCGCTGGTCCCACTTTCCCCACCTGATCGGGCTGGCCGTTGCGCCCATGTGGCGGACACACCTCTCAGAACACGGCGCACCACCGCTTGTCGATGGCCACTACGCCGACGTCGAGACCGGCTGACCGAGCCGACCGCGGCCCTCCCCACGGTGCCGGAAGGGGCGCCTCGGATCGCCCCCGACTACTGCAGCCAGTGGAGCTCCCATCGAGCCCTCCTCGGAGTCCTGGGACCCGCCCGCCGGATCCGCTGCATCCCTGGCGCTTTCTCGCATTCGTTTCCGGTTCAGCCGGCCGGCATGGTTCGCCGCTAGCTAGACCTCCCCGAGTTTCACCGTAAATTTCCCATTTGACCTGCGGTAACTGTCAGTAAATCGGTGACTTTTCGGTTCACATGCACCAATGCGTAGCTGTCGTGGGAATGGGGGGTGCCTCGGACAGCTCGGCGTGACAGAAGGCAACAGGGTCTATAGGTGAAAGCTAATTAGTTAGTTGTTCTAGATACATATCTTTACCTGCATTCTCTCTGAAACAGAGAATATCCGCTGTCGGAGGCACCCCCCATTCCCACGACAGATGCGTGTTTGCCCAGCTGAGCGGTGAAGTGACCGGAGCGGTGACAGTTACCGCAGGTCAAACGGGTAATTTACATCGAAGTACGGGGAGGTTCAGCGCGAACGGGACAATTTACA
Organism: Mycobacterium syngnathidarum; assembly: GCF_001942625.1. Classification (GTDB taxonomy): domain Bacteria; phylum Actinomycetota; class Actinomycetes; order Mycobacteriales; family Mycobacteriaceae; genus Mycobacterium; species Mycobacterium syngnathidarum. The sequence goes on from NZ_MLCL01000073.1 coordinate 45,667, forward strand.
TCCGACAAATCCAGCGGGAAACCGGGAACCGGTCTGTCGAAAACCTGTTCGAACAGATGGGCGCGGGACTCGTGACACGACAAGTTGGGAGCGCATCGGACGCCCCTACGCGGGGCATCGCCGCCGCAGTGGCGGGGGGTACCCCGAGGCACATCGGCAGCAGCGGTGCGTGTCGCCGGCAGGTGCCGCTCGATGGTGAACCCGGACGCATCCTGGGTCTCGATTCGGGCTCTACTCGCGTAGCAGGGCGCGACACCGGGCGGGGAGGTCGAACTCTCATGGCCCGCCATGGTCCGGAGAATCGCAGCGATCGGAGCCGGCCGCAAAAACCGATCAGCAGGGACGGTGTAACCCGCTGCACTCAGCCGGGTCGACTTATTGCATTCAGGGGGCGCACTCGCACCGGAATGCGGGGCTTCAGCTGGAACCATCTCGGGGCCAGGCACGTCGGCGGGGATCGGGGTCTGGTGCCGGAGCGTCCGCGGGCGCCGCGGGGGCATCTAGAACCGGTACGTCGACCGCAGCCGTGTACTCGGGCCTATGCCCGAGGTGGCGCGGGCGTATCGGGTGGCGTATCCGCAACGACCGGCAGATGCATGTAGTGGGTGAACTGGCGCTGGTAGGCACCTGGGCCGCCGAACTTCACCCCGCCACCTTCACCGGAGGACACCGTTGTACCCTCGGGCAACGTCACCGCGGTGTGCGACGCGTTCCACCCAATTACGAGGGCATTGGGTGCTGTGCCTTGGACGAACCCGCGGGAAGCCAGTTCGGATGCCTCGTCGGCGGTGCTGAATCGCCCCGAGAATGGGTCGCGTCCCACCGCGGTGTTGGCTACCCAGGACGCCAACCCAGAACAGTCGGTTCCCGCGGCGCTATTGCCCCCGGGGATGTACGGAGTTCCCTGGACCTTGGACAGAAGGACCAGGATCGCTGCGATCGCGTCTGGTGTCATGCCCGCACTGTCTCCGATGCGGACATGACACGGCGCATGTGGCGCGTGTCAGCAAAAACTTAGCTATCACGCAGGCAGAGAACTTCGACTGTGTGGGTTCATCTCCAGTGTCGTGCTGCTAGGTTCCGCAAACGATGCGTTCACACCACCGCTCGCGCATCGCCCGCAGCGAGCGTGTTGCGCGCCATGTGGCCCGCTCGATCTCTCCGAGGGGGCATGCTCCAAGACTCAGCGCTCCCGGAAACGCCTGTTTTCGCCAACATGTCACGTCCCTGCGCTGTTACGGTAGCCGCCACGGGTGGTTTTGCCATAATCTCCACGTTAGAGACGTGAACGCGCCTCGGTTAAAGCGGAAGGACGCACTGTGCCTATTCACCCCCAGCGCACCTACGACCTGACCGACGAGGCAGTGGGAGCGGTGCTGCGTCAGGCACGCGCAGCAGTGGGGATGGATCTCGATGCCGGCGCGGAGGCATCCAACGTCAATCGCGCAGTCCTCTCGCGGATCGAGATCGGTGACCGGCCATGCCGTGTTCCAGAACTTGACGCCCTATCCCGGGCCTACGACATCCCCTCGCACATCATGATGCAGGCAATCTCCGGCGATGAACGGGCGATGGCCCGTGTCCGGCGCGCACGCAGACTGGCTCCGGAATCGGTTCCGGCCAACACCTCTCCTCGAAGTGCGAAGAAAGCTCCTGCCAAGAAAGTCGCGGCCCCCGCCGTGAAGAAGTCTGCGCCAGTCAAAGTCGCTAAAGCCCCCGCTAAAAAGGCAGCCGTGACTGCGAAGAAATCCACGCCCGCCAAGGCCCCGCGCAAAGCTGTAGCCAAGAAGACCACGAGGCGCGCCCCTTCCCGCGATCGCTAATTCGTTACTCACCCGGCACGTCTGTCGTCGACGCCATTGCGCCTCACACGTGGTTTCACTGCGCCAGCCGCAAGTCTGCGGAACATCCGCACCGCGGATGGATCAAAGTCGGCAGTGTGCGCGAACCGTGCACAGGGAAAGGGGAAGAGCCCGTGGACGATCGACAAGCTGAGCAGCTGGGCCGTAACGCTTTCGCCGCCGGTCGCCCGGCAGCCGCGGCTCTGGATCCCACCATCATGGCCGAGGTCGCCGACGCCGCAGTCGGTGAGAAGACGCACCTGCTGGCAGCTTTCAGCCGGGGCTGGAACGCCGCCAACGCCGAGTCTTGACCTTGTCCCGCACTCGCCACACGCGGCCGGGGGTGCGTCGAGACATCACGGCAGCGCGTCCCCCGACCGCTCCCCCGGCGTGGCGCGCAGTTGCTTTGAGGTGATTCCCACCGTCGATCCTATTCTCCACTTTAGCGACAGGGGCCCGCTCTCTTTTGGGACGAGAGCGAGACGGCCGTGTGTGAAGGAGGAGGATTCGGTGAGCGCGGAGGTCTCCCCGGACACCAACATCGGATTCGGCGGCGATGGGCACCGGGACACAGAGTGGTTGGGATGCCACGAGACTGCAGCGAGAACGTGAGGCCAGGGCCTGCAGGCCGACGCGTTCGCCTGGCTGATCGCAGAGTTCAACCGTCACGTAGTTCTGTTGCCGGACATCGTCGGCGATTCAGACCCGGCCGCCGGCTTTACTCGCCTGTGTGCGCGAGCCGGCAGATACCGGCTCTTCGAATTCGCAGCCGCGCTGGAGGAACGACGCACCGCGAGAATCGCCCAGGAGCAGCGGCACGCCGCCCTCGACCAGAGCGGCGCAGACGCGGCTCGCGCACTCGAACATGACCACCCGACATACGAAGCGGTGGCGAAGGACGAGATCCACGCCTGCATCGGCAACTTCCTCGCCGTGATCGGGTACGCCGCTGAGTTTCAGGGATCAGCGCCGCTCTCCCGGTGGATCGACACGGTCCCCGGCGACATCCCCGACACGTTGCGTGTCTTCGTCGACGCATACTTATCCGTGCTGCGGTCAAGTACCGGCCTCCTGTCCCATCACGAGGCGCTGCGGCGGTACTCACGGGAGTTATCGAACACGCACGGAGCATCTGCCGGCGACTTCGAAGCTGCCGCGGGGCGTGCGCACGCCTGGCGAGTGGTCCTTTTCGAAGGAGGGCGATGAGGATGCCATCCCGGGGGTCCGGCGGCGCAGTGAAGGCCATCAGCATTTTCGACGTCACCGAAGACATGCTCCCGGTCCACGCTCCGTATCGGCCGGTGACTGACGATGATCGGCTTTTCCTGGAGCTTCTCGCACTCGACCCGCCCGGCCCGCCACGCCGGCCGTCGGAGGCCCGAGCCGGTAACCACCGCGATTCATACGGGATCTCTGACGCCGAGCACAGCGTACGGCGGCTGTGTTCGCGATGCGGTATCCATTTCAGCCTCTGCCCACATGCAGGTCTCGGTGTCTGCGTCGACTGCGCTGAGGTTGAACTCAGCCTTACGGTGTGACGTAATCCTTGTTCGCGACGGTCATACGCCTCGGCGTGGCGCACTGATTCGGTTGCAGTGCAAGAACTCCTAGATACTCTCTTTTTTAGAGATTTCGTTGAGCAAGGAGAGTCGTTGTGCCCGTTCCGTTCGCCCCCTCCGCCGAGCAGCAGGCCGTGATCGATGCATATCTCCGCGGTGAAGACCTCGCCGTGCAAGCACTGGCGGGCACCGGAAAGTCGAGCACCCTGGCCTTGATCGCCCAGGCTCAGCGGGATCATCGGCCCGGCGCCACAGCCTGGTACATCACGTTCAATCGACGCAACGCGGACGAGGTGCAGGCCACATTCGCCGAGTACGGGCTCACCAACGCACGTGCCTCCACCGCGCACTCACTGGCCAACCGCACCTGCCGGGCGACCCCGGCGCTGCGGCACTGGGTGGAGCGGCTCAATAAGCACTCTCTTCGCATGGTGGAGGAGATGCGCTTGCTCGGTGTCCCCCGCGCCGCACGGTGTCTTGACGCCGTATTGAAGCTGGAGCCCGGCACCGGAAAGTGCGTAGGGGTTATCGTGCCATCCCGGGATCCGCGGTTCTCGTTGCAACGTCGGTTTCTGACACTGACTCGCAAGACGGTGGAGAAGTTCTGTCAGTCCGCAGAATCCGAGATTGACTGGATGCATGTGCCGTCCCTGGCAGGGATGCCGAAAGAGATGCGGCCGATCGTGCGCCGGGAGCTGGTTGCATGCGCACGACGCATGTGGGACGAACTGTCGGATCCCCACAGCCCTCTGGGAACGAGCCACCAGCATTATCTGAAAGCGTGGGCGTTGAGTGCGCCGATCATCGGCAGCCCCGGCGACGTGCTGCTCTACGACGAAGCCCAAGACGCAAACCCCGTACTAGCTCACGTCGTCATGGCCCAGCAGGGCCGGGTACAGCTGGCCCTGGTAGGCGACGAGAACCAACAGATCTACACGTTCACTGGAAGCGTCGACGCCATGCAGGACTTCGTGATGCGGCCCGGAGTCCGGGCCTTGCCGCTCACAGAGTGCCGCCGCTTCGGCCCCGCCATCGCCGCGGAGGCCAACAAGGTTCTCGACCTGCTTGACCCTGCCCGAACTGGAATCCGCCTCGTCGGGATTGGGCCGGAGAGTGGGCAGGTGCACCACCAATACAGCGACAGCGATACCCACGCCGTCACCGCAGTGGTGTGCCGCACCAACGCCCGCGTGATCGAACACATCATGCTTCAGCTCGCAGCCGGCCGCCGCGTGCACTCAACGATCGACATCGTCGCGTTGGAGCGACTGGCCCGGGATGTTGAACTCGTCGAAGACGGCATAGCCGAAGAGGCGAAAGACACTGTGTTGCAGGGGTTCACCGACCTTGCGCTTTGGAACGACTGGCTCTATGAAGAGGACCCCGAAAACGAGGAGCTGCGAGACCAGGTGCTGGCAGTTCTCAAGTACGGGGTATCCGCGATCAAAACACTGGCCCAGGCTCTGGTGGGGGACTCTTCAGGCGCCGACGTCACCGTCTCCACCGTGCATAAAGCCAAAGGCGGAACCTGGGATCGTGTCTTGGTCGATATGGGCGATGTTCCGATCGATGACGACAATGACGAGCAGCTGCGTCTGCTGTACGTGGCCCTGACCCGGGCGCGACATCAGGTTCTGTGGGCCCCGCCGGAACCTAAGAACGGCGCCTACGGGCGTCCCGCAGCGTAGACCTACCGCGACACACTCACGAACACGGTCTCGGTCCGGGTCTTTCAATGAATCTGTCAGATGGGATGGATCGCGCTGTACCAGCCGGTGCAGCCTTCAACGAACACACCGAGTGACCGCAAGCGCGTCTGCAGCTGGTCATGGAGCTCGTACTGCTCGTAGTCGAGATTGAATGCGCCGGCATGATCGCCGCCATCGTGGGTGATGATCAGCAGTGAACCCAGTCCGTACAACTCGCCGCGATCCAGCCACTGCTGCGGCGAGTAGAACTTGCCTCCCCCACCGTGATTGGTGATGTTCTTCTCGGTGAAGAAGTCTCGGATCGTCTCGGCGGCTTTGCGGCCGTTAGCGCTCAGGTCCTCGGGGATGGGCCAGTCGTTGCTCATGGCGAAGATCCTCGCCAACGAGTCTGGGAAGTCCGTCACGCGGCGCGATCGGATGCACTGCCCTTCAGGCCGGCTTACCTTGGAAGCGGGTAGCGACCCGGTCGCTGGACTGCAACACGCCCCGGTCGCCGGGTCGTCGAATCACGTGGAACCACAGCGTTTTGTCGCCGGTGTTCTGGTTGGTCTCGTAGCCGGCTTCGGCCAGTGATATGTGGCCCCGCTCGAGATCGTTAGTCCACACCCGAAGGCCCTCGGTGATCAGGACACCGTCGGCGGTGCGGTCAGCTCCTGACAGTTCAGTGTTTCGTTCCATCATGTGCTGCAGCGTCACAGCTGCGGCTGCCCGAACTTCCCTGCGGCGCGGACGCGCGTTGCCCCGTGTATTCGCTGGTCGATGTCGGTAGCGGGTGTTACCTTTTGATACATGACCGTGTGGGGCCGCGACTATCGCACAACGACCGGGATGCACGCTGCATCCTCGGCTGCGTTGTCGTGCGCGGGCACCAATATCGCCAACATTGTCGGCCTCTGGTCGGTCGACGAGTCCCGCATCTTCAGCCAGCCCAGGTGCTTCCGGCCATCACCGCGTCACCCTTCCGCCCCGTCAGTGGGCGTGTGCCCCGGTCGGAAGCTTGGGCCCGAAGAACAATCTTATAAATCTCTCAGCCTGGCTGTTTTCCCTGACAGAAACGTCGCTTGACGTCTCTGTAGCTAACTGCACTCAAATCCGCAGTCCCACAAACTATTTCAGCTGAAAATGGGCTGGACAACTCGCTTTTCGAGTAGCACCATTCTGGTCACCGGATACGGAATCGCTCGCAGCGATCACGGCTTCGGTCCGCGACACCCTGGGACATCCCGGTGATGCACAGCAACTTGAGAACTCCACAGTGTGTGATGCACTGCCCCTCACCGGGACAGGCGAACGCGCCGCCTCGGCGTCCGGGCTCTTTCGAGGGCATGCGACCGGTCAGCCAGACGCTCGCGTTTCGCCCCGTACCGGTGAACCAGGGGCAGTGGCTGGGCGCCGCCATGCGCCCAGCTGCCGTACAGGACCACGATCGCGTGGGCTGTGCGGTCTTCTGCAGGTGCGGAACGGGTCTCGAATGCCGTTCCGCACCTGCAGATACGCGCCGCTAGCTCAGTCGGTAGAGCAGCTGACTCTTAATCAGCGGGCCGAAGGTTCGATCCCTTCGCGGCGCACAACACACGACCAGTCCCCGGCGCCGCCTGGGACACTGCGGATGTAGCTCAGCTGGCAGAGCGCCACCCTTCCAAGGTGGATGTCGCGGGTTCGATGCCCGTCGTCCGCTCGATGCGCGAGATGCGCGAGCTCACCTCGACCCGGATGCTGCGTCGTCGCATGACCAGGACGCTGCAGCACCCGCTCGGCTCCCCTCAACGGCCAGGCCCTCTGGCGGAACTGGAAGACGCACCGGATTCAAAACCCGGTGCCCATTCGGGCGTGTGGGTTCGACTCCCGCGGGGGCTACCGATTGCCTCGTGGTGTAACTGGCAGCACCGGCGATTTTGGTTCGCCTAGTTCAGGTTCGAACCCTGGCGAGGCAGCAGGTCGGCGGACCACAAACGCACCTTGCCCCGTGATGTAAACGGCAGCATGACTGATTCTGGTTCAGTTCGCCTTGGTTCGAATCCAGGCGGGGCAGCCACTCTCGTCTCGTCTCGTCGGCGTGTCGCATCTGGGCTGCTCACTTGTAGGCGGCGGCATCTATTCTCTATTTTAGGGAAATTGATCGTTTCCAGGAGTGAGGACATCCACCATGTCGATGAACCCGAAACTGCACCTCACACCGATCAGTCTCGGCGGCGTGGGCGTGCGAGAAAAGTGGAACTATCTGGGAGCACGTGTCGCGCTCGGGTACGGACCGCAAGTTGAGGGCAAGCGCTGCTATTGGTTCCGCCGCGAGAACATCGGCACGGGCGGCACCACGCTGATCATTCCGGTCGCTGACTTCTGGCCGGCTGGGCAGCGGTGCGACAGCTCGCCGGCGTAGGACGTGCACGCAAAGGACTCCACGCCCAATGGTTGCCGCTAGTACGGCCGTGAGCAGCGCTCCCACTCCCCTCGATTGGCATGACTCCGCCCGGTATGAACGGTGGGTCCCCTCCCGAGAGACGAGCAGCATGAACGCATTCGCAACCGCCGCGAGGCGGACAACCCGCCCCGGTAGCTCAGTCCGGCCAGAGCGGCTGCCTTGTAAGCAGCGACCGTCGCCGGTTCGAATCCGGCCCGGGGCTCAACCCGATTGTGACGAATGCAGCGGCTCAAAGTGCCGCTCGATCGCCGCAAGCATGTCCTCCATTGTCGCGAGGCCGTAGCGGAGCCGCTCACGCCTGGCCATGGGCGTGTCTGGAGTCGACGCTTCAGCGAACCGGTCGACTCGGATCCTGAACCGGTGCAACTCATCGGCGTTGCACCGGCCGACGACGGCCAACAGCAGACAGCGCTGTTGTTCAAGTAGGGCTGTGTGTGGGGATATCTGCATGCATCACGACGCTAGGCGCCGCTGCGTGAATGCGCTACTCACCCTTGTCGCTAGCCGAGACCACGCAGATGATCTGGCGGACACGCTCAAGTACGATGCTCGCCGCTTCGCCTTCATAGCTCAGTGGCACGAGCGCGCCCTTGGTATGGGCGAGGCCCCGGGTTCGACTCCCGGTGAAGGCTCCACGGTTGTCGGTGACTATCCGCTCGCGCAGCGGAGCGCGGAACCGTCAGACCAGGTCCCCTCCCCCATGCGGGGGTGCATGGCGGCAGTAGCCGAACTGGGCAAGCCAGCTGCAGCTGGTCGAAAGTCGTGGGCTCTAAGTGGATGTGGCGCAGCCGGTAGCGCGTTTCGTTGCCAACGAGAAGGCCGCGGGTTCGATCCCCGCCATCCGCACCATGCCCCTCTAGCCCAACTGGTAGAGGCGTCGGATTTAGGTTCCGAAGGTTCCCGGTTCGAATCCGGGGAGGGGTACACAGAGGAAATACCTTGGCCCGTAGCTCAATTGGCAGAGCACGCGACTGTTAATCGCGTAGTTGAAGGTTCGACCCCTTCCGGGCCAGCGCACCACTTCGGGGGCTTAGCTCAGCTGGTAGAGCGCCTGCTTTGCAAGCAGGATGTCGGGAGTTCGAATCTCCCAGTCTCCACTTCTGGCGCATCCGCGCCACCTGGCCCGCCACGACACTGAAAGGAGGTGCGGCGCCATGACGATGACGGCCCCCGCACCTGCCGTCGAGGTGTTCAACGCCGACTACAGCCTGCTCGACCGGGTGGGCTGGCAGGCTGCAGTGTCGATGCTGATGCGCGAGGTCGCCTACGCGCTGGAGGCGCACGACCCGCCGCAGGTGCTGCGCTCCCCCACCGCCGCAATCGAGCTGCCCAAGTCGCTGCTGCTGGTGCGCTACGCCCCGGTTCCGTACCGTCGCGAAGCCGATCACGCCAGCCGCGCCGAGATCTTGACGCGCGACGCGAACCGGTGTCAGTTCGTCGGCTGCGGCGGGAGCGCTACGACGATTGATCACCTGTTGCCGCGCAGTCGCGGTGGCGGAAACACCTGGCACAACCTGGTGGCCAGCTGCGAGGCGTGCAACGGCGCCAAGGCCAATCGCACGCCAGCCGAGGCGGGAATGCGCCTGGTGCGCGAACCGTTTCGTCCCGGCCACCTGTGACGGCGGCTGTGTCCCGCGCACCATGCCGGTCGACACGGTGTGGGACACAGCCGCCGACCCGACATGGTCCGTTGGAGTAGTTGGTTATCTCGCCACCCTCTCAAGGTGGAGATCACGGGTTCGATCCCCGTACGGACTACCTAGCCGTCGCCGGTCAGCTGGCCGTCACGTCAGGCAGACTGTTGATTTCCGCGCTCGATGCGCGCCAGGGCATTACCCACGCAGTGATGGGGGCGGTCGATGCGCACCTGCAGCTGCGGGCACGCACCTGAAATGGTCCCGAAGCTGACACGGTTCAAGCGCCGGGTTGAAGCCCCGGAGACGCCGGTTCGACTCCGGTCGGGACCGCTTTGTCGGTGTTCAGGTTCGACTCCTGCCACCGACACCGAGCCGCGGTAGCTCAGTGGAAAGAGCACCTGCCTACGAAGCAGGGGGCCGGGGGTTCAAATCCCTCTCGCGGTGCAACGGACCGGGACCGTCAACTCCCCGAAACGATCTGTAGCTCAGACGGTTAGAGCGCATCGCTGACAACGATGAGGTCCGAGGTTCAACTCCTCGCAGGTCGACCACGCGGCGGATCGCCGCGCATGCCGGTGTAGAGCAGCTGGTTAGCTCGCCGCCCTGTCAAGGCGGAGGTCGCGGGTTCAAGCCCCGTCACTGGCGCCAGCGGTGCAATGGGCACCGTTTAGGTCTCGTAGCTCAGCGGGAGAGCGCCGCGCCTACAACGCGGATGTCGGGGGTTCGAATCCCTCCGGGACCACCACGCCGGCACGGCGCAGTTGGCGAGGCGCGCCTGACTGTAAATCAGGTCTCTCGGGTGAGGGGGTTCGAATCCCTCTGCCGGCACCAAGGCCCGCGTCGGCCTCAACGACGCGAAACGGGGTGTAGCGCAGCTTGGTAGCGCGTTCGCTTTGGGAGCGAAAGGTCCTCGGTTCAAATCTTATCTGGAGGGGCAGGAGAAACTTGCAGTTCGGGACGTCGTAGACATGTCCGTTACGATGTTCCAGCACACGGGGTGTAGCGCAGCTTGGTAGCGCATCCGCTTTGGGAGCGGAAGGTCGCACGTTCGAATCGTGTCACCCCGACAGATTGGCCGAGCATTGGTGGGGCGCAACGCCATACAGGCAATGGACTGTGCTGTAGATCACACTCTGTGCTCAAGTCGGCAATGCGCCTGAATCCCTCGGATTTGGTTGCTCTTCGTGGTTGGATCGCAGCTTGTGAACGTCTTTTCGACCCGCACAGTCGAGTAACCGATGGCCGCTCTCGATGACCGACTCAACGGGCCGAAGCCCCTAGCGGCGGGCTGGGATCCCCGTACCGAGGAAGAACTCGAACGCTGCGCCCAGAACGGCCTCCTCGAGGAAACGCACTGGCTCGACCTCAAGCGCGAACTCGAGCCAGGCACTTCGGCGAACAAGAAGCTGGCCTGTGACATCGCCGCCTTCGCACTCGACGGGGGAACGATCCTCATCGGCGTCGACGAAGACACCTCGCCGCCCAGGCTATGGCCCATTCCCGTGGCAGGACTTGCCGAGCGCATCGAACAGATTGCGCAGACGCGCGTCGAGGAAGCCGTGCAGGTCCGCATTGTCGTCATCGAATCCATGACGCAGCCAGGACACGGCTACCTCGTAGTTCACGTACCGGTCTCGGTACGTGCACCGCACATGGCCGACGGTCGCTACTACGGGCGCGGCGACAAGACCAATCGAGTGCTGCCCAACGTCGAAGTTGTGCGACTGCTTGACCGCCGACTGTCCGATCGCAAAGACCTCCGAACGGAGGCTCGAACGATCCGTAACAACCTCGTTGGCGACCGCCCCCTTTTCGTTGCGGTGGCCGATCCAGGGGGCGCACACGACGAGTTGCTCGTCCCTCTATCGGAATCGCACCAGTGGCAGCAGACGGTTCTAGAACTCGTGCATGCGGCGATCGGCGACGAGAACCGCCGGTACGCGCCCACGCTTGCCGACGCCAGCGGGTTTGCGCGACGCCCCGGTGGAGTCGCCGCCACCACCGGCATGTTTAACGGAGCGCGTTTCGAGGACAAAGACTACGCAGCCGAGGTCACCTTCACCGAGGCCGGCCGACTTGTGTTGGCCTCGGAGCGGGCTGTCACGACATGGTCATTTCCCCATGTGAGCCCGCAGCCCCCGGATGTATTGGTGGTATTCGAGTCGTTAATTCTCGGAAATCTGTCCTTCCTGGTTCGGTTGGCCGCCGAAGTGTCGCGGAGGTTTGGCTTCACCGGAAGCTGGCGCTTTGCATTGTCAATCAACGGATTAGACGGCAGCAGCTCGCTAGCCGTGCAAGACCGCAGGTTTGGTGATCGCGGAACGGTGTATACCGAGGACATCTACGAGCGTGCTACTGAAGCCTCGCTGATTGATATCGACGAGAACCCCGGTCAAGTAGTGGCCGCGCTTGTTGCACCACTTCTGCGCAGCCTCGACTCATCGAAGCACTTTTCCGGCTACTGAGCGCCGCGCTCGCGGCACGAGTTCCGGCGCTTCGGATTCAGCCCTGGGTCGTCAACTAGCAGGAGGTCGCCGGCCGGGACCCCGAGCACCTCCGCTAAGTCATATAGCCGCTCGAAGAGCAGGCCACGTTTTCCGTGCTCAACGTGGATCAGCACATTGCGGGTCACTCCGGACTCCAAGGCAAGCGCCTCCTGCGTGAGCCCGCGTTCGATTCTCAATTTGCGAATGCGCTGACCTACTGCTTGTCGGCGTTGCGCCCAGAGTTCGGCGCGCTCCGGATCTGTTTGGCTGGGTCTAGTTGGCACGCCACAAGTACCCTGTGTGCCAACGAAAAAGTCTGCCCTACTAGCATTACGTGCATCGGGTACACAGGCGCGTGCACCACTGATTGCGTCAGCATCTAGACACAAGGAGCTCCCTGCCCACGTGATAACGAATCCCCAACCGCGCAGCAGTGCAGCCACGAAAAGGACCCAACGCAGCGGGTCCGAGACGCGTCAGCGCAACCGCGACTGCAAGGTCCGGCTGTTGGATCCAGAGGCAGACTTTCTGGAACAATTGGCGTCCGATGAGGGGTTGTCTCGTCAGCAGCTGTTCCTGCGAGAGTGGTTGTGGCCGAGGATGATCAACGCTGGTATTGATGTCAGTGACGCTTCGTAGGGGCTCGACCCGGCGCCCTGACTGGTTGGGGAACACCCGAATTGCGATCACCGTTCCCCTGCCGGAGCACGACCCTGCAGTCACAATCGGCGAGCCGATGATGACGCTGGTACTGACGAGGCAGGAGCGATGAGGTACGACGCCAACGCCCGCCGCGTCGAACTCACGACCCGAAACCTGCAGGCGCTCAACGACAAGTTGGACGACCCCCGCAGCGCTCGTACCATCGGCTCCCCATGCGGCTTGGTGCGAGTACGTGCGGTAGAAGGCACCGACCGGACAGCGGCGCAAGCCGACGCCGGCGCGGTGGAAGGCATGGTGCTCGTCACCCGCGGCGAGCTCGCGGCGATGCTCTCTGGGCAGACGGTAATCGTCGGCGGGATCGAAGTCGTTCCGGTGCCCGACACCGCGCACTACACCGACCGCCCAGCGGGTGACGTGATCATGCCAAGCACCGGAGAACTCCGCCGCGGTGTGCTCGCGATGGCGCTCCGTCACATGTGCGAGGTATGCGATGTCGAGGAGGTGCTCACGCCAGACGAGGCATACGACGCAGGGTGGGACTACCCGCCGCGGCAAGGGCGCTTCGGCGTGATCAGTCCGCGCGTCTGTCCCGGTTGCCCGTCGACCGCCACGGTCTGGTGGGCGCTCACGTTGGACGGCTACACCCCGGAGATGCTGTCGGACCGGCAACGCGACGTGATAGCGCGCATCCTCGCGGAGCCGGCGTCGATCATGGTGAAGCAGCCGTGAACGATCCGGTCATCCCCGGAGATCGCCCCGGCTGGCTGGCAGGCACTGACCGACTGGTCGCCGATCTCGCCGAGGTGGAACCCACCGCCGAGGTACAGATGATCGACGCAACCATCCTAGGCCCGAAGACAATCTTCACCGCCAACACCGACGCAGGCCGCCTGCTGGTCTGGGCCACGCTTGCAGAGCTGGCGCACACCTGCGGCCGGTGCGGGACGGTGGAGCCCGAGCGGATCACCTGGTGCGTGAAATGCGGTGGGAACCAGCGATGAGCGGTCTCCGGTGGACCACCACCCGTGGTGTGAAATCGCGCCGCGGAACTGCGGTGCGGCTGACGTTGCGGATTGTGTAGCAGCGGATTTCGACGTCTCGTACCCGCTTGACCGACACGGCGCGGTCTTGCCTGCCGAGGACTGCGGCTATCGCACCATCACGAGGGTCGCCTGGCTGGACACCGCGAACAGGCACGGACTTCCTCAGTCGCTGCTCGCCGGCTACGTCTAGGGAACCGGAAGCTCAGCGTTCCTCGGCCGCCGGGCAAGGGCGGTTCCGGGACAACGATTCTCGGCGTGCGGACGAGGCACTCCACGCGGTCGCTGAGACGGTGTAGAGAGGCAACACTGTCGACGCCTACGCCGCGATGCTGCGCGGGCGGCCGCATTACCTCAAGCACCTCGGCCCGTCGTTCTTCACCAGGTTTCTCTACGCCGCAGACGCCCGTGACCGTCAACCTGGCCGAGCGCTGATCCCGGACCAGTTCGCGGCCGTGGCGCTGAAAGCGGTCGACGGTTGGGACATCTCACAGAACGGGCCGTGGGATCCATCCACCTACGCGAGGTGGATCGACCACGCACAGGGCATCACAACCGCCGAGGGCGTGCGTGCCGACGCGGTGGAGATGGCCTACTTCGCCGAGGGCCGAAAATCGCTGCGGGCCGATGATCGCCGCGGCGGCGCGCCTCAGATCAGGTGACCGTCCCAGACGCCCTGCCGACCAACGAGCCACAGCTGTGCGAGCAGGTACCGCCCCTCGGTGGTCGTCCGGTACGGGTTCACCCGCGGTCCGATTGCTCGCAGGCGGCCGGCCCCCTTTCCGTCCTCCCATGCCTGCCGTTGTTCTTCGGGAGTGGTCTCGACCCCGTTGACGGAGTTCCCCATCAGGGTGTCGACGAGAAGGTGCAGCCCGCCGATGACGGTCTTCAACACCTCGATGTAGTCGTTGGTGCCGTCGTCATCGAACTCGTTGTCCGGCATCGGGTTTCCTTCTGGTGTTGTCGACGGTCACGTAGGGCGGCAAGGGGCTGCACACCCAGATGGCACCGGACGTGGCTGGTTTCATACCTTCGGCAGGATCTCCAGCACGTCCCACTGGTCCTTCCACTGCGCGATGCGCGAGACGGGGATCGCGTGGTGGGTGCTTGCGTCGTTCTTGACGCGGTGGCCGCCGGAGTCCGCGAGGTACTTGCTGTGCGCGACGTGGATGTCGTTCTCCATCCACCACAGGGGCACAACGTAGAACTCCGGGTATGCCTTTCCGAGGTCGACGAGCACCCAATACTTCGTCTCGGCCTCGGGCGCCCTCCGCTTCTTGCCCCGCTTGGTGCTTGTCTGCCACGTGCCGGCCGTCTTCGTCTTGACCTGGATGCTGATCACGCGGTCGTGGTTGGCGTCGCTGGCCAGCAGGTCGATGTCGTGCATGTTCCCGGAGAACGTCACGGCGTAGCCGCCGCGGCGGTGGATCTCGGCGGCCACGAAGTGCTCCCCGGCTGCGCCGACCTGCTGGGTGGTCAGCTTTGGACGCTTGAACGCGGAGGTCATGCGCTGACCGTATCCCCGGCCACGGAACCTGCCGATGGTTCGGGCATCCCGCCGAGGCAGGCCCGCTCGACCGCAGCGCACTGCGCCCGCACCTCCGGCACCGTCGGCGACAGCTGGTAGGCGTGGTGGTGGCAGAAGCCGGTCAGCTGGTGCCAGGCGTCGATGAGCACGGGTCCGGCAGGGGTGGTGTCGAGCGACTTGAGCACCGCCAGCTTGGCTCTCGCGGTCCCGACGACCGCCCGGACACCGGTCAGCTCCGCGCAGCGGGCGTCGATCAGGTCCTCGACCGCCTGGCGCGCCAGGAACGCCGCGAGGCGGGCGGAGTTGCCGACAGCCGCACGATCGGGAGAGTTGAGGAGTTTGTCGGCCCGTGTGAGCAGTAGCTCGGCGTCGCTGGTCACTGACCCGCCACGATGTCACGGACGGTCTTGCGGAGGTCCTGGATGGTTCCGCGGTCGAGTTTGGCGCCGCGGTGGCTACCCGACGCGGAAATCGCCAACGTCGGGAACCTGTACGCCCGATACGACTTCCAGCCGGACACGTCTCCGTCTGCGGCCCCGGTCAGAGTGAGCGCCACCCGCCGCTGGGTGGTCTTCGCCTCTTCCCAAGCGGTGTCCGACTCGTGATAGACCGCACCGGTCTTGGCTTGTTCGCTGAAGTACCGCTGGTGGGCGGCCGCTTCGATCGCCATCCGGAACAGGCCTGGTGCCGCCTTCCGCTTGATCAGGTCGTCGATGTCGTCGTCGAGGATGAGGGCCTCGGCGTCGGCGACGTACCGGTCCGCGGGCAGGTCGTTCGGCTTCACCACGACCAGCGACCCCTGCTCCCGGGTGACGTCGAGCAGCTGGGCGGGCACCGAGCGTGCGCGGATCGCGGCCGGCAGCCTGTCGTCGTGTGAGAAGACGATCACCTGCCGGGTCTTGCCGAGCTCGACCAGGACGTCGAGGAACCCCGCGATCTTGGCCGGGTCCATGGCCTGGATCGGGTCGTCGAGCACCAGGAAGCGGAACGGGCTCGCCGGTGTGGTGGCGCGCGGGATGAACATGGCCAGCGCCAGCGCGTGCAGCTCCCCTTGGCTCATCACCGTCAGCGCACCGGTCGACACCCCGTCCACGGCACCGTCGACGACGACGTGGCGGCGCTTGGCCGCTCCTTCGAGGCTGATGCTGCCGATGTCGACGTTGCTCTCGTGCCGCATCCGGCCCCAGAACTCACCTGTCTGTTCCACCATCGGTGCCAGGCGCCGCTCCCGCAGCGTGTCGGCCGCCGCACGCAAGCACTTCAACGCCCGCTTGACCCGCTCAAGGCTGGCGTCGTCCTTGCGCGCCGCGGTCTCCAGCTCGACCCAGGAGACGATCGCCCCTGCGATGGGTGCCCACGCGTCCTCCAGACTGTCCGCGCGCTCCGCGGCTTCCTTGCGCAGCGCCGCGGCCGCCTCGTCGAGTTCCAAGGCGGCCAGCTCGACGTGGCCGGGCCGGTCGGCCAGGGTGTCCGGCGCCGTGCGCGCGCTCTTGAGCGCAGCAGCGAACGGCGCCAGCGCGACCAGGTCGACTCCCTCGACCGCGGCCACGTCGACGACCTCTCCGAAGAATGTGTCCGCCACCGACCGCGCCAGCCTTAGTCGCTGAGCCAGGGCCTGGTGCTTGGCGGTGCTCGCTTCGGCGGCCCGCAGGCGTTCCTCGGCCGCGGCGCGCCAATCGGCGTCGAGGGTCCCGGTCTCGCACACCGGGCAGGCCCCGTCGCCGGTGTCAGCGTGCAGGTGCAGAGCGTCGCGCAGCAGTGCCGCCCGTGAAGTCAGCGCCTTCACCGCGGAGTCGGCCCCGGCCGCGTGCGCGTCGATGGCCGCGCGCAGCTCCTCGGCGACCTCGGTGGCCTTGGCCGTCAGCGGAACTTCGAGCGCCGCGATCCTTCGAAGCTTCGCGATGGTGGCGGCCTGGTCGGTCGCTGTGCCCAACGTCGTCGTCTTGATCGCATCGAGGTCGTAGGGCACCCGCGCGGTGAGCTTCTTCACCTGTTCCGCGCGCGGGTCGGTGACATCGCTCAGGGAGTTGCGCAGACGGGTGCGGGCGTCGTTCGCCGTCTTGCGTGCCCCGCCCAGCTGCTTCTCGGCGTCCTTGAGCCGGACCTCGGCTGCGGCGGCGTCGTCGAGCCCGAGCAGCATGTCGAGCGCGTCGTACAGCGCGGCCTGTCCCTCTTCGAAGAGCCCGCCCAGTTCGTCGTAGGACATCAGCGGCCGGTGAGTCTTGAGCGGCTGCTCCCAGCCGAGCGCGGCGACCGTTTCCCGCTTCTGCCCCTTGATCTGTGACCAGCGTTCGGCCTCGTTCAGCTTGCAGCCCGGCGACCAGTCCACACCGACGGTGGCGACTGTCCCGGTGCGATCGTCGTCGGGTTCCATCGCGAAGTCGATCTTGATGGACGCCGGTTCGCCGGCGTGCAGGTTGCGCCACGACGTCTGCCAGTGCTGGCCCTTCTTGGCTTCCCACCGGTAGCTGGTGCCGGTGAGCGCGTACTCCAGCGCCTCGGCGAAGCTGGACTTGCCGGAGCCGTTGCGGCCGCTGATCACCGTGATGCCGCAGTAGGGGTTCACCTCCAAAGTGGCGAGCCCGCCGATGCCGCGGAACCCCGACACCGTGATGGAACGGAGGAAGGCGCGCAGCGGCGGCGGGGCGTCGATCGTCTCGACTTTCGGCCGCTCCGGTGCCGCCGCGTCCCCGCCGAGTTGATCGGCGAACTCGTCGTCGCCCCGCATCGCCGCTGCGACGAGGTACACGGTCTCGTCGTCCACCGACTCGTTGTCGGTCAGTAGTTCCCAGACCTCCGCCTCGACTGAACCGCCGAGCCCCACACCGTCCACTGTCACGTCCCCCTCACAACCGGATGTGCAACGCAGCTTCGCACACACCTCCGACGAAATTGTCGGGCGTGCAAATCAGTTCGGAAACACGCACTTCTTGTCGGACCAGCTATGTACCGTCACGTGCCGTGATCCAGGATGACTTCTTCGCCGGGAGCGCTGACTCGGGGCCGTGGGGCACCCCCACCGTCCACCTGCGCGTCGACCTCCTGGACCGGCTGCGGGCTGGCCCGGTACCCGGCTACGACGACCTGGACGTGGCGAGCGCCTTGACCGGCGTCGTCTGGGACGAGCTCAAGGCGTGCGGGACCGACGGTGCCACCCGCCTCGACGACAAACAGATCGCGCTCGCGCAGCGCGCCTTGAAAGCGACGCTGCACCGCATCGACATCGAGCTGGACTTCCCGTGGCGGAACTTCAAGGGCTTCAAGACCTACTGGATCAAGAACGACCGCACCGGCTCGTATCAGGCCCGCCGCGACCTGCTGGAGGATTTCTTCGGTCCGGTGCAGCGGAAGCTGGACAAACTCGAAGAGGCCCAGTTCCGGGAGGTGAACGCCGAGGCCGTCTCGCCGCACACGAAAACCGGGTGGCCGAAGGTAGATGCCGAGCTCACAGAGCTACGTCGCCGCTTCCGGACCGCGGCCACCACGCAGGACTACCGGGACACCGGCAACCGTGCTGTGGCGGTACTGGAGGCCATCAGCCGCAGCGTGTACGACCCCGCGGTCCACGTGCGCGAAGGGGAGACCCAGCTCTCGCCCGACAAGACGAAGCTGCGGATCAGCCGCTACGTCGAGGACTCCCTGGCAGGCAAGGACAACGAAGCGATCCGCGGCGTCGTGGTCAAGACGATCGAGCTGGCCCACAGCGTGAAGCACTCCGCGGAGCCCACTCGGCGGGACGCCGGGATCGCGGCAGACGCGGTGATCATGCTCGCGAACATCCTGCGCCGGGTGGACCAGTACTTCTGAGTCGGCACCGGCAGCGTCTGCGAGGACTAGGTGAGCTTGAAGAGGTTCGCCACGTCGCCGCCCTGCTTGAGTCGCCGGATCTGCTGGCGGTAGTCGTCCCGCCGCTGCGTCATGTGCGCACTAACTGGTTGCCCGGTGACGATGGCCCAGACCGCTGCGTTCAGCGCCATGCGCGCGAGGTAGACGGCGAAGTCGGCGATGGTGGCGCACGCTGCCTCGGATAGGACACCGCCGTGGATCGCGGCGTTCCTGGTCCGCCTGAGCCTCTCCACCCTGTTGCTGACGTGCTGCTTCTCCACGTCGAACGTCGTTCCGAGCACCGCGGAGTCGGTGAGGAACTGTTCCGTCTCCGCCAGCCGCCGGGCCAATGGGTGGTCGGCGTAGATCGTCTTGAGCGTGGACACGTGAGGCGGGGTCTTGAGCTTGTCGATGCGCTCGCCGTACCCCGTGTGCACCGTGATGTCCTCCCGGATGACTCCAAGTTCAGTCGGGGTCGCGGCGCCCGGAGACCGATCGGGCCGGAGTTGCACTGCCGTGTATACGTCGTTCACCACACGGTTGGCGAGCGCCTCGACGGTGTACCCGTCACCGAAGTACTCGACCGCGAAGTCATACCAGTTGCGACCAGGGGTCGGGGTCACCCAGGTGTTGGCGTGCTCGATCGCGCGGACCGCGGCCATGACGATCGCCTCGGGATCTGACCGCGGTGCATTATCGAGCCCCTTTTCGAGGCGCAGCACCTTCTGCAGCTCCTCGGCAGCCGCGGCCGTGATCACGTGGCCGTCTGCGGTCATCTCGCGCAGTCGGGTCGTGACGAAGTCGTTCTGGTAGAAGACGGGCTCGGGCTGCGGTTCCTTCGGTCCCCATTCGGCGGGTATCCAGGGCGGCGGTGCTCCGACTGCGAAGAGCAGGTGCCCGCCGAGCACTCGCCACATGCCGTCGGGTACGCCGACTACGGCGAGGACTGTGTCCAAGTAGGTCCGCGCGACGTCTGTGGCGCGATGGCGCTCGACGTTGCGGACCGCAACCCGTGCGTACACGAGCTGCGCTTCGAACTGGAACCCCCGGTAGTCGTTCACCTTGTCCGACAGTTGCAACTCGCTGATCTCGTCGGTAAGCAGCTCCTCCGGTACGACGGCGAGTGCGCGTGCCCGCTCGTAATCGGTGAGGGATCCGGCGAGGGTCTGCGCGTGGTAGAACGTGACGTCGCCATGGGTGACGCAGTCGACGGCGGGGATGAAGGCTGGGGAAATGCGGAACCAGACCACGTACTCCCCGGCGGGCGGCGGGCCTGTGACGATGCACCGCTCAGCGAGATCAGCGAGTTGGCTGTCGGTGAGCCCTGCACTGGCGTTCGGGTCGTACGGGCCGTTGTCGATCGGGTCGCCCACCATCTCCCGCGCGTATCGGACACCGCTCTCCGTGCCGAAGAGGACATCCACGGCGGACCCTACGGGGCTGCCGAAGCCCCGCCCCTGCTTGCGGTACTCGCTCAAGCCGATCACCGTGTCGCGTAGGTACCTGATCCGCTCGTATGGGTACACGGTGTGGTCGACGTTGCCGCACGCCACGACCAGATCCCGCCACGCTGCTACCAGTAGGTCGTCGTCTCCGAGGATTGCGGTGAGTGCCGCTGTCGCAGCGCCTACAACCGGCCGCTTGGTGTCGTCCAGGCCCAACTTTCCGTTTGGCTTCGTGAACAGGAGTCCGCCGGTGATCGTCTGGCGGATCGCCTGTCCCAGTCCGCCGATCAGCGCACCGAGTTCGGGTCCGATCCAGTCGAGCGAGTCGGCCAAGTCGGAGTCGATCGACCGCCAGTCGCGGATGTTGCCCCCGTCATGGGGCCGAGGGTCGGAACACGCTTCGGCGATCTCCGCCACGATCGCGGTCAGCGGCATGTGGCCGGAGGCGCAGGTGACCAACTCCTTCTGGTCGATGTGCTCGCGTAATTCCTCCATCCACCGATCGCGCTGCTCGAACATCGATCACACCATCCGAAGTGGTGTCGGCGACGTACACATGCCGGTGACTGTAAATCGCGCCGACGAAGCTGGTCGACGTTCACGCGGTGTCGCCGCGCCAGGAGCTGTCACCCCTGCCGCATACGCTCGACTGGTGGACCCGGAGCACCTCACGCTGAGCGGCATCGACACGTCGCGCCAACTTCGCACTGACGATGAACTTCTCCATTTGGTCATGGCGATTTACGGCTCCCGTCCCGAGGCGCAGGAGACCAACTGGCTGGAGTGGAAGAGCAGCCTCGACCTGACAAAGGCCCCTGGGAGGTTCGCCGTCGCGAAAGCCATCCTCGGGTTCGCGAACCGCTCCGTGGACGACGCCCTGCTCACCACCGGTGGCGTCGCGTACATGGTCGTGGGAGTGGAGCCCCGCGCGGCGCCGGGTGTCGTCGCGATCGACCACGCCGACCTCACCCCGGGGATCAAGATCTACGCGTCGACGCCCCGATTCACGCCGCGTTCCCTCCAATTCGCCGGTGTGGAAGTGCTCGTGGTCGTCGTCGAGCCTCCCCAGCCCGGGGACGCAATCCATACGCTGCAGAGGCAGTACGACAAGTTTGATGCGGGTGCGGTCTTCCACCGCGGTCCCGCACGCACGGCGCCGGCGGGTCCGAAGGAGATGGAGATGCTGCTCGAGCGTCACGCACAGGGTGCTCGGCAACCGGAGTTGGATCTGAAACTCCGATGCATCGCTGACCCGCTGTACCGGCTCAACATCGGTCGCGAGCAGGTAGAAGAGTGGTTGAGCCGACACGAGGTATACGTCCGCGCCACCAGCGGCGAACCGCCTCCACCGGCACCGATGCCTCCGGAGCCGTCGTCGGCCGGCGGCGGCTTGTCGTTGTCGAGCCTGTTTACCGGGAGTACGGGGCTGGGGTCACTCCACCGGCTCGTTGATTCCAACGCCGCCGCTGCGTTCGACCAGCGGGTGAAGACCTACCTTGCGAAGCTGGGTCGAGCACTTCCCAACCACGTGCTGCGGGCGATCGTGCGGGACGAGAACGCCAACGCCGTGTACTTCCAGGTGGGCAACGACACGGAGGATCCGGTTTCCGGAGTGCAGCTGACCGTTCGCGTCCCGAAGAACCGCGTGCTGGTCTACACGACTTCGCCGCGGGCCGGCCACTGGCCGGAGAAACCGAAGTGGCCGGACCATCTGGACCAATTCCGCCAGCAGCCCGCAGCGTGGGTCGGCGCCAGCGTGGAGGATCTCGTACCGATTCACAGCCGGTCAGGATCGGTGACCGAACTGGATGACTTGTTCGAGATCACGTGGGACGTCGGTGACCTTCGCCCCGGCGAGTGGTCGCGCGAACTCGACGCCACCATCGTTGCGGCCCTGACAGCGCCGGAGCGGCTCGACGTGGAGATAGTGGCGCGGTCGATGAATCGGCGGGGACAGGTGACTTCGACGGAGACGCTGGCGGTGTCGGCGGACGAGTGGACCATTGACGACTTCTACGCGGCGGAGCCGTACTAAGGCCTGACGGGCACCCGCCGTGTCACGTCCCGCAAGTTGGGCCGTGTCGCGACGGCGCCTCGCGTCGAGCAGGGGCGCCCGCGCTGTCGGTGGCCAGCCCTACGCTGCGCTGATGACGCGCAACCGCAATAGGTCCCGCAAGCCGAAGGCCGCAGCGCCAGCCGGCCCGCGACTGGCGCACGAACTGTTCTCCGAACTCAACGCCACCTTCTACGAGGACGACCCGAGCGAGTACCTGCTGACCAAGATCGAGGCCCTCACCTTGATGTTGGCGCCAGCCGAGGCCCTGGTGCCCGCGTACGAGTCCGAGCGGGTCGTGGGTGTCTCCCGCCGCGTCGGTGCGCCGGTTCCGTCGAAGGAGGCTCGCGACCGCTACGTGCGCACCGAGTGCGTCCTCGTCCTGCACCACGCCTGCGAGATGCTGCTGCGGCTGTTCTTCGCGCACGTCGACAAGCAGGACTGCCCGTGGCTCGGGATGGCAGCGTCGGTCAGCTTCGCCGAGTTCAAGGGGAAGGTCAGCGCCGCCCTGCAGGCCGGGTTCGACCGCGACGACGTGAAGCAGGTGTTCCTCGGGGGTACGGACCCCGCCAAGGCGGCCCTCAACGCGGAGGACGGCGAGTTCGAAGGCACGGTCACCGCGTGGCAGCTGCTCCTGGAGACCGCCGCCGACACGGTTTTGTCCGAGTCGTTCTTGTACAACGCGGCCAAGCATGGCCTCACCGTGGTGCACACCGACGAGAGCACTCAGATGGTGTTCACCCCGCCAGGTGGTGGTGACCCGATCCCGCTGGTGGCGGGTTCGCAGTTCGCCTACCTGCACAAGCCCCAGACACCGGGTGCGAAGGGCGGAACGGAGTGGTGGGTGTCGCTGACCCGCACGCTCCCGGATCAGGACATCGAAGTGTCCTTCCTGATCCAGCAGGCGGTGTCGTCGCTGTGGAATGTCGCCCGGCGTCGCTACACGGGGCAGGCCGGCGAGGTGTCGATCGTCGCTGCCCAGAAGGTGCGAGACGCCGTCCACGGCCCGGTTGCGGCTGAGGGAGCCCACGTGCGCACGCTCGTACACGAGTTGGTAAAGAAGGACGCCAACGACAATTTCGGGGGCATCGACATGCACATGTCGGGGCCTGGCCTCCCCTCCGAGGACGCGTGGAACCCCGAATCGCCCGATGAAGCGCCGGCACCGCGGCGTGTTGTTCTCCCGGTGCGGCAGCAGGACCAGCGAATAGTCAGCACGTCCAGTCGGAAACTGCTGCCGTTCGCGCCGAACTGGTCGTCGCGGGTGTGAGGGGGTCGGAGGGGTGCTGCACACTCATAGCGGCATGGGTCTTCGCCTCCCGGGGACTGTCACACCCGCCGCGTATGGTCATCGTGTGAGTCCCTCCACCGGTTCGAAACGACGACGCGGCGACGTCCGCCAGGGCGGACTCGAAACCCGCTTCGACGCCACGTTCGTCGCACAGCTTGCGTTGCGCGAGAAGCAAGTCCAGCAGTCGTACCGGCCGATCATCCAGATCCACAAGTGGTTCGCCCGGCGCCCGGGATCTGTTTTCCGGTCCTTGCTGCACGCCGAGTTCGATGACCGACCGCTGGCCGAGGCCTACACCTTGCCGCACGACCTCACCGGCATCGTTGCCGACCCGTTCATGGGTGGCGGTACCACTGTGTACGAGGCCGCGCGGATGGGGCTAAGTGTCGTCGGCTGTGACGTGAACCCGATGTCCTACTGGACGGTGCGCCAAGGTGTAGCTCCGTTGGACCTCGACGCGTTCCAGTGCGAGGCGGACCGAGTGATTGCGGAGGTTCGGGACGAACTCGGTGACCTGTACCAGACGAAGTGCCAGGAGTGCGCTGGGAACGCGCAGGTGAAGTACTTCCACCTCGTCAAGCAGTGTGGCTGCCCGGCCTGCGGCGAAACCGTCGATCTGCTGCCTGGGCTGCGGCTTGCGGAAGCTGTGCGGCACCCCCGCGAGGTGTACCACTGCCCGGACTGCGACGCGCTGCGCGAGATCCCGGAGACGAAGACGCCGCGGTGTCCCGAGTGCGATTACGACCTCTCTCGCCGGCCGACTACACGCGGCACGGCGACGTGCCACCACTGCGGCGAGCAGTTCAAGTTCGCGCCCCGGCTGGGAGCCCCGCCGCGGCACCGGCTGTACGGGATCGAGTACCACTGCGAGCACTGCTACAGGGACGTGCAGGGCCGGCAGTTCAAGACGCCGGACGCACAGGATCACGCGCGCATCAAACGTGCGGCGAAGCTGCTCCGAGCCACTAGAGATAGTCTGCTGATCCCCGACGATGCCATACCGGCGGGCGACGAGACCAGTCGCCTTCACCGCTGGGGATACCACCACTGGAACGAGATGTTCAGCGATCGGCAGCTGCTGGGGCTCGGCACTCTGATGAAGCGCATCGCCGAGGTGCACGACGCCGAGGTGCGGTACGCCCTTGCGACGGTGTTCAGCGACTTCCTGCGGTACCAGAACCTGTTGTGCCGCTACGACACCTACGCGCTCAAGTGCCAGGACGTGTTCGCGGTGCACGGCTTCCCAGTGGCGCTGCTCGCGTGCGAGAACAGCTTGCTCGGCATCCCGAAGGTGGGCTCCGGCTCGTTCGTCCACTTCGTCGCCAAGTACGTGAAGGCCAAGCAGTACGCCAAGGACCCGTACGAGGTGATCTACGAGGGCAAGAGGAAGGTGATCCACCCGGTCGCCGGGGAGTCGATCGAGACGCCGCTGATCGAGTCGGAGCCGGAGTCCCGACCACAAGCGGCATGGCTGTCGAGCGCACCTTCGCAGAAGTTGGTGCTGCGCGCGAACTCGTTGGACGGGGTGTTCACCGACCCCCCATACTTCGACAACGTCCAGTACGCCGAGCTGATGGACTTTTGCTACGTCTGGCTGCGCAAGTTCATGGGCGCACACGCCCAGTTCGCGCCGGAGACGACGCGGACCGACGACGAGCTGACTGGCAACGTCACGCTGCTGCGGGGGCTGCGGGAGTTCACCGCAGGCCTCAGCGAGGTGTTCTGCCAGATGGCTTCGGCACTCAAACCCGGTGCGCCGCTGGTGTTCACGTACCACCATAACGACCCGCAGGCGTACGTGCCGCTCATCGTTGCGATCCTCGACGCGGGGCTCACCTGCACCCGGGTCCTGGTGACTCCGGGCGAGATGTCGGCGTCGCTGCACATCGCCGGAACCAAGTCGTCGATCCTCGACTCGGTGTTCGTGTGCCGGCGCCCTCCTGCTAACTTCACCGTCTCCCGGCCTACCATCGCGCAGCTGGTTAGCACTGACGTCGAGGCGATGCGGGGAGTGCCGTACGAGCCGACTGCCGGCGACATCGCGTGCCTCACCGCCGGGCACCTGGCCGCCGCGACGATTCGGCGTCTGCGGGACACCTGGCCCGCGGACGAGCCCTTGGAGCAGCGGTTCGAAGCCGCCGCGGCCGCCGTAGCCGCCATCCGAGACGAACTGGAGCCGATCACCCTATGACAGTGCGCCCCTACCAGCTCAGCGCCGATGAACTGCAGGCCAATCTCGACAACCTGGTGCAGGCGACGTTCGACGACCTCACCTCACAGTTCATGCTCCTGCCGAGAGGAGCGACGTTCCTCGAATACGCCGACTTCCAGAAGGGGTACGAGGCGCTGCGCCTGTGCACCGGCGGGTTCAAGACACTCACCGTCGACCGGTGCTGGGATGCGGTTCGCAAGAATGCAGTAGCTGGGATCGTTCTGCGGGCGATCATCGGCGTGACGCCGCCCGAGTGGCAGGACCTCGCCAAGGAGGAAACCGGCGAGAGCTTCCCTAACAACTGGGCGCGTGGGCTCGACAAGCACATGCGGACCGATCACAACTACTTCCACACCCGCGGCGGGACATCGACCATCACGGTCACGAGGACCGCGGCGCTGTTCACCGCGGCATGTAAGGCCATCGGTGACGGGGCGGCGGAAGCACCCGAGGGAATGATCCACCGCCTTGACAAGATCGACACGAAGGAGGGGCTGGACTCGGTTCGCTACGTCGCCGAGCAGCATGTTCCGTACGCGGTGCTGCTCTATGAACGCTACTTGGGTCGGCCATTCTCCAGTCACCGCGACGGAGTGTCGGAACTGGTCGGCGACGTGATGGAGAACGCGATCGAGGATGTGCTCGCCGCCGCGCACATCCCGTTCCGCAAAACCAAGCGCGCCGAGCGGGTGCCCGGCTTCGATCAGGCGCCCGACTTCTTCACGCCCGACGAACTGGCGCCCACGGTGATCATCGAGGCGAAAATTACGGGCGATGACGGCACCGCTCGCGACAAGGTGACCCGCATCCTGCGGCTGGCGACAATGCGCGACGACCGTGAGCGGGCGGGTAAACCGGCGTTCGAGGTGGTCGCTTGCATCGACGGCCGCGGCTTTGGGGTCCGCCGGGAAGACATTGGTCAGCTTATCGTGGCGACGCGCGGAAAGGTGTTCACCGCGAACACGCTGCACGACTTGATCAAGTACACGGGGCTGTCGGAGTTCGCGCCCCCGACGCCTCACGTAGCGGTTAGCTGAGTCGCTACTGCTGTACCCACCGCGCCAACTCCGCCCGCGAGGCCGTCTCGTCCTGGAGCCCGGTCCCGCGCAACAGCCGGTGCCAGGCCCGCTCCTGGGCGAAGTAGGTCTCCACGACGGCCGGCAGCCGGTCCAGGTCCAGGTCCTCTGCGGACTCTTCCACGACCGTTTAGACGCACGCGCACTCGGATCGGTTCCACCCGTTTCCGAGGCCACCGCACACTAAACTGCCGTCAGCCCTGGTGCACATCGTGAGTTACGCTCACGACCAGGGTGTGGCTGGTTTGGGGGATTGGCGATGGCGAACGACCTTCATGTTGACGCGGCTGGTCTACGCAGCGCGGCCGCCAACAGCGACGGTGTCGCAGCGGCGCTGGCCACCGGAATTCTGGAAGGCGGACGGGGCACAACCCCGAGTCAGGCCGGTGTGGCCGCGATCCTCGCCGCTGTCCAGTCCGCCCGCACCCGCCAGTCCAACCGGATCAGCGGTCAGTCCGGCGACCTCACGGTGAGCGCCGCACGCTACGACACGACCGACGAGGACGGCGGCCACGCGATCACCACGGTGAGCGTGTGAGCCCTGCTGCTCCCGGCGTGGGCGGCGCCCTGCCCAGCCGGTCGGAGCTCGAGAACTGGCCGACGGAGCACCTCGACGCCGCCGCTACCCAGCTGCGGACGATCGGCAGCCAGTCCGTCGCCCTGTTCGACGAGCACCGCCAGGGCGTCGCCGCTCCCGGCGGAACCACGTGGGCGGGTGACGGCAAGGACTCCGCACTGGACCGGGTGACGGCTGACCTCGGCGTAGTGCGCCGGCAGCGCGACGTTCATAACGAGGCCGCCGACATCGCCGAGAGCGGCGGCCATGACGTACGTGCCGCCAAGGGCGAGTTCCTCGACGCGATCACCACCGCCGTGAACGACGGGTTCAGCGTCGGTGAAGACCTCACGGCGACCGACACCCGCCGGTGGGACATCAACACGATCGTCGAGCGGAACAGGGCTGCCAAGGAGCATGCCGACGACATCCGGTGGTACGCCCAGCGGCTCGTCCAGACCGACACCTTCGTCGGTGACCGGCTGGAGGCGAAAGCCGCTGAGCTAGACGGGATCAAGTTCGAGAATGAGGGCGAGGGGCGTGACGGCACCGTTCGATTCGTCGACAACGAGACAGACGGAACAGATCCGAATCAGCCGGCGGTGGGCGCACCGAACGACGGGTCGGGGCCGATGTCCGACGCCCAGGTCGCAGCCGCCCTCAACGACCTGCTCAACGGACAGGATCTTTCTGCGGCTGAAGCAGCGCAGCTCGAAAGCGAGCTCCGCCAGGGTCTGCTAGTAGCGTCCAGCCGTGGTCTGAACGCGGGTGATGCCTATGCGCAGGCCGAAGAGGCCGCCGCCAACTTCATGTCGAAGCTGCGTCGGCCCTACATTCGACTATCAACACGGCTGGGTGTTTTCGCCGATGCGCTCCGCACACCGGAAGGCGACTTCCTGTCGGACGTCAGCGGTGATGTGATCCCCGCCGCGCGAAATGCCGCGGGTGAGTTGATTTGGGTCGATGAGACTACGGGCAGGCCTGTCGCAGAGGGAACGCCAGGGGCGATGACCATCCCAGCGCAAGGAGGATTCCACCTCGGACACGATTTCGGCTCCGAGAACTGGCGGATCCTGAGGCAAGCCATGGAGGAGGGCTGGACGCAACAGGAGCTCAACGACTTCGTGAATCGCCATAGTCCCTTCCGGCTAGAAACACCTGCAGAGAACTCCGGCCACGCCAACGAGGACCACAGCCCATACGCCCCAAATCCAGCCTGGACACCGGAGCGCCTGCAGGCCGGCGCCAACGCTGCGGCGGGCAGCAACTCGGCGCCGAGCATCTCGCTGCCGCCCAACCTGCCGAATGTGTTGAACCATCCGCCGGTCGCTCTGCCCTCCTTCGACGGCAGTCACTCGCCCGTCCCGGGACTTCCACCCGTCGCTCCGACACCGCCGCTGCCGCCGTGGCTCACCGGCGCGGGCGGCGGGGAGTACACGCATAACCCATTGGGCGGTCCCATCGGCGTCAACGTCGACACCCTGCCCGCGCCCGCGCCGGCCGCTCCGTCACCCGGGTGGAGCCCGCCCGACATCTCCGTCCACATGCCTGACGTGAACGTCACTCCCGAGGAAGCCGGGAAGGCGACCGGGGTCGTGGCGGGAATCGGCGCGTTCCTCGCGATCCTCGGCAAAATCGGCAGCGAACTGGCCTACCCGTTCAAATGATGACCCACCCAGACTCGGACCACCGTAACGACCACCGTCGACTGATCACGGTGGAGTCGGTTGTCGACGCCGTCGCCCCCTACGTCACCGATCTCAGCCAGCTGCGGCCACAGGAGGGTCCGGAATGGTTGTGGCAGTTGGCTGTTCCGGACACGTGGCAGGTCGTCCAGCTCGATACGGGATCCGTCCAACCCACGAGGACGGCCGTGGCCCAAGTTCGCGCGGACGGTGGGTGGGACGGCTGCGAAACCATCAGTGTCTACCGTTTCACAGGTTCGCCGCCGCGAACTGTCATCGCCGAGCACAACGACTGCACCTTGCGCGGACTAGGCGCCGAGTCGCTCACGACGCACCAGTTGACGGTGCCCGAAGGGCAGCAGGCGTGCGCGGTGCGCAGCAGCGGCTACTTCACCGCCGCCGGGCGCCGCATGTGGGCGCAGTACAGCACCTACGTCATGGGAGGCAGCACACGGAGCGCTGGCTCGCTGACCCTGCACGGCCTGTTCATCAGCGCCGACGCCCGCGCCCGGCTACGCGATGACGTCACCGAGCTGTCGGACGCCGTGCATGACGCATTCCTCACTGCGGTCGCTACCGTGAACGCCGAGGCACCCACCATCCCGATTCCCATAACGGAGGCTCATCGCCATGGCTCGTAGCGGTCGCCCGCCCAAGATCGATCCCCTCAAGCCGATCCACCGTGCGGTCATGAACAACGACGTCGCGGCGTTCGGTGTCGAACTCGCCGACGGGACCGACATCAACACCCCCGGTCCCGAAGACATGACTCCGCTGCACATCGCCGCCGACCGGGGCAACGTCGAGTTCGCGAAGGCGCTGCTTGGTGCCGGCGCGAACGTCGATCCGATCAACGTGTGGGGCAACACTCCGCTGTGGATGGCGATCATGAAGCAGAGCCGCACCTGTCCCGACGGTTCGATGGTGCGGTTGCTGCTGGACCATGGCGCCGACCCCAACCGCACCGAGGGCAAGAACTCCCCGCTGGTGATGATCGGCCGGATCGCCGGCTTCCCCGACGACCTCATCGTGCTGATCGAGCAGAAGGCGAAAGGACAGTAGCCATCGCCAGAATCGAGGACGTAGCGGAACTGACCGGGGTGCCGGCGGTGACCGGGCCGGCATGGACGGGACGAGGAATCCGGCTACCCGCACCACCGGATCGGCAGCATGCCCCCGAACTCGCCCAGCGTGCGGTTGACGCCGCCCGCAACGTGTCCGGTGTCGAACTCGACTACACCCCGGCCTCGCTGAGTCTCGTGGACGGAATCCTGGAAGAGTTTCGCGAGCCGGGCTCCGATGCGGTGGCCGAGACCATCTTCGTGTTCGGCTGCTACGTCGGCGAGGTGCTCGTCCGCAACGCCGACTACGAATGGGTCGACACCCCACCCGAAGTCGCCCGCTACACGTTTCCGCTCACCATCTATCGCGCGTCCACCGCGGCACATGCGAACCCGATTGGGAAGGCGTTCAAGCGTGTCGACAACGGCGACACCGACAGCGTCGCCTACTTCTACAGCGTGTTCAGCACCGACACCGCACATGGGCGCCGGGAGGTCTGAACGGCCAAGGCCTGACGGGGAGAGCACGTGGCGCAGGGCCGGTACTGTGCCGTTCGTGGCGCCCAAGAAGTTCTACTTGTCAGCCGAGGACATCGTGCCGGGCCTCGCTCCAGGGGACGGCTGCCTCGTTACCGACCGAATCGTCGTGAACGGCAGCCCAGTCGGCTACATGTACCGCGACGGCTCGGGTTGGGTGTTCACCGCCGGGGACGAGACGCCGGAGTACCTGGCCGACCCCAGCCACCTGAACATGGTGTCGCTCAACATGGTCGCCAACTACGACCGCGCGATCCTGCCGTACCTGCAGGCTCCGCCAGGGGCTGCGTTCATCCGGCACGGGGACGCCTTCGTGGAGGATCCGGAGGGCGCGCCGCGGGATCCAGATGAGCCGACACCGCCGGCGCTCAACCCGCAGTTCCCCGTCGTGAACGGCTACCACGAGCTCACGGCAGACTGGATGCTCGCGGTGCCCGAACCGATGAATTTCCGCATCGACCAGGACGCGGGCTCGTCGCGTGCGGTGTTCTGGCGGCCGGGCCTGACGGCGATGCTCACCCCGTGGGGCAACCCCCGCAACGACGCCCCCACCGAGCGCTTGCGGCAGGTGAAGGGCCACGTCTCACCGCGGGGGTTCGACCACGCCGAGTGGGAGAAGGACGGTGTGCACTACCTGACGTACCGCCTCGCCGAAGGGGCCGGCGACGCGAGGCTGCCGGCGCTCTACGGCTTCGTGGTGAGCAGCGCCGGCCACATGCAGCTGGCCGTGTACTTCGACAGCGGCGACGATCTGGCATCGGCGCAGGCACTGGTGCGGTCGATCACGAACAGGCGCTGAACGGGCGGGACTGAGGCCAGCCACATGATCGATCCCGTATTCGGAGACATCACTTTCAGCGAAGTCGGAGGCTGGGAGGGCAGCTACACCATCCTGTTTCTTGGACGTGAAGTGACCGTGCGCATGGCCCTGGGGGGCTGGGATGAAGCCGATCCGGTAGAGCCTGTCCAGCGTGACGCTGTAGAGCAGTTCACTGCCCGCAAGGCCGAGCTTTGCGGGCAGGCCGACGATGCCCTTTACTTCGAGTACCTCCAGCGCCAGCCGGAGTTGCGCGAGCAGTTCGGCGACGATGCGGACCGACTCATGCCGATCATCGACGGCAAAGAAGGCCTGTCCACTCTGGTGACACCGGACTTCTTCCAGGTTCCGCTCCCGCGTCGCAGCTCCACCGACCGCGTGGTTGCGCTCATGTACAACTGCTCGTGGGACGTCGAACTGGGACTGGCGGTCAAGTTCGTCAATGAGTCCATCGCCGAGGTCGGACCGCAGAACATCGTGCTCTAGATGCAGGAACTGGTCTGGGCGCACGATGTCTTCGTGAGTTCTGTCTGGGTCGCGACCGGTGAATCTCCCGGGTGGTGCGCCACAGTCACCAGCGGCGGCGCGCTTGACGGCCCTGCAATGGCGTGACAGTGCCGCGCGGTTCAGCGCCCGCGAGCCGCGCGGAGTTGTGCGTGGAGTTCGGCGATGACGGTGACGGAGGCTTGGTTCTTTCGTTCGAGGTCGGTGTTGTGTTGGCGCAGCTTTGCGATGGTCTGCTTGAGCTTGGTGACCGTTTCCTGCAGCTCGACGTCACGTGGCGCAGATTGTGCGCCCACGGCGGAGTTCCAGTCGGCGATTACGGCGTCGGCCCGATTCATGGTGGCGCGACTGACAGCGGCCTCGACATGCGGGTTCGCTTTGGCGAGCCGCCCGTCGGTCCGTTTGGGCTTGTCTGACAGGAGTCGCTGCACGCGTCGCGCAGCTTCTTCTCCGTCGCAGGGCTGACGGCGGTCATCTGGGCTCCTGCTGGGTGATTCGTCGAACGTCGGCCAGTTGGATTTCGAGCCGGTGTCTGTTTGACGCCGTTATGCCTCGGCACCTGGTCCGAGAATGCCTTTGTCTGGAGGCTCGGTGGACTTGCTGCGTAGGCGGCTTGCTTGATGTGTTGCAAGAAGATCACCACGCAACGTTGCGTTTTCGCCCCGGAGCTGTTCGTTTTCAGCTCGTAGCTGTCGGATGACGTCGGTGGCCACCGCCAGCTTGACTTCGGCCGAAGCCGCTTTTGAACGAGCGCTACGTGGCCCTGGTTCGAGTAGGCGCGGAGGTTGTCGGCGGCGCTCGGTGATCTCGTGACGGAGGTCCGGATCACCGTATAGGTACCCCTTTGACACGCTGGCCTCATTGGCGACCGTATTGAAATTGATCGGCGCCCCACGATTTGCCAACGAAACCAGAGCGCGCCGAGCTCGTGCCTTCGCATCTGCGCTCTTTCGTGCCGCCGCAGCGCGAAGACGATCGACGCGGGCGGTGTTGGTCTCAGTCATCGCCGCAGTCCTCCTCGTCGTCGGGTACCTGATTGAGTCCATCGATGATGGTGTCGAGCCGCGTGACGACACTCGCGTGCGCTTCAGCCGCGCGTTGCCGGCCGTCGGCTTCGGCAATATCGAGTTCCCTGATTGCCTCGTCGCGTTGGCGGATGTGAACCGGTAGGAACGTTCGAGTCGTCCGAAAGAACGTGCAGCTCAAGCACGGGCTGGGAAGAAACTCGCATTTCTGCTTCTCAGGCAGCGTGCAGAACCCGTTGGGCAATGTTGACCGGATAAAGCGGTCGCGGAGGCGCTCCACATCGACGGTTGCGTTATCTGGGGGTTCAACATTTTGGCCGTCAATGTCCACGGATTTGTTGATGAATTCGAGGTACTTGTCGCGCAATTTGTCATCGTTGATCTCGGCATATGCCTGCATCATGGTCGGGCTCTTGTGACCCAGGAAGGTTTGGACCTCGTACTGGCTCCAGCCCTCATTGAGCAGCCCAGTGGCGATGCTGTGCCGAAATCGATGCAGGTGTGCGCCGTTCAGGGTCTCGCCGGTGATGGCAGAGCCGACGATGCCGTGCTCCCGATACAAACCCCATACAAAGTTCCGAAAGCGGGCGAAGGGCCACGGTGACGGCCCGTCGGGATTGACAACGCTATTGGTGCGCGGCCTGCGGCCCGCGTACGGAAACATCCATTTGCAAGATGGACCGTAAGTTCGTGCTACCCATAGCTTTTGTCTTACAAGATCGCCGCCGAGCTTTGGCGGTAGAGGGACTCGACGCCAGTCCTGGATCTTGGATTGGAAGTACTCCAAGGTGTAACCCCGGCCGTCGGTGTAGGTGACGGCGTCGTTCGGCAGCATCAGTGCCTCGCTGGCCCGCGGGCCGACCGCACGAAACAGTCGAAGGATCAACCGTTCCGCCGGAGGCATCGCGGTTTCGTCGGCAAGTAGACGATCGATAGCCTCAAGGATGTCGGCCGGAAATGGCTTCGGATGTCGCGTCTTCGGAATTGCGTTCTCGCCGCGCCGCAGAAACACCGTTTCAGGCAACTCCGGCACGATGCCTTCGATCTTCAGATCATTGAGCAATCGTGCGAGCGTATTGACGGCATGCAGGTCCGTTTCCGTGCTGTCTTCGTCGCGCACCCATGCTACGAAATCTAGGAATACCTCGCGAGACATGTCGGCGGGTTCGATCTGACCGATCTCCTCGTTGAGGTACCGACTGAAGATCGAACCAGCACGCACGTAGGTCCCGATAGTTCCCCATGCGCGCGAGCCAGACCGAAGCTGCTCGCGAGCGAGTGTCTTCAGCCCCTCCCGCAGCCAAAGGCATTCCATTTTTGTCCAGTAGATCAATCCGTCCGCGACGACATTGATACGCCCGGACAGGTCAAATTCTGATGGATGCCAGACGTTGGAGGCGGACAGGTCGGCGGTGGCTTCGTCGAGCAGTCGGCGCATGCCGACGATTGCCAAGGCGAAGTCTCCGGTGATCGCTGTGCGGACCTGCCCAGGAAACATCGCCTGGGTCTGCTGCACGAATAGGTGACATCTGAGTTGGCTTGCCCATGACGGGCGGGCTGAGAGGATGTCTTTGTGCCCAAGCCCTACCCCCGTGAGTTCCGCGACGATGTCGTGCGGGTCGCTCGCAACCGAGATGACGGTGTGACGATCGAGCAGGTCGCCGCCGATTTCGGGGTGCATCCGATGACGCTGCACAAGTGGATGCGCCAGGCCGATATCGACGAGGGCGCCAAGCCCGGCAAGAGCACCACCGAGTCCGGTGAACTGCGCGAAGCCCGGCAACGGATCAAGCTGCTCGAGCAGGAGAACGAGGTGCTGCGCCGGGCTGCGGCGTATCTGTCGCAGGCCAATCTGCCGGGAAAAGGCTCTACCCGCTCGTGAAAGAGCTCGCCGCCGACGGGATTCCCGTCGCGGTGACGTGCCGGGTCCTGCAGCTCGCCCGCCAGCCCTACTACCGGTGGCTGGCCAAACCCATTACCGACGCCGAACTCATCGAGGCCCACCGCGCCAACGCCCTGTTCGATGCCCACCACGAGGATCCGGAGTTCGGCTATCGCTACCTGGTCGAGGAGGCCTGTGATGCCGGTGAGCCGATGGCGGCGCGCACCGGCTGGCGGATCTGTACGGACAACAGGTGGTGGAGTGTGTTCGGTAAGAAGCGCGGCAAGAACGGCAAGGCCGGACCACCGGTGCATGACGATCTCGTCGAGCGTGACTTCACCGCTGATGCACCAAATCAGTTGTGGCTGACCGATATCACTGAGCATCGCACTGGCGAGGGCAAGCTCTACCTGTGTGCGATCAAGGATGTGTTCTCCAACCGCATCGTCGGGTATTCGATCGACTCCCGGATGAAGTCCCGACTGGCCACCCAGGCACTGCACAGTGCGGTCGCGCGGCGTGGCGAGGTGGCTGGTTGCATTCTGCATTCCGATCGCGGATCTCAGTTCAGGTCAAGGAAATTCGTCCATGCACTGGGTAACTACGACATGGTCGGATCCATGGGCCGGGTGGGGGCGGCCGGCGACAACGCGGCCATGGAGAGCTTCTTCAGCCTGTTGCAGAAGAATGTCCTGGACCGCCGTCGCTGGGACACTCGGGAAGAACTGCGGATCGCGATCGTCACCTGGATCGAACGGACCTACCACCGGCGCCGCCGCCAGACCGGCCTCGGGCGGTTGACCCCGATCGAATTCGAAGCCATCATGACCGCACCGGCCAGTCAGGCCGCGTGACCGAAACTGTCACCTGATCGTGCAGCAGACCCCCTCCAACCGCGAAGCGCTGTTTTTGATGTCGGCAGGGGGCAGTGGAAATTCCAGAAGACTGCCGATGTTGTACTTGACTGCTAGCTCGATTGCCCCGCGCAGTACGTTGCAGATGTATTCGGGCTCATGCCATCTCATCCGCGTGGTCTTGATTGCGGCTATGTATCTCAGCTCGGTGGCGAGTGTGTGCGAAACCAGCCGGAAGTCGACCGGAGGGAAGTGCGGCTTCGGCGTCACCATTCCACGTGGTTTGCAGATCGGGCCGCGACTGGCTTGGTCCTTAACGAACGTGGCTACATCGGATGCGTGTTTGTCGCGCATATACCGTCGCCGGTGTGCGATACACAAAACGTCGGTGGCGCGGACCGGATCGCCGTCAGATCGGCCAGCTGGCCGATCGCAGATCGTTACAGCGCATGAGACGTTGCCGGATGTGGCATAGCGTGGCGGTCGTTCGATGTGCCACACATCGACATTCCAGGGGCCATCGGGAACTTGGAGGTCAGCTGTCGATGGCCGGGCCTTCCTGTGCGCCTTGTCGGCAGTCACGATTCGGCCTTAGCCATGGTGCTCTGCCAGTACTTGTCTGCGATGTCGTCATCGGCCAAGTGGATGTACTTGTCTGCGCTCATTGCCGACGACTGTCCGAGCCGCTTTGCGATTTGAGGTGCTGACCAGCCCTCTTTAGCGAGGGCCGTCCCATGGGTGTGTCGCAGCACGTGTGGGGTGAGTGCAATACCTGCTCGTTTGCCGATACCAGTGATGACTTGTATGGCATTGGCGTATTGCATCGGCCGGCCGCGATTCTGTAGCTGGAGATTGACGAACACGTAGTCGCTGTCAATGCCGAGTGCAAGCTGTTCGTCTACCAAGCTGTTGGCGTAGTAGTCGAAAAATCGCTTCGGTACGTCAACGGTGAACTCAGTGCGCTGCTTCGACAGAGCGCCGTTGACGTTGTCGGTCCGGCGGATGACGCGGACTCGCTTGCGGGCGATGTCGAGGTCTTCGTGGTGGATCCCGAGGCTCTGGGAAATTCTGAGCCCACCATCGAACATTGCGCTGAGTAGGAGTCGGTCGCGTGCGGTGTTCGCTGCCCGGACCAGCCGGCTGAAGTCAGTCTCGAAGTCGACGATCTGCGGCGGTTTGGCCTTCGGCCCCCGGACCTTCAATCGTCGTTCGTGGTGCTTACGTTGACCGCTGACGTGCGCAAGGAAGTCGTAGGACGTTCTCTTGCCTCCCTGCACCTCTCGATACAGGCGGAGGTCCATGGGGCCACGCCCTTCGAATCGATGGAAGGTCAGGAACGAGTGAACGGCAGCCAACACTGCTTCGCATGTCGATCGACCTCGAGGCGCTTGTGGCCGATACTCGCCGACCTGTTTGAGGGCGCGAAGGGATCCATCGGCAAGGTCCTGCGCGAACATGCACAGGCCATCGAAATCGAGGTGGTGCCAGTCGACGCTGCGAGCGTCGAGCCATCTGAACAACAGGGCGAGATGGCGGGCATACGACCTGATCGTGTTGGGTGAGTTGTCCATCGCCCGGAGATACCGGAGGAAGGTTTCGACATCTTCGATCGGGCGGCCATCATGGTCGACGACGGTCGTCGCCTGTCGTCCGTCAGGCATCGTGACGGCCACAGCTCGTACGTTCGATACGCTCACCCGCTGCTCCTACGCCGTTGACGAATGGCTGCAGATAAATACGACCGTAGCGACAAGGGGAGCCGATTTATGTGAGGCGCACCGAGTCAATTACCCTGGTCGGGACGTGCGGGAGTCGCTAGAGATAACGAATCCGGGTACCCCGACAAGATTTTCAGCCCGCGTAGCTCAGCGGATAGAGCGCCTGTTTCCGAAGCAGGAGGTTCCGAGTTCGATTCTCGGCGTGGGTACTTCGCCTCCATAGCTCAGTCTGGTCCAGAGCCACCGACTTTTAATCGGAGGGTCGCAGGTTCGAATCCTGCTGGGGGCACCAGGTCGTATCTTCGGCCGAGATCTGGAAGATGAACGCGCCCGGGCGCGCACGGCTTCGAACACCGTTGGTCGCTTCGGCGATGGGGATCAGCGCCTCCGTCTTCCGCTTTACGGGGATCTCTCCCCTATGCGTCCGTGGTCTAGCGGCTATGACGCCGGTCTCCAAAACCGGACAACGCAGGTTCGAGTCCTGCCGGGCGTGCAGATCTCCGATCACCGAACGATGGTCGGATCCAGAGGTCGTGGCGACGATCGCGGTCTCGTCCATGGCGCCGTGCTGTGATGGCTAGGCACTCGGGCTTTCACCTCGGGGATGCGCGGGTTCGATTCCCGTCGGCGCTACTGCTTTCGGCGTGTCGTGGCACTTCAGTGGAACATTCCGCACGCCGCGTAGATGCTTAATCCGCGAGATCCTGTGTCAACGCCATCCCCCTGGTATCACTTGGCGAAGGCACCTCCACGACGCCGCACCTATCCTCGGACGAGAGGTGACCTGCACGGGATCTCGTAAATATGCCCCTGTAGCTCAGCGGATAGAGCGGCGCGGTCCTAACGCGACGGTCGGCGGTTCGAATCCGTCTAGGGGCACAGGTTTTCGAGCATGACGAGGGGAATAACCATGACGCGTAATCCTCACCTGCTGCCGGCCGGCGTCGGAGACCTGTTCATCGTGGACGTCGAAGCGACTGACAAGACTCCGATGTCAGGTCTGATGACCGAGTTCGCCGTGGTCCACGTCGTCACTGGGGCGTCGTTCTATGGGCACGTGTACCGCGCTCATCCGCACCCTGACACCCCGGCCCTGCCGGTCGTGGAACTCGACGCCGCGGGACGACCGATCGTTGACGCCTATTGGATCACCGACGGCCACGACACCGCAGATGCCACTCACGCCCGCGAGGCCAGCGGAGTGGCCCGGGCGCTGCACCGCTGGCTCGACGGCTTCGGTCTCGCACGGTGCACATTGGTCAGCGACAACAACGGCTTCGATGCGATGTGGCTGAACTGCTTCACCGATGAACAGCTCCGGCGAGTGCTGTTCGGTCACTCGTCGCGGCGCATCGGTGACTTCTACGCCGGCTCCCGCGGCAAGTGGAACGATCAATCATCGTGGAAGGGGATGCGGCGTACCCGGCACACCCACCATCCGCTCGATGACGCTCACGGAAACGCTGAAGCCCTGCGGACCCTGTTGGGCATTCCGGAGCCTCGCCTCGCCGAAGCTTCGCACTAGAGAGAAGCCGCGGGCCGTCGGCGCAGTTGGCAACGCGCTTCCACGGCATGGAAAGGTCGCTCGTTCGGACCCAGCCGGGACCACGCTTCATGGTCGAACGCGATTTACCGCGGCGGGTGTCGGTGCGAGCGCCCCGAGACCAGTGTCGCCGCCCGTATCAGCCAGCGCGGAGTAGGGCAGGTAGGTAGCCCGCCGGGCTCATAACCCGGAGGTCGCGGGTTCGAATCCCGCCTCCGCAACGACGTTCGCGCTGTCCGGGGTTCGATTCCCTCGTCCGATCTCCATGGGGAGGGAAGGAGGCAGGCGCGGCAAACCCGGTGAGACTCGAAAACCATCGAGTTCAAGGCCGAGCAGCACGGAGCATCGCCGTGCCTGACGCTCCGTAGCTCAGCTGGCAGAGCTCCGCACTCATAATGCGGTGGTCGCGGGTTCAAGTCCCGCCGGAGCAACGACGCGCCGACCAAAGCAGGCCGGCGCACCCTGGGAGGGCCAACCCGACGGATGGCGACGGGAACTGTCTTGAAAACAGCCGAAGCGCAAGCTCTTGGGAGTTCGATCCTCCCGCCCTCCGCGCACCGACACGGTTGAACACCGCGCTGGAACTGCCTACCCGGTTGAGATGCCAGGTGCGGGTGGCTCCGCCTCTGTGGCCGTGGACAGGCGGTTCGGCGACGTCGGCCGGACTGATCTGTATGTCGGCCTGTCATGGCGGTGGTAGCTCAATCGGCAGAGCACCTGGTTGTGGTCCAGGAGGTAGTCGGGTTCGAATCCCACGCATCGCCCCAGACGTCTCCCTCGGACGGGAACGGCCCCGCGGGCCGCGCGGACGGCCAAACATGCCGCCCATCTGAATTCCAGTGCCCGCGGACTGCCAAGGGCGCATCTTCGCATTTCAATCGTGTTTTCTTGCGATGCACAGGTGAGCGCTGGCTCGGGATAAAAACACCGATGCGGACCTGAAAGTACCAATCAAGCCACCGCTGCAGTAACGTGAGCACACAGACGCACCGTTAACCGAGAACTCATAAATACGCAATGGAGTGAATCGTGGCTGACCAAGCAGAAGACTCCGAACTGGCAGCGAAGATCAATCGGCTGTTCGAGATCATGCGGAAACCGACCGAATCGCCGCTCTCTAATGCTGCCGCAGCTGAGGCCATCACCGCGAAGACCGGCGTATCGATCAGCTCCGCCTACCTGTGGCAGCTTAGGTCAGGGATGAAAACCAATCCCACGATCGCTCACCTTCGTGCGATTGCTACATACTTCGGCGTTCCTGCGTCCTACCTGATTGACGATGGTACGGACCCCAACATTGACGCCCAGCTGCGTTTGCTACAGACTCTCCGAGATGCCGGAGTGCGTGACATCGCCGCACGTGCGTCTGGACTGACACCACAGTCGCTTGAGAGTATTCGAATAATGGTTGACCAGGCACGACGCGTCGAGCAACTGCCCCCTGTCGATCATGCCGATGACGAGTCCTGACCAGGCGGACCTGTAGCGGGGGTTCTCAATGACACTGTCCAACCAAGACATGCTTGACCTAGCGCGAACGCTCCCGATCCCCTCTCCATGGGACCGGGACGTTTTTGTGCAGGGGGTTGCCGACATGCGCGGTCGGCCGATCACGTTGATCCCAACCGACACTGCCTCGCTGATCGATAGTCCGTGCGGGCTGTGGCTTCGCCGGGATTCTGATGATCTGATCCTGCATGAGGCGGGGACGTCGGACTACCACGTCGACCAAATTGTCTGTCACGAGATCGGGCATATGCTCC
Organism: Mycobacterium syngnathidarum; assembly: GCF_001942625.1. Taxonomy (GTDB): domain Bacteria; phylum Actinomycetota; class Actinomycetes; order Mycobacteriales; family Mycobacteriaceae; genus Mycobacterium; species Mycobacterium syngnathidarum. The sequence goes on from NZ_MLCL01000073.1 coordinate 86,399, forward strand.
TCGGTCACGGAGTCGCTGTCCGACCGACCACAGATGGTCAGCACAGGGCCGAAGTGTGTCGTGGTCTACTTCCCACGCTCGATCCCGAAAGTGTTCTCGCAGTGTTGGGACGCAAGGAGTTTGAGGTCGACCAGGAACGTGACGCTGAGATGTTCGCATACATCCTCATGCTGACGGCAATGGAGCGCAGCAACGAAGCATCGATGATGCGCAGCGTGTTCTTCCGGTCGCGATGACGACAGTTCCCGCCGCAATCACATGGCCGCTACTTGCCCTGATGGCTGTGATCGTCGTGGTGCGGTATGCGTTTTTCAGATCCAGTTCCTACGAGCGGTATCTGAACCGCACGCTGAGCCTGCTGCTGCTGGCGAACCTGTTGCGTGAGCCCGTGATCGATAGCTATCTGATTGAGTCTGGATTGCTCACAATTGCTGATGCTCAACAGATCTCGCTGGTGCTGCTGATCTTCGCCTGTACGGAGTTCATGGGGTTCGTAACGGTCTGGGCGAATAACCACAGCGGTGCGTCGTCTGAAGGTGTCCGGCGACGGCACTTCTACCATCGAGTCGCCGCCGCCGCGCTGGCCGCGGCCTTCATTGCTGCTGGCACCCCGGCGCGTAATGCGGGTCAAACACTCGAGCAGTTCGGCGGATGGACCAGCGTCACAGCATGGGTTTTCGACACCACAATCTATGTGGCCATGGCGACGATGCTCATCAGGATGGTGCACAAGGAACTCATCCGCCCTGATGCCCACCGCAACGAGCGCCTGGTGGCCGTCGCCGGCTACACGATCGCGATATCCATCATCATCACCTGCGTCGAGGCAGTCGCCCTCAACGTGTTCGAGAATTTGAACTGGCTGCACAGCGTGGACTTCCGCCTCAAACTGCATGGCAGCTGCATCTTTTGGGAATCGACGCTGGCCATGGTGCTCGGCACAGTGCCCGTTGTGCTCGCCCTCAACGCCCGCGCCGGGTGGGATGCCACCAGTCGCAACTGGCGAAGACTGCAGCCCTTGAAGGAAAGCATGATCGAGGCGGTGCCTTCGGTGGCATTCGAACTGCAATCCCGTGCGTCCGGACGGCAGAAAACTTCTCTGGATCTGCACCAGGCCACGGTGCAGATCCGTGACGCCATCCTGCGACTGCGCGGCTACGTCACAGGCATCGATGATGATCACATCGCCGACTATCTGCGCAGATGGGCCGTGCCTGAAGAACAACGGGACGCGGCAGCCCAGGCCCTGCGACTCGCCTGGGCAATCAACGCCAAAAATTCCGGTGTCGATCCAACGCCGCTGGACACATCAACCATCGTGCAGTCACGTTCGACCACCCTTGAAGAAGAAACCGCCGAGCTGCTGCGCTTGGCGACCTGGTGGCCGGAGGCTCAGGCGGCTGTTCGCCAGCGCCGGACCGCCCAGCCCCGATCCCAGGAGCGAGCATGAGTCAAGACACCGCCGCAATTCCTCACTCACGCTGGCGCATGCCGATCATCGGTGACCTTCTGACCGTCGACGTGAACAAGCCCTGCCAGAAGCTGGCAAAGGACATCACGGCCTACGACGGCATCCTCGAACAGCGCATCTTCGACCTCCCGGCGATCGTGGTCTCGCGCACCGATCTCGTCAACGAGATCAATGACGAAGCGTCGTGGGAAAAGCATGTCGGACACTCTCTGCGCGCACTGCGCCCGGTGGCAGGTGACGGTCTGTTCACCGCCTACAGCCATGAGCCGAACTGGCGGAAAGCGCACAACATCCTGACGCCGGCATTCAGCAAGAAAGCGATGACGGCTTACCACTCGACGATGGTGTCAACCGTGCGAGAACTGGTCGATTCATGGAATGCCAAGCAGGGCCAGTGGATTGACATCGCCGCAGCAGGCAACCGGTTCACCACCGAGGTCATCGGCCGCGCCGGCATCGGCCACTCGTTCAACCGTCTCGACGAAGTCAGCGATGATCCTTTCACCACCACCGTGCTGCGAGAGCTCCGCTATGCGAATCGACGCACCGACGCAATACCGCTCTACACCAAGTTGTTCGGCAAAGCGCAGAGAAACCAGCACCTGCAAGACAAAGCGTGGCTGCGCTCGCAGATCTCCACCCTCATCGACGAGCGGAGAAATGCCGGGGCACCGGCCGGCGACGCGGACATCCTGGACTCCATGCTCACCACCCCCGACCCCGACACTGGAGAAACCCTCGATGACGCCAACATCATCAACCAGATCCTGACCCTGCTCGTAGCGGGCAGCGAAACATCGGCCAACGCGATCGGCTTCGCCCTTCACTATCTGGCCAACAACCCCGACATCGCCACCGCATGCCGAGCCGAGATCGACACCTACTGGCCCGACTCTGACATTCCTGACTGCGAATTCGGCGACATCGCACCGATGCGCTACCTGCGTCGCGTTGTCGACGAAACACTACGGCTGTGGCCGGTAGCGCCAGGCTATTTCCGACAGGCAAAGCATGACACAACAATCGGCGGCGAATACCACTTCAAAGCCGGGGATTGGGTCTTCGTGCTGCTCCTGGCCGCGCATCGAGATACCGCCGCGTGGGGGCCAGACGCCGCGCAATTCAACCCCGATCGGTTTCTGGCCGAAAACCTCCGCGGTCTCCCGCCACGCATCTACAAACCATTCGGCACTGGCCCCCGAGCGTGCATCGGCCGCCAGTTCGCACTACACGAAATCATGCTGACGCTGGCCGCCATACTGCATCAGTTCGAGCTTGAACCGGAACCAGGCTACGAACTCACAGCCAGTGAGACAATCACCATCAAGCCAGAAGGCCTGCGACTAAAGGTGAACGCCCGCAGTCGATAGCAGGCAGGTTCGGTGTGGGCGTCCGCCAGCGGTGAAGTACTCCGGTGGGGTGAAGGGGCGCAGCAGCCGCGCGTACACCGGTTCGATTCCGGTCGCAGACTCCCCGCCGCGTCGCACCCCCGTGTCGTGTGGATTCTTGTAGATACTGGCCTTCCCTGCCCACCTTCCTGCGAGCGAGGAGCGACGCCATGGACCGCATCGGGTATCTGGACGGCCACCCTGATGTCCGGCACCTGGCGTTCGTCGACAAGCAGGGCAACACACTGGTCGCTGTCGATGCGCATGTTGATCGGGAGTCCGGTGAGCGGGTGGCGGTGTGCCAGAACTGCGCCTGGGTCGAACGCGGTAACGATCGCGATCAAGTTGATGCTGCCGCCACCGCACACTTTGACGAACACCGCGCCCAGCTTGGCCTGTAACCGTTCCGGCTTACTCGCCGGACCCGCCCCCATAGCTCAGTCGGCCAGAGCGGCTCACTCGTAATGAGCAGGTCACCGGTTCGATTCCGGTTGGGGGCTCCAGGACTGCGCACGTCCGCGCCGCGTAGCGCAGGGAAAGCCTCGCGCACCTACCTTCTCGCGTGATCGAGGTCGCCCCCCCGTCGACCTCGCCGGTGAAAAGGAAAACGGCGATGTTTGTATGCGAGTTCCAGAAGATCCGCAGCGGTGAGTATTTCGGACGCTCCGAGCATCCCGACCGCACTACAGCCGAGCAACACGCGACCGCTGAACTCGCACTGCTCGGCGAAGATCCAGCCGACGTCATGCTTGCGGTCGCGGCTGCCGGCTTCGGATGCGCAGACACCCGCGGCGACGGGTATGGGGTGCGGATCTTCGAGGAGTGACCCGGCTCGGTGTGGCATGTCCGGTGCCGCACCCGGAATATGGCGCAGTTTGGCAGCGCGCCTCGTTCGGGACGAAGCGCTCGTGGGTTCGAATACCACTATCCCGACGCAGATTGCATCTAGGCGCAATCTCGATTTTGGAGACGTGGCAGAGTGGCGAATGCAGCGCCTTGCTACGGCGTAGTCGGCAGATGCCGGCCGCGGGTTCGAGTCCCGCCGTCTCCGCTCCGCATCACACACTGTGCAGCTCCCTGCCGCTCTAGATCCCAGCGTGACGCGCGCCCAAGCTCATTGCCCCGCAGGGTCTCCCGGGTACATCGGCGAACCGCTTGGGCACAGGTTCCCCGGTCACATTGGATTCGACTCGGGGATTTCATCGTGGACCTCCCTGTCCCCGCGGTTCAGCTGTCGAGTGCCCTGCGAGTTCAGCCCGCTTGCGGCGGATCAGCGCGCGGGACTGCTCTCCCATGTAGTTGATCGGAACGGCACCGAGCCGAATCGCCAACTCCCGCTTGGTGTCCGTCACGTCGTAGTGCGAAATCGCCGTCCCCGGCTTCTGGTGCCAGGATCGGCGCAGTCCGAGCCGGTCGGCGAAGGCGTGCAGTTCCTCGTCGGTATCGGCCAAGAGGTGCGACCACCTGGCGTTAAGGCGGCCGACTCGGGCCGGCATCCTCATGTCGTCGACGTATACGGTCATCGCTGCGGCGCTTTCACCATGTCAGCGAAGTCGTCGGCTGCGGGTCCCGATACCTGCGCGTCTTTCGTAGTGCCGGCGGCAAGCACCTGTCCCAGCCGATCCTCGTATGGCGTGTGGATGGTCATGCCGGTGAGTCTCGCTCCATTGCGGACGGGCACCTAATGGCAGGCGCCGACACGCGGACCAGGGGAGTTCAGGTGTCGCTACGCCGGAAGGCGTGAGCTGCGATCAGGGTCAAGCCAGTACCTGTAGAACCACAACTTCGTCATCGGCATAGTCCCAATCGACCGGTGATCCTGTGACGAGGTCGCGCAGGTTCCAGCGGCCGGTGAATCGGCGAGCGGCGTTGTACTTCAGTGCCTGATCCAGCGAGTCCCAGTGGTCCCACTCGTCATCCTTGAGTGCGACGACGTAACAGAACGTATCGGGATCGGCGGTGGCCGGGTCGATGATCGAATGAGGAATGTCCATGTCCGCTACAGTCCCCCGAGCTCGTGCTTGGCTTCGGCGATGAACTCCTCGTCTGCGTGAGCGCAGCTATCGTAGTCGGACAATTCGCTGTCGTCGGGGCCGTAGACCGTCACGGTGTCCGAGGATTCGGAATCACCGTGATCGTCGATCTCCAGTCGGTACGTCACACTCTGATGGTCGAAATGGACCGTTCTCACGATGGCGCCTCCGGATCGTTTGGATGTCGCGAGGCAACGCTGCTTCAGTTTCCGCAGCGCCAGCGAGCGCGGCGCGACGAGAAAGTGCCGTGACTGCTCATCCGAACGCGTCACCGACGAGTACAGGAGTGCTGCGCCCCATGCTCCCGGATTCCGCGCCACGGGCACGCAGCCTGCGCGGCATCTGCCACCCTGCCGGCATGAACTACGAAATCCAGATCCAGGTCGCCGATGACATCAACGCGCTGGGCGCGTTCTGTAGCGTTCACCAGGCCGCCGATGCCGCGCATACAGAGGCATCGCACTTCGGCGGTCTGAATCGATCTCGCTCCGCCCTGCGGGAGGCCATTGAGGCCGGGGACAAGGTGGTTGAGCTTCGCCCGGCAGGGCCGTACATTGCCGTGCTCATCGCCTGAGCGCGGTCAGCGATCCCAACCGGGCGACCCATAGGACCTCGGCACCCCATCGAGTATCGTTCGAAAACATGTTCGATGACCTGGATCGCTGGGCGACAACCGACGACTACCCCACGCTGTACAGAGTGGACAGACCCGTATGGGTTCACTTCCAGACTCTGTTCCCCGATCTTGGTCGGCGCCTGACGGGGGTCCCGATGTGGGTGAGAAGCGGCGGTCTCCGGATCGAACCGTGGCAGCGAGGCCGCCAGGTGGCCTGGATGCGCCGATTTCGATGGCGGCTGGTTGGCCGCAGTCGCCGTTCCCGTCTCCAGCGGGAACGGCATATCGAAACTCAACATGCAGCTGTGGCTGGAGCCGGCACAGTTCAGCGCTACGCCGCCCCCGGGATGGGTTGAGCCGCAGGAACACAGGACGTGACAGCAGCTCTGCTGTCACGTCCACCGCGCATTGCCCCAGCCCACCAGGACCACGCACCAGCGTCAGTCACTGAGAAGATTCAGGAGGTCAGCCAGGATCCGATCAGCCTTCGCCTCGATGTCGTCGAGGGTGGCGCTCACGCCGCTGAGTTTCTGAGCCGCGCGGTAACGAGCGGCGACCCCGCGCGAGAACATCGAAGGGTCCAATTCTGGAACCTGCGGCGGTTCCGGTGCCTCGTCTTCTGGGTCCAGCGTCGGTGTGGGTCGGTTAACCGGACGGTGCGCGACAGGCGCGCCCGCCAGATGAGTGGCAACGATGTGAGCGATCGACGGCGCGCTCAGTGGAACATCCAGAATCGGAGTCGTGCCCCATCTGTCGATGGGGGTCACGAGCGGCAGCGACGGCGGTGCTTGCCCTGTAGCAGGTACCGATTCGCCTCGAAAGAAGGCCGCCAGAAACCGAGGATTGGACAGGCGGTGCTGAATGCTCCTGATCCGCACCCAGTTCCGATGGATGCCCACGGCTGAGACCCCGAGATGCACCAGATCATCCGGGGTGGAAAGCAGTTCGCCGTTCTGTTCACGGACAAAGATCCGGTGCCCAGACTGGTCGCTGCACACATCACCGATCCGCAGTGCTCCGATTCTCGTCGCGGGCAACCCCGCAGCTGCCAGAACAAGTAGAAGTGCGTCCCGGCTGGCGAACAGCGCTGTCGGCCAGCCTTCGTCCGGCAGTCTGGTGATAGCTCCGGCCGCAGCAATGGCACGTTCCCGCAACTGGTCGCGGCGGTGGTCATAGATCAACTGTCGCACCGCCTCGGCTCGCCCCGGCGTGGGCAGCCCGGCGCGCGCGTGGATTGCGTTGACCACCCCCACTCGGCGGCGCTGGGTGGCTTGACTCGCGGGGGTGGCGGCGACGAACTTCGCCAGTGTCAACGGATCTGTAGGCAGCGGCGTACGTCCCGAGGCGGTGCACCAGTCGCAGAACAGCTGCCATACGGCGCGTTCCCGCGGCCCGACCCCCGTCATAGCCCAAGGGACGTGACAGCATTGCCGATCAGCGGAGCTTCTTCGCGGGCGTAGCGCTCGACCATCGCGGGGCTCCGGTGCTGCGTCTGGCGCATGATCGCGTGAGCGTCAGCGCCGTTGCGGAAGGCCTGCGTCACGAATCCAGCACGGAGGCTGTGCGCCCCGAGTCTGGTCACCGCCGCCGCGGAGTATCCGGCCCGCTCAGCGCGCCGGCGGATCGCGGCATGCACTGCGGCGCCGGACATAGGCGCCGTCGACAGGTTGGCAGTGCGCCCCACCGTACGGAAAATCGCTCGACTCGAATCGATCCCGGGGACAGTGCGACCTCGGCACAGGTGCTCGCTAAGCACGCCGCCATCGTCAGAGACCAGCGCAATCACTGCGGGGCGTCCTCCCCTGTCGAAGGCTGCAACCACCTGTGCCCACCGCGCGTACGCACACGGAGGGCAACGGTCAGGCAGCTCGGCACGCGGCAGTGCGTGCACGGTTCCAAGTCCTTCTTGATCGGTTTTGGACCGCCGGATGTGGATGTGGATCCCATCGAGCGGATGTAACTCGACGTCTGATCCCCGCAGGTCAACCAGCTCGCTGCGCCGAAACGCACCGGCGAATCCCATCAGCAGGAGCGCCGAGTCGCGCCGCTCCGCTACTGCGTCGGCCCAGCTGCCGACTTGGTCGCGGGCGGCGGCGACAATCGCCAGCACATCATCGGTGAGCAGCGGCGCCCGCGGCTTGCGGGGACGGTCCCCGGCGGCGGCATATTCGCGCCGTATGCCCGCCAGGGTGGTCCGCACCATCTCATGGTGGGTGGGCGCGAACTCTATTCCGCTCCGGCGATGTCGGTCGGTGATCGCCGCCACCCACTTGATCAAGGTCGTTGGCGCATAGGCACGTTGGCCGTCCGAGGTCAACGTGTCGGCAGCATCCACCAGGTACGCGGCCACCACCGCGGGGTGTGCAGGCAGCGCCTGATGTCCTTGCGCAGCACACCAGCGTTCGAACCTGCTCCAGGAACTGTCGTAGGTTCGGCGGGTTCCTGGCGACTGGGCACCGGAGGCAGCGCGCAGGATCCGTTCGCGCACACCACGGTCCAGCCCGGCCACAGGGCCGGGATCGGGGACAGCCGGTGTGGACACGGCCGCAGCCTAACCTCGCCGATCGACAGGTTGCCAGACGTACCTGCGCAATTCAGCGCTGGTTGACGGTTCGTGAGCCAGGGTAACTGGTGGTTTCGCTGTCAAAACCCGCTGTGACCGAATGCCGCGTTGGCGGCGCTGACAGCCTCGATCGAAGCGCATCCGCTGCTCATCCAGTCCTCCCCGATGTCGTGTGAGGGGTGGGACTTTGCCGCTGCGATCCAGCTGCGCGGGCACAGGGCGCGGATGGGCAGACGCCACACGGCTGCGCGTTCAGAGTGTGCTTCGCCCCGTCCACCGACACTTTCGGCGTTGACGCGCGTTGTCATTGGCGCCTGCTAAGCATGGATCTGTGGGGACAACATTCCAGGTGCGCGAGGCATCTCCAGGTGACAACGAGCGGGCGATCGGGCTGATCGAGCGGTATGTCGGTATCGATTATCCGTGGCCAGAGCGGTTGGGCTCCGGGTCGAGCGCCCACGAGTGGCTTTCTCTGGTGGCGACCGACAGCCGCGGCGTCGTGTGTGGCGTCATCGGTGTTGGCCAGCCCACGGATAAAAACCTGCATGTCCTGCACCAGAAAGGGGGGCCGGCCTTCGATCCGGCGAAGGTCCCTTGGTGGAAGATCTATGTTCTAGCCGTGGATGAGGGCCATCGCGGCAGTGGAATCGGACGAGCCCTGCTAGATGCCACTGTTCGCCGGATGCCACGCAAATACGTTGGCCTGTACGGCAACGTCGAGCTGACTCGCACGGACTCCATTCAGTGGTATCGGCGTCAGGGGTTCTACATCAGCCCGATGTCCGGGCTAACAAGCACGCAACGCCCCCAGGACACCGACACGGTCGGCGTCGCCCCCTCGAAAGGTGAAGTAATCTTCCGCGGCTACCGCCAAACTCTCGAGGACCATCTCGCAGGTCGAGCACCTGCAGAGTGGGAACGCCGTATCGCCACAGCTGAGTTCATCCGCCAGAACAAGCAGCGTGAGAAGGCGGCGCTGGACCTCGGATATCGGCTTTATGCACGGCGGATCGCTGAAAACTCTGATGCCCAAAGCTGTGTGCATGCCAGCATGGGACCCCGCAACCTCTCGGTGTTCGGCTGGGACCCCAACCACATGCGTGTCTGTTGGGAGTGCGTAGGCCCGCACACCCAGAACATCAAGGGCTACGACGCTGACACCCTCTGCGACGGATGCGGTCGACACGACCGCGACACCCGGGTTTCCTGGGCGACCGATGACGACCAGCTACTTGTGGTGTTCGCCGGCCTGTGCCTGTCATGTCGACGTGGCGATGTCCCGGGAGTGTCCACCCGATCGTAAGTACCGTCGACGCCTGACACTCCGCCATTTGGCGCCACTATGGCGGATCTCTCCCCCGTCGAACGCAGCGTATCCACATGAAAGGACGCTGTCGGTCAGCCTCGCCGGAGCGGGTGCCGAAGGACAACCGGTAACACGGAACCGCACAACTCATCGATCAGCGACGCCGAGTCGCGGCCGCCGCATAGGCTCATCGGACGCACGCGTTCGACGGACAGGGGGCACACAGGTGGGGACGATCCATGAGGTGATGGAGGTGTTCCGCGAGGCGCCGTCGAACTCCGAGCGGGGCACCAAGTTCGAGAAACTGATGGTGCGATACTTCGAACTCGACCCGATGCTGTCGCAGCAGTACGACGCGGTGTGGCGGTGGGTCGACTGGCCCGACCGCCCCAAGGGCAAGATCGATCTCGGGATCGACCTCGTGGCACGGGAGCGGGACACCGGCGAGTACACCGCGATCCAGTGCAAGTTCTACGAGCCCACTACGACGCTCGCCAAGAGCGACATCGACTCCTTCTTCAACGAGTCGGGGAAGAAGCCGTTCACCAACCGGATCATCATCTCCACCACCGACCGGTGGGGTCCGAACGCCGAGGCCTCCCTGGAGAATCAGACGACCCCGGTGCAGCGGATCGGCCTGGCGGAGATCGCCGATTCGCCGATCGACTGGGACGTGAGCCTGGTCGACGGCGACATCCAGGTCGACGTGTCGGAGGCGACCCGCCACGAACCACGACCGCACCAAGCCACCGCGATCGACAAGGTGTTCGCCGGCTTCGCAGCCGGCAACGACCGTGGCAAGCTGATCATGGCTTGCGGAACCGGCAAGACCTTTACTGCGCTGAAGATCGCCGAGCGCACCGTAGCTGAGAACGGTGGCAGCGCGCGGATCCTATTCGCCGTCCCGTCGATCTCCCTGCTCAGCCAGACGCTGCGTGAGTGGACCGCACAGACTCAGCTGGATCTGCGGGCGTTCGCCGTCTGCTCCGACGTCAAAGTCTCCCGCGCAGCGGAGGACATCAACACCTACGACGTCGCGATCCCGGTGACCACGAACGCCGCGAAGCTCGCCTCCGAGATGGAGCACCGCAAGCGAGCCAAGGGGCTGACCGTCGTCTTCACCACTTACCAGTCGCTGCCGGTCGTCGCGGACGCGCAGAAGCTCGGAGTGGCCCCTTTCGACCTGGTGATTTGCGACGAGGCGCACCGCACCACGGGCGTCACCCTGGCTGGCGACGACGAGTCCAACTTCGTTCGAGTCCACGACGCGGACTACCTCCACGCCGACCGCCGCCTATACATGACCGCCACCCCGCGGATCTTCGACGAGAACGTCAAGGCGAAGGCGGAGGAACACTCCGCCGTGTTGACGGGGATGGACAACGAGGAGGACTACGGGCCGGAGTTCCACCGCCTCTCGTTCGGGGAGGCCGTCGAGCGTGGCCTGCTGACCGACTACAAGGTTCTGGTCCTCACCGTGGACGAGGAGATGGTCGCCGCTCCGCTGCAGGGGCAGCTGGCGGGCGGGGAAGGTGAACTGCGGCTCGACGATGCCACGAAGATCGTCGGGTGCTGGAACGGGCTCGCCAAGCGTGCCGGCAAGACCCCCGACGGTCAGGGCTTCGTACCGGGTGCGCCCCCGATGCGCCGGGCCGTAGCGTTCGCCAAGGACATCGCGACCTCCAAGCAGGTCGCCGAACTCTTTCCGAAAGTCGTTGACGCGTACCGGGAATTGCTCACCGACAGCCAGGACGACGGCGTCGACATCAACACCACGAACCTGGATCTCGCTGTGCAGGTCCGCCACGTCGACGGCACCTTCAACGCACTGGAACGCAACCGGGAGCTGCAGTGGCTCAAAGCGCCGCTGCCGGAGGACGAGTGCCGGATCTTGTCCAACGCGCGGTGCCTGTCCGAGGGGGTGGACGTTCCCGCCCTGGACGCCGTGATGTTCCTGCACCCGCGCAACAGCGTCGTCGACGTCGTGCAGTCCGTCGGCCGCGTGATGCGCAAGGCCGAAGGCAAGGACTACGGCTACATCATCCTGCCGGTGGCCGTCCCGGCCGGGATCTCGCCATCGCAGGCCCTCGGCGACAACCGGCGGTTCAAGGTGGTGTGGCAGGTTCTTAACGCCCTGCGCGCCCACGACGACCGGTTCAACGCGATGGTGAACTCGATCGCGCTGAACACCGCGAACCCCGGCACGGACACCGGTCACGGATCGGATCGCCTACTCGGCGGGCACATCGGCCCGACCGTCGACAACCCCGAAACATTCGGCGCCGAAGGACCGACTACCGCCGCGGAAGGCAGCACCGAAACTGCCGACCCCGCAGCTGGTGTAACCGACGGGGACGGATCCGGCGGCGGTGGTGGTCTGGCTTCGCAGATGGCGCTCTTCTCCCTGTCGGAGTGGCAGGAGGCCATCTACACCCGCATCGTCGACAAGGTCGGAACCCGAACGTACTGGGAGGACTGGGCGAAGGACGTCGCCGACATCGCGGCGGCCTTGATCACCCGCATCGGCGCCCTGCTCGACGGCGCCGACAAGAAGGTGACCGCGGCGTTCGACCGGTTCCTGCGGGGCCTGCGCGACAACCTCAACGACTCCATCACCCGAGACGATGCGATCTCGATACTCGCCCAGCACCTGATCACCGCACCTGTCTTCGACGCGTTGTTCGCCGGCCACGAGTTCGCTGCGCACAACCCCGTATCCAAGACGATGCAGACGATGGTGGACGAGCTCGGCGGTGCGGGTCTCGAAGCCGAGACGGCGCATCTAGAGGGCTTCTATGACTCGGTGCGGATCCGTGCGTCGGAGGTCGGTTCTGCGGACGGTAAGCAGCGGGTGATCGCCGAACTGTACGAGAAGTTCTTCAAGATTGGCTTCGCCAAGCAGGCCGAGGCCCTGGGCGTGGTCTACACCCCAGTCGAGATCGTGGACTTCATCCTGCGGGCCGCCGACCACGCGTCGCGGGAGGCGTTCGGCCGCGGTCTCACCGACGAGGGCGTGCACGTGCTGGATCCGGCGTTTATGCGAAATTTTGGCGTCTCACGAGACAACAAAGCCCGGGAATCAAGGTCATGCGAGCGAAATCCTGGAGTTAGTCATTTCAGCTCCTTGTTGAATCATGGTTTGCCCCAAGGCGTTGTAGTGAAGCCAGCCTCCTTCATGTCCCGCTTGGCTTCCTCCATGTAGTTGTCAACTTGCTGCTTCGACGTCTCCATGAAGCTCTAGGCATCCCGCCGCCTACCCCTCCGCAGCGGGCGCCGTGATAGCCGCACCGATGATCGGCAGGTAGCGCCTCACCTGTTCACGATCACTATCCTTCTCGGACTCGGTCAGGTCCTCGTAGGGGGTCTCGATTTGGGTTTGCCACCGCTGCGCTAGTTGTGCGGGGATGATCAAAGACCCGTCCTCGGCACGTTGGCACTGGTCATGCATGTACTGCTGCCAATGAGCCCAGCGTTCATGCTCGATAGCGGCGAGCTTCTCCATGAGTGCGGGCGTCTCCAGGAGTGCCTGGACATCTCTTTCGGTGGACATCAGATAAGGCCGTCGTCGACGAGTTTCCAATAGTGTTGGCCAAGTACAGTCAGCTCGCAGCCGTGTGACCACATCGCCGCGTGCCACATGTGTGGGGCACCAACGGGCCTCGCGAGGTTGACCTTGACATAGTTTTGCAGTATCGCGAAGACAGCCGTGTGGGCTGGATCGGGCGCTGGAACCGAAGGCTCTTCGATGCCGGAGCGGTGCGGCTCGTAGCTGGGATCGAGGCTGAATACGGTTGTAGGAGTTGGAAATATGTCAGTCAGCTGCTGCAGCTCAGCCAGTTCAATTGGCGCAGTAGCCTCCCGCAATGAGATGAAGGTCTTTACGTTGGTCTTGAAAACTGGGCGTTGCGCCCAAGGCCCAAGCGATTGGTCGATGTGTGCGTAGACGCTTCCAGGAGTAATTGCTCCTACGAGGTTCGCGGCAGCTCCACTGAGAGCGTCGACGAACAGGCTCGTGAAAACGCCTGATCCACCTCCGGGCGTCTCCATCGCGTACTGGTCAGCGGTCGACGCGGTGAGAATGGTGACACCATCGGAAATTTCGGCAACGTTCTGGGCGAGGGCGCTTGTTCCCGCAATGCCACCGTGACAACTGTCCAGGATGATGACCTTATTCTTTGCTTGCGACGAGTTGGCCAAGGACATTAGTTCTGCCAGCGACAGACCGTCGTCGCCTGACTGGCAGTCGCTGGCACAAAGAAAGCCTCCGGTGTCTTCGATGTATCCGTGACCGGCGAAGAAGAAGAGTGCTATATCGGCGTCATCGGCGAAAAGCTTCCGGACCGATTCCTTGAGTTCGAGCCTAGTGACCTCGGCGCCAGGGCCGGTCCCGACCAGCAGCTGCGGGGTGGGGAAATTCAGCGTGCCGTCGGCATTCCGCTCGAGAACGTTCTTCACAGCGTGGGCATCGTTGACCGCCCCGCTGAGGTCCCCAATATGTGGGTAGTGGTCGATTCCGACGATCAGCGCCTTCCGCACGTCGACCTACAGGGAGTCGATGAAGTTGCTGATGTTTTCATCGCTCCACGTGTACGTGGACACCCCCGAAATATTGGTGCGGTCGTCTCTATAAGCCCAGATCCCCCGGATCGGCTTGGCCTCATCTTTGGCGCACTGGATCTCCCATTTCTGTCCCGAGGACGTCAGTGAGTTCTCGCTTACCAGGACGATCACTCCGTCCGAGCGACGCATCCGGGTCCGCACTTTGTCTTTCCATCCGGAGTCATACGGTTGCTTAACCGACATGTCGATGAACTCGAAGGGCGCGCGGGGGTGCAGCGACTGGCCCTTCAGGAAGTCCCTTTGACGCTCGTCCTCGATCGCGAAGGCGATGAAAATGACCTTGGTGTCTGCCACGGTGCTCCTCGTTGAGCGTGTCGTCACCGCGTCCGGTTGACCGGTGACCCTCTCGGCAAAGTTTACCGGGAGGCACCGACAAGAAGGCCGTCGCGGAATCCGACGACAGGAGCGATTTGCATCCGTGGGCCCGAAGACCCGCGTGACCGTCCACTCGCCACCCCGATCGACAGAGCCATTCGACACGTTCTGATATCTCGCATTGCCAGCAATCGACGACGCCCCCAGATCCCAGCATCTTTCCGTCCTTTGGACACACCCGCTGCTCACACCGTCACGAGCTGCATCAGCTCGGTGTAGTCAGTGACGACGTCGTACTTGACGTTCTCGCTGTTCTTCTCGTTGAGCGATGCGAAGAACTTCCGCGCACATTCGATCTTCGCGTCCTCGACTCCCTTGAGCTGAAGAGACGAGAGGGAGCCTTTGGTCTCGGCGACGAAATAGATGTGCTTGACAGTTCCTTCGGTGAACGCGATTGCCCAGTCCGGGTTGTAGTCACCTACAGGGGTCGGGATGAAGAACCCGCGTGGAAGCTTCGCGTAGACGGCAACCTCCTGACTGGTGTCGAGCTCGGTGACAAAGTCGCGCTCCACTTTCGAGTCCGTGACGACGTAGTCGTAGATGTGCTTCGTCAGCTTGTTGCCGGCGTGGGTGAGGTCTTGCTTGGTCTGGTTCTCTGTGAAAATCGCTGTGTCGAACCGGTCTTCGAGCGCGTCGTAGGTCAGGTGCTCGACGATCGCTGTTGCCTTCTGCTCGTTGATGAGTCGGGCAGCCTCGGTGATGAACTGCTCCGGATTGAGCCGGAACTTGGCGAACGTCTCCGGTGTGACTCCGCTGAGGATTGCCGCCGCGGTACGACGGGTGAGCTGAGTTTTCTCGGTGATTTCACCGAGTAGGTCGTATTTGACCTGGGATGAGGCCGACACTGTCGCGGTGTGGGTTGTGGTGCTGGATACGTCGAACCCGGCACCGCTGGTGAGGTCGTCGGCGTCGAGGGCGTCGCGCTGCGTGCCAGCTTGGACGACGTATTGCATCGCGGCGACCTTTAGATGCTTGTCAAGTGCGTGAATGCACTTGGTGACGAGCTCGGATGAGTCGAACTCGACCTGGTAGACGGCCTTGTGGTTGATCCGGTGCCATAGGGCCTGGAACTCTTTCTTGGCGAAGTTGGCCTCATTGAGCGGGATCTTCTTGGGCTTGCGGTCGTCGGTCGGGGCCGGGACGGCGATATTGAGCGAGTCGACCAAGGGCAAGAGAAACTTGAGCATCGGTTTCAGGATCTCTGATGTCGGCTCTGCCAGGGTGCTAGCCTCTGTCGCTGCCTTGTACTCGTCGGAGAGCGTGTCGTCGTCGTTCAGGTAGTCGTTCTTGACCAGGTACTTGTAGAGGGCCTGCGCAAGGGCTTCCTCGACTAGCGACTCGCCGTCTTCAGTCTGAATTGTCTTGCCGGTGAAGAACTTCACGCTTGCCTTGCGTGGCCGCGCAGCCAGCGAGTCGGAGATTTCCCTTTGTAGCCCTGCGACGAAGTCGGTGTAGGACTCGTCGGTGACGACCGTCAACTCGTTGATGTCGTGCACCGTGACGGGGTTGTCCATGCGTTCGCCATGTTGGTCGACGGCCAAGCGCAGGCCGCGGCCGATCTCTTGTCGCCGCGACACGGTGTTATCGCTTTTCTTGAGCATGCCCATCACGAAGACGTTGGGGTTGTCCCAGCCTTCCCGAAGGGCGGAGTGGGAGAAGATGAAGCGAACGGGCTCGGCCAGCGATAACAACCGTTCCTTGTCCTTGAGGATCAGGTCGTAGGCGTCGACGTCCTTGGATTGGCCCTTTTCGTCACCTGCCGTGTGCACTGGCCCGTCGACCGCATGCCTGGTCTTCTTGTCGATCGAGAAGTAGCCCTCGTGCACCGCTCGGACGGCATCGCGTCGCAGGTAAGTCTGGTAAGCCACGGTTGCGGGATCAAGTTCCAGCTCCCCAAGAACCTCACCCACGATCACGGTGTACTCCTCCTCGAAGACCCGGGCATAGTCGCCGAGCGTGTCCTCGCGGTCGTAATCGCGGTACTTCGCCACCTCATCAATGAAGAACAGTGACAACACCTTAACGCCTTGGGCGAACAGCTCCCGTTCTTTATCGACGTGAGCCCGAATCACCTCCCGGATCTGAATGCGGCGCTTGGCTTCTTCGGTGACGTCGCGGTCAGAGAGCTGTCCAGCGATAACCACATCACCGTTGCTGAGTTCGATTACGTCGCGGTTGGCGTCGATGTCGGTGATGAAGAGGCCCTTGTATGCCTCGATACCGTTGGAGATGTCGTGGAGGTTGGCGCCCACGTCGAGGCGCTTGACGTGGCGACTGATCGGTCCACCTTTGGTCTGTACCTCGATCTCCAGGCGAGCCCGCGGTTTTGCGCCCTTGGCAATCTCGATGGCATCGAGGTACAGGTAAGCCGTCGTGCCAGCCAGTCCCTTCACGGTGATGCCTCGCACTGCGATCTTCTTGACCAACTTCTGGTTGTACGCATCGAGCGCATCGAGTCGGTGAACTTTCGTGTGCTCGACCTTGTGGGTTGCCGAGTAGCGCAACACCATGAGCGCATTGAACCGCGACAGTGCTTCCAATGACTTTGGTGCACTGATCTTTTGCGGTTCATCGATGATCACAATGGGACGGTTTGCGCTGATGACATCGATGGGACGCCGCGACTGGAAGTCGTCGAGTTCGTCGTAGATGCGGCGATTATCCTTGCTCGTCGAATTGAACGCCTGAATGTTGATGATCATCACCTGCACCCCGGCATCCGAGCTGAACCGCTCCAACTCATGCAGCTGGGATGAGTTGTAGATGAACGACCGAGGTTTACTGCCGTACGTCTGCTGGAAGTGCTCGGCCGTCAAATCGATTGACTTCTTCACCCCCTCGCGAATCGCGACCGACGGGACGACGATGATGAATTTCGACCAGCCGTACCGCTTGTGCAGTTCCATGATGGTCTTGATGTAGACGTAGGTCTTACCGGTACCGGTTTCCATCTCGACGTCGAGATTCGGAGCGCCCGGAGCAGCCTTACTATCCAACAGCTTGTCTGACAGCGGCAGGTTTCGCGACCGTTGAACTCGCTGAACGTTCTCCAGCCGCTGCGTTGGTGCCAACGCGATCTCGGCATTTCGTAGACCCGAGTCTGAGGTCGCTCTCGGGTCGAACAGCATCGCTGCCGTGACCGGCTTCGCCTTGCCCGGATCGATCCGGTAGGAGACGCCATCATGCTTCGGCTGCCCGGCGAAGGCCTCGACAACCGCGTCCACGGCATCGGTCTGGTACTGCTGAATCTTGAACTGAAGCTTCATCAGTGTCAGATGGCCTTCACATCAGTCGCCGGGGAGATTTCACGGAAGATCTGTTCCGCATTGATCCGAGCGTCGTCGGACGCGAAGCCTGAGTCACGAAATACCGCCCGGAGCGGCTCACGCTTCGCGATCACTCGCACAAGCTGCGGACTCAACTCCGAATCAAAGCAGGCGATGAGAGCGCCGTCCTCAACGACGAAGACGTCGTGGCCTTCAACCTTCTCGACCGTGATCGGCATAGACAATTCGAGGCCCCAGTCAAGCAGCACCTGGAACAGTAGATCCTCGCCGGATCTATCAGGTTTCACACTGTTCTCGAGTTCTGTTAGTGCATGCTGGCCGGTGTCATCTGGGGTTCGCAGCACGTCTGCCATGTTGGTGGCGTCTACCCTCAAGGTTCGGAATCCAACGTCAATGGCGTCGCCAACCAGACCCGCATCCTCGGCCACCTTCCTACCCGCCCGTCGGATCCGCTCGCGCGACAGTTCGGCGATGGTCGCGTAGCCGGCCAAAGCCGCTTCCGAATTCGAAGGGCACGGCTCTGGAAGTTGAACGGCGATGTAACTGCGATTGCCCCCATCTTCGGCGTTTAGCTTCAAAATTGCGTGCGCCGACGAACCCGCCCCCGCAAAAAAGTCTAGAACGATGAAATCCTTGTCCCTGTTGCCGTTCACCACGAAAGCTGCGAAATACTTGATCAGATCTACAGGCTTGGGAAAGTCAAAGACCTTCGTCTCGAAGAGGTCTTCAAGATCTCGTGTCCCCGACTGGTTGTAAGGTCCGATGAGCACAGAGACTGGTTTGCCCAGTCGCTCAACGCCATTCTCGTCGCGAAGATACTGCTTGGCACGAACGCTGACCTTTCCCCTCGTCTCCGAGAAGACAACTTCACCTCTACTGAGAGCCTCTTCAACGCGCTCCCGAGACCAAAGCCACTGCTTGTCAGGCCACACGTCGCGGCCGTTCCACTCAATGGGATAAACAAGGTTCGGACGCGGGTCTTTGCTCCTGGTTGCAAGAGGCTGCGTAACGTAACCACCCCTCGTCGCGAAGTTATCGTCTTGCAATCGGTACGCGCTGCGCTGCTCATCGTCCAGCGGTGCAGCAAGACTGGAGATGGGACTACGTGAGTAGACAAGGACGTACTCATGCACGTTGGAAATGCCCCGCGAAAGTGCACCAGCATTGTATTTGTTCTTCCAGGCGATCTGCTCCAGAAAGTTGTCCGTTCCAAATACCTCGTCGCACAAGAGCTTCAAGCCCGCGACTTCACCTTCGTCAATTGAGATGAAGATGAGGCCGTCGCTAGTAAGCAGATTCCTGGCGAGTTTCAACCGTGGCAGCATCATCGATAGCCAGTCGGAGTGGAATCGGCCGTTGGATTCCGTATTCGCCACCAGTCTTGTGCCGTGTCCGTCTGCTTGCCCAGACCTCACGAGGTATTCATGAGATGTCTCTGCGTAGTCATCGTTGTAGATGAAATCATTTCCTGTGTTGTAGGGCGGGTCGATGTAGATGAGTTTGATCTTCCCGAGGTATGACTCCTGCAGCAGCTTCAGGGCTTCGAGGTTGTCACCTTCGATGAACAGGTTCTTGGTGGTGTCGAAGTCGACAGATTCCTCGCGGATCGGACGAAGGGTCTTGGCGATTGGCGCGTTGGCGGCGAAGGCTGCTTCCCGCTTACCGGGCCAGTCGAGCCGGTAGCGCTCTTGCGGGCCCTCCACAACATGGGCTGACAGTTCCTGACGCAGCAGGTCGAAGTCGATGGCCTTCTTGGGATTTCCATCGGCGTCGAGCGTCTCGGTAATGACGTTGGGGAACAGTTCCGCGAGCCTGTCAATATTGGCCTCGGTCATGTCGGGCGATGTCATGCGAAGTTTCTCCACGTGCTACCTCTGCTGGTCCAGTTCTGCTTGCTTGGTTTTTAGGGCGCGCCGAAGCTCTACCTTGCGGTTGAGTTGCGACTCGGCGCGGAGTTTTCGCTCCAGGGAGGCGACCTCGCGTTCGAGCTTGCGTACGGCCTGGAGTCTGGCAGCAACGTCCGACAATTCCTCTCCTGGCCGTGCCGATACCGGGGTCAGCGGCGTGAGGAGTGCGGCGTACAGGGACGGCAGGCTGATCGCCGTCGGTAGTGGCTGCCGCTCGGTATCCTGGGGTTGCCAGTCGGTCGTGTAGTAGGCGCTGAGCTTCGGTGTAGCGGTGCCGACCTGCTTGTGCGATGCAGCCATCCGGATTCGCTGCTCGTCTCCTTCGCCCGTGACGATCTCGAAGATGATGGGAGTCTTCACCGCTTTGTCGATGGCCGCGAGCACGGAGTCGCCGACATCGTCGCCCTTTGTATCGATCTGGAAAACTTGGATCTCGGGGACGTCTGCGTTGCCGGGCAGGTTGATGGTGGATTGGGCGAGTTTGTAGGCCCAGGTGATGCGCTGGACCTCGGAAACGAATTTGTCACGTACCGCACCGGGGACGGTGCCCTGTTTGTAGAACTTGGTCTTCGGGACGGTACGACCGAATTTGGCGGCGACGGGCCAGCGGTAGAGCAGGGCCGTCATGTGGTTCCTTCGGTGGCGTCGACGATCGCTATGAATGCGGTGAGTTCGAAGTCGTCGAGGCCGGCGATTGCCTGGGTGAGCGCGGTCGTGTGTCCATCGCTGAAGAGGCTGTCGATATCGCGTTCTTCGGTGATGTCGATCATGGATCGGATTGCTGCGGTGAGCAATTCGGAGTACTTGCCCATCTCTGCGCCTTCGCGGGTGGCAGCGTTGAAGACGCGGGTGACCTCGGTGACGGGTTCCTCATGAGGCCGGCATCCTGTGCGAATCAGGTCGAGCAGGTGTTTGGCCTCCGTGTGGTCAGCGATGACGTTGCCGTTGTCGTCGAGGTACACAAGGTAGTGCGGGTGAAGCCGGTTGCCCCGATTGATGTTCTCGTTGGCGTCGACGTTGCGCAGCGCGAACAGCACACCGGGGTGGAGGCCTCTTGAAGGGTCTGCGGGGAGCACGGCGTGAAGCCCCTTCGGCGCGGTGGCCAGATCGCCGGACTCTTTGAGGTATCCCAGCAGGTCCATGCGGAAGTCATTGAGACCGAGATCGGTGATGGACACACCGGTGCGGACGTCTTCGAGTTCGATGACTTCGTCTTGGAGCTTGCGGAGCTGCTCCTTCCGGAACGCGGCATCGCTGCCTTCAAGGGTGAGGACATTGTCGTCGACGGTGCTGGCGAGGTCGGCGATGACCATGCGGTTCTCGACGCGTTCCTTGAGGTTGATGTATTCGTCGAGGGAGATGTCGGGCCAGAAGTTCACGAGCTGGATCTGAGCGTTGGTCGAGCCGATGCGGTCGATGCGGCCGAATCGTTGGATGATCCGTACCGGGTTCCAATGAATGTCGTAGTTGACGAGATAGTCACAGTCCTGGAGGTTTTGGCCTTCGCTGATGACGTCGGTGCCGATCAGCACATCGAGTTCGCCGGTGTCTTTGGGCATGGTGAGGTGGCGTTGTTTGGACTTCGGCGAGAACAACGTCAGGACCTGCTGGAAGTCGTAGCCGGTCCCCAGCGTTGTTTTCGCGGCGTGGGCACCGCCGGTGACGAGCGCGGTGTGTAACCCGGAGTCGCTCAATGCCGGCGCGAGCTGTTTGTAGATGTACTCGGCGGTGTCGGCGAACGCTGAGAAGATCAGTGCTTTGCGATTCAACGGGTTGAGGGGGTTAGCGGCCTTGTCCTCGATGAGTCGTTTGAGCTCCTGCAGCTTGAGGTCGTGATCCGGTGTGACCCTGCGCATCTCGTCGAGCAATTCGCGGAGGGTCTCGCGGTCGTTCCACAGATCGCGCTGCCAGGATTCTACGTCGATGTCGTCGAGGTCGATCTTGATCTTCTCGCCAAACGAGAGGGCCTCGACGTTGGCGTCGTCCTCGTCATCGACATTGAGGTCCAGGCCCGAGAAATCGACGCTGAGGTTGTTCGAGGATCCCGTTCTTGACTTGAGCCGGATCAGAGTGTTGTCGACCGCCCCTTCAATTTTGGCTAGCGTGAGCCGGAACGCCTCGACCGAACTCTCCAAACGCTTGAGCAGGTTGACCGTCATGAGCTTTTTCAAGCCTTGTTCACGGCCGAGTTGCCCAATATTGGAGCGCGCAGTGCCGCCCTTGACGTTGTAGAGGTCTTCGTATTTGCCTATCCGGCTGGGGAATACGTAGGCCAGCGGCGTGTAGACCGCCAAGGTGAGCACCTGAAGCTGTCCGAAGATTTCGTTAAATGCGGGTACGTCGGGGAGGTCGGAGAGCGGCTTACGAATCGACCGCGGCGGGAGCCGTTGCGGGAAAGTGCCGATCTCAGTGGTGTCGTAGAACGCCTGAATGTGCTTGCGAGATCTTGCGATGGTGACCGAGTCGAGCAGTTCGAAGAAGTCGAAGTCGAGCATCTGCAAGATACGGTCGGTGGTCCGCGCCTCTGGGTCGAGCTTGGACCACTCGTTGAAAACACGCTGTGCGTCGCTGAAAACCTTCTCGACAGTGGTCGAGATGTTCAGGTGTTGGGCGAGGTTCTCGGAGTCGCCTTCGTAGGCAAGCTGGAGTTGGTTCTTCAGGTCGTTGAAGCGGTTGTTGACCGGTGTGGCCGACAGCATGAGCACCTTGGTCTTCACTCCTTCGCGGATGACCTGGCGCATGAGCCGCTGGTAGCGTGACTCTTTTTCTTCTGCGTAGTCGGCGTTGCGGAAGTTGTGCGACTCGTCGATAACGACGAGATCATAGTTACCCCAATTGATTCGGTCGAGTCGTAGCCCCAACGATTCACCCCTGGTGCGGGAAAGATCGGTGTGAGCGAGGACGTCGTAGTTGAACCGGTCGCGAGCGAAGATGTTGGTGGTCAGGTTGGCGTTGTAGTTGGTCCAGTTTTCGGCGAGCTTCTTCGGTGCGAGTACCAGGACGGACTTGTTGCGCAGCTCGTAGTACTTGATCACTGCCAGCGCGGTGAAGGTCTTCCCGAGTCCCACGCTGTCAGCGAGGATGCAGCCGTTGTAGGTCTCCAGCTTGTTGATGATTCCCGTCGCCGCGTCCCGCTGGAAGTTGTACAGGCTCTTCCAGACCTGTGTTTCCTGGTAGCCGGTGCGATCATTCGGCAGAACGTCCTCGCTGACGTCTTCGAGGAACTCCGAGAACAGGTTGTACAGGATCAGGAAATAGATTCGCGCCGGTGAGTTTTCGGCGTACACACTCGCGATGTGGTCGTACACCGCTTGGGTGACATCTTCGAGCTGCGTGGGGTTGTTCCAGATCTGATCGAACAGCGCGGCGTACTGCCGTGCCATCGGAGCATCGTCGAGCTTGGTCACGACATTCGACACCGCGTTCCCACGCTCGTAACCAAGATCGGCAGACGTGAACCCCTGGATCGGCTGGTAGGCGACCTTGTCATCCACAACGGCGAACTGCTGCATCGGTGCACCGGTCCGGTTCGACCGGAAGTTAACCTTTCGGCGCACCCACTCCGCACATTCACGCGCGATGGCCCGCTGAGTCAGCTTGTTGCGCAGACGGATCTCGAATTGAGAACCGTAAAGGGACGACTCCCCGTTGGACCCCGGCGGAATAAAGAACTGTCGGCGTTCCTTGGGCAGCTGATCGGTAGCCGCCGAGGCGACAAACGACGGCGAGGTGAAGACGAACTCGAGCTCTTCGACACGCTCCAACTCCTTGCGTAGCGCCTCAAACGCGAAGATGGAAAATGTCGATGCAGCGATACGCAGCTTCGACCCAGCCTGCACCTCAGCCTTGAGATCGTCGCCCAGGAGATCGTTGACGTTGTCGATGATGTGCACGTTCAGTCCTCCGCGGCCGTAGCCCCGTTACGACGAACCCAATCGTCGACTTCGGCTGCCTGGAACTTCCACAGGCGCCCCAGCTTGTGAGCCGGCATGTCCTTCTCGGCGATCCAGGTGTAGATCGTGTCCTTGGTGACGCCGAGGTGGGCGGCGATGTCGTCAGCCGACAGCCACGGCTCAGCCACGGGCGACCTCCTGACTATCGACCCCCTGCGTGCCGACTGGTCGCGATCTTAGCGGGATGAACCGGTTTAGACTGGGTATTTGCGGGTTCAACCCACTCTGTCGAGGTCGGAAAGTCTGCTCGCGGTCACCATCGCCGTCGCGTCTGACGGCCCTGCAGCGGAGTGACGGTTCCGCGCGGCTCTGCACCGCGACTCGCCTGTAGCTGTGCGTGGAGCTCGGCGATCACGGTGACCGCGGCTTGGTTCTTGCGTTCGAGGGCGGTGTTGTTTTGCCGCAACGTCGCGATGGTCTGCTTGAGCTTGGTGACTGTTCCCTGCAGCTCGACGATCTGGGAGTCCCGCGGTGCGACCTGGGTACCGACTGCGGTGTTCCAGTCGGTGAGGACGGCGTCGGCCCGGTTCATGGTGGCGCGGCTGACGCCGGCTTCGATGTGCAGGTTGGCTTTGGTGAGCCGCCCGTCGGTCCGTTTGGACTGGCCAGCGAGGAGTCGCTGCATGGCGTCGCGCAGCTTCTTCTCCGTCGCGGGGCTGACGGCAGTCATTTGGGGTCCTGCTGGGTGATTCTCCGGACGTCGGCGAGTTGAGTTTCGAGGCGCTCTCGGTGGACGGCGGCCATCTTCTTGTCCTTGAGTTTCTCGATGAGGTCGGTTTCCTCGTGCTGCCAGATCGGGAGGTGTTTGTCGGTGATGACCGAGTTCCGGCAGGTGGCCGGTTGACACATGCTCGGGATGGGTCCGCCAGCTTTAACCGCGGCGGACGCGCCTTCCAGACAGAGTGCCTTGCTCGGGTCACCGAGGCAGTGGTTGAGCGTACCCAGGCGGATTGTGGCGAATTCGTCGCGCAGCAGGTTTCGAAGCATGCGCTCGTTGCCTACCCCGGCGGTGCTGCCCGCACGGTCGGTGACGCTGTCGAGGCTGTTGACGAATGTGGCGGCGCCAGGGCCGCGCACTTCTCGGTCACCGTTGGCGTGCCGTGCCCAGTCGGCGACGAGTTCTGCGGCGGCGGCTTCCTTGGCGTGGTGTTCAAACTCTTTGGCCCACTCCGGTGTCGGCGCCCCATATCCACTGGTAGTCGCGTTGGCTAGCGCTCGTGTGGCGTTGTGCTTGAGGGTGATTCCGAGGGCGATCTCGCCGTCAGGTTCGTTGGCGGTGATGACCGCCATGGTTCGGCGAAACATATGCGGCGCCAGCGCTTTTATCGGAATCGGCTGTAGCCCATTGTGAGGCGAGCGGTCGTTGACCCAGTTGATGAACGACCGGATCTGTTCGTGCTGGTCGAACCCGGCGAGGTCACGGTTGACGCCAGTGCGGACACTGCCGAACAGCCTGCCTGGGTCACGGGTAATGCGTTCTGCGACTTCGAGGGCGCGAACGACCGGCGGGCTGACCCACCAGCGCTGTGGTGTACCCGCACCCGTCTGGCCTTTATGGACAGTGCTGGTGATCGCGGGGACGCCATAGTGCGTGCCGATCGCTCCGGCGGCGATTCCCTGGACTTCGCTGTCCCGCATCATGGTCATGATTGCGACGAAAATATAAGCAGCGTTGCGGATTTGGGTGAGCTCTTTGCTTACGATGACGCGGTCGAATCCGCTGATCCATGGCCCGCGTGTCCCGTCGGGTCGATCAACGACGGTGGGTGGAACGGCGGAGTAGCCGAACTTGGTGGGCACGCCGGCGGCGATCGCGTCGCGGACTCGTTGCCGTCGGGCTGGTCCGCTGCCGTTGTAGAAGTTGACTGCCCGGATACGCGGCGTGGTACATAGTGCCAGGCCGTCCCAGTTGATCTCGCCGGCTTTTCCGCGTCCGAGCGTGTAGATGTGCAATGGAATGAAGGCATCGGGCGAGGTGAGCCAGGAGTTGATCGCTTTGTCGATGGTTTGTGCTGCTGGCCATTTTGCGGGATGCGGACTGGCATCCAGGGTTTCGATGTCTTCGCGGGCCGCAAGGACATCGGGGGCGAATACATCAATGTAGGTCCAGCAGGCGCGGATCAGCGGCCAGAATGCGTCCGGGGGGATAACCGGGGTCTTGATCTCGCCCGAGCTCCCGGTCTTGGACGCCCCGACCATCACCCGCAACCCACCGTTGTGCATCAGGGGCCCGAATTCCACCAGGTGACGCAACAGATCCTTGGCGGAATGCTCGGCCGTGACTGCGCGGGTGGCGCGGACCGATGCGAGATAGGCCTCGCTGTCATCGTCGATCCATTGCGACAGATCGGGCGAGTAACCACGGTCCTCGGCCCATTTCGCGAGGTACCGGAGCTCGGCGAGAGCGTGCTGGATCGACTTGATCTTGTAGGGCCGGTTGGACCGGTAGACGTGCGCTTCCCGAAGGATGCTGTGGGTCGGCTGCAGCATGGCCATTGCCAACGTCTTGGCGATCGGCACCCAGGCCTCGGGGAGACCATCGAACCGCAGATGCGCACGAGACGGACTCAAGTTGGGGGCGATTCCTCCGGCGGTCAGATCCCAGCGGGGCATGTCACCGAATCGCGGTTCAGGACCGGGTGCAATGCGGCGGGAAGCGGGTAGGACCGGTTCGTCGGCGGCGAAGGGTGGATCCCACGCCGCCGACATCAGTGATGTGAGTTGACCGGTCACTGTTCTGCCCTCTGTCCGAGCGGTCGATGAAGGTGAGCGGTTTGTTGGCGCGCTGCTTCGATGTGGTCACTGGTGAATTCATTGAGCACGGCGTCGATGTTGATTCGTTGCTGGCCGTAGATTTCACTGAACTGTATTGGTGGCATGGTCTTTTCGATGTCATCTACCAGGTCGCGGTATATGACGAGGCGTGGTAAGTGGTCGCGGAAAATGACCGCGTTGCGACACTGCAGACACAGCGACGGCGATGCGTGGCACAACGAACCTGTCTGTCCCACGGGCGGTTCATAGGGGTCTCGGCACGCTGAAAGTGTCAGCTGCTGCTCGGTCGGTGATTCTTCTGCGACCGACGCGGCGAGGGCAGCTACATCGGAGTCAATTGGGCTGGCGGCGACGTCGGCGGCCGTCGCATCGATAAACGTCGGTCCATTTGATGCACGTTCGAGGACTTTGCGTTGGGCGCGCAGGACCGTCTGCGCGGCGATGGTGTGAACCGTGGTGGTCTGGGCGTAATGTCCCCGGAAGACTTCGACGGAGTGGTCGTCGCCGGCTGCGCCGTTGAGAGTACCGAGCAACGCGGCTCGCGCGCTTTTCACCGTCTTGCGGATCCTACGCATGTCGTGTGGTTCGCTGAGTGACAGTCCATAGCGCCCGATCAGCTTGTTGAGCGAGTTGGGGCCGCCGAAATGCCTTGCACGGATGAAATATTGAGGATATTCGTCATCACGCCGGTCCCGGGCTGAGCGAATCCCTGTCACCCAGAACAGGGGCTCGTCGGGAGTGAGTGCGTGCGCATGCTGCATCGCGTGTGCGGCGCGTCGAATGAGGTCGCCGGCCTTCCATCCCCACGGCGGCTGTTGCGTCGAGGGCAGGGTGTGCCAACGGATTCGTTGCGCCCGCAGCTTGGTCGCTCGCACCCTGACAGACGAGTCTCCGAACTCGATGTCGCTGCGAAGGAGTCGGCGGCTCTCTTCGGGTGCCCACCCCGTTTGCAGGTGGAGTAGCACTCTGATGGCGAGAAGGTATTCGTCCTCTGGGGTGAGGTAGGCACCCACGGCCGTCACCAGCGGGCGGGCCTTCAAACGGGCATCCCGGTTGACCCCTGACTCTTTGTCGACGTCACATCCATTTAGCGCTCGATGCGGCCCGGCCAGATGGACATGGAACGAGTCGTCGTAAGGCAGGTTCCGCAGAGCCCACAGAACATTCTCGACCCGATTCCATCCGTCAGGGCGAGGATCCGTGCCGGCCGCCAGGAGGGCGTTGCCGCGGGCGAGCCGTTCTTCGGTATCGCGCACGATCGTTCGGCATGCTTGTTCAAGCTGGAGGCGTTCGTTGTTGTTGAACTCGTCGAGCGGCAACCCCTCCCACACGCTGCCGTCCAAGACCCATCCGCTGGCCCAGTCCGCAAGCACTCCATCAAATATCTCGTGCGATTGGAGATATCGAGCGACGTGATTGCGCAGCTCCATTCCGAGGTCTTTGGCGTGAACGCTGGGTGGGGGAAAGCGCACGATCATCGCCGATTCCCAGTCGTGTAGCCGACGTGCAACATCCGCGCCGTCGCCGGACAAGGTGAGAAATCGGTCGGCGGGGTCGGTTAAGAACTCGCCGACCCTCCTGATGACCCCGGCTTGCCGGGAGATCGTTCCGGGGGTGAGATCCAGGTTCTCAGCGCTCTCCTTCCACGCATCGGCGAGTTCGGCGACCAGTTGCGTGGCCACATAGTCACTCGGACTGATGCGGGCGGACTTCATCGGACCGCCAGTCGGGAAGAGTGCGATCCGTGGTTCGCGGTCATCGGGTGTCACGACGATTGCGCCTCCAGCTCGTCCAGAACGTACGTGGCGTAGTCGCGGGTGTCGTCGTTCCAGGATTCAAAAGCTCGCTGGATCAGCTCATCTGACTCGTCGACATAGCGGAGGTAGACCATCGTCGTGGACGGGCTGGCGTGCCCGAGGAGTCGTTGCAGTGTCAGCAGCGGATTGTGGACGACATGTTCGCTGATGGTGCCGAATCCTGTTCTCGGCCGGGACTGCTCGAACTGCGCCGCTCTCCGTTGCAGGCTTCGCAGCATGACGACAGCGAATGTGTGTCTCAGGTCATGGGGTGTGACGGCTGGGGGCATGGTGGGCGTGGCGTTGCCGAAGGTGGCGAGGCGGTTGTTGGCGTCCTCGAAGTACTGATGCCAGCGTCGCTGTGACGGCGGGCGACCGCCCTTGCCCACGAACAGCGACATGGGCTCGATGGAGCCAGCATCGTCGATTCTGACCAAGAGACGGCGCACGTCGGGAGGGATCGCAGCGAACTCATCGCGCTTGTCGATCCCTTTGTACCGGTAGGTGAGCTTGCCTGCCGCCGGGTCAACATGTGTGACGACTGCCAGTGTCGGCAGCTTCCGTCGCAGGGCATTCTGAGCCTTGCGGACAAGGGATTTGCGTTCTGTGCCGCGGTAGAGTTCAACGGCCTTCACGGTCGAGGCCGGGATATAGACCCGCCGGCGGCGCTCATTCTTCGCGCAGGTCGCGTCCGAAAGTGGGTGTAAAAGCACCGGTCGGTTCGCAGCTTCGTGGGTGAGCATACGGGCTGGGGAACTCAAGTGACAGGCTCTTGCAGCTTGAGCTGGTGGTGTTGGGGATAACGGCGAGCGGGTTCGGTAGCTTGCTGCGGATGCTTTGGCGCGCCCAGGGCTGATGCGTAGGGCCGAGAGATGCTCAGCTGGAGAGGGTTTGGGCGGCGTCGGTCAGTGCGTTGAACGCGGCGTCGAGGCGGTCTTGGCGGCGGCGGTTGGGTTCGTGGTTGGCTTCGGCGGCTACGAACCCGATAAGCTCTTCGAGGTCGTCGGCATTGGTCAGTAAGGCAGCGCCGTTTGGGTGGGCGCGCATGCCGTACACCAGTCGCTCACAGTCGGGGTCAAGCAGCATCAGGTCGCGTAACACGGCGGCGGTCGTGTCGCTGACGATGACCTCCTTGAGGTCGCCGGCAACGCTGGAGCGGCGGCGGCGCAGGTCGTATGGGGAGTCTGCCCAGTTGCTGATCACCCCCTCGTCGTCGCAGACGCTGCACGACCATCGGATCGGCGCCGCCGTCTCGGCCGAGGCGATAGCGATGGTCATCCGCCCGGGGCAGCGCCTGTGGGCGGGGCGGCGCCGACACGGCAATGCCGATACCCACCGATCACCGACCTGGCCGGCGGTGCCCGCCCGGACAATGTCGCCCAGGTGTTGTGCCAGGCGGCGCGCGGGACCGGAAGCGTCGTGCGGCATGTCGAGGAAGTGATGCAGATCGGCGACCAACACGTCGCCACACTGTACCGGCGCCACGTCGCGGTGTTCTTGGGTACCGATCCTCGGGGACGCTGCCTACGATCATGGGTCGTGATGCTGCGATGTACCGCCAAGGTGTTGGCGCTGCTGAGGGCGCCTGAGCCGGCCATCGGCCAAGCCTGCGCGACCGACTGGTATGCCCACCTGGTCTGGATCGACCGACGCAAATGCCTGCTGGTGACCCACGCCGGGACCTTGTTCTCGGTGTTCATGCCGAACGTCACCGCCGCCGGGTTGCGCCCGATCGGCCCGCCGGTCGTCTCGGCGATCCAGGCCGCGTTGCACGTCGAGGGTCTGCCCGCCGATACGCTCGGCGATCTTGATCCCCAGCAGGTGGCCGTGGCCAAGACCGCCGACCGCCGCATCCTGGGCACGATCAACGACCTGGCGTTCACCACCGAACACGTCATCGCCACCGCTGGCGGCCTGGCCCGCTGCGACATCGACGCGCTGCACCACGGCCTGCATCGCACCATCAACAGCATCACCGGCTACATCCCACCGATCGACCTGGTCACCGCCAGCCGTCACCGAAACTGAGCCTGCCAAAGCGACACGGAGTTGTTACGCGGTGGCCGAGATGGGATCTGCGGGGTTGGTGCCGTTACTCGTGGTGGACGGTGTCAGCCGCAGTTCACGGGGTGGGTCCAGCAGCGATCGACGTAGGTCGTGCAGCAATCGGGTACCGACCGGTGTCATGGACAGCCCGCGCCAACCGGCCGAGGCCCGGTCGAGCACCGCCCATACCAGGCTAACGGCGCTGGTCTCGCCGGGGAATCGGCCGATGACCTTGGTCCGACGCTTGGTCTCCCCAAAGGAGCGCTCAATAAAATTCGAATGTCGAACGCGCCCATGGTGTTCGACCGGGAACCGCAGATAGGCAGTCAACCCAGCTTTGTCGGTGAGCAGAATGCGCATCGCCGCCGGATAGAGGTCGAAGTATTTGGCGGCGAACGCCTCGATCCGCTTGTCGATGATCTCAACGAGCCCAGGCCCCGGTTCAACCGTCAGATCGGCGGTATCGAAGATGGCCCAGTAGCCGTCGCGGACCTCGGCTTGCATCCCGGCGGGAATCTTCGCGAGCACGTTGCGGAGTCGATGAATAAGACATCTCTGCCGCAACGCTTTTGGGAAAATTTGTTCGATGGCTGCGATCAGGCCCTTGGCGCCGTCAGAGACAACCAACAGTGGACAACCCAGGCCGCGATCGCCCAGATCAGTCAGGAAGTCGGCCCATGCGTCGGTCGACTCGCCGGTCCCGGGCGCCAACCCGACGAACACCGGCTTGCCCTCGGTGGTGATGCCCCAGGCGGCCAGCACCGGCTCGGCCGGCGACCCCGGATGCATCCGAAAGAAGCTGGCATCCAAGAACAGGTAATCCAGCGTGATCTCGTCAAGTCGACGACGCGCCCACGCCTGGTATTCGGCTCGGATCGCCTTGCACACTTCCGAGACCGTGGATTTGGAGATCGCGGCCTGGTCGCCAAGTGTTTCGGCGAGGGTGGCCTGCACGTCGCGCACCGATAACCCGCGTACGAACGAGGCAATCACCAGCGTCTCCAAGGCGTTGGTTCTCGTCACGTGCTTGCCGAACAACCGCGACGCAAACGCTGCGGTGGTGCCACGCAGCTTCGGCCGCTCCAACGTAACCGGCCCAGTGGTGGTTTTCACCGTCACCTGTCGATACCCGTTGCGCGAGCCGCCGTTAGCGTCGGGACAGGCAGCAGCGCGTTGGTAGCGTTCGCGACCGAGGAACTCGGTGACCTCAGCCTCCAGGGCCGCCTGCATCAACAGTTGAGCGCCCAGCCGGGCAACCTCTTCAAGGATCTCCGAAAGCTCCCGATCCTCGGCAAATAGGGCATCGATTCTGGTGCGGATGCGATCGACGGCTGATACTCGAACAGGCACGGGCGTGACTCCTTCTTCGCAGACTTGCAGGTCGTGAAGCGGAACCTACGCCCGTGCTCCGTATTTACACCGCGTCCCGGACACGACCCTTCGCGCATGCTTCCAGCACCAGAGACGCGCCGCTGCCGGAAGAAGGCACCTCGACGTCCAGCAGCGTGGACCACTCGGTGAGACGCATGCCGCTGGTCAGGGCCAGGTCCACCGCGCACACGTTGCGGACGGTTGATTGGCCACGATAGGACCGGTCCAGCTCTCCTGAAGGCAGCTCTCCACCAAACCCGGTGTTGCGCAGGGCAAGCCATTGTGCGTGTGAGAGTGCTCGGACATCCATCTCCGTGTGTGGTGTCCTGGGGGTGACAACTGATCTGCTCCCGACTTGAATCCACGGCATGCTGTCGCGCTGTCCAGTTTCGTACAGGTAGGTGAACAGGGCTCGAATGACGACCAGGTGCCGTGACCACGACCGCGCCGACACACCTTCGCTGCGACGATGCTTTCGGAAGGCTACGAGGTCATGCTCGCAGACATCCAGTACCCCAACACCTCTCGCGTCCAAGAACCGTCCGAACTCCAATGCGTCGCGGGCGTAGGCGTAAACCGAGTTTGGTCGCAGGTTCTGGCTGTATAGCCGCAGGAACGTGCACCATGGCTCCAGCGGCCGCATCTCGTCATCCACGATGATCGGCGTACCGTCCCGGACGATTGGAGGATCGCCTGAGGCGAGGCCTTCGCAGTCGCCTTCGGATACGTGGTTCCAATCCGCGTAGTAGAGCTGCACTGGCGTCACTTCCTCCAGCCCGCGAGATGGGCTCGCCGTTCGGCAATGTCGTCGAACCCGACCTGCTCGCATCCTTCTCGGTACAGCGAGGCCTCGGCGTGTAGCCACTTCCAGCGGCGCGAGTCGATGAGCTGGCCGAACTGGTACATGCGAAACTCGATGACGTCCGCGGGTGTATTAAACTGTCGGGACCACATGTGCATGTCGTTGCAGAAGCGCTCGTATGTCGCCGCTTTGTCTTCTGAATAGTCGCGGCCGGTGAGCGTGAAGGCCGCGGCGCTGACGCGCGAATCCAGGATCACTGAACTTGGATCCGGCGAATCTCGGTCAGCAGTGAAGTAGAGGAACTTCGAGAAGAAGGCCGGCCCCAGTCGGGGAACTTTGCCGCGGATCGCCGCGTAGGCGGAACGGATTTCGCCGCGATAGCTGGCTTCAGCAGCTCTGCGCAGAATGTCGTTGAGCCGGTCTCGCTGGTCGACACCGGCTGCACTCGCCACGATTGTGGGTGCGTTTCGATAGTCACCCATCACGCCCCACGCGAGAACGTGCCACAGGAAAGACACCCAATCCGCATCGGCGTTCTCCCGGCAATGTGCGGCGCGTGCGAACAACACATCGCGGTTGAGTTCGTCCGAGTCGATCGTGATTCCGCGATCGGCCCACCAGGCACTCACTTTGACGGGGTCATCGATCTGACCCACTCGGCCGAGCACATGCGAAGTCAGCAAGTCACCGACGGCACCGTCCGACTCCTGCCACATACAAGAATCCACCCTTCGGGGTTCATGTCCCAGCCTCTGGGTCCGCCGTCCGTTGGCCGCCTCAGCTCTGACGGTAACGGTGTGCAGACGCTTCGGTGGTGAGACACGCCCGACTAGAGCGCATAACGTTCACCGGCACCGCCACGTTCCTGACCCGGCTGCTGCAGTCAGGGTTGGTCAAGCGGCAGGATCTGGAGCGGAAGTACGCCGGTGAGCTTCACGCCAACGAGATCATGTTGCTCGCCTACTACATCGCGGCGGTCAACATCGAGACCACCTACCACGCACTCACCGAGACGGAGTACAGCCCGTTCGAGGGGATCGTGCTCGCCGATACTTTCCAGATCACCGAAGACGGTGATTCGATGGACACGGAGATGTTCCCGCAGAACAACTCCCGGATCGTCAAGCAGCTCGCCGCGCCCATCCACGTCGTCGTCGGGAACCCCCCGTTCCGTAGAATGTCGGTGTGTTGTGGCAGGTTCTGTTGCTGTGGAACAACACGACGAGGACTCCCGCTGGAGGATGTGTTGGGCGCGGCAGCCTAGCCGACCGTACACCGCGAGATCTGATGTCCTTGCAGACTTCCCCGATCTAGCTGAGCGTGAGGCCGCGCTCGGAATCCGCCCGGGGCAGCCGTTCCTCCTGATGCCCGATGGTCGACCGGACGTTGAGGTCCTGGAATTCTTCCGGTCGGCAGCGTTCCAATCGTTGGCGGCCGGGTCGCAGGAGTCCTACGCCCCGGACATTCAGCTCTTTCTGTCGTTTCTCTCCGTTCAAGGCATCGACTGGAGAACGGCGACGTTCGAGCATCTTGCCGACTATGAGTTCTGGCGGCGACGCGACCAGAAGAATCCGGATCGTGTTGGTGCGGCCACGTTTTCACGGGATCTGGCCGCGTTTAAGAAGTTCTACGACTGGCAGCAGTGGCGCGGCAACGTGGCTGTTTCTCCTGTCGCCCTGCACAAGTCCAGCTCGACCGGGGACCCGGATTCCGCGCGATTGAAACCGAGCGCTGTCCGCTCGGTCCAATTGAAGTGGCTCACGCCGCGGGCCTACAAGCGCTGGCGCGACGTCGGCCTCGGCGGCTACCGCGGCGACGGGCGACGGGATGCGACTTGGCGAGGACGCAATGACGGCCGCAACTTGGCGTTCGCCGAAGCGCTGTGGTCGAGCGGACTGCGGCTGCGTGAAGCCGGAACACTGGTCGTGGGCGAAATCCCCAGCGCTGACAACCAAGTGAGGTACGCCAAGGCGCGAGTCGGTCAAGCGGTAGCGAAGGGTCGCGGCCGTGATTTCTGGATCAGCACCGCAGCACTGAAAAGCATTGACAACTACGTCATCTCAACCCGAGCAGCGGCTGTCCACCGAGCCCGTTCTGAAGGTCGTTACGACGCACTGACCGACATCAAGGTCGTCGACACGGTGGACCATCACCGCCGTGTCCACTTCACCAAACGGGACGGCAGCACAGGAACGGTACCGTTGGACAGTCTCGACGCGAAGGATCGGCTCAACTTTTACATAACCACCGATCACGGGCTTGAACCCTGGATGGTGTGGCTGTCCGAAGCCGGTTTGCCGTTGCCTTACCGCACCTGGGAGGCGATCTTCTCCACGGCCAACGATCGGTGTCAGACCCTTGGGGTAGACATCCATTGTCACCCGCATATGCTGCGCCACTCGTTCGCCCTGAGGATGTTGGTCACGTTGATCTACGCACACGAACGCAAGATGGGCATCACCCCTGCCGAACGGCGCGAGTACCGCCACATCTTCGGTGACCCTTGGGTTTTGGTTCAAACATTGCTGGGCCACGCAAGCCTGGAAACCACACGCAACTGCTATCTCGAACCCGTGTCGGGACTGCAGGTGGACCTGTTCCTCAATGACGACATGGCCGAGGACGCATCGATCGCCGATTTCATCACGCACATCGCGGCGGCGACTCCCGGCATCGTCGACACCGAGGAGCAGTGAGCGGTGGCTTCGCGTAGGGCAGCGGCACTCCCGGCAGGCAAGTACGCCCGACCCAACCCGGTAGACGCCGAGCTTCGGCAGCTCTGTTTCACCGACGAGGCGGGACGCACACGGACATTCTCATTCGATGACGTCCACGGTCCCTCCGAACTGATCGACGACCTGGTCACCGCACTGGCGAACGGATCTCAATCCGGTGGTCGTTGGCGCACACTGGCTACCGTTGATGCGGCGGTAAGTGCCGTGCGGCAACTCATCACCTACCTGGGTGCGGAGTTTCCTGAGGTCCACTCGGTCGCCGATTTCGGGCCCGAGGTGTGGTGGGCGTGGCGGACTGTCAAGGAAAGCCAGGCCCGTTGGCCGGGGCAAGTGAATCTCATGCGGGCGGTGCTATCGGAGTCGCCGCGACTTCCCGAAACCACACGAAAGGCGATGCGCGCGAAGGCTGTGAAGCCCCGGAAACGCTTGCCGGAGAATGATTCGTATAGTCGCGACGAGTTCGGGCGGATCCGCAGTGCCGCCAAGGGCGAGGTCCGTCAAGCGCTCCGCAGGATCCGGACCAACACCGAGCGGCTGCACCAGTACCGCGAGTTTGGTGATGTCGGTGACGGGATCACCTTCAATATCGGCGGGGCGCGGTGGAGCACCGGATCCCTGCTGGAGTATCTATCGCGAAACGGGATGCTTCCCTCCCAGTACCTCGCCAACCGGGTGGTATTGAAGGGCTGCTTCGACCTGGCTGGCGTGTCGAACCCGGCGCAGGCACTGTTCCCTTCGATAAGAGAAATCTATTGCCTGATGGTCCTTCTCGTGTGCGAGCGAGGATTCAACCTCTCCGTCATGGACAACCTCACCGTGACGTCGTTCAGAGCATCCGACGGTGCCGGTGAAGACTCGGTATACACCGTCAACACCGACAAACCGAGACGAGGAACCAAGCGCTACAGCGCCGAAATCCTCGTCGGCGAGGCCGGAAAGCTCTGGGAGAACGCAGTCCGCTTGACCGAGCCATGCCGCACCGCACTCGCTGCAATCGGAACCCCGTCGGAAAAGTTGCTCATCGCCCACCGGCACAAGAACCTCACCAACGAGGGCCCGTTCCGGCAGGAATGGTTGACCGCGGGCATCGGCGATCACTACATGTCCGATGCCAGCCTGCTGGCAGACGACGGCACACCCTTGCGGGTGAGTCTGCGACGGCTACGGTTGTCCGAGCAGGTGTTGAACCAACATGCCCGGCAGAACAGCGAATCCGTCAGCGAAGACACCTACCGCAGCCAAGACCCGGCCACCGCAGAAGGGGCCGCCGACACGATCATCGATGGACAGGCCGATGCCGTGGCTCACGCCAAAGCCACGGTCGCGATCCGCTCGCTGAGTGCCGCCGAAGTGACTGCAGCCCGCAGAGATCCGGACACCGCCGCGACACAGCTGGGTATCCCGGTGCCGACACTGAAGCTGCTGCTTGCCGGAGACCTCGACACCGCCACCACCGCGTGCACCGACTTCTTGAACAGCCCGTTCGCCGCCACCGCGGGCGAACCGTGCCCGGCCTCATTCTTCGCCTGCTTTACCTGCACGAACGCCGTCATCACCCCCGCGCATCTACCGCGCCTGGTCACACTGCTGGATGCCCTCGACAATGTCGCCACCCTCGTTGCGCCGGCCCGGTGGGAGACGGACTACCGAGACCACTACGCCCGACTGCGGGCGATTCTCGACAAGAACGCAACCAACGCCGAGATCGGCGATGCCCGCCGCCACATCACCGACGCTGACCGCGATGTCGTCACCGCGCTCATCGGAAGGAACCTCGACGCGTGAGCACCGCAGCAGCCAACTCGTGGCCACAACAGACTGGTCAACTCGAACTTGACGACGCCGGACCGGTCATCGCCGACATCGAGCGCGTGCCTGAAGCACTGCGAGGAAATCTCTCCACCGTGGGCGACAACCGCTGGGATCTCACGCCGCTGGTGCAGAAGCAGACCGTGGCGGGCACGTTGAGCATTGTCTTCGACACCTTCCCGCCGCGCTATGTCGCTACCGCCAAGCGACTGATCTGGGCGAGCGTCAACAAGCCGACACCGGTCGAGGATCTGGAGCGCTCCTCTGCGGCGCGTAGCCAGCTCGCGCCGGCAACGGTGTGCATCTTCGCGCGATTCCTGCGGCAATGGATGACGTGGCTGGCAGAGAAGGACATTCACGAGTTCAGCGCCGTCACCGATGACATCTACGACGAATATGCCGAGCACCTCAAACGACACCGCGGCTCACGCGAGAACGTGGGCAACATACTCTTCGCCGTCACCCGTGCCTGGCTTTACGCCCCCTACCTCCCCGAAGCCGACCGCCTCGCACGCCCACCATGGGAGAACAGCCATATCGGACGCACCTCGGTGCTCGGCCCCGCCAACTGGTCTAGCGAAAACAAGACCACCCCCATCCACCCGCAAACGATGGCCGGCCTTCTCGTCTGGGCGCTGCGCTTCGTCACCGACTTCAGCGACGACATCCTCGCCGCCAAGACGCTGAAAGCAACACCGTGCGATGTCCCGCCGAGCTTCCAGGCCCTCACGCCCTATCAACGGTTCCGCGCGTACGTCGAACAGCGGCGCCAGGAGTCACAGACGGTGCCCGGGTGGGTGGCTTCCAATAGGCCGCACATGCGTTCTCTGGCAAAGGGATTCATCGGCTGGCAGCTCGGCCTGTCTCCCGAAGAAACAATGATGATGAATCCGCACTGGCCGATAGCCGGCCTGCGCGCCAGCGACGAAGCACAGCTACCCATGCCGATCACAGGGGCCGTCGACGGGAAGGGCTGGACCGCGGCGATCGGCTTCTACGAGGTCGAGGAGCTCGGCCGTCACCTGGCGACCGCTGCTTTCGTGGTCGTCGCTTACCTGACCGGGATGCGCGGGGAGGAGTGCCGCGCATTGCAGCGTGGCTGCTGCCGAACCCATACCGCCGACCCCGCGACCGGGCAACTCACCTACCGCATTCACGGCAGAACATTCAAAGGTGCACTTGATAAGTCGGGCAACGCTTTACCAGCTGGAGTCGAACGGGAACAACCCTGGTTGGCCATCGCGCCGGTGGCGAAAGCCGTCGCCGTGATGGAAGCACTGAATCCCACCTCGCAACTTCTGTTTCCGATCGACGCGTTCTCGCTGTGGCCCTGCGGCGTCAACGCGGGAAAGGCCGTGCACGCCCGGATGGTTCGGGACCGAATCCAGGACTTGATCGATTGGAGCAATCGCGCCGCCGTGAGGCTCGAACGTCCTCACGAGGTGATCCCCGCTGATCCCGAGGAAGCTGTGACCGTCAAGCGGTTCCGGCGAACACTGGCCTGGTTCATCTACCGCAAGCCTGGCGGCCGAGTGGCCCTTGGCGTTCAGTACGGACACCTGCGCGGCTACACCACCGACGGCTACGGCTCACGGGTCGCCAGCGGCCTCCGAGACGTCTTCCCCATGGAGGAAGCCCTCGCCCGAGCCGACTACCTCGAAGACGCCAATCAACGCCTCGAAAACGGTGAACAGGTCAGCGGCCCGGCCGCCGACCGATACGCCCAAGCCATCCACCTCTTCGACCGGCAGTTCCGCGGCCGCTACATGAGCAACAAGCAGGCAGCTGCCCTGCGCGCCAACCCCCAACTGCGCATCTACGACAACCCGCAACAGTTCGTCACCTGCTGCTACGACCAGTCCAAGGCCCTGTGCCACCCCGACCGGCAGGTCACGGCGAACGAACTGCGATCCCCTGACGTCTCTCACTGCCAAACCGGATGCGGCAACATCGCCCGAACCGACCAGAACGTCACCCAAATCCGGGACGCCATCGCTCAACACCAGGCCGAAATTGCCTCTCCCACAACGCCGATACCGCTACGCGGTCGGCTCGAACAACGCATCACTACCCTCCAAGCCATCGTGGACGAGCATCAAAACAACGAGAAGCCGTGCTGACCGATCAGGCTGACGACCGGGTGCGCCGCGCGATCCGCGACGCCATGGACCGACTCATCGCCGGCAAGACGCTGCACTCCGACGGCAAACTCACGGTGAAGTCCCTTGCCGAGGAGGCGCGCGTCAAACGATGGCTCCTCACCCACCGGCACACCGACCTCCAAGACGAGTTCCGCGCAAGGATCGCCAGCACCAACGCTGAGCCGCCGATCCAGGTGGCGCTGCGTCAAGAGAAGGCCGACGCGCAGGATCGCATCAAAGCGCTCACCGCCGACGTGACCGCACTCACCGCGACGGTTCATCAGCTGGAGCGGATCATCCAGGTCTTGGCGCTGGAGAACCGGCAGCTCCGATCAGGCGGTCTGGACCTGCGCAGCGTCGTACCGCTGCGAACCGGCAATAGCTCATGACGCCATGTCCACCGGTGTGCGGGGCGCGTGTGGCCCGACTTGCCCAGAAATGGTCTCGATGCTGACAGACTTGTCGGGCAAGGGCGGGTACGCATCAGAACCCGCCCGGCAGGAATCGTGGGACAAGGAGCGCACCAGGTGGCGTTGAAGAAGTCGGATCTGTACTCATCGCTGTGGGCAAGCTGCGACCAGCTCCGTGGCGGCATGGACGCCAGCCAGTACAAGGACTACATCCTGACGCTGCTGTTCGTGAAGTACGTCTCAGACAAGGCCAAGACGGACACGAACAGCCTCATCGAGGTACCCGCCGGCGGCTCGTTCGACGACATGCTCGCCGCCAAGGGCGACAAGGAGATCGGCGACCGCTTCAACAAGATCATCGCCCGGCTGGCCGAGGCCAACGATCTGCGCAATGTCATCGACCAGGCCGACTTCAATGCCGAGGAGAAGCTCGGCAAGGGCAAGGAGATGCAGGACCGCCTCTCCAAGCTGGTCACCATCTTCAACGACCTGGACT
Organism: Mycobacterium syngnathidarum; assembly: GCF_001942625.1. Classification (GTDB taxonomy): domain Bacteria; phylum Actinomycetota; class Actinomycetes; order Mycobacteriales; family Mycobacteriaceae; genus Mycobacterium; species Mycobacterium syngnathidarum. The sequence goes on from NZ_MLCL01000073.1 coordinate 126,299, forward strand.
TCCGCGGTTCCCGAGCCGAGGGCGACGACCTGCTCGGCGACGCCTACGAGTACCTGATGCGCCACTTCGCCACCGAGTCCGGCAAGAGCAAGGGTCAGTTCTACACCCCCGCTGAGGTCTCCCGCATCCTCGCCAAAGTGGTCGGGATCGGGCCGAACACCCGCCAGGACCAGACCGTGTACGACCCCGCGTGTGGTTCCGGTTCGCTGCTTCTCAAGGCTGCCGCCGAGGCACCACGCGGTATGACGATCTACGGCCAGGAGAAGGACAATGCCACCTGGGCGCTGTCCAAGATGAACATGATCCTGCACGGCAACGAGATCGCCGAGATCGAAAAAGGCAACACCATCACCAACCCGAAGTTCACCAAGGGCGACCACCTGCGGACCTTCGACTACATCGTCATGAACCCGCCGTTCTCCGACAAGGCGTGGAACAACGGTCTCGAGAACGACTACGGCCGGTTCGAATACGGACGCCCGCCGGAGAAGAACGGCGACTACGCCTTCCTTCTCCACGCCCTCACTTCGCTCAAGAGCGCCGGCAAAGCCGCGATTATCCTGCCGCACGGTGTGCTGTTCCGCGGCCACGCCGAGGCCACCATTCGGCGCAATCTGCTCAAGCGTGGCTTCATCAAGGGCGTGATTGGCCTGCCGACAAACCTGTTCTACGGCACCGGCATTCCGGCCTGCGTGGTGATCCTCGACAAAGAGAACGCGGTAGGACGCACGGGCGTCTTCATGATCGACGCCTCCAGGGGCTTCATGAAGGACGGCAACAAGAACCGCCTCCGTAGCCAGGACATCCACAAGATCGTCGACACCTTCAACAAGCAGATCGAGATCGACCGCTACTCGCGCATCGTGCCGATGAGCGAGATCGCAGACCCGAAGAACGACTACAACCTCAACATCCCGCGCTACATCGACTCATCCGAGCCCGAGGACCTGCAGGACCTGTCCGCCCACCTGCACGGCGGAATCCCCGACCGCGACCTCGACGCACTCCAAAGCTATTGGGACGCCTTGCCTCAGCTCCGCAGCCAAATCTTCACGCCGAACCGCACCGGCTACAGCGAGCTCGCCATCGACGTCAGCGCCGTGCAGCAGGCCATCTTCGACGCACCCGGCTTCCAGAAGCTCCGGGACGAAGCCACCGGGATCGTCGGGGATTGGTTCACCACGTACCGCGACACCCTGGCCGGTATCACCCCCGACACGACTCCGAACGAGCTCATCGCCACCATCGGCGACGACCTGCTCGCACGTTTCAAGCCGGTACCGCTACTCGACGAGTACGACGTCTACGAACAGCTCATGACCTACTGGCACGACACAATGCACGACGACGTCTACCTAATCATGGCCGACGGCTGGCAGGGTGCAGCCAAGCCGCGCAAGGCCATTGAGGACAAGGAGCGCAAGCTCTCCGAGACACCCGACCTGGTGGTCGGCTCCGGTCGCAGCGCCACCAAGTACAAGATGGACCTCATCCCGCCGACGCTCATCGTGGCCCGCTATTTCGCCGACGAACAGGCGCAGCTTGACAACCTCATCGCAACAGCGGAAGAAGCCACCCATGCGGTCGAGGAGTACACCGAAGAACACGCCGTCGAAGACGGACTACTCGCAGACGCCATGGACGACGACAAGATCTCTAAGGCGCTTGTCGCCGCACGCCTGAAGGCAATCAAGGTGGGCGGCGATCCCGACGAAATCAAGGCACTGAAGCACGCTGGCGTGCTGTATGACGCCGAAGCTGCAGCCAAGAAGTCAGTCAAAGACGCCAAGGCTAAGCTCGACCTCGCCACACTCAAGAAGTACGGCGACCTCACCGAGGACGACGTCAAGACGCTCGTGCTCGACGCCAAGTGGCAAGCCGTCGTCATGCGCCGCGTCGCAAGTGAAGTTGAAGCCCTGACGCTCGGTCTGGTTGCACGTATACAACAGCTCGGCGAGCGTTACGCGGCGACGGTCCACGACATCGATGCTGAACTCAACAAACTTGAGGCCAAGGTCGCAGCTCATCTTGCTGCGATGGGGATCAGCCGATGACGATCTCTGAGAATGCTTTCCATTCAATCGGCTCGTGGGAGGCTCGGAAACTTGCCGATGACGTAAACCTGATCTCAGGGCAACATGTGATGGCGCGGGATGTGAATACCCGTGGCGAAGGTATGGCGTATCTGACCGGGCCCGCCGACTTTCCGCACGGGGTGATTAGCCAAACAAAGTTTACTACCCGGCCGACAAAAATGTGCCAAGCAGGTGACATCCTGTTGACGGTCAAAGGATCGGGAGCTGGATCCTTGGTGCGGGCCGATCAGGAATACTGCATCAGTCGGCAGTTGATGGCAATCCGTCCCCGAAATTGGGATGCCCGATTTCTGTACTATTCATTGCAACAGAACTCTGGGAGTATCAAAGAAGCGTCAGCGGGTCTAATCCCGGGCCTATCGCGCTCCGACGTTCTTGATCAGCTGTTGCCGATCCCATCCGTATCACATGAACAACACGGTATTGCTGTGGCGCTGCAGGATGCCGACGATCTCGTCGCCACCCTCGAATGCCTTATCGCCAAGAAGCAGGCAATCAAACAGGGCATGATGCAGCAGCTGCTGACCGGCCGGACACGCTTGCCCGGTTTCAGCGAACCGTGGCGCACTGAGACGCTCGGTGATCTAGAGAATATGGGCAAGCTCAAGCTATTTCGCGGGAAGGTTATCTCAAAGCTGGATATCGCCGCTTCACCGGGGGCGTATCCAATCTATTCGTCGTCGGTGCATAATCACGGACTGTTCGGTACTTATGGCCGGTACATGTTCGACGAGGAACTGATCACCTGGTCCGTAGATGGAGGCGGCCACTTCTTCTATCGACCGCGCCACAAGTTTTCGGTCACCAACGTGTGTGGCTATATGCGGGTGCTCTCAAACTCGATTAGCGTTCCATTCCTCGCCTACCAGCTGCAGGCACTTCATTCTCAGCTTCATTTTGACTACACTCTCAAGGCTCACCCCAGCGTAATCAGAGGGGCATACCACGTGAGACTGCCGGCGATCGGCGAACAGCAGGCCATCGCTACAGCGCTCGGCGACATCGATACTGAGATCGGAGCTCTCAAGACGCGATTGCTTAAGGCTTGTGCCATAAAGGCCGGCATGATGCAGCAGCTTCTCACCGGCCGCACGCGACTGCCTGTAGAGGCTGCGTCATGAGTGATGTAGGGCAGGCCGAACGCAGAGCCCAGAACCGCGTGGTGGCGCTGTTTCGCGACCAGCTCGGCTACGACTATCTCGGCAACTGGGCGCACCGTGACGGCAACTCGAACGTCGAGACTGAGCTGCTGACGCAGAACTTGCGGGCGCGCGGCTACGACGACAACCTGATCAACCGTGCCCTCGACCAGCTCGGTAAAGCTGCCGCGGTCGGCGCGGGCCATGACCTCTACGAGGCGAACCGCGACGTCTACGGCCTGCTGCGCTACGGCGTGAAGGTCAAGCCCGGCGTGGGCGAACAGACCGAGACCGTTTGGCTGATCGACTGGAAGAACCCCGACGCGAACCACTTCGTCGTGGCCGAAGAAGTCACCATTGCGGGACACCACACCAAGCGCCCCGATGTGGTGCTGTACGTGAACGGGCTTGCGCTCGCGACCCTGGAGCTCAAACGCTCCAAAGTTGCTCTGTCCGAAGGTATCCGGCAGACCATCGGCAACCAAAAGCCGGAGTTTATCCGCTCGTTCTTCTCGACCGTGCAGTTTGTCTTCGCCGGCAACGATGTTGAAGGGTTGCGCTACGGCGTCATCAACACACCGGAAAAGTACTGGCTGGAATGGAAAGAACCGTCCGACGTCGAGGATCCACTCGATCGGGCACTGCTGCAGATGTGCAACAAGCCGCGTCTACTCGAACTGATCCATAACTTCTTCGTCTTCGATGCGGGCGTGAAGAAGGGGCCGCGTCACAACCAGTTCTTCGGTGTCAAAGCCGCGCAGGCGCGCATCGCCAAGCGTGAGGGCGGCATCATCTGGCACACCCAAGGCTCAGGTAAGAGCTTGACGATGGTGTGGCTGGCCAAGTGGATTCGTGAGAACCAACCGGATGCGCGGGTGCTGTTGATCACTGACCGCACCGAACTCGACGATCAGATCGAGAAGGTGTTCAACGGTGTCAACGAGCAGATCTACCGCACGACGAGCGGTGCCGACCTGATCAGCACCCTCAACGCCAGCGAGGAATGGCTGATCTGTTCCCTCGTGCACAAGTTCCGGGCAGCCGACAAGGATACCGAAGACGACGAGGCGACCGCCGAGTTCATCAAAGAGCTTCGCGCAAGTGTGCCAACAGATTTTAAGGCCAAGGGCAATATTTTTGTTTTCGTCGACGAGGCCCACCGTACCCAGTCCGGCAAAATGCACACCGCCATGAAGGCATTGCTGCCCGAGGCGATGTTCATCGGCTTCACCGGCACCCCGCTGCTCAAGGCCGACAAGGCCACCAGCATCGAAACCTTCGGCTCGTTCATCCACACCTACAAGTTCGACGAAGCCGTCGCCGACGGCGTCGTGCTCGACCTGCAGTACGAGGCCCGCAACATCGACCAGGATCTGATGTCGCCTGAGCAGGTCGACAGGTGGTTCGAGGTCAAGACCAAGGGGATGACGGATCTGTCCAAGGCTGAGCTCAAAAAGCGTTGGGGCACCATGCAAAAGGTCGTCTCCAGTGAGCCACGCGCCAAGCAGATCGTTAACGACATCCTGCTCGACATGGAGACCAAGCCCCGCCTGATGGACAGGCGCGGCAACGCCATACTCGTCGGCTCTAGCATCTACCAGGCCTGCAAGTTCTACGAGCTGTTCTGCAACGCCGGCTTCAAGGGCAAGTGCGCCATCGTCACCAGCTACACCCCCAATGCCGGCGACATCGCCAAAGAAGACTCCGGCGAAGGCAAAACCGAGAAGATCCGCCAGTACGACATCTACCGCAAGATGCTGGCCGACTACTTCGACGAACCCGAAGACGCCGCCGTCGGCAAGGTCGAAGAGTTCGAGAAAGCAGTCAAGAAGCAGTTCATCGAGAACCCCGGCCAGATGCGCCTGCTGATCGTGGTCGACAAACTGCTCACCGGCTTCGACGCACCCAGTGCCACCTACCTCTACATCGACAAAAAGATGCGCGACCACGGCCTCTTCCAAGCCATCTGCCGCGTCAACCGCCTCGACGGCGACGACAAGGACTACGGCTACATCGTCGACTACCAGGATCTGTTCAATTCGCTGGAAGACGCGATCACCGACTACACCTCGGGTGCACTGGATGGCTACGAGAAGAAAGACATCGAAGGGCTGCTGTCCGATCGTATCGAGAAGGCGCGCGAGAACCTCGATGAAGCCCTCGAACGTGTCCGCGCCCTCGTCGAACCCGTTGCACCACCGAAGAATACGCTGCAGTACCAGCACTACTTCTGCGCTACGGAGCAGGGCAACGCCGAACAGCTCAAGGCTAATGAGCCCAAGCGAGTCGAGCTGTACAAGTCGGTGGCCGCCGTCACCCGTGCCTACGCCAACCTCGCCAACGACATGACCGCCGCTGGCTACACCGCGGTCGAGGCCGAGGCGATCAGGTCCGAGATCGCGCTCTACGTTGACGTACGCGCTGAGGTGAAGCTCGGGGCAGGCGAAGACGTCGACTTCAAGCAGTACGAAGCCGGCATGCGGTTCCTGCTTGACACCTACATCCAGGCCGGCGCCTCAGAAGTTGTGTCCAATTTCGAGGAGTCCGGCCTGATCGATCTGATCGTGAAACTCGGTGCGGGAGCAGTCGATAAGCTACCGGCCGGGATCAAGAACGACCCCGAGGCGGTCGCCGAGACGATCACCAACAACATGCGCAAGGTGATCATCGACGAGCACGCAATGAACCCGAAGTACTACGACAAGATGAGTGAGCTGCTCGACGCCATTATTGAACAGCGCCGCCAGCAGGCCATCGACTACCGGGAGTTCCTGGCCAAGCTGCTCGACGCCGCCAAGAAACTCGGCAGTAAGGAATCCGACACCAAATACCCCGACTGGGCCGACAACGGCGCACGCCGCGCCCTGATCGACTTCGGGTGGCCCGACCCGACGATGCCCATCCGGGTGGACACCGCGATCCTGACTAGCAAGCCGCACGACTGGGTGGGCAACACAATGAAGGAGAAGGTCGTCAAGCGGGCGATCAGCCGCACACTGCCCGAGGGTTTCGACCGTCTCGATGAACTATTTGACCTGGTGAAGGCGCGCGATGAGTACCGCTAACGCCTACCTCACCGTCCGCGGCATCGACATCGACGTGATCTACAAGGACATCAAGAACCTGCACATCGGTGTCTATCCACCGATGGGCCGTGTGCGTGTGGCGGCACCACGGCGGCTCGACGACGACCAAGTGCGTCTCGCTGTCATCCAACGGTTGCCATGGATCAAACGCCAACGTGCGCAACTCCGTTCGACCGAACGGCAGTCTGAGCGCGAGATGGTCACCGGAGAATCCCACTACGTTTGGGGTGTGCGCCGCCGACTCAAAGTCGTTGAGCGGCCGGGCCGTGCCCACGTGGAGATCGATGGTGATCGACTGATCCTGTACGTGTCGTCTGACCGTGACGCCGAGCAGCGCCGCACAGTTCTCGACACCTGGTACCGGACGCAGTTGCGCGAGGTGATCCCCGGTTTGATCTCGACCTGGGAGTCAAAGCTCGACACACGGGTGCCGGACTGGATCATCCGTCGCATGCGCACCAAATGGGGGACCTGCAACCGCGAAACTCGACGGCTGACGTTCAATGTCGAGCTCGCCAAGAAACATCCGGACTGCTTGGAGTACATCGTCGTTCACGAGATGATGCACTACTTCGAGCGCAACCACGGCGAACGATTCACCAAGCTGATGGATGACGCGATGCCCGACTGGCGGGCGCGCCGCGATCAACTCAATGATGCTCCGCTCGCCGATGAGAAGTGGGAGTAACGGCCGGGCGAGAATGGGGTGAGCCGGACTAGCCTAGCGGCAGTTTTCACACAATCCATCGACCAATAGATGCTGTTGGATGCGTATGAAGCAGCCCTTGCAGGTTCCTTCACGCGCAGCGCGCCGATCGCAATTGCATCGCTTGCAAGTAGGACAGAAGTGTTGCCCGCATTCATCGCACGGATAGCCCCGAACCGTCACGGTGCGGCCACAGCACGTGATCTGAGATGACGGCCTTCGGTCGAATTTATGGGGTTCGTCAATGTGGAGTTGTTCGGCGTTCCAGAGATCGATGTCAGCCAGAACCGCGATGACACGGTTACCCTCGCAGACTGCGTCCGCGTAGTACTCGCGCCGGGTGCCCCATGGCGCTTTCCAATAGGTGCGTCTTGTCCACCCACCTGTCGGGGGCATGCTGAGGAACGGGTGCCCGGCGGGGACAGCGCTGCCCGGCCACGGGAATGCGTTCGGCCAACCTTCCTCGACGTCAGGTCTTACACTGGCATACGTCACGGTGGCGCTCACCTTATCGGCCAGAAGCACGGAACCACAGCAGGTAAGGCGTTTGGCCAGTGCAATGGCACAGACCGGGCGGCTAGCATTACTACGGTTGTACATTTCGAGCACGTGAGTGGCACGGACGGGTCCTCGACCTACGACAGAATCGATCAGCGACTGTGGTAGCAAGAGGCGTTGGGCGATTCTGTCGCACAGTGTTTCGAGCATCCGTTGTGGTTCGTCTTGGTCGGCTAGCCAGTCATACAGCTCTTCCTGCTGTTCGATGAGCCAATGCGCGAGTTCGTGCGCGAGAGTGAAGTTCTCCCGTTTACTCGAACTTGTTGGCGCATAGAGGATAACGCCGTCCTGGAGATACGAAACTCCATCGCAGGCCCCACCGTCGTCTCGTCGTTGGGTGAGGTGGTCAACGGGTTGGACCTTCAGGTCCAAGTCCTCGCGAAGAACTCCGATGGGGTCGGTGGCGAATCTTATGGCGGTGGACGTCTCAAGTGCGCCCAGCGCCAATTCCGTCGCGCGGTCAAGCTCCATGGTTGGGATTCTGGCCCTCCTCCATCGCGGCGATCAGGGAATCAAGGGATTGCAACATCTGCTCTTCATCCGGCCGATCACCGCGATGAACAGTGGCTAGCATGCGTGATTGCAGTGCTGATGATGCCAACGCATGCGACACACCTTGGAGCCGCGCCCACCGTCGCACCAGGTTCTCGAAGCGAGCGGACTGGATGGTTGAAGCGAATACTTGAGAGCCTGCCGAAGAACCTCGGTCTACCGTGAGTTGCTCTGGGAGGACTCCGATGACCTCCGCGATTGCCCTGATCAGTGCTGGTGCCAGGTGGGAGAGTGTCTGGTTTTCCCATTGGAATACGTCGCGGACAGCGATGTCCCAACCGCGAGTTCGCAGTCGCTCAGCGACGTCGCTGGTCTTCAGTTTCGCATTCTTTCGGGCGCGCGACATGGCGCGAGAGTCCAAGCCAACATGTGGGTCTGGGATCAGTCCGAGCATGGCAGCGACCGGATCAGCCTCTAACGGAGGTGCGTCGTGCCCTGCCTCCCACAATAGGTCTGCCACCTCCATGAGGGACGCGATCTCGGCGCGATTCGACTCGGGCCACGCCGCAATGACGGACTCAATGTCGTGGCGCGACTCGGATTCCAGGAAGTCCTGCAGAATTCTGTCGCGTTCTTCGTTGGTCATCTGCTCCCTCCCGTCAAATCCATGGCTTCCCTCAGTATCTGGATCGCCGCGGTGGCAATCTGACTGACGCGTGCTGGCGTCACACCCAGATCGGTGGCTACCTCCTGTCGGGGGCGGCCCCGTGCGACGTACTCCCATGCCACGTGGCGCTGTTGGTCGTTCAGCAGCGAGAAATGGTGCGTCACTTGTACTGCCAGCCGTTGCCGGTCGAGAATCTCATCGATGTCCTCGACGTGAGACTCGGGGTCCGCGAAATCATGTTCTTCGGCAAGCGGTGGCCCGGCGTGGCGGACTACGGCGGAGCCGAGGATGTCGAGCGCACGCCGCTGCGTGGTCTTCACTAACATCGCTTCCCAACTGACGACTCCTGGCGGTGGTGTATTCATCAGTGAGACCATTGCCGCTTGTACTGCATCCTCAGCGTGGTCGGCAAGCCCGGCTTCGCGCAGAACCTTAGCGGCGACCCTGTACATCGCATCGCGATGCTTCTGGTACAGGGCCGCCCAGTCTGGATGACCGGGCGTCATCCGGTCTGCCCTGATGAGCCTTCAGCGTTGTGGAACGCCATGCCCACCTCCTAATCCATCGACGGCTGAGCTAACAGCTCGACCTGCATCCTGCTTTCAACATGTAGTCGACACAGCCAGTCGGCGCGTTAGAAATGCAGGTAATGGCCAGTATGGGCCGAAGCGAAGAGCCGGATGCGAAACCGGGTTTTGCGATGGCGCGCCGTCCTGCGCGGTGGCCCGTCAAGGGGCACCGCGACGGCGAGATTTCGACGTCCGCCGTGCGCTAACTCTGCTGCCTGCTGCATCGACTACCGAGTGAGGACATGTCGCAGCTCGATCGTCGCGGCCTCCTCGGGGAGGAGGTGAAGCATCATGGCGAAGAACACTGGGCGCGGCCACCGTGCAGGTGCGGTTAAGGGTCGCAGCGAATTCAAGGTCGGCCAGACGTGGTTCAAGCGCGACACCACCACTGGGCGAATCCTGAATGGCAGTCCGCATCAGCACAAGGGAGTGCGCAACGAGAAGTAGCCGTACTCGCCGGCGGCGGCATGGGCCTGCCGCCGGCGAGCCGAACGCGACTCGGCGCGGTCCAAACACGCCACCCGCTTCTAGCCCCGAGGAGGCATTTGCCTATGGCGCTCAGCGATCTTGACCGCCGCAATTTATGGGTCCGTGCTGGAGGCCGCTGCACACTCTGCAAGAAGTATCTCCTTGAGGGTGGCCTGAGCAGCAGCGAAGTCCCACTCGGGGAAGGCGCACACATCGTCGGCGCCGTCCACTCGATGAAGTCGCCCCGCGGCCTTGATCCGCTCCCCGTCGACCAACGGGACGACGTGGACAACATCATGCTGGCATGCTCGGGATGTCATACCGAGATCGATCAGCAAAAGGCAGCAGGGCTGCTTGATGTTGCCTTCCTCAGGCATCGTAAACGTGAGCACGAGGCTGACATCCGCACGCAAACCGATCTTCTGAAGGACAAGCGCACCGCGATCGTGCGCATGGCCGGCGATATTCGTGGCGACGTCATGCAACTCCCACGGGCCGCGGCGGCCGAGGCTGTCATCCGCCACGCACAGAGATTCCCGAATTTCCTGGAGTCCTACGACCGCCAAGGTGTCGAGATCGACCTGCAGAGACTGCCAGGTGAGCACCCGCTAACCGCTGATTACTACAACCTGGCCATCGCCGCGATCGACAGCGCAGTCGATCATCGGATACGACCGGGACTCGTTAACGGCGATATCTCGCACCTGAGCATCTTCGCGATCGCCCGCCTGCCGCTGCTGATCTACTTAGGGTCCAAGCTTGACGATGGGGTGCCGCTGGACATCTACCAACGGCATCGATCCACCGATTCGTGGATGTGGCCCCAAAACGATGATCCAGGAACCGATTTCCATGTGTCGGTCATCGACTGCGGGTCTTCTGCCTCAGAGGGTGTCCTGGTGACCAATCTCTCCGGGACAACGCCTTCGAGCGACCTCCCCGATCATCTTCGTGGGTTGCCGGTCTGGACCTTGACATCTACCGACCAACCCGCGGAGGACATCTTCGCTCACCCCGAGATCCTTGCCCGATACGTCGCCGCGGTACGGACATACTTCACCAATCTGGAAGCGACACACAAACACTTGCGCACTCTTCACCTGTTCGGGGCGTTGCCCCTGTCAGGTGCACTCGCCTTCGGGCGCATCCTCAAGTCCGCCAATTTGCGGCCTACCATCATCACTTACGACCGCACCGGTGAGGGCTACCGCCGGGCCTTGGAGGTATAACCCATGCCCACTGATTTCGACGCCCACTTCCATGCCTTTCTTCAGACCACTGTCAATCTGAAGCCCTACCGTCTCGACCAACTCGACGCGCGTGTCGCGGCGATTACCAACGCGTTCAAGAGGGACGGTGAGATGGGCGGCCGGTACAAGGAGCACCTGCCGCAAGGTTCGTGGGCCCATCGGACCATCATCAATCCGGTCACCGCGTACGACGAGTTTGACGCCGACATTCTGCTGCACTTGGAGAACGTTCCGGAGTGGAACGACAACCCTAAGATGTATCTGCAACAGGTCCGGGCTGCGTTCAAGCGCAGCAGCCAATACAAGGACAAGTTGGAGCGGAAGAACCGTTGTGTGCGTGTCTCTTACGCCAACGACTGCCACGTAGACGTCGTGCCGGCCGTCACCCTCGAGAACGGCAACCAAGCCATTATCTGCTACCGCGACAACGTATTCGAAGACACCAACCCCATTGGATTCGCAGACTGGATGAAAGAGCGCGATGACATCAGCGGTGGCCAGCTGCGCCGGGTCATCCGATTGCTGAAGTGGCTGCGCGACTTCAAGAACACGTTCAGTTGCCCCTCCGTCATCCTGACCGTGATGCTTGGCGGGCGCATCCAATTCTGGGACACCCAGAGCGCCTACTCCGATATTCCTACCGCCCTCGTGCATCTGCTGGAGGCACTAGACGCCTGGTTGGCCACCTACGCCGGAAGTCCGCCGCTGGACGACCCGAGCTGCCCCGGGGTCAGCTTCAGCCACCGCTGGGACGACCCGATCATCATCGCTAACTTCAAATCGAAGATCTCTGACTATGCCCGGTGGGCACGCGAAGCCTATGACCTGCAGGGCGTTGACGACGCGGCCGCTCTGACTGCGTGGCAGAAACTGTTCGGGCCCGAGTTCGCAGCCGACGAAGTCAAGGCCACCCGCAACGATATTGTGGCAGCCAAGGTGAGCCGGGACCTCGCCGCACGCGTCGCTGTGCTATCGCCGGCCGACATCGCACCTGACGAAGAATTTGTCCAAGACCGGTACCCGGTCGGTGCTCCACGCTACAGCGCAACCATCGAAGCCAGAGTTATGGACTTGCCGCGCAGCACCTTTCTGCGAAAGCGGCGGGTAGTCGCGAAGAGCAGACAGCTGCAGTTCCGCCTGCACACCGACGCACCCGAACCCTACAAAGTGCTATGGAAGGTTCGAAACCACGGAACCGAAGCCGCCCGCGTACCCGGCGGGCTACGCGGACAGATCCGCGTTGGAGGAAACAAGGACCGCAACACGCACACCGAATCAACCCTCTACCGCGGTTGCCACTACGTCGAAGCCTATGTCATCCGAGATGGTGTGGTAGTCGCCAGCGACCACCACACCGTGACGATTGAATAGTCAGGACATGCGTCGTCGTTAGAGGCCCCGCCCCGCGATTTCGGTCCGACCATCCACGATCCGCCCCGGACCCCAAGAAATTGCGACGACATCCAACAGGGGACTCTCGCACCGAGAGGTCAGCGAACTGAGCGCTTCAGCTCCAGCGCCGCGGTGCCTGCACACCATCTGGGACCCGCGGGGACCGACGCCCTAGCGACGTTCGCCACCGTGCGGTGCGTCGAATGGATGGATTTGGGAGCCGTCTGCAACACGCTGAAACCTTGTACGGAACCGCCCTACTCGGCGGGGCAGGACTCGGCGAACGATCTCAATGCCAACCTCAAGTACCCGACGCTGGACAAGCGGATCGCCGACACGTACGCGAAGCGCTCGACGGCGACATTGAAGAACAGCCTCTATGACTCCTACCTGCGGGCGTTCCGGTGGGCCACCGACCGCGTGGGCGACCACGGGGTCGTTGCGTACGTCTCCAACGGCGGGTGGATCGATAGCAACACTGCCGATGGCGTCCGGCTGTCCCTGGCCGACGAATACAGCCGGGTCTACGTCTACAACCTGCGCGGGAACCAGCGCACCTCCGGGGAGCTGTCTCGCAAGGAGGGCGGCAAGGTGTTCGGGTCCGGCAGCCGCAACACCGTAGCCATCTTCATCGGCGTGAAGGATCCCGACCACTCAGGGCCGTGTGAAGTGCAGTACCGGGACATCGGCGACTACCTGACCCGCGAGCGGAAACTGGAGATCGTCGCGGCCGGCGATCTGGAAACCGTTGAGTGGCAATCGATCATGCCGAACGAGCACGGCGACTGGATCAACCAGCGCAGCGGGGATTTCGTCGGATGGCCGGCGATCGGCGACAAGGACGGTGGTCTCCGCGTGTTTGGCGAGTACTCGGGCGGACTGCTAACGGCCCGTGACCCTTGGGTCTACAACTTCTCGATGGCGCGACTCGAGTCGAACGTGCGCAGCATGATCGCGTTCTACAACAGTCAACTTGCCGCCTTCGAAGCGTTTTGTGAGGAACGCAGGATCTCGGCGGTCGACCGGAAAGCAAGCATCGACAGTTTCATCGACCCTGACCCGACCAAGATCAGCTGGGGCGGTGGGCTCCAGTCCGGACTCGGCACAGGCTCTCGGATGGTTTACAACGACGACGTTCTTGTAGACGCGGTGTACCGCCCCTTCAGCCGACAACACGTTGCGTTCGACCGCCAGGTGAACTGCCGCGTGTACCGACTGCCGGCGATGTTCCCGACCCGGCATCACTCGAACTTCGGCTTCTACGTGGTTGGCGCGGGATCGAGCGTTCCGTTCTCCGCGATCATGTCCGACCACGTCCCCGACAGGCACCTAACCGGGGCTGGCAGCGGTGGTCAGTTCTTCTCCCGCTGGACGTACATGTCCGCAGCTGCCGATGGCGCACTGGACTTCGAAACCGGCGACGATGAGCCTGACAAGTACGGGTACCGGCGCGTGGACAACATCACCGACGAGATCCTGGCCATCTACCGGGAGGCGATCGGGGATCAGGTCACCAAGGACGACATCTTCTTCTACGTCTACGGCCTGCTCCACGACCCCGTCTACCGGGAGACCTTCGCGGCGGACCTGAAGAAGATGCTGCCGCACATCCCGACGCCGGAATCCCAGGAACGGTTCGAGCAGCTCACCGCCGCCGGCCGAGCATTGAGCCACCTCCACATCGGCTACGAAACCGTCGACCCGTATCCGCTCGACATCCAGGTGAAAGCGGGCGTCGATCCCGGCAACCGCGACACCTGGCGCGTGACGGACAAGAAGATGAAGTGGGCCAAGAAGAAGGACCCCGAGTCAGGCAAGCGGGTCGACGACGTGACGACGCTGATCTACAGCCCGAAGGTCACCATCGCCGGCATCCCGGAAATCGCGAACCGGTACATGATCGGCTCGCGGTCGGCGCTGGCCTGGATCATCGACCGTTACCTGGTGAAGGCCGACTCGGCGTCGGGCATCGTCAACGACCCGAACGACTGGTGCGATGAGCACGACGACCCGAAGTACGTCGTCGATCTCATCGCCAAGGTCACCACCGTCGCGGTCGAGACGATGAAGATCGTGGACAGCCTGGCCGAGAGCGCGGAGTAGAGCGCCATGACCCTGGAGTTCATTGATCGCCGCCGCGGTTCCGCGGACAGGTACTCGTGGATGCCGCCGTTCGACGTGGAGGTCGCCTACGACAACCCGCAATGGTGGGACGAGGTCCCCTATCACCTGGACGACCCGTGGTCCGTGCAGGTGCTCGAGGATGGCGTGGAGGTCGCTCGGGTCCAGTTCGCAGAGGGCGGCGATGTCAACCCGACTTACACGGGAGTGCCGGTGGTCGGAGCCGAGCGGCTGATGATTCACCGGATCGAGGTGGCGATCGCTGCGCGCGGGCGCAAGATCGGCACCCAGGTGATCCGCGGTGTGGAGGAACGAAACCCGGACCGACGTCTGATCGCGTACTCCGAGGGCGCCGACGGCTTCTGGGCGTCTCTCGGCTGGGAGCGATACATCCATCCCACCAAGCGGTCCCGCCCGCTGTTCATCCAGCCGCCCCGATGAGCGATTTCGTCAGCGACGGAATCGAGCAGCCGATCGACTTCTCCTACGACGCCTGCTGGTTCGAGTGCGCGCAGTGCGGCGATCGCGTGGTCATGACGTTCGAGGACCGCGACAGAGGACAATCCCGAACCTGCTCTTCCGGACACGACGTCTCCGCGAGGACGGAGTACCCGGCGCTCACTGACCTGGCCGACGCGGCGACGGACCCCGACGTGATCGAGCGGCTGGCCTGGTACCACAGCAGCACGCGCGCGGACTGGCCGCCGACCGACGAGTCACCCTCGGCGAGCGCAACGCACCTGGGCACCTTCGAGTCGGCGATCGAGAACATGTTCCGGCGCATGCAGAATCAGAGCGACGCGGACAGCCAGTTCTACTTGCACCGCGTCCGGATCTCCTGCCCACTCGCCGAGATGTCGCCTCTCGGCGAAGAGCCCACCGACTTCATGGGCAACGTGTGGCTCAGCGCGCTCTACGAGGCGGGTTACCGGGTCGTGCGCTACGTCAACGTGCACGAGCACCCCGGGTCTATCTCGCTCGCGGTGGTGCCGTCTGTGATCACGCACGTGCAGACGCTCGCGGTGCCGCTCAACCTGGACACGGAGGAGTCGGCGGCTTCCCGGGAGATCTTCGCCAGCTACACCGCCGAGCTCGACGAGGTGGAAGCCCGGCGGCCGTCCACCGAGGGGCTCCGTCGCATGGACCTGCTGATGCGGCGGACCCCGGAGATCGCCGCGATCGCCGATGCGGACCACGAGTGCGATCAGGCGATGTGGGCGACCGAGGACCGGTACAAGCGGGCGATGACGAACGAGCATGTGCCACTGGCTGGTTACCGAACACGCTCGAAGTTGCTGGACGCACGAAGGTACAGCCGCAGCGACCGAGTCGCCGCACACCACATGTTCCGCTTGCTCGCGGAGTTGGTGCAGAACCCTGCGCGCACCCTCGCGGCTCTCCAGGCGCAGCCGGTTCGAGAAGTCATTCCCGACCCGTGACCGAATCCGCCGCCCCGGCCGCCGACGCCGCTCAGTCATGAGTAACCCTGTCCCCGTGGACATCAGCATGGCCGACCAGGTCGCTCAACTCGAAGTGCCGAATTACCACGGCACCCGCGTCTCGCTGGCGGAACGGATCATGCGGGACGGGTTTGCGCCCTCACCGGTGTCAGAGCTGATCGAGGCCGTCGCCGCCGACCACAACGTCACGGTGGACGCGCTGAGGGCAGATCTCAAGGCGTACAACAGATTCGTGTTCGCCGACCCGCGGACGGACACCGTGTTCACGACCGGCAACCAGGTGAAGGCCGGCAGCTGGGCCGACCGGGCACCGGAGGCCACCTGGGAGACGCTGTGGGCCGTGTACCGAATCCGTCACCCGGAACTCGGGTGGGACTGGAACATGTCGGACGAGGGGCACCTGTGGGTACTCGCGCAGCGACTGGCCGACCCGCCGGCAGTGCTGGAGGCGATGGCGCCGCTCGGGGCGATTCGCAATCGACACGGCCGTAAGGCCGCAGAGCGGCCGTAAGGCCGCAGAGCGCTTCCTCGCCGCGATCGAGTCGGGTGACCCGGACGCAGTGGTGCAGGAGCACCGCTTGTTCCGCAAGACACCCGAGTGGCTGGTCGATCCCGGCGACATCACAGCGCGCGGCTTCACCCCGGTGCCCGCGAGGGTGGACGACGACCTGCTGCTGTTCATTTCCGGGGAGCCTGAGGAGACGTTCCGCGAGCAGCTGCGTACCGACCACTGGGGCGAGTGGGGCGCCAGCGCCCACCCAGGTGACAGGCCATGGCATCCGTTCGACCAGGTGTGGGCGCGGCTGTCCGGTGATCGTCAAGCCGAGTTGGAGGATCTAGTCGGAGTACCGATCACGGCGCTGCTCACAGCCAAGCCCGACGATGCCGCCGAACTGGTGCCCGAGGCCTAAGCCTCCAACCACCGCGACAGCGCCTCGGCCGACTCCTTCCCCGTCACCGCGCCCGTCCCCCGCAGCAGCCTGTGCCAGGCTCGCTCCCCAGCCAAGTACGTCTCCACCGCGGGCGGCAGTCGCGGCCCCGGCAGATCCTCCGCGTACTCATCCACACCGGTCTAGACGCACGCCGCGGGTGATCGGTTCCACCCCGATTCATGCGCCGGAACCACACCCGGGCACCGCTTGTCTGTCCGGGCGCGCGGTCAACAGGTCGGCAACTCTCCACATAGCCGGGTCGACCGCCTCGGATGGCGCTGGTGGCACCTCCTCGGCACGGCTCAGCTCAAGGTTCGTGCGTTTAGCGGGTTGAGACCTGCGCCGGCCGCTGAGGTGGCGGGTCGTCGGACATGGCGACGGGAAGGCCGACGAACGCGAGTGCGAAAAGCAGCAGGACGCCGATAGCGGTGGCCACCTCGTCGCTACGTCGCCAACCAACAATCAAAAAGCAGACGGCGATCCCGGCCACGAGGATGAGGAGGAGTGCG
Source organism: Mycobacterium syngnathidarum (assembly GCF_001942625.1). Taxonomy (GTDB): domain Bacteria; phylum Actinomycetota; class Actinomycetes; order Mycobacteriales; family Mycobacteriaceae; genus Mycobacterium; species Mycobacterium syngnathidarum. The sequence goes on from NZ_MLCL01000073.1 coordinate 143,744, forward strand.
ATCATGCTCATGGCCGGGATAGTCACACACTTTTAGGACACGGCGGCCAACGTCTAGCCCCCACCCCGGGCACCAACCTTGAGCCGCCACCAGCCCGCACCGCGGTTGACCGGCGGTTACTCCCCTGCATCGTGCACCCAAGACGCGCTCACCAGCGCTTTCTCTGGACTCGCTGCGGGAATGGAAATTCTCGTCGGTCACCGCCGATAAACCTCGAGTGACTGTGCTCCGGTCCAGGATCGACGCCGGAACCGCTTCCGTCGGCTCCGTCCCGGCGCGCACCGATCGGCGCTGCGTGCCCCATTGTGGCTGGTCAGAAGTATGTCACGTCCTGTTCCCGGGTAGGAACTGGAATGTTGAACGGATGGTCGGTGTTCTGCATCGCAACGGGGTTGCACTTACAAGTGACACCCCCTAGCCTGGTTAAAGGATGAAGGAGGTGCACCGTGACCGCTACGTTGCAGCGCTCGATTGTGGTCGAGCAGCAGGCGGTTGAACAGGCCAAAGAGGCTGAGCGACGGATCGAACACTCCGATGCCCTCGCAGTCCTGCCCGTCAGCGGCAAACCGATCAAGCTTCCCCGTGAACTGGCTGACCTACTGGGCCAGATCATCTCCACGGTTTCGGCCGGAGGCACGGTCACCGTGGGCATGCTCCCCGCAGAGCTGACCACGACTGAAGCTGCAGGACAGCTTGGGGTGTCGCGGACGACGCTGATGAAAATGATCCGGCGCGGCGACATCGAAGCACACAGAGTCGGAAGCCACGCACGTCTGCACGCCGAGGATGTCCAAAAGTTCCGTGAGCGTAGACGCGCGCAGCAGCTGGCAGCTCTGTCTGCGCTCCGGGATCTCGATGAGGAAATGGGCCTGGACACTTAGCAGTTCAGCAGTTCAGGCATCCGGTACGGTCCCACCTATGCCCGTGGTACGTGTGCTGATCGATGCCAACGTGATCTATTCGAGGACGCTGCTCGACTGGGTCAGCATGCTTAGCGTCTACGGGAACATGTACGAGGTCGTGTGGACCGAGGATGTGCTCGCGGAGGCGAGATATCACCTTCGCAAGAACAAACCCGAGATCTCTGACGGGTACCTGACGGCGCGGTTCGACCGCATCCGCGAGCTCTTCCCTGACGGCCGGATCGACGGCTTTGAGATCACCAACCGCGATCACCCGGATCGCCACGATTGGCATGTCGTGAATGCAGCCGCCTCTGGCTGTGTCGGCTACCTCGTGACTGACGATGCCAAGTTTGAGCGCCTGGCAGGAAACGATGACCTCGAGTTCGAGACGCACACCGCCGACACTTTCTTGACTCTGGTCGACGACTCTTCGCCGGGACTGGTCCGGCGGGTAACCGCCAAACAGCATGCGTATTGGAGCGCCAAACCCGGGCGCCGGCCGCTTCCTTACGCTCTCAGCCTGGCCGGAGCATCGGTGTTCGCAGACAGGGTCCAGCAGCGGCTTCAAGAGCTGTTCGGATAGCGGGCGACGACATACACCCGCACCGTGGACACCTCAGTCTGCTCTGCCGCAGCAGGCTTCCTGGTGAGCGCGTTCGGTGATGTGGTGGCTTCCGCTGCCGAAGACTCCCAGTACAAGGTGTCGCCCACCGAGCGGGGATTCGACATCGAACTCGACACCGTCAACGCGAAGTAGTGGGAGCTCCACGACCGCTCCGGTATGCAGTCCAGTTTTCGCTGGCGAGTGCGCGAGCATGCGTCGTACTGCATGATCACCGATCGCCAGGTACGGATGCCGGCCGACGCGCCGCTGCCCGAAGATGCGGCAGCCGCGGCGGGGTTCAGTACACAGGGTCTACCCGGGTTCGCAGACGTGGCCAGTTAGGGTCAGCCAATGCCTGACGCATCCACACACCTTCAGGCAGCGCTTCGATCGCACCGATTGCCTCGGTATCGCCGCGTTTGGCCCGCTTGACGATCGTTATCTGAGCGGGGATGTTGTTCGGAATCTCGAAAGCCATGTCGGAGAGCATGTGCCGGGCTCGTCGTTCGCGGCCCTGAGCGGCGCGGTCAGCATGTCTCTTGACCGTCGCCGTCGGACGTCAGTATCGACCCCGGCTCGGCCTGGATCCGTGCAATCACCGCCTGTTGCTGCGGATTGAGCATGTCGGCGGTGTAGCCCTCCATGGCCAGCGCCCACCACACGGTGCGGTTGATGGCGCAGTTCGGGCAGACGCGCGGGCCGATCACACCGAACTGGCCCATCCGCGGCGGGTAATCCCATCCGGCAGTGAACGCCGCCTCCGAGTCGAGGATCGCTTCGGTCCCGCACGCCTCGCAGATGTGATGCAGTCGCATGGGCCGGGACAGTAACGGCGTGCCGCGGCCCTGGAAGGTGGTGGCGCGGTGGTCGGCGGGCTGCACATACCTTTTGAAATCGCGGCGTCCATGCGCGCGATCGCACGCAGCTGCATAACTTCTTGCGCATCGTGCGATGTGCAATCCGCATCTTATGATATGCATTGCGTTACGCTGCGTCACATGGAGAATCTGCTTGAGTTGATCAATCGGATCCTGGACGCACGCGATGAGACAGTGACAGCGTTCGCCGACCGCATCGGCGTGAACCGACTCACCGTGACTCGATGGAAGGCGAGCCTCCCCGCCCCGGAGACGCTGCGCCGCATCGCGGCTGACCTCGCCATCCCGTACTCCCACGTCGTGATGTCCGCGCTGGCATCCGCCGGCTACGCGACGTGCCCGGCGGATCTGCTCGCCGGCCAGCAGGTGCGCGTCATCACCCGCTGCGGCGACCCGTTTGACGAACCCGCGGGCGCCGCCGTCGACGCGATGTTCACTGACCCGGCACGCGCGAGCGAGTACCTGCGCGTGGCTAGCGCCATCGCACCCGATGCGGATATCGAGGAATCCGTCGTCACCATCGACAGCACCGAAATACCCGACACCGTACGCGTTTTCACCACGGTTTGGTCGAGCCGAACCGACCAAATACACCAGCCAGTGACGCTGTGTGGCTCTCGTCCTGCGCGCCTGCAGGACCGTGAAGTGACCGATGTACAGGCCACCGCGCTGGCCGATTCCGATCTGGTTTTCTCATTGCAGGTCGACAGTCTCACCGCCGAAGCCGGCCGCACTGCGCTCATGGCTGTGATCGACACGCTGCGCAGGCAGGGCCGCCTGTTGCCGCCGGGGGTCGATCCCTATCCCGGGCTCTCCCGCTCGGTGGCATATGCGCTGAACGCCGCCAATCGATCCGCACCCCAGGCGATGCCGTCCCCGGGCCCAATATTTGGGGGCGCTGCACTGCAGACAGTGCCGTCGACGTTCGCCGGCGCGCGCAGCTACGACAGCGACGCGGCGGCTAGTGGCCAGCAAGATCCATCAGCAGTCTGGCCAGCAACCCGGCAGTTCTTCGTCGACCTACCTGGATAGCAGCTGCACGCAGTGACCGCGATGATCATTTCGTGCCGATCCCGGCGGAGTACCAAGCGCTCTACGCCGAGCCAACACCCCTGGCTCTGGCAGGGGTGGACTGTACGGCAGGAAGGGAATCCGAGCCCGCGGGCGGCCTATTGCGCAATCGACTCATCACTCGTCGTCTTCGTCGTCCGCTTCCTCAAGCGGCGGGCGCGGTTTGCGCAACACCACCGCCAAGATCACGCCGCCGATCAGCGCCGCGACGACCGCGAAGAAGAGCAGCTGTCCCGCCATGTAGGACATCGCCATGCCTCTCGGTCGCGCTCAGTCTCGGAACTGAGGTGGCACGTAGAAGTCCTCAACGGGGATCTGCCGTCCTGTCGGTGTGTCGTAGATGCTGATGCCGCGTTCGTCTCGCACGATCTGCAGGTCGGATCCGACCGGGAAGTCATAGATACCTATGAGTGCTGGTTCGATGTTGCACACATCGTTGAACGCGACGATCCGCCAGTTGCTCTTGTCGGTGAGGTACTCGGTGGTGTCGATGTGGCTCATGATCTGCCAGCCGTTGTCCGCACCGCCCGTGGACGGCACCCTCACCATCCACCGCACCTTGCCCCGGCGGTCCATGACGTTGGTCGTCGCCAAGCACGCGCCGGCGTGGGGGATGAACTCGATATACCTGGTCACCGCAGCTGGCCTAGTGCGGCACTTCGTCGAGACCGTTCGCGGCGAGCGTCTCCGTCATCGCGGCGACCACCCGCTCGGCCGCCCAGTCGTCCGGCGCCGAGATCAACATTCCCCCAGCCAGTTCCGACGCGGTGAGCCCGTGCGCGACCCGACTGACCATCCCGACCTCGGAGCTGATCCAGGTGCGGTAGCCGATGCCGATCTTCCAGTTGCCCCGCCGCGCGAGCTGACGAACCGGGTCGTCGGACAGAGTGAACGTGGCAGACTCCCACGTCTGCGCGACCGCGGCGCACGCAGCGTCGCCGTCGCCCGCGGTAATGGCGCCGACGTACATCTCACGGAGTTCAAGGAGCAGATGGTGGGTCGGTAGCCTCCGTCCGACGACGGGGTTCCCAGCTGCGATCCAGACCCGCGGGGAAACGCGCCCCCCAGCACCGGACAGCACGAACGAGTACCCCTCGCCCTGCAGGGCCTCCCCGATCTCCTCGGACCCGCCGACAAGTTCACGCACGGGGTTGCTACGCACGAGGTCCACTAGCGCATCTGGGGAGCCCTCCCACACCTGACCGCTAGTCAGCCGCCATTCCGGTACGTCGAACGCTGCTTTCAACTCGCGCAGCAGTGCGTCAGTGCGGGCCGCGATCGATTCCGGCGACTCACCAGCAGCTACGCGGATCGCGCGGACATTCGCGCGCTGATTGCCCCACACCGGGGCTGTGACGGCGGTACTCATCGTCTCTGAATCCTATGGTGCTTTCGGGGTGTAGAACACGTCGACGTCGTAGATCTGGCGGTCCTGGAACAGTTGCCGAAGTGCAGCCGCCCCGTAGGGGTCCGACACGTGCCATTCCAGCACGGCATCTGGAGGGATCGCCTCGAGCTGCCGTTGGACCTGGGCGAGTGCTTTCTCCGCTCGCCCTTCCCAGTAGGAGTTGTCCGGCGCGAACGCCAAGCCCCGGAACCCGTCCTTGGCTTCGAGGAACACCTCCTGGGGGCCGCGGTAGTCGTGTCCGTCGAAATCGACTTTCGCACCCGTTTCAGGGTTGATCTGACTCCACTCGGGCATCGCGCCCTCGGGTGTGCGCTCGACACCTCCGATCTGGCCCTGGTAGGGCAGCCAGTCCTTGTCGACGTTGTGCTGGATATGCGTCCAGCCCGACTGCCCCTCGGCCTTGTTGTAGGTGATGTCGGGCGTCTGCGGCGGCCACATGCCGGGGTGGTGGGAGTCGGCGGAAGGGTAGTGCAACCCTTGGCCCGGGTCGAAAGTGTCGGGCGCTGGTGGCCGGTGGGTCGGCACCTGGTCGGGGACGTGGTGTGCCGGGGTATCGGGCGCCGGCGCAGAGTGTTCCACTGGCGCGTCGGCGGAAGGCGTGTGGTGCCCGGCCGGCGGGTCTGCCGTGTGCGGGACGGGTGGCGGCTCCGCAGTGTGGGGAGCGACCGGCTCGGCGCTGTGCGGGATCGGAGGCGCTTCTGCGGTGCGGGGCGCCACGGGCGGCTCAGCTGTGTGCGGAACCACCGGCGGTTCGGCCGTGTGCGGGACGACCGGCACCACGCCACGTTCCAGCGCACCTACCTCGGGCAGCACGCCACGTTCCAGCGCACCCAGCTCGGGGAGCATCGACTTGCCCAGCAACCCCTCCGCGCCCAGCGGCGCCGTGGCGGCCATGGCGGTGGCGTCGAACAACACGTCGCCGGCGTGCTTGCCCGGGTTCTCGATCATCTCCGGTATGTCGTCCACGACCCCGTTGACGGCGCCCCACGGTCCCAGAGGCCCCATCGGGTCACGCAGATGCAGCGGATCCTTCATATGGTTTTCGACGGCCGCTTCCCCGAGCTGTTGCCACGACTCGGCGACGCCGGGGTGGCCCTCCCCGCCGGTGCCGGTGAGGTTCTGCAGCGTCTCCACCGTGGAGTCGAGCCGGTTGTAGAACTGGTCGTGCGCCTCGTTGACGAAGTTGTTGAACTTGTCCCCGAGCTTCTCACCGAGACTGCGAGTGTCGGCGGTCGGGGGACCCGGCGTGGTGTCCGGATTGGCCGGCGTGTGAGCAGCTGAGTCCGCGAGCGCGGCGTTCATCCGCTGCGCGTCGGCAACCATGGCGTTGACCTGCGACTCGATCCGGTCGGGCGGCACGCCCTGCTGCCGCAATAGATTCCGGGCCTGCGTCTTGAACTGTTCGACTGCCTGCGGGCTTATCGCCGGCGCCGCGGTGGGCTTCGGTTCTGTCCCGGCCGCCGGAGGATCGTTCGCACCCAACAGGTCTCCCAGGTCACCGCCGACGTCCCCGGCGGTGGCGGGCTTCTCGTCGGGTTTCAGCCCCGACTTCTTCGCCGCGTCCTCCACTGACTTCGGTACCGCGAACGGACCAATCTGACCGGTCGCCTGCTCCGCGGGTTTGTCACCCGCCTCGTCTTTGCGGTCCTCGTCCGGCTTGTCCTGGACTTTGTTGTCGACGAATCGCATGGTGGGCTCGCCGTCACGTCCCTCACCCTCACCTTCGAACCGGATATCTTCCAGCTCACCGGCCTTCTTTTGCAGGCGCCCTTCCGCGAACGCGACCGTTTGGCCGAGACGCTCGGCGTACCAGCGGATGTCCTCGGCGTGCTCGGCGGCGGCCTTGTTCCGCTCGGCGACCGTGTCGATGTCGTACTTGCGCGCGTCGGTCACCTTGAGGTCTTCGCTGACCGTGAAGCCGTCGTTCTCGGCCTCGGTGATCGCCGCGAGCACCTCGCGCTGGGCGGCGTTGATGTCGGTGACGGCGTCCTCGGCGATGTCAGCGGCTTCGCGCACGACTCCGTTCTGATCACCGGCCACCGCGCCGTCAGCGGTGGCCCGATCCAGCGCCGCATCCTTGGCGTCACCCTCCCAGGTGGTTCCGCCAGGAGCCGCGATGTTCTGCCGGTGCCGGTCGAACACCTCGTCCGACTGGTCTGCGGCGGTGCGCCACCTCGTCGCAGCGTCGGAGAAGTCGGACGTGGTGAGGTCCTCGATCTCCGAACGCGTGGTGAACCGGCCCGAGGGAGCAGCGCTCACACGCTCACCGTGGTGATGGCGTCGCCGCCGTCTCCGTCGGTGGTGTCATAGCGCGCGCTACCAGTCGACATGTCGCCGGCCTGACCGCTGATCCGGTCGGCCTGGCGTCGGCGTAGCGAGGACAGCGCCGCGTCCATCGCAGCGATGCCGACGTTCGAGGACACCCCGCCTTCGCCGGCCAGCGCAGCGGTAGCGGTTTCGCTGTCGGCAGCTGCGATGCGCAGGCCGTCAGAGTTCACGTTCAGTTTGTTTGCCATGCCAATCCCCCAACCGGCGAACACCTGGTCGTGAGGCTACCTCACGATTGCCGAGGGACGTGACAATGTTCGGCAACTACGATTTGCGCAGCTTGAGCGGCTGAAACGCCCAGTCTGTCGAGGCTCACCAGGAGCGCGCCAACGGACACAGCGAACCCGGCGACGAGCTTCCAGGGTTCGTGTCCCGGATCCCGGAGAGCATCGGCACCACCCGACCCGTACCGGGGTACGGGTTCGTTCGTTGGTCCGGATGCATTTCTGGCGTCGGCGTCGGCGTCGGCGCGGTTGATCCATCGACGGAACGCGACTGCAGCTATTGGGGGTCGAGCGACCCGGAGCAGATCCACTCGTGGTGACAGTCGCGCCGCGCGGGAGTACAGGCGAAACAGACAACGGCGCAGGTCATCCGCATGCCGCGTCCACCAACGCGGCGAGGACGAGAGTGCAGAGCGTGTCAGTCGCGCGTGCCGGCCGGATCAATCGCCGAATCGCGGCAGCGACCCTGCGCCGCCCGGGTCCCACATCGAAGGTGAGCACGTCAGGCAGGGCTCGCGCCCCGTGCGGTGAATCAGCGCACGGGGCGCGATGGTGGGCCCGCAGTGACAGAACAAGGCGCTTCGGACGATAGAAAGACGACACGATGCCCAATTACACCCGTGACGGCAACTACGACATCAACCTGATCAGCTCCGGCTCCGGCTGGCTGGGCACCTTCGCCGCCACGGTGTCCTCCACAGCCGCCGACATCCTCACCGACGGCGAACCTTACGCGCCCGTCACCATCACCACTGGACCGGACTCCCCGGCACCTGACATGACCATCACCGGCACCCTCACCGAGGCCGACGCGCAGGCCCTGACGGTGATCGCAGACGACGACGCCCGCACAGTGCACCGCATTCCCGTCAACACCGTCGTGCGGTTCAGCGCCTAACCACCGCAAGGGGCCTCATGAGTCACCTTGACCCCGGAAACCGCTGAAGGGAACAGCACGTGCTCATCGACATCCAACCCGAGCAGGCAACCGTCCGGACGCAGCCGACGTCGGACTCGAAGATCAGATCCTGGACCCGCTTGCTGCGGACCTCATTGCCGCCGTCCTGAACAACCGAGACCGTACCGTCGCCGCGGAGAGCATGCGGCGTGCTGTCCAACAGGCACGAGGTGAGCGCTGAAGCCCGAGGCGAAGCGGGGGTGCCGGCGGGCGAACTCCGTGCACTGGTGCGAAGAAAGGGAACTGACATGGACGTGACCGTCAACAGCATGGTCGACCGAGCGGTTTCAGATGGAATGAACCCCATGGCTGCGCGAACTGTCCTGACCGATGTGCTCGCCAACTACACAGGCGACGATCTCGAGTACCAGCTCGTAAGTCTCGGCTACGCCAGCGAGGCGGAGGCGTACCACTACGCGCATCAGGATCCGGGTATGCCCGAGGTGGTCGAGTGGATCAAGGGGAAGTACGGTCCGGTCGGTCTCGTGCGGCTCACCTATGACGACTGGAATCAGCACTGCTACAAGTGCTGCGCAGGGCTCGCTGAAGGTGATCTGGCGCAGGACTGCGGCGATCACTGGCTGTGCCGGAACTGCGCTCGCTGACCGGCACAAATCTCGAACCATCACCGCTCACGAAGGAATCCACTCCATGCGTAAGAATACCGTTTTCGACCTGTGCGAGAGCCACGCTGGCCTCGGCGGTGGCCGTCGCACCGCCGAGATTGTCTGCGAGGGCGGGCCCGCCTACGGATCGGCGTGCACGCCGCGGCCGTGCCGGATCCTGCCCGGCTCGGACTATTTCGCGGAGTCAGCTACCGATGAGGTGGCCGTCGAGTGGGTCCGCGACTGGGCCATCAACAGGTAGGGACGAGGAGCCGCGCATGCACGCAACCGTCACCGTCATCTCGGACACGGAGCTGGACCCCTACACCTGCTTCTGGGCCGAGCTCCGCGACGTTCATGCCGTGGACGCGGCGAACTACTTCACCGGCTCCGACGACTGCACGCAGGTCGAAGAAGAGCCGGTACCTGAGGCGCACCCGCACTCCGCGTCGGTCGAGCGCGACGGGCACCCTCCGCTGCACTTCATCGCCGCGGACCCCGCAGTCGCGGACGCGGCCTCCGATGCGCTCGTGAAGATCCTCGGGCGCGGCCCCGACAGCGTCCACTGAACTTCCCCCAACCCACGGAGACCACCGTGCCCGTCAACACCCAGACCCTGATCGCCCGTCCGCGGGTCTGCGCGTCGAGGAACTGCGTTGCGCATATGCCCTACCCGGGCGGCAGTCAGGCGCTGTTCAGCACGCCGCGGATGAAAGATGCGGCCACACCTGTTTGATCGAGCTCACGGTCGCTGATCACAACAACTGAGTGGAGCAGTTCCCGGAACTCTTCCAGCGCCAGGTTCGGAAGTGCTGCTTTCGCGGCATCGAAGAGCCTGGCAAGGTTCCATCCAGGATGCGCCAACAAACTCGCGGCGTCAGCGAAGTCATTCGCTTCTCGGCGGTCGTGCAAAGCCCGGCATTTGCCCGCCGCGATGTCGTCGAGATCCATGACCAGGCCACCGCCCGGAACTACGCGCACGTCGCGTGCCCGATACTCCTGCCCGATGTCGACTCCCACGCCGTCGCGCTCTTTGTCCGCGCCCGGCTGCCAGACAGTGATGCTGCGAAAGAAGTCGTCCGAAGCCACGATTTCGACGTTCCAGCCCGCGGACCGCGCAGCTTCGATCACCGCACGGCTGGCCTCTTCGTAGACACCGGTTTCCCAGGACGTGGTGTATGTGTCGAGGTCGGTGGAGTCACGGGAAGTCACCCCGTGCACGCGAAGCCCGTTGCCTCCCGCCAACGCGATATTGATGCGGGCCAGCGCGGGCAACACGACATCGGCCACCTGACCAATGAGCCCTGGAAGTCGCTCCATACGCGCAACAGTGAGTGCGCGTGGCAAAGACGCGGATACGCGGCGCGGTCAGACGGGGATCGGGTAAAGCAGCCGTTCCCACTCCTGGCGGACCAGCCGAGGGATCCGCACCTGGGGAAACACTGCCCGGACCAGGTCTGCGTTGACCCACCGTCGCACATCAGCTTCGGTCCCGTTGGCCAAGACCGCGCTGTATGCGGCGACGGCGTCGGCCTGGATATCGAGATCGAACGCGTTGCGGCCCCGCCAGGCGATACGGTTGGGCAGCTCGACGGAGCCCGTTGCCGGGCCCTGGAGCTCATCGAGGCGATCCGGCACGGCGAACGGCCGGTACAGCCGTTCAGGCAACACGTCGCGTTGTGTAACGGTGCGCATGATCTCCTCCTCTCCGCACGTCTAAAAGTTTATCGGGACTGCACTGGCAGTGTCATGTACTCGGCGGAGTATGGGCCATGACCCGATTCTCGTGTCGCCCGCGGTACTGCCGCCGGCGGCCAACCGATCAAGCTTCCCTGCGGCCTGGCCGACTTTCGTATCGCTGTCGCGGCGGCCAACGCTGATTTCGCGTGGGCGGGTCCAAAACTCGGTGGAACCGATCGCGGCCGGGGCGCGTCCAACTGGTTGTGGACGAGTACGCGGAGGATCTGACGGGGCCGCAGTTGCCACCCGAGGTGGAGGAGTACCTGGCTGGAGAACGCGAGTGGCACAGGCTGCTGCGCGGGACCGGGGCTGTGTCGGCGGAGGAGGCCGCCGAGGCGCTGATGCCGTGGGCGGGGCAGTGACCCGTTACCGGTACGTCGGCCGGCTACGGATCTGGGTGTTCTCTGGCAACCCGACGTCCTTCTGCGCCAAGGCCCGTAGCACCGACTGCCCGACACCCAGCGGTAGTGCCGCCGAGCTATGTGCCAGCGCAACCGGGATGACAGCGTTCGGGTACAGCCGTGTCCGAACACCGTCGAGCAACTCGCAGATTGTGCTCAGTGTCGTTGCCGTACATGGCCGTGACGCCACGCGGGCCGACGATCACGCCGGGCATCTCGCCGCTCACTTCGCACCGCGCCCCACAACCGATGCCGGACGCATCTCTACGACGATGCCGCCCATGGCCGATATCACCGCGCGCTCGCTGGAACTGTTTCTCGATTACGCCCGCGACGCCGACAACTGGGGCGGGACCCCGCTCGTAGGCGGCAATGTCGGCGGTTCACGCGAGGACAACGGCAACCTCACGCAACTCAAGCAGGCCGGGCTGATCACCACGTTCAACCATGATCCGGGCGACACGTGGATCAGGTTCACCGAGGCTGGCAGAGCGTTGGCCGCAGAACACGGCGTCGAGATGGTCTGAGGCCGGTTTCCCGCAACGTATTCGTCCCCGTTCCCCAGCCCTCGCCATGTGCGACACCAGGAGAACCGGTCACGTGGCCCCACTCGCACACCTGCGAGGACACACAGATCGATCGCGTCACCGCGCAAGATCGCGCCCCGGACTGTGACGGTCCTCATCTGCGGGAAACATCCCGGCCGTGAAGTGGATTGAAGCGACCCAAACCGTCGAATTGACGCAGCGCAACGTGACTGCCCTCGCCGACAAACTCGACGACCCGCTCTCCTGCCGGACCCTGGTCACGGACTGTCGCCGAATCGCCGTCTGCTCCATCGAGGACCCCGACTGCACCGTCAGGGACGAGGCAGCTGCGGCTTCCACCGGGATCGTGCGACTAACCAGGTCCGATCTGGCGGCGCTGGCTTCCCCGGGCGCAGCAGTGGCCGCGGCGGGTGTGACCGTGGTCGCCGTCCAGGACAAGGATCACTACGGCGACCGCGCTCCCGGGACTATCTACATGCCGAGCACTGAGGAGTACCGATGAGCCGGACGTACGACCGCAGCGAGGTTCCCGATCTGTCCGAAATCGGTGGGCACTGGGACCCGCGTCAACCCGAGTACCACCAGACCCCGGGAGGTTTCGTCTCCCCCGGCCGGCTCGTGGCTCGGATTCCGGGTCGAGATTGGCCCAGTTCCCCCGAAGAGTGCACGGCGGGGCTCCGTGATGCGGAGTGGATCCTGGGCGGCCGGGTTCTGATCTGCACCGGCTGTGGACTCGACGGCGCATGATCGCGTATTTTGTCCGCCACGCTCTCAGCCGGCCACTAAGGGCAACACGGGGCGCATTTCCTCCGGGCTGATACGCCTACCATGGCGTGCTCATTGGAACTCGCACAGATGGGTGAGCTTGATCTGATCGGTGCGCCAGACGATCATCTCGTTGTTGAGTACACCGCAATGGCCGCCACGGATGTAGAGCGAGTCGAACTTGCGGCCTTTATCGTCGGTGCCGGTGCGGGATCTGCGTACCAGATCAGACCCATATGCGCCCGCAGTAGAGCGGCATTCCCGGCCCATCACCACGTCGGCGAGGAACATCAGAGGATTGCCCTGTCCACCACGACCCCGTTGCCCAGGGGCACTGCCGATCGCGTAGTTGAGGCTTTTCGTTGACTGGTCGGAGAAGTAGACGCCGTCGCCAAACATGCGGCCGGTCGTGTTGTAGGCACCTGCCGTCGACGGTGGGCAGATCAAGCCGGTACGCAAGATCGACAGCACATTCCCCGTGGTGGTGCCGTGCCACAACTCACGCGTGTGCTTGAGGGAGTCCTTACGGGCGTCCCAGGCTGCGCTGTGGGCGTCGACGAGCGTCCACACACGGCGCAGTTTGAGCCGGTTCGCAGCGTGCATGGAGTTGCGAGAATGATCGAACTTCGCAGCAATGCGTGCGAAATCCTCATCCCCCGTTCCCAGCTCGGTCATCGTGTGACGGAACGGGATTGCCACATTCTCAGCCTCGTCGTCGGCAGCCGCGGCTGACATGACGACCGCCGATTCCAACGCGTCAAGTAGATCGTCCTGCTGTCGGCACCATGCGGGCGTCACCCAGTCCGTCTCGCGAACGTTAGCGATTTTCTGCGGGATCAACGTCAGGTACTTCTCCACTGCCCAGCGGTCGTATCCGGAACGCAGCTGGGCGAGTGCTGACCGCGCCGCGGTGACTTGGTCAAGCGACACGGGTCCCAGTGCGGTAGTCACCGATCCGCTGTCGCTGACCGTGATTCGGCCACCGGTGGCGCTGTCGATAGCGTGCCTGTTGTAGCGGACCAGCTGGTCCAGCAGCTCGGCTGACGTCGATGGCACGGCACCGGGGAACAGACCGGCAGCGACGTGGCGGCGCAACGCGCCGTTTGCTGCGTGAGGTTTGCACGCCCGGGTGGAGGCTCCGTCGAACACGGTGTAGCCCTTGCGCAGCTTCTCATTGAGTTTGACCTGGAAACTGCCGTGTCCGGGGTAGGTGCGGGTCTGGGCATTGCCAGCGCCGATGCGGCCCCACCGTGCCAGTGTCGATCCGTCAGGCATCCTCGACAGCTCGTAGAACTTGTTGTTGTTGCCGGCCGCGTTGACCTGGATCAGGGTCACGGTCTCGACTGCATTGGTGGGTGTCGTGGCGGTGGTCATGTTTTCTCCCCGTCTGGTTCTCTCTAAAATAGAGATTAATGGACGGGTCTGACAAGTAGTCGCACAAGACCGCCAACGCGGCTTGGTCGGGGCATTGGCAATCTGATGCGCCGACGAGTGAAGAGTCCGATTCGCGGCGATCGTGACGCAACAATTCGGCACGAGTGACGCACCAGCACGACACAACCGCCGCGTCACTTGACGCAGTGGCTTGACGCGGCTGAGCGCATTGCAGACGGACTCGTGACGCAGCTGCGTGATGCAGCGCGTGACGCAGTGCTGCATCACGCGAACACGGAAAACATTCCGCGAAGCTGTACCGCGTCACACGGTTCATGACGCACCGCTTCTGCATTGGTGACGCAATCACCGCGGGCACTGATGCGTCGGCGTGACGCAAATCAGTTCTTCTGGCGCCCCGGAGTTTCGTGGCTACCAACAGCAGCGGAGACATGCGCTGGCGCCCAGCTGCGCCACCGATCGATGCATGTGGAAGCCGGCCGGGGTGTCGCATGCTGTCGCGAAAACCGGCATGTCGGATGTGCGGACACTCCCCCGCTGGCCACCCACGGCGCGATGACAGCTGGCGACGTCAACGGAGACTGCGAGCATTTAGCAACGTGATCATTGAGGGACGTGACAGCCCGCCATCGGTCCGCGCTAACCGCTGCCACAGGTGCGGATGCAGCCCCGGCTAGTCAGCACGACTCGCGAGCCGGCTAGCTGCATGCGCCCATCAGTCGGCGCGGAATTCGAGCCGCAACGGGTGCACCTCCGCTCCGCTGATCCCACCGTGCATGAGCACGTCGGCGGTTGGTTCGCAGCGGAGGGTTCGGGGGCGGTTATCCATCGCCAAAGACTTTGAGGGAAGCCGTATCTGGCGTTGTATCGGTATTTGTATCTATCTGTGTAGGTATCGCTGTATCGATCGCTGTAGCGAAGTCCGTAGCGTGCGCTGTAGCGCGGCCTGTAGCGCGGAGTCGTCATCGAACAAATACCCCGTACGCATGCGCGTTACGACATCGTGCGGACTATAGGAGGCTCGCATCAGCCGGCCGACGATGCGAGAGGCCTGTAGCACAGTCGATTATGGGTGCCACAGCTCGCAGTACCCCAAAAAGCGCCCCTCGTCCGATGCGCGTCCTGCACCCGAATCACATTGCAACTTCTGGTTTCCTAATCGCGGCCAACGCACCCGGCGCGCGGGCCAGAAAGGGAATGCGGTGACCCCCTACGAAATACACACACGCGTACGTCGCCTGCTGTGGGCACTGCTGGCATTCGCCACCACCGCTAGCCTGTCTGGAAACGTTGCTCGGACCGTGATCACGCACTCCGGTGCCGCCGCTGTCGGACCGATTGTCGCAGCCGCGCTGGCACCGTTCGCACTGTTGAGTCTCACTCACCTGCTTGGCTTGTGGTCACATATCGCCGCGCGCGGTCCGACCTACTGGTGCTTCCTTGTCGCGATCATTGCCCTGTCCGCCACGGCATTCAGGCTCTCGTTCGACGCACTGCGGTCGCTGGCCATCGAGTACGGATACACGGCGAACGAGGCGGCTCTCTTCCCCGTGATGATCGATGGAATCATCGCGGTCTGCACTCTCGGACTAGTCGTTCTGACGCGTATCGAGATCGCCGCGATGGCACACCAAAGCGCCGCAGCTGACGCAACCAATGACGCACCTGACGCAGCACGCCACCGCATCTCTCGCCTGCGCGGCTGCATCACCACCGCGGTGCATCGCTTCAACCGGAGCGGGCCGGTGACGCAAGCCCGGCCCGCGGTGATGCAGCGAAACGACGCTCGTGAAGCACCTGTTGACGCGACGCATCGCGAAGCAACGCCCGCCATCACACGTGACGGGGCGCATCAGAACCAGACACGCGCAACGCTGCCACCACCTGGTCTTGAAGCACCCATATCCGCTTCGTCACTGTCCACGTCTGAACCTGCCGCCACTTCGGGCAGCGACCAAACGAACCGCCCACAGCCAGGAAGCTCGACGTACCCCGCGCCCCGACGGTCGCAGCTGTCGCGGTCCAAACACGCCGCTTTGGCTCACCAGCTCTTCGACTCGAAGCGTGTCGCCGCTGCCCCCGACATGATCTGCGCCGTCCTGGATCACAACGCGGAAAAGAAGCCGAGTCGGGAGATTGCAGCTGAACTCGGTACGTCACCGAGCAAGGTTCAGAGGATCCTGCGCGCAGCACGAGAAGTACAACAATCGGGCTTGGATTGAACTTTGCTCGCCGCTTCCTGACCCGCGTTGGAATTGATGACAGCGAGCGATTCTGCGGCGCGGTCCGGCCGTTCTCGCTCCCCCGGCGTGTCGTGCTCGCTCCCTGGGCCAACGCACCGCGCGCAGGCAAGGTGTCCCTGAAACGCATCAGGTCCGACCGATCCGCGACTGCAATCCCAGATGCGCCTCCCCGGACCAAGAAGGTGCGCGGCACCAGCCCCCGCCACCGACGGAAGGATCTAGTCAGTGAGCTACACCGCCGCGGATGTCATCGAGCTAGACGACATCCAGCACACCCGGATGCGGCCACAGGTCAACCTCGGTGCGAGGGTCTACCAGACCGCCGCTCGCGAGATCGTCGACAACGCCGTGGAAGAGGCAGGTGCTCACGGGTCCACGGTGTCGATCATCTTGAGATCCGACGGATCGTTCACCGTCACTGATGACGGTCGGGGCTTACCTGTTGACTCCGACCCGGCCGGAAAGAACGGCGTCGTCAAAACACTGGGCACGGCGCGGTCAGGTGGGAAGTTCACCGCGCATGCCGACGCCGAGTCCACCGGTGCCGGCCTCAACGGGATCGGTGCTGCAGCTGCGGTATTCATCTCCCGACGCACTGACGTCACCGTGTACCGCGCCGGGAAAACGTACAAGCAGAGCTTTGGTGGTGGGTATCCTGGCCGCTTCGCGGGTGACGGCTTCAATCCCGACGCCGACTTCACCCGCGATGACACTCAGAAGCTGCGTGGAGTGTCCAACGGCGAGCCCGCCGTGCACGGCACCTCTGTACGCATGCTGCTCGACCCGTCGGTGGCCCCCGACACCGCACTCGACATCACCGAGGTTCTGCTGCGTGCCCACGCGGCGGTGCGCATGACCCAAAACGTGCACCTGACCGTGATCGACGAAGGCTGGCCAAGCGGTCCCCTACCCGCAGCTTTGTTGGGGTCATTCTCCGGGCCTTGGGGTACGAGCGCAGTGCTGGACTTCATGTGTGCCTGCGCGCAGACCCCCATACCCGCGCTTCGGGCCTCCGTCGAGGGCCGCGGCGAGTACGTGACTGGTCGTGGACCTACGCCGTTTCGCTGGTCGCTGACGGCCGGACCGGCCGAGCCCGCAACGGTGTCCTCTTTCTGCAACACCGTCTACACCGCTGATGGCGGATCACATCTGAACGCGGCTGTAAAAGGACTGACCGAGGCCCTGGCGTCCCGCGCCGCGCGGCTGCGCGACCTCGGCCTGGCCAAAGGAGAGGATGGCCCCGAGCCGCAGGACTTCGCCGCGGTCACCGCGCTGGCCGTCGATACCCGTGCGCCTGATGTCTCCTGGAACGGCCAAGACAAGACCGGAGTGTCGTCACGGTCTCTGAACACGGCAATGTCGACCGACGTGGCACGCAGCACCGCGGTGTGGTCGGCCAACCCGGCGAACACCGACACCGTGACCATGTGGACGAAACTCGCTCTCGAAGCCGCACGAGCTCGCCGCAGCGCTGAGGGGGCCAAATCCCGGTCCCGTGCGGCATCTAAAGCCAAGGGGCTGGGGACGAATCTCTCACTGCCGCCAAAGCTGCTGCCCTGCCGTGAAACTGGCCGCGGTTCTGGAGCAGAGCTGTTCATAGCAGAGGGTGACTCGGCTCTGGGCACCATCAAGGCCGCGCGGGACGCAACGTTCCAGGCAGCGTTCCCGCTCAAGGGCAAACCACCGAACGTCTACGGGTGGACGGTCGCAAAAGCTCGCGGCAAGGAGGAATTTCAGGCTATCGAGCGGATTCTCGACTGCGGGGTACGTGACCATTGCGACCCGGAGAAGTGCCGATACGACAAGATTCTCTTCGCCTCCGACGCCGATCCCGATGGTGGCAACATCAACTCGTCGCTGATCTCGATGTTCCTCGACTTCTACCGGCCTCTAGTCGAAGCCGGCATGGTCTACGTCACCCTTCCGCCGCTGTTCGTGGTCTCCGACGGCTCGCAGCGCATCTACTGCCAGGACGACACCGAACGTGACGTCGCCGTAGCTCGATTGAGGTCAGGAGGCCGGTCGAGGGTCGAGGTACAACGCAACAAAGGCCTCGGCGAAATGAACGCCGACGACTTCTGGAACACCGTGCTGGATCCAGGTCAGCGGACCGTCATTCAGGTACGCCCCGACGCCCTCGGCGGCGCACTGCACCACACCTTGTTTGGCGGGGCTCCTGAAGGCCGGCGCACGTGGATGGCCGACGCCGCTTCGCGCATCGATACCTCGTCCTTGGACCTGGATTAGGAGCGCAACACCGTGACTGCCACAGAACAGAACCGTGACCTTGTGCTCGAGCAGAGCGCCGAGGACTACTGGAACCGATACCAACTCACCTTCGCGCTCTACAGCGTCAGCGATCGTGCGATACCGTCAGCATTCGATGGTCTCAAACCTGGACAGCGCCGTCTGCTGTACCAGATGCACGCCTCAAAGCTGCTGCCGGGCAACAAGCCGCAGAAGTCGTCGAAGGTCTGCTCGGCGGTTACCGGCAACCTGCACCCGCACGGTGGTGCAGCGATGTATGGCGCAGCGGCGCTTCTGGCCGCCGACTTCCAGCGCGTCAAAATCATTGACGGACAGGGAGCTTTCCCGCGCATTCAAGGTGACACACCGGCCGCCGACCGATACACAGAAATGCGCCTGTCCCCAACGGGTGCCGCACTGACCTCTGAACTCGGAGACCACGCGGTACCGATGACCGACACGTTCGACGGGGAATGGATTGAGCCGGCCGTGCTGCCGGCGCAATTCCCGTTCCTGCTCTGCAACGGTGCCGTCGGCATCGCCGAAGGTTGGGCCACCAAGGTTCCCGCACACAACCCTCGCGAGGTGATGGCGGCGTGCCGGGCGCTACTGGCTGATCCACAGTTGTCCGATGACGCGCTCATGGAACTGCTGCCTGGCCCTGACTGGGGTTGCGGGGCATCCGTGGTCGGTTCCGACGGGCTTCGCGACTACATCACCACCGGAAAAGGTGCGTTCACCGTACGCGGCACGGCGGTGGTCGACGGTAAGACGATCACGATCACTGAGCTTCCGCCCGGTGTTGCCAGTTCCACTGTGCAGGAACGAATCCGTGCTCTAGTCGAGTCGGGGGAAGCTCCGGGCATCGCCGACATGTCCGACCTAACCGACCGCCGCAACGGACTACGCATTGCAGTCACAGTAAAGCGCGGGCACGATCCTGAGACGGTGCGTGACCAGCTGCTGGCCCAGACTCCGCTGGAGGGCACGTTCGCGGCCAGCGTGGTTGCGCTTGATGGCGACCGGGTTCCGCGCTGGTGGACTGTGCGCGAACTGATCTCGGCATTTTTGTCCCTGCGTGATTCAGTGGTGTTGCGCCGCAGCGAGTACCGGCTGGAGAAGGTCGAGGCGCGGCGGCACCTGGTGGCCGGCCTGATGGCGGTGCACTTGGACATCGACGCCGCCGTGGCGATCATCCGCGGCTCCGATACCGTCGACGACGCACGCACTGGGCTGCAAGCGCGGTTCACGCTCGACGCAGAGCAGGCCGACTACGTACTGGCGATGCAGCTGCGCCGGCTGACCCGGCTCGACGTGCTGGAACTGCAGGCTGAATCGAAGAAGCTGGATGCTGAACACGCCACGCTCACTCGACTGGTCTCGTCACCGACCGAGCGCCGCGCGGTGATCGACGCGGAGCTGGTCGAGACGACAAGATTGTTCAACGCGCCCGAGTTCGATCGCCGTACGCACCTGGACTTCGATGCGGTGCCGGTGACTGGTGGGGGCTCCGACGACGGCCCCCGTGAGCGCACGATCAACAAGAACTGGCGACTCGATGATCGGGGCGTGTTCTCCGACAGTCACGGTGAGTTGCTCTCGAATGGTCTCGGCTGGGCGGTATGGACTGACGGCAGAGTGAAACTGACTGACGGCAAAGGCCTGCCGACAAAGACGCGCGACGTTCCAGTCGCCCCAGACATCACCGGGCTGCTGTGCTCCGGGGTGTTGGCCCCTGGTGCGCACCTCGGACTGATCACCCGGCGCGGCAAGGTCTTGCGACTGGATCCCGCGACCGTTAATCCACAGGGCGCCGCCGGCAACGGGGTGCTCGGCATCAAGCTGGCCTCCGATGGAGGTGACGCGGTGATCGCCGCGTTCCAGCTCACTGGAGCTGAGTCTGAAGCGATCTTGTCGATCTCAGAGAAGGGCTGGAAAGTCACTGCTGTCTGGGATATTCCGACGAAAGGACGTGGCGGCAGCGGTGTTGGGTTCCATCCGTTCATCAGCGATGAGAGCATGCTCGTTTCTACGGTCGCCTCCACCGCTGGCTTCGTGCGCGACGGAAAACCTATACGCGCCGAGAAGCGTGCGAAGGCCTCGGTGAAGGGCGCAGCTGCCGGAGTGGCTCCGGCGAACTGATCGGGTACGCACTGCCCCCGTGGGTTGTCGGCACCAGGACTGTCGCCTCGGGGCATCGTGATCGGCACTAAGGCGGCCGGACCGTGCATCAGTTCCAGATCTCGGCACTCCTCGCGCAGTCGAGCGCGTTCGTTAATCCTGCAGCTGGAGTCAGTCGGCGCTGCGCACGTTGTCGCGCAAGAATGCGAGGGCAGCCGAGGCCCAAGAAGCCGATCCTGCGGCGTTGGCCGACCAGCACCTTCGCGGCGTACCCGAGATCCGGGAGGAAGCAGGCCTTGACCAACTATGACCGGGCGAAGGCCGCGGCGACGTAGCGCGGCGTTTTGAGGACGAAAACGGACCAGGCTGACCGGCACCCGATCCACACCACGTAAATTCGTGTAACCCAACAGGGTGAGACATCACCCTGTGTTCGTGGGTGATTCGAACGGACGCAGGGCGCAGGGGGCTGGATGCGGAAGATGCCGACGAAGGCAATCACCCTTCTTCTTGTGGTACTGGTTGCGACATTCGTGGCCGGGTGCCAAGAATCGCCCCCGAAACCGACGTGCAGAGACGATAACTCTTCCCTCCACGGAGCACTGAGGGATGCCACGAATGCCGCCTGCGAGGCGGAATATGCCTGGTACCAGGCTCAAGAGGATCGATCGCTGCCGAGAAAGCTGGCTGACGGAGACAAGGATTCCTGGTCGATAGTTGCTGGAGCCTTGCTTCTCATCGCCGGCATCGCCGGAATCGCCGTAGGCCGATCAAAAGGCAGCAATCCCCCATCGACAGAAGCAGAGCAACCTCCCAGCCAGGAGTCGGCTTTCGTGCCGCCGACTCCTGAGTCAGCGGCGGGTGCACTGCTGGATTCCGACGGAGGCTGCACCCGTGCTCGATGGGCGACCGTCGGCGCGTGCGCCGCAGTCGGCATGTCGGACGCGCTGGTTCTCGTCAGAGTCGACCCGCGCCCAGACGGGGACGCTGAAGTAATTCTCGAGCTTCAGGGAATCACTGAAGGAACGGCCATTTCCCTGGTCAAAAGCCACCTGCTTGCGGCGTGGGGTGTTCGGTCGGTGCGCGGCATCGGCCTGTCCCGAGACGGTCTGTTCCAAGTGACAGTCAGCAACGACTGACTATGCGCTGACGTCCTGAGACTGGGTCTTCACCCAGATTTCCCGCTCGCCTTCGGCGTCGACGATCCCGACAAGTGCCGGGTACCCGGCTTCAAGCCGTTCGACGGCGGCACCCAACACGAAGGGCCCGGGAAGAAGTTCCGCAATCAGTTCGTCGACAGTCAGCGATCGCCCATGAGTGGACCCGCCACGTACCTCGAACTGTTTCCCATCACCTGCCACGCGCAATCGCTGCATCAGGTCGGTTTCCGTGGCGGTGATGGTGGTCATATTCCGAATGCCCTTCCTGTTGCGGTTATCTCACGTCACTGCGTCCTTGGTGGTGGCGCAAATGAGAGTCCGGTCGGCTGATCCGATGGACCCGTCTCCAGATAGGTTGAGCATACATAGACGTCTAGACAAGTTCTAGGCATGGCGGCCCCATCGAAAGGGTTTCCGGGGATTTAGCGCGCCGAGAATTCGTATTCGAGCAGGTAGGAAGGTGCAACTTTCACGGTGTCGCAAACTTCGACCGCCACATCGTTCACGTCGTAGGCGGTACGCAGCACGGTCAAAACAGGCACGCCCAAACCGATGTTGAGCACACGGCGTTCGTCAGGGGTGGGCATCCGTGCTCCAACCTCCTCAGTGAACCGTGCTAGGACATGCCCGGATTCTTCGAGACGCGCATAGATACCGCCGGGACCCGTGTCGGTTTGTTCGATCGCGGTGCCGGCAGCAAAAGCCACCGGGATGTAGGAAACGGCGGTCTCGATTGGCTGCCCGTCCGCCAGGTAACGCCGCGACCGTACAACGACGTCATCGCTGACGGGGACGCGAAGTCGCTCGGCAACGAGGGAACCTGGCTTCTGTCGCCGAACCGTGATGCTGTCGACGCGGGGAGAATAACCGGACTTCTCAGCTTCAACACTGAACGCGGCTTTGCCCTCGTCACGGTGCCTGCGTGCGAACCGATCAGAGGCCAGTCGCCGAATCGGCGGACGTGCCTGCACAAAAACACCACGACCGTGTTCGGAGACAACAAGCCCCTCGCCGCGCAGCTCCTGGACTGCCTGCCGGACAGTCATGCGCGCTACACCGAAATGCTCGATCAGGTCCGCTTCGGACGGAAGCCGCTCGCCTGCCGCAAACTGGCGCGACTCGATGGCTGCACGCAAAATCGCCGCGATCTGCCGATAGGGCGGACGGTCGTCCGCCTTGTCGATCCCGTCAAGTTGCAGCACGTGTCGGCCTTTCATGGCATATCTAGACGACTAGCCTAGAGGTATCGCTCACGCGTGTCACGAAGCAGCACCCGAGTCCAATGGAGGTCGGACGGTGGCAGACACACCGAAACACTCGGTCAGTGTGGCAGGGATCGTCGTCGACAGCGACAATCGAGTTCTCGTCATTCGACGTGACGACAACGGCCGCTGGGAAGCTCCTGGTGGTGTTCTGGAGCTGGATGAATCGTTCGAGGACGGTGTACGGCGTGAGGTTCGCGAAGAGACCGGTTTACAGGTCGACGTCGAGCAGCTGACCGGCGTCTACAAGAATCTCAGCCGCGGCATTGTTGCGCTGGTTTTTCGGTGCCGCCCTGTCGCCGGTGAGGTTCACCCGACCGACGAGGCTCAAGACGTCCGCTGGATGACCAGGGACCAGGTCGAGGCCGCGATGACGCCAGCGTTCGCCATCCGGGTGCTCGATGCGTTCGACGGCACGGTCCACACACGAGCTCACGACGGCACCAACTTGGTCACCGCCTAAACACGCGGCCGTCCGGGCGATTCTGTGTGGCGATCGCGGCCCCGCCGCGCCGCGCGTCGATCAGCTCCCTCATGAGGCGGATTCTCACGGTGGACCCCGACTTCACCAAAGGATCACCGTGACCAGCACTCAGGACCAGCTGTTCGACACTTTCCTGGACGACGCCTGCGCCAACCTCACCAGTGCCGGCATCCTCGCGCCGCCGCACACATGTGACAGTGTCGCCGAACCCGCATCGCTGGCCGGCGAGTTTCACCGGTTCATCTCCGGCATCGGCTCCCCTTTCAGCGACCGTGCAGAGGCCGCCGAAGTGGCGCTGGATGCGGTGGCGTCGGTCATCGCCGGATTGCCGTGGCCGCAGTGGCTGCACGAGCCTGCAGACGTGATCGGCAAGCAGGGTTACCGCGCCGAGGCCCTACTCTTGATCTGCGCGCTTGCCGAAGATGCTGCACCCGCGCAGGTTCGCGACTGGTACACCTCCCGCAGCGGGTTGTTCGACGACCCGGGATATGACCGCAGCTGTGACGCCGCCGCAGCGCTTCGGCGAATCGGTGAACTCGCCGGCGAGGCGGCTGATCGCGCTGACGGTTACTTGGCATGCCTCGCCGAGTCCTGACAAGCAGCCATGGTGGCTGTATCTGAGCTACGCGCCTGGCGGCCCGCTCTTCCGGCCCCCATGCCACGATCAGCGGGCGTATCACTCACCGCGGCAACGGAAGGGGAGCCACGACATGGACCAGGAGTTCGTCGCTGACGACGTTCACGTGTACGGATTCAGCGGTCCTACTCAGGATCGAGTACTGATCGCCACGGCCGAGTCGCCAACCTGGGCGAAGACGATCGCCGAGCTTCTCACCCGCGACCCTGACGCTTATGTCGTCTGAGCCCGCGGCACACCTATTCAGAGTCGGGGACCGCGTCACGCGTCGAGGTGGCTCCGGTGTCGAGGGCGAGGTGCTCGCCGACAGTGGATCCATGGGCGGACTGAACCCGGTCCTCGGCTGGGAACCGGGAACTCCACGCCCGCCGGCCGCCACCACCGGTCTCATCCCCGTGTTCTGGATGGACCGCGACCGCGGGGTTCACGAATGGTGGGAGGACCCTGCTGGGCTGGAAGTCGCGCCAGCGAACTAAGCCACCCAGCGCCACACACCGCGACACCCCATAGAAGTCCAGTTCCGGTTTCCTCGGCTGATTGCCCATCCTTGGATGCGTCTATCAGCAGCACGGACCGGCTGAACCTTGATGCGGTCACTCATTCGGATGCCTCCGGTGTCCAGACGACGCGGCGTGGGAACGGCAACCGGGCTCAGTCATCAGTCCGCCTGGACAGCCTGGACTACGCGGCGATGAATATCGGAGCCCTCGCTGATGGCCCGGCCCACGTGGTTCATCACGAAGTACGACCCGTCCGGTCGGCGGCTTGCTGTGTACCACTTGCGGCCGTCGACCACTTCGTAGAGCTGATCTTCGATCAGCCGCGCCTTCACGGTGCACCGTCCCGCAGGATCTTGTCGGCTTCGGCGGGGTCTTCAGGTTCGAATCCGGTGCAATAGCAGACGCGTTCGCGACCGAACTCGACGACGAACGCAACGCACGACGCGGATGCACCGGTGTGCTCGTCATGTTCATGTGGACAATCGGCGCACGTGCCGGTGGTGACTGGCGCCGTCACAGCGATCCCCCGCCTGCGCCGCCGTCTGCCACGGTGCCAGCGAAAGCCGCTTGCGCGTCTGCGAAGATCGCGTCGATGCGATATTCGCGGGTTTCCAAGCTCGTCTTCAGTTCCAAGATGTCCGATGGGACCGACATACGCTTACCCTCCCCGAGGTCAGTATCTCTATTTTAGATACTACCACCAACACGGTGCAGATTTTGCGCCAGAAACCGGCTCGTACCAGCAGCTACTCGGTTGTCACGTCCTACAGCCGCTGCGGGAAGAAAGCGCTAAGGACACAGGACAGTAATGGCAAAAGACCGCAAGACCGCACCAGTCGACCCATCCGATTCGATTGCCGCAGCGCTGCCCCGCACGGTAAATGCATCGTTGCTGCGGCTCGCCACAGCGCCAGATCCGGCCACGTCGGAGGCATACCGCAACGTGAGACCGTCCACGGCGCCCAGGTCAACTTGCTCGACGATCGGCTCGTGTGCGTCGGTGACGATGGCGGTGATCTTGGATTCACCAGTGCCGATGACGATGCGCACTTTTCCGCCAACGGTGCTGCAGGCCACTGCGGATTCGATGTCGAGCGGCACCCCGCCGACCGAGACAGTGGCCGCACTGGGGCCTGGCGCGGCGGTGCGACTGGTCGTCGATGCAACGTCGCCGGCGACGGGCGCCGGTTCCGCGCCACACCCGGCGACCGCGAGCGAGATGACAGCAGCGGCAGTGATCAACGAACCGACCTTCTTGGTGCCGTAACGGCAGCTGCCAGGGGACGAATCGATCATCAGGTCCTCAATCTTGACGAGTCGGATCGTTGTTGGCGGACGTTAAACCGACCGATACCAGCACCAGACACTTGATGCGGCTCCTCAGTCGGCGATCAGACGGGTACTTGATCACGGCCTCGTCCTGGTCGACATCGACCACCGTTCCCGGGATTCCGCTCCAGACCTCACGCACGATGTCGCCTCGACCGATCTCAATGTGGTCGCGAATCTGGCATTCCGACATTCTGGTCAGTCTCCCGCCAGCTCGGGGAACAGACGAGCCGCCGCTTCGTCCGCGGCCAGTTGTGCGGTTTCGAGGCCGTCGTCGCCGTCCGAGCTCCCCTGTTCGATGACGCGCCCGCAGGATCCGTCCTCTACTGACCAGTTGTACGTGTAGGGCTGCGTGCGGCCGCCGTCAAGATCTGGGTCCGGCAGATCGAAAGCGACGTAGGCCATGATCCGATCGCCGCCGACTTCGCGTCGGTAGCAGGCCCGGCCGCCCCAGGTATCACCGCGAACCCAGCCGCTCATCGCCGTGCCGTCCACTGCAGCTGCGCGGTCGGGCTGGCGTTGCCGGTCGCGAGAACCGTGACGCCGCTTCGAACTTCCCACTCCCCGGCGCTAAGCGACTGCACCAGCCGCGCGCCCTGCGCTGCGGGGTAATCGGCGAGTTCGGCGTTGACGCGCCGCACGTCGTCGTCGGTTAGCTCAGCTGTGCAGGTGATGATGAACGTGACCTGACCTGCGCCGATCGGATCATCGACGGTCAAGGCGACGTTTCCCCGATGGTAGGTGTTGATCACGGTCCCCCGTTTCCTTGTGGTCGCTGCATGCGCTGTCTACCTCCGCTGACGCGTGGACTGTGTTTGCGGCGCGATGGTGTCGGTGCTGGTGGCATTTTGGTGACAGCCGGGTGGTGCGGGATCCCGCGTCGGTCGCATCGCACCACCCGGCTGGAGTCCGAGCAGGAGGTACCGGCTACTGAATCGCAGCGAGTCGATGGGCGTTGAGCCGGTGCACGTCAGAAAGCGGCGTGCGGCAGCCCGCAACGCGGGACGTGCCGAACTCAGCCATCCCGCCCCCGAACTGCGTCGATAACTGTGCCGAAGATGCTTTTGGGGAACTCTCCGCCGGTGACCTGCCCTGGCCCATAGACACGAACACGGTTCTCCTCGGGTGCGTCGACATGCAGACTTCCCTCGTTGTCGATTGTCACCTTGGAGTGGCCGTCGGTGAGGACGTGAGCACTGGCGGCGGGCCGCACCTTGAGTGAGTTGCCCCAAGATGAACGGAAGTCGATCGTGACGTGGCCGGACTCGACGATGAGCCTCGGAATACCGCTCCACACCACGATCGTCAGCGCGTTGCCGGGTGTGACGTTGATGGGATACTCCGGTGACACGTCTCGTGTCTTGATGTGGTTCCAGTCCACTCTGCGGCGGATACCGGTGCCTCGTCGCAGGTTGAGCGCCGACATGCCTTCTCGGTGTGTGGCCGGCTTACGGCAATCGATCTCGGTCATGGTGCTTTCTCCTGGATTCGGAACTGCTTGAGCTCGGCGCGGAGCTGGTCAAGGCTGTCGAACGGAGCTCCGGTGTGTTCAGGGGCGTGCGCCCACGGACGATCGCGGCAGTAGTCCATGACTGCGCCGATGTCCCAGTCACTTTTTGGCAGCAGGTATTTCTGCATACCGTGCTCCAGCGAATGCTTGTGGAGCTTGATTTCCGGCTGGTCGTAGGTCGAGTGACGATAGGCCTTGATCGCGCCTTCGCGGGTCACCGAGGTCACGAGACCCACGCTGATAGTGGTTCGGTCGTAGGAAGGTTGACCGATCATGGCCACCCGCTCATTGCGCACGAACACGATTCCGTCACCGCGTTTGAAGCTCGTCATAGGAAGCACATCCGACTCTCATGCCGTCGCGGGAACTCGAATCTCTCCGACCTGTCCGCGCGTGCCCGTTTTTCGTCGCTCGGGATCTCGAACGCGAGGCCGGAAAACGCCTGCCCTACATGGTCTCCGTACATCAGAGTTCCCCAATCCAGTTGGGGCGATGCCACTGTGGGTGTTCGCTGGTGACGTCGCGAAGATTGACCGGCATGATGACACCAATGAAGGCGTCTCCGATCGTGACCAGGATGCTCTTCTGCGACTTGCCATGGACGCCGTCGCGCGTCACCAGGACCATCGGGGAGTCCTCGACGACGACCGCGAACTTGGCGATCTGCTTGGAGTTGAGGCCAGTCACCGCGCGCGGCACACCTTCGGTTGACTCAGGGAAGAGGGCTTGCCAACGCGGGAAATAGACGTCAGTGTCCTTGACGGTCAGCGTCTCCCCGGAACTGAACACGAACTCGGCATAGTTGCCGGCCGGATTCACCGATACAGTCCGCGTCCAGCGGTCACTTTTGAGCGTACGGCTCAGCCGTATCAGTTCTTTGGCGTCGTCGAGCGAAACATTGAGCCCGAACACCGGACCCGGCTGGTTGTCGAACTGCGATGGCGACGGGATGTCACATTCCCCGCTGATCTCAGTAATCCACTTCGCCTTCGAGACGCCCATGGCCTTCCCGTCGGTGGCCACCGAGAGCAGGTTTTCACCGAATGAGGTCAGATGGATCTGGTGGTAGCTCTTGGCCCATCCGGTGTATGCGAGCACTTTGTCGTGCTCGGCGAATGCCATCGCCTGCTTGATAATCCGGTACAAGTCGGCAGTGAACAGAACGTTGCTCATGCTCGTACCCCTTTTCAACAGTTGACATCACGGGTCGATGGCGTTGAGCTCCCGCCGTCAGCCCACTCTCTATTTTAGAGATTAGCACACCGCTGTCTATGCCGTGATCACCGGACGCACCTCATCCCCGCGCCGAGGGGCTGCGCGTGGACGGTGCCATGAACTACAACGGATTCCAGTCGTGGGCAGATCACATCGACGCCAGCAGCGCGCAACAAGCGTGCGAAAAAGCGGCTGGCTGGTGAGCGCGTGCGGGCGGGAGAAGTTGCACCACGTGAGGGGATCCCGCGTACAAAACGACCACTGCGAGGAACCACGGCGGGTCGCAGATGCCGCACCGAGGGACACGACAGCCGGCCGTCTGTTCGGCGCGTTCTACCAAAATCACTCATCGCCGCACCTTTTCCAACGTGGACACTAATTCAATTGGCAGTCCGCTTCTCTCAGCGGCATGCTTGACCGAATACCCTTGATCTACAAGTGATTTGGCCCAAGCCTCCGCATCGGGTGTCACCGACTTAGCGCGGTCAACTCGCTTGTTTCGCCGTGTGGGCGATTTCTTCGTTCCCGGCTTCTTCGCTGGTGGCAACGGGGGCGGGGTCAAGTCGCCGTCCAGCGACTCGAACCAGACATGGACGAGTTTGGCCTGGGCGATGGTTACGGGCTTGCCGCTGATCGGCGTGTTGGCCGTGCTGCTGTAACCGAGCGCTGCGGTCAGCTGCTGGCGTGTCCAACCCGCCGCTGCGGACTGGTTGAGCAGCATCCAGGTGGGCTCCGGGTCGTCGACCTGCGCGTTGTAGTCACGGATGCCTTGACGTCCCCGGGACCGCTGCACTGTCCGCACCGCGCGGACGTCGTCCGCGGTGAGGTCAAGCAGTATGCGCCGATGCAGTTTGCTGCACCTGGGCTCCGCTGCTCGCCCAACGAGCAGCGACACTAGACCTCGCGAGACACATGCAGCCGCGGCGATCGCACCGATCGTGAATGTGGCATCAGATCGGTCCTTGCTTGTCTCCAGCGCAAGCAAGCCTTGGAGGTGTTCACGGACGTCCTGTGCGGACACCCAATCAGCGCGGTACGTCGCTCGCCGCTCCGATGCGACGCGTCGCATGTAACTGCGGTTCTCGGTGACGCAGACAACGCAGCGGCAACCCTGTTGGAATCCACGGGTGCTGTGGTCGGTGACGCCCGGCTTTGGACCGGTGATCATGTCGGTGCCGCCTTGCCCGGGTGAACCCCAGGTCCATCCAGTGAATCGTTCGATAGCGCTATCCTGCGGCCGTAAGTCTCCGCGCTTGCGCCGAGACCGGGTGGCCGCACACCATTGGTACAGCTCGAAACGCTTGCCTTCGACGTCCTCGACGGTCCCAATCGGCATCCGCGCCAGTGTGCCGTGCTTGGCGATGTACTGATGGCACGCCATTTCCGCTATCTGCCAATGAGTTTCCGATGGCTTCCACAGGAAGCGCCGTTCTCCTTTGCGGCCGGTCGGTGTCGATGCCAGTAGGACCGATTCCAGGATCGGTGGCAGTGTCCCGTAGATCTTGCGGCGCCGAACTGTTCCGAGCCAAGCGTCGAGGTCGATGTCATCCTCGATGTGCCCCGGTGGGACATCGGCGTGACCTTCCCACGCGGCGAAGGAGCGAAATGCCGCCACGCCGGCTTGATCGACCTCTGACAACGGATACCAGTCCCAGCCCGGCATCTGCCGGAGTGCCTCGGCGATCCAGCTGTCCAGCTCGTTGTCCCAGTATCGGCACAGCTGCGTCGCCACCCACAGCCGCAGTGGCCGGTTCAGTCCGTCGACGTATCCCGTGAAGATCGAATCGCCAGGAGACGTGTCATCGAGGCTTCCCCGACCAGTGCAAACAGCGCGGAGCCGGTCCAAGGTTCGCTCGTCGGAGGCCTCTTTCGCATCCCATCGCCAGCCGTTGACCGATTCAAGCCTCTTGCGGCGGTCTTCGTCGAGCATCCCATCACGGAATAGAATGCGCTGCAGGGTGATCCACTGGCCCAGCGCTGTGCTTTGCGTGGTAATCCGCGCGGCTGACCCTAGCCGATCTGTCTCGTGGCATAGCTGCTGAAAGTTGCGCTCCCATACCGACGATGTGCGCTGCAGCAGCCGCGTGATTATCGTCCCGGACTGGCTCCCGGTGACTTCCAACCAGTCCACAACATCCGGGTCGATGTAGCCGTTGGTACCAGTGCGGCGTGCCCTGTCGATGTCGTGACCGATCCGCGAGTCATGGGCACGCAGCCCTTGCAGAACCCGCCACACGTGGGCGTAGGAGGACGTGGACAGCTGGTCCTGATCATCAGCGTCGGGGTCGAGAATCAGCGGAATGACGATGGTGCCGTGGGATTTTCCGGGATGCTTACGCAGGGCTCGACCAATGGCCTGGATGATTCCCACCTGGCTGGTGCGTGGATCGGCGAACACGACGGCGTCGACTGCCGGTACGTCGATGCCCTCACGCAGGCACTGCGACGAGGCAACCACGGTGATCCCATCCGTCCGTGTGTCGGCGAGTCTGGCCAGGATCTTCACGCGCTCTGAGTCGTGCATTGAACCGTCAACGGCGAGCGCACGGATGGGTGTGCCGTCCACATCGATGAGTGCGCTGACACGTTCAGCGAATGCCCGTGCAGAATCTACTCGATTGTGAAAGGTCAGGATGCGCCGCACACCGTACCGGCGCACTACATCGAGCAGCGCGGCCAACGCAGCTCGCTCTCCGGTCGCTTCCCCTGCTGGTTCGGTTGTGGTGGTCACCAAGACGCGGTAGTCGGCCAACAATCCAGCGCTGACGGCTTCCCCAACATTCAGGGTGTATGCGATCTCCCCGAACAACCCAGTGTCATCCATGGATCTTGCGACCGCACTCGCTCCGGACAAATCGTCGATGGCCTCAGCGCCGCCACGGCTTTTCAGGACTATGGGCGTTGCCGTTGCGAATACTCGGCGCCGCGCCAGCACACTGCGCGAATCGAGCACCGGGAGAAATGCAGCGTTGGTGCGGCCGGCAAGGTGGTGAGCCTCGTCAGCGACCACCAGATCCAGGGGTTGTCCGCTGCGCGTCAAGCCGATCCCGTCAGCGACCACTTGCGAGGAATGGTAAGTGGACACCACGAGAGACATGGACGCACCGAATGTCTCAGCACATTCAAGGAACCCGGCAACCACCTCAGCTCGGGTGGTCACGTTGCCGCCTTGGTCGTGTTGCCCTTCGAACGGGTCGATTCCGTCAACGCCGATTTCCGCGCGCCCGGCATCCGTTGTCGGATCTGAACATACGGCCAATACGCGCACACCAGGTATGACGCGTCGCCACTCGGCGATGGTCTGTGCCACCAACGCAATACTGGGCGTGAACACCGCGACTGTGCGGGCCCCGACTTCGAGCGCGTGCCACGGTCCGATGAGAGTCTTGCCGGTACCGCATGCCATCCGCAGCTGCGCTCGTTCCCCTGCGTCGGCTAGCTCGTCGAGCGCGGCACGCTGATGCGGACGCGGTTGCGGCACAGCGTCACTGATCGGTGAATACCCCTGCAGTAGCGCAGTCATGCCGCCACCTGCTGCTCGCCGCGAAGTTTGGCCATCGCCCCTTCAATGAGCCCGCGGACCTTGACGACGGGGAGCCGATACTTGTCTGCGACTTCGGTCACCGACTGCGGCTCTCCCGTATCCAGCCCGAACACTTCGGAAATGACTCGCCGCTCGCGATGAGAGAGCCGCTCCATCAACTGCGAAAGCTGTTGGGCGGCAATGTCATGATCATTGTCGTGGCCGCCACAGTCTCGACCTGCCAGGAAGTCGAGCAGGCTGGAGGAGCCATCGCGACCTCCCTCGCTTAGCGGTGCGTCCAGCGAAACTGCGCGGGACATCATGGCGCGCATCTGAGCGATGCCCATTGGGCTGACACCCATCACAGCCGCGACATCGGCATCGCTAGGCGTCCTACCCAGGTCAGTACCCAGCTGGGAGGTGACCATAAGCAGTTCCCTGCAACGCTCCTGGTCGCTGGAAGACAGCGCGGCGGGGGTTGCCTTGGCGATCGCTCGCTGTTGATGGAGACGCACCCAATGAAGCGCGTACGTGGAGAACTTGAATCCCTGTGTGTAGTCGAATTTTTGAACAGCCCGAATGACGCCGAGCATCCCTTCATGGGTGAGGTCGTCGACTGTCAGCAACGCACTGGCGCCCCTTACCGCCCGCTTACGCGCCCACCACGCGGAGAGACGAACATTCGCGGTCACGAAATGCTCGAATGCTGCTCGACCGTCCGCAGCGACCAATCTCAACTGTGCCGGGGTGTACTGCGAGGCTCCCTTGGCGAGTAGGAACTGTGCGTACAAGCCGGCCTCTATCCGCTTGGCAAGCTCCACTTCTTGCTCCGCGGTCAACAACTCGGGCAGATCCTTGGGAAGATCCGTCTGCTTCACTAAATGCATGGCCGTGCTCACATCTCCCTGAGACGCGACACAATCGCGTGTGGGCCGTAAGTGACGTACCCCTCTCGGACTCCTCCAATGGAGGGATCCTCTACGCGGAGCCGAGCCCCATGCTCGAAGAAGTCTCCCGCCCGAAGCGGCTCAGCGTGGATCTCGGTAGTCCTCATAGCGACCACTGATCCGGCATGCACGGCGTCTCCCCCAGCGGCACAACGATCTCATCCTCGTCGCCACCCGCGTACTCATCGCAGCGCTGATCGCCCTGTTGTTCATCACCTTCGTGGTCTTCGTGATCGCTATCGAGTTCGTCGTCCGAATCACCGAACGACACCACGACGCCGAACGTCGGACGTGGCTTATTCCCCTCTCGGCGGGCGTATTCGTCGGACGCCTCGAAATCAGGCACCGTACGGATATGCTCAATCACCGCGTCCGAGATCTGCTCACCGTCGTGACGAGCGGCGACCGTCAGGCGGCACACCCGCATCTTCTGCGCGTTGTGATCGGCGGGCACCGACACCACATCGGCCGGGTCCACCAACACCACCAGCATCTGCTCGCTGAAATCGCTGGCATAGTTGTAGGTTCCGACATGCAGGCCCACCGAGCACGCCGAGTGCCTGTCTGGGTTGACCAGATCACGGTCCATCCACACCGTCGCACCGACCGGGTACGGAATGTTCCCGGTAATGGTCTCGCTGGTGCCGTCCTGGTGGACCACCGTCACCGCCTCACGACCGGCGTGCGCCGAGAAGCCATCGTTGCGTACCGACTTGTAGCCGACGATCAGCCCGTCGGTGGTCAGCACGAAGCCTCCGGCCTTGAGCCAGCCGAACAGCTGTGAGCGCGATGCGGCCGACGGGTTGCGCTCCAGACGGCGCAGGAACGCCCCCAGTGGTGCCATGTCGGCGGTCTCGCGGGCAAGCCGCAGAGCGGTAGACAGCACTGTCTCGGCCACCGGGTCACCGTGAGTGACCCGGTAGGCGTCGTCGGCGTCGTCGTCGTTGCCGTCCACTACCGACACCGCCTCGGCGACGGCTGCTCTTACGGTGACCCGCACCACCTCCACCAGGCTCTTGACGGTGGCGAAGTCCTGGCCGTGGTCATCAACGAGGTAGGTCCGCACGTTCTGGTAGGCGGGGTCGGCGGAGCCGACCATCACGGTGTCATCGCCTTCGGTGACGATGATGGAGTTGGCGTCGATGAATGCGCGCATGGTGTGTGTTTCCTTGTCTTTCGAAGCTCGATGGGAGATACCGGTCAGGCAGCGTTAGCGGAGGCGTTGTCGGCGGTGGGCAATCGCGGCGGGGTGTGCACGATGTAGTCCACAAACTTCCGGCGGTCGAATTCAGAGACGTTGCTGCGCATGTGGTCCAGCAGCGGGTACGCCTTGTTCAGTGCTGTAGTCAGCTGCCGCACCTCGGCCAGGGCGCCGCTGCCGACCCCCAGGACGGCCGCACGGGCCATTACCGTGGCATGGTCAGCGGACAGCGCCCGGCGTGCAGTCTCGATCTCGGCAAGGCGCACCACCATCTCGCGCAGCGGGTGGCCCGGAGCGATCCGGGCCACCGCATCGGTGGCGAGCGCCAGGCGCATCTTGTCGCCGGTCCAGTAGGGCTGCGCATCCACCGCAGCAGCGATACGTTCGATGTCGGTCCAACCGGCGGACTCGGCGTCGAACCGCGCCCGCGCCCACTGGTGATAGGGCTGCGCCTCGGGGACCGCAGCCAGCAACGGACCCGGTTTGCGCCTACCCAGGTAGACCGCCACTGCCACAATGGAATCCAGTCGGGAATCGTGGCTGTAGTGAGGGTCGCCCTCGATGTACCAGACCGGCAACCCGAGCGCGGCGATCTCCGCGCCGGTCAGCACCTGCCGGGTCTGCGGCCCGCCATCCGTGGCGACCATGCGGGTCTCGTATCCGGACAGCCCGCTGCGCGGTGCGCGCTTAGCCTCAATCCGTGGACTGACTTGAGTGGTGTGGTTCGACGGTGATTCTGACGGCGGTTTGTGGGGTGGGCAGGATGTAGCCGCTGGTCTGCCCAGCTTTTCCTGTGTGCTTCGGTGGGGCCTGTTCGG
>NZ_MLCL01000032.1 GCF_001942625.1 Mycobacterium syngnathidarum
TTGGTGTCATCGACCTTGGTGCTGGAGATGCCGGTGCCGTCGCCTGCGGCGAAGAACGTGCGAACCCGCATCACCGTGAAGCCGCCGACCAGCACCACTGCGGCGATGATCAACGGAATCCAGAACCGTCTCAACAGCTTCATATTCGCTGGTGGGCCTTTCGGAGGTCAGGTACGCGGTGACGTACCGGCTAGCTGCGCAGCTCCATCGCCACTTCGTGATCGGGTCGGTGTCGGCGGATTCCCGCCAACATCTTTCTACGTCGACGTCCGCGGGGAGTTCCCCGCCGGAATCGTCCCGGAAGGGACTGGCCGACATCTCAGAGATCAGCCGGCTGCCCGGCGCACTCAGGGCGGAGATGTCGGCGATCAACCGACACTGTTCTTCCAATGGGATGAAGGGTAGTACGCCCTCCACGCTCCACAGGGAGGTCCGGTCGGCGTCGAATCCGGCCCTGGTGAGTGCGGCCGGCCAGTTTCCGCTGATGTCGGCGGGGACGCCGTGCACGGTAGCGGTGGGGGTGGTGCCCGCCAGGGCGTCGGTCTTGACCTCGAGGATCGCGGGGTTGTCTACGACGAACACCGTGGTGCCGATGGGCCAGGGCAGTTGATAAGGACGCGGGTCCAGGTCGGACGCCAGGAAAACGACCTGTTCGAGGCCGGTTTCCGCGGCCGCCATCAGGTAGGTGTCGAGGAGGTCGGCCCGTGGCGCCAGGCATGAGCTTGGCATCAGCACTCCTCCCCGCAGATTCCTTGCCGGATGTAAAGTGAAACCTATACAGTCGGCTAACTTCAATCAAGTTAGTTTGGCTATTGACGCTGTGATCTAGACCGCGTTGGGTACGCTCAGCGCGACGAAGGGACAGGTGTGGCGAAGGCTGTTGCGCCGCGTGGCTTTGCTCGCGAACGCGTGCTGGAGGCGGCGTTGAGCCTGTTCGCCGAGCATGGAGTCAAGGGCACGTCCCTGCAGATGATCGCCGACCGGCTGGGCGTCAGCAAGGCCGCGGTCTACTACCAGTTCCACTCCAAGGACGAGATCGCGCTCGCGGTCATCCAGCCGGTCTTCGACGACATGATGCGGCTGGTCCGCATCGCCGAGGCGATGTCCACGCCCGAGGCGCGGCGGGAGGCGGCCGTCAGCGGAATGGTGGAGATGGCCGTACGGCATCGCCGCGTCACCGCGGTGTTCCACGGCGATCCCGTCATCGACGGCCTGGTGCACAGTCGAGACGAACTTCAGGACACGATCGAGCGGCTCACCGGGATCCTGCTGGGCCCCGACCCCGACACCGCCGACCGGATCTGTATGTCGGTATTGGCCGCCGGTGTCTACGGCAGCGCAACCGATCCGGTCCTCACCGATGTCAGCGACGAGGAGTTGCACCGGGTGCTCCTGGACTGCGCGCAGCGGCTGCTGCGCGCGCCGGCAACCCCCCTCGCCTCCGGTTGACGCGCCTAACCCCGAAGCGCTGACGCGAAGATCGCGGGCAACTTGCCCCACCCGGGCGCTCCGGCGAAATCCACCAGCAGCCGGCCCGTCGTCGCAGCGGTGCGGTTGTTGACGAACCACGGCGGTTTCGGCGACAACGACCACTCGCCGCGGAACACCGACCTCGGGGCGGGCCGGAACGGGCCGCGGACCACGGTGCGCTCCGGACGGTCGAGCAGAAAAGCGTTGTGCACCACTCCGGTTCCGCTCTGGATGTCATTGCGTCTGTGCCCGGGGAATGCACCCCAGGTCGCGGTCGGCGTAAGGTAGCCGACGCCGGTCCACGCGTTGATCGCGATGGTGCCGTAGCGCAGCTGCCCGACCAGGCGGTCGAACTGCTCGCCGAGGCCGGCGAGGGTGTCCGGGTGGGCGATGATGTTCACCCCGAGGGTGCCGACGAACTCGTCGTTGGCGACCCGCACCGCCTCTTCGGCGAACTGATCGTCGGGCACGTCGAGTTCGATCACGCCGAGCACCGGACCGAAATACTCGGTGCGCAACAACGCTTCGCGGTCAGCCGGATCTACCACCAGGACCCGGGCGCCGCTGGGACCCAGGTGCTGTGCGTCCGGATACGACGAATCCGCGCCGGCCACCCTGACGTCGGAGCCGGGGTAGTAGGCGGCCCGCGCCGGTGCGTCGTTGACGGCCTTGCGGATCGCCGCGATGAACTCGTCGCGCTGTGCCCAGTGCTTGGGCAGCACCACCACCTGCGCGGCCACGCAGTTGTAACCGTTGTTGTGCAACCGTTGGGTGGCAACGTGATTGGCCTGGAATTCCATATCGGCCCGGCTCCAGTTGCCGGGCAGCACGATGGTCGGCGAAACTCCGCCGAGCTCGGCGGTCATCTCCTTGTCGAGCACCGGCTCGTCGGCAGCCTTCCGCCGGGCGCCCTCATCCCCGGTGCCGAACACGATGGCGTCATACGTCAGCGCGCTGCCGGTCATGTGCACGTGGTCGACGAGCTTGTGCCGCACCAGGTATGTGCCGGCCTCGGCGTCGCCGGTCAGGATGCGTACCGCGCCGACCGCGATGAACGGAGCCAGCACCTTGGTCAGCACCGGTAGCAGCGGATCGGTGATCGGGTTGAGCTTGAGGGCCACCACGCGGTTGTTGGCGTAGAGCTCGTAGATGGTGTCCAGGGGGGCGATCGAGAAGATGTTGCCCGCGCCCAGCACCGCGCCCACGCCGTTGGTGCGCGATGGGTCGCGTTGGGCCAGGCCGGCCGACCGGATCGCCTCGGCCTTCTCGATGCCCGGCTGCAGCCACACCTCGGCGCTGAACCCGGACAGCAGCAGCTGGTCGAAGGTGTTGAGCGGCAAGGCCTTTACCGTCGTCCGGCCGCCCGAGGCGTAGCCGAACTCGGCCCCGTCGAGCGGGCTGCGCCCTGCTTCCAGCTTGGCCAGGCTCTCCGACAGTGCGGCCAGCCCGGCCACCAGAGAGTATGGCCCGGACATCCACTCCTCGCCGACCAGCGGGGAGGCGGGATCAAGTTCTTTGATGCCGACTGCGGCGTCGACCCACTCGGAGGCGTGGCGTACCGCCAGGGCGCGGACCTCGTCGAGCAGTCCGCGCCGGGCCGCCAATGACAGGGAAGCCCAGGTCTTTTCGCCTTCGACGAGTTCTTCGAGGGCCTCGTCGATCTGCGTTTCGGTCATGTCAGCTCGCGCTCTTGTCGAATTGCACCAGTGCGTCGTGGTGGTTGTGGGCATACGGGGCCGGGCCTTCGCCCGACTCCCGTTTGGCCACAATCGCAGCGTACTGCTCGAACGGTGTGGTCCGGCTCCATTTGGCCCTGGCTTCGGCCGGGCTGTAGGTGACGGTGTTCTTGGCCGGAATGCCCATCAGGGCAGGGCCGACGACAGGGGTGGTGTGCGGCGTTGTCAGGTCCAGCATCGCCAGTTCCAACCGCGGATTGGCGGCGATCGCCTTGAGGAAGGGACGTACCAGCGCGCGGGCCGCGATATCGGCGATCCGGTTCTGGGGGATGCCGCCCAACCGTCGCATCCACTGCGGCATGGTGGCGATGATCGCGGCGCGCATCGGGATGTTGAACGCCTTGCGCAGCCAGCGCGGCATCCGCTCGGGCAGGATGTGATAGCCCAGGTCGACCAGGTAGTCCATCATCCGCTGGGCCACCTCGGATCCGACGAGATCGGGCCGGAAATCCTCGAAGTACTGGCGGATGCCCTCGCGGGTGCGCGGAACGTCGTCGGGATTGATGGTCTGGAACTCCGCTGCCCGCGCGCATTCCTCCCAGTACTGGCTCTCCTCGGCAGCCGAGAGCTTGCCCGGGCCGAACATCTCGTAGCTGTAGAGGATCGAGTGCCACGCGGTGAGATGGATCCACAGCTGCGAGTGCGGATCGTTGGCGTCGAACGGCCGTTTGGTGATCGGCTCGGTACCGATCGCCTTCGAGTGGATCTTGACCAGGATCTCTGAGGCGTCCAGGACCGATTCGGCGTCGCCGAAGGCCACCAGGGCGAAGTACTGCATGGTCCGGTCGTAGCGCAACCGGGTGCGTGCGTAGACCTGCCCGGTGGCGTCGACCGCGGCGGCCAGGAACGGGTCGAGGTGCTCGATGGTGACCGCCCGGGAGAAGCCGATCAGCAGCGAGGTCGGGTAGCTCCACACCTTCCAGGTGACTGAATCCGGACCGAAGAAGCCGTAGTCCTCGGCGGGCGCCAAAGGTTCGGCGACCGCCGGCAGGCCTGCTGCGGTGCGCACTGCGCTAAACGCGTTCATCTGCCTCGTTCCCTTCGAAATTAAGTGGTACAAGATGTACCAGTTAGGTGAATGGTACGACATGTACCACTCGATTGGCTAGGGTGTATCTGTGGAACCAGTCGTGAGGCGCGGCCGATGGGCGGGCCAGCGGGAGCGGCGGCGGGCCGAGTTCGTCGACGCCGCGCTTGCCGCGATCGCCGAACACGGACCCCAGGCATCGACCGAACAGATCGCCGCCCACGTCGGTGTCACCCGCACCAAGCTCTACCGGCACTTCGCCGGTGCCGCCGATCTACAACGGGCCATCGCGCAACGGGCGGCCGAGATGCTCACCACCGAACTCGCACCCCTGTGGACGCCGCACGGCTCGATGGCCCAGATCATCGAGGCCAGCGTGGGCGCCCATGTGCGATTCCTCGTCGAGCATCGCAATCTGTACCGCTACCTGGCGCGGTGCTCACTCGGCGAGGACGGCTCGGCACCCGATGCCATCGCTGACATCAGGCTGACCATCGGGACCCAGCTCGGTGTGCTGTTCACGGTGTACCTCAACGCTTTCGGTGTCGACACCGATCCGCAGCCGCTGGCCTTCGCCATCGTCGGGCTGGTCGAATCGACGACCGGCCGGTGGCTCGATCAACCCGGGTCGACGGCGCAGGACCGGCTGGTGGCCGACCTGGTCCGGTGGATCTGGCTGCTGGTCGACGACACCCTGCGCGCAGGCGGGGTGTACGTGGACAGCGCCGAGCCGTTACCCACCCCCGAGGCGATCGCCGCGCAGGCCGAGACCTACCGCGACCCCCACCGCGTCACCGCCTGATCCCTCGCAGCGCGAGCGTGCCTGGCGGCGGACAGACACACACGGTCGCGGTGCCGGTTACCAGCGGCAGACGTCGGAGCCCGAACCTGAGTCGACGGCGCGGAAGGCGAGCAGATGCCGCTGCCACCACGGCAGCGGTGCTGCCAGCACGGGATCGTTCGTGGCGTCGTCGACCACGCGCGGTGGCCCGTCGTGCAGATAGGCGATGCGGACGCCGGTCAGCCCGGCGTCCCGCCACAGTGCCACAGTGCGCCGCAACTCGAGCCAGGGAATGCGGACCGGAGGGTCCTCGGACAGCCAACGGGTTTGCCGCCGAAGGAAAGTCGTGTCGCCCGCATACCGGGGCAACTCCAGCCCGACCACGGTGACGGTGTCACGCAGGTAACCCGTCAGCTCGAGGCCGGTGACGCCGGGCAGCAGGTGATTGGTGCTGCCCTCTTCGGTGTGCAGGTTGCTGAACATCGAGAAATTCGCGACCGTCTTGAGCCCCACATACGGCGTGATCCCGTTGGCGAACGCCAGTAACGGCGCGAGGAGCAGCACCAGGGGACGCAACCGCCAGGCCGGGGTGGAGACGCCGGCTGCCTGCGCGCCGCGGTAGCCGCGCAGCAATGCGACCATGAACGGGAGCACGGCGATGAACCAGGTCAGGACGAACAAGGTGTGCCACGGCAGACCGATCGGGCTGCTCGGCGATTCGGCCGAACTCGACACCACGCTCAGCAGCACGTGGCCCGCGAAGCCTGTGAGCGCGACGTATCGCAGGGCGGTGCTTCGGGCCGCCGGGGTGGTGAACGACTCGGCCGGAACCAACAGCACATAGACCGCGAACACGATCGTGGCGAAGTCATAGAACGAGGACAGCGCCAGTATCGAGTGAAAGACCACACCGATCGCAACGCCCCAGAAACGCAGGCGCGGCACCGCCAGCAACACCAGGATGACGGCCTCGATCACCACGGCCACGATGGCGACCAACTGCCCGACGGTCGGACCCGGCACCACGTCGTCGAAGCCGTTGAGCCAGAAAATCTGGCCGAATAGTTCGCCGCCGCACGACGTTCCCTGGGAAAAGTAGGCGGTGTTCAGCTTGTCGAACACCGTGAACAGATAGACCACGAGCAACACCAGTCCGACCGGGGTGCGCGCAGTGTCCAGCCAGCGCACGACGAAGCGCTCGGGTACCCCGGGCCGGTTCCGGATGGCCCACGACCACACGGCCGCGGTGCCCAGCGCGACGGCGATCAGCAAGCTCAGCACCAGATGGTTTGACGCGGCGGGCAGATTCAGCACGGCTACGGTGGCCCCGGCCGCCACCGCCAGGCCGGCGGCCGGAACCGAGCCCGGAAAGAGCAGTGCGGGTAGTCCGGCCAGTAACGCCGGCGCCACCGCGAGGGGTTGGCTGTCGGAGTAATGGAAGGCCAACGCCATCGCGAACAGCGTTGCGAACCAGCCGAGTTGCTGCCGTGCGCCGGTGGGGTCATCTGTTCGCGCGTTGCTGCGCCACCGCATTGAGATGACTGTACTTGGCGCCCGTGACGGCCTGCCCGCGGCGGCCGCCATCATCGGGTTTGCGGCGTAATCTGAGAAGTGATGGATGGGGGCGGCATGGCCCAAACGCCTTGCCGGGTAACGGAAAGGATAAGAAATGAGTACAGTCCATTCATCAATCGACCTACACCCGGACATCATGGCCCTACGGGCGGGCTATGACCGTGTCGCAGAGTCGATGGCCGCGCAGGTCACCTTTGGCCTGACGTTGCTGACGGCAATGTACGTCGCGCTGTCACCCTGGATCGTCGGCTTCGACGCCTTCAACAGGCTCACGGTCAACGATCTGATCGTCGGAGGGGCGATCGCGTTCCTGTCAATGTGTTTCAGCTTCGCGCTGGACCGTGCCCACGGCATGACCTGGACACTGCCGATCTTCGGTGTGTGGCTGATCATCTCGCCGTGGGTGTTTGTCAGCGGACCGACTGCCGGCATGATCTGGTCGCATGTGATCAGCGGTGCGCTCGTGATGGTGCTGGGCTTCAACGCGATGTACTTCGGGATGCGGGTGCGCAATTCGGAAGTGGCGCACACCTAACCGCCAGTAGACGCGGCTGACGTGCCAGCCGTTGTCCGGCTGGAGGGGACACCTGTGCCGGGACCTGGCCCGCCGGCGGCGTCATGCATCGATTCACGCCCCGGGCCGGGTTTTGCGCCATATCCTGGGCAATCGCAGGACTTCATACGACGGCGATGGTGGGCGCGAACTGCTGACATGAAGCTGGCGGGGCGGGAAGAAGAGCTGGCGACGATCCGTCGCTGCCTTGGTGGGCCGGGAACCCACCACGGCGTGGTGATCGTCGGCAGCGCCGGCGTCGGCAAGACCCGGTTGGCCCGCGAAGCCCTCGGCCACGCCGCGGCGTCCGGGCACCGCACCAATTGGTTCGTCGGCACCGAATCCGCGCGAGCCATCCCACTCGGGGCGTTCACCGGATCCCTCAGCCAGAGCATGTGCGATCCGCTGCCCGACGTGCGGCGCGTGATCGATTCCTTCGTGGCGCAGCAGCGCATGGGCAAGGTCGTCATCGGCATCGACGACGCCCACCTGCTCGATCCACTGTCCGCACACGTCGTACACCAGCTGGCCCAGACCCAGGGAGTGCGTCTGGTGGTCACCGCGCGTTCGGGCAGGCCGGAACCCGACGCGGTGACCGCCTTGTGGAAGGACAGTCTGCTCGACCGGATCGACCTCGAACCGCTGTCTGCCACCGCGGCCTGCGCTCTGCTCGAGATGGCGGTCGCCGGGCCGGTGGACAGCCGCAGTACGCGCCGGTTCTGGAAGCTCACCGGAGGCAACGCGCTGTACCTGCTGCAGTTGGTGAAAGACCAGATCGCTGCCGGGCGGATGCGCAAATCCGCCGGGGTGTGGATGTGGGACGGCGACGTGGCCGTGTCCCAGAGCATCACCGACATGGTCGGGCGACGGTTGGGTGAACTCGAACCCGGCATGGCGCTGGTGCTCGACATGTTGTCGCAGTGCGAGCCGCTGAGCGTCGACGTCCTGCTCGACCTGGTCGAGCAGGAAGATCTCGAAGCCGCCGAGCAGATGCACCTGATCACCGTCGAACGTGCCGGCCGCAGTCTGATGGCCACCCTGGCGCATCCGCTGTACGGCGAGTTGCGCCGGGCCACCGCCGGTGAGATGCACCTGTCGAGAATCCGTGGGAAGCTCGCGCACCGGCTGGCTTCGGAGCCCGATGAGGACATGCGCGCCACGGTGCGCCGGGCCCTGCTGGCGCTGAACTCCGACCTGCCACCGGATCCGGGGCTGTATCTGACGGCGGCGAGGTGCGCCGCGGTCCTCCTCGATCCCGATGCCGCGAACCGTTTCGCCGCTG
Organism: Mycobacterium syngnathidarum; assembly: GCF_001942625.1. GTDB lineage: Bacteria > Actinomycetota > Actinomycetes > Mycobacteriales > Mycobacteriaceae > Mycobacterium > Mycobacterium syngnathidarum. The sequence continues at coordinate 8,425 of NZ_MLCL01000032.1, forward strand.
CCGCAGCTGAATGCGGTGCACCCGAGGCGGCACCGATGCGGGCGATGACGCTGCTCCTGCTGAGCCGGGGCGACGAGGCCGAGGCGGTCCTGCGCGAGATCAGCGCCGACGGCGCGCCGGACAGCCACCACTGGGCGACGGTGCGGGCGGCCAATCTGGCCTGGATGCTGAGCCGGCCACTCGACGCCCGCCTGATCTTGGAAAAGCTTTCCGGCACAGCTGAATCCGACCAGCAACGGATGGAGCGCCTGGCCATCGAGGCCTGCGTCGATGCCGTGCTCGGCCACTGCGTGAGTGCGGAGGAAAAAGCCAGAGTCGCCCTGGATTCCGGTGGGTTACCCGATTTGCACGCCATGATGGCCTCGATCGCGTTGATGATGGCCTTCGGCGCGCTCGGGCACGTCGACGAGATCAACACACTCGCCGAGCAGGCCATCGAAAGGGCCAACACCTCGTTCGAGTCCTCACCCATGCGATTCTGGTTCGGCGCCGTCCACGGCCGCGCCTGCCGGCTGACCGGGCGCATCGACGACGTGACGGCGATGGCGGCCCGGCTGGACGAGTCGGCGCGCGACGTGCCGGGCCTCGTGTACGCCAACCTCGCTCATCTGCTCGGCCACGCCGAACTGGTCCGCGCCGATCTGGCCGCTGCCGTCAAACACCTGCATGAGGCCTATGCCGGTGCTGAAACGCATGAGATAACAACAGGTTTGCGTATCGCCAGCTGTTTCGCACTGGCCGAGGCGTACGCGAAACTCGGCCAGGCCGCCGCGGCAACCGAAGCGCTGGCCGGCGTAGGACAGTGCGTGCCCGAGGAGTATGTGTTCATGGGTACCGCGATGTCGGTGGCCACCGGGTGGACGCTGGCGGCCGGTGGCGCGCTGACCGACGCGATCGACGTGGTGCGCGAAGCGGGCCGGGTTGCGGCGCAGCGTGAACAGCCCACCCATGAACTGCTGTGCCTGCAGACGGCCGCGCAGTGGGGTGACACCGCCGGGGCTGCGCGCGCCCGCGAACTCGCGGACACACTGAAGCTACCCCTGGCTGAAACCGTGGCTTGCCATGTCGAGGCACTGGCGGCCGATGACGGTGCCGGATTGCTCGCTGCCGCAGAGGGTTACCGGGCGATCGGTGACCGGGCCACCGCCGCCGACGCCACCGCGCAGGCCGCGGTGGCGTTCGGTCGCCGTGGTCAGGGCAAGCGCAGTGCCTATGCGGCGGCCGTGGCGCAGGCGGGCGCCGACGAATGCGGTGGGCTGTGCACACCGGCACTGCGCAATCCGGCCGGGCAGCCGCTGACCGGAAGACAGCGTGAGATCGTCGAACTGGTAGTAGCGGGCCTGAGCAACAAGCAGATCGCCGAGCGCCTGGTGATGTCGGTGCGCAGCGTGGAAGGCCACCTCTACCGGGCCTGTCAGCGGGTGGGCGCAAGCTCACGCGAACAACTCGCCGCCATCATCCGTCGCGGTCCGAAGGGGCTGTGACGCCGCCTCTGAGTAGTGCGGCCGCCTCGGTCTGGTAGGCATGCTCGGCCCAATCCAGCGGAGTTGAGCCAAATGTTCTGTCGGTGACGCTCGGGTCGGCCCCGGCGTCGAGGAGCCGCCGGATCAGCTCGATGTCACCGGACCAGGCGGCGTGGTGCAGGGCCGTCGCGCCTTCGTCATCGATGGCGTTCGGATCGTCGGGAAACACCGGTGCGACAACCTCTACCCCGGCTACGTCGATTCCGTGTCTGGCGAGTAGGTCGAGCCGACCGGTGAAGCCATGCTCGGCGGCCCAGCTGATCTGGCGTCTCCACATCTCGGCGCGGGTTTCCATGGCCTCACCCAGCCTGATCTCCCACGGGCTCCGTCCGGCATCGGCCAGGCCGTGGGCGAACAGCAGTTCCAGGTGCGAATCGTCGGCGCGGAACATCCGGTTGTACAACGTCTGCTGGTCGGCCGGATGCGCGCCGCTGTTCAACAGCAAGGTGGCCAGTTCTGGTGCGAATGGATGACGAGGCTGACGCCGTGGCCCTTGCTCACCCTCGCCGAACACGCCTGTCAGCACCGTGAAGGGCGTCGACAGCCCGCACCAGAGGTAGCCGGCATTCGGATCGGCGCCGGCGTCGAGCAGCAGCGTCGCGGCTGCGAGGACCTCGTCGGCGGTGCGACCCGATGGAACTCGCGAATAGCACAGGTACATCAGGGGAACCCAGCCGAACGGCCCGCCGGCGGTGTTCGCAGGTGCGGGCCGGCTGGTCAGATGACGGGCCAGCGCCGCAGGGTCAGCGGCTGACGCGGCGGCCCAGATGTGGCGGTTGACGATGTCGGGTTCGGCCGCCAGCAGGGTCGCGGCGGAGTCCCACCGTGGTGGTGCGTCGGTTTCGTCGTAGCGCAACGATGCCCACGAGCAGAACCGGTCCGCGGAGTGCAGCGCGTCCTCGTCGAGTGCGCCGGGATCGACGCTGAGCTCGGCCGCGTCCCGGAGATAGTGCACGAGCCTGGGCCAGCTGCTGAAACCGTAGTCACGGGCGACGGTGAACTGGGCTTCGTGTAGTGGGATCCGGTTCGTCCGTTGCAGCGCGCGGGCTTCGACGCGCAGGTGGTCGATCGAGGGATTGCTCGGTAGACGGCTGGCCATGGCGGCCTCCTCTCAGACGCCCGCGTCCGCGAATCGGGCTGAGAAGAGGTCGGTCACGAGGCAACTCAGTGTGCAGGGAGGCTTGGCCTCTTCGAGCGGACGTCGGGCGTTCCTGCACGCCCGACGCCACTCTACCGGCTCATGGACGGCTAGTTGCAGACGGCGCCGACGGCGGCGGACTGAACCAGCTTGGTGTACTTGGCCAGCACGCCCGTCTTGTAGCGGGGTGGCAGCGGTTCGAAACCGGCCTTGCGGGCCTCGAACTCGGCCTCGTCGACCAGCACGTCCAACGTGCCGTTGGCGACGTCGAGGCGGATCCGGTCACCGTCGCGCACGAACGCGATGGGGCCGCCGTCGACCGCCTCGGGGGCGATGTGCCCGACGCACAGGCCTGTCGTCCCGCCGGAGAACCGGCCGTCCGTCATCAGCAGCACGTCCTTGCCCAGCCCGGCACCCTTGATGGCGCCGGTGATGGCCAGCATCTCGCGCATGCCCGGGCCGCCCTTGGGGCCCTCGTAGCGGATCACCACGACATCGCCATGGGTGATGGTGCCGTCCTCCAGTGCGTCCAGCGCGGCCCGCTCGCGCTCGAAAACCCTTGCGGTGCCTTCGAACACGTCGGACTCGAAGCCTGCGGACTTCACCACGGCTCCCTCCGGCGCCAGCGAGCCGTGCAGAATCGTGATGCCGCCGGTCGGATGGATCGGGTCGTTCATCGCCCGCAGCACCCTGCCGTCCGGGTCCGGGGGAGCGATGTGCTCGAGGTTCTCGGCCATGGTCTTGCCGGTCACGGTCAGGCAATCGCCATGCAGCAGGCCGGCATCCAGCAGCGCACGCATGACCACCGGCACGCCACCGATCTCGTCGACGTCCTTCATCACGTGGCGGCCGAAAGGCTTCACGTCGGCCAGGTGCGGCACCTTTTCGCCGATTCGGGTGAAGTCGGCAAGCGTCAGCTCGACCTCGGCCTCACGGGCGATCGCCAGCAGGTGCAACACGGCATTGGTGGATCCGCCGAACGCCATCACCACGGCGATGGCGTTCTCGAAGGCCTTCTTCGTGAGAATGTCGCGTGCGGTGATGCCGCGGCGCAGCATCTCGACCACCGCCTCACCCGACCGGCGGGCGAACTCGCCGCGACGCTTGTCCACCGCCACCGGAGATGCGCTGCCCGGCAACGACATGCCGAGTGCCTCGGCTGCCGAGGCCATGGTGTTGGCGGTGTACATGCCGCCGCAGGCGCCCTCACCCGGGCAGATCGCCCGCTCGATGATGTCGACGTCCTCGCGCGACATCAGCCCGCGCACACACGCGCCGACCGCCTCGAAGGCGTCGATGATCGTGACTTCCTTCTCGGTGCCATCGGTGAGCTTTGCGACGCCCGGCATGATCGAGCCGTTGTAGAAGAACACCGAGGCCAGGTTCAGGCGGGCCGCGGCCATCAGCATGCCGGGGATCGACTTGTCGCAGCCGGCCAGCAGCACGGTGCCGTCCAGGCGCTCGGCCTGCACCACGGTTTCCACGCTGTCGGCGATCACCTCACGGGAGACCAGCGAGAAGTGCATGCCTTCGTGGCCCATCGAGATGCCGTCGGACACCGAGATCGTGCCGAACTCCAGCGGGTATCCGCCGGCCTCGTGCACACCGGCCTTGACGTCCTGGGCCAGGCGCTGCAGCGACATGTTGCACGGCGTGATCTCGTTCCACGACGACCCGACGCCGATCTGGGGTTTGACCCAGTCGTCGTCGCCCATCCCTACCGCGCGGAGCATTCCGCGGGCAGCGGCCTTCTCCAGACCGTCGGTGACGTCGCGGCTGCGGGGCTTGATATCGGGCTGGTGGGAAGACATGCAGGTAAGTATGCCTCCGGGTTAGTTAGCCGCCCAAATTCTTTCCGCGATTTCTGGGGGTATGTGGTGATCACGTCGGCGACCCGGCCGAAGCGGCATGCATACCCCACTGGGGTACCCGTACAATGGGTGCTATGGACGCGGCTGACAACTCGGGTGCACACGGCTACTCGGCGCAGAAGGACAACTACGCCAAACGGCTGCGCCGCATCGAAGGACAGGTCCGCGGCATCGCCAAGATGATCGACGAGGACAAATACTGCATCGACGTCCTCACCCAGATCAGCGCCGTCAACAGTGCGCTGCAGTCGGTGGCGCTCGGCCTGCTCGACGAGCACCTAGGCCATTGTGTGACGCAGGCCGTCTCAGAAGGCGGGGATGAGGCCGAAGCCAAGCTTGCCGAGGCGTCGGCCGCGATCGCCCGCCTCGTTCGCTCCTAGTCGCCCAGCGCCTGCTCGATGCGTTCGACCTTCGCGGTCAATTGCCCGGTGTAGCCGGGACGGATATCGGCCTTCAACACCAGGCTGACGCGCGGGGACACCGCGGCCACCACTTCCACGGCCTGCTTCACCACGGCCATCACCTCGTCCCATTCACCCTCGATGTTGGTGAACATGGCATTGGTCTCGTTGGGCAGGCCCGAAGCCCGCGCCACCCGCACCGCTTCGGCCACCGCGGCGCCGACGCTTCCGGTTTCATCTCCGCCCGTCGGGCTGATGCTGAACGCGACAATCACAGAATCGATTGTGCGCTCGCGTTCGTAACGTTGTGGCGGCCAGAGCGCCGAAATCCCGCCATGGCGTTACGAACGCGGGCTCACGAGGTCGAACTCTGCCTCGTGCTTGCTTGCAACCATTGCGCATCCGCACGGTTCGGCAACCACGCACGGCAGCGATATGGCACTACCGTGGCACTTCAGCATGACCTTCAGCGTCACCGGCGAATCGCTTTCCGCCCCCACCAGCCCGTGGACACCACGTGTTGCCACGCAACTCGCCGTGCTCGCCGCGGCGGCGTTCGTCTACGTCACCGCAGAGATGCTTCCCGTCGGTGCCTTGCCGGCGATCGCCACCGATCTTCAGGTGAGTGAGGGCCTGGTCGCCACCTTGATGGCCAGCTACGCCCTGGTGGCCGCGCTCACCACGGTCGCCCTGGTCCGGCTGACGGCACGCTGGCCGCGACGCCGGACGCTGGTCGCCACCTTGGTGTGCCTGACGGTCTCCCAGGTGGTCTCGGCGCTCGCGCCGAACTTCGCGGTGCTGGCCGGCGGGCGGGTGCTGTGCGCGCTGGCCCATGGGCTGATGTGGTCGGTGATCGCGCCGATCGGGGCCCGTCTGGTCCCGGCCAGCCACGCAGGCCGGGCGACCGCGGCGGTGTATGTGGGCACCGGTCTGGCTCTGGTGGTGGGCAACCCACTGGCCGCGGCGCTGAGCACGATGTGGGGTTGGCGGCAGGCCGTGGCGGTCATCGCCATTACCGCGGCCGTCGTGGCAACGGCCGCGTGGACCCTGCTGCCGCCGCTCGCGCCCGTCACCGGCGTGGCTCAGGCGGCGGTGGCGAGGCACGGCCACCGGCGTAACCGCCGTCTGCTCGCCCTGTCCGGCCTGACGCTGATCGGTGTCACCGGGCATTTCATCGCCTTCACCTTCATCGTGGTGATCATCCGGGACGTGGTCGGGATACACGGCCCGCATCTGGCGTGGCTGCTGGCCGGGTTCGGGATCGCCGGTCTGGCTGGGATGGCGGCCATGGCCCGGCCCCTGGACCTGTGGCCGAAAGCCTCGGTGCTGGGCTGCCTGGGCGCACTGGCCGCCGCGCTGCTGACGTTGTCGGTGCTCGCCGTCCAATCGTGGTCCGGTCTGTCTGTTGTGGTGCTCGGAGCGGTGGCAGTGGTGATCTGGGGCGCGGCATCCACAGCTTTGCCACCGATGCTGCAGGCATCGGCGATGCGGACCTCGCCGGAAGATCCCGACGGCGCATCGGGCCGGTACGTCGCGGCCTTCCAGGTCGGCATCATGGGCGGTGCACTGATCGGTGGCGGCATCTACGACTACGGCGGTGCCGCCCCGACCGTCAGTGCTGCTGCGCTGCTGATCATCGTCGCCTTGGGTGGTGTCGCGTCGACTCGCGGTGTGTTCACAGTTTCCTGCGCCACCACCGAGAAGTAACGCGAGCACGCTCACAGTCGATAAACAGCGCAGTTCAGCGCCGTGGAATCGGTGATTGTCGGGGGTTGACGGCTTCTCGCGGCAGTAGCTGCTCACCGCGCTGTGAGACACTGGAGCGAGTTGTGCTGTCTGGAGGTTACTCATGCCGAAATCGGCAAAACGTCGACTGATCACCATGTTCATCGCCGCGGGAGTGGTGGGTGGAATGGTGCTCAGCCCATCCGCCTACGCGGACCCCGAGGTGCCGCCGGCACCCGTCGACCCCGCGGTCCCGGGCCCCCCGCCGGGCGCGTACATCCCCCCGCTGCCCGCCGACCCGGCAGCTCCGGCCGCCGCCGCTCCAGGTGCCCCCACGACACCCGCGCCGATCATCAACTACGGCTCCCCGACCGTTCCGTTCACCGAGGGCGACGCGCCCGGGCAGAGCTCCGAACCGTTCACCGGTGAGGCACCGTTCGTGCCGCCGTCGTTCAACCCGGTCAACGGGTCCATGGTGGGTGTGGCCAAGCCCATCTACATCAACTTCCAACGGCCGATCGCGAACCGCCAGATGGCCCAGGACGCCATCCGGATCACCTCCAACCCGCCGGTGGCCGGCCGCTTCTACTGGGTCACCGACACCCAGCTGCGCTGGCGCCCGCAAGACTTCTGGCCGTCCAACACGGTGGTGAACATCGACGCGGCCGGCACGAAGTCGAGCTTCCGGGTGGGCGACTACCTGGTGGCCACCGTCGATGACAAGACCCACCAGATGGAGATCATGCGTAACGGGAAGCTGGAGAAGACCTTCCCGGTGTCGATGGGCAAGCCCGACGGCAAGCATGAGACCAAGAACGGTACCTATTACGTGCTGGAGAAGTTCCCCGACATCGTCATGGATTCCTCGACCTACGGTGTGCCGGTGGACTCCAAGGAGGGCTACAAGCTCAAGGTGAAGGATGCCGTCCGCATCGACAACAGCGGCATCTTCGTGCACAGCGCCCCGTGGTCGGTCGCCCAGCAGGGCAAGACCAACGTCAGCCACGGTTGCATCAACCTCAGCGCCGAGAACGCCAAGTGGTTCTACGACAACTTCGGCAGCGGGGATCCGGTGGTGATCAAGAACACCGGTGGAGGCTGGTACAACACGCCGGACGGTGCCTCCGACTGGCAGATGTTCTAGACGAATGTTCGATACAACAAAACCCCTGCCCGTCGGCAGGGGTTTTGTTGTGTGCGGGGCTAGTTCCAGATCCGGACCCGCTGGCCCGGTTCCAGGTACAGCTCGTCGGTCTCGGCCACCTCGAACGCCTCGTAGAACGAGTCGATGTTGCGGATGACGCCGTTGCAGCGGAACTCCGGCGGCGAGTGCGGGTCCACCGCCAGCCGCCGGATCGCCTCGGCCTCACGAGATTTCGTCCGCCACACCTGCGCCCAACCGAAGTAGACGCGCTGCACGCCGGTCAGGCCGTCGATCACCGGCGCTTCTTCGCCGTTCAATGAAAGTTGATAGGCGAGCAGGGCGATGGACAACCCGCCGAGGTCGCCGATGTTCTCCCCGACCGTGAACGCGCCGTTCACATGGTGTGGGCCGTCCAGCCCACGCGGGGTGAACTTCTCGTACTGATCGATCAAAGCCTTTGTCCTGACCCCGAATTCGGCACGATCCGCATCGGTCCACCAGTCCACCAGGTTGCCGTCACCGTCGTACTTGGCGCCCTGGTCGTCGAAGCCATGGCCGATCTCATGCCCGATCACCGCACCGATACCGCCGTAGTTGGCCGCGTCGTCGGCCTCGGCATCGAAGAACGGGGGTTGCAGAATGGCTGCGGGAAAGACGATTTCGTTCATGCCCGGGTTGTAGTAGGCGTTGACGGTCTGGGGCGTCATGAACCATTCGTCGCGGTCCACCGGACCGCCCAGCTTGGCCAGCTCGCGGTCGGAGTTCACCACATGGCCACGTCGGTAGTTGCCGTACAGGTCGTCCCGCTCGACCACCAGCGCCGAGTAGTCCCGCCAGCGGGCCGGATAGCCGATCTTGGGGGTGAACTTGTCGAGCTTCACCAGCGCCTTGGCCCGCGTCTCCGGCGTCATCCAGTCCAGATCGCCGATGCTGACGCGGTAGGCCTCGCGCAGGTTGGCCACCAACTCGTCCATCCGGGCCTTGGCCTCGGGTGGAAAGTACTTCGCGACATACAACTTGCCCAGGGCATCACCCATCAGGCCCTCCACCAGGGAGACGCCGCGCTTCCACCGGTCCCGGTTCTGTTCGGTGCCACTCAGGGTGCGGCCGTAGAAGTCGAAGTTCTCGGCCACCAGCTCATCGGTGAGCAGCCCGGCGCGCGAATGGATGACACGCCAGCGCGTCCAGGCCTTCCAATCCTCGAGGTCTTCGCTCGCCCACAGCGCGGCGAACGCCGTCACATAGTCAGGCTGGCGCAGCACCAGCTCCGAGACCTTCTCGGGGGTGGTGCCGAGCGCACCGAGCCACCCGGTCCAGTCGAACCCGGGGGCATCGCCCGACAGGTCGGCGAACGTGCGCAGGTTGTAGGTGAGGTCGGCGTCGCGGCGCTTGACCACATCCCAGTGCGCGGCGGCCAGTTTGGATTCCAGCGCCACGATCCGGGCCGCGATGTCGGCGGGATCACCGGCCCCGTCTCCGTACACGAGCGCGAACATCCGGGCGATGTGACCGGGGTAGGCGGCCAGGATCTCGGCGTGCTGCTCGTCGCGGTAATAGGACTCGTCTGGCAGCCCGAGGCCGGACTGGCTCATGTGCAGCAGGTAGCGCGTCGAATCCTTGGAGTCGGTGTCGACGTACACCCCCGCCCCGCCGGACACCCCGGTGCGCTCCAGCCCGCCCAGTACCGAGGCCAGCGCATCACTGTCGGCGGCGCCGTCGATCAGGGCGAGCTCGGCCAGCAGCGGCGCCAGACCACGTGTGGCGATGGTCTGCTCGTCCATGAAGCTGGCGTACAGATCGCCGATGCGCTGCTCGTCGGTGCCGGTGGCGGCCTCCGATGCGGCCGCTTGAGTGATCAGATCGCGGATCTGTTCCTCGGCGCGGTCGTGCAGCAGCCGGAAGGCGCCGTCGGTGGCGCGGTCGGCGGGAATCTCGTAGTCGGTCAACCAGCGGCCGTTGACGTGGCCGAACAGGTCGTCTTGCGGGCGGGCTTGCGGGTCGACATGGTTCAGGTCGATACCCGACTTGATGGCTTCTACCGTCACCGGTGACATTCTTCCAGAAGGCCGCGGGTGCACTCGGACGGTTTGGCTGCCGGTACCCTCACGGCCATGCCTGAGGCGCCGAGCAAGGACAGCAAGGACAGCACAGCCGATCACTCCGACGGTGTCCTCACCGGCTTCGGCTTCGCCTCGGCCGTCGCCGGCGTGATCGCCGTCGTAGCGGTGGTCCTGGGCGCCATGGTGTGGTCCGGCCATCACAGCGAGTCCGACGAGCGGGCCTACCAGACCCGGGTGCTGCGGACGGCCGCCGACTGGACCAACATCCTGATCAACATCAACAAGGACTCCGTCGAGGCGGGTATGCAGAAGCTGCGCGAGGGCACCGTCGGCCAGCTCAACTCCGACTTCGACGCGGCCGTGCAGCCCTACCGCGACCTGGTGCAGCGGCTGCAGGCCCGCACCACCGGCCAGATCGACTCGGTGGCCATCGAGTCGCTCTATCACCCGCCGCCAGGTCCGGACGGCCGCCCGATGCCGGAGCCCCAGCCCGAGCTGACCGGGATGGTTTCGCGCACCGACACCGTGCTGGTGGTGGCCACCTCCGTCAGCGAGAACGCCGGCACCGACAAGCCCCAGACCGTGCGCTGGACCCTGCGGGTGGACGTGTCCGACGTCGACGGCACCCTGATGATCTCGCGGTTGGAGCCGATCCGATGAGAAACCGGTTGCGGGTCCTCGCTTTTGACGTCGCCGCCCCGTTGGCAGCGATTGCGGCGCTGGCGTACATCGGCCTTGCCTTGGCCTGGCCGCTGTGGTGGGTCTCGCTGTGCTCGGTGCTGTGCCTGCTGATCGTGCAGGGCGTCATCGTCAACGTCGTGCTGGCGCGTCGCGACGGCGTGACCGTGGGCACCGACGACGACGGCCCCGGGCTGCGGCTCGCGGTCGCCGGTGTGGCCGCGGCCGCCGTGGTGGCCGCGGTGACGGTGGGGTACCTGCGCTGGACCGTGCCCGATCGCGCATTCAACAACGACCGCGACGAGGTGGTGCGGATCGCCAGCAGCGTCTCGGAGGCCACCGCCACCTTCAGTCCGCAGAGCCCGACCGCCTCGATCGACCGCGCGACAGCGATGATGTCGCCGCAGCAGGCCGAGCAGTTCAAGAACGAATTCGCCAACGTGGCAAAGGAATTGGCGAGTAAGAACGTATCGGCCACCGCCTCCACCGTCTCGGCGGGGGTGGAGGCGCTGGGTCCGCAGGTGGCCAGTGTGGCCGTCGTCCTGCGCGGCACTCAGAGCGCGCCCGGCAAACCCACCGACAACGCGGTGATGGCACTGCGGGTGGCACTGAGCAAGACCGACGGGCGCTGGCTCGTCGACAACGTCACGCCATTGCACTCACGCTGAGCGCAGGCGACTACTTCGCGGAGCGCTGCGCGGCGAGCTTCGCGAACCGGTCCGAGAGCCGTTGCATGCGCAGCAGCAGCGAGGCGGGCGGACTGACGGTGCCCTCCAGGTAGTCGGCGAAGGACTCGTTGGACACCCCGCAGCGCGAAGCGAATTCGGGTGCCTGCAGTTCGGAGCGGCGCAGCATGGCCTGGATCTGGTGGGCGACCTCGGCGCGCTCGGTGGCCTCGAGGTGCTCACGGGTGCGCACCAGGACCTCCGACAGTGCCTTGGACACGCCGTAGGGGCGGGCGGTCTGCAGCACCTCCTCGACCTGGCGGGCGGTGCGGCCGTACGGATCACGCTTGATCGCGGCGACGATGCGTTGCCAGACCGCCATGTCGTCGGTCTCCAAGGCCGCGCGGATCGCCGCGGTCGGCCAGTACTCGACCGGCCGGTCGTCGAATGAGGGTTGACGCTGCTGCGGCGCGGCCTTCGCCGGACGTTGTTGTCGCGGCTGTGCCGGCTGCTGCGAACGCTGTACCGGTGTGCGTGGTGTCTGCGTGCCCTGCCCCTGTGTGCGCTGTGCCGTTGTGTCCTGCCCAGGAACGCGTTGCTCCTGTTTCCGTTGTACCTGGGCGGGCGCTTTCTGGGGGCGTTGTGCGGAACTGCGTTGCGCCGAATTGTTTTGTGCCGAAGTGCGCGGGGTCGTCGAGCGCGGTGCGGACGCGGACCGCTGGGGCGGGGCGGTGCGCGGGGCCGTCCGCTGGACGGGGGCGCGCTGGGCCGAGGTGCGCGGCGGCTGGGCGCCCTGGGCGCGTGGTGCGCCGGGCCGTCGAGCAGACGATTGCACCGGCTGAACCTCGTCGCGACGCGCGATGCGCGCATCCCTCGATTCCCGGACGTCGGGCGCCAACGTCACTTCGCCTCCTCCAGCATTGCTACCGCAACTGACAGGCAGCGCTGCCTGACCTTCTCCCATTCGGCAGCTGCATCCGGGTCCGACATCACGAAGTCGTGCTCATCGGACGGCTGCGGGTCGGCCAGCCGGCGCACCAGCTGCGTGGCGACCCATCTGCTCTTCGGGTTCTGCCCACAGTAATACCGGTCCATGCCCGACAACACCAGAGCTGCAGTTTCGGTTTCCACCGAATCGACGAGTTCAGCAAACTCTTCATAGTCTTTGGCGCTGTTACGGCACATGATCAGATAACTTTTCAGCCGCAGCGTTTCGGCCCCGGTCGGGATCTGCAGCCGATCACCGGTCGGCAGTTGCACATTGGTGGTCTCGACCGGGCCGAGCCGCTCCATCGGTGCGCGCTCCGCGTCTGCCTCGGTCTCCAACGCGTCGACCGCCACCGAGAGCCGGCCCCGCCACATCGTCACCGGATGCACCCCGGGGCACCGCTTCGGGCCACCGGGCCGCCGGGCCGCCAGCCGCGAAGACGGTTTGCTGCAGCCGCTGAAGGCAAGCGGATCCGTGACGATGATTGTTTGCGGGGCAAGGTGTTTCATTTTCGCGGCGGTGCGGACCATCATGCGCAGGTCGGAACCGCTGGGCCCCAATGCGGAGATGTCGTCGGGAATGATCACCAGGTCGGTTACCGCGACCTTGGCCAACGGCTTCTCGAAATCGACCTCGGGCAGCAGCCGATCCAGCCAGTGCGGCAGCCACCAGTTCCACTCGTCGAACATGGCCATCAGCGCGGGCACCAGGATCAGCCGGACCACCGTCGCGTCGACGGCGATGGCCACCGCGCACGCCACACCGAGCTGGGCCACCAACGGCATGCCGGCAAAAGCGAACCCGATGAACACCGCGATCATGATCAGTGCGGCGCTGGTGATGGTGCGCGCGCTCGTGCTGACGCCGTAGGCCACCGCGTCGCGGGTGCTGTTGGTCTGCAGGAACCGCTCTCGAATCCGGGTCAGCAAAAAGATCTCGTAGTCCATCGACAGACCGAAGGTCATCGCCAGGACGAGCGGCGGAACGGTGCTGTCGAGCGAGCTGATCTTTTCGAACCCCAGCCCCTCGAACCAGCCCCACTGGAAGACGACCACCAGGCTGCCGTAGGCCGCGGCCACCGACAGCACGGTCATCAGCACGCCCTTGAGCGCCAGGAAGACCGACCGGATCGACACCAGCAGCATCACGAACGCGATCAACGCGACGAACAGGAACACCAGCGGCTGGGTACTGGAAACCCGGTCGTCGAAGTCCTTGATCAGCGCCGTCGGACCACCGACGTCGACGCTCGCATCCGAGCCCGCGGCCTGCGGCAGTTTGTCCCGCATCCAGTCGATGGCCTCGCGGGCGGCCAGATCCTCGGGATCGACCTTCAGCACCGCCGACAGCAGTGCGCTGGTGTTGTTGTCGGCGAACACGGGCGGCTGCACGGTCTGCACGTTGGGCGCCCGCGTCATCTCCTGGCGCACCGCGTCGAGTGCGGCGGTGGCGTTCGGAGAGGTAGCGTCGGCTCCGTCTCCTGATGGAAAGGTCACCAGCACGCGCACGGGGCCCAGGGCTCCGGGACCCAGCGCATCGGCCGCCGCGTTGACCCCGCCGCGGATCTCGTGGGTGGGCTCGAACTGGCGCTGCATGCTGTTGCCCAGCACCATGCCGAAGGCCGGTGCCGCCAGGATCAACAACAGGATGGTCGCGGCCACGGCCGAAGCCCACGGACGACGCATCACCGCCCCGGTCCATCGGGTCCAGAACCGCGATTGCGTCGCCTCGGCGCGCCGGGACCAGTGCAGGTACGACGAGCGCTTGGCCGCCGCACTGCCGAACGTCGCCAGCACGGCCGGGGTCAGGGTGGTGGAGGTCAGTACCGCGACCGAGACGGCCAGGATCGCGCCGGTGGCCATCGACACCAGCACCGGGGTGTTGATGATGTAGATGCCGGTGACCGAGGCGATGACGGTGAGGCCGGACAGGGACACCGCGAGGCCGGACGTGGACATCGCCGCATCGACCGCGTCGGCCGGATCACGCCCGGCGCGCAGCTCCTCGCGGTACCGCATCAGGATGAACAGTGAGTAGTCGATGGCCAGCGCGATACCGAACATCGACACCGTCGAGGTGACGAACACGCTCATCTGCGTGTACATCGACAGCAGATAGACCAGACCCATGGTCACCACGACCGTGCAGATGCCGAGCACCAGTGGCAGTGCCGCGGCGGCCAGCGAGCCGAACACCGCCAGCAGCACGATCAGGACGATCGGCAGGTTCCATTTCTCGGCGGCGGCGATGTCGTGCTTGGTCGCCTCGGTCGCGGCCGCACCGAGCGCGCCCTGCCCGATGACGTAGAACTTGACCCTGCCGTTCTCACTCTCGCCCGGCTCTTCGCCGTGCACACCGACTTTCTGGCGCAGCTGCTTGGCAACGTCCACCGCGCCGGTGTTGTTGAAGTCCAGCTGCAGGGTGATCACATAGGGCCGGTCGGGCTGCGGGGCCGGCTGCTGAGGATTCGGCACGATCTTGACGCTGGGCACCTCGCCGGCGACCTTTTCGAGCCACACCACCGCGGAGTTCATGTCCTGGAACGAGGCATCGGCGCGGGGAGACGCGATCAGGGCAAGCGGGGACGCGCCCTGGTCCGGGAAGTGTTCCTCGAGTTGTCGCTGGACGTGGAGCGACTGGGAACCTTCGACGTCGAACCCGCCGCCGGTGAGATTGGACGACTGGTTGATCGCGAGGTAGATCGAGGGCACCAGTAGCAGCAACCATGTCGCGAAAACCGCCCAGCGGAATCTGCGCAGATAGCTGCTCAAGCGCATCATGAACTGCTGGATGCGAGATCCCCGCTTTCTCCCCCCCAACGTGGCTGGGCGTGTCCTGGCTCGTGTCAGCGAGAGCGTACCTCCACCGGTGTAATGTGGCCCGCCCTCTGACGGTTCTGAGATCGCGCTGAGACATCTCACAGCAGGCGTCCGTAGCGTTGCCGGGGTACGTCGGCAACGCCGTGCTAACGGATTCGCCCGGCGCGGCGACATAGCCAAGGACGACCCCGGCTGACGTATGCGCCGGGGCCCACGCTGAAGGAGTACCCATGCAACCGATCAACGCTGGACTGCGCCGCGGTCTGGCCGCCGCACTCGCGGTGACCGGCGCCGGCGGGGCGATGGTGGCTGCGCTCGTCGTCCCCTCCGCCACGGCTGCGACCGATCCGTGTGCCGCCAGCGAGGTCGCCCGCACCGCGGGCAGTGTGGCCACCAACATCGGCAACTACCTGGACACGCATCCGCAGACCAACCAGGCCCTGACCACCATCAGTCAGCAACAGGCCGGGCCTGGATCGATCGGCGCGCTCAAGACCTATTTCGACGCCAACCCCCAGGCGGCCAAGGACATCCAGCGGTTGCAGCAGCCGCTGGCCACCCTGGGCAGCCGCTGCAAACTGCCGGTCAGCCTGCCGCAACTGATGGGCTTGGCCGAGGCCGCCCAGCAGGGCGGCGGGACGGCCGCCGGTGGTTTGCCGGGCGGGCTGCCCTCGGCGCAGAACGTCGGTGTGCCCCGCGCCGCGGTGCCCGCGCAATCCTCGCCGGCCTCGGCCGTCACGGCGGGCTCCGGTCCGCTTCCGGGTCCCGCGACGGCATCGACCCGCTAGCTCGGGTGCCGTCGCGTCGCCGTGGGCGACATCGCTGAACTGCGGATTCATCAGGCGGACCGGCGGTTTGCGTGCAAGGCAGGAAAGTCGTCGAGGATTCTGCTTAGCTTTCCTTCAGCCGTTGACCGTTTGGGTGACGGCCTCCCGACCCGATGAAGGAGCTTGACCATGTTGCTCTCGGCCCGAAATGCGCGGCGCGTGGTGGCCGGCGTGGCCGGCGCCGGCGCCGTAGCCGGTGCGATGCTGTTCGGCGCCATCCCGTCGGCGCTGGCCGACGACCCGGCGAACAACCCTCCCAACTGCAGCGCCGCCGATCTGGCCGGTGTGGCTTCGGGTGTGTCGGCATCAACCTCGGCGTACCTGTTCACCCACCCCGATGTGAACTACTTCTTCACCAGCCTTGAAGGCCTGCCGCGCGAAGAGGTCCGTACCAAGGTGCACGACTACCTCGAAGCGAACCCCCAGACGAAGGCCGAGCTGACAGGCATCCGCCAGCCGCTGGTAGACCTGAAGAACCGCTGCGGCGAAGCCCCGGCTCCCTCCATCCCGTAACCGAGTGCGGGTGGAAGCAACCCCCGCCAGCGGTGAAGGACACGTGACGCCCGAGAGTTTCAGCCGCACGGTGCTGATGGTCGACGATGACCCGGATGTGCGTACCTCGGTAGCCCGCGGACTGCGGCATTCGGGGTTCGATGTCCGGGTCGCGGCGTCCGGCAAGGAGGCGCTGCGGCTGTTGTCGAACGAGTCGCACGACGCGCTGGTCCTCGACGTGCAGATGCCAGAGCTCGACGGCGTCGCTGTGGTCACCGCACTGCGGGCCTTGGGGAACGACATCCCGATCTGCGTGCTCTCGGCCCGCGACACGGTCAACGACCGCATCGCGGGGCTGGAAGCCGGCGCCGACGACTACCTGACGAAACCGTTCGATCTCGGCGAGTTGGTAGCCCGGCTCAACGCGTTGTTGCGCCGGGCCAGCCACGCCGAGCGCGCGTCGGACACCATGACCGTCGGTGCGCTGACCATCGACACCGCCCGCCGATTGGTATTCGTCGCCGGGGAGCGTGTCGACCTGACCAAGCGTGAGTTCGATCTGCTGGCCGTGCTGGCGGAGAACACGGGTGTGGTGCTGTCCCGGCAACGGCTCCTCGAGCTGGTGTGGGGATATGACTTCGACGTGGACACGAACGTGGCCGACGTCTTCATCTCGTACCTGCGCCGCAAGCTGGAAGGGCCCGACGTTCCGCGCGTCATCCACACCGTTCGCGGGATCGGGTATGTGCTGCGGGAAGATACGTGAGGACGCCATGAGAACCGGGGCCAGGTGCGACTTTTCAGCCTGATCCGCTCGGCGTCGTTGCGTACCAGGGTCGCGGTGGCTGCGGCGTTGGCGGCTGCGGCGGTGGTGGCTGTGTTCACCATCCTGACGTCGGTTGTGCTGGCCAACAACGACTCCGCGCAGTTGGACCGCAGGCTCGATTCGATTGTCGATGCCAGCATCAGCCCCGAGCATCTGCAGGATCCCACCCGTGGGGTGCTGACCACCGGCCGCTCGCGTTCGACCGGTCAGGTGGTGTTCCAGCGGGGTTTCCAGTTGCCGGCACTGCCGCTGGGCACCGAGACCGTCGAGGTGAACGGTGTCGACTACCGGGTGCGGACTGTGCAGCTGGAGCAGCACGGCGGAGTACTGATGTCCATCGGTATCCGTGCGGACAGTATCTTGCTGAGCCCCAACAGGATTCCGCTGTATACCGGCTTCGGGGTGGCCACCGTGCTGGTGGCCGGCGGGCTGGGGTGGCTGCTGGCCGGTCCGGCCATCCGGCCGCTGCGCAAGCTCACCGAGCACACCTCGAAACTGGACAGTGGCACCGACACGATGCCGAAGGTGCGCGGCGTGCGGGAGGCGGAGGAGCTGTCGGAGGCGATGGCGGGCATGCTCACCCGGTTGGCTGCCGCGCAGCGGGCCACCACCAATTCCCTTCAGGCCGCTCAGGATTTCGCCGCCAATGCCGCCCATGAGCTGCGCACGCCGCTCACCGCGATGCGTGCCGACCTGGACACGCTGCGCATCCATAATCTTCCCGAGTCCGAGCGCGACGAAGTGGTGGCCGACCTGTCCAGGGCGCAACGACGGGTCGAGGCGATCATCACCGCGTTGGGCCAACTCGCCTCGGGCCAGCTGGCTCAGGCCGAGGATCGCGAACTGATCGATATCGCCGACCTGCTCGACCGGGTGGTCAGGGAAAGTGCAAGGGGCAGCGGGCATGTCCAGATCGACGTGCAGGTGGCCGACGACGTGGGCCTGGTGATGGGCTGGCCCGGTGGGCTGCGCATCGCGCTGGACAACCTGGTGCGCAACGCCATCATCCACGGCGAGGCCACCCGCGTGGCGTTGACCGCGCACCGCGGCGACGGGCACCTCGTCATCACCGTCGATGACAACGGCCGCGGTTTACCGGTCGAGGAGCACGAGACCGTACTGGGGCGGTTCCGCCGGGGTAGCACCGCGATGGCGGGTGGCTCCGGCCTCGGCCTGGCGCTGGTGGCTCAGCAGGCTCAGTTGCACGGCGGTGAGATCACGTTGTCCAACGGCCCGCTGGGCGGTCTTCGTGCCGTGTTGACCGTGGCGATCTCCCCGACAGGGGATGCGGCTCAGGCAGATTGACGGCGCCGCAGTGCTGCGAACACTGCCCGCCAGCCCAGCAACAGCAGCGCGGTCACCAGTGAGGCGACGACGATGAAGCTGACCGCCACCCCGGCCGAGGTCAGTTTGCGTAACACCATGCCGACCACCACGGTGCTGACCCACACCACAATCCCGGTGGGCGCCAACGACGTCGGGCGTTGCCACCCGCGGGAGATCAACCAGCCCGCCACGGTGCCGGCCAGGAACGGCCATGCCGTCTCGGCGACCCCCGCCACCGTGATGCCCTCGGCGTGGCTGCGTCGTCCGATGGTGCAGAACACCACCACGCAGATCAGGTCGGCAACGAAGGCCGCGCCGCTAGCTCGTCGCATATGTCATCACATCCAGTACCAGTGGGCTGACGTCGGTTTGGTCGCGCTCGGCGAAGCCCGGTTGCCGTGCGGCCGGCTTGCCGTCGAACAGTGCGTCGGCGGCGGCCAGCGAGGTGAGCCGCGAATCGAGCCGGAACGATTTGAAGGTAAATGGTAAGCCATTGGATGCCAACGGATCCGGACCGTCCATCACATGGAAGTGCAGGTGCGGTGCGTCGGAGTTGCCGGAGTTGCCCAGGGCGCCGATCACCTGCCCGGCGCTGAGTTTGTCACCGGGCTTGACCTTGAGGCTGTTCGGTTGCAGGTGGGCGTAGAAGGCGTAGTTGCCGTCACCGATGTCCTGCACGATGTGGTTGCCGCCGTACTGCTGCAGGGTGAGGCCACGCGGCGTCACCCCGGGAACCTGCTCGTTCAGGCCGTCGAGAACCGCCACCACAGGCCCGTCGGCCACCGCGTGGATCTCCGCACCGAAGTACGGGTAGCTCTCGACCTTCGCGCGGTCCCCGGTGGACAGCCGCCCGTCGGCGCCCAACTGCACGTAGTCGATCGCGAATCGTTCGGCAGCCCAGACCTTCCCGTTGATGGGGTTGAGCGCCATCCGGTGCGGTGTCATATCGCAGCAGCTGTTGGCGTCCGCCCAGTTCTCGCCGGTCAGCGGTGGGGAGATGGACACCGGCTTGCGGGTCTGCACCGACACGGGCGCCACATGCTCGGTCAGGGTCGGCGGCACCAGCGGTGGCATCGGCTTGGCCACGGTGATCCCGAGCTCGTGGGTGAGTTCGGTCGGCACCTGGGCCGGGTCGTCTGCGACGACATCCAACCACACGTAGGCACTCTGGCCGGGGTTGAGGACATTGGTTGCGACCGCGGAGTTACCCATCGCCCTGGTCCAGTACTTGAGGCTGTCCCCGGACAACGTGAGCAACTTGCGGTCGGCCGTCGCGGCGCTCAGGGAATTGAGGGTGACCGTGCCCGGTGAGGTGTTGGTCAACACGAGCTCGTAGGCCAGATGGGTGCGGCCATCGGTGGCGGCCACTGGAATTGGTTCTGCCAGAACCGATCCCACCACCGGAGTGACCTCGGGTGGTGGGGCGGTGGTTGTGGTGGACTCCGATTGCGGAGCCTCTGCCGACGAGCACCCGGCCAAGATCAGGGCGAGCACTGCGATCGGATACCGGATTCGCATGGACGTCTCCTAGCGCTCGGGTTCAGGACGGGGATTTTTGTCGGGGCCCGCGTCGGGATCCAGGTCCTTCTCGGTGCGGAACATGAAGAAGAACACCACCCAGCCGATCGCCGAGATGAATATCCAGCTGACCAGCCGGTAGATGAGCATCGCCGAGATGGCCGAGGCCAGCGTCAGGCCGGAGGAGACCAGCCCGGGTACCAGTACGGCCTCCACCACCAGCAGCCCGCCCGGCATCAACGGGATCGATCCCACCGCGCGGGCTGCCGCGTAGGCCACGGTGACGCCTGCCAATGAGGGATGACCACCCGCGGCATAGCAGGCGAATGCCAGGCAGGCCACGTCGGCGATCCAGTTGAACATCGACCAGCTGAATGCCATCGCGAGATCGCGCCGGCCCAGGCTGACCGACTCCAGCTGCTGCAGGATCTCTCGCCATTTGGTCAGCCCCGTCTCCGACGGCTTGCCGCGCAACGAGTTGACCCACGAGAGCACCTTGACCCCGATGCCGTCGATCAGCTCGGGTCTGGTGGCCACGGCCTGGGCCAGCAGGATGATCGCCAGGAACGCGCCGACGGAGAAGATCAGCGAGAGCGGGTTCTTGCTGGCGCCCAGCAGCAGTGCGCCGCCGAGACCCAGCAGCGCCAGGCCGACGACCTGCAGCACTCCGGACATCACCAGCTGCCACGAGGCCACCAGAGGTGAGGCACCCCAGATGCGTTGCTGGCGGTAGACGAAGGTCGCCGAGAGGACCGGTCCACCGGGCATTGTGGTCGACAATGCGTTGCCTGCGTAGAACGCGGCTTCCGAACGCCACTGCTTGACGGGCACGCCCGCCGAGCGCAGCAGGGTCCGCTGGATCTGGGCGAAGCTGTGCATCGAGGCCATCGCGGCGCCGACGGCCGCCAGCACCCACCATGCGTTCGCCGTCAGCAGGCTGCGCCAGGCTTTGGCCAATTGGTCCCAGACCAGGGTCACTTCGACGGCGAGCACAATGACTGCGAGTGCGATGACCACCCATCGCGCCCACCAGTACCTGCCGCGCGTGGAGCCGGCCCGGACCCGGGCGGTGTCGGCGGGCGCGTCCTGTGACACGCCCTACAGGGTAACCGCGCAGGTCGTGTCGACATCGCCGGTTGCTGGGCGCGCCGCATTACGCTACCGGGATGGCACTGGATCCTGTTGCTGATGAGGCCGTGACGCCGTTCGTCCGCAAAGTTGCCGCCTGGTCATGGCGGCTGCTGGTCATCCTGGCGGCGGTTGTGGCGCTGCTGTGGCTGATCAAGCACCTTGAGGTGATCGTGGTGCCGGTGGCCCTGGCCACCATGGTCGCGGCGCTGCTGCTGCCTGCCGTCGACGTCATGGACCGTCGGGGCGCCCCGCGTGGCGCCGCGGTCGCCCTGGTGCTGCTGGCCAGCTTTGCGGTGGTGGGCGGCATCCTGAGTTTCGTCATCTCGCAGTTCATCGAGGGCGCACCGCAACTCGTGGAACAGGTGACCCGAAGCATCGACGGGCTGCGCAATTGGCTGATCAACGGACCGCTGCAGCTGAGCAAGGAGCAGATCGACCAGGCCGGCAACACCGCGATCGAGGCCTTGCAGCGCAACCAGGAAAAGCTCACCACCGGGGCCCTGTCCACCGCGGGCACCCTCACCGAGCTGCTCACCGGTGCGTTGTTGGTGCTGTTCACCCTGATTTTCCTGCTGCAGGGCGGGCGCGGCATCTTCGCGTTCGTCACCAAGGTGTTCCCGAGCCATGTGCGGGAGCGGGTCCGTGACGCCGGCCGGGCCGGTTTCCACTCGCTGGGCGGCTACATGCGGGCGACGTTCCTGGTGGCCCTGGTCGACGCGGTCGGTATCGGTACCGGCTTGGCGATCATGGGTATCCCGCTGGCGTTGCCGCTGGCCTCGCTGGTGTTCATGGGCGCCTTCGTCCCGCTGGTCGGTGCCGTGGTCGCCGGATTCGTGGCGGTGGTGGTCGCGCTGCTGGCCAAGGGATTCGTCTACGCCCTGATCACCCTCGGGCTGATCATCGCCGTGCAGCAGCTGGAAGGCCATGTGTTGCAACCGTTGGTGATGGGCCGCGCGGTGTCGATCCACCCGTTGGCCGTGGTGTTGGCCATCGCGGGCGGCGGTGTGCTGGCGGGCATCGTCGGCGCGTTGCTGGCCGTGCCCACGGTGGCGTTCATCAACAGCGCCACCCGCGTGCTGCTGGCCGACGATCCCGACGCCGAGGCAGCTCGGCAGGAGGACGAGGAGAGCGTGCTGATCGAAGCCGAGTCCGACGACCTCCCGGTGAAGGACTGATCCGGGGCGTCACACCTCGAACGTCGGCAGGCTACAGCCGACCCTCGCGACGCAGCAGATCCTGCGCGCTCATCCCGCCGCCGCGACGTGGAGGCTCGTTGTCGCGGGGGTTGAACTTCTCCGTCGACGGTTCCTGCTCGTGCTGGCGCGGGGTCGGACCCTGACCCGGGGCCGGGCCAGGGCCAGGGCCAGGCACCGGACCGGGGCCTGGGCGCTGGGCGTTGAATGCCGTCGTCGGCGCATTCCCACCGCCGGCGGGCGGACGCTGCTGTTGCGGCATCGCACGGGTGGCGTCGGCCGACGGACGCGGTGCCGGCGGTGCAGGAGGCGGAGGCGGCGGAGGAGGCGGTGGTGTGCCGTTGGACGGGCCTCCATTGGCCGGGCCGCCGCGCAGCGCACCCAACCACGATTCGATCTCACGGTCTTCGCGTTGCGGGGGAGGCGGAGGGCCTCCGGCCGGCCGCCCGGTCGGCTGTGGCGTGCGCTCGGTGTTGGCGTTGGTGTTCCCCGTCGCCGTGTTGACCGTGTTTACGGCCGTGTTCACCGCGTTGCGCACGGCGTTGCGGGCCATGGCGAACCGCGTGGTGGCCGGCTCCTGGTTGGGCTGCTGGCGGGGTTGCGCCTGAGGCGGATTGATCCGTGCCGTGCCTGCGGCCGACGGCGCGTTTGTCCGAGGCATCTGCGGACGCATCGGCTCGGCAGCCGGATGGGTCGGATCGTGTGGCCGCGGTGCCGGCAGGGCGCCGACACCGGCCAGCGCGCGCGGATCTTCTCCGGGCTCCTGGCCCATCGGACGCTTGCGCTCGTCGGGCAGTTCGGTCTCACCGAGGCCCATCTTCTGCTGAACCCGCTTCATCCAGTGCGGTGCCCACCAGCAATCGTCGCCGAGCAGCTTCATGATCGCGGGGACCAGGAACATACGGATGACGGTGGCGTCGAGCAGCAGGGCGATCAGCAGGCCGAACGCCAGGTACTTCATCATCACCAGGTCGGAGAAGGCGAACGCGCCGGCCACCACGGCCAGCACCAGGGCTGCACCGGTGATGAGGCGACCCGTGGTGGCGGTACCGATGCGGATGGCCTCGGCGGTGGACATGCCGCGTTCACGGGCTTCCACCATGCGGGACACGAGGAACACCTCGTAGTCGGTGGACAGGCCCCAGATCACCGCGATGATCAGACCGATCATCGGTGCCATCAGCGGTTGTGGTGTGTAGTTCATCAGGCCCGACCCGTGACCGTCGACGAACATCCAGGTCAGGATGCCCATCGTCGAACCGAGTGTCAGGGCGCTCATCAGCGCGGCCTTGACCGGTAGCACGATCGATCCGAACGCCAGGAACATCAGCACCGTGGTGGTGATGACCAGGATCGTCACCATCAGCGGCAGCCTGGAGAACAGGCTGTGGATCGAGTCCTGCTCCAGGGCAGGGGTGCCGCCGACGAACACGTCGATGCCGTGCGGAGGCTGCAGCGCCCGCAGATCCGAGATGTTCGTGGCCGCGTCGCCGCGGTTGATCAGGCCGTTCTGGATCACCCGGACGGATTTGTCCTTCGACCCGCTGTCGGTGGCCGGACGTTCCTTCCACATGGCTTCGGGATCGTTGTCCGGGTCGGTGAAGCCCTTGACCGTCATCGCCTTGGCGCGCATGTCGGCGATCTGGGCGTCGGTGATCGGCTCACCGTCTTCACGCTTCATCACCAGCGTGATCTGTTCGGTGCGGAAACCGGGGAAGAGCTTGTCGAACTGCTCCTGGGACTGGCGCACCGCGTTGTCCGGAGGCAGGTACTTCTCACTGATACCCGCCAGCGTGAGCGAGCCGATCGGGAGGACCAGCAGCGTCATGACGATCAGGATGGGCGTGGCGAACGCGATGGGCCGTTTCATCACGACGTTGACCAGCCGGCCCCAGAAACCCTGCTCCACTTCTTCGCGGGTCTTGGTCTTCTGGGTCTTCTCGGCGAACCAGTCGATGATCCGGCGCGAGAACGGCCAGTTCGCCAGGAACGGCACCTTCAGCAGCGTGGTGACGCCGAGCGCGTCGACCCGGGGCCCCAGGATGGCCAGGACGGCGGGCAGCACGGTGATCGACAGGAATGCCGCCAGCATCACCGAGGCGATGATGGCGTAGGTGATCGACTTGAGGAATCCGAGCGGGATCAACAGCAGTGGCAGCGAGGACGCCACGATGATCACGGCGGAGAAGGCCACGGTCCGGCCCGAGGTCATCACCGATCTTCGTACCGCAGCCTCGGTGTCATAGCCCTCGGCGAGCTCTTCTCGGAACCGGCTCACGATGAACAGGCCGTAGTCGATGGCGATACCGAAGCCCATCATCGTCACGACCGGTTGGGCGAAGAAGTGCACGGGGCCGAACTCGGCGGTGAATCGCAGGATGCCCAAGGCACCGCCGATGGTCAGACCACCGATGATCGCGGGCAGGGCCGCGGCGACCGCACCACCGAAGACGAAGAACAGCACCACGGCCACCAGCGGCACGATCGCGAGCTCGGCGCGTTTCTGGTCCGTGCCGATCGTGCCGGTGAGTTCACTGGCCAGTGGGTTGAGCCCGGCCAGTTTGATGTCGCCGCCGTTGACCTGTTGCAGGTCGTCCTCGACAGCCTGGTAGTTCTTGAGGATCGCGTCGTCGTCGTCACCCTTGAGGGGCACGCTGATGAAGGTGTGGCGCAGGTCCTGCGTCTTCATCTGGCTGACGGTCGGATCGGTGGTGTCGGGGGCTTTGAGCCAACCGACCCACCCGACGACCTGGTCCGGGTGATCCTTGACCACCTGGTCGAGTTCGCCGGTGACCTCCTTCTGCCACGCCTTGTCGGTGACCTTCTTGTCATCCGGCGGTGTCAGGATGGCGACGACGTGGCTGGTCCGGTCGCGACCGTAGACCTCGTCGCCCAGCAGCGACGCCTGCACCGACTGGCTGCCCTCGTCGTAGAAACCACTCTGGGTGACGTGATCTCCGAGACTGGCCCCGTAGACGCCGCCACCTAGGCACAGCGCCACCATGACACCGATGACGATGTACCTGAACTGGTACACCGTTCGACCCCACCAGGCGAACACTTAGGCTCCTAACTAAACAAATTCATGGTGACCCGCTGTTGCAAAATCGCGGTCTTCAGTTGTTACACACGCGCGGTCAGTAGCGATGAAAGCGGCCGGAATGGCTGCAGCCATGCTCCCTGCTCGGGTAGCGAGTCCAGGCCGATCCGTGGCAGCGGTTCCCGGAACACACCGGGAATATCCTCCAGATCGACAAACTCCAAGGTATCCGACGCTAGCGCCCAGCTCGCATGTTCGCGAAATCCGAGCACCTGCACCGGAGTGCCCTCACGGGCGATTTCTTCCAGCGGTTGCCGGAACGCTTGTCCGTCCGCCGAAGCCACCAGGACCGCTGCCAGCCCCTCGCTGCGACGCAGGGCGATGTGCTCGAGCATGTCGCTGTCGACATCGCTGTCGTCGTCGATCTTCGGCTTGGCGAAGACTGCGAAACCCACGTTGCGCAACGCTTCCACCCATGGGCGCACCACATCGGCACTACCTGGGGCGATGTTGGTGAAGACGGTGGCCTCGGGCTCGAGCGAGATGTCTGTGTCGTCTCCGGCGGAATCGCTGGATTCGGCCACCAGATCAGAGGTGTACTCGAGCAGCCAGCGACCCAGCGCGTCGAACCGGGGGCGGTGTGCGGCGGTCGGGCGCCCACCCAGGATCGCTCCCAATCCCATGTCCAGGTTGGGGGCGTCCCACACGAGCAGCACCCGACGGACGGGGGTGATCACCGCGGAATCGGGGGACCCGTCGGATCGGGCCTCTGCCTGGGCGGATGCGTCCCGCATGTCTTCGGTCACACTCATGGCCGTTTCTCCCAGACCAACTCGGTGACGTCGGGTCCGGCCAGGGCTTTGCGTTCGTACTTGGTGACCGGGCGTTCGACCGATATCGGAAGATGTGCGTCCAGCTGAACCCGCTGCAGCAGCGGTTCGGCGTCGCCGACCTCGGCGATGTGCTCGGCATATCCGGCGTGGTCGGTGGCCGCGTGCAGGATTCCGCCGGGCTGCAGCCGATCGGCGATCAGTGCCACGGTGGCCGGCTGCAGCAGGCGGCGCTTGTGGTGGCGGGCCTTGGGCCAGGGATCCGGGAAGAACACCCGCACGCCGGTCAGGGTCCCGGTACCGAACATGTGCTCCAGCACGTCGACGCCGTCCCCGCGCACCATGCGGATGTTGGTGACTCCGGACCGGTCGATCGCACTGAGCAGCTGGGCCAGTCCCTTGCGGTAGACCTCCACCGCGATCACGTCGAGGTCGGGTTCGGCCTGGGCCATCGCCAGTGTCGAGGTGCCGGTGCCGGAGCCGATCTCCAGGATCAGGGGGGCGGAGCGGCCGAACCAGGCCTCGGTGTCGAGGTCGACGACGGGCTTCGAATCCTCGTCACGGGCCTGCATCCCCAGCTCGGGCCAGAGCCGATCCCAGGTCTGTTGCTGGGCCGCCGACAGTGTTGAGCGCCGGGTACGGAAGCTGGTCACCCGGGGAAAACGGTGCGGCTGGGCGGGCGGCACGTCGGCCGCCTCGTCTGCCGGCGCCGGCGCACCGACGTCGGACCTGGACGGGTGCATCCGTCCATGGTCTCTTATCTGCGGCGTGGTACCCGCATCGTGGTAGAGATTGATACCCAACAGTTGCCTCAAGCCGCTGGGACTTAAACCTCTGTTCGCGGGTCCGCCCGGGTCGTGTCACGATTTTTCGTGGGCACCGGATGCGCCCGCCACCACGCAGGGAAGGCCGCCAGATTTTCGCAGACCAGCTCAGATGCTTTGCCGACCGTGACGGCGATGCGCGGTTGGCGGCGATCAGCGCGCGGGTGTCGGCTCCAGTGCGTGTGGATGTGCGGGGCCGTCGTGGCGTGGGCGTGAGCACGGTGGTTTCCGCGCTGGCCGGTGCGGGCCTCGATGCCGCGGAGGCTGCTGAGGTCGGTGACGTCACGGTCTTGGTGATCGCCGAGGTGCTCAAGCCCGAAGACGAGGCCGTGCTCGCGGACCTGACGCGGGCGGGACGCCCGACGGTGGTGGTGCTGAACAAGGCTGATCTGGCCGGGTCCGGTCCGGGCGGGCCGATTGCTACCGCGCACCGGACGGCCCGGCGTCTGCAGCCACGGGCCGCGGCACCGGTCGTGCCGATGGTGGCCCTGCTGGCGGTGGCCGGGGAGCTGGCGCCGCATCTGCGGGACGCCTTGCGGCTGCTGTCCGACGCGCCTGCGGACCTGACCTCGGTCGACGCGTTCGTGACCGGGGCGCACCCGGTGCCGCGGGCGGTGCGCACCGAGCTGCTGGAACGCCTCGATCGGTTCGGGATCGCCCATGCCACGCTGGCGTTGAGCCGCGGGGCGGACATTGACGCGTTGCCGGCGTCGTGGCGCCGGATCAGCGAGGTGGAGCGGGTGATGGTCGCCCTCGATGCCGCGACTGCGCCGGCCCGGTACCGGCGAGTGCAGTGGGCGCTGGCTGAGCTGCGCGCCATGGGGGGCCCGGCGGTGGCGCGCTTTCTGGCCGCCGACGACACGGTGATCGCAGTGATGGCCGCCGCTGTCGACGTCGTACAGGCCGAAGGGTTGACGGTGGATCTCGGCGACGATCGCAACGCTCATCTCTGCCGGGCCCGCCGGTGGCGGCAGTACCGCGACGGTCCGGTCAATGCCCTGCACCGCCGGTGCGGTGACGACATCGTGCGCGGGTCGCTGCGGTTGCTGAGCGCAGCAGGTGGCCGGCGGTGACCGACGTGGAGACGCCCGCGGACGATGTGGCGACTGCGACGCGCGAAGCGAAGATCGCGGCGCGCACGCGAGGAGCAAAAATTGCCGAGGCCGACGCCGTGGTGGCCGCGATCGATCCGGGCCTGAACACGCCGGGGGTGGAGACCCGCGACGCAGTCCTCGTCGCCGGACCGTGGCTGGCCGGATCGACGAGCGTGATGGCGGCGCTGCGGGAGCGGATGCCGCAGACCACCTTCGTGGAATCCACCGAGTTGGTGGCCGGTGAGGCCCCGGCGGCCGTGCTGTTCGTGGTTTCGGCAGCGGCCCCGATCACTGAATCGGATTGTGCGCTGGTTGATTTGGCGACTCGGTACACAGATCTGGTGATCGGGGTGGTGTCCAAGATCGATGCCCACCGGGACTGGCGTGCTGTGTGCGACGCCGACGCGAAGATCCTGGGTGAGCGGGACGCGCGCTACGAGCGCATGCCCTGGGTGGGGGTGGCGGCGGCCCCAGATCTCGGTGAGCCACAGCTCGACGAACTGGTGGAACTGCTGACCGGCCGATTGGCCGACCCCGATGTTGTGCGCCGAAACAGGTTGCGCGCCTGGGAGACTCGGCTTGACGCGGTGATCGGGCGCTATCAGGCGGACGGGTCCGGAGCCGACCGTCAGGCGCGGGTGGAGGTATTGCGGGCGCGGCGCGCCGAGGTGGCCAGGACCCGCCGGCTGACCCGCACCGAGCGCAGCATCGCATTGCGTAGCCAGCTGCAGCAGGCCCGGGTTCAACTCGGCTATTTCGCGCGCAACCGATGTAATTCGGTGCGCACGGAACTGCAGGAAGATGTCGCGGGCATCAGCCGGCGCCGGATCGAGACGTTCGAGGAGTATGCCCGGCAGCGTGCCCACGAGGTTGTCGGCGAGGTGGACGAGGGCGTCACCGCGCACCTGAGCGGCATGGCGGCCGAACTCGAGCTGACGGCCCCCGCGCCACCGGCTCCAGCGGCGATTCCCGACCTGCCGGCACCTCCGCTGAAATCCCGCACCCCGGAGACCCGGCTGATGCTGGTGCTCGGCACGGGATTCGGGCTGGGGGTCGCGGTGGCGGTGAGCCGGCTGTTGGCGGGTGCGGCGCCGCGACTGGCCGTGGCCGGGCTGGTGGTCGGTGCGGTGGTGGGCCTGCTGCTGGCGATCTGGATGGTCGGCACCCGTGCGTTGTTGCATGACCGGGCGGTGCTGGATCGCTGGGTCGGCGAGATGACCGCAACACTGCGTTCAGCGGTTGAAGAGCTGGTCGCGAAACGGTTGGTGGCCGCCGAAACGGCGCTCACCACCGAATTGGCCGCCCGCGAGGAAACCGAGGCGGCGGTGGCGGCCGAAAAGACCGCCGAGCTGGACGCCGAGCTGCGGGAACATGCCATCGCGACCGCGCGGGCGGCCGCGCAGCGGGACCGCCGGATCCCCCCGCTGCAGCGGGCGCTGAACGCCGTCCGGGCAGATCTGTACGGCAACGGCGATGCTACTGGCGAGTAACCGCCTGATAACGTCGATCTGAATCGTTCCTGTGAGTGATCGGACATACCACCGGCTCTCCGCGGGTATCTCACCCGCGTTAACCTCTACCCAAGGGGTAGCCGTGACCGCGTCGTGACGTGGCTTGGGTTCCACAAACCTACGCAGGAGAATTTGATGACCTCAGCGACCATTCCGGGTCTGGACACCGCACCGACGAAACATCAAGGTCTGCTGGCCTGGGTCCAGGAGGTCGCAGAGCTGACTCAACCCGATCGGGTGGTTTTCGCCGACGGGTCCGCCGAGGAGTACGACCGCCTGGCCGCCCACCTGGTCGAGGCGGGCACCTTCCAGAAGCTGAACGAAGAGAAGCAGCCCAACTCCTACCTCGCGCTCTCCGATCCCTCCGACGTCGCCCGCGTCGAATCGCGCACCTTCATCTGCTCCGAGCGTGAGATCGACGCCGGCCCCACCAACAACTGGATGGAACCCGCCAAGATGCGCGGGATCATGACCGACCTGTACCGCGGCTCGATGCGCGGCCGCACGATGTACGTGGTGCCGTTCTGCATGGGCCCGCTGGACGCCGAGGACCCCAAGCTCGGTGTGGAGATCACCGACTCCGAGTACGTCGTGGTCTCGATGCGCACCATGACCCGGATGGGTCAGGCCGCGCTCGACAAGATGGGCGATGACGGTTTCTTCGTCAAGGCACTGCACTCGATCGGTGCCCCGCTGGAGCCCGGTCAGAAGGACGTGCCGTGGCCCTGCAACGACACGAAGTACATCACCCACTTCCCGGAGACGCGCGAGATCTGGAGCTTCGGCTCGGGCTATGGCGGTAACGCGCTGCTGGGCAAGAAGTGCTACTCGCTGCGCATCGCCTCGGCGATGGCTCACGACGAGGGCTGGCTCGCCGAGCACATGCTGATCGTCAAGCTGATCTCCCCGGAGAACAAGGCCTACTTCGTGGCGGCCGCGTTCCCGTCGGCCTGCGGCAAGACCAACCTCGCGATGCTGCAGCCCACCATTCCCGGCTGGCGGGCCGAGACCGTCGGCGACGACATCGCCTGGATGCGGTTCGGCAAGGACGGTCGGCTCTACGCCGTCAACCCGGAGTTCGGTTTCTTCGGCGTCGCACCGGGCACCAACTGGGACTCCAACCCGAACGCGATGAAGACCATCGCCGCGGGCAACACCGTGTTCACCAACGTCGCCAAGACCGACGACAACGACGTGTGGTGGGAAGGCCTGGAGGGCGAGCCCGACCACCTGATCGACTGGAAGGGTCAGGACTGGAACCTGCGGGAGGCCGAAACCAAAGCGGCGCACCCGAACTCGCGTTACTGCACCCCGATCTCGCAGTGCCCGACGCTGGCCCCCGAGTGGGATGATCCGCAGGGCGTGCCGATCTCGGCGATCCTGTTCGGCGGCCGTCGCAAGACCACCGTCCCACTGGTGACGCAGGCTCGCGACTGGCAGCACGGCGTGTTCATCGGCGCCACCCTGGGCTCCGAGCAGACCGCCGCCGCCGAGGGCAAGGTCGGCACCGTGCGCCGCGACCCGATGGCCATGCTGCCGTTCCTCGGCTACAACGTCGGTGACTACTTCCAGCACTGGATCAACATCGGCAAGAACGCCGACGAGTCGAAGATGCCCGCGGTGTTCTTCGTCAACTGGTTCCGCCGTGGTGACGACGGCCGCTTCCTGTGGCCGGGTTTCGGTGAGAACAGCCGGGTGCTGAAGTGGGCCATCGAGCGCATCGAGCACAAGGCCGACGGCAAGAGCACGCCCATCGGCATCGTGCCGACCGCGGCCGACCTGGACCTGTCCGGGCTCGACGTGGATCCCGCCGACGTCGACGAGGCCCTGGCCGTCAATGTCGACGAGTGGAAGGCCGAGCTCCCGTTGATCGAGGAATGGTTCGAATTCGTCGGTGAGAAGCTGCCCACCGGCATCAAGGACGAGTTCGACGCCCTCAAGCACCGCCTGGCCGAAGAGTCCTAACCCTTTCCACAACCGACTGGCCAGCTATTGCACGCAAGTTGCGAAAAAGCGTGCGATAACTGGCCTTTCGGCTGTCTAGGCGTGGGTCACGTGCGGGGCCGGCCACCATATGCGCTCGCCCAGCAGGCTCATCGCCGCCGGTACCAGGTAGGTGCGCACGACGGTGATGTCGAGCAGCAGACCGATGCCGATCGTCGAGCCGATCTGCACCAGATTGAGCACGGTCCCGCTCATCAAGGCGAACATGGTGATCGCGAAAACAACTCCGGCGGTGGTGATCACGCTGCCGGTGCTGCCGAATCCCCGGATGATGCCGCTGGTCACCCCGCTGTGGGATTCTTCGCGGATGCGGGAGGCGAACAGCATGCTGTAATCGGCTCCGACCGCGACCAGTGCCATGAACGACACCGGAAACACCGACCAGTCCAGGCTGATACCGATGAGGTGTTGCCAGATCAAGGTGGACAGCCCGGCCGCGGCTCCGAAGGACAGCACCACCGCGGCGATCATCAGGAGCGGGGCCACCAGGCTACGCAGCATCACGATCAGCACCAACAGCACCGCGGCCACCGCCACGGCGCCGAAAAGTGCGAAATCCCTCCAGGTTTGGTCGATGTGGCGCTGGGATAGAGAGGCCAGGCCGGTCGACTCGATCTGTGCGTGTTCCAGCACGGTTCCCGTTGCGGCATTGTTGGCCGCGGCGATGACGGCGGGCACCGCACCCATGGCCTCGGCGCCGTAGGGGTTCACCGACCAGACCACCATCATCCGGGCACTGCGTCCGTCCGGTGAGATCAGCAGTTGTTCGCCCGCGGTGAAGCGGCGGTCGGTCCGGCCCTCCCGTGGCAGGTAGAAGCCCCGCCCGGCGCCGGTGCTGGTGTCGGCAGACATCCGGTGCAGGAAGTCCGAGGCGCGGTCGAGTCCCGCGCTGAGCTCGGTGGTGAGCGTGACCATGGTGTCGGTCCCGGTCTTCACCTGCCCGAGTCCGGTGGTGAGGCGGCCCAGTCCGGTTGTGAGTTCATTGATTCCGGCCAGTAACCGGCTCAGTTCCTGACGGGTCTGCTCAGGGGTGCGGGTGCCGAGTTGATCCAGCATGGCCCGTAGCTTCTTGATACCCGCTCGCAGATCGGGCAGGGTGTCGAGCGCGGAGTTCACCGGGCCTTCGGGAACCAGGGGAGCGGCAAGCGCCAATCCGTTGACTGCCAGCAATGCGCGCCCGCCCGTGGCTGCGTTGAGCTCGGCGAAGGCCTGCCTGGCGCGGATGCAGGAGCTGTCCGACGCGCAGGCCGCCGACGGCTCGGGGCCGGTGAGCGGATCGAACACCGCGTGCAATGCCGCGGTAGGAGCCGCCAATCGTTCTTGGACGGAATCGATTTCGTCGACCACCTGGTCGAGTGAGTCGGTGGCATTGGAAATGCTGCGCACGGCGGTCACCACATCCAGAGAACCGCCGGAGAGCGTGTCCACCACTCGATCGGCCGATTCCAGGGTGCCGAGGAGGTTGCGCGCCAAGTCGACCAGGGAGCGCGCGCCGTCGGTGAGCTCGGGCAGCCGGGCTGCCGCATCCGCGGAGCCGTCGTGCAACTGGGTCACCCCGGTGGCCAGACGCTTGAGTTGCGGGATGGCCTGTTCGACGCGATTGTGCGCGTCTTGAAGGCCGGCGCCGACTTGTGCGGTCTGTGCACCAATGGCCGTCTCGGGCAGCGGTTTTCCTTCGGGGCGGGTGATCGAGCGGACATAGGCCACCTCGGGGAGGTTGCCGATCGACATGGCGATCAGATCCAGCGCGGCCAGGTCGTTGGTGTTGCGCATGTCGTGGTCTGCGCGGATCGTGATGAACTCCGGCGCCGCCTCGTTGACTCCCCAATGGCGGTAGACGGCGTCATAGCCGCGCTTGCTGTCGGTGGCGCGCAGCTGCATGGCGTTCTCGTCGATGTTCGGTTCGAAGGTGAGCAGCACCGAACTCATGGCGATGAGGAAGGCCAGGGACGCGGCGACCAGCGCCGGTGCCCGGCGGATGATGGCCGCCCCACGCTTGCGCCAGCGGCGCTCGTCGAGTGGCCGGGGTTCGGCGTATCCGCGCCGGCCCCACAACGCCATGAGGGCGGGTGTCAGGGTGAGGCTGACGGCGACGGTGATCGCGATGGACAGCGCGATCGGGGGACCCGCGGTACGGAACATCCCGATCTTGGTGAACACCATGGCCATTCCGGCGCCGGCGATGGTCAGCGCCGAGGCGATCACGATGCCTGCGGTATGGGCACCGGACCTGGCCACGGCATCGTCGACGGCCAGCCTGCGCCGTCGGCCCTCGTGGTAGTTGGCCAGCAGAAAGATGCCGTAGTCGGTGCCCGCGCCCAGCACCATCGCGGTCACCAGCGCGATGGTGAAATTCGAGACCGTCAAGAGGTCGTGGCTGCCCAGCAAGGAGACCACCGGCCGTGCCACCGCCAGTGAAATACCGACGGTGAGAAGCGGAATCATCGAGGTGATCAGTGAGCGGTAGACGGCGAGCAAGAGCAGCGTGATCAGTACCACCGAGACCACTGTGATGATGGCCAGCGAGATGTCGATGGCGGAGAACAGATCCGACAGGGTCGGCGCGGCTCCGGTGAAATGGACGTCGAGTCCGGCGGGCCGGGGGACGGCGGCAACCACGGCGCGGACGTTCTCGGTGGACCGATGGGCGCGGGTGGAGCCGACGTCGCCGGTGGTGGCCACGATCAGGTGGATGGCTTTTCCGTCCGGGCTCAGGCCGGTGCCTTCCAGGCCGGGAGTGCCGTAGGTGTCGAGTACGTAGGCGACGTCATCCTTGTTGGCCACCAACCGGGCGACCAGATCGCGGTAGTACGCCGTATCGGCCGCGTCGAGGACGCGGTCACTGGACACCACGATGCTGCCGACGGCGGTGGTATCCGGGACGCCGAAGTCGCGGGACATCTGCCGCAGGGTCTCGGTGGTCGCGCTTTCCGGGGTGAACGGTGCGGAGTGTTCGGCCACCGTGCGTTCGAGCTGGGGGATGGCCAGGTTGAGCACGCCGGCCAGGGCCAGCCACGCCCCGAGAATCAACCACGCATACTCCGCGCAGACTCTGGAGAGTTTGCCGAAGATCGCCAGATTGTGCATTTCGGCATAGTAGACCAATCGGTCTATCGATGGGAGGCTAGGATGGACCAACTGGTCTATTCGGTGATGGAGAAGGGTGTCGGCAGTGGCGGGCCCGCGGGAGCGTCTCATCCAGAGCGCCATCGAGTTGATGCGAGAGTACGGCGTCCACGCGACGGGGCTCAGTGACCTGCTGAAGCGCAGCAACACCGCTCGTGGGTCCATTTACCAGCACTTTCCCGAAGGTAAGACGGAGCTGATGGCGGAAGCGACGCTGGAAGCCGGCCGCATCATCAGCGCCAGGATCGAAGAACTGACCCACGCACTGCCTTCCGAAGACGTGATCCGCGCGTTCGTCGGTGGATGGAAACGGAACCTCATCGACAGCGATTTCGCCGGAGGTTGTCCCATTGTGGCGGCCGCCCAGGCCGGTCCGGATGCCCGCGCGGTGCGGGAGGCTTCCGCGGTGGTGTTTGCTGACTGGGCCCGGCTGATCGCCGCGTCGATGACAGCCAAGGGAGTCGATGCCGCGACCGCCGCCTCGCTCGGCAGCTTCGCCGTGAGCACGCTGGAGGGCGCGATCATCCAGTGCCGCAGTGCCCGCTCGACCCAGCCGCTCGACGACGCCTGTGCCGGTTTGCAATTGCTGATGCGCCAGGCGGGAGCCGCCACTTGACGCCTGTCAAGTGGCGGCGGTTACAGTGCCTTCATGCAGATCCGCGAGCATGCCGAGGCCAATCCCGAGAAGCCGGCGATCATCCTTCATCCGTCGGGCACTGTCGTCACGTTCGGTGAGCTCGAAGCTCGCGCGAATCGCCTGGCGCACTACTTCCGCCGGCACGGCCTGCAAGAGGGCGATGTGGTAGCGATCCTCATGGAGAACAACGAGCACATCCACGCGGTGATGTGGGCGGCGCGTCGCAGTGGCCTGTACTACGTGCCGATCAACACCCACCTGACCGCGGCCGAGGCCGCGTACATCATTGACAACAGCGGGGCCAAGGCCATCGTCGGCTCCGCCGTGCTCAAGGACATCCTGGGCGGTCTGGACAACGAACTGCCGAACGGCCTGCCGGACGTGCTGTTGATCGCCGACGGCGAGCTCGACGGCTGGCAGCGGTATCCGGAGGCCGTCGCAGACCTGCCCGCCACCCCGATCGACGACGAGATGGACGGGGACCTGCTGCAGTACTCGTCGGGCACGACGGGCCGGCCCAAGGGCATCAAGCGGGAACTGCCGCATGTGCCGCCGTCGGAAACTCCCGGCATGATGTCGGCGCTCGTCGGGTTCTGGATGCAGCCGGACTCGGTGTATCTGAGCCCTGCGCCGCTGTACCACACCGCGCCTTCGGTGTGGTCCATGCAGACCCACGCCGCGGGAATCACCACGGTGGTGCTGGAGCGCTTCGATGCCGAAGGCTGCCTGGACGCGATCCAGAAGTACGGCGTCACCCAGGGCCAGTTCGTTCCGGTGATGTTCACCCGGATGCTGAAACTGCCTGAGAATGTGCGGAATTCGTACGACCTGTCCAGCCTGCGACGCGTCATGCACGCCGCCGCGCCGTGTCCGGTGGAGATCAAGAAGCAGATGATCGACTGGTGGGGGCCGATCGTCGACGAGTACTACGCCTCTTCGGAGGCCATCGGCGCGACGGTGATCTTCGCCGAGGACTGGCTGACGCATCCGGGCTCGGTCGGCAAGCCGATGAACGGCCTCGTGCACATCCTCGACGAGGACGGCAACGAACTGCCGCCGGGCCAGGCCGGCGAGATCTTCTTCGAGGGCGGACAGGACTTCGAATACCTCAACGACGCCGAGAAGACCGCCTCTTCGCGTGAATCGCACGGCTGGAAGACGGTGGGGGACATCGGGTATGTCGATGAAGAGGGGTATCTCTACCTCACCGACCGACGCCACCACATGATCATCTCGGGCGGGGTGAACATCTACCCGCAGGAAGCCGAGAACATGCTCGTCGTGCATCCGAAGGTGATGGACGCGGCGGTGTTCGGCATCCCCGACGACGAGATGGGTCAGAGCGTCAAGGGTGTGGTGCAGACCGTGGATCCCGCCGACGCGACTCCAGAATTCGCCGATGAGCTGATGTCCTGGTTGCGTGAGCGGCTGACGCACTACAAGTGCCCGCGCAGCATCTCGTTCGAGGCCGAACTGCCGCGCACCGACACCGGCAAGCTGTACAAGCAGGAGCTGATAAACAAGTACTCGTGACCGTCCTGGAGCTGGCCGCGGGCATTCGCGTCGGGGTCGACGCCCCGACGGATGCCGCGGCGTTCACGCTGACCGAGCGCCCCACGGAGGACCGCCGGTCGGTCACGGTGGACTCGGTCGAGCAGGCTCTGGACGAACTCGGTGAACGGTGTAAGACCTGGCCGCAGGCCGCGGCCGTCTGTGACGATGTGCTGCGTTCGTTCGACCCGACCGGCCCGACCCGCGCCGGTCTGATCACCGAGTCGTTGGCGTACTCGACGCTGCAGTCCGGGCCGGAGTTCGCGCGCTGGCTGGCCGAACGCGGCCCGGCGACGGTGCCGCTGCTGCCCGAGCCGGTGCAGGCCCGTCGCGACGGAAACACCCTGCACGTCCGGTTCAACCGGCCGCAGCGGCACAACGCGTTCTCCACCGACGCCCGGGGGGCCCTGCTGGAGGTCCTGGAGGTAGCCCGGCTGGATCCGTCGGTCGACGAGGTGGTGCTCGGCGGGAACGGCCGATCATTCTGTAGCGGCGGTGATCTGGCCGAGTTCGGTTCGTTCGCCGACCCGGCCAGCGCTCATCTGGCCCGTACCAGGCACAGCCCGGCGCTGGTGCTCGATGAACTCACCGCGCGGCTGGGGCGACGCTGCCGCGCAGAGGTGCACGGTCAGGTGCTGGGCAGCGGATTGGAGATGGCCTGCTACTGCGGATGGGTCAGCGCTCACCCGGACGCCACGATCGGCCTGCCGGAACTGGCGCTCGGGTTGATTCCCGGGGCGGGCGGCACGGTGAGCATCACGCGCCGGATCGGCCGGTGGCGCACCGCCTACCTCGTGCTCTCAGGGCGCACCATCGACGCAGCCACCGCGCTGGCCTGGGGTCTGGTGGACGAGGTGCGTCCGCTTTCGGTGACTCTGCCATGAGGGCGGGCCGTTCTCGCACTTCCACGCCCTAGCCGCAGGATCAACCGTCGTGACTGGCATAGTGCGAGATGTGAAACAGGGTGGCCCGTTCTTCGATGACCTGCAGGTCGGCCAGGTATTCGACAGCGCGCCGTCGATGACCTTGACGCCCGGGGCGGCCGCGACCCACCAGGCGATCCTCGGTGACCGGCTGCGGCTGGCGCTCGACGCCGAGCTCGCCACCGCGGTGACGGGGGAGCCCGGCCCGTTGGCGCATCCGGCGCTGGTGTGCGACGTGGCGATCGGGCAGAGCACCCTGGTGACCCAACGCGTCAAGGCCAACCTGTTCTACCGGGGCCTGGCGTTTCACCGTTGCCCGGTGATCGGGGACACCTTGCACACCCGCACCGAAGTGGTTGGGCTCAAACAGAATTCGATCAAGCCGGGACGGTCCGCCACCGGCCTGGCAGCCCTGCGGATGACCACGGTAGACCAAAAGGACCGTAAGGTTCTCGACTTCTACCGCTGTGCCATGTTGCCGCTGTCTGGTGACGGCGTCGACACCGGGCATGCCGACGACCTGTCGACCATCGGGGCCGACGCGGCAGCGCCGAACCCCACGGCCGACTGGGATGCGGACGCGTTCCGGACCCGGGTACCCGGACCGCATTTCGACCCGGCGGTGGCCGGCTCGGTGCTGCACAGCACCGCCGATGTGGTCAGCAGCGCTCCCGAACTGGCCCGGCTGACCCTGAACATCGCTGCCACCCACCATGATCGGCGCGTCGGCGGCGAACGCCTGGTGTACGGCGGGCACACCATCGGGCTGGCCCTGGCCCAGGCCACCCGGTTGCTCCCGAACCTGGCTACGGTGCTGGGCTGGGAGTCCTGCGACCACACCGGTCCGGTACACGAGGGCGACACATTGTTCAGCGAGCTGCACGTGGAATCGGCCCAGGCTCCAGTCCTGCAATTGCGCTCACTGGTGTACGCGGCCGGCGGGCCCGACGGCGGCGACCGCCAGGTGCTGGACTGGCGGTTCAGCGCGCTGCAGTTCTGATGGCACCGTTGGCGATTCCACTGAGCCTGCGCAGACAGGCCCAGATGGTCGCCGACGATTTCACGGCGCTCACCGGGGCGGCGGTCGATGCCACCGAACTGCTCACCGGCCGCGCTGCCCTGCTGAACATCGCACCCCAGGACCAGGTGTCGGCGGGTGGGGCGACGCACCTGCTCCCCACCCGCGACGGATGGGTTGCGCTGACGCTGTCGCGGCCTGACGACATCGCCGCGATACCCGCTCTGCTGCAGACTGATTCAGTCGAGGACGAGCCCTGGCAGCCGATCCTGGACTGGGCCGCGGTGAACTCCGCCGCCCAGGTTGCCGATCGGGCCCGGCTGCTCGGATTGCCCGTCGCCATGCTCGGGGAAACCGCACCCGCGCCGCCGGTGATCAGCCCGGTCGGGCCCACCCAGACCGGTTCGCTGGCCGGCGCACTGGTGGCCGACCTGTCGTCGATGTGGGCCGGCCCCTTGTGTGGACAGTTGTTGGCCCGGGCCGGGGCCACCGTGGTGAAGGTGGAGAGCTCGAGCCGTCCGGACGGGACCCGCTCCGGTGCACCCGAGTTCTACGACTGGATGAACGGTGGAAAACTTTCGTATGCCGTTGATTTCGACAACCCCGAGGATCTGGTTGCCTTGGTCCAGGTGGCCGACGTGGTCATCGAGGCGTCGCGGCCGGCCGCACTGAGCCGACGCGGGCTGGGGCCCAGCCTCAACCCGGCCCGGCCCGGCCGAATCTGGCTGCGCATCACTGGCCACGGCACCACGGGCGAGAAGGCCGGCTGGGTGGCGTTCGGCGACGACGCGGCGGTGTCAGGCGGGCTGGTCGGATACCGCGGGGGCGCACCGGTGTTCCGCGGTGACGCGATCGCCGACCCGCTCACCGGGCTGCATGCCGCGGCCGCTGTGGCGGCGTCGCGGAACCGTGGCGGTGGCGAGCTGATCGAATTCTCGATGGCGGCCGTGGCGGCCGGGTACCGGTATTGCGACGACGAGGGCGCCGACGTCATCCCGGTACCGCCCGCCGCAGGTCTGCCCGGCCGAGACCTCGGGGCCGACAACGAGGCCGTACGCCGCCTGG
The DNA here is from genome assembly GCF_001942625.1 of Mycobacterium syngnathidarum. GTDB lineage: Bacteria > Actinomycetota > Actinomycetes > Mycobacteriales > Mycobacteriaceae > Mycobacterium > Mycobacterium syngnathidarum. The sequence continues at coordinate 48,373 of NZ_MLCL01000032.1, forward strand.
TGGCGGAACGGGCCGATGCCTCATGCTGATTCGCCGCGCCACGCTGCTCGACGGGTCCGTGGTGGACATCCGCGTCGGACACATCATCGAAGGGCTCGCGGCAGCACTGCCGCCTGAGCCCGATGAACTGGTGCTCGACGCCGCGTTCGGCACAGTGATCCCCGGCCTGCATGATCACCATCTGCACGTGTATTCGGCTGCCGCCGAACAGGATTCCGTCCGCGTCGGTCCGGCTGAGGTGGCCGACGAGGTTGCGCTGGGCACGGCGCTGACCTCCGCGGCGCCGGGCAGCGACGGCTGGATCCGGGCTGTCGGCTATCACGAGGCGGTGGCCGGCTCCCTGGACCGTCACGCACTGGACCGGTTGGGTCCGGACAGCCCGGTGCGGGTGCAACACCGCAGCGGCGTGCTGTGGACGCTGAACTCGCCAGGTCTTGCGGCGCTGGGTCTGGCCGATCACCCGGACGGGCGGCTGCGCAGCGCGGACACGACCTGGTCGCAGACCTTGGAACGCAGGCCCGCAGCGGTCGCGGAGTTCAGCGCCCGGCTGGCCGGCTACGGCGTCACCGGGGTCACCGATGCCACGCCTGACCTGCATCCCGCCGATCGCCCCACCAGCCTGCGGCAGCGCGTGCACTACCTCGCTCCGGGCAAACGAATTCTGCACGACGACGGGCTCGACCTCGATGAGTTGACGGCTTGGATCGCCGAGCGACACCGGGCCGGTGAGCCGGTGGCCGTGCACTGTGTGACCGCGGCTCAGCTCGTCGTCACCATCGCGGCGCTGCAGGCCGCTGGCGGCCATCCCGCCGACCGCATCGAGCACGCCGCGATGGTGCCGCAGGACTGCGTCGCCGACCTCGTCGAGCTCGGGATCACCGTGGTGACCCAGCCCAACTTCGTCGCCGAGCGGGGCGACCAGTACCGCACGGATGTCCCTGCCGCCGAACAGGATCAGCTCTGGCGGCTGGGCACCCTGTTGTCGGCAGGGGTGCCGGTGGCACTGTCCACCGATGCACCGTTCGGGGCCGCCGACCCGTGGGCCGTGATGCGCGCGGCAGTGCACCGGCGCACTCCGCGCGGTGTGGTGCTCAACCCGGCCGAACGGATTTCGGGGCGGCGGGCTCTGGCCCTGTTTCTGGGCGATGCGGAAAGCCCGGCCCGGCCGCGGCGCATCGCGCCTGCTGAGCCTGGTGACCTGTGCCTGCTGGCCGGTTCCCCGCAGCAGGTGATCGACGCACTCGACGCCGAACTGGTGGCCGCCACCGTCATCGGCGGGGAAGTGGTCTTCGAGCGGTGAGTGTGTGGCGGGCGCCGGGGATGCCGGCGTTGTTGGGTGCGGCTGCGCTGGGTTTCACCGGATTTGCGCTGCTGCTTCCGGCGGCGCCCATGTGGGCGGTCCACATCGGCGCCGACCATCTCGGCGCCGGCCTGGTCAACACCGTGCTGATGGGCTGCACGGTGATCGCCCAACTGTTGGTCGGGCGGTTGCTGCGACGGGTCGGTTGGCCTGTCACGTTGGCTGTCGGCCTGGTGTTGTTGGGTGCTCCGGCCGTCGTGCACATGTTCGCCCACAGCCTGTGGGCGGTCCTGCTGCTCGCGGCCCTGCGGGGGTTCGGCTTCGGGATCCTCACCGTCTGCGCCGTCGATGGGATCGCCGGGCTGGTACCCCCAGAACGTCGCGGCGCAGCGATCGGCGCATACGGACTTTCCATCGCCGCACCACAATTCGTCTTCGTCCCGCTGGCGCCGTGGCTGGCCGAGCACATCGGCTTCGAGTCCGTGTTCCTGCTCGCGGCCGCGCCGTTGGTGGCGGTACCCCTGGCGTTGATCCGCACGCATCCGGTGCCTCGGCCACCGGCGCCTTCCGGTGAGCACCTTCCGGCGACCCGTCGCTTGGTCAACCCGATCGCCGCGCTCGTCGTGATCACTGCCGCCGGAGGCGCCGTCACCACGTTCGCGCCCCAGTTCGGCAGCGCCGAGATGGCGTTCGGGGCGTTGCTCGGTCTGACCGGGACCGCGGCGGTGAGCAGGTGGTGGATCGGCGGTGTCGCCGACCGGTACGGCCCGGTTCGCTTCATCGCCCCGATGCTGGGCGTCGGCGCGCTGGGTCTGGTGGCGATCGCACTCGGACTGGCCGACCACCGTGCCGTTGTTGTCATTGCCGGCTCGGTCTTGGTCGGCGCGGCCTTCGGCGGCCTGCAGAGTCTCACGCTGGTGCAGGCCTTCGCGGCCGCCGGTGAGCATGCCCGGGGCGCGGTCAGTGTGGCCTGGAACGTCGGGTTCGATGCGGGGACCGGTCTGGGGTCGCTGGCGGTCGGTGCCGTGGCAACCGCGTTCTCGTTCCCGGCGGCGTTCGCCGTGATGACGGCCGCGTGTGTGGGGGTCGGGTTGATGTGGGTACCCACTCGCCATGACGGGCAATCAGAACGCGGCACCACTGGTTGACGCGCTGCGCGAATACCACAATTCCAACCGCTACGGCTTCTCCCCACCGGGGCATCGTCAGGGCCGCGGCGTCGATCAACGGGTCTTGCAGATCCTCGGCCGCGAGCCGTTCTTCAGCGATGTTCTGGCCAGCGGCGGGCTCGACGACAGACGGATGAGCAACGGTTATCTGAAGCGGGCCGAGGAACTGATGGCCGAGGCGGTGGGGGCGAGGGCCGCCTGGTTCTCCACCTGCGGCAGCTCGTTGTCTGTCAAGGCCGCGATGATGGCGGTCGCCGGGTGCGACGGCAGCCTGCTGCTCAGCCGGGACAGTCACAAATCGGTGGTGGCCGGGCTGATCTTCTCTGGTTTGACACCGCGCTGGATCACCCCGCAGTGGGATGCCGAGCGTCATCTCTCGCACCCGCCGTCGCCCCGGCAGGTCGAGGAGGCTTGGCAGCGGCATCCGGATGCCGCTGCCGCGTTGATCGTCAGCCCCAGCCCGTACGGCACCTGCGCCGACATCGAAGGCATCGCGGAGGTCTGCCACCGCCGGGGCAAGCCTCTCATCGTCGACGAGGCATGGGGCGCGCATCTGCCCTTCCATGAGGATCTGCCGACCTGGGCGATGAACGCCGGTGCGGATGTGTGCGTGGTGAGCGTGCACAAGATGGGAGCCGGATTCGAGCAGTTATCTGGGGTCAGATTCTGATGTTTACTGTTGTTCCCGCTGAGGCGATCTGATCTAGTCGGGCCTGATCGGAAACAGGTTAGGCTGTTGGTGTTTCCGGTTAGGGGTTGGTTGGTGCGTTCTGGTTGACGCGACGATTCAGGAGCCCATCATTCCGCGGCCGCCCATCATCGGGCCCATCATGGCGGGCATGCCGTCGGTGACGAAGCCGGTGACTTCGTGTGCGTGGGCGCGGATGGTGTTGGTGAGCTCGGGGTCGGAGGAGGTCTCGGTGGCGATAACTCCGTTAGGTGTCAGTGTGATTCGCCGCTGGTAGTCGGTTGCATGGCGGAACAGGGTGGGCAGGCTTTGACTCATGCAGCTCACTTCGGCGCCTTGGTCGAGATGCTGATACATCGAGGAGACGTGGGCGTGCAGTTGCGCGACGAGATCGGGGGCGTCGGATTCGGTGGTGGTACGGATGCCTCCGGGGATGTTTTCCACGGTGCGGCGCAGTTCGGTGTGGCGGGCGAACATGGTCATGTAGCGATCCATGTCGGTGCCGGAGACTCCGCCCATCATGCCGGGACCGTTGGCGTTCCCGGTGGGCATGCGAATACTGTTGGTGCGCAACAGGTATCCCAGTGCGGCGATCGCCCCTGCCCCACTGAGTAGGGCAAGTGCGGCGCGTCTGGTGAATTCGGTCATGTGCGGCTGCTTTCGTGATGGTGTCCCGCTCGGACCCCTTGGCTGCAGGGCAGGTCAGGTGGCAGGGGTTTTGTGGGCGACGACGCGTTCGACGAGGCCGAGTGTGAACCGCTCACGATGGTCGATCGCGAGGTCGGTCGCGGCCCGCAGGTGCTCTAGGGGGCGACGTAGGAAGTGTTCGCCGCCGAGGGGAATGGTGAATAGTTCGAGGCCCCGCTGCACGGCTCGGACTGGGGCGGTGCTGCTGCGGATGTGGTCGACGAGGATGAGTTTTCCGCCGGGGCGCAGGACTCGGGTCATTTCGGTGAGGGCTTGGGTGTGGTCGGGGATGGCGCAGAGCCCGAAGGTGCAGACGACGGTGTCGAAGCTGGCATCGTCGAACGGCAGGTGATGCGCGTCGGCTTGTTGCAGGGTGGCGGGGTGACCGAGGTCGGCGGCGCGTTGGCGGGCGATGTCGAGCATCTGCTGGCTCCAGTCGATCCCGGTCAGGGTGACGTTCTCGGGGTAGAAGGCAAGGTTGAGTCCGGTGCCGATCGCGACCTCCAGGACGTCGCCGGTGGCTTGGCTGCAGACCCATTGGCGGGAGTCGCCGAACAGGTGGCGGTCGAAGAACCCGATCTCACGGTCATAGGTGCGAGATTTCTTGTCCCAGTACCGGTTCCAGCGGGCGGTGCGATCATCGGTGGGCATGGTTCACCTCGCGTCGGCGGTCAGACGGTCAGGCGGCGTCCGATGTAGGGAACGAACCGGCCGACAGCCCCACAGTAGTCCCGGTAGGCCTGGCCGTGGATGGTGTTGAGGTAGGGCTCTTCGACCACTCGTACCTGCAGTTCGATCGTGGCCCACAAGACGGCGAAGGCGGCCAGGGCAAGCGGGTTTGGGGTGATCAGGGTGATGCCGGCGGCGAAGATCAGCATGGCGGTGAAGATGGGGTTGCGTACCAGCGCGAACACGCCGTGGCGCACCAATGTGGTTGTTTCGCTGGGGTCCACTCCGATGCGCCACGATGGGCCCATGTCGCGTTGGGCGTGGACGGTGGCGGCGATCCCGGCGACGGCCAGCACTATGCCGGTGGTCTGGATCCACGGCGCATCAAGCACGGCCATCGGGGTGAGGATGTCGAGCAGTTGCAGCAGGGGCGCGGCCGCCCCGGCGAGGATGGCGGCGATGAATCCGACACCGGCCAACCATTGCAGCGACCCGGGCCGACCGTGGATGCCGCGGAATCCGGTGGATCCGGTGTGGCGGTATTGGGTCCAACTGCGCCAGCCGAACCCTAAGACGGCAAAGATCACGTAGAAGATGAGCGCGGTGGCGGGCATGGGTGAAACCTCCTGGCCGGGACTGGGATAGGTGCCGATGTGGAGATGGGCGTTAAAGCCGATGGACGTGGGACGGCGCGGTTAGTTCTCGGCGAGCGCTTGATCAAGGGCCTTGGCGAGGTCTTCATAGCTGTGCGGTTGGATGCGGGTGCCGTTGAGGAAAAACGTCGGCGTGCCCTGCACCCCCAAGGCCCGGCCGTCGGCCATGTCGAGCCGGATGCGCTCCAGCGTGGCGGGATCGGCGTAGGCCGCGTCGAAAGCGGCCATATCCAGGCCGAGTTCTGCTGCGAATCCACGGAATACGTCATCGGCCGGGGTTTGCTTTTCACCCCACTGAGCCTGGGTGTCATACATTTTGCGATACACCGCCTCCAGCTGGCCCTGCTGGGCGGCGGCTTCCACGGCCCGGGCGGCCCGCTCGGCGTTGACGTGCGCTGGCAGCGGGAAGTGGCGGATCACGAAATTCACCCGGTCCCCGTATTCAGCCCGCAACTTTTCGATCTCCGGGTAAACCGCGCGGCAACCCTCACATTCGAAGTCGAGAAACTCCACGAACGTCACCTTGCTCTCAGGCACCGAGTTGAGCCGGTGACTGTTCTCCCGCACCACCTGCCCGATCTCGCTGGTATCGGACTGCGCTGGGGCGGTCGAGTCACGGTCGCGCACCGACAGGTAGACCAGCGCACCGATCGCCATCGCGGCGATGACGAACGCGGTGAGCAACATGCGGCTGGCGCGCGCCATTCAGATACCTCTTTCGTGGGATCGGCGGCTATATCGCATGGCATCGATGTTGGCGAGGTTGACCGATCAATAGCATTGGACGCTATCATCGTTATGTGGCGATGAAAAGTGGTTCGGTCGATCCCGCGGTGTGCGGGAATGTGGATGCGGCGACGGCGTTGTTTCACAGCCTCTCGGATGCGACCCGGTTGGCGATCCTGCGCCGCCTGGCGGGTGGTGAGGCCCGGGTGGTGGATCTGACGGGCGAGTTGGGGTTGGCGCAGTCGACGGTGTCGGCGCATCTGGCCTGCCTGCGTGACTGCGGGTTGGTGGATTTCCGGCCGCAGGGCCGCGCCTCGGTGTATCGGCTGGCCCGCCCGGAGCTGCTGGAGATGTTGCGCGCGGCCGAGGCGGTGCTGGAGGCCACCGGCAACGCGGTGGCGTTGTGCCCCAACTACGGCCTCCCCGATCAGCGGAAGAAGGTTGCTCGATGAGTGAGGCGTGTGGCTGCGGCAGCGACGAACGTAGCGACGACGAGCACGAACCCGAACGGCTCTGGGAGATCACCGAACTGCGCGCCGCCGCGGTGGCGGGTGTGGTGCTGCTGGCCGGGTATGTGGTCGGCGGGGCCGGCGGGCCCCGCCCGGTCGAAATCGGGTTGTATGCGCTGGCGTTGGCGATCGGGGCCTACACGTTCGTGCCCTCGACGCTGCGCCGGCTGACCCAAGGCAAGATCGGGGTCGGCACGCTGATGACGATCGCCGCGGTCGGCGCAGTGATCCTCGGCGAGGTCGGCGAGGCCGCCATGCTGGCGTTCCTGTTCTCCATCAGCGAAGGTCTCGAAGAATACTCGCTGGCCCGCACCCGCCGCGGCCTGCGCGCCCTGTTGTCGCTGGTGCCCGATGAGGCCACCGTCCTGCGCGACGGCGCCGAAACCATCATCCCGCCAAGCGAATTGCGGGTGGGTGACCGGATGCTGGTCAAACCCGGTGAACGCGTCGCCACCGACGGGGTCATCGTCTCAGGCCGTACCGCGCTGGATGTTTCGGCGATCACCGGCGAATCCGTGCCGGTGGAGGCCGGGCCCGGTGATGAGGTGTTCGCCGGGTCGATCAACGGCACCGGGGTGCTCGAGGTCGAGGTCACCAGCAGCGCCGCCGACAACTCGCTGGCCCGCATTGTGGCCATCGTGGAGGCCGAGCAGTCCCGCAAGGGCGAAGCCCAGCGCCTGGCCGACCGCATCGCCAAACCCCTGGTCCCGACGATCATGATCGCCGGCGTCCTCATCGCGGCCATCGGCAGCGTGTTGGGTGATCCGCTGGTGTGGATCGAACGCGCCCTGGTGGTGCTGGTGGCGGCCTCCCCATGCGCGCTGGCGATCTCGGTGCCGGTCACCGTGGTCGCCGCGATCGGCGCGGCCAGCAAGCTCGGCGTCCTGGTCAAGGGCGGCGCGGCGCTGGAAGCCCTGGGCGCGGTCCGCACCGTGGCGCTGGATAAGACCGGCACATTGACTGCCAACAAGCCCACCGTCATCGACGTCGCCACCACCAACGGCGCCACCCGCGAGCATGTGCTGGAGGTCGCGGCGGCGTTGGAGGCCCGCAGCGAACACCCCCTGGCTGCAGCGATCCTCGCCGCCGCCGAGGGCCCGGTCCGACCCGCCGAGGAGGTGGAGGCGGTCACCGGCGCCGGCCTCACCGGGTATCGCGACGGCCGCCGGTTGCGGCTCGGTCGGCCCGGCTGGCTCGATCCCGGCCCGCTGGCCGAACAGGTCGCCAAGATGCAGGCCGCCGGGGCGACCGCGGTGCTGGTCGAAGACAACGGTCAGGTCATTGGGGCGGTCGCGGTGCGTGACGAACTACGGCCCGAAGCCGCCCGGGTCGTCGAGGCGTTACGCCGTGGGGGTTATCAGGTGGCGATGCTGACCGGTGACAACCAAGCGACCGCGACCGCCCTGGCCAAGCAGGTGGGGATCGATACGGTGCATGCTGATCTGCGGCCCGAAGACAAGGCCGCGCTGATTAGTCAACTGCGCCAACATTCCTCGACGGCCATGGTCGGTGACGGCGTCAACGACGCCCCCGCCCTGGCCACCGCAGACCTCGGCATCGCCATGGGCGCAATGGGCACCGACGTGGCGATCGAAACCGCCGACGTCGCCCTCATGGGTGAAGACCTGCGCCACCTCACCCAAGCCTTCGCCCACGCCCGCCGTGCCCGGCGCATCATGCTGCAAAACGTCGGCCTCTCACTGGGCCTGATCACGGTACTCATTCCGCTCGCCCTCACCGGGATGCTGGGGTTGGCCGCGGTCGTCGCCGTGCACGAACTCGCCGAAATCGTCGTCATCGCCAACGGGGTCCGCGCCGGACGCACCAAACCCCTCCGGGGCGCCATCATCGAAACCGGAACCGACTCCCACCGGCTGGCACACACCCGCACCCAGGAAACCACGACAGCCAGTTGAACTCGGGGCGCAACAGGATCACGTCACAGCCAAGAGGGGTCGGCCGAGCAACGGGGTGAAACCCCGGATCGATCAGGTCAACGGTGTCGCACTCCGCAGCGCCGCCAGCACGCGATCCCTGGTCGGAAGGTCCAATCGGCATGCATCAGCTGCCAACTCAGTGCCCGGCTTCATGATATCCACACCATCAACGAGCACCGTCGGCGATGGATATGCACCGACCCTTTCCACCACCACATCGTCAGCGATACCCACCTCAGACAGACACTCGGCGAGCAAGCGCCGAGCCGCCGCCGCATTCGGACACCCCGGGCTCGTGAGAAGCTCCACACGCATACATCCAGCTTCGCTCAACCCGCGCGAGTTCTGCACGCCTCCAGGCGGGGCCAACTGACACCGCCCAGGCGGAGCCAATTTAGGTTGACATAGGCACGGTGCACGAAATCGTCGTCATCGCCAACGGTGTGCGCGCCGGACGCACCACACCACTGGCCGCTGGTGCCACGACCGAAGCGCCGACGGCGGCTGCAACGCACACATAGGCCCACCACCAGTGGTGGCGCTGCTGGCTGACGCTGGCCTGACCGCTCAGCGGGCGCTATGCGCGAAGCCAGTCCCATGCGGGTTCGAGTTGATCGCGTGGAAACGTCTTCAGTTGACCGCGGATGAGCAGTGCCGCGGGTATTTTGACGCACCATTCTTCCCATTTCGGGGCGCCCAGCATGGCGATCTTGTCGAAGTGACGTCGATGTTTGAGGTCGAAGATCGTGTTGGCCCAGGCCGCGGGAAGGGTCCAGCCTTCAAAGGATTCGTCGATCAGGATCAGCACCCGCAACGTGGTGTACTGCTCCAGAAGGGAGTCGATTCGTGGGCCGAGCACGTCGCGGTAGGTTTGCCGGTTCAGCTTGCCGCTGAACCGGATTCCGACGACATTGCCGGTGCTGCAGGACAGGAACTCGATCACAGCATGCCCCTCCTGGGGAAGTGTCAGTGCGCGCGTGGGCCGTACATGATCACGGCGACGCCGGCCAGGCAGACCAGGGCGCCGATGATGTCCCAGCGGTCGGGTCGAAACCCGTCCAGCGCCATGCCCCAGGCCAGTGAGCCGGCGACGAACACGCCGCCGTAGGCGGCCAGGATCCGGCCGAAATGCGCATCCGGCTGCAGGGTGGCGACAAACCCGTAGATTCCGAGTGCGATGACGCCGAGCCCGGCCCATAGCCAGCCGCGTTGCTCGCGCACACCTTGCCAGATCAGCCACGCGCCTCCGATTTCGGCGACCGCGGCCAACACGAACAACAGGATTGAACGGATCACCATGGTGATGACCCTAGGAGACCTGGCCGGGCACTGGGGCCGCTGCCGGCTGTGATCGTCGGCACCGGCAACTGGTGTTCGTGTTCGGACGAGTGCACTGGCAGGTGTCGGCTCCGCGTCGGCGGTAGGCGCGGATCTGTGACACGACCACCCCGACGACTCCGACGGCGATGAGCGCGAATCCGAGTGGCTCTAGCCACCGGGAACCGACGAGCAGCATGCCACCGCCGGCGATGCCGGCCGCGGCCAGCAGTGGCACGACCACACAGCAGCCCACACATGCCAGCGCCCCGACGCCGATCGATGCCCACCACGCCTTGCGGGCGCGGTCGTCAGCAGCAGCCACCGGTGCCGCCTTTCGTCTCGTTGTCGGGTTCTGCGGTGAATGGTATTGGGCAGCAGGGGCTTTCGGCGCAGGCGAGGAGGTCGTCACAGCCCGCGGCGAGCGCAGCACGCAGCGTGTCGCGCACGGCGGTAAGTTCGGCGAGCTTCTGGTCGACCTCGGCCAGTTTGGTGGCCGCCCGGGTGTGTAGTCCGGCCTCGGAGCGGCTACCGAGTCGGGTGGCGGCCAACAGGTCGGCGACTTCGTCGAGGGTGAAGCCCAACCGTTGCGCGGCCTTGATCACCCGCATCATGGTCACGGTTTCCGGTGGGTATAGGCGGTGTCCACCCAGTGATCGCTGCGGCTGGCGCAGCAGGCCGCGTCGCTCGTAGTAGCGCAGCGTCTCGGTGTTGACCCCGGCTGCGGCCGCGACCTGCCCGCTGCGCAATCCGCTGTCGCTCACCGCGTCTGCCCCGTCGTCATGTCACCGATCCGCTGTGCGAGGGCGTCGAGCACGTCGGTGTGCGACGGGGGAACGCCGATGCTTATCACCACATCCGAACCGGCCGTGTCGAAGTCGAAGCGGAAAAACGAGCAGCAGCCGACTTCGCGTGCCGCCAGGTCGCGGGCAGCGGCCTCGGCGTCGGCGGCCAGCACAAGATCCAACCGTGTGGCACTCACCCGTACCGACCGCAGCACCGATTGACCGAATAGCCCGTCGAACTCGGCCACCCGCAACGGCCGATCAACCGTGGGTAACGAGCACGAATCGGGCACCCAACCCGTAGTTTCCTCGCTGGCCATACGTCGACGATAAACCCGTACCTAGGTACGGAATGCAACCCTCAATCGGTGGCGAACGGCAGCGGGGTGGCCCTCAACCGTCTCGGCGGTCGGATTGTGTTGACTGGCCGGCGGGTGGTGCGGCCGCGGTGGACAAGTTGGCGGCCAGGGCCTGGACGCGCGTGGTGATGTCGTCGCGGATGATTCGCATGCGGTCGATGCCGTCGATGCCGCGCAGGGAGGGTTCGTCGGTGTCCCACCGTTGGATGGTGGTGCCGGGATGGTCCTCGAGTTGGGCTTGGGTGCCGACGATGACGACCAGATCGGCCTCGTCGAGCATCTGCTCGGTGAGTTGGGTGGGCTGATGGTCGCTGATGTCGACGCCGACTTCGGCCAATGCCTGCACCGATTGTTGGTTGACTGCACCCTTGGCGTGGGTGCCCGCCGAGGTCACGCGGATGTGCGGGCCGGCGATCTGCCGCATGAGCCCGGCGGCCATCACCGACTTGCCGGCGTTACTGACGCAGACGAACAACACGGATCTGTCGGCCATATCGGTGTTTTCCTTGGGTTTTCGCGATTAGCGGGTGATGGGCACGTTCAGATCGGTCAGGAGTCGGTGGATGCGTTCTTCGATGTCGTCGCGGATCGGGCGGACCGCGTCGAGGCCTTGGCCGGCGGGGTCGGGGAGTTCCCAGTTTTCGTAGCGTTTTCCGGGGAAGATGGGGCAGGCGTCGCCGCAGCCCATGGTGATGACGACGTCGGCGGCTTGCACGATTTCGTCGGTCCAGGGTTTGGGGTATTCGCCGGTGATGTCGATCCCGACTTCGTGCATGGCCTCGATGGCGGCGGGGTTGATCTCGTTGCCGGGTTCTGACCCTCCGGACCAGGCGATCGCGTTGTCGCCGGCCAGGTGGGTGAAGAAGCCGAGGGCCATCTGGGAGCGGCCGGCGTTGTGGGTGCATAGGAACAGGACGGTCGGTTTGCCGTCGCTGATCTTGCCTTCCACCCGGGCCAGGGCGTGGAGGCGCTGGCGGGCGAACCGTTCGGCCAGCAGCGGCAGGAAGTTGGGAATGGTGGCGCGGCCGGCGAACTGGTCGTAGGACGAGCAGAGGAACCGTTCGATGGTTTCGGTGCCGAAGGTGCCGTCGAACTCGCCGTGCAGACGGCTCGCCGCGGTTTTCAGGGCGAGTTGTTGGTCGATGGAGAGGTCGTGGCGCAGTTGGTGGGTGACGGGGCTGTCAGTCATCGGCTGGTTCCGTTCTCGTCGTCGAGCCGGTGGGCAGGTGTTGGGAGGTGTGGTGGCTGAACCGATTACATAGCGCCAGCGAGACGTAGACCAATCCGACCAGGACCGGGACTTCGATGAGCGGGCCGACGACCCCGGCCAGCGCTTGGCCGGAGGTGGCGCCGTAGGTGGCGATCGCCACGGCGATGGCCAGTTCGAAGTTGTTGCCGGCGGCGGTGAACGCCAGGGTGGTGGTGCGCTCATAACCCAGATCCAACAGCGTGCCGAGCAGGTAGCCCCCGCCCCACATGACGGCGAAGTACGCCAACAGAGGTAGGGCGATGCGGGCGACGTCCCAGGGTTGGTGGGTGATCTGATCGCCTTGCAGGGCAAAGAGAATCACGATGGTGAACAGCAGACCGTAGAGGGCCCATGGGCCGATCGTCGGTAGGAACTTGGCCTCATACCAGTCGCGGCCCTTGGTTTTCTCGCCGATGCGGCGGGACAGGTAGCCGGCCAATAGCGGGATGCCGAGGAAGATGAGTACGGATTTGGCGATCTGCCACGGTGAGGTGTCGATGGTGGTTTGTTCCAGGCCGAGCCAGCCGGGCAACACCGACAAGTAGAACCAGCCCAGCACGGCGAACATGATGACTTGGAAGATCGAGTTGAGCGCGACGAGGACGGCGGCGGCTTCGCGGTCTCCGCAGGCCAGGTCGTTCCAGATGATGACCATGGCGATGCAGCGGGCCAGTCCGACGATGATCAGGCCGGTGCGGTATTCGGGCAGGTCGGGCAGTAGCAGCCAGGCGAGTGCGAACATCAGCGCGGGTCCGAGCACCCAGTTCAGGACCAGTGAGGAGAGCAGGAGTTTGCGGTCGCCGGTGACGGTGTCGAGGCGGTCGTAGCGGACTTTCGCCAGCACCGGATACATCATGATCAACAGGCCCAGGGCGATCGGCAGCGAAATCCCGTCGATCTGAACCTTTTCCAGAGCGGTGTTCAGGCCGGGGATCCAGCGGCCCAGCAGCAGCCCTGCGACCATGGCCGCGCCGATCCATAAGGGCAGGAACCGGTCGAGGGTGGAGAGCTTGCCGACGACCGCTGGAGGGGATGTGGTGGTGTCGGTCATGCCGATACTCCCGCCACGGTGTGGGCGGTGGTCGCGCCGAGGAGCACGGCCAGGCTGGCCAGCGCTTCGGGCACCACGGCGTAATACACCCACGACGCCCGGCGCTGCGAGGTCAGCAATCCAGCGTCCCGCAGCACTTTGAGGTGATGGCTGATGGTCGGCTGGGAGACTTCCAGCCCGGGTGAGATGTCACAGACGCAGGCCTCGCCGCCGGCGTGGCTGGCGATCGCCGAGAACAGCTGCAGCCGCACCGGATCGGCCAGCGCCTTGAGCTTGACCGCCATATCCGCCGCCACCGCCGCCGATATGGGTTCGTGCAGCAGGGCGCCCGGAGGGCAACACACTTGATCGGCCAACATCTCCCGGGACTTCGACATACATCGATATTGACAGCTATCGAATCAGATGGCAAATGAACGTCAGGTGAAGATGAGCTGGGCCGCGTGGAAGTCGAAATGGCGCCCTGGGTAGCGGTAGACGTCTTCGAGCGTCATGTAATCGGAGAAGAACGGATCCCATCCCGGCGGGAAGTGCATGCCGCGGCGCAGGGAGTCGTCGGTTTCTCGGGCGAGTCGTTGTTGCAGCGCGGCGATGACCCGGTCGAGTTTGGCGCCCATCCTGACCCGGTTGTAAACCAGGGCGGCGGCACACGATCCGTAGTAGTTGACGTGATGAAACGGCGTGGTCGCGGCGTTGAGCACCCGGGCGTAGGTGACGCTGACGCGGTCAGGCAGTCGGCCCATCACCCGCACCAGGGGCAGCAGTCGCTGCACGACCATGTAGCCGAACACCATGTGGAACAGCAATTGCTCGTTGGTCCAACGGGTTCCGCGCGTCGGGGCGCCCCAGTCGTCGGGACCGGCGGCCGCCAGTAGCTGGTGAAACGTGACACGCGCGCGCTCCAGATCGGCAGCGATGGCGTCGCGGTCCATGCCCCGATCATGCGCCTACCGCGGCCCGTGTGGCCACGGCCGCGGCAGGTCGCGAACGGTCGGCTAGCAGCAGGATGCTGCGGCTTGATCTGACTCCTTGGATGCGCCGCCGCAGCACACATCACCGTCACCCTCACTGGATTCGTCGAGGTGCTGTGGGCTGGCGCCGAATGTGTCGGAGTCGGCCAGCACGGTGTAGACCTCCCATTTCTCCCCGGCCGGGCCGGTCACCCAGACCTTGTCCTGGGTGGCGAAGCAACAGGTGGTGCCGATCTCCTCGTCGGTGAACAGCCCCTCGCCGGTCAGCCGGGCGATCTCGGCATGGACGGCTTCCCTGGACTCCACCTCGACGCCGAGGTGGTTGATGGTGCCGCCCTTACCGGGGTTTTCCAGCAGCACCAGCTTCAGCGGCGGCTCGGTGACGGCGAAGTTGGCATAGCCCGGCTTCACCTTCGCCGGAGTGGTGTTGAACAGCTTGGAGTAGAACGTGATCGCCTCATCGAGATCATCAACATTGAGGGCGAGTTGAACACGGGACATAATCCGCCTCCTCTAGGGCTGAGACATATATCGAATTGACGCGTCGACCTCAGGATGCCACCTTTTTGATATATGTCAAGATTGGTGGCAGGATGGGGTCATGCCCAAAGCGCTGCCCGTGATCGACATGTCCGCGCCGGTATGCTGCGCCCCGGTAGCCGCGGGCCCGATCAGCGACGACGACGCCCTGGCGGTGGCGATGCGCCTGAAGGCGCTCGCCGACCCGATGCGGGTCAAAATCATGTCTCTACTGTTCAGTTCGCGCCCCGGCGAGGAGACCAGCGGGGAACTGGCCGGGGCGCTCGACTTGAGCGAATCCACCGTCAGCCACCACCTGGGCCAACTCCGCAAAGCCGGGCTGGTGATCTCCGACCGTCGCGGCATGAACGTCTTTCACCGCGTCAAACCCGAAGCGCTCCAAGCACTCTGCGTGGTGCTCGACCCCGACTGCTGCACTTAGCCGACAGGTGAGCTGGACACCGTCGCCGCGCGCGCGGGTCAGCTGGGATGCTCCGGAATGACCGCCCCACGGTGAGATGATCAGGTGATCTGTTCGTGAAGGGTGTCGAGTTGGCCGTAGAGCAGCTCGATCGTTGATTGTTGTTCTGCCACGGTGGCTTTGAGTGCGGCGATCTCTTTGTCTTTGGCGGCGAGCCGGTGGCGCAGCGCAGCGTCGATGCTGGTTTCGCGGCCGGCCGGTGCTGGCTGGCGGGCGGCGGGGCGGTCGCGGTACTGCTTGATGAGGGCCACCAGGTCGTCGTGTTTGTAGATGGTCTTGCGGGACACCTTGGCGCGGCGGGACACGGTGGAGAAGTTGATGTCGGCGTTGGTCTTGCGCAGGTAGGCGATCGCTTTTTCGACGGCACGCCGCTTCTCATCGCTGCGGCCGTCGCGGTATTCGGCCAGCGCATTCAGTGCTTTCTGGGTGGGTGGCGGCGGCTTGGGGCGACTCATCGCGGCGTGTCCGGGTCAGCCTTGCGCAACACTGATTCGTGGCTTCCGCGGGCAGCAGTCTGCATCGTGGGTGCCCGGTTGGCGGTACCCGCACCGGCGACGCTGTTTGCG
The DNA here is from genome assembly GCF_001942625.1 of Mycobacterium syngnathidarum. Classification (GTDB taxonomy): domain Bacteria; phylum Actinomycetota; class Actinomycetes; order Mycobacteriales; family Mycobacteriaceae; genus Mycobacterium; species Mycobacterium syngnathidarum. The sequence goes on from NZ_MLCL01000032.1 coordinate 64,009, forward strand.
CCGTCATCGGTCACGTCGTCGCGGTGGAGCCGGTCGAGGATGGCGTCCAGGGAGGCGATTTCGCGTCGACGCTCATGGATCCACACGTTGTCGTCGGTGAGCTCGCGCCCGGTGCGGGCACGGTACTGTTCGCGGCGGACGTCGATCAGTTTCAGGGTCCTGGCGCGTTGGTCGACCAGTTCGTCGAGGTGGGTGGCGTCGGTGGCGAAATGCCCGCATGACAAGCAGGCGTTGCCTTTGTCGCAGGTGGCTACCGGTGGCAGCAGGCATACCCCGTTGGGCAGCACCCGGTCGGTGCGGGCCGAGAGCTGGGTCATGTCGTAGATGTCGGACGGGCTGATGGTGATATCGGTGCCATGGGCGCCGATCTTTTTGTGCCGCAGGAACTCCGCTTCGGCGGTCGCTTGCAGGGTGGCGGCATAGCGCAGGGTCATCGCCGGGGAGGCGTGTCCGAGATAGCGCTGCACCACATGGATCGGGACGCCGTCGTTGAGCAGCTCGGTGGCCCGGGTGTGGCGCAGCCGGTGGGTCTGGGAGAACCGCAGCGGGTGGCCGGCGGTGTCGGTGAGACCGTGGATGTTGTCGAGCCGATTGAGGATCCGGCTGTAGGAGTCATAGCTGCGTGGTCGTTGGCCCTGGTGCTGGTAGCGCACCCCGAGGAACAGGTACTTCGTCTCCAAATCCGGGTAACGCCGCCGGATCCAGTCTTGCTGTTCGCTGATCACGTTGACCACGGCCTGCTCGACCAGAATGGTGGGCACCACCCCGTCGACTTTGGTCTGCTGGTAACGCAGTTTGGCCACGAACCCATCGGGAACGTCGGTGGCTCCCGCGGGGCGGTCATGCCCCGGGATCGGCTGCAGCGGGTCGAAATCGAGCATCAGAATCTCCGAGGCCCGGCGCCCGGTCAACGCTTGCAGCAGCCAGATCCGGGCCGCTTGCGGATCGCCGAGACCAGCCACGACCGAGATGGTGGAATCGGGATGGGTGATGACCACCGGTTTGCCCGCATCGGCGGCCAGCACGTCGAGATAGCACAGCATCCGCTGCAGCTCGGCGGTCGAAAACCAGGTCAGCTCCCGGCCGCCGGTAGGGCGTCGGCTGCGAAACGCCGCACCCCACAACCGGGTATGGGTGTCGGTCAACCGGCTCCAGCGAGGATCTCCGGTCGCTGCCGCGGCTTCCTCGGCATGGTCCACCATGAACGTGTAGAACATCTGAATCTTGGACTGGACGACCGCGATCGTCGCCGCCGACAGCGGACGCTCCGGTTTGGCCCGCGCGGCAGGTGATTTGAGGTATTCGGTGAACTCGGTGAACACCAGCCGCAGCGCCGCCCGGTCGGTGCTGATCACCGGATCATCGATCCCGCGTTCGACCAAGAATGGACCCAGATGGCGGGTGATGCCGCGGGTGCGGCCGATCACCGACGACCAGCGCAGCAGTTCAGCCGTCAAACAGGTGCGCAGCCAGAACCGCACCCCTTCACGCAGCCAGACCGGTTCGATCCCTCCGAGGCGGGCAACCTGGTCATGGCAGGGTTCGTGCTCACGCTGCGGGATGCGGGGATCAGCGTCCAGATCCCAGATGTCATGAGCCCACCATGGCCGGTCGGTGCAGCGGACCGACACGTACAGGTGCAGGTGCTCGATGAAACTGGCCACGTTGCGCCGAAACCCGGCCGAGGGCAGCCGACCGGTGCGGCGCTCGAACTCGCGTACCCCGTGACGCACGATGGCCTCGGCGCTCAGATCAGCGACACTGACCGGGTAACGCCGGTGCCGTTGGTGGTAGTCGGCGGCGGCGATGCTCAGTGCACCGCTGGTCCATTTCAGCAGCGACGGTTCGATCTTGCGACGTTCTTCGTGTCCACACAGCCACACCCACCACGCGAGCTCCTCGCACAACCGTTGCGGCACACCCTGCGGGGTGAAGTCGTGGCCGTCCGGGGTGGGCCGGTAGCGCGGGTTGCGCTGAAAGACCGTGTTGGCCGGGCCGGTATCCAGGTGATAGACCAGCCTGCGCCACTGCGGCGGCACTTGTTGCCACTGCTGTGTCCACCGATCCCCGGCGGCACCGCGCGTCGGTGGGGTATGCGCTGGTGCAGGACTGTCATTGCCCGTCACGGTTCACCTTCCACCCAGCGACATAGTTCTTCCATTCGGCCAGCGTGCGCATCTCGGCGTCGGCGGTCACCCACCCGTAGGTCGACAACGTGGTCTGCACGTCGGCGTGACCGAGACGACGCATCACCACATGCACATCCACCCCAGCCAGCAACAACGCGGTGGCGTGGGTGTGGCGCAGCCAGTGCGGCGTCCACTGCTCAGGCAGCACGCCGGTTCGGCGCGCGGTGATCAGATCCACCTTGTCGTAGATGGTTTCCGGTCGCAGCGGGGCATAGCGCACGCCTCGCACCAGGTTGACAAACACGAAACACGACGCCAGATCGCCGACCGTGACATCCGCGCCGGCGGCCACCAACTGCCACACGTACTCGGTGTAGAGGGCGACCAGATCGTCGCCGATGTAAATCCGGCGCGGGCCCGATTTCGCGCGCACCCCGTGCGGATGATCATCACGGCCCGCCACCATCACCGATGGGGTACCGCCACCGGCAATATCAAAATCACTGTGGCGCAACGACAACGCCTCACCGAGCCGCATCCCGGTTTCGGCCAACACCGCGAAGAACAACCGGTCACGCAGCCCCGCCCCGCCGCCCGACCATTCACCCGAGACCGTCTGGACACTGCACGCATCCAAGATGGCGTTGACCTGCACCGGCAGCAGCACCGGTGTTTCGGCGCGCTGCAGGCCGCGGAGCCGGTGAATCGGCCCGTCCTGCTCGCGTTTCGGGCCGACCCCGGCCAGAAACGGTGCATAGCGGCCCCGCCGGGACGTACGAGCATGACTGGCGTACAACCGCCGGTAGGGGCGCACCAGGTCATGGGCATTGGCGAAATACCGGTACATCGACAACACCGCCGCACTGCGCGGCAGCAGCGAGGATTCGGCCAATCTCTGCTCCGGTTCACCGATACGGGCCACCCCAGGCAGATCCCCGGTGCGCAGATAAGCCAGGAACTGGCCAAACAGACTGGTGGGGAAGTCATCCCACGCGGTACCGGTACCCTCCAGCACCGTCCACCACGCCGCCAGCCCATAGGCATAGGCGCGCAGCGTGTTCGGTGAGCCCCCTTGGTTGCGCAGAAACGTCAGGTACTCGCGCGCCGGGGCCACGGGCAGCTTGTCGACGCCGACCACCGTGTAGGTGGGTGGCCGGTCCTCAAAGCGCACCCGCTGCACCTGTGCCACCGTCAGCCGCACCCCACCACATTCACGATGGCCTGCCCTTACGGAAATCGTCCAACCGGATCACCTGGGAGCCGCCATCGGCCGGTGGGGCCGCGGTGCGGCCATGGCCGACACTGGCCGCGACCGGATTATGCTCGGCCGCCGGCGCCGGCCGCTGCGTGGCCAAAAACCAATCCAGCACATCAGCGGGATAGATCATCGAATCCCGGGCGCTCAGCATCCGCACCGACGCGCCGCCGTAGCAGCGCTCCACCCACTTACGCAGCAGCCGGGGCCGCTCCGGGACGCGGTCAGCCCACCCCGGTTCCGTCATACCCCACGTGTGCCCGGTATCCGGGTTGATCCGTGAATGCAGCTGGGTGGTCAACATTTTCGCCCGATCCGGCGCGATCAGCCCCGAATCCCGCAGATGCATGATCAACGACCCCAACGACAGACCCCACTTGGCTTTGAGCGGACGCAGATTCAACAGCGACATCACCCGCGGCAACTCACCGGCGATGACCCCTGCCGGGGCCAACAACTCGGTCGCGAACCGGTTTGCCTCCAACTCGTCGGCGGCACTGACCGAGCAATAGTCGTGACTGTGCAACACCAAATGACCGAGCTCATGGGCGACCGTGAACCGGGTCCGCTCCCACGAGTCGCTATCCCTCAACACCAGCAGCGGCCGGTCCCGTAACCGGCCCACCCAACTCGAATACCCCAAATGCCGCTCATCACGAGAACGCCCACCGGTAGCGGCGAATTCGCTTTCCCATTCACCGGCGACCCGGCGCCGGACAATCACCGGAGCACCCAGCCGCTCGGCCTCATACATCAAATCGTCAAGCGGCTCATCGGGTTCCAGTCCCATCGCCTCACGCAGACGTGCTGCGGCCACCGTGATCGAACTGTGTGCCAGCTCATCGGGACTGACCGTCGGAACCTTCACCGGAGGCAGCTTCGACCGGCCATCGAGCTCACCGAGAAAATCGCCTGCCAACGACGCGAACGTCGCCAGAAACTCCTGCTCACCCAACGTCATTGACTTCGGCGCCCGAAACAGCAACTCGTTCGCGGTGATCCGTGTCCGCGGCTCCGAGCTGAAAAACGCTGCAGGAAACCGGAACAACCCCGCCAGCAACGCAACATCGCCGTCGTCGAGCCGCACCGTCAGCGACTTCTCAATCTGGGACTGCCGTGACGTACTCCAGCCTGTGGCTTCCACCACCGACCGTGCCGTCATCCGCCTCAACAACCGGGCCTGCCGGACCCGTGCACCAAAAACCTCAATCATCGTGCGCTCAATTCAACGTCACCGGGTTGGGAAACCCACATGCACCCAACACTGTGCACGATGGCTACGACGATTTCGGCGGACCGTCCTCCTCGTCCTGATCGCTCGCAGCGTCCTCGTCGACCTCGGCGAAGTCGTCGTCGCGGCGCCGTGTCCCGAAAGTCCCCGGTCCCGCGCCCTCCCGACGGCTCCCGCCGAGACCAACATTGAATGAGCGGTCCTCCATGATCGGCGGCGGCAACGGTGTCCGACCGTAAAGAACCTCCACATTGTCGAGGAGTAGTCCCGCCGCGAGGACCGCGCCGCCGAAAAACCCGCGACCGTCCGGCCACCACAACAGGTATTCCCGATACTTCTGCGGCTCGGGAATACCCTCTTCGCCACCGATCGGGTGACCCAGCACCTCCTCGATGCTGTACTGCTCCCCACCCGGCACAAACGGCACAGTCTCGATCAGCTGACCAGTCCGCCGATTGCGCGGATGCTTGCGCACATAAATCCGCGAGCCCTTCCCGTCGAGCAGAAGAACTCCCATCCCGTTGCCCGCCTTGACTTTTAGAGTCGAATCGGGAGTCTCCCGCCGTAACCGCGATAGCAGAAACGTTTCCAACACCGAGCACGACACCGTGATCGGTCGCACATTGCTGCCCTGATCGACAAAACGATCTGGGGCTTCCGGATGCCGCGCAGCCAGATCCCCATGCGCCTCGCCCAAAACCTGAGCATGCTGCCGGACGAGTTCCTCCACCAACTGCTGAGGATCGTCGTGTAGTTCCATGGGGTAAACATTTACCCCGGTATCCCACACTCAACCTCGCGCCACGCCGCTGCCGGTCGGCAAAATTTTGGCTGCTCATACCTAATAGGTTACATGTATGCGTGGATAAAACTGCACTTCAACACACCTTTAAGGCGTGTTTTGAGAATTTAACGCCTGATAAACCCTGGGCTCGGTGTTCCACCTACAGGGCGATCTCGTCGACGAGAACCGGCTGTCGGCATGTGCTGACCTGTTGATGACGACCAGCCCGAATGTGCTGGTGTACAGCGCGATTGATGGCTGGCGGCGTCAGATGGTCGAACACGGCCACGAGTTGATGGGCGCTGCCCTGGATTTGGCGAACGAAACGCGACGCGAGATCGAGGAGATCGACGACATCGAAGTGCTTGACGAGGAACTGCTGGGCAAGCAGGCCTCGCACGATCTGGACCGGCTTCAGGTGCTGATCGATGTCTCTGCGACAGGCACTTCGGGATATCAGGCCGCCGACTGGTTGCGTGAGTACTGCCAGCTCGACCTGGGGATGACCGACCATCGCCGGGTATTGGCGACCATGTCGCTGGCCGACGGACCGGACACCGCCGGCCGGTTGATCGAGGCGCTGAAGCTGTGGCGTAAGGCCGCGCACGATTTCGCCGCGCCGCCACGGGTCGATCTGCCCACGCCTGAAGAGTTGGAACTGGAGACCGTGATGGCGCCGCGGGACGCGTTCTTCGGGACGGTAGAGGATGTTCCGGTGGAACACGCCGCCGGACGGATCTCCGCCGAGCAGATCACCCCCTACCCGCCGGGGATTCCCGCCGTGGTTCCCGGAGAACGCCTCAACGAAGCCGTGCTGGATTACCTCCGTACCGGCCTTGAGGCGGGCATGAACCTTCCGGATCCCGCCGATCCCGCGCTGGACACCGTTCGCGTCGTCGCATAGGCGGTGCGAAGGTCGGCAACAAGCCCGTCGAAGGCCTCCTGGCGGGACTCCGACGGTCCCCGCAACACCGCCGACGGGTGAATCGTCGCGACCAGCGCGGGTTCCTCGTCGAGTAGACCGGTGGCGTGCAGGATCTCGCCGCGGTGGCGTGTCAGCCGAAAGTCGTTGCCGAGCAGACATTTGGCCGCGGTCGCCCCGAGTAGCACGACAACTTCGGGAGCGACGGTATCCAGCTCGGCGAGTACCCAGGGGCGACAGGCTTCGACCTCGGTGCGGCTGGGGGTCTTGTGGATACGGCGCTTGCCACGCTCGTTGGTGGTGAACTTGAAATGCTTTACCGCATTGGTCAGATAGAGCTCGGCACGGTCAATCTCGGCTGCCGCCAAGGCTTTGTCCAACACCCGGCCGGCCGGACCGACGAAGGGGGCTCCGGCCAGGTCCTCCCGGTCGCCGGGTTGCTCACCGATCAACATCATTCGGGCCGAAGACCGTCCGGATCCGAACACGGTTTGGGTGGCATCTGCGTACAGCGGGCATCCCTTGCACTGTCGCGCCGCCTTGGCCAGCTCGCTCAGCTTATGTGTTTCGGGGACGTATGACGCCGCGCTGTTCATGACCGGTGGATACCCGCATCGACCGTTTTGTCATGCGCAGTTGGGGTATTCGTTGTCATGACAACAGGAGATGATCGCCATGACCGGGGCGTATGCCGCTAAACGGGTATTGCATCGCACAAGCAGTCTTGAGGCGGCGGCCCTGGGAATCGGCTGTCGGGTAGCCGTGAAAAATGCGATCCGCGCGTGGGCATGGCAGCCGGATCTGGCTTGGCCGTTGGGCTCGATCGACCGTCTGGTGGGTCTGATCCCTGGCCGGCCGGCCGCGTCGGTGCGGCCGGTGGCGTTGCCCAATTGCCCAGCAGAACTGGTGCGAGCACCGGGAACGTCCGGGCACAACGCGGTCCTCTACTTGCACGGTGGGGCGTTTCTCACCTGTGGGCTCAACACCCACCGTGCTCTGGCTACACGCTTGTCGGCTGCGGCAGATGCGCTGGTGCTCAACGTCGGTTACCGGATGCTGCCTGCATGCGGGCTGGCAGAAGCTGTCGAGGATGCCCTGGCCGGATTGTCCTGGCTGCGCCGACGTGGCTACGGCGCGGAACGCACGGTGATCGCCGGCGACTCGGCCGGTGGATACCTGGCCTTCGGGACGGCACTCAGGTCGCTGGCCCGCGGTATCGTTCCCGCCGCCGGTCTGGCTGCGATCTCGCCGCTGATCGACTTGGACCCGGCCCGAAAACTAGCTCACCGCAACATCTCCCGTTGCTCGATGTTCACCGGAACGGCCCTTTCGGCATTCGCCCGGTCCGTGCGTCGCAGCCAAGGCCGGCCGAATCGGTGTGACGCCGAGCCGCTGATCGACCCGGCCACCGCCGATCTCACCGGCATGCCACCGGTGATGATCCATGTGGGTGCCGACGAACTGTTGTTCGCCGATTCGGAACTGGTGGCCGAACGGCTGGCCGACGCGCACGCGTCCTGCGAGCTGCATGTCTGGAGCGGCCAGGTGCATGACTTCCCGCTGGCGGCCGACATCCTTCCGGAGGGCAGACAGGCCATCCGCTACATCGGCGACTTCGTCAAGGGCGTGACCGCCGCTTCGGTACGGACTGCAGCCTGATCGGTCCCCGGGAAGAGTTTCCCGCCGCGGCGACGCGGGCATCCCAAGACCATGAGCGATATCGAGAATGGACCGGATGACACGCTGTCGCCGAGTGAGTCGACCGATTCCGACGAGGTCGCCAACGCTGACGGCGACGAGGTCGTCGATCCGCCGGCGCAGTGGCACGGCGCGGACCGCGCCGGGCGTCCGGAATCACTCGACGACAGGCTCGCCGAGGAAGAGCCGGACGTGACGGCAGCAGAACCGCGCCCCCGCGATGTCGACGAGAACGTCGCAGAACCCCGGGACGTCGAGATCGTGCACCCCGACGACAATCCCGAGGACGATGGCGACTCCCTGTACCCGGTGGTGAAGTAACCTCAGCCGGCCTGACGTTGCAGCGTGACCGAGGCGGTATTGGCGTCGGCGTGGGTGGCGATGCCACTTCCCTGGGCCGTGACCGCCAGGGCCGTGCGGTCTCCGCGGAAAAGGTCGCGGGAGAACTCGCACGGAGAACCGTTCTGGTCATAGGTGACGCGGGTGATCAACAGCAGCGCGGCCTTGGGCTTGATCCCCAGCAGGGTGGCTTCGCTGCTGGTGGCGTTGACCGCCTCGATGCGCTCATCGGCTCGGCCGGTGACCAAACCGTATTGGGATTCCAGGAGTTCGTAGAGCGACCCGCCCAGCTGCTGATCGAGCAGGCCGGGAAAGGCATCGGCCGGAAACTGCGCGTGTTCGAGCGAGATCGGTGAGCCGTCGGCGAGCCGGAGGCGTTGGATCTCGGTGACGTAGTCGCCGGGTCCCAGGCGCAGGGCGGTTCGGGTGGCGTCGTCGGGGGTGGTGATGCGGGTGGAAAGCACCCGCGTCCCGGCGACGTAGCCCTGATTGGCCAGGAAGGCGGGGACGCCGACCACGTCGGAGAGATGGCGCTCGACCTGACCGTGGCTGATGAAGATGCCGCCGGCCCGCCCGATCACGCGGTGTACCAGCCCGGCTTCCTCCAACGCGGCCAGCACTTGACGCAGGCTGGAGCGGCTGGTGCCGTACCGTTCGGCCAGCTCGCGTTCACTGCCGAGTTTGGCGCCAGGGGTGCCCGCGTTGATCTCGGCGACGATGCGCCTGCGTAACTCCTCGCTGTGAACTGCCACCCCGGCCCCCTGCCCATGTTTTGGTACAGCCAATTCTAGCCGGGTTGAACTAGAGTTCAGCGATCGCCATGTGAGATTCGGGCAGAATCTGCCCGCCGTCTACGACCAGCGACTGTCCGGTGATGTAGGCGGCCTCGTCGGTGGCGAAGAACAGGGCAGCATTGCCGATGTCGGCGACCGATCCGAGCCGGCCCGCAGGCACCGCCGACGCCATTTGGTTTTGGTAGTCCTCACCCATTTCGATGAGTCCCTCGGTGATGATGTTGCCGGGGAGCACGGCGTTGACGGTGATCTTCTTGGGTGCCAGTTCCATTGCGGCGGTGCGCAGGAAGCCCAGTTGCGCGGCCTTGGACGCACCGTAGTGCGACCAGCCGGGGTAACCGGTGATCGGACCGGTGATCGAGGACGTGATGACGACGCGTCCGTGGCCACTGGCGGTCAGTGCCGCGAGAGCGGCCTGCACGATGTAGACGGTGCCTTTGAAGTTGACCGAGAGAACCTGGTCGATGTCGTCCGGGGTGAGGTCTTCGAGGCGACCGGACGGGAAGATGCCGGCATTGGCGCAGACGATGTCGAGTCCACCGTGGCGCTCGACGGCGGTGTCGACCACGCCGCGGGCATCCTCGGGGCTGGTCACGTCCGCACGCAGGGCACTGACCCGGCCCGGGGTGTCGGCGAGCGCCGCGACCGCCTCATCGAGGTCGGACTGATTGCGCCCGGTGATCAGGACGTGCACCCCGGCGTTGGCGAACGTCTGGGCGATGCCGCGGCCGATGCCCTTGCTGCCGCCGGTGACGATGGCCGAGCGGCCCTGAAGTGATGCGAACATATCTGGGATCCTTTGCGAGTCAGGTCAAGGTGAGGCCGCCCGAGCGCAGGTAGCGCTCGGCGAGTTCACAGCTGCCGGCGGCGTAGCTGACGGCCTTGGTGGCCGATTCCTTGGAGTGGCTGTGGCTGCCCATCCAGGCCAGCAGCAACAGCCGGCGCAGCAACACGAACGAGGCCAGCATGTCCTCGTCGGAGGCCGGCAGGTCGCGCCGTGTGCGGTAGCCGCGCATCCAGGCATCCTGCCATTCCGGCAGTGCCGGGTCATCTTCGATGAACGACACCGCGGTGCCGAAATCGTAGAAATACCAGCCGAATCCGCAGTCGTCGAAGTCGATGACGGTGATCTTGGAAGATCCTGTGGACCCTGCCGAGCCGTCCGGGTCGGGGTCCACCAGCAGGTTGGCCAGCCGAAGATCAGCGTGGATCAGACCGTAGACATCGGGGCCGGTGCCGTAGGCGTGGAGCCGGTCGTGCAACAGTGCCTGGGCGCGTTCCAGCACCTGTTGCTCGGCGGCGCCGACCCCTTCGGCGTCGTGCCAGCGGCCCCAGCGTGGTGCGGCTCCCAGGCTGTGCTCCCAGTCCCAGGAAAATCGGCCGAACCCGGCGGGGCGTTCCCACCGCTGCGAATGGTCGTGCAGCGCAGCGGTGATCCGGCCCAGCGTGTGGAAATCGTCGAGGGTCAAGGCACCCTCGTCAGGTTCGGCCCCGGCGACCATGCCGAAGTGCACGACATGGCGGTCCGTCCCGTCGGCGTCGACGGTCACCAGGCGACGGCCGTCACGGGCCGGCAGCACGGTCGGAACCGTGACGTCGCTGTCGGCGCGCAGTGCTGCCAGCCAGTCCAGTTCCGATTCGATCTCGTGGGGCCGGTGGTAGTTCTGCCGGTGCACCCGCAGGATCGATTGGGTGCCGGCGTCGTCGACGAGATAGGTGGCATTCTCGGACAGGTTCAGCAACCGCAGCGTCGCGTCCGCCCCGATGTCGTACTGGCGTAGCGCCAGTTGGGCGACATCGATCTCGTCGGTGATAACCATCTAGTGCTCCCTGCCTTCGATACCGTCCAGCACCGCCGTGATCCGGTCCCGGGCCACGGTGACCTCAGCGGTGCTGCCGCCGATGTAGAGCCTCCCAGCGGCGCCGATCATCTGCACGTCGACCACAGTAAGTCCAGGCGCGGCCCGTTCCGCCTCATTGGCCGCCACCGCCGCGAACAGCGCCGGAGTCATCTCGTAGACCAGCAAGGACTGTCCGGGCAGGATCATCGACGCCTGCCGGTTGCGGTTGAGGATCACCGCGTGCTGATCGGTGATGTTCTCGATGATGTCGTGGTACAGGACCTGCGGCCGCAACTGGTCGGAGGCCTTGTTGCCGGTGCCGGCCAGGATCGCCTCGCCGGCCCGCTGCACATCCTCCAAGTTGGCCGAGTGGATCTCGAGAACTCCGAACTGGCGTTCCACGTAGAGGATTCCGGGCTGGATGCCAGGGACTTCGCGTAGGGCCAGGTCGATCACCCGCTCGATTGCCAAGGCGGGGGACACTTCGACGATCAGCGCGTGCTCACCCTCGTACGGTGGGTAACCCCGGGCCCGGGTCGGTGTTCCGAGGTAAGCGGCGAACTGACGCTGCAGATCCTCCACCAACAGGTAGACGCGGATCTGGGTGCGAATCCGCGTGCTCTCCTCCGCTTCGGTCGGCATGGCTACTTGCTGGCGACCGAGAAGTGCGCGCCGAGCTCGTTGTGCGGACGCGGGATGACGTGCACGCTGACCAGTTCGCCTACCTGGGAGGCGGTTTCGGCGCCGGCCTCGGTGGCAGCCTTGACCGCACCCACTTCACCGGTGACGATCACCGCGACCAGGCCGTCACCGACCTGCTGGCGATCGGTGATGGTGACGTTGGCGGCCTTGACCATGGCGTCGGCGGCGGCCAGTGCAGCCACGTAGCCCTTGGTCTCGATCAGTCCGATTGCGTTGCTGGACACAGGTGTTTCTCCTTATTTGTTGGGGTTGGTAGCTGGTTTGTCGTCGATGGATCCGATGATGAGTGCGTCGACCGGGGGCGGGGTGCCGGTGAACCATCCCGAGGCCACCGATCCCTGGGCGATGAGGACACGTTCGCCGACTCCGCTGCCGAGGACGTCGAACGCGATCAGCTTCGAGCCGGTGCCGTCGATCTCGACTTCGAGGAACGCCCCGGGCGGGATGCCGTCGATCCGACGGGTCGACCACACGTTGCCGGTGACAACCGCTGAGATCATTTGCGCTCCTTCGTCGCTCGGGCGATCATTTGCGCTCCTTCTCAATCGTGATGCCCAGAGTGCGGGCCTTTTCGCGCGCCAGTGGGGTCAGTACCGCCTTGCGGCCCAGCACGAGCGTGCCGCCGGCCATGTCGGCGATGTGCCGTTCGGTCACGGCACCGGATTCGATGCGCCTACTGGCACCGCCACCGGACGATCGGGTCGACCCGGCCAGCCGGAAGCTGAGCCGGCCTGCCTTGAGATCTGCTCGGGTCTTGGGACTGTCGAAGAGCCGCAACAGCTTTCGGACGAAGTTGTCGAGATCGCGGTCGTTGTTCAGTTGCACGGTCTCGGTGCGGTTCTTGGCGTCGGCGGCTCGGGGGCCGGTCGGTTCCACTCCGAACTGGTCGGCGACCGTCGGCGGTGGTGGAGCCGGGGCCGGTGGTGGGGGGACGGCCACCGGCCCCGGAGTCTTGGCGGCCGCTCCGACATCCCGGACGGCCTCCCGCACCACCTCGCGCACCAGGGCGCGCAACTCTTCCCGGTTGATGCTCACGCGGTGGCCCTCACCAGTGCATCCTGGGCAGCTTCGGCCGCGGTGCGGACATCGGCTTCGGTGCCCGACAGGTACACCCGGCCGGTGGCGCCGATCATCCGGAAGTCGACCACCTTGATGTCCGCGGCCTTCTCGGCTTCGTTGGTGGCCAGGATGGCGTAGGACGCGGGAGCCACCTCGAGGACGAACAACGATTCGCCGGGTAGCACCATCGAGCCGATCTTGTTGCGGTTGATCAGGAACGCGTGCTGATGGTCGACGCTGGAGATGATGCGTGAGGCCAGCACGTTCGGTTGGACCGCGCCCCCGGTGTCGCCGCCGAGCTCGTCCAGAGCGGCATCGGCAGCGGCTTTGACGGCGCCGGTCTCTCCATGAAACTCCAGGTAGCCGAATTGCCGTTCCACCACCAGGATCCCGGCTTTGACCTCGGCATGTTTGAGGGCGACGTCGGTGACGCCCTCGATGTCCAGACCGGGTGCCACCTCGATGATCTGGGCAGCCTGGTTGGCGCGGGGAAGCGCACCCTTGATCCAGGTGCCCAGATACGACATGGTCTGCGGTTGCAGCCGGTCGATGAAGATGAAGGAACGAAGTTCAGCCACAGCCCTACCTCTTGATCAGTTGTGCGAGTTCTTCGGCGACCAGCGCGCGCAACTCCGCACGCAGTGCGTCCAGGCTCAGGTCGGTCGAGTGTGCGGGGGTGGACCGGCGTGGTGCCGTTCTCATCTGCGAGGGCACACCGTGACGGTCATTGGAGGCCCGCGGATACTCCGGCACCGGTCCGGCCGGTGAATGCCACGGATTGATGCCGGCGAAGTTGCCCATGGGCACGGCGGCGTCGCCGTTGTAGGCGATGCGCGCCCAGTTGATCAGGTTCTGCGGTTGCAGGTTCTCTCCGATCGAACTGCGTCCGACGAAGCCGGTACCGATCGTCATCGACGGCGCCAGGTTGGTATCCAGCCCCGAGCTGCCGGTCGAGTTGCCGACATTGACCGACACTCGGAGAACTGGCACCTGAGCCGCGAAATCAGTGATGACGGCCGGGCTTTCGCTGTGGATCGCCGCCGAGTGACCGGCACCGCCGATCCGCACCACGGCGCGTGCGGCACGGACACCCCGCGCGGCGTCGGCGGCGGTGGTCATGCCGAGCACCGGGGACAGCTTCTCGTGAGCCAGCATCTCCTCGGCGATCACGTCGGTGAACGGCGCGATCAGCACCCGGGTCTTGGGGGTGACCCGCAGTCCGGCCTGCCCGGCGATCCAGGCGGCGTCGCGGCCCACCACATCGGTGTTGAGGTGCCCGTCGGCGAACATGTAGGCCCGTAGGCGGCGTGCGCCGTCCTCGTCGAGGATGTGCGCGCCGGCGCGGGTCAGCGCACCGCTGAGCTTGCCCGCGATCGCGTCCTCGGCGATCAGGACAGACTCGTTGGTGCACAGCACCGAGTTGTCGAAGGCCTTGCTGTCCACGATCCGTTCGGCCGCGGCGTTGATGTCGGCGCTGGCGTCGACGAACACTGGCACATTGCCCGGGCCCACGCCCAGCGCCGGGTTGCCGGATGAGTACGCGGCCCGCACGACGCCGGTGCCGCCGGTGGCGACGATGACGTCGGTGCGCTCGTCAGCCATCAGTGCCTGCACCAGCGGGATCGACGGTTCCTCGATCACCTGCACGACACCGTCCGGCGCCCCGGCCGCCACCGCGGCCTCGGCCAGCAGCCGGGCCGCATCGGCCGAGCACTGCTTGGCTCGCGGGTGCGGTGCGACGACGACGGCGTTTCTCGTCATCAGCGCCAGGATCACCTTGAAGTACACCGTGGCAACGGGATTGGTGGTCGGCGTCAGTGCCAGCACCACGCCCGCGGGCCGCGGCAGCTCGACGATCTTGCGTGCTTCGTCGACGCGGGGCGAAACATAGTCGTCACCTCGGTAGTAGTCGACGATGCCACGCGAGCAGGCCCGGTTCTTGGTGACCTTGTCGGCCACCACGCCCATTCCGGTCTCGGCCACGGCTTCTGCGGCGAACCGTTCGGACGCGGCGTAGGCGGCGTCGGCCACCGCGTCGACGATCGCCGACACCGCGGCTCCGTCATAGTCGGAGTACGCACTCGCGGCCCAGCGGGCCCGCTCCAGCATGTGGCCGGCTTGTGCGGTACTGGTCATGATGCTTTACGTCCTCTCACGACGGTCTCGGCCCTGGCCACGGCGACGGCGAGGCGGTCCAGGACGTCCTCGCAGAGCTCGCGCGAGAGCAGCAGACCTGGTTTGAACTGCAGGACACGGGGATCCAGCGTGGAGAAGATCGCCCACACGCCGTTCTCGTAGAGCTCGCGCATCACGAACTTGGCGCCCTCGGGGTGGTCGAACTCCAGACCGATCACCACACCGTTCTGCCGGATGCCGACGAACCAGTCCGGATGGTCGGCCTGGATGCGCTGCAGCCCTTGGTCGAAGATGTCGGCGATGTAGTGCACCATCGATCGCACCTCGGGGCGGGTGGAGATTTCGAGCGTCTTCAGCGCGGCGACACAGCCCAGCTCGGCGCCGCCGAAAGTGGAGATGTGGCCGAAGCCGTCCTCGTCGAGCCACTTCGCGGCGCGATCACTGAGCAGGGCCGCGGTGATCGGGTACATGCCACCGGACAGGCCCTTTCCGGTCACCAGGATGTCGGGCTCGATGCCGTGTTTGGTGATGCACCACAGCTCACCGGTTCGCATCAGCCCGGTCTGCACCTCATCGGCGATGTAGAGGGTCCCGTGCTTCTCGGTGATGGCCTTGACGGCCTCGAGGTATCCCGGTGCGGGCAGCGGGAATCCGTACGTGGCCGGGATGGTCTCCATGATGACCGCGGCGACGTCACCGGGGGCGAGGACCTTCTCCATCGCCTCGATGTCGTTGAACGGAACCTGGAGGAACTCGTCGGGCTGGTCGGCCAGGAAGAACTTGGCGAACCGGTCGTCGCCGGTGGCCACCGCCAGTCCGGTGTGGCCGTGGTAGGCCTTGACGATCGAGACGATCTTGCGGCGCTTGGTGGCGTGACGGGCGCTTTTGAGCGCGATGTCGATCGCCTCACCGCCCCCGGACCCGTACGCCACCTTCGTGATCGAGGCCGGTGCGGTCTCGACCAGTCGCTGTGCCAGGGCAGTGCGGGCCACCGACGGGAAGTGGTGGTTGCCGACGTCGAAGTGCGCCATGCCCTCGGTAATCGCCTGCATCACTTCAGGGTTGCGATGCCCGAGGTTGTAGGTGCCGCCGTTGAGATGCAGATCGATCAGGCGACGGCCGCCCATGTCCCACAGGAAATATCCCTCGCGACGGTCGATCACCAGATCGACACCGGTATCAGTCCAGAACTGTGTCTTGTCTGGATTCCAGAACGTCTTCGCCTTGTCCAGCACTTCGGCTTTGGACTCGAACGTGAACGTGCCGTAGTCGTACATGCGGCTCCCTCTCCAGCTATCCGGTAGCTGTGATGGGCCTCACCGTAAACGGTCGCAACCATTTGTGTCAATGGTTGCGGAAAGTGCTTGCCAATCGATTTTGGTAGTGCCAATATACGTAGGGCCCGGATGTGGTCCAGCCCACATCGGGTGTCCCACTGTTACCTGGAAGGTATCCCGCTAGATGACCGATCAAGCTGTCGCCGGGACTGAAGACACAGCTCACGACGTCCAGAGACTGAAACGCAACGCCGTCGGCACCGTCGGCGTCATCTTCATGGCGGTGGCCACCGCCGCCCCGATCACAGCAATGGTCGGCAACGTCCCAATCGCAGTCGGCTTCGGAAATGGTTCGCACGCGCCGGCCGGCTACATCGTGGCAACCGTCGTCCTCGGCCTCTTCGCCGTGGGCTACGCGACCATGGCCAAGCACATCACCACCACAGGAGCTTTCTACGGCTATATCTCCCACGGACTGGGCCGGGTGGTCGGCATGGCCAGCGGCGGTCTGATCACCATGGCGTACGTGGTGTTCGAGGCTTCCCTGATCGGGATCTTCTCGTTCTTCTTCCAGAACTTCATGCAATCCCAGCTGGGGATCCACGTTCACTGGATCATCCCGGCGCTGCTGATGCTGGCGGTCAACGCGATCCTGACCTACTTCGACGTCAACCTGACCGCCAAGGTGCTCGGCGTGTTCCTGGTGACCGAGATCGTCATGCTCGCACTGGGAGCGCTGGCGGTGCTGGTCAAGGGCGGAGGTCCGCAGGGCTTTGCTGTCGCCGATACCCTCAACCCCATCGGCGCCTTCACGCCGGCAGCCGGAATCGCCGGTGCCAGTGCCGGTTTGGGGCTGTTCTTCGCGTTCTGGTCATGGGTCGGCTTCGAATCGACCGCAATGTACGGCGAAGAGTCGCGCAACCCGAAGAAGATCATCCCCCGGGCCACCATGCTCAGCGTGCTCGGTGTCGGCCTGTTCTACGTTTTCGTGTCCTGGATGGCGATCGCAGGCACCGGCCCGCAGCACGCCGTAGAACTCGCGCAGGATTCCGCGACGTCCTCGGAGATCTTCTTCGCCCCGGTGCGCAGCACCTACGGCGAGTGGGCGATCACGGTGTTCAACGTCCTGCTGGTCACCGGATCCTTCGCCTGCGGCATGGCGTTCCACAACTGCGCCTCGCGCTACCTGTACGCGCTGGGCCGCGAAGGCCTTTCCAAGGGACTGCAGAAGACCATCGGCGCAACGCATCCCACGCACGGGTCGCCCTACATCGCCTCGTTCGTCCAGAGCGCCGTTTCCTTGGTGATCATCCTCGCCTTCCTGTTCGCCGGGATGGACCCGTACGTGCACATGTACACACTGCTGGCGATCCTGGGCACCATGGCGATCCTGATCGTGCAGTCGCTGTGCGCCTTCTCGGTGATCAGCTACTTCCACATCCGCAAGAACCATCCCGTCTCCAAGCACTGGTTCAAGACACTGATCGCCCCGGGCCTCGGCGGGATCGGCATGCTTTATGTCGTATACCTGCTGTGGGAGCACAAGGATGCGGCGGCGGGCACTGCCTCGGGGACCCTGCTGTTCAAGCTGACGCCCTGGATCGTGGTGGGCATCTTCGTCCTCGGCGCGGGTATGGCCACCTACTTCAAGCTGCGCGATCCGCGTCGCTACGAGTTGATCGGCCGGATCGTGTTCGAGGACAACGTTGTTCGAGACTAGATGGACTCGTTCGAACGCGTGTTGCTGAAGTTCGTCCTCGCGTGGGCTCCCTATGGGGGACCACGCGAGGACGACGTCTGGCTGGAGTTCGGCATGACCGCCGAGCAGTTGTGTGTCCGTTTCGCCAGGATCGTCGCTGGTCAGATCCCGAAGGCCAGGGCACTTTCGGCAGCCGACCGCTGCCTGTTGGAACGTGCCTGCCGATACCTACGGCACCAGCGTGAATCAGGCAAACGCCGCGCGTAGCCGCGCCAGTTGGCTGGCCATGAAGGCCTGGGCCACCGGAGTTTTCGCCGCGATCTGGTCGAAACCGTGGAACGCCCCGTACACCTGTTCCACCTGGCAGTCGACCCCGGCGGCGCGCAGGCGCTCGGCGTAAGCCATGTCCTCGTCGTGGAAAAGGTCCAGGGTTCCCACCCCGATCCAGGCCGGGGGAAGACCGGCCAGATCCTCGCGACGGCCCGGCACCGCAACGGTGGGATCGGCACCACCCAGGTAGGCCGACCAGCCGAATCTGTTGCTGCCCTGGGTCCACAGCCGATGGCCCGGATTCTCCAACTCCGGTCCCACCGAGCGGTCGTCGAGCATTGGGTAGATCAGTATCTGAGCGGCAAGGGACACCTCGCCGCGGTCACGGGCGAGCAGGGCCAGCGCGGCAGCCAACCCGCCGCCGGCGCTGGCGCCGGCCACCGCGACGCGCGCGGAATCGACAGCGGGCAGTGCGGCCAACCATTTCAGCGCCGCGTAGCAGTCCTCCAGACCGGCCGGGTATGGGTTCTGCGGAGCCAGCCGGTACTTGACCGCGGCCACCGTGGCGCCGAGCTCCCTGGCGAAGCGCCGGCACTGGGCATCGTCCTGCGCCGGGCTGCCCAGCACATAACCGCCGCCGTGGATCCACAGCAGGGCCGGCGTCGGTTCGGCGACGCCGGCGGGCCGGTACAGCCGCACCCCGACCCCTGAGCTGAGGGTGAGCACTTCGACATCCTTGGGTGTCTGCCGGTTCTGCAGCACGGTGAGTCGTTGCAGCAGCGGCAGAGAACGCCTGGTCACCAGCTGTCGCGGGAGGAAGCGGGCGATGCGTTCGAGGTCGGGATGAAACGCGGGCCGGGCGTCTGTGTTCGCAGTCACAATTACCGTTCTACCGGGTGTCCTCGACGCCATGTCGAGCAGGCCCTCCGTCGTCCGTGCGTGCGGTTTCCCGCCAGGGTCGTGCATCGCGTGGCACCGAGACCCGCAGGCCGAAACCGGCGCGCCGTGGCGTGTCAGGGCTTGTTCAGCACGATGAACAACGAGGCGATCAGGGCATCGTGGGTCACGATGTAGTTGGTGAGGATCAGCTCCCCGGGCAGGTTCGTCTTGTCGTAGTCGCCGTCGTAGCGGGCCCGCAGCACCGTCACCCCGGACCGCTGGACCGTCTCGACGACCTGCATCGTGACCCGATCGCCGACGATCTCGTCGTGCACCCAGGTCCGGATGGCGTCTGGAGTGGTGAACTCACGCTGATTGTCGTGGACCAGTGCATCCGGGGTGAGGGTGGCCAAGACCGCGTCGACGTCGAAAGCGTTGACGGCATCGACGTACCTGCGCACCGCCGCGGGCATTTCACACTTCTGCTGAATGGACATGCCGACAGGGTCGACCGTTCGCTGACTGGAGGGTCAAGGCCAGGCGCAATCTTGAGTCTCCCCTTGGGGGAGCGGCCACACTGATCCGGTGACCATCGATCTGGTGCGGACGTCGTGGTCGACGGCGGCACGGTCCCGACGGTGTAAGCCGTCGATCCCGTCGTCCGTGCGTGCGGCTTTCCACGCCAGGGTCGTGCATCGCGTGGAGCTGCGACCGGCAGGTAGAAACCGGCCCCCCGCGAGATACCGACCTACTTCAGCAGCGGGTCGCGGGGCAGGCCCAGGATGCGCTCGGCGATGGTGTTGCGGGTGATCTCCGATGTCCCGCCGGCGATGGTCATCGCCCGGTTGCCCAGGTATGCCCGCGTCAGCTTCGGCGTCTGGCCCGTCACCCCGGCCGAGCCGACCAGAGCCATGCCCAGCTCAGTCAGATGCTGTGAGTGCTCGGCCACCAGCAGCTTGGTGACGTTGCCCTCGGGGCCCGGCTCGGCTCCGGCGATGGCCCGGCTGACCCGGCGCAGGTTGAGCAGCCGCAGCGTGTGGCCGACGGCGATCACCTCACCGGCGCGTCGCACGTAGCGGGCC
The DNA here is from genome assembly GCF_001942625.1 of Mycobacterium syngnathidarum. Lineage (GTDB taxonomy): Bacteria > Actinomycetota > Actinomycetes > Mycobacteriales > Mycobacteriaceae > Mycobacterium > Mycobacterium syngnathidarum. The sequence continues at coordinate 84,106 of NZ_MLCL01000032.1, forward strand.
CCGTCGGGATCCGCATCGATCAGGGCCACCAGCTCGTCGGCGTCGAATCCGGTCGGTGCGGCCGAACCGCCGCCGATCGAGATGCGCTCGTTGCCCAGCGTGGCCCGCGCCACCAGCCAGCCCTTGTTCACATCGCCCACCACATCGGCGTCGGGGACGAACACGTCATCGAAGAAAACCTCGTTGAAGTGCGCGTCGCCGGTCAGGCCGCGCAGCGGATTCACCGTCACCCCAGGGGCTTTCATATCGATCGCCATCATGGTGACGCCGGCGTGCTTGGGCGCGTCAGGGTCGGTGCGCACGGTGGCCAGGCCCCACTGGCAGTGCTGGGCCAAGCTGGTCCACACTTTCTGCCCGGTGACTCGCCAGCCGCCGTCGACCTTCTTGGCGGCGGTACGCACCGCGGCGGCGTCCGAACCCGCGCCCGGCTCGGAGAACAGCTGGCACCACATGACCTGTCCGCGCAGCACCGGTAGGACCCACCGCTCGCGCTGGTCATCGGTGCCGGCTTGGGCGATGGTCAGGGTCACCCAGCCGGTGATGCCCATGTCGGCGCGCTCGATATCGGTGAACTCCTCTTCGATTACCAACTGCTCCAACACATTCGCAGCGCGGCCATACGGCTTGGGCCAGTGCGGCACCAGGTAGCCGGAGTCCACCAGATAGTCGCGACGCTGGTCCTCGGGCAGCGCCTGCACCGCAGATGCGGCAGCCTGCGCGTTCTGCCGGTACTGCTCGGCTTCTGCCGGCAGCGCGAAGGACGCCCCGTGCGCCTGCCCGCTGCGTTGTCCGTCGACGACGTCGATCAGCGGATCGGCACCGTCGCCGAGGACCGCGGCCAGCGTGCGGGCCCGGCGCAGGTAGAGGTGGGCGTCGTGCTCCCAGGTGAAGCCGATGCCGCCGTGCAACTGAACGTTGGTCTCGGCGTTGAACACCACGGCACGGATGGCGTGCGCGGCGGCCACCGCGGCGGCGAAGGACGCCCCGTCGAGGTTGTCGGCGCGGGCGGCATCCCACACTGCGGCGGTGGTCTGTTCGGCGTCGACGAGCATGTTGGCCGCGTGGTGTTTGACGGCCTGGAAAGTGCCGATCGTGCGGCCGAACTGTTCGCGCACCTTCGCGTATTCGACAGCCATGTCGAGTGCGGCCCAGGACACTCCCACCGCTTCGGCCGAGCCGAGGATGCGGAACACCGTGCGCGCCGCTCGCGCCGTGCCGCGCAGGATCCGGCTGTCCTCGACTGCCACGGCCCGCAGGTCCACCGCGCCGATGCTGCGCGTGGTGTCCAGGGAATCCTGTGCGGTGACGGTGATGCCGTCGGCCGCCGCGTCCAGGATCACCAGGTCGTCGCCTGCGGCCAACACGAGTAGCCCGGCATCGGGGGCCCCGATCACCGCGCGTGCCTGGCCGCCGAGCAGGCCGTCGGGGCCGACGTGCACCGAGCCGGCCAGCCCGAGGGCGGCAACCGTGGTGCCGTCGGCGAGGCCCGGAAGCAGCTCGGCGCGAAGGGTTTCCGGCGCGTAGCGGTCGATGATCACCGAGGCTGACACGGTCGGCAGGAACGGACCCGGGGACAATTCGCGGCCGGCTACCTCGGCCACCACCGCAAGCTCGGCGAGCCCGAAACCGGAACCGCCGTACTCTTCGGAGATGGCCAGCCCGTTCCAGCCGAGTTCGGCGCCGGCTGACCAGATTTCATCGGGATAGGTCCCGGCATCCGCGAGCGTGGCGCGGGCGGCCGCGCGGCTGTCGAGCCGGTTCAGCTGCCCAAGCGCCGCGTCGGCTAGGTCCTGGTGCTCTTCGGTGATGGCCAGCGCAGACTTCGTCATGATTAGCGAAGCTAACGGGGGTTTGAGGGTACGTCGACGTGATGCAGGTCACATTTTGACAGGTGTTGGACAAGTCGGCGAAGTTGTCGCCTGAGTCAATCCGTTGCGGGGTACGCTCGCGCAATGACGGCACGACCGGATAACCGGTACCCCGCACCGACGCTCGGAGATCGCGCGCGATGGTTGCTACGCGCCAATCCTGCCGACCACATGCTGGCACTTAGCTTGGCAACGGCTTCGCTACCGGTGGTGGGCAAGCACCTGGAGCCGCTGGGCGCGCTCACCGCCATGAGTGTGTGGGGGTTCCGTCACCTGCCCGATTTCCTCACGTCCTCGGCGAAGTCTTGGCTCACGCCGGACAACGGCGATTTGCGGCAGGCCGAGCGCGAGCAGACCAACGCGATCGCCCAGGACGCGCTGCGCGGCGTGGTCTCGCCTGCTGACCTGGCCGTCGACTGGCCGGGTCCGGACAGCATGCCGCCGTTGTGGCGCACGCTTGAGTACCGGCGCGATGTCTACCGGACCTCGGTACGTTACGGCGACGATCCGTCCCAGTTGCTCGACGTGTGGCGCCCCGAGCAGTTGCCGGCCCATCCCGCGCCGGTGTTGCTGTTCGTTCCCGGTGGCGCCTGGGTGCACGGCGGGCGGATCCTGCAGGGCTACGCGTTGCTGTCGCATCTGGCCCGGCAGGGCTGGGTGTGTCTGTCGATCGACTACCGGGTCGCCCCGCACCACCGCTGGCCCCGGCACATCACCGACGTCAAGGCCGCAATCGCCTGGGCGCGTGCCAATGTCGACAAGTTCGGCGGTGACCGTAACTTCGTCGCGATCGCGGGCTGCTCGGCCGGTGGTCACCTGGCCGCACTCGCCGGCCTCACCCCGAACGACCCGGACCTGCAGGGGGATCTACCCGACGGGGCGGACACCTCGGTCGACGCCGTGGTCGGAATCTACGGACGCTACGACTGGGAAGACCGCTCCACCGAGGAGCGGGTCCGATTTGTCGACTTCCTGGAACGGATTGTGGTGGGACGCAAGATCGATCGCCATCCGGAGATATTCCGGAAAGCCTCCCCGATCGCCCAGATCCACCCCGACTCGCCGCCGTTCCTGGTCGTCCACGGTACCGGTGACAGCGTCATCCCGGTGGCGCAGGCACGCAGTTTCGTCGACAAGCTCAAGGCGGTGTCACGGGCCGTCGTCGGCTACATTGAGCTGCCCGGGGCCGGGCATGCCTTCGACATGACCGACGGCGCCAGGACCGGGGCGATGGCAACGGCAGTTGGCTTGTTCCTCAACCAAATTCACCGGAATCGTGCGATGGATGAGGCCAAAGCGGTCATATAGACGTTTCCACACACCTGGGGAGGACACCGTGAAGCGGTTGAGTGGGTGGGACGCGTTCCTGCTGTATACAGAGACGCCCAACGTGCACATGCACACGTTGAAGATCGCGGTCATCGCACTTGATGACATGGGTGATCGGACGTTCGGGGTCGACGAGTTCCGTGAGGTGCTCCGCGGGCGGCTGCACAAGCTGGACCCATTCCGGTATCAGCTCGTCGACATCCCGTTCAAGTTCCATCACCCGATGTGGCGCGAGAACTGCGACGTCGACCTCGAATACCACGTGCGGCCGTGGCGGGTACGCGCCCCGGGCGGGCGGCGTGAGCTCGACGAGGCCATCGGCGAGATCGGTAGCGCCCCGTTGGATCGCAGCCGGCCGCTGTGGGAGATGTACTTGGTCGAAGGCCTGGCCAATGGGCGCATCGCGGTGGTCGGCAAGATCCACCACGCCCTCGCCGATGGGGTCGCCTCGGCAAATCTCTTGGCTCGCGGGATGGACCTGCAGGACGGACCGGAACGCGACGACGACTCGTATGCCACCGACCCCGCACCCACCAAGACTGAACTGGTGCGCTCGGCATTCGCCGACCACATGCGCCAGCTAGGCCGGTTGCCCGGCACGGTGCGGTACACGGCCAAGGGGTTCGGGCGGGTGCGGCGCAGCAGCCGCAAGCTGTCGCCCGAGCTGACCCGGCCCTTCACCCCGCCACCCAGTTTCATGAATCACATCCTCGACGAAAAGCGCCTGTTCGCCACGGCCACACTGGCATTGGCCGACGTCAAGGAGACGAGCAAGAAGCTCGGGGTGACGATCAACGATCTGGTGCTGGCCATGTCGTCGGGAGTGCTGCGCACGCTGTCACTCAAGTACGACGGAAAGGCCGACCACCCGCTGTTGGCCTCGGTGCCGATGAGTTTCGACTTCTCGCCGGATCGGATCTCCGGCAACCGGTTCAGCGGTGTGCTGGTGGCATTGCCAGTGGACGTTCCGGACACCGCGGAGCGGGTGCGGCGTGCGCACGACGCGGCCGCTCTGGCCAAGGAAAGCCATCAACTGATCGGCCCGGAACTGATCGCGCGCTGGGCCGCGTACATGCCGCCGGCTCCGGTCGAGGCGATGTTCAAATGGTTGTCGCATCAGGACGGCCAGAACAAGGTGCTCAACCTCAACATCTCGAACGTGCCGGGGCCACGGGAACGCGGCAAGGTCGGCGGCGCCACCGTCACCGAGATTTACTCGGTAGGGCCGATCACCACCGGCAGCGGGCTCAACATCACGGTGTGGAGCTATGTCGACCAGCTCAACATCTCGGTGCTGTCCGACGATGCCACGGTGGAGGATCCCCACGAGGTGACTGACGGCATGCTCGACGAGTTCCGCGAGATTCGCAGGGTGGCAGGTCTTTCGGACAAGCTCACCGTGGTCGAATCCGCGATGCCGCAGTAACTTCTGCACCGCGAGCGACTGTGTCTGCCGGCCGACACGCGGTGCAACAGTGACAGTTTCTGCACGCGCGCGTCGCCGCGGATCGGCCCGGGTTACGCTCCGTTGCGTGGCAGATAGAGACGTCGCCGACTATGTCGTCGTCGGTGCGGGTTCGGCCGGATCGATCGTGGCATCACGGCTGGCGTCGTCAGGTGCCGATGTGGTGCTGATCGAAGCCGGCGGCACCGAGCATCGGCCCGACGTCCGCGTGCCCACCGGGATAGCCTCGCTCTACCTGACCGCGAACTGGAAACACCAGTGCGCACCCGATCCCAGCAAAGGCGACGTCGCCGAGCAATTCCCCGGCGGCCGGATCATCGGCGGCAGCGGATCGATCAACGCCATGGTCTACGTGCGCGGACGCGCCGCAGATTACGACGGGTGGTCCGCGGCCGGATGCCCAGGATGGTCGTTCGACCAGGTTCTGCCGCATTTCAAGGCGATCGAGAACTGGGTCGGTGGTGGCGACGCGTATCGCGGTGACGCCGGTCCGATTCCGGTGTCGTGGTGTGGGCACCACCACGAGGTCGACGACGCGTTCATCACCGCGGCAACGGAGGCCGGACACGAACGCAACCCGGACCAGAACGGTCGGTCGCAACTAGGTGTTTCTCGAACCCAGGTCAGCCAGCGCCGAGGACTGCGGGTCTCGTCGGCGCACGGCTTCCTGCGATCGCTACCGCGAGGTCAACGGCCTCGGGTGCTGGCCAGGACGACAGCGTCGAGGGTCCTGATCGAGAACGGTCGGGCCGTCAGCGTTGAGTGCCGGGGACGCAAACTTCTTGCGCGCCAGGAAGTTATCTTGAGCGCCGGGGCCATCGGCTCACCGGCCTTGCTGTTGCGCTCGGGAATCGGACCGTCGGGCGCCACACTCGCCCTCCCTGGTGTCGGCGAGAACTTCCAAGATCATCTGGTCGGCACCCAATTCTGGGAATCGAGGGTGCCCACCGCGAACACGCTCGGCCCGGTCGGTGCGCTCAAGGGCATTCGTTCCTTGTTGACCCACGGCACCGGAATCCTCACGATGTCGCCGTTCGAAGCCCAGATCTTCACCGAGGAATTCCAAATCGCGGTCAGCCCCATACATTACGAGCTCAACGCCAGCACGGGCCGGACGGAGATCGAGCGGGTCAACGGGTTCACGGTGTTCACCGTGCTGATGCATCCGCAAACTCGGGGTCGGGTCGGGCTGCGCGACGGAAAGGCCCGGATCGCATTGAAGCGTCTGGGTGACAGCGACGATGTTGACCGGCTGCGCAAGGGGATGAGCCTCGCCCGGGACGTCATCGACGGCTCCGAGGCGATGCGTGGCATTGCCGGCGCATACCTGAACCGCGGCGAACAGGATCACGCCTGGCTGGCCCGTCGGGAGACCAGCATCGGCCATGCCGTCGGAACCTGCCGAATGGGTACCGATGACATGGCGGTCGTGGACCCGGAACTGCGCGTGCACGGCATCGACGGACTCCGCGTCATCGACGCATCAGTCATGCCGACCTTGACTTCGGGTAACACCAACGCACCCACCATGATGATCGCCCACCGCGCAGCCGACTTTGTTCTGGGCGGCACGTGACTAGCGACCACTTCCGGCGTGCGCCGGCGCGGAGGCGACGAGAAACTCTGCAAGTTTGGCGCTGGCGGGCCCGAGCCGTGCCTGTTCGGCCGAGGCGAGGTAGATATCCCACATGATCGCCGGTCGTATGTCGATCGCACGTAGGTCCGGATAATGGGCTGCTTCGCTGGCGGGCATGACGATGGTGCCGAGCCCGTGTGTGACCAGGCGACCGGCGATCGAGTACTCAAGGGCCACCTCGTGCGAGACTCGCGCCGTCACGCCGGCGGCCGCGAATGCGGCATCGACGAGACGTCTGAGCCCGAACTCGGGCGGGAAGCCGATCAGATCCTCATCGCAGAGTTCGGTGACCTCGACGGCGGTGCGGTGGGCAAGCGGATGATCGGGGCGGCAGACGAACACCATCGGCTCCGAGCACAACAACTGCATCTGAACGCGCGCGGGGAACCGGTCGGGGGCTGACACCAGGGCCAGGTCGAGGGATCCGTCGGTGATCGCCGAAAGGTAGGCGATCGAGCCGATTTGGCTCTGCCGCAGCCGGATGCGGACAAACGGGTAGTCGCGGTGGAAATCGCCGAGCACCATCGGTACGTCGAGGGTGCCGAAGGAGATGAGTGACCCGAGATCGACCGTTCCGGTCAGCTCCCCGTGATAGGCGCTGACCGCATCCTTGGCCAGTCGCGCGGTCTGGACCACCTGGCGGGCGTGCTCGCGGAACAACTCTCCCGCAGGCGTGATTCTGATCTGGTGTTTGGACCGGTCGAACAGTTCCACGCCGAGTTCCTTCTCCAGTTTCGACACTGCCGTGGACAAGGCTGACTGGACAACATGGGTCTGGTGTGCGGCCCGGGAGAAGCTCATCTCACTGGCGACCGCGATGAAGTACTCGAGCTGGCGGAGTTCCATGACCTCAGTATCGCGTTTCGCGATAGAAACGATCAACATTGTTCGTTGGACTTGATGAAGCGGCATTGGTCTGATGGAAGGGCAACGGTTCGAACGAAGGAAGTGCACGATGCTGGCTGCCGGCAATGTCACGGTCACCGATTTGCTGTGCGTCACCCCGCCACGGATTCCCGATGGCGCGCATGCGATGACACAGATCATCGAGATCCCGCCGGCCGACCCGGGAGTGCAGCCGCACCGCCACTCCGGGCCGGTCTTCGGGTATGTGCTGGAAGGATCGATCCTGTTCGAGCTGGAAGGCGAGGCGCCCAGGAAAATCATTGCGGGCGAAGCCTTCTGGGAGCCCGGTGGAGATGTGGTCCACTATCAGGTCGCAAATCTGGAGCAAGACCGGCGCAGCGTGTTCGTGGCGGTCTGCATCTGTGCGCCGGGTGTCGACATGATCACCATGCTGGATCCCGACGAGATCAAGGCCCGCGACCATCTGCGCCATCCGGAAGCGCGCCACATCAGGAACGGTTAACCGAGAAACGAGGAAACGACCGTGAAAGCAATCATCACCGGCGACCGCGCAGCGGGCGCCGCCGGACTGTCGCTGTCCGAGATGCCGTACCCGCACGCCGCCGAGAATGACGTCATCGTCGCGGTGCACGCGGCCGCGTTCACGCCCGGCGAGCTGGACTGGCCGGGAACCTGGGTCGATCGTGCCGGGCGGGACCGGGCACCGGCCGTCCCAGGTCACGAGGTCTCGGGCATCGTCGCCGAACTGGGCTACGGGACAACGGGCCTGACAATCGGCCAGCGTGTCTTCGGGCCCACCGACTGGGCCCGCAACGGTACCCTCGCCGAGTATGTCGCGGTCGAGGCGCGAAACCTTGTGCCGCTGTCGGCCGATGTCGACCACACTGTTGCGGCGGCACTTCCGATTTCGGGCCTGACAGCCTGGCAGGGTCTGTTCGACCATGCGCGTCTCGCGGCGGGGCAGTCGGTGTTGATCCACGGTGTGGCAGGCGCTGTCGGATCGGTCGCGGCGCAGCTGGCACACGAATGCGGAGCCCGGGTGATCGGTACCGGCCGAGCAGCGCAGCGGGAGGCCGCGCTCGATCTGGGTGCCGATGCGTTCGTGCAGCTGGAAGGCGCGTGGGCCGAGGCCGTCGGTCAGGTCGATGTGGTGTTCGACGTGATCGGCGGTGAGATTCTGGATCGCTCAGCGCAATTGGTGCGCGCAGGCGGAACCCTGGTCACCATCGCGGAGCCACCGCGAGTTCAGCCGGCCGATGCGCGTGCGGTGTTCTTCGTCGTCGAGCCTGACCGGGCACAACTCGCGACGTTGGAGCGCAAACTCCGCAGCGGCAGCCTGCGGACGACTGTCGGCGCGGTACTTCCGCTCGCGGATGCGGTGTCGGCATTCGACCCGGTGAACCGGGTCGCCGGTAAGACGATCATCAGAGTCGTCGACAGCGACTGACGTGTGTCTACTGGATCGGTTCGTCTCCCAGCACTGTGGTGCGCAGCATGTGCCGCGGAGAGTTGGGCTCGTAGGGCGCGGCTCGGTGCAGGACGCCCTGGTTGTCCCAGATGACGGTGTCACCGACGGACCACTTGTGGCTGTAGACCTTGTCCGGTGTGGTGGCGCGCGCGAGAAGTTCGGCGAGCAGCGCGCGACCCTCGTCACGATCCATGCCGACGATGTAGTCGGCGGAGGCGCCCAGTACCAACGACTTTCGCCCGTTGCGGTGGGTCCACACCAGGGGGTTCTCATGGGTCGGCCGGGCCTTCCAGCGGGCCAGCTGATCGGACGTCGGGTCCGGGTAGACGCGGCGCTGCGACGCTTCGAGGGAGTGGACCACCCGTAGCGTGCCGTAGCGCTCCTTGTCGGCCTCGTCGAGCGAGTCGTAGGCGGCGTAGGTGTTGGCGAACTCGGTTTCGCCACCACGGGCGGCGACCTCGAGGGCGGACAGCACCGTAGCCTTCTGCGGGCATTCGTCGTGCATGGGCGTGCAACCGTCGATATGCCAGTCGAAGGTGGCCTTCAGGTACTCGGCGGCCTTGTTCTTCGTCTTGTCCAGGGTGATCGGGTAGATGCCCGAGACCGGGTGATGGCCGTCGGCCGATCGGTCGATCTCACCCAGTCGCTGTGAGAAAGCCACTTGGGCTTCAGGATTCAAGTGCAGGCCGTGGAATACCAATACGCCGTTGTCTTCGAGGGCATCGAGGACAGCGGCCGCCAGACTGTCGTCGGCGCCCAGGCGTTCCGGGTCGACGCCGACAACCTCGGCGCCCACCGACGTCGTCAACTTGTTGATGGTCAGCACACTCATCGGTGCGTCCTTTCGGTGGTCAGGTGCGGTTACGGCCGTGGTTCTCCGGTGCGGATCATCACGGCGTCCGCGGAGTCAGTCGGGGCCGGTTGGTGCATGATCTCGACCGACATCGCGACCATGATCAATGAATAGATCAGGTGCAACAGATTGAGCGCATCATCGGGAATGTCGTCGAGCGGAAACTTGTCGCAGTACTCGATCGCATCCTCGACGCGGGGGAAGAAGGCTTCGTAGAACTCGTGCATCTCCGGCATGGTGCTGGCCAGGCGGCGCTCCCAGCGCTCGGTCTCGGTTGGCAGACACCATATTTCGGCGTAAGGCTCCAGCTCGGCGAAGGCGCTGGGCAGTCGGGACGAGGCCATCGTCACACCCCTGCCGGTGTGCGGTCGCGCTGATATTCCCCGACCCAGTCGACCGCCGTCTTGTGCAGGTGCCGCACCAGGATCTCCTGATCGTTGAGCGGATACTCGCCGACGACGTCGTACTCGAGCGCGGCCTGGGTGCCGCCGAGCATGCCGGCGTCCTGCAGGGCGAATTCCTTGAGCACCACCGCGGCCACCTCGTGCTCGATGCGCTCGCGCACGGTGCGGGCCTGGTGGAAATAGGTGAATGCCTCGAACCGGTGCGTGTTGTGTGAAGTCGGCCAGTAGCGATAGAGCAGGTACCAGCCGCCGTAGATCAGGATTTCAAGGTTGGGGAAGATCTGGAAGTTGCTGATGCCCCACGGATCGATGTTGCCCGGGTTGAGCCCGTGCATCGGGAGCGCACCGATATCCGGCGTCCGCCACGGACCCACCAAGCCGCTTTGGGTGGCCCGCTCGATCGGGTACATGTACTCCGGCGCCAGCAGCCAGCGCCGGGTGCCTGCGGTCGAGACCAGCCGGTGCGGTCCGTCGAGTTGAAAGTGTCCACATGTGAAGCCGGCGTTGGGGTCTCGTACCTCGGGCGGCACCTGCTGGGTGTGCAGCGAGGGCACGTGGTAGTACTCCTGGAAGGCGTCGGCGAAGATCTTCCAGTTGCTGTTGTTGTGCGCGACCCAGTCATACCGCTCGGTGAGCTTGCCGAAGGGGTAGTCGTCGAGTGCCGTGACCATGGGCCCGAGGAAGTCGCGCAGGCTCTGGCGCGGCTCGCGGTCGAAGTTGACGAAAACGAAGCCGGCCCATACATCACAATGCACCTCGACCAGGCCGTAGTCGGCGGTGTCGAGCCCGGTGAAGCGGTCCGCATCGGGCAGCGCGATCAGCCGGCCGTCGAGGGCGTACCGCCATCCGCAGTGCCGGCACTCGAACTCGCTTCCCGTGCTGCGTAGTTCGGTGGCACGGAAATCTGGCTGCACCAAGGTATGCCCGCGCCGGCGGCACACGTTGTGGTAGGCGCGGATGGCGCCGTCATGGTCTTTCACCAGCAGCAGCGAGGCGTCGGCGGCCTCGACCTGGCGAGTGATGTAGCTGCCGGTGTCGGGAGTTTCCTCGACCCGGCTGATGTTGAGCCACGCCCGTTTGAAGATCGCCTCCCGTTCCAGGGCATAGAAGTCTTCAGAGATGGAGTCGCGAAACGGGATCGGGGCGGTGCCCAGATCGGGGTAGTGCTCGGTCCAGGATCCCTCTGCCGGTTTGGGCCACTTGGTTGCCATGAGAACCTCCGTGTGACTAGTGGGTGTGGGGACTGCTCGTGGAGCGGGACATCGCTACATCACCGCGCCGCCGTTGACCCCGAGGGTCTGCCCGGTGATGAAGCCGGCCTCGTCGGAGCACAGGAAGCCCACGGCGGCAGCGATATCCGCTCCGGTACCGAGGCGGCCGAGCGGGATGTTGGCGGCGATGGTCTCGTTGGGCGGCAGGTGTCCGGCCGCTTGGGATTGGTGCTGCATCGGGGTCTCGATGCCCGACGGGGGAATGTTGTTGACAGTGATGCCATGCGCGGCGTATTCGCGGGCCAGTGATTTCGTCAAGGTCAGCAACGCGCCCTTGGAGGCGGCATAGTGCGCCGCGAACGGAGTGCCGCGCTGGGCGCTCGACGACGAGATCATCACGATGCGGCCCCATCCGGCGTCGACCATGTCGGGGAGGGCGACCTGGCAGCAGCGGAACGTCCCGCTCAGGTTGACATCGATCATCTGCGCCCAGGACTGTTCGGTGATGTCGGCGAACGAGGCGTATCCGAACATGCCGGCACTGGTCACCAGGATGCCGACCGGCCCGAGTTCACCGCGGATTTTGCCGAAGGCCTCTTCCACCGCGGTGCGGTCGGTGATGTCGGCGCCGACCGCGAAGGCGGTGACGCCGGCTGACCGCAGGTCATCGGTCACTCGTTGTGCCGCATCGGCGTTCACGTCGAGCACGGCGATCTGGTGGCCGCGCCGGCCCAACTCGTGGCACGTCGCTTCTCCCATGCCCGATGCCCCGCCGGTCACCACGGCGACTCTGCTCATTCGTACACCACCTTTACTGTGCGGCTGGTTGGCAGTGCCTGGCACGTCACCACCCACCCCTCGGCGACTTCGTCGTCGTCGAGGGCATCGTTGTTCAGCATGCGAGCGCTGCCCTCGACCACCTGAGCCATACATGTTCCACACGAACCGGTTTCGCACGATGACGGCGCTTTCAAGCCGGCCAGCCGGGCGGTCTGCAGCAGCGTGTTGCCGGCGCGGTAGGGCGCGGTGACGGTACTGCGGCCGAGTTCGATGGTGACCTCTTCGGTGACGGCGGCTTCGTCTGGATCGGCCGCCGGGATCGCGGCCACGGTGAAACGTTCCAGGTGTATCTGCTGCTTGGGGATCCCGGCGTCGAGCAGGGCCTGTTCCACGGTGTCCATGAACGGGGCAGGGCCGCAGACATAGAAGTCGGCGGTGCTGCAGTCCTTGACGAAGTCCGCGATGGCCTGGGAGGAGACGACGCCGTCGAGTTCGTCGAGATGGTGGTGCACCTCGAGGCGGCCGCTGTGGCCTTCGGTGAGGTCCGCCAGCGCGTCCCGGAAGATCACCGATTCGAGATTGCGGTTGGCGTAGAACATCCGGGCCTTGCGGCTGGTGGTGGCCAGCGTCGAATGGACCAACGAGAGCACCGGTGTGATACCGCTGCCGCCGGCGAAGGTGACGATGTCCCGGTCGGCGTCGGTGAGGACGAAGCGACCTTCGGGTGCCGCGGTGTAGATGAGGTCGCCGGCGCGCACGGTGTCGTTGATCCAGTTGGAGACCAGGCCGTCGCGATCGCGTTTCACGGTGATCCGCAGATCGGTCCCGCTGTGCGGGGAGGAGGACATCGAATAGCACCGGCGATGTTCTGCACCGTCGATCGTCACCCGCAGGGTGACGAACTGGCCCGCCTGATAACCGAACCTGTCCATGCTCGCCTCGGGGATGTCGAGCACGAGCGACACCGCGTCGGCGGTCTCCCGGATGACGTGCTTGACCCGCAGCGGGGTGAAGCCGTCGGCATCGGGCGTAGCGGCGGCCGCCTTGGTGGGTGTCGTCATCGTCTCCATTGCGGGCAACATTATCAAGTACTTGTCATTAATCTCAAGTGGTAGATATCGACGGCGGTACGGGGGACAAGGCCAACTCCGGCAGAGGCGCGCAGACCGGACGTCGAAGCCGCCATATCGCCTGGTCGGCGAACTCGATTACCCATCGGTAACCCCTAGCCTCTAGGCTGCGCACTGGCCCTCGCGGTGGCCGGGATTGCACCGCTCCAACGTTGCACCCACCCGAGGACACCTTGATGGCGATCGCCGATGTTCCCGCCTACCTGCACCTGAGCAGTGAGGACGTCGAAGAGATCGCCTATGAACTCGACGTGATCCGCCGAGACGTCGAGGAGTCGCTCGGGGCGAAGGATGCGGCCTACATCCGGCGGGTGATCCATTTCCAGCGGGGGCTCGAGGTCGCGGCGCGACTGATGATCGCCGGCAGCCGGTCGACGACCGGTTGGTTGGTGGGAACGTGCGCGCTGGCGTACTCGAAGTCCGTCGAGAACATGGAGCTCGGCCACAACATCTCCCATGGCCAGTGGGATTGGATGAACGATCCCGAAATCCACTCCAACACGTGGGAGTGGGACATGGTCGGACATTCCGCGCAGTGGCGGTACTCGCACAACTATCGGCATCACGTCTACAGCAATGTCCTCGGCATGGACGAGGACATCGGCTACCGCCTGCATCGGGTCACCACCGACCAGCCGTGGCGCTGGGTCCACCTGGCGACTCCGGTACGAAACCTGGTGCTGGCAGCGATGTTCGAGTGGGGCATCGCCCTGCATGGCCTGCACTCCGAGCGGCTGCGGCACGAGACGCCAGAGGGCCTGGCCGTGGAGAAGCGGAACTTTCGCGACAAGATCGTTCGGCAGCTCGCCAAGGATTATGTGTTCCTGCCCGCCCTGAGCCTGCGCAGGTGGCGTCGGACCCTGGCGGCCAACGTCACCGCGAATGTGCTCCGGAACCTATGGGTGTACGTGAACATCATCTGTGGGCACATCCCCGACGGCGCCGAGACATTCGACCCGGCGGTGGTCGAAGACGAGACCAAAGGCGAGTGGTATCTCCGGCAAATGCTCGGGACGGCAAACTTCAACGCGGGCCCGCTGCTGGCGATCTCGGGCGGTCACCTGTGCTACCAGATCGAGCATCATCTGTTCCCCGACCTGCCGAGCAACCGCCTCCCCGAGGTCAGCGTTCGCGTACGGGAACTGTGCGAGAAGTACGACCTGCCTTACAACACGGCATCGCTTCCGCGCCAGTACTTCCGGACGCAACGGATCATCCACGGGTTGGCGTTCCCCGACTGGCTGCTGAGCATCGGCCGGCGACGCCGCAATTAGGCCCGGCCGCCCCCACCGGGAGACGTCATGGGTCGATGTGGTCGGAGTGCGGTGTGTGACCCGTTCCCTGCTCGATCACCCGGCGCAGCAGGGCGCGCAGCTGCTCCTGTTCCTGATCACTGAGGACACCGAACACCCGATCATGGGCGGCGACCGCATCGGCCACCACCGCCGATGCCACCGCGCGGCCTTCATCGGTCAGGAAGACCTGCAGGATCCGACCGTGCTGGGGATCCTGCTTGCGCTCGATCAACCCACGCTTCTCCAGCGCGGTGAGCGCCAGTTGCACACCTTGCGGGGTGATCAGCAGACGACGGGCCAGCTCCGCACCGGACAGACCGGGTTGGTTGCTCAACTGACGCAGCACACCGATCTGGGCAGTGGTGACACCGTGCTCTTTCACCGATTCGTTGACTTCGGTGAGCGAGAAGTAGAAGGCCTGCTTGAGCCACCACAGGGTGTTCTCGTTCAGATCCATCCTCGTCTCCTGCCACACGCGCCGACTCGACGCTAGCGCACCGCGGCCGGTTCGCGGCACTCACCTGGCCCGCAGGTCACGGGCCTTTGTAGACCACTCCGTCCTTCATCACGAACCGGACATCGAGCATCGTCGCGATGTCGGTGCTCGGATCACCCGCGACGGCGATGACGTCGGCCAGATATCCAGGGGTGAGCTGACCCAGCTCGTCAGCCGCGTCCACGAGATCCGCCGACACCGTCGTCGGGGCCTGCAAGGCCTGCATCGGGGTCATGCCGCGTTCGACGAGCGCGCACAACTCCTTGGCGTTGTCGCCGTGTGGAACCGCGGGCGCATCGGTGCCGCACGCGATGCGTACGCCGGCCGCAATGGCCTTGGGCAGCATGGCTTTCGCCCGGGGGAACACCTCGAGTGCCTTCTTGCGCAGCTCGGGCGCGATGCGGTCGATGGCCATCGCGTCGGTCAGATACGTGGTGGATACCAGGAAGGTGCCGTGGTCGGCCATCATCTGGATCGTCTCGTCGCTGGCCAGGAAGCCGTGTTCGATGCAGTCGATGCCGGCCCGGATGCATGCCTGGACGGCGGTGTCCCCGACCGCGTGCGCGGCCACCTTGACCCCGGCGCGGTGCGCCTCGTCGGCGATGGCAGCGAACTCGGCATCGGAGTATTGCTGGGCACCGGGCGCGGTGCTGTGCGACATCACACCACCGGAGGCCGACACCTTGATGAGCTTGGCGCCGTGGCGAATCTGATAGCGCACACACGCGATGACGTCCGGCACTCCGTTGGCGATGCCCTCGGCGATCGACAGCGGCATGATCCCGGGGGCCAGCCGTTGGAAGACCGTGGGGTCGAGATGTCCGCCGTACGGCGTGACTGCGTGTCCCGCCGGGTAGATGCGGGGGCCGATATGCCAGCCCTGGTCGATGGCCCGCTGCAGCGCGACGTCGAGCAGGTAGCCGCCGGTCTTGACCATCAGGCCAAGGTTGCGGACGGTGGTGAACCCAGCCTCCAGCGTGGTGCGCGCGTTCACCGCGCCGCGCAGCGTGCGGTAGGCGGGATCGTCCTGCACGCCGTGCATCGGCGTCGGTAGTCCACCCGGGTTTCCCGGCCCGCCGATCAGCAGGTTGAGCTCCATGTCCATCAACCCGGGCAGCAGGGTGGCGTCACCCAGGTCGATGACCGTGGCCGAATCCGGCAGTGGCCCTTCGGGATTGATGGCCGTGATCCGGTTTCCCTCGATGACGAGAACGGCCGGAGACCGGACCTCGCCGGCGGTCACGTCCACCCAACGGGCGGCACGCAGGACCGTAGTGGGGTTCGCTACCGGCGTCACGGCACCGGCTCGGCGACGCAGTCCAGCGACGTGGCACCGGAATCGGGTACCCGCGGCTGCTTCCAGCACTCGACCGGGAAGGACACCGTCACCATCGAATACAGCAGGTGCATCAGGTTGAGGACATCCTCGGGCATGTCATCGAGGCTGAATTTGTCGCAGAAGCTGATCGCTTCCTCGGCCCGCGGCGTGATCGCGTCGTAGAACGCCTGCATCTCGGTCATGGTGGAACCCAACCGCTTGGCGTAGCGCTGCGGCTCACTGGACAGGCACCAGTCCGAAAACCGTTCCAGATCGGCGAATTCGGCCGGGAGTTTGATGCTCATCAGTTCACACTCCTGCGGTGTTGCGCTGGTAGTCCTCGATCCAGGATGCGGTCTCCTTGTGCAGGTGCCGCAGCAGGATCTCCTGATCGCAGAGCAGGAACTCGTCGACCACTCGAGTCTCGATGGAGGTCTGCGTCGCTTCCAGCGTGTTGGCATCCTGCAGGCCGTACTCCTTGAAGGACACGGCGGCCAGTTCCTGGGCCAACCGCTCCCGTGGGGTGCGCGGCTGCGGAAAATACAGCGTGCACTCAAACGTGTGGGTGTTGAACGAGGTCGGCCAGTAGTGATACGTCAGATACCAGCCCTGGCCCCAGAACAACATGACGAAGTTGGGGAACAGTTGGAAGGAGTCCAACCCCCACGGATCGCACTTGGCGGGGTTGAGGCCGGCCGGCATCTCGCCGAGGTCCGGTTTGTCCCACGGGCCGAAAAGCCCGCTCTGACAGATGTCTTCCATGGGCTTGCGCATCTCGTCGGGCATTTCCCAGGCCCGCACCCCGGAAGTGCTCACCAATCGGTGCGGTCCTTCGATCCGGTAGTGCGGTGCCTCGAATCCCGACTCGGCGGCGGCCTTCGAATAGGCGGTCGGTGACTGGTTCGCGTGCAGGATGGGTGCGTGGTAGAACTCCTGGAAGGCATCCATGTAGAGCTTCCAATTCGCTTTCACCTCAGAGCGATAGGTGAATCGCGAGGTCATCTTGTCGAACGGGTAGCCCTCCAGGCCGGTGATCATCGGGCCGAGGAACTCGCGCAGTGACTGCTCGGGTGTTTTGGCGAAGTTGACGAAGATGAACCCTTCCCACACCTCGCAGTGCACCGGCACCAGGCCGTAGCGGCTCTTGTCGAGGTCGAAGAACTCGGCTTCCTGTTGAACGAAGGTCAGCTCGCCGTCCAGGTCGTAGCGCCAAGCGTGGTATTTGCAGGTGAACTGCCGGCATACCCCGCTGGTCTCCTCCAGCGGCATGTCGTCCCACACCAGCTTGTTGCCCCGGTGGCGACAGACGTTGTGGAAGGCCTTGACCTCGCCCGACTTGCCGCGGACCACGATGATGGAGGTGTTGGCGGCCTTCATCTCCCGGGTGAAGTAGCTGCCTTTACGCGGAAGCTGTTCCACCCGGCCCACATTCAGCCAGGCACGCTTGAAGATCGCCTTGCGTTCCAGTTCATAGATCTCGGGACTGATCGAGTCTTCATACGACACCGGGCCGGTGCCCAACTCGGGGTAGTGCTGAGTCCAGCTGCCTTCAGCCGGCTTGGGAAACCGAGCCATGCCCGCTCCTCTGCGATGTGATTCGGCCGGCGGTGCACACGATGGGCTGCGGCTGCCGGCCAGGGCTTCAAATCGACCGTAGACGCCGGTTCCGTCAATGACAAGTAGTTGATACTCTGGGCTGGACTGAGGCGGGAGGATCCGAATGGATCAGCATCTTGGGGAGTTCCTCGGAGTCGAGGCGGACTGGTCGTCCAGTGGCGACCCTGCCGAAACGATCGAGGTCATCTCACCGCACACCGAGCAGCCCATCGCTCGAGTGGTGGCGAGCCGGCCGGCCGATGTGGATGCCGCGGTCTCGGCCGCGCGCACGGCGATCGACCAGGGCCCGTGGCCCCGGCTCGACCCGGCCGAGCGCATCGCGGCGGTACGTCGTCTCGCCGAGCTGTACACACAGCGACGAAGCGAGATGGCGCAGTTGATCTCGGCGCAGATCGGCGCGCCGATCAGTTTCGCCGAGCGCGCACAGGTCGGGTTGCCGACGATGATGATGTCGGCGTTCTGTGATCTCGCCGAAAACTACCCGTGGCACGAGGCCCGGCGCGGCTTCTTCGGTTCGGACGTCCGTATCAGCAAGAGTCCGGTCGGTGTCGTCGCAGCCGTCGTGCCCTGGAACATGCCGCAGTTCCTGATCGTCACCAAGCTGGTGCCCGCGCTGCTGGCAGGCTGTGCGGTGGTACTCAAACCGGCGCCGGAATCACCGTTGGACGCACTGTTTCTGGCGGAGATACTCAAGGAGGTCGGCCTGCCGGACGGCGTCGTCACCGTCGTACCGGGGGATGCCGGCGCCGGCGCGCACCTGGTGGGCCACCCCGGCGTCGACAAGGTCTCCTTCACCGGCTCCAGCGCTGCAGGCCGGGCTGTGGCCGCCGCGGCGGCAGCCAACCTGACCAAGGTGAGCCTGGAGCTGGGCGGCAAGTCGGCGGCGATCGTGCTCGACGACGCCGACCCGGAAACCGTTGCGGCCGGGGTCCGTTCGGCCAGCCTGTCCAACAGCGGGCAGATCTGCAATGCACTGACCCGGATCCTGGTACCGGCTTCGCGTGAGCACGAGTTCGTGGACGCGTTGGCGGCCCGGATGGGTGCGATCGTCGTCGGGGATCCCGCCGACCCGGCGACCGAGCTGGGACCGCTCGTGTCGCGGCGGCAGCAGCAGCGCGTCCGCGACTACATCGATCTCGGCCGGCGTGAGGGGGCCAGGCTGGTCTGTGGGGGGACGGAGATGCCCGACGGCCTCGACACCGGCTGGTACGTGCGGCCGACCCTGTTTGCCAGGGCTGACAACGCGATGCGCATCGCTCGTGAGGAGATCTTCGGACCGGTACTCACCGTGATCAGCTATCGCGATGAGGACGACGCCATCGCGATCGCCAACGACTCCGACTACGGGCTGGCCGGCTCGGTATGGACGGCGGACACCGACCGCGGGATAAGCGTCGCCGAACGTGTACAAACCGGCACTTTCGGGGTAAACCAGGGGTACACAATGGATCCGTTTGCACCGTTCGGCGGCATCAAGGACAGCGGATATGGCCGGGAACTCGGCCGCGAAGGACTCGACGGCTACCTCGAGACCAAATCCATTGCCGTCGCAACCGCACGTTGAGGGGACCAACATGACAGTCACAACCTCGCCCAGGATTCCCGCCGCCGAACGCATCGCGGTGCGTTGCGTCGACTCCGATGTGCACCCGGTGCCCCGTCGGGGGGTGCTGGGGCAGTACATCCCGGAACCATGGCGCAGCAGATACTTCGGCAGTCACGACGTCGGGGAGTTGATCTACTACGACGCGCCGGATTACGCCCACGCCTACGCCATGCGCACCGATACTTTCCCCACCGACGGCGAGTTCGCCGGCAGCGATCCTGATCTGGCCTTCCGGCAACTGATCATGGAGGCCGGCGCCGACATCGCGGTCCTGGAGCCCGCGGCGTACTCGGCCCACATTCCCGAGGCCAACCACGCGATGAACTGTGCACTGAACGACTGGCAGGCCAATCACTGGCTGGACAGTCACAACAACTGGCATGAGCGGTGGCGCGGTTCCATCTGCCTGGCCGTTGAAGCACCGGAACTCGGGGCACAGGAGGTCGAACGGTGGGCCGGCCATCCCTTCATGGCACAGATTCTGATCAAGGCCGAGCCGCGCCCGTCATGGGGTGATCCGAAGTACGACCCGATCTGGGCCGCGGCCACCAAGCACGACATCACGGTGAGCTGTCACCTGTCCCGGGGTGAATACGACGAGCTGCCATTGCCGCCGGTCGGCTTGCCCAGCTACAACCACGATTTCATGGTCACGTACTCGCTGTTGGCGGCCAATCAGGTGATGAGCCTGATCTTCGACGGGGTCTTCGACCGGTTTCCGACACTGCGCATTGTGTTCGTCGAGCACGCCTTCACCTGGATCCTGCCGCTGATGTGGCGCATGGACGCCATCTACGAAGCCCGCAAGTCCTGGATGGACATCAAGCGCAAACCATCCGAGTACGTCAAGGACCACATCAAGTTCACCACCCAGCCGCTGGACTATCCCGAGGACAAGACCGAACTGTCGCGGGCCTTCGAGTGGATGGAGTGCGACAAGATCCTGCTGTTCTCGTCGGATTACCCGCACTGGACCTTTGACGATCCCCGTTGGCTGGTCAAGCATCTGCCCGAGCATGCCCGCGAGAATGTGATGTTCCGCAACGGGATTCAGACCTACAAGCTGCCCGAGACGGTTCCTGTGCTCGAAGGGCAGGTCCGGGTTTTCTAGGGCACTCAGGCGAACTGAGCCGCTACCGGGGGCAGGTCGAGCGTCGATCGTATGCCCGGACGCGCGGCACATACCGCGGCGACGACGTTCACCGCACGGTTGGCGGTGTATCCCGGTGTGGTCTCGGCCATCCGTTCCAGGGGTATCGGCATCCGCAGGGTCACCTCCAGCGGGGCGTCGCCGGCCACTGACACATGCCAGCCGGTTTCCCGAACCTCTCAGGCCGGCTCGAGGTCGGCGGCGCAGTACCAGGTGGCGCGGAAGGTGAGCAGCTCCTGCCCGTCACGCATTCCGGCGACGGTGATACGTTGTGCGGCAACGGTTCCAGCTTTGAGGGTGCCCGCGGCGATGTGAACTTCCTGTGGGGTGGCGGCCAATTCGCCACGGGCGGTCACCTGCTGCAGCGGCAGCCCGACCGCGTCGGCCAGCAGGAGCAGTGAGGGCCCGAAACTGGCCGCCAGATAGTCGGCGCGGAACTGGTCGAACGGTGCCAGGTCACGGCCGAACCCCATGACGTCGAACAACAACTCGGGGGAGTGGCGCTTGGACAGGTCGGCGTTTTCCTCGATGACGAGGCCATCGAGTCGTCGTTGGGTCGAGGTGAGAACCAGCGGGAGCGCCTCGGAGATGAAGCCGGGACTGCTGCCGGTGCTGTGTACCGACGCACCTCCGGCCCGGCAGGCGGTTTCCACCCGGTCCCGTAGCTGCGGGTCCATGCTCGCGGGGTGATGGAACTGACCGCAGGTTGCCACCACGTTGATGCCCGACTCCAGCAGTCGGCACACATCGTCGACGTCGAAAGTGCGCGGCATGTAGAGCACGCAGTCCGGAGACAGTGCCAGCACGTCCTCGATGCGGCCGGTGGCCCGCACACCGATCGGTGTCACGCCGCACAACTCACCAGCGTCGCGCCCGATCTTGTCCGCGCCGTAGACATGAACCCCGGCCAGGGTCATCGCGGGATGGTTGATGACCTCTCGCAGGGCCTTGAGACCGATGTTCCCGGTGGCCCACTGCACCACCTTCAGGTCAGCGCTCATCGGGCGGGGTGCAGACTCACGGGCACACCGGAATAGCGCACCATGCCGGTCACCAAGTCGACGTCGTCCCTGTCGGTCAGTTCGTTCACATTTGCCTCCACATGGCCATGCGGCACCGAGACTGCGCCGCGTCGGATCCCTGGGTCGAGTTTCGCCCGTCCGGTCATCTCACCGTGGGCGTTACGCACCGTCACGGCCGCGCCGTCGGCGACGCCGGCGGCGGCCCCGTCATCGGGGTTGATCAGCACATCGGCGGCATCGCCGAGAAAGTCCAACTGCGCGTTGAGCCGTCGCATCTGCCGACGCGGGATCAGAACCAGTGCGGCCGTATCTTTCAGGTCCGCCAACCGGTCGACGAGAATCTGCGGCGCCACTCGCCATCCGCCCATGCGCTCGATGTGCCGTTCCACCCAGGGCGCGGGCAGTTCGTGGCCGGCATCCATCCAGCCGGTCGCAGTCAGCTCTTCGAAGTCGCAGCGGGCCGCTGCCGTCAGCCCGGCGAGCACTGTGTCGTCGGGCTGACGGGGATCGGCGATCTCGTGGCCGAGTCGTCGCCCGAGTTCGGCCAGAAACCACCACATCGATCGGCGGTCACCGACGGCGGGCACCACAGCCGGCGTGTGCTGGGCGGACACCCGCGAACTGAGCGCATCCCAGATCGTGATGTCCGGGCGTTCCAGCTGATCCTTGGTCGGCAACACGTGGGTCGACATCGCCACCGTTTCGTTGGCGATGATCTCGGTGGTGGCCAGCACCTCGAGCTTGGCCAGCGCCGGTCTGAGCGCCGTGCTGTTCGGGAACGAGGTGAGCAGGCTGCCGCCGAGGTTGATCAGCGCGCGGATGTTTCCCGCCTCGATCTCGTCGGGCAATGTTGCACAGGGCCATTCGTTCATGAACGACTGCGTCTCGGGCCGGCTGCGCGGGCCCGGGCCGAACGATCCGTCCGCCGCAGAGATGGGCAGTTCGAACGTCTCGAGCTGATAGGAGAAGCCGGGATGGAACCAGAATCCGCCGGGCCGGTTCATCGAGCCGGTCAGGATCATCAGGACCCAGGCGAGCCATTGGGTGACGTTGGCCTTGTCCGCGGTCATGGTGACCCCGGTGCCCGTTTCGATAGCGATCCTTCGTGAAGCCAGCACCGCGTCCCGGAAACCCCGCAGCTGCTCGGGCGCGAGGTCGGACAATTCGGCGGTGCGCTCGAGCGTGAACGGTTCGACGGCAGCGGTCAACCGATCGCAGTCTTGCACCGGCACATCGGGATCGACTCCGCGCAACAGGATTTCGCGCACCAGATAGGCCAGCACCGCATGGTCGGTGCCGGGGCGCGGCGCCAGGTGGCCGGTTGCCAGCCGTGCGGTCTCGGTGCGGCGTGGATCGATGACCCACACCTGGCCGCGGTCGGCGATCCCGCGGACCGTGCCGGTCGGATTGGGTACGGCGATGGCATGGCCGTGCGAGATCACCGGATTCGTGCCGATGAAGACCATGAAGTCGACGTTGTCATAGTCGGGCCGGCCGGACAGGCCGACGAATCCGCCCACCAGATCCGAGATCAGCGGCTTGGCGGTGCCGTCGATCGTCAAGGGGCTGAACCTGGCCGGGGTGCCGATGGCCGCATGTAACGCTTCTGCCACTCGGGTGCCGGTGGCGTCCATGCCCACGCCCGTTCCGAAGAAGATGCCCACCGACGCGGGCCCGTGTCGGTCGATGATGCCTTTGAGGCGGGTCCCGAGATCGTCGAGACACCTTGTCCAGGAGGTGTCCTGCAGTCTGCCGTCGATGCGCAACTGCGGCCGCTCGATTCGGTCGGGATGGTGGTGCATCTGCGGTAACGCGCGGCCTTTCGGGCAGGCATAGCCCTTCGACAACGGGTGGTCCCGATCGCCGCGAACCCGGGTCACGGTGTCGCCCTCGACCTCGACGAGGATCCCGCAAACCGAGGTGCAGATGCGGCAGAAGCTCTTGACGGTCCGCACCGCGCCGCGCGTGGTGGTCGCCGACGGGCCGGGTCCTGTGGTCCAGGTCACCGAACGGAATGTAGTCAGTGGCAACAATGCTGTCAATGGCAACATTCTTGCTAGGGTGCGTGGCATGTCGACCGGGCGCTACCACCACGGCGATCTCAGGGCGGCCTTGCTTGCGCAGGCCGGCCAGACGCTGCGCGTGTCCGGTGTCGACGGTCTGTCGCTGCGCGAACTGGCGCGCGCGGTCGGGGTCAGCCACGGTGCACCCCGCAGGCACTTCGACGACAAGGCGGCACTGCTGGAGGCGCTTGTCGCCGACGGGTTTCATCGGCTGCACCGGGCGCTGGAAGACGCGGTACAGCCCGGTCATTCGGTGGGCGCCGGGCTGGAAAAGATTGCCACCACCTACATTCGATTCGCCACCGACAATCCGGCGCTGCTCGAACTGATGGCGAGCAGTCGCTACCTCGCCGAGGCTCCCGATGCCCTGACCGAGGCGCGTGATGCCGCGTTCGCCCCGGTGCGAACGCTTGTCGAGCGGGGGCAGGGCGCCGGGGAACTGGCGGCCGGCGACGTGCGTCGGGTGGGCACTTTGATATTTGCCACCGTGCACGGGCTGGCCACCATGGCCACCAATCGGATGATCGACCCACTCGACCACGACCTGATCGTCGACGCGGTCAACTCGCTGCTCACCGGACTGGGTTCGGTGCAGTGGCGGGCCGATCGGCGGGCTACCGAACCCTAGGGCAACTTGATCGCCGACACGTACATGTCGACGATCGGGCGGTACAGGTCGACGTCGTCGAGTTCGCTGCCCAGCACCACCGAGTCGCTGGTGGCGATGAGGACCTGAGCGAACGTGGGCGCCGGAATCCGCAACGTTGCGCCCCAGCGTTCCATCCCGGTGGCGATGAACTTGCCCAGTGCCTCGACGACTTCGGCGCGCTTGGTGGTCACTCGTTCCCGCGCATCGGGGTTGCGGAGTAGATAGAGCGTGAACTCGTGCCCCAACGCGGCATGTTCGGCACCGCGGTCCCGGCTGAGTTGGCGCCAGCGCTTGGCGATTTCGTCCAGCTCCGCTTCGCCGATCTGCGTCGCGCTCGACATCACCTCAGAGAAGTTCTCGAAATAGCGCCGCCAGTAGCGGTCGCTGACGGCCAGGAACAGGTCTTCCTTGGTGGTGAAGTGCTTGTAGATGGCGCCCTTCGTGTAGCCGGCGGCACGGGCGATGTCATCGAGAGTGGCTGGCGCAAAGCCTTTTTCGGCGAACACCTCCTCGGCGGCATCGAGCAGCACCGAGCGGGTGTGCTCGAGTCTGCGTTCCCGGGTCCAGCGTTCCGCCATGGCAGAAGTCTGCCACAGATTCTGAGTGACCTATTGGAATCTCAGATACCCGTGAGTATATTTGCACGGGTTGGGCGGCTCGCACCGCCGACTGCCTCCACGATCGTCAAGGGGAAACCGATCATGAGTGATCTGTCCAAGAAGTCCGTCGTCACCGAACCGGTCAGCGGGATCGCTGACCTAGAAAAGCCAGGTCCGTCGTCATCGAACGCGTTCAAGATCTGGGCGACCGTCGGCACCGTCTTCCTGGCATACACGCTGTACGTGTTCATCCGCTGGGTTACCGGACCGTACTTCGAGCCGGTGTCGGGCGGCCCGACCGAGCCGCCGCTGTACATGAAGATCCCGCTGATCGCCAACGCCGTCGTGCTCTGGGTGGGTCTGCCAGTTGCCCTGTGGTTCTTCATTATTCGCCCGTGGGTTCGCGAACGTCGGATCACCCTCGACGGCATGCTGTTGGTGTCGATGGGCCTGATGATGTTCCAGGATCCGATGCTCAACTACTACAGCACCTGGTGCACGTACAACGCGTGGCTGTTCAACCAGGGCTCATGGGCGCCGCACATCCCGGGCTGGGTGGCCCACGAGGAACCCGGGCATACCGTGCCCGAGCCGCTGCTGACCAACGTCCCCGGTTATGCCTACGGTGTGCTGCTGCTGACGATCGTCGGATGCGCCATCATGCGCAAGATCAAGAACCGGTGGCCCGGTATCAGCACCCTGCGCCTCATCCTGGTCACCTACGGCATCGCGATTGTCTTCGATTTCGTGATGGAAGCCCTGGTCATGCTGCCGATCGGGTTCTACTCCTACCCCGGCGCCATCCAATCGCTGTCGTTCAATGCCGGCACCTACTACCAGTGGCCGATCTACGAGGGATTCATGTGGGGCGGTGTCCAGGCGGCGCTGTGCTGCCTGCGCTTCTTCACCGATGATCGCGGTCGCACGGTCGTCGAACGCGGAATCGACCAGATCCGTGGGGGTTTCGTCAAGCAACAGTTCATCCGTTTCCTGGCGATCTTCGGCGGGGTCAGCGCATGCTTCTTCCTGTTCTACAACGTCCCGGCGACCTGGCTCGGCATGCACGGCGATGCGTGGCCCGAGGATGTACAGAAGCGCTCCTACTTCAACCCCGGCATCTGTGGCGAGGGCACCGACCGGCCATGCCCCAACCCAGAGCTGCCGTTGCCGACGAACCGTTCGGGCTACATCAACCACGAGGGTCAACTGGTGCTCCCGGAAGGGGCGACGATCCCGCCCGCCGTGCCGATCGTTCAGGGCGAAACGCGATGACTGTCAGTAAGTTTCGTCCGGTCACCGCACCGGAGTCCCCGCCGCCGTTCTACCGTCCCTCCGGGAAGGAGGTCGAAACCTTCCGGGCGGCCGCCCGCCGTGGCGCGCCGGTGCTGCTCAAGGGCCCTACCGGATGTGGCAAAACGCGCTTCGTCGAGGCGATGGCCCACGATCTCGGCCGTGAGCTCATCACCGTCGCCGGTCACGAGGACATGACGTCGGCGGATCTGGTGGGCCGCTTCCTGCTCAAGGGCGGTGAAACCGTCTGGGTAGACGGGCCGTTGACCAGAGCGGTGCGCGACGGCGCCATCTGCTATCTCGACGAGATCGTGGAGGCGCGTCAGGACACCACGGTGGTCATCCATCCGCTCGCCGACCACCGGCGCGAATTACCGATCGACCGTCTCGGCACCACCTTGCCCGCGGCCCCGGGATTTCAGCTGGTGATCTCCTACAACCCCGGTTACCAGAGCATCCTCAAGAGCCTCAAAGATTCGACCCGGCAACGCTTCGTCGCGATCAGCCTCGACTTCCCGGCTGCCGAGATCGAGACCGAGATCGTGGCGGCGGAGGCCGGGATCGACGCCTCCACCGCTGCATCGCTGGTGGTGCTGGGCAACGCCGTCCGGGATCTCGACGGCTCGGCACTGAGCGAGGTCGCCTCGACCCGCATGCTGATCCTCGCCGGCGGCCTCGTCGCCGAAGGACTGAGCTTGCGCGACGCCGTTCAGTCCGCCGTCGTGGAGGTGCTCTCCGACGATCCCGATGTGATTCGGGGCCTCGGCGAACTCGCCGACGCGGTCCTGCCCCCACCGTGAGCACCGGCCCGCAGCCGCACCACTTCCGTTTTCTGGCCGGATATCTCGCGGGGCGACCCGTCGATGTTGCGGTGGCCCGCGCAGGCGAGCCCGCCTACACCGACGGGCGGGTCGTCTTCGTGTCGGCAGGCGCACATCCCGACAAGCAGCGCCGCGAAGTGCTGGTCCAGAGCGCGCTTCTCGGAGCCGGAAGCCTCGACGGCCGGTACGTCAAGCGCCTGCGGGCCCGGCCTTCGCCGGCCGGCCGCTACCTGATGCTCGAAGGGCACCGGGTCTTGACCGAACTCGGTTCGACGATTCCCTTGGCGGCGGCGGTCTGCCCCGGCACAGTTCCGCAATCGGACAGTTCCGAGCAGTCGTTGCAGATCGCCCTGGGCAAGTCCAAGCTCGACCCACCACCGGATTGGTTCGGAACGATCAAACCGGGCACCCTGATCCGCACCCGCGCCGAATCAGGCTCGCAGGCCACTGCTTCCGACCTCCGGATGAACTTCGAGCAGACGTCGGAGCTGGATGACGACGACGGCGACGACGGGCCGGCAGAGAAGAGCTGGATCCTCAAACTGTTCGAGGTTCCCATCGGAACGCAGGCGCCCGCGAAATTCCTGCGCACGCTGTTCGGTAGCGCCCGTTCCTCCGGAAGCGAGGGGGCGGGCGGCGAACTGGGAGTCGCCTCGATCCGGCGGACGTCACGTGTCGGCATGAATGCTCGTCCGGTTCCGACCCCGATTCACTTCACCGGCGCCGAGAAGCCGGGTGCGGCAATCGCGGTGGGTGGTGCCAGGTACCCGGAATGGGACGTTTTCGGTGACCGGTATCGGGAGAACTGGTGCCGCGTAATCGATTTCCCCGTCACGGCAGCGGTGGATGTTTCAGCTGCCGGTGTGACGCGCGACGTCGTACTGCGACGCAGACTGGCTCGAGTGGGCCTCGGTCCCAAAGTGTTGCGTGCCCGCGCCGACGGCGACGACGTGGACACAGAGGCCTTGATCGACCTGTTCGTCGACCTCCGGTCAGGGTATTCACCGCCCGAGCATGTGTACACCAAGCGCCGCAAGCTTGCCCGCAACCTCGGTGTGCTCGTCCTCGTCGACGCTTCAGGATCGGCGACCGACGCCGACGGAGAGGGCCTTGCCGTACACGATCACCAGCGCCGCGCGGCCGCCACGCTCGCCATGACACTCGAAGAGCTCGGCGACCGCGTCGCGATCTACGGGTTTCGTTCCCAGGGCCGGCACGCCGTGCACCTACCTGCCGTCAAGACCTTCGGGCAACGATTCGGTGCCGGCGCGCGGGCCCGGCTGAGCCGGCTGCAGCCGTTCGGCTACACGCGGCTCGGGGCAGGAATCCGGGGCGCCGGCGAGATCCTCAAAAGCCAAGCGGGAACGCCTCATCGGTTGCTGGTCGTGCTCTCCGACGGCTACCCATATGACGACGGCTACGAGGGTCGCTACGCGCAGGCGGACGCTGCCAAGGCACTCGAGGAATTACGTGCGGACGGGGTGGCCTGCCTGTGTCTGTCCATCGGGGCGACAGGCGACGCCGATTCGCTCGATCGGGTGTTCGGCGCCGCCAGCCATGCCAGCGCCGCGACGCTGGGCGAGCTGAGCCCGCGGATGGATGAGTTGTTCATGTCGGCCCTGCGAGAGCTGGCTGCACCCAGGCGGCGGTGAAGAATCCCGGATCAGCGGATGTCCGCGGTGTTCTGGGCTCTGACCCGGGCCCAGTTCAGGAATTCGGAGACAGCATCGGCCGTGTAGTGGCCGCGCGGTGATCCGAAGATGTCGAAGGCGTGCTGGGCATGGGGGATCTCGGCGTAGATCACCGGGGAGTTCGACACCTCACGCAAAGCTTTGACGAATTCACGACCTTCACGCACCGGGATCAGTGAGTCGTTGACCCCGTGCAACACGAAGAACGGTGGAGCATCGGGGTGTACCAACGTGATCGGTGACGCGTCCTTGTACACCTGGCCATTGGTGGCCAGCGGCAGTTTGACGATCAGCCGTTCCAGGATCTCGACGAATTCCTTGCGTCCGGCCCCGGTGGTGCTGAACCAGTCATAGCGCCCGTAGACGGGCACTGCGGCCGCCACCGAGGTATCGGCGTCCTCGAAACCCGGCTGCCACTTGGCGTCATTGGGGGTCAGCGCCGCCAGCGCGGTCAGATGCCCGCCGGCCGATCCGCCGGTGATGCACACCGCGTCGGGATCACCGCCGTACTCGGCGATGTTGGCCTTCACCCAGGCCAGCGCCTGCTTGACGTCGATGATGTGGTTGGGCCACGGGTGGCGCGGGCTGATCCGGTAGCCGATCGACACACAGATCCACCCCTGCTCGGCCAGGTGGCTCATCAGTGGATACGACTGAGGCCGGCGCATACCGATCATCCAGGCTCCGCCAGGCACCTGCAGCAGAACCGGCGCCTTGCCGTCGCGGGGGAGGTCCGGGCGCATCCAGATGTCGGCGAGGTTGGCCCGATGCGGGCCGTAGTGCACGGTTTTGCGGACGTAGCGACGCCGGCTCATCGACGTGGAGTACACCTCGCCGCGGCGCAGGGGACGCAGTGCCGACGGGTACTCGTCGGCGAGAGCCTCGCGTACCGGGTCTTCGAAGTAGGGCCGCGATTGCACATTGCGACGGTGCACCAGTACCAGCAGCGCCCAGGAAATCACTTTGAGCAGCAGGGAGATTCGGCCGCTCGTAGAGCGATAGTCACCACGAACGGCGCGGCGCAGCGCGTCGAGGGCCGAACCGGTGATCAACAGTGGCGCGTTTTCCGAGGTCGGCCAGCCGAAAACGAAGGCCAGCACGGTGCTGTAGCCCCGGCGTCCGATCGGTTTCACTGCGTTGGCAGCATTGAGCAGCTCAGCACCGGCAAGGAGCAGCCGGCTTCTTGGTCGACGATGGCGGTCAGCCATTCACCTTCTCCTGGAGTTGGCGACGGTCGATCTTGCCGGTGCTGTTGCGCGGCAACTCATCGAGCACGGTGATCTCCCGCGGCACTTTGTAATTGGCGAGGTTCTCCCGAACGTGCGCCTTGAGCACGTCGGGGGTGGTTGTGCCGGCGAGCACCACGAACGCGGCGAGACGCTGCCCGTACTGCGCGTCGTCGACGCCGATCACGGCGGCTTCCGCGACATCGGGATGGCCGGCCAACACCTTCTCCACCTCGATCGGGTATACGTTCTCACCGCCGGAGACGATCATCTCGTCGTCCCGGCCCACCACGAACAACCGCCCGGCCTCGTCCAGGTAGCCCACATCTCCCGAGGACATGAAGCCCTCGTGGAAGTCCTTGTTGCTGCCCGAGGTGTAGCCGTCGAACTGGGTCGAGTTGCGCACGTAGATGGTGCCCACCTCGGTGGTGGGCACCTGGCGGAACTCGCTGTCGAGGATGCGAATCTCGGTGCCCTCGGCGGGTTTCCCCGCGGTGTCGGGCGCGGCGCGCAGATCGGCCGGGGTCGCCGTGGCGATCATGCCGGCCTCGGTGGCGTTGTAATTGTTGTAGATGATGTCGCCGAAGCGATCCATGAAGGCGGTGACGACGTCGGGTCGCATGCGCGATCCGGAGGCCGCGGCGAACCGCAACGTGCGCCCGTCGTAGCGGTCCAGCACGTTCTCGGGCAGTTCCATGATCCGGTCGAACATCACCGGCACCACGCACAGTCCTTTGGCCCGGTGGCGGTCCACGAGCTCGAGCGTGGCCTCGGGGTCGAACTTGCGCCGGGTGACGATGGTGCACGCCATGGACGCCGCGAAGGCCAGCTGGGAGAAGCCCCAGGCGTGGAACATCGGCGCCACGATCACCACCCGCTCCTCCGTGTGCCACGGGGTGCGGTCCAGGATCGACTTCAGCACCTCGGGGCCACCGCCGGAATGCTTGGCGCCCTTGGGGGTTCCGGTGGTGCCCGAGGTCAGCAAGATGACTTTGCTCTTCTCACCGCCCCGGTGTGGCTCCTGGCCGCGGTGCTGCTCGACGAGCTTGGCCACGGTGACATCGTGGATGTTGGTGTCGGTCCAGGCCACGATCCGCGCGGCGTCGGGCCGGTCCGCGAGTGCCTGATCGAGAGTGCCGCTGAACTCTTCGTCGTAGATGACCGCACTGGTCTTGCCGTCGGTTTCACGTACCAAGACCTCGGCCAGCGCCGGTGCCGCGAACGAGGTGTTGAGCAGCAGCACATCGGCGCCGATGCGGTTCGCGGCGATCAGCGACAGCACGAAGCCGCGGTGGTTGCGGGCCATGATGCCGAGCACTTTCGGCGTGCCACCGGGCAGCGTCTGCAGGCCGGCGGCCAGCGCGTCGGCCTGCTGGTCCACCTGTTGCCAGGTCAGTGTGCCGAGTTCATCGACCAGGCCGGGCCGGTTCGGGCAGCGCTGCGCGGAGGCCGCGAAACCCGAAGTGACGCTCATGTTCTCGCGCGCCATGGCGGTGGCGATGCGCAGGTACTTGTCCGGGCGCATCGCTGTGATGATCCCGGCCCGGCGCATGGTGGTGACCAGGCCGACGGTGTCGTTGACGCGGTCCAGTGGTCCGGTCAGGAGATCGAGCGGATTCACCGGTGCTCAGCCGATCACCGGGAAGCGGCGTTCTTCGGCCAGCTCGTCCAGGGCGCGTTGCATGACACGGCGGACGTGCGCGTCGACCTCGTCGATATCCGGGTTCTCGCCGAACTCGGCGAGGATGTCGATCGGCTCGAGCGTCTTCATCACGATCTTGGCCGGCAACGGCACGTTGAGCGGCAGCACCGCCGACAGGCCGAACGGGAATCCGAATGACACCGGCACGATCTTGGTGCGGGCCAGCCGCGCGATCGGACCGAGCGCCTTGGCCACGCCGGTGCCGCGGGACAGGAACAGGTGCGTCTCCTGGCCGCCGATCCCGACCATCGGCACGATCGGCACGCCGGCGTTGATGGCCGCCTTCACATACCCGGTGCGTCCGGCGAAGTCGATCTTGTTGGCCGACAAAGTCGGCCGGTACACGTCGTAGTCGCCACCCGGGAACACCACGACCACACCGCCCGAGCGCAGCGCCTCGTCGGCGTTCTCGTGGCTGGCCCGGATGAAGCCGGTCTTCTTGAAGAACGCCGCTGTCGGCCCAACCATGAGCATGTCGTGGCTGAGGGTGTACACCGGGCGCGTGTAGCCGAACTTCTCGTAGAAGCCGGTCGCGAACACCGGGATGTCCAGCGGGAACAAGCCGCCAGAGTGGTTCGACACCACCAGAGCGCCGCCGTTGGGAAAGCTGTCCAGCCCGCGTACTTCGGCGCGGTGATAACCCTTGATCAGCGGCCGTAAGAAGCCCATGACCTTCTCGGTCAGGCCCGGATCCCACTTGGTGATTTCGGACGGGTCGATGTCGGTCGCAGCCACAGGGTCCCCCTGATGTGAATTGGAACGTGTTCTAGTTTTGCTAGTGTACCCAGGTCGAGGCGGAAAAACCCATTTGCTTTGCGGGCCCCGCCACCTACCGTCGAGTAGCCGCAGTCCATCCTCTCAAAACCAGAGGTCAACCGGCATGGCTATGATCCGGCCGGCTGATCGGCCGACTTGACCTGAACCATTGTTGAGGCAGCATGATCGACGGTCATGGGATTTGATCTCGCCGGCTACCTGGACAGAATCGATTATCAAGGTTCGGCGTCAGCCGATCTGGACACACTGCGCGATGTCGTCGCCGCCCACGGTCGCTCGATCCCGTTCGAGAACTTGGATCCGCTCCTGGGTATCCCGGTAGCCGATCTCAGCGCGGACGTATTGACCGACAAGCTCGTCACCCGCCGCCGCGGCGGCTACTGCTACGAGCACAACGGACTACTCGGTTACGCCCTCGACGAACTGGGCTACGGCGTCGACCGGCTGGCCGGACGGGTGGTCTGGATGAAGGAGCCCGACGCCCCGTTGCCCGCGCTCACCCACAATGTGCTGGCGGTGACGGTGCCCGGGGAGGCCGGACGCTTCCTGGTCGACGTCGGCTTCGGTGGGCAGACGCTGTCGTCGCCGATCCGGCTGCAGACCGGTGCGGTGCAGCAGACCCGCCACGAGCCCTACCGGCTGATCGAACTGGCCAGTCGCGGAGCGCCGGAGTATGAGTTGGCCGCGCAGGTGCGCGGGCAGTGGCAGCCGCTGTACCGCTTCACGACCGTGCCGCAGCCGCGGATCGACCTGGAGGTCGGAAGCTGGTATGTGTCAACGCATCCGGGCGGGATCTTCGTCGTGGGACTGACCGCTGCACTGGTCACCGACGACGCGAGGGCCAACCTGCGGGGCCGCAACCTGGCGATCCACCGTCACGATGGCACCGAGAAGATCCGATTCGACACGGCCGCACAGGTTCTCGACGCGCTCACCGAGCGGTTCGGTGTCAACCTGTCAGATCTCGGCGGCGTTGACGTCGAGGCCCGGGTGGCGCAGGTGCTCGACAGCTGAGCACGCTCGGGTAACCACAGCAGGAAATGTCATGGTCCCGCGGTCGGTGGCCGACCATACTCGGTGAACGTGGAGGACCAACCGAATGGACGTGACCGGCTGCGGGAGTTGCTCGATGCCGTCGTCGACGACGAGAACGCGGGCGTCGGCGACATGGCACGCAGCAGCTTCGCCTCGGAGTTCCACTTCTCCCGGGAAGTGCGCAGGCTCACCGGGGAGCCACCGGCGGCGCTGCGCCGACGGGTCATGCTCGAGCGGGCGGCCTGGCGGTTGCAGCAGGGGTCCGGGGTGGCCGAGGTGGCCGATTCCGAGGGATGGTCGTCGGCCGAGGTGTTCTCCCGCGCGTTCCGTCGTGCGTTCGGCGTGCCGCCGTCGCGCGCCGGCGATGTCGGTTTCCGGCTGACTGCTCCCAATGGTGTCCACTTCCATCCGCCGCAGTCGCTGTGGTGCGATTCCGGCTCGGGCGAGGAGGCCGGCCCGGATATCGCCCAGTTCATGCTCGTACACGACATCGCCGATACCGAGTACCTCATCGATGCCGCGGCTGGTCTTTCTGAACGGCAATGGGCCGAGGAGGTTTCGCCGGGTCAGGTGGTGCTGGACTGGGACGGGCCAGAACCGAGTGTCGCCGCGGTGCTCGGCGCAATCGTGTGGACCAAAGAGGTCTGGTTGGCGACCATCGAAGGCAGGGACTTCCCGTCACGCGATACCACCCGTACCGCGACAGCCGAGCAACTCGCCGCGCACCACCACGTCATCGGAAAACGCTGGACCACAGTGATATCGGAGTATTCGGCGGCAGGCAGGCTCGGCGACACCGTGATCGACGCACTGTGTGATCCGCCGGAATCCTTTCAGCTGTACGGGATCGTCGCGCACGTACTGACGTACTCCGCGCACCGGCGGGCACTGGTGCGCGGCATGCTGGCACGCCACGGCGTGGCACCCGACCGGGGTGACCCATTGGAATGGATGAGGAAGGACTGACCGGTGAAGACCGTGTACTACACCGCATCGAGCCTGGACGGTTTCATCGTCGACGCCGAGGACAGCCTGGATTGGCTGATCTCGCGAAACATCGACCAACAGGGTCCGTTCGGCTATGACGGGTTCATCAAAACCATCGGTGCCCTGGTGATGGGGTCGTCGACTTACGAGTGGATTGTGAAGAACCAGCCCGACGAGTGGATGTACGAGCAGCCGACATGGGTGCTGACCCACCGCCAGGAGATCATCGTCGCCGGGCATCCGGTCCAGGTGTACGCGGGCGATGTCGGCGAGCTGCACACCCGATTGGCGACGGCCGCGGCAGGCAAGGATGTCTGGGTTGTCGGCGGGGGAGACGTTGCCGCCCAGTTCGTCACGGCCGGATTGATCGACGAGATGATCGTCAGCTATGCGCCGTGCACATTGGGGGCGGGAGCGCCGGTGCTGCCGGTCCGCTCCGAGTGGGTGCTGGCCGAAACTGCGGCCAACGGTGAGTTTGTCTGTGCGCGGTGGGTCAGGGCGCCGGCCGACTGACCCCGGGGAGACCGTTGCGCCGGACGAATTCCCTTGACTTGATCAGGAATTCGAGTTGCCGAGCGACGTCGTGCAGCGGGTCGACCGACCTCGACGACCGGCACAGCACCACGGCGCCCTCCAGCGCGGCGATGCACATCACCGCCAGGGACGACGCGTCGGATTCGTCGAAACCGTCGGCAACGAAATCGGCAGTCAATGCCGCGCGCCAGCGGTCGAAGATGGCGCCGGCCGCCGCGGTGAGGTCGGGTTCTTCGTCCGGGGCGGCGATTGCCACCGCCACCACCGGGCAACCGGCGGTGAAATCGCTTCCGGTGAGCACGTGTTCCCAGAATTCGACGAATCGTTGCACGAGATTCCATGCGCTGTCGGAGGTTTCGGCACCGATGACGTCGCCGATAGTGTCCGCGGCGTATTGCAGCGCCTCCATCAGGATCTGGCGGCGGCCGCCGGGGAAGTGGTGGTACACCGAACCGCGGGGTGCGGCGCTACGGGCCAGGACTTCGTCGATCGTGACGCCTGCGGCGCCCCGCTCGCGCAACACCTCTACCGCGCTGCCGAGCATGCGGGCGCGCGTCGAGCCGCGCTTGTTCCGCGGCTTCGTGGCGGTGTCAGGCGACCCGGTCATGCAGGAATTGCGAGGAACAGCGAAGGAGCATCCGCGGGGTGAGGGTGCGCACCGGGGTATGCGGTGTGCGGACCCGACCGGTGAACCGGTGACCGGCGAGGTTGAGCTCAACGACCCACATCGCGCACCGCCCTTCTATGCGATCCACCATAGAAATGATGGAATCCTCGCATGATGTCG
Source organism: Mycobacterium syngnathidarum (assembly GCF_001942625.1). Taxonomy (GTDB): domain Bacteria; phylum Actinomycetota; class Actinomycetes; order Mycobacteriales; family Mycobacteriaceae; genus Mycobacterium; species Mycobacterium syngnathidarum. Next base: position 119,782 of record NZ_MLCL01000032.1, read on the forward strand.
AGTATCCAACGAACATCCTTGTGGACAAAAGACTAGCAGGTGAACGCCTTCTGAACAGGTCGCGCCCGGCGCCGGAGGGCTGCGGCAAAATTATGATCATTTGCATAATTTTGCTGGTCGGCGTTGGCTCCCCGCGACCCGTGGCGTCTCGATGGGGATTAAACCAAGGTGTGCAGTCCTTCGTCGAACGCCGGGCCGCCAGCTTCCAGGGCCGCTGAGTTACTCGGCGCGAGCAGACACAAAATCGCACTGAGAGGTGCTCGGTAATGCGATTCTCTGTCTGCTCGCCGAGGAAATCAGCCGGCGGACTCCAGCGCGACCAGGGCCGCGGCCACCGCGAAGAACTTGTTGGACCCGAGCTGGCGCACGGTCTTGATGTTGAACGCCGCGGCGAGGTGCTCGGCATCGGCATCGGTGACGCCGGCCAGGGCCGCCGGAGAGGCGTCCAGGATCTCCTTGAGCGACTTGTCCTCGTAGGCCTTGTCGAGCGACTTGGCCAGATCAACCGAAACTGCCACGGTGCCTCCTCGTTGTTGGGCTGCCCACCGTAGTTGCCCACCCTGAACGTGGGCTGTCGGTGCAACCTCGCCCACACGAAAGGCGCCTTGAAACCGCAGTCCCAGGGCGCCTTTACGAGTTTCGAAGAGTTTTACTCCGGGGTGTAGCCGAACGGCAGCAGCACGCTCTTGGCCTGGGTGTAGGCGTCGATGCCCTCCGGGCCGTTCTCGCGGCCGATGCCTGAGTTCTTGTAGCCGCCGAACGGGGCTCCCGGATCGAAGGCGTACATGTTCACCGCGTAGGTGCCGGTACGGATCTTCGAGGCGATCTCGATGGCCTTCGGGAAGTCGGTGGTGTACACGCTGCCCGCCAGACCGTACGGCGAGTCGTTCGCGATGCGCACCGCGTCGTCCTCGTCGTCGAACGGGATCACCACGAGCACCGGCCCGAAGATCTCCTCCTGCGCGATGGTCATCGAGTTGTCGACGTCGGCGAACACCGTCGGCTGCACGAACCAGCCCGAATCCAGGCCCTCGGGACGTCCACCGCCGGCGACGATGCGCGCACCCTCCTCGACACCCTTCTTGATGTAGCCCTCGACGCGGTCTCGCTGCTTCTCCGAGATCAGCGGGCCGATCATCGAGGCCGGATCGTCGGGCAGGCCGACCGGCATTGAACTGACAGCTTCCGCAAGTTTTCCTACGATCTCGTCGTACCGCGACCGCGGCGCCAGGATGCGGGTCTGCCCGACACAGGCCTGGCCACAGTTCATCAGGCCGGAGAACACCAGCATCGGCAGCGTGGAGTCCACATCGGCGTCTTCGAGGACGATCGCCGCGGACTTGCCGCCGAGTTCCAGCGTGCAGGGCTTGAGCTTCTCGGCGGCGATCTTGCCGATCTCCTTGCCGACACCGCTGGAGCCGGTGAAGGTGAACTTGTCCAGCTCGGGGTTGGAGGTCAGCGCGCGGCCCGTCTCGGGGCCACCCGGCACCACCGAGAGAACGCCTTCGGGCAGGCCGGCCTCGGCCAACACCTCGGCGAACAAGTTGGTGGTCAGCGGCGTCTCACCGGCCGGCTTGAGCACCACGGTGCAGCCGGCAAGCAGGGCCGGGCCCAGCTTGTTGCAGGCCAGGAAGAACGGCACGTTCCAGGCGATGACGGCGCCCACGACGCCGATCGGCTCCTTGACGACCAGGGTCTGGCCGTAGATGCCGTCGCGGATGCCCTTCCAGTCGTACTTGTCGGCCGCGCCGGCGTAGTACTGCAGGCTCGACACGCCCGCGCCGAACTGCATCATGTCGACGATGGTCGGAGGCTGGCCGGTCTCCAGCTTCAGCAGGTGCTTGAACTCCTCGGCCCGCTCGTTGATGAGCTCGACGGCCTTGGCCAGCACGGCCTGGCGCTCCTCGGGCGACATGTGGGGCCACGGGCCCTCGTCGAAGGCTTTGCGGGCCGCAGCGCACGCGGCGTTGACGTCGGCTTCGGCGGCGAGCGGGACCTGGCCGACCTTCTCGCCGGTCGCGGGGGAGAAGACCTCGATGACCTCGGAGGTCGAGGGCTCCACCCAGTGGCCGCCGATGAACAGTTTGTCGAATTCCGTCCTTATGGCGGCTGCGCTTTGTGTCATGGCCGTCACATTACCTAGATTTCCCAGAAAAACGAGAACCTGTTCCAGTTGACGGTTTCAGGACGGTCGTAGTACCAGCACCAGATTGCTCACCAGGAACTCCCGCAACCCCGGCACCGCCGTCATCCACCAGGCCCATCGTGGGTGGTAGCGCGGAAAAGCCGCGATCAGCGCGCCGGTGGCGGCGGCCCACTGCAGACCGTCGGCGGCCGACACCGCGAACAACGACGAGCCGTAGTCGTTCTTCGGTCGGTGGCCGTGTTTGCGGGTGTAGCGCTCGGCCGCCTGGGCTCCGCCCAGATAGTGCGTCAGCCCCATTTCATGGCCGCCGAACGGACCCAGCCACACCGTGTAGGACAACACCGCCAGCCCACCCGGCTTCGTGACCCGCAACATCTCGTTGCCCAACCGCCACGGGTGCGGCACATGCTCGGCGACATTGGAGGAGAGGCAGATGTCGACGCTGTCGTCGGCGAACGGCAGTGCCATCCCGGAGGCCCGCACGAACGTGCCTTCTGTCGTGTCCGCAGCTGGTCCCGCGTGCATTTCGCGCGGATCCGGCTCCACTCCGATGTAGCGCAGGCCGGCGTGATCGAACGCCGACGCGAAGTAGCCGGGCCCGCCGCCGACGTCGAGCACGGTGCGGCCGGCAGGGGATTCACCGGTGGCGCCCGTCCACAAGTCCGTGGTCATCGCGACGGTATCGGTGGCCAGCGCGCCGTAGAACCGGGCGGGTTGGCTCTGCTCGAACCGGAATTGCGCGAGTAGCCGCACCGACCGGTTCAAGGTGGCCCGGCGGGCGAAGCGCGCCGAGATGTCGCTGGGCTGCACCCGCTCAACCTACTGACCGGTACCCTCAACACGATGTCTGCCCGTCCCGACCCACGCTTGCGGAGCGTCCTGCTGCTCTGCTGGCGCGATACGGGGCATCCGCAGGGCGGCGGCAGCGAGGCATATCTGCAACGGATCGGTGCGTGCCTGGCCGATGACGGCGTCGACGTCACGCTGCGCACCGCGCGGTACCCGGGCGCGGCGCGGCGCGAGGTGGTCGACGGCGTCAAGATCAACAGAGCCGGCGGTCCCTACAGCGTCTACATCTGGGCCGGGTTGGCCATGGTGGCCGCCCGCGTCGGCCTCGGGCCGCTGCGCAGGGTTCGGCCCGACGTCGTCGTCGACACCCAGAACGGGCTGCCCTTCCTGGCTCGGCTCGCGTTCGGCCGGCGGGTCGCGGTGCTCGTGCATCACTGTCACCGCGAACTGTGGCCGGTGGCCGGCCCGATGAAGGGCCGGATCGGCTGGTTCGTCGAGTCGAAACTCTCGCCGCGACTGCACCGTCGCAACCAGTACGTCACCGTGTCACTGCCCTCGGCCCGCGACCTGAATGAACTCGGGGTCGATTCCGGCCGGATCGCAGTGGTGCGCAACGGCCTTGACGAGGCCCCGGGCCCCACGCTGGAACTGCCCCGCTCGACCAGCCCGCGGCTGGTGGTGTTGTCGCGGCTGGTGCCGCACAAGCAGATCGAAGATGCGTTGGAAGCGGTCGCCGCACTGCGTGCGGAAGTGCCCGGGCTGCACCTGGACATTCTCGGCGGTGGTTGGTGGCAGCGGCGGCTGGTCGAGCACGCCGAACTGCTCGGCATCTCCGATTCGGTGACGTTCCACGGTCATGTCGACGAAGAAACCAAACACCGTGTGCTGCAGCAGAGTTGGGTCCATGTCCTGCCCTCGCGCAAAGAAGGCTGGGGGCTCGCTGTCACCGAGGCCGCCCAACACGGGGTGCCGACCATCGGCTACCGCGCCTCCGGCGGGCTGACCGACTCGATCGTCGACGGGGTCACCGGTCTGCTGGTCGAGGACCGTGAGGGCCTGGTCGCGGGGATCCGCCAGCTGCTGAGCGATCCGGTGATGCGAGTGCAGCTGGGGAGCAAGGCGCAGACCCGCAGCGACGAGTTCTCTTGGCGGCTCAGCGCGGATGCGATGCGCACCGTGCTGGGGTCCGTATACGAGCGGCAGTACGTCAGTGGGTTGGTCTAGTCCGCCAGGGGTCGAGCGGGCGCCGCTGGTCACGCGAATCGCAGTTTTCGACGTGATGTCGATGTGCCCGGCTGTCAGCGACTTTCCAGCGACAATTGCCACACGGGCATCGCTGGCCTCATCAAACCCATTGTCGCTGAAAAGTCGCGCGCAGCCGGGCAACTAGGCACCTGCTTCCGCGCCGCGACACGCAGAACCGCCACGCACGACACCCCGATCCGCCGAGGCTAACCGCGCCGGCCTGATCGTCCATGTGCTCGCCAGAAGCTCACAGCCATCCCGAGCGCCCCGCCGGCCAGCACTCCCAGCCACACCCCATGCGCGGCGATCATCACGCCTCGGTGAGGCGAGGCCGGGTGATCGCCGCCAATCCGGTACACGGCGACGTCGCCATCCCGGTAGGCCACCGGAAGGTCCAATTCGGCCGGCACACCGTTGGTTTCGACCACCAACCAGCCGACACCGGCGTCGGCCATGGTTGGGCGGTCGGCGCCCGAGCGCAGTAGATCCTGAACCGCGCGAGCCCGCCTCCCCTCCCCGGGCACCAGCTGACCGCCGATCACCAGATCGCCGGTCGACAGCACCTCGGCGCGCAGCCACCGGGGCAGCGGATCGAGTACCGGCGCGGTACCCGACCAGTAGAACAACCGCATGCTGTCCGGTGGCAGCACCACCACCGGCCGGGGATCGGCGTTGATCGTCGCTGTCGCGGCGGCCCACCCGGTCGGATACTGCACTGCGCGCATCTGATTGCCCACGCCCCAGGCCAAGTCGGGCAGTACCGCGATCAGCGCAGCACAGCCCACCGCAGCCGAAGCGGCCGATGGCACCCGCAGCCGGCGCAACGTGTCGGGTGCGGCAGCGGCAGCCAGCACGTAGCCTGGCATCGCCAGGGCCACCCACTTCTGCCCGTCACGCACCACGCCGAGGCCGGGCGCGGTCCGGATGGTCGCTTCGACAAATGCGAGCCCAGGGGTGGTGGCCATGGCCGCCGGGATCACCACCGCCACCGCGGCCAGGAGCAGCAGCGGGGCCGCCGTGCGGTTACGCAGCACGACCGGCAGGCCGAGCGCCACGATGATGATCAGCACCGCCGTCGCGACCAATGCGAAAAGCGTTGTGCGTGAGTCGGGTACCGCATCGCCATTCCAGATACCGGCCAAGCCGGCCAGGCTGCCCAGGGTGCTAAGACCCGGCTCGGCCCTGGCCGCGAATGCGTGGACCCCGGCCGCCGACGCCGGGGATGACACCGTGCCCCCGACGGCCGCGGCCACCAGCCACGGCATCGCGGCAAGTGCGGCCGCCCCTAATGCCAGGGCACCGACCCGCAGTCGCCCCCATCCGGTGCCGGGGACGGCGAGGCAGACCAGCGCGATGGTGGCGGCCAGCATCAGGCCTGTCGGCGTCAAGCCGGCCAGGGCGATCCAGAACATCAGACCCCACACCGCCCCGAGGCGCGAACCGTTTTGTCCTCCTCGCGTGCGGGGGTCCGCCCGCAGCCGCAGCACACCCGCCGCCACCCAGGGCAGGCAGCCGTAGCCGACCAGCAGGCTCCAGTGACCCTGCAACAACCGTTCGGCCACATATGGATTCCAGACGGCCAGCGTTGCCGCGAGAAACTGGCCGGGCAAACCGCAGCCCAGCACGGCCGAGGCGAGCCGGGCCGCACCCCAGCCCGCCAGCCACAACCCCGCCACCAACAGGACCTTGACCACGATCCCGCCGTCGATGACGGCCGAGGTCACCGCGACAAAGAAATCCTGCGGCAGTGCCCGGGGTGCGGCCTCGGTCAGCCCGAGCGCCGCGTCCGACAGGTACGACCGCGGGGTCGAGACGGCGTCGCGCAAAAGCAGGTAACCGGGCCCCAGTAGGGGCCCGGTTACCAGTAAGGACAGCGCCAGCGCATAGGCCGGCAGCAGGGCGGAGCGCAGGCGCAGATCTACCGGTCCGGTGGTAGGTCGGACGGCCGTTGTGCGGGCAGCTTCTCGGTCTTGGCCTCCGCACCCGGCACCTGGAAGCCCTGGGTGTTGAAGAATCCGTGATCGGCGGTGTCGAGGCCGGGATCGATCAGGGTCGACTCGGCGCGCAGCGCGAACGAACCGACGACGGCGCCACCGACCAGCGCCAGCAGGCCCAGTGCGGCGAACGTGATCGGCAGGACCCGGGTCCACAGGGACACCCGGTCACGCTCATCCTGAGCGGCCGCGACCTGGGACTCGACCGTTTCCTCGTTGTAGGTGACCTTGTAGTCGACGTAGGTCACCTCGGGCTTGAGCGCGTCCCGCGCGTAGTACTGGTAGCCGTGATCCTGCGCCTTGACGATGGTGCCGGACACCGGATCGACCCAGAAGGTGCGCTGCGCGGCGTAGAAGCGGTCCATCGTGATCCGCTCGTCGGGTTCACCGGGCACTCCCCACATCGCGGCCGTGGCGGTAACCGAACTGTCTGCGTCGTCCTCGTACAGCGACGAGTACTTCACCGGCTCGGCCAGCTTGCCGTCGGAGTCGTAGCCGACATTCTGGATGAACCGGTAGGTGGTGAGCCCGTTGACGTCTTCTTCACCGTCATAGTTGGCGTCGAACGCCTTCTGCGCGATCGGGTCGAAGAACGGGTAGGTCTTCTTCTCGGTGTCGAACGGGAACCGGTAGGTCAGGCCCTCGTGCGGCAGCGCGACGTTGGTCGGCGGCTTCTCGTCCTCGATGGCCCGCGGCTTCTGCAGTGCCCCGCCCGGGTTGTTGTCGCTCGACACGGCCAGCGCGGAGCTCCGGTTCATGGTGACGGTGTCCACCATCGCCAACAACAGGCCGGAGTCCTTCTGCCGGTCCGTGCGTCGCAGCGTGCTGCCCACCTGCAGCGTCACGACCTCGGCGTTGGACGGTGATTCCACGCTGACCTGCTGTTGAAGCGCGACCGGCACGTTGCGGTCGACGGAGAACTTCTCGGCCACCAGCGATTCCGGATCAAAAGCGGTCGCGGTGCCATCGCTGACCAGGCTGGTATCCAGGTTGAGCGGGATCTTGGCGATCTTGCCCTTGGTGTAGGTGGTCAGCAACAGTGCGGCGATGAGTAGGGCTGCACCCAGCCCCATCAGTCCGCATGCTGCGATACGCAGCGCCACTGCGCGGTTCAAACCGGGCCTCCTTCAGTGTGGGCCAACTCGTCGTGAGGCAAACCCGTTCGACCCTAACAGCACTATTTAAGGCCATTACTTACTCCGGTGGCACTCCGCGGGTGCATTAACCCGCAGTTTTGGCGGGGTTGCCACAGCGCGGCACACTGGTCGCCGTGGCGACGGCAGCATCGGACGTCCAGAACGGTCCGGAGCAGGTCGGCGGAACGCGCAGCTTCCTGCCGGCCGTCGAAGGCATGCGCGCCTGCGCGGCCATGGGTGTGGTGCTCACCCACGTGGCTTTCCAGACCGGGCACACCACCGGGGTGACCGGCCGATTCTTCGGCCGGTTCGACCTCGCGGTCGCGGTGTTCTTCGCGCTCTCGGGCTTCCTGCTCTGGCGGGGCCATGCCGCGGCCGCCCGGGGCCTGCGTCCTCGCCCCCGCACCGGTCACTACCTGCGCTCCCGCATCGTGCGCATCATGCCCGGTTATCTGGTGGCGGTCGTGGTGATCATCCTGCTGCTGCCCGAGGCCAAGGCCGACGTGACGGTGTGGCTGGCGAACCTGACCCTGACCCAGATCTATGTGCCGCTGACGCTCACTGCGGGGCTCACGCAGATGTGGAGCCTTTCGGTCGAGGTCAGTTTCTATCTGGCCTTGCCGGTGCTGGCGCTCTTGGCGCGGCGGCTGCCCGTGCGGGCCCGCATCGGCGTCATCATCGCCGTGGCGGCACTGAGTTTGTTGTGGGTGCGCATTCCGTTCGACGGCACTACCGGACTCAATCCGTGGAACTGGCCGCCGGCCTTCTTCTCGTGGTTCGCCGCGGGCATGGTGCTCGCCGAACTCACGGTGAGCCCATTCGGATGGGTGCACCGGCTGGCTCGGCGCCGCATCCTGATGGGTGTGATCGCCGCGGTGGCATTCGCGATCGCGGCCTCGCCGCTGGCCGGTCTGGAAGGGCTACGCCCGGGCTCGGTCGGCCAGGTGACGCTGAAGACCGCGATGGGTGCGATCGTCGCGGGCGCGCTGCTGGCCCCGCTGGTCCTCGACCATCCCGACACCGGCCACCGGATTCTGGGCAACAAGGTGATGGTGACGCTGGGCCGTTGGTCCTACGGATTGTTCGTCTGGCATCTGGCCGCGTTGGCCATGGTGTTCCCGATGATCGGCGAGTTCTTGTTCAACGGGCAGATGCTCGTGGTGCTGATCCTGACGCTGGTGTTCGGCTTCGCGCTGGCCGCGGTGAGCTATGCGCTGGTCGAATCCCCGTGCCGGGAGGCGTTGCGGCGGTGGGAGTACCGCAACGAGCGTCCGGTGCCGCCGCTGGACAGTTCGATCACCGACGAGCCGGAGCCTGCCCCAGCCGCGCGATGACCTCGTCGCGCACCGCGGTGCGGCGCGCCTTGCCGGCGTCGTCACGCAGCGGCGTGTCGGCGAACTCCACCCAGCTGGGCACCTTGTAGCCGGACAGGCGCTCGTGCAGAAAGTCCTGGACGGCCGCGGCGTCGAGGCCGGACCCGTCACACGTCTGCACCAAGGCGTATGGCACCTGACCCAGATCCTCGTGCGGTACACCGACCACCAGACAGGACAACACGTCCGGATGGTCGGCCAGCGCGGCTTCGATCTCGGCCGGGTAGACGTTCTTCCCGCCCACGGTGAACATGTCGACGCGCCGGTCGTTGAGGTAGAAGAACCGCTCGTCCCCGTCGTCGACGTAATACCCGAGATCTCCGAGGGAGTCCCAGCCGTCGCGACTCTTGGCCGTGCTGCCCACATAACGGTAAGTGGGCGCACTGCCGGGACCGGGCCGCATGTAGATCTCACCGGTCACGCCAGGGGGACATTCGGCTCCGTCGTCGTCGAGCACCTTCATCTCACCGGCCACCACCACGCCGACCGAACCCGGATGTCGCAGCCACTGCTCACCGGAGATGAAGGTCAGGGCCTGCAGTTCGGTACCGCCGTAGAGCTCCCACAGCGCATCTGGGCCGACCAGGTCGATCCACGCCTGTTTGACCGCGGGCGGGCAGGGTGCGCCGACGTGCCAGAAGCGTCGAATGCTGGACAGGTCATAGGCTTTCGGGTCGGCCCGGTAGACCGGCAGCAGGCGCTGCATGATGGTCGGCACCGTGGTCAGGAACGTCACGCGGTGTTCGGTGACCAGCCGCAGGAACTCCACCGGGTCGAAACGGGGCATCAACACCAGGTGGTGGCCTTGCAGCAGGGCGATGGCGAAGGTGGTGAAACCGGTGTTGTGGCTCATCGGCACCGACATCAGCGTGACGTCTCCGGGCTGGGCGCCCAGCGGAACGCCGATCAGGGCGGGCACCCGGCTGTCGCCGCCCGCCTCGATCAGCTTCGGGCGGCCGGTGCTGCCGCCCGAGGCCATCGACTTCCACGTCGGCGAGACCGCCTCGGGCAGTGGCGCGTCGGACAGTCCGGCGTCAGGGGTGAAACCGGCTGGAACCCAGGGTGTTTCACCGGCGTCGCGGCCGACCACCAGGGCCCGGGGACGTAACGCCAGGATCCCGGCGAACTCGGCGTCCGGCAACCGGGGTGACAACGGCTGCGGCACCGCGCCAAGCTTCCACGTGGCCAGGACCGCCTGCACCCATTCGATCGAATTGGGCAAATTGATGGTGATGTAATCACCTTGCCGCACACCGCGTTCGGCGTAGGCACGGGCCAGTCGATTGGCGGAGCGCTCCAGTTCGGCCCGGGTGAGCGTGACGTCCCCGCAGGTTACCGCGGGCCGGTCGGGATCAGCCGCGACCAGTTGGCTGACGGCGGTCGGGATGGTCGGGAAGGCGTCGGTCATCTCAGTACCCGCCCTTGCGCTCGAAGATTCGTCGCGGATTGTCCACCAGCATCGTGGTGATCTGCTGCTCGGTCACCCCGCGCTCACGCAAGGCGGGCAGCACGTCGTTGTGGATGTGCAGGTAATGGCTGTTCGGAAGGGCCTGCGCGGTGAGCTCGTCAGGCAACGCGTCGAAGTAGCACCAGGTGTCGTGCGAGAGCACCATCTTTCCGGCGTGGCCGCGCGCGCACATGGTTGCGACGGTCGCGACCCGTTCCTCGAACGGGAGAAAGACGTCGACGCCGAAGCGGTCCATGCCGATGTAGGAACCGTTGGCGATCAACTCCTCGAGGTAGCCGATGTCGGTGGTGTCGCCGCAGTGGCCGATGATCACCCGGGACAGGTCCACGCCTTCCTCGGCGAAGATGCGCTGCTGTTCGAGGCCGCGCCGGCTGGCCGCGTGGGTGTGGGTGGAGATCGGCACCCCGGTCTGCCGGTGGGCCTGGGCGACGGCCCGCAGGACTCGCTCGACGCCCGGGGTGACGCCGGGTTCGTCGGTGGCGCACTTGAGGATTGCGGCTTTGATGCCGGTGTCGGCGATGCCGTGATCGATGTCGCGGACGAACATCTCGGTCATGGGGTCCGGATGTCCGTTTTTGGGCGCGTTGAAGTGGAAGGTCAGCGGCAGATCGTTATAGGTGTAGAAGCCGGTGGCGGCGACGATGTTGAGCTCAGTGGCCGCGGCGATCCGGGCGATGCGCGGAATGTAGCGGCCCAGTCCGACCACGGTGAGGTCGACGATGGTGTCGATGCCGCGGGACTTGAGTTCGGTGAGCCGTGCGATCGCATCGGCCTCCCGGCTGGCCTCGTCACCCCAGGACTCGGGGTAGTTCTGGGCCATCTCGCTGCTCATGATGAAGACGTGCTCGTGCATGAGCGTGACGCCGAGGTCGGCGATATCGATGGCTCCGTGGGCGGTGTTGACTGTCGGCACGAGCCCGATGCTAGGTCGATCAGCCCGTCGCGCGTGGGGATTCGGTCCAGTCGCGGGCGGTGGTGCCCGCGCCGTCGAGTCCCCAGCTGATGATGCGGCGCGGTGCGATGCGGATGATGTCGCCGGACAGTCCACCGTCGGTGCTGCCGGCTCCCCGTAATGGCGTTGCCGAACCTCGGATTTCGACTCCACGAGCGTCCGGTGGTTGTATCGACAGCACGGTATCGACGATGAACGCCACCTGCGGGTTGCGAACGACGTTGCGCCACTTCTGCGTCGAGGCGAGGGCGTGGCCGACGATGTCGATGCCGTCCCCGTCGGGACTCAGATGGACCCCGACGGGGCGGATTTGCGGATCGCCCGTGCGGCCCACGGTGCACAGCCGTCCGATCGGTTGCTCGCGAAGGAAGGCCAGTTCGGCAGGGGTGAACGTCATCGGGTCTACTTCCTGTGCTCTTCCAGATACTGGTGCAGCCGGGTGAATACCCCTTCGATGCAGTCGAGTTCGCCGGGCCGGATGTGGTCGAAGAACAACTCGCGGACCGATTCGCTGTGCAACGGCGCTGCCTGCCGCAATGTGTCCATGCCGGTGGCGGTGAGCACGGCCCGGTGGCCCCGGCCATCCTCGGGGGCAGGCTCCCGCAGAACCAGTCCTCGCTTGGTCATCGAGGTGATCTGGTAGGTGATGCGACTGCGGGAGAACACCATCTTGTCGGCGAGTTCGCTCATCCGTAACCGGTGGTGGGGGGCTTCTGACAGCAGCATCAGCAGGTGGTAGTCCATCAGGGTCAAGCCAGTGGTCTCACGCAACCGTTCATCGAGTTTGGTCTCCAGTCGCAGGCTGGCCTCGATGTAGGGCCGCCAGGCGCGTTGCTGCGCGGCGGACAGTATGTCGGCGATCTCCCTCACCCCTCTCGATCAGTGATTCGAATTTTAATCGATGCTCCGCCACATCTTGAAATAAAGCAGAAACATGCCTAGTTTCAGATAGTACAAATTTGAATTACTACACCAGGAGGATGCCATGACCACCAATTTCGGACTAATCGACCCCGACGATGCCGTGATGCTGCTGATCGACCATCAGTCCGGGTTGTTTCAGGTCGTCAACGACCAGGCGCATGACCAGGTCCGACGCAACGCGGTAGCGCTGGCCACGCTTGCGAAGATCGCCGGCATCCCCGTCATCGCCACGGCTTCGGTGCCCCAGGGGCCCAACGGCCCGTTGATCCCAGAGATCCACGAGATCGTTTCCGATGCCACCTACGTGCCGCGCAACGGCGAGATCAACGCGTGGGACGCTCCGGCATTTCGCGAGACCGTCGCCGCTACCGGACGCAAGACACTCATCGTGGCCGCGGTGATCACCTCGGTCTGCCTCGTCGAGCCCGCGTTGAGCGCGCTCGCCGACGGATATCGGGTGTTCGCGGTGATCGACGTTTCCGGCACCTATTCGCAGGTGTCGCAACAGACCGCGATGGCGCGACTGGTGCAGGCCGGTGCCGTGCCGATCGATACCGCGGCAGTGGCCAGTGAGGTGCAGCGGACCTGGAACCGGCCCGATGCCGCCGAGTTCGCCGAACTGTACTCCGGGGTCATGACCAATTACCGGTTGCTCATCGAGTCCTACAGCCGGGCCCAGGCCGAGGCCACCGGCGGTGACGGTGCCGACGCCGAGCGGAAACTGGCCGCCGGGGTCTGACGGGTCTCACTTCAACGAGACTGGTGGCACCGCCGGCATCCGGTTCGCCTACGACAAGAAAAGGAGTAACGACGACATGACACATCGAATCGACTGGGACGACGCTTATCGCCAGCAGCAGACCCCGCCTTGGAGCATCGGTGCACCGCAACCGGAATATGCCGCGATCATCGACGCCGACGGCGCCGTAGTTGGTGAAGTCCTCGACGCCGGCTGCGGCCACGCCGAGCTCGCGCTGGCCTTGGCGGCACGGGGCCATACCGTCGTTGGCATCGACCTGAGCCCGACGGCGATTGCGGCCGCCGCTGCGGCTGCCGCGGACCGCGGCCTGGCCAACGCAACGTTCGTGGCTGCTGACATCTCGACGCTCACCGGGTACGACGGGCGGTTCGGCACGATCTTCGACAGCGGCCTACTGCACGCCCTTCCGGACGAATTGCGCGACGGCTACCTACGCTCGATGTACCACGCGGCCGCCCCCGGCGCGCATTTCTACATCCTGGCCTTCGGCACCGGGGCGTTCAGCGATCACGACGGGCCCGGCCCCACGCCGTTCACCGAAGACCAACTACGGGAAGAGGTTTCGCGGTACTGGCAGGTCGACGAGATCCGCCCGGCCCAGTTGCACGCCGCCCTGCCCGAAGGCCGTGCACAGATGCCGGGCTTCCTGGTCACCGCCAGAAAGGTTTAGCTGGCCGCCTCGACCGCCGCCATCACCTCGGGGGTGGCGGGGTCGAGGACGTCATCGAAGTCGTGGTGCTTCTGTACGTACTTCGCGACGTACGGGCAGACCGCGACAAGGCGCTTGCCGGCTGCGCGGGCATCGGTCAGTGCGGCCGAGACCAACTCGCCGGCCAGGCCGCGGCCACTGAACTCGTCGTCGACCTCGGTGTGATGAAAGATGCGCTGATTGCCGGAGTCGACATAGGCAGCCAGACCGGCATGCTTGCCGTCGACGGTGAGCTCGTAATGGCGGGCTTCGGGTACGTTGCGGACTTCAGCCATGTCTCCACTATGCCGCAGTGGCACTGGCACGATCATGCAGATGGCCGCCACCACCACGTCGACCTGGGCGCCGTTGGCGTCGCCGATCTACCGCGCGCTGTGGATCGCGCAGTTCGTCTCCAACCTGGGCACCTGGATGCAGACCGTGGGAGCCCAGTGGATGCTGGTCGGGGATCCGCGCGCCCCGGTGCTGGTACCACTGGTGCAGACCGCCACCACGCTGCCGGTGATGCTGCTGGCCCTACCGTCCGGCGTGCTCGCCGACCTCGTCGACCGGCGCAGGTTGCTGCTCGCCACCCAGGGGGCCATGGCGGCCGGGGTGGCGGCGCTCGCGACTTTGACGGGCGCCGGGCTGGCCACCCCTACGGTGCTGCTGACCCTGTTGTTCCTGATCGGCTGCGGGCAGGCGCTGACCGCGCCTGCCTGGCAGGCGATCCAGCCGGATCTGGTTCCCCGCGAACAGATTCCGGCTGCGGCCGCGCTGGGCAGCATGAGTATGAACGGCGCCCGGGCGATCGGTCCGGCGATTGCCGGGGCGCTGGTTTCCCTGTCGGGCCCGACGCTGGTGTTCGCGCTCAACGCGGTCTCGTTCGCCGGCATCGTCGTCGTCCTGTTGGTCTGGCGCCGCCCCGCCATCCAGCACGTGCTGCCCGCCGAGCGACCGCTGGCCGCCCTCGGCGCGGGTGGCCGGTTCATCCGCAGGTCGCCGATCATCAGGCGAATTCTGCTCAGAGCGGTGTTGTTCATCGCGCCGGGCAGTGCCCTGTGGGGCCTGCTCGCGGTCATCGCGGAGAGACAGTTGGGGTTGTCCTCGTCCGGCTACGGCCTGCTGCTGGGGGCGCTCGGGGTCGGAGCCGTGCTCGGCGCGCTGGTCCTGGGTCGCTTGCAGTTCGCCTTCGGTCTCAACACGTTGTTGATCGTCGCCGCGTTCGGATTCGCCGGCGCCACTGCGGTTCTGGCGCTGGTCCACAATTTCGGCATCGTTCTGGCCGCGCTTGTCCTCGGCGGCACGTCCTGGCTGTTGGCGCTGTCCACGCTCAACGCCTCGATGCAGCTGAGCCTGCCTGCCTGGGTTCGGGCCCGCGGGCTGTCGGTGTATCAGTTGACGTTCATGGGTGGTCAGGCCATCGGCTCGCTGGTGTGGGGGCTGGTTGCCGGCGCGACGTCCACTGTCACGTCGCTGCTGATCAGTGCCGGGTTGCTGGTGTTCTGCGCGGTGTCGGCGTGGTGGTGGCCGTTGCACGCGCGGACCGGCGATCTCGACATGACCCCGTCGGCGCACTGGCCCGAACCTGCCCTGGTGTTCGAACCAGAGCCGCCCGACGGTCCGGTCCTGGTGCTGACCTCCTATCGGGTGGCACCCGAGCAGGAGCGCGAGTTCTTCGCTGCCATGGGCGCTTTGGGCCGGTCCCGCCAGCGCACCGGGGCCACGCAATGGCGGTTGTTTCGCGCCGTGGAACGCGAACGCGTTTTCGTCGAGGCGTTCGTGGTGCGGTCATGGGACGAGCACCTGCGCCAGCACCGCACCAGGCTGACGGGCAACGACCTGCTCATCGAGCAGGCGGTTGAGCGCTGGGTTGAGGGTGAGCCCGTCTCGCACCATCTGATCGCAGTGAAGACTCCTTGACTGTGAGGCCCATCACAGTAGTATGACCAGTGGTCATACAGGCTGGAGAGTCAGATGCCGACGGTCACCTGGGCACGTTTGGATCCCGCTCGCAGAGCCGCGGTGGTCGAGGCCGCCGAGGCGGAGTTCGGGGCACGCGGGTACTCCCGTGGCAGCCTCAACGTCATCGCGCGACGTGCGGGCGTGGCGAAAGGCAGCCTGTTCCAATACTTCGCGGACAAACGTGACCTCTACGCGTTCATCGCCGACATCGGCAGCCAGCGGGTGCGCGGGTACATGGAGGAGCGGATCCGCACCCGCGACCCGAATCGACCGTTCTTCGAATTTCTCACCGACCTGCTCGACGATTGGGTGGCCTACTTCGCCGACCACCCGCAAGACCGTTCGTTGCATGCGGCGGCCAGCTTCGAGGTGGACACCGATGCCAGGGTCAGCGTGCGAACCGTGATCCACCGCCACTATCTGGAGGTGCTGCAGCCTCTCGTGCGGGACGCTCAGGCCCGGGGAGACCTCCGAGCCGACGCCGACGCCGGCGCGTTGCTGTCGCTGTTGTTGATGATCTTTCCGCACCTCGCGCTCGCGCCGTATGTGCGTGGGATGGATCCGATTCTGGGCCTGGACGAGCCCAGCCCCGAGCAGCCGGCACTGGCCGTGCGCAGACTCATCGCAGTATTGCGGGCCGCGTTCACGGTACCCAATTCCCCGGCGACCACCCGAGCAGCCCACCAGACCTGAGGAGGTCAATTCCCATGTCACACACAAAGTTCGGCTCGCTGGCCAAAGGCGGTCTCAACTGGGACAGTGTGCCGTTGCGTCTGTTCGCCGGGGGAAACGCCAAGTTCTGGAATCCGGCCGACATCGACTTCTCCCGCGACCGGGCGGACTGGGAGGCGCTGACGGCCCGGGAACGTGAGTACGCCACCCGGCTGTGCGCGCAGTTCATCGCCGGGGAGGAAGCGGTGACCAAGGACATCCAGCCGTTCATGAGCGCGATGCGGGCCGAGGGCCGCCTGGGCGACGAGATGTACCTGACGCAGTTCGCGTTCGAGGAGGCCAAGCACACGCAGGTGTTCCGCATGTGGCTCGACGCCGTCGGGATAACCGATGATCTGCACAATTACTTCGACGAGCTTTCGGCCTACCGACAGGTGTTCTACCAGGAGCTGCCGGCATCACTCGACGCGTTGTACGCCGACCCGTCGCCGGCCGCCCAGGTTCGCGCCTCCGTCACCTACAACCACATCGTCGAAGGCATGCTCGCGCTCACGGGTTACTACGCCTGGCACAAGATCTGCGTCGACCGGGGGATCCTGCCCGGGATGCAGGAACTGGTCCGCCGGATCGGGGACGACGAGCGTCGCCACATGGCGTGGGGAACGTTCACCTGTCGTCGCCACGTCGCCGCCGACGATGCCAACTGGACAGTCTTCGAGGACCGGATGAACGAGCTCATCCCGCTGGCGTTGCGTCTCACCGAGGAGGGCTTCGCCCTCTACGCCCCGGACATTCCATTCGGCCTCGTGCAAGACGAGTTCATGCAGTACTCCGCCGACAAGGGCATGCGCCGATTCGGCACCATCAGCAGCGCCAGAGGCCGGCCGCTCGAAGAGATCGACCTCGACTACTCACCGCTGACGCTGGAGGACACATTCGCCGACGAGGATGCACGCGCATTGGCGGCGACCGCATAGACCGCGAGCGTGCGGTGTCGGCGAACCCCTCAGCCGCCGACACCGCACGCCGTGCGCACCACATAGTGCGCAACCACGCGAACACAGCTAAGCCGCACGCTCAGCCCGCCAACTGACTGCTTCGTTAGTTACTGCATCCAGTCGGGCGCAATCCAGGTCCGCAACCCGCGATCCCCCCCACAGCAAAGTGTTTCCAGGACTGCGCCACGCGTGCCGGTACCGTAAGTACCGCATACCTGTGTTGTCAACAGCTACGCGGAATCCTCCGGTTTCCTGCGGTGCAAGCCCAGGTCAGGCGTGACCGCGGACGCCGCGACGAACACCACCGACAACAGTGCGAGCAGCTGTACCCAGGGCGAGTGCCCGACGTAGCCGTCGACCGACCGCCACGGATGCTGGCTCAGCGCCGCCCCGGCCAGGATCAGGCCGCCCGCAGACACGGTCACGGTCAGCTTCTCGCGCCAGCGCTCTCGACCGCGCAGCAGGTAGCCCAGTCCCAGCGCGCCACCGGCGACCAGCAATCCCGGCAGGCCCGAAATCGCCGTGCCCACCACGAGCACCGCAGCCCCGGCCGCCGCAGGCGGCGGTTGCCACGGCCGCACCGGCTCCAGGTCCGGACTGCGGCGACGAGCGGGCCACAACGCGAGCAGAGCCAGTAGCGGAAGCAGAGCGAGCCCGCCGATCAACCCGATGCGGTACGGACGGTTCGAGGGGAACGACAGCGTCACGGTATCGGCGTCGCCGGCCGGGACCACCCAGCCCTGCTGCCAACCGTTGACCTTCACCGGGGTCAGCACGGCTCCGTCGGCCTTGCGGGCGATCCAACCCGGGTTCACGCTTTCGGGCACCACCAGCACCCGGGCGTGGGCACCGGCCGGCACCCGGGCCTCACGATGGTCCGGTGACCACACCGGCGTCGCGACGGGAGACGTTGTCGCCGCGCGTAGTTGGGTGGCCGCAGGCGTGTTCAGCACGACGCCGTCGACCACGAACGCCGAGCCAGGACTGACCAGCAGTTCTTGTTGACCGGCCGGCAGCGCGATCGGGCCGGTCCGACACGGGTGGGCCGGAATCGGATCGCCGTCGAGCAGGGCTCCCACGGTGGTGCGCACCGAGGTTTGGACGAACTGGCCGGCCACGCCGATGATCGGACCTTGACCGCATGGAAGTGACACCGTCCGTTTGCGATTGGCGGCCGAGTCGGCTGCGGCGACGGGCTTGCCGCGAACGTCGAGCACCGTCAGTTCGGCCAGCCCGGGGGGCTTGAGCTGATCGAAGCCGAGCGAGGTGCGGTCGATGATGTCGTTCCACCCGAGCAACGACACCGTGATGGTGTCCGTCACCCGGGGTTTGAGTTTCGCCGTCTGTACGTCGCCGTTGCCCGCCAGCTTGTGCACCTGGGGGCCGTCGCCGAGGTCGATCGAAACCAGCGTCGGGTGCGCGGGCGGTTGGTGGGCGCCGGGGTCGATCCGCAGGGCGCCGACTTTCGTCGGAGCGGGCAACTTCAGCGTCAGTGTGGGCGGCGCCTTGAACTGGACGACGCGTTGCGGCGCGGTCCAGGACGTGCGGGGGTCACCGTCGGTGGCTGCGTAGGAAGAACCGAGCACATCGATCGGGTCGGCGTCACCGGAGGCGCGGGTGGTTCCGGGCTGGGCGACCAGATCGGCCAGCTGGGGACCCTGGCGCGCCCGGATCCACACCGTCGGCTCGACATCGGTGTGGGTGGGCACCGTCAGCGTGCGACTCAGGTTCACCGGCTCTTCGGAGGCCAACGCCAACGCCGCCGCACACCGCACCCCGACCGGACTGTCCACGCAACCCGACCGGCCCAGCAGTTCGGTGCCCAGATCCCATTGGGCGACAACAGAATCGGCCGGGGGTGCGGGAACCTCTACGGTGTGGCGCAGGTTGATGGGATGGGCGAATCCCGACGCGTCGTACTGGGTCACCGACAGGTCGGTGATGCCGAACTGCACACCGGCGGATCCGTCGTCGGTGGCGACGGCGGTGATCCGCACCCACGGAGACTCGCCCACCGGCAGCGGCACGGTCAACTGCTGACCGGCGGTGTCGAAACGCAGGCTGCTGGTGCCGGTCGCGGTGGCCACCTCGATGCGGCGTACCTGCGCCCCGACGGCGGTGGCGCTGGGGGTGATGGTCAGTGTGGCGTTGGTGACGGGGTGATCGAAATCGACCTGAAGCCACTGCCCGACGGCGGCCTGCAGGGCGTTGGACACCCATGAGGTCGAACCGTCGTTGTCGATGGCCGCGGCCGGGCCGGTGGCCGGCGCCACGTTGGGCAGTGCGGTGGAGTCCGCGGCCGAACTCGACACCGAGATCCGTCCGCCGTTCCACTTGCCGTACACCGGCGCGGCCCCTTCGGCCGGGTAGTCCGGCACCCGGTTGTGGGTGTGACGCGCATCGTCGGGGGTGCGGATCGCCGAGGCATGGTCGTCGACGCGGCCGTAGTCGATCTCTCGCGCGGTGGGGGTGTCGGTGACGATCACGCCGGCCGCTCCGCGCGGTTGGACCGCCAGACCGGCGCGCTCGGCGTCGGCGGACAGCAGCATCGGACCCAGCGGAGGCATTCCGTCCAGACGGCGTCGCTCATCCAGGCGCAGCAGCGCCTCGGGGGCACCGGCCACCCGCGTCATCGCGTCGGCGTCGACGAGATACGGCGCGCCCGGGTTGGTCCCGCCGGTGCCGACCTGGTAGATCTCGACGGCGGGGTACCGCGGTCGCAATCCGCTGTCTGCGACGAAGCCCTCCAGCGTCCCCGGACCCACCGGTGCGCCGAACTCTGCCACCTTCGTCAGCCCGGGGGAGCCCTCGATCGACCGGTGTACCAGCACCGGGCGGGCCGACCGGGACACGTCGGGATCAAGGTCGTTGCGCACCACCACATAGGAAATGCCTTGGCGGGCAAGGCTGTCGGCCAGTCCCGCGGAGGGCCGGCCGGCGGCGAACAACCGCTGCACCGAATCCAGGGCGCGGATCGTCTCCGGCGGGGTCAGCGGGATCGAATCCCGTACACCCCACGGGCTGGACCCGAGCACCTGCAACGGCTCGTCGTGACTGTTGCCCCACGTCTGGGTGGCGAACGGTGCGCCCGGCGCCACCAGCACCCGGCCCCGCTCGGTGTTGTGTGCATCCAGCCAGTCCGCCGTGTCGTGCCAGTACTGCGGGATCGCGGTGAACGTTCCGGCCGGGGCGATACGGCCGGTCCAGGCGAGCGAGGTTCCGGCGACCAGGGCGGCGAGCACCACGATCGCCACCGCGATCCGCTTGTCACGTTCGGGCCGGGAGAACGCCTGCATCCACACTGCCCGGGGTGCGCTGCCCGGCAACGGAATCCGGCCCAACAGGTGCGCCAGGCCCAGCGCCAGCGGAAGTCGCAGAACCGGATCGAGCTTGGCCAGGTTGCGCAGCGGCGTGCCAGTGCCGTCGAGGAAGTCCTCGACGGCTGCGCCCAGCGGCGATCCCAGTCCCCCGGAATAGCCCAGGGCCAGCAACACCACGCCGATCAACAGCATGGTGATCAGCCGGCCTCGCGCGGGCATCGAGCGCAAGGCGAGGCCCGCCAAACCGGCGGCGGCCACCAAGGTGGTCGCCAGCACCGCGACCGTGCTCGTCACGAGCGAGGCCGCCGCGGTGGCCGTCGATGCCACGAACGGCGTCCAGGTGTGGGTACCGCGCAACATCTCGGTCAGCGACATCCACTGTGTGGTGACACCCGAGGATTCGATGAAGTCCAGGAACGGAGGGCTGATCCGACCCAGCAGCACCAGCGCCACGACCCACCAGGCGACCGCCAGCGCCGTGCAGCCGAACCACCACGCGGTGAACCGCCACCACAACCGGTTCGGCCGGTGACAGGCCCACCAGATGATCGCGGCCAGGCAGCCGGTCAACGTCGCGAAGGCGTTGACCGCACCCATCAGCGCCACCGCGCCCGCCGACCGGGCCGCCATCAGCCGCAGGTTGCGGTCGCCACGGAACGCCAGGATGACCGGCAACAGCACCCACGGCGCCAGCATGATCGGCAGGGTTTCCGACGAGATCGCCCCGAGCGTGGTCAGCACCCGCGGTGACAGCGTGAACGCGAGCGCACCGAGAACGCGCGAACCGGTGCTGCCGATGCCCAATGCCTCGGCGACCCGCAACACTCCCCAGAAACCGACCGTCAGCAACAGCGCCCACCACAGCCTTTGGGTCACCCACCCGGGAACGCCGAGCAGGTCACCGGCCAGGAAGAAGGCGCCGTGGGGAAACAGGTATCCGTAGGCCTGGTTCTGTGCCTGCCCGAACGGCAGATCGCTGTTCCACAGATTGAACGCACGCGCCAGGAAGCGCAGCGGATTGGCGGTCAGGTCGAGCTTTGTGTCGGGCGATATCTCTCCGGGCGACTGGGCGAAAGTCAGGAGCAGAGTCGCGGCGGCGACCACCCACAACCAGCGCCGCGAAAGTGGCGGGTCAAGCGCCCGCCGCGTTAGCGGCACATCCAAGCTAAGACCGGTCGCCGTACTCGACCCGGTTGAGCACCGATGACGCCGGGTCGCCCGCTTGCAGCGGAGGCTTCGTGTCCTGCTGCACCATTAGCGTCACACCGAAGACTGCAGCCGCTCCCAACAGCAGGCCGACGACGACGCTGGCCGCTGAGGGGATGACGAACCGGTTCACCCGGCCAACCTAGCATGGCGACACACCGAATCCGTGTGAGGCGGACCTGGCTCGACACGCAGAGAATCGATTACTGCTTATTCAGCGGCTAAGGTCGGAGCCCATGGCTTCACCGCGTCTCGTCGCAACCTTCGCAGCGTTGTCCGGGCTGTTGCTGGCCTGCTCCCCGAGCACCCCGGCGCCAGAGTCTCAATCTCCGGACACGAAGCCGCTGTCCACTCACGCACCGATGCCGGCGGCACCGGTCTGCGACCTGGCTGCCCTGTCGCCCCGCGACAAGCTGGCCCAGCTGTTGACCGTCGGCGTCACAGACGCGGCCGACGCCCGTTCCGTGGTCTCCGAGCAGCACGTCGGCGGGATCATGATCGGCAGCTGGACCGACCTGTCGATGCTCAACGACGGTTCCCTGCCCGACATCTCGGCGGCCGGCCCGTTGCCGCTGGCGGTCACCGTGGACGAGGAGGGCGGCCGGGTGTCGCGGCTGGCCTCGCTGATCGGTGAGCAGCCGTCGGCGCGGGTGCTGGCCCAGACCAAATCCGTCGACGAGGTGTACGGCATCGCACTCGAGCGCGGCAAGAAGATGCGCGGCCTCGGCATCACCGTCGACTTCGCGCCCGTCGTCGACGTCACCTCCGACCCCGACGACACCGTCGTCGGAGACCGGTCCTTCGGCGACGATCCGGCCAAGGTGACCGAATATGCCGGTGCCTACGCTCGCGGACTGCGCGACGCCGGGGTGCTGCCGGTGCTCAAGCACTTCCCCGGCCACGGCCATGGCTCGGGCGACTCGCACACCGCCGGGGTGGTCACCACACCACCGCTGGCCGAGCTGCAGAACAACGACCTCGTGCCTTACCGGACCCTGACCACACAGGCCCCGGTCGCGGTGATGGTCGGACACCTGGAGGTACCCGGCCTGACCGGATCCGATCCGGCCAGCCTCAGCCCCGCGGCGTATGACCTGCTGCGCTCGGGCAACTACGGCGGTCCGGGCTTCAACGGCGTCATCTACACCGACGACCTGTCCAGCATGGCCGCGATCAATCAGCGCTACGGCGTGGCCGCGGCAGTGCTCAAGGCATTGCAGGCCGGGGCCGACAACGCGCTGTGGATCACCACCGACGAAGTGCCCGCAGTCCTGGATGGCTTGGAGAAGGCACTGGCCGACGGCCAGCTGAACCAGGCCGCGGTGGATGCTGCGGTGCAACGCAATGCCGACGCCAAGGGCGGCGTGCGCTGCTGATTTCTGTCCACGAGCAGATGCATATGTCCCGCCGTCACCGGCGTGTCGGGGACATATATGTCTGCTCGCGGTGACGCTTATCCTGTTCGGATGGCAGGTGGAACGAAGCGGCTGCCCAGGGCCGTGCGTGAACAGCAGATGCTCGACGCTGCTGTGCAGATTTTCTCGGTCAACGGCTATCACGAGACCTCGATGGACGCGATCGCCGCGGAGGCCGAGATCTCCAAGCCGATGCTGTACCTCTACTACGGCTCCAAGGAGGAGTTGTTCGGCGCCTGCCTGGACCGGGAGCTGACGCGCTTCGTGGATGTGGTGCGCGGGGAGATCGACTTCACGCAGAGCCCCAAGGACCTGCTGCGCAGCGCCGTGCTGGCATTCCTGACCTACATCGATGCCAACCGGGCGTCGTGGATGGTGCTCTACACCCAGGCCACCAGCTCGCAGGCGTTTGCGCACACCGTCCGCGAGGGCCGCGACCGCATCATCGACCTGGTGGCCCGGCTGCTCAGCACCGGTACGCGTAACCCGCAGCCCGACAGCGACTTCGAGATGATGGCGGTGGCGCTGGTGGGTGCCGGCGAGGCGATCGCCAGCCGGGTCAGCACGGGCGATGCCGACGTCAACGAGGCCGCCGAGTTGATGATCAATCTGTTCTGGCGCGGCTTGAAGGGCACGCCGTCGGACGCCGGAACACAGTCGGTCCCCGCTGGCTAGACGGCCACGCCCTCCACGAGGCTGAACGGGGACGCCGTCTGGACCACTCGGGTCAGCAGGAACCCGGCTTGTTCGTAGAGACGGCGGTACTCGGCTTCGTTACGCTCGCGGGCCGCGATGCCGATCAGCATCTCCATGTCGATCCACTTGCCCAGGTACTCGCGGTCGTGTTCGGGGATGACCGACTCGACGAGCAGCAGTGTGGTCCCCGGGGTGGCGGCCGCGCGCACATTGCGCAGAATCTTCACCGCCTCGTCGTCGGGCCAGTCGTGAATGATGTTCTTCAGCAGGTAGGCGTCGGCGCCTTCGGGCACGTTGTCGAAGAACGAACCGGCAAGTACTTGCACCCGCTCGGCCACGCCGTACCTGCCGAGCAGTTCCGGTGCGCCTTCGACCACCTGCGGTAGGTCATAGAGCAGCCCCCGAGCCCCGGGTGTGGCGGTCAGGACGGCGGCCAGCATCCGGCCGTGCCCACCCCCGACATCGGCGATGGTGCTGAATCGAGTGAAGTCATAGGCCGCCGTGACCGGAGCGATCGCGAGTTCGGAGACGCTGGTCATGGCGTCGTTGAAGATCGCCGAGAGTTCCGGCTCGGACCCGATGTAGTCGAATGCGGCCCGGCCACGGAGCTTGGGGATGACGGCCTCACCGGTGCGGACCGCGTCGGCGAGGTGGCTCCAGTGCTCGCGGTGCTGCGGTGATCCGACGAACTTCGCCATGCCCGCGACCGAGACCGGCGCATCTTTGCGCAGGGTGTCGCCGAGGGCGTTGAGCGCATAGCGCCCGTCGCGGGTGCGGCGGAAAATCCCTTCGCTGACAAGGGCTCTCATCAATCGGTTCAGCGTATCGGCGTTGGCCCCGACACGTCGGGCAAGCTCCTCGGGGCGCAACGGACCGCCGGCGAGCGCATCGGCAACTCCGAGCTGCGCGGCGGCCGAGATGCCCTGGGCGATCCAGGCACCGAGGATTATCTCCAGCATCGCCGCCGGCGGTGGTGCCGCACGTCGATACAGCTGATGCAGATGATGGCGGACGCGTTCGACCACTCGAACCACTCGGGCGGGCGGCACCTTGGTGGGACTCACCGGATGACTGTAGGCCAGGGTGGTTGAGGCGTGGGTCACTATGGCGGACAGCAAACCGAGCGGGCGTCGGGGCCTGTCGCGTCAGCCGCCTAAAGTGGTGCCAATGTTCAACGCGACGGAAGCGCCCGGCCATGCCTGAACCGGGTGTGAGCGGCCCCTCGCTGGACCAGCTCTATCAGCTCAATCGCGAGGTCGCCGATTCGCGTTCGGCGCGGCTGCTGGCGACGAACAACCTGGCCACGTACCTCACCCTGATGGAACGCCACCTGGACCGCGGTGCCAAGCTCACCGAGATCGAGCTCGTGGTCCGGCTGGAACGTGATCTGGCCGACCTGGGCTCGGAATCGGAGCAGTCCGCCCTGGCGCTGATCAAATACTGGGCCAGTCAGGGCTGGCTGCACCGGATCACCGAGCAGTCCGGCGCCACCGAACGCAACGTCTGCTACCTCACCTACGAGGCGCGAGCCGTTCTGGATTTCGCCCGCCGCATGCGTCGCGAGGACACCATCGCCACCGGCGGCTCGATCACCGGCATCGCGGCCGGGTTGCGCCGGGTGGCCGGTCAGGTCAGCAACGATCCCGAACGTATCCGGGCTGACATCGAAGCCGAGATCGCCAAGCTGCGTGACGAATTGGATGCCCTGGACCAGGGACAGCGTCCCGAACCCGACCTGGTCGACGTGGAGGACGAGGCCCGCGCCATCGCCCTGCAGATGGAACAGATCATCTCTGACATCGGCCAGTACGGCAGCATGCTCAACCGCATCACCACACGCCTGCTGGACGCCTCCGCCGACACCGATCTGGGCTACCGCGAGCGCCAGCGTCAGTTGTTCGACGATTACGAGTCGCTGTTCGCGTCCCGCGAGAGCGCGTCGTACACCGCTTTCACCCGGATGATTCAGGACCCGGAACAGCGCGCGGCGCTGGTGGCAGACATCGACGCGGTCACCCGGGAGCTCCCGCACCTGGATCCGGGCCTACGGGAGGTGATGACCGGATTCTTCGGCCTGGTATCGGCGCAGACGGCCGAAGTCGGCCGGACCAGGCAACGCTGCGCGCGCCGCATCAAGCGCTTCGTCGCCTCCGGAACCCTCGAGCACAGCCGCGGCGTCACCCGCCAGCTCAACGACGCCTTGGCCAGTGCGCATGACCTGCTCAGTGTCTCCCTGGCGGACAGCCGCATCGGTGTCGAGGTGCCGTTGGTCCGCACCGACTTCAATTCGATCGGCGCCGTGGCATTCAAGATCCGTGACGCGATCCCGCCGTCGCAGGCCGAGCCCTCGGAAGGTGAGGTGAATCTGTCGGCGTTCTCGGCGCTGGCCTCGCAGGTGGATGCCGCCGAGCTGGCTTCACTGATCAACGGCGCGGTGCAACGCGGCCCGTTGTCGTTGCCCGATGCGATCGAGATGCTGGATTCGGCCTACCTCGGGCACGTGATCGTGCTGTGGTCCTGGGCGCTCAAGCAACAATCCACCGACGGGGCCGAATCCGTCCGGGTGCGGTTCCGCTCATTGGAGGGCACCGACCGCGAAATCGAGATCCCCCGACTGGTTTTCACCGAGCCGATCCCTACCGTCAGCGAGAGCCTGCTATGACCGACACCCCCGACCTGTCGCCCGTCAAAGATGGGGTGATCGATTTCGATGCCCTGCCCAGCATCGACGCCGTCGAGCGGACCACCGACCAGCGTCGCGCACCGCGCTTCGACGGGGATGTCAGCGAACTACCCGACCGCGCCTGCTGGGCCCTGCAGCACCTGCTGTCGCGGCGCTACGTCAGCAAGGACAATCACTCCGAGCTGTGGGCCTGGGTCACCCGCTACCGCACCGAGCTCACCGTGCGGTTGTCGGAACTCGATATGCGACTGTGTATCTCGGATGACCACGACATCGCCTACGTCGAGCAGGCCGACTACGAGTCGCAGTGGCGGCGCCGGCTGCTGCGACGCGAGACCCTCAACACCTACGACTCGATCCTGGCCCTGCACCT
The DNA here is from genome assembly GCF_001942625.1 of Mycobacterium syngnathidarum. Taxonomy (GTDB): domain Bacteria; phylum Actinomycetota; class Actinomycetes; order Mycobacteriales; family Mycobacteriaceae; genus Mycobacterium; species Mycobacterium syngnathidarum. Next base: position 146,585 of record NZ_MLCL01000032.1, read on the forward strand.
GGCCAAGCTCATGCGCGCCGCGGCCCGCGACGAGAACGTGTTGATCAGCCGTGACGAGATCCACGAGCTGTTCGCCGGGGTGAACAACGACACCGACCGCGACACCGCCTCGTTCGACAAACGGATCGACAACGCGATCGAGCGGCTCACCGACATCGAGATGCTGGCACGCAACCGCGAGGACGAGGACAGTTTCACCATCAGCCCGGTGGTCAATGCGATCATGACGGCCTCGATGATCACCGAATTGCAGCAGCAGTTCGAGCAGCTCAAGCGGGCCGCCAACGGCACTCTCGACGATTCCGGCGACACCGACCTTTCCGAACGGCTCTCCGACGATGTGGACGCTCATGGCTGAACCGACCAACCAGTTCTCTCTGTCGCGCCTGCAGGTCATCAACTGGGGCGTGTTCGACGGCTATCACTCGATCCCGTTCAGCCCGCACGGGACACTGATCACCGGGTCCTCGGGGAGCGGTAAATCCTCACTGCTGGATGCGATTTCGCTGGCCTTCCTGCCGTCGCACCGCCGTAACTTCAACGCCTCCGGCGACACCACCGCGGCGGGTTCGGGCACCGGCAAGCGCACGGTCGACAAGTACGTGCGCGGCGCCTGGGGTGAGCGGCGCGAGGGCACCAACCGCCAGATCATGTACCTGCGGGGGACGGGCCCGGCCTGGTCGGCGGTCGCGGTCACCTACAGCGACCGCACTGGGCGCTCGGTCACCGGGTTGGTGCTCAAATGGCTTGCTGCCGAGAAAAATTCGGATCCGGGCAGCCGCTACTACTTGATCGACGACGATCGGGACATCTTCGGGCTGTGTAACCGGTGGGCGGCCAACGGGTATGACGCTGCGGTGTTCCGCGACGACGGCTGGACCGGGGGCCGCAGTGAGAGCCAGTACCTGGCCCAGCTGTATTCCAGTATCGGCATCCGTGCCTCCGACGCTGCCCAACAGCTGCTCGGTAAGGCGAAATCACTCAAAAGCGTGGGCGGCCTGGAGCAATTCGTCCGAGAGTTCATGCTCGACGAGCCGGCCAGCCTCAGCGGCGTGGAGGAAGCGCTCGAACAGATCAACCCGCTGGTCGAGGCCCGCGGCCTGCTCGACGTGGCCCGGCGTAAACGCAACACCCTCGGCAACATCGCCGCGGTACAGGCGCGTTACGCCGACGAGGCGGCCAAGTTCGGGGTGATCGACACCATCGACAACGCGATGATCCGCGATTACATCGACCATGTGCGGCTGGCCCAGGCCGGTCCGGAGATAGCCAACCTCGACGATCAGATCACCCAACTCGGCGCCCAGCGAGACGAGTTCGGTACCCAGCAGCGCCAGCTCAAGAACGAGCACAATTCGCTGATGGCTCAAATCAACACCGTCACCGTGGATCTGGTGCCGTTGCAGCAACGCCTCACCGAGGCCGAGCGGATCAGCGAGGAGGTGTCGCGCCGACGCAGCACCTATGAGGACAAGGTCACCTCGCTGGGGCTGACCCCGCCGGACGACGGCGAGGAATTCTGGTCGCTCCGCGAAACTTTGATGGAGGAAGCCGACCGGCTGCACCGCGAACTGTTCACGGGCAATCAGCCCTATGTCGAGGCCTCGGCCAAGGAAGTCCGCGCCCGTGAGGCACGCGAGAATGTGGAGGCCGAGCTGGAACGCGTGCAGCGACTGGGCTCCCCGCTGCCGCGGACCGAATATGAGATGCGGGCCCGTATCGCCAGGGCGCTCGACATCTCCGAGCGTGATCTGGTGTATGTCGCCGAGCTGATGGAGCTCAAGCCAGATGAGTCCCGGTGGCGGCTGGCCGTCGAGAAAGTGTTGCGCGGGGCCGGTTTACGTCTGCTGGTGCCCGATGCCCATATGGAGCGGGCGCTGCGCTTCGTCAACGAGAACGACATGCGCGGCCGGATCCAGCTGCAGCATGTCCAGCATGGTTCGCAGTTGCGGACCCCGCCTCCGGGCACGCTGGCCACCAAACTCCAGTTGGCCGACCCGACGCATGACAGCGCCGTGGAGGCGCTCAACGTGATCGCAAGCACCGGCGATTACGTGTGTGTCGACGGTCCGGGGGAGTTCACCGAACAGTCCCGCGCGGTCACCGATCAGGGCCTGCGCAAAGACAGTGGCAGGCTTTCGATCAAGGACGACCGGTCGAGGCTGCGGCCCTCCGACTACATCTTCCTCGGCGGGACGGCGGCCAAAATCGAAGCGCTGCAAGATGATCTGACGGCCGCGCAGGATCTGTACCAGGTGGCGCGCACTGCGCGTGAGCGGCTGGACGACCACCGCGGACAGTTGCAATCACGGGAACGGGCCTGCCGAGCGCTGTGCGACCAGTACATGCAGTGGAGCGACATCGACACCGATTCGGTCGATGAGATGCTCGAGCGGCTGCAGGACGAACACAATCTGCTGGTCTCGGACAATCCGGATGCCGAACGGCTGCAACAGCGAGCCGACGAATGTTGGGAGCGAGTCGAGAAGGTCATCCAGCAGATCGGCTCGCTCAACGAACGTGAGACCGCACTGGATCGCAGGCGAACCGCGTTGCTGGAGCTGAGCGAGGTGCTGACCGAGCGGCTCGGCTCGAACGAGTTTCCGTCGCATGCCCGCGACACGATCGACGGATATGCCACCGACATCGCTCTGACCCTGGAATTGCTCGAACCGGAGCCGTACCGAAACGAACTGATCCGCGTCATCAGCCGAGAGCGGGATCGGTTGCGGGCGGACCGGAACCGCTCGCACGACGAGTTGGCCGGGATCATGGCCGCATACGACAGCTCGTTCCCCGATGCGATCCCCAACGACAGCGATGTGTTCGACGAGCGGGTGCACGACTATGTGGCGCTGTGCCGCCGGATCGACGAGCGTGAGCTACCCGACGCCTACGAGCGGATGCAGCGGCTGATCACCGAGCAGGCTCCGGGCGCGATCCTGAACTTGCACATGATCGCCGACAACGAGGCCCGTCGGATCACCGAGCAGATCGCCCGGGTGAACACGGGCTTGGGTGCGGTGGAGTTCAACCGGGGCACCCGGCTCACCCTGCATGCTGGCACCCGGCACCTGGCGGCCGTCGACGAACTGAACGAGAAGGCCCAGCGGATCTCGGCGCGCGTCTCCCTGGTCAGCTTCGGCGACGAGACTGCGATGTTCGAGCAGTACACCGACATTCTTCAACTCCGGAAGTTGTTGGCCGGCAACACCCCCGAGGACCGGCAGTGGACCCGTGACGCGCTGGATGTGCGCAACCGGTTCGTGCTGTACTGCGAAGAGCGCGACGCCGAGACCGGCGAGGTGATCCGCACCTACAGCAACTCCGGTGACAACTCCGGCGGTGAGCAGGAGAAGTTGATGGCGTTCTGCCTGGCGGGGGCGTTGAGCTTCAACCTGGCCAGCCCGGACAGCAACGACACCCGGCCGCTGTTCGCCCAGTTGATGCTGGACGAGGCGTTCTCCAAGTCGGATCCGCAGTTCGCCCAGCAGGCGTTGTCGGCGTTCCGCAAGTTCGGCTTCCAGTTGGTGATCGTCTCGACCGTGCAGAACAGCACGACGATCCAGCCCTACATCGACAACGTGGTGATGGTGTCCAAATCCGACGCCTCGGCGCCCAACGCCCGGCCGGTCGCTTCGGTCACCTCGGCGTCGATCTCGGAATTCGCTGACCTGCGACGCACTTCGGGCGACGCGGTACCCAGCGCCTGATGTAGCGGCGAGCGTGCGTACAGATCGCGTTATCGCGTCAGATCGCGATCTGTACGCACACTCGGTGGGTCAGAGCCCGGTGACCGTCGCGGTCAGGTGCGGGTAGCCCTTCTTCAGGTTGCGCAGGGTCAGTTCCCAGCCGTTGGTGTCGCGCTCGACGTAGAGACCGGCTTTCGCAGGCAGCACGACGGGCTTGGCGAACCGCACCGAATACTTGACCGCCTCGGGGAGCTGCCCCTCGATGTTGGTCAAGACAGCTGCGGCACTGTACATCCCGTGCGCGATCACGGTGGGGAAGCCGAACAGCTTGGCGGCGATCCCGTTGGTGTGGATGGGGTTGTGGTCCCCACCGATCGACGCGTAGTTCCGGATCTGGCCCGCGGTGATGTTCAGGATCGCGTTGGGCGGCGGCAGCTTCGGCTGCTTCTCCGGTTCCGGTTTGGGCTCACCCGACAGGCTGGTCTTCTGCTGGTGCAGGAACGTCGTCACCTGATGCCACGCCACATCGTTGCCCACCTTGAGGTCGGTGACGATGTCGACCAGCAGGCCTTTGCGGTGTTCACGCAGGTTCTCCGCGTGCACGGCCGCGTTCACGGTATCGGTCACCTTGACCGGCTTGTACTGCGTGATGTGGTTTTCGATGTGCACCGAACCCATTGCGGCGAACGGAAAATCGAATCCGGTGACCAACGACATCACCGTCGGGAAGGTCAGTGCGAACGGGTAGGTCAGCGGCAGGGTGTCGCCGAAGCGCAACCCGGTCACCTGTGCATAGGCGGCTACGTTGGCCGGGTCGATGGGCAGTTCGTCGACCGTGATGGTGTGCGCCGGCAGGGTGTCGTCGCGCGGGATGAACGGCAGGGCGCCGACGACGGCGCGCAGCATGTTGTTCACGTGCTCACGCCCCCAGCATGGCCTGGCCGCAGACCCGGATGGTGTTGCCGGTCACCGCATTCGAGGCGGGGCTGGCGAAGTAGGCGATCAGCTCGGCCACGTCCACCGGCTTGCCGCCCTGGAACAGCGAGTTGAGCCGGCGGCCGACCTCACGGGTGGCCAGTGGGATGGCGTCGGTCATCTTGGTCTCGATGAAGCCGGGGGCCACGGCGTTGATCGTGATGCCCTTTTCGCCCAGCACCGGGGCCAGCGCGTCGGTGAGCCCGATCATCCCGGCCTTGGTGGCGGCGTAGTTGGTCTGGCCGCGGTTACCGGCGATGCCGGCCATCGAGGACAGCCCGATCACCCGGCCGCCCTCGCCGAGTGCACCGGCTTCCACCAGGCCCTCGGTGAGGCGCTGCGGGGCAAGCAGGTTCACCGCGATCACCGAATCCCACCGGCTCTCGTCCATGTTGGCCAGCAGCTTGTCGCGGGTGATGCCGGCGTTGTTGACCAGCACGTCCACCTTGCCGCCGTGCTGCGCGGTGACATGGGCGACGATCTGCTCGACTGCGTCGTCGGCGGTGACATCCAGCGTCAATGCGCTGCCACCGACCTTCTCGGCGACCTTGCCCAGGTCCTCGGCGGCCTGGGGAACGTCTACCGCCACCACGGTCGCGCCGTCACGCGCGAACACCTCGGCGATGGTCGCGCCGATGCCGCGGGCCGCACCGGTCACCACGGCCACCTTGCCGGCCAGCGGCTTGTCCCAATCGGCCGGCGGGGTGGAATCGGCGGCGCCGACCCGGTACACCTGTCCGTCGACGTAGGCCGACTTGGCCGAGAGGATGAAGCGCAGCGTGGACTCCAGGCCAGTGGCGCCCGGCTTGGCGTCGGCGGCCAGGTACACCAGCGATGCGGTGGCACCGCGCTGCAGCTCCTTACCCAGCGAGCGGGTGAAGCCTTCGAGGGCGCGCTGCGCGATCTGGGCGTGGACGCTGTCCGCCTCATCCGGGGTGGTGCCGATGACGACCACCCGCGCGCAGGAGGCCAGGTTGCGCAGCACCGGGGTGAAGAACTGGTAGAGCTCTTTGAGCCCGGAGGCGTCGGCGATACCGGTGGCATCGAGCACGACGCCGCCGAACGAATCGGCCCAGCGGCCGCCGATGTTGTTGGACACCACGTCGTAGTCGCCGGCCAGTGCGGCGCGCATGGGCTCGACGACGCGGCCTTCCCCGCCGATCAGCAAGGAACCGTTCAAGGGCGGCTGGCCGGGGCGATACCGGCGCAATGTTTCGGGCTGCGGCACGCCCAGCTGCTTGGCCAGGAACGATCCCGGCCCGGAGTTGACGACTTGGGAGAACAGGTCGGAAGCCACTTCAGCTGCCTTTCGCTTCGCAGTACTGCGTTGTCTACACCGAACTTACTCCAGAGTAAGAACAGTGGGTAATATGGCCCCGGACAACCCGACAGTGGAGGGCAAACAGATGGCCAACAACACGACCCGGCGACGCGTTGCCGTATTGGGTGGCAACAGGATTCCGTTCGCGCGGTCCGACGGCGCGTATGCCAACGCCTCCAACCAGGACATGTTCACCGCCGCCTTGGACGGGCTGATCGACCGTTTCGATCTGGCCGGTGAACGTCTCGGCGCGGTGATCGGCGGCGCGGTGCTCAAGCACAGCCGTGATTTCAACCTCATGCGCGAATGCGTGCTGGGCAGCTCGTTGTCGCCCTACACGCCTGCCTACGACATCCAGCAGGCCTGCGGCACCGGTCTGCAGGCCGCGACCGCGGCCGCGAACGCCATCGCGCTGGGGCAATACGACTCCGCGGCGGCAGGTGGCGTGGACACCGCCTCCGACGCCCCGATCGCGTTCGGCAACGACCTGCGCCAGGTGCTGTTGGGCTTGCGCCGGGCGAAGTCCAACCTGGACCGGCTCAAGCTGGTCGGCAAGCTGCCGGCCGCGCTCGGCGTGGAGATCCCGGTCAACAGCGAGCCCCGCACCGGCATGTCGATGGGCGAGCATGCCGCGGTGACCGCCAAGAAGATGGGCGTCAAGCGCGTCGACCAGGACGAACTGGCCGCCGCCAGTCACCGCAACATGGCCGCCGCCTACGACAGCGGATTCTTCGACGATCTGGTCACGCCGTTCCTTGGCCTGTATCGCGACAACAACCTGCGGGCGGACTCCACGCCCGAGAAGCTGGCCAAGCTCAAGCCGGTGTTCGGCGTCAAGGCCGGCGACGCGACCATGACCGCGGGCAACTCGACCCCGCTGACCGACGGTGCCTCGGTGGCGCTGCTGGCCAGTGAGGAGTGGGCTCAGGCGCACGGTCACGAGCCGCTGGCCTACTTCGTCGACTCGGAGACCGCCGGCGTCGACTACGTCAACGGGCCCGACGGCCTGCTGATGGCGCCCACCTACGCGGTGCCCCGGCTGCTCGCCCGCAACGGACTGACACTGCAGGATTTCGACTTCTACGAGATCCACGAGGCGTTCGCGTCGGTGGTGCTGGCCACGCTGGCGGCCTGGGACTCCGACGAGTACTGCAAGGAGCGCCTCGGCTTGAGTACGGCACTGGGAAGGCTCGATAAATCCAAGCTCAACGTCAACGGGTCGTCGTTGGCGGCGGGCCATCCGTTCGCGGCCACCGGCGGCCGGATCGTGGCGCAGCTCGCCAAGCAACTGAGCGAGAAGAAGAAGGAAACCGGTCAGCCGGTGCGCGGACTGATCTCGATCTGCGCCGCCGGTGGGCAGGGCGTCGCCGCGATTCTGGAAGCCTGATGCGGGCGTGACCTCCACAAACGCCGGCCGGAAAAACATTCGAAAAGTTTGTTTTCTCCGGTGTGTAACGGCCACGGCATAGAGGTCGATACACGGGTAGCTCCGTGTTGCCGTCTGACCCCCCGACCCGACGGCAACACGGGGCACCTAGCTTCTTATTCTCGGCAAAATCGGCCGTACTTTTCTCTGGTTTGAGGGGTACCCGAGGCGTACGATCGAGCCTACGACGGGTTCGGGAGTGACTGATCCAAAGAGTCGGTACAGGGGTGAAAAACCGGCTGCGTGAGACAAATTGAGACGCCCCCAAGTGTCCTCCCGAACCCGCCCTATTTTCTGAAGTCCCTTCCCCTTCTGGTCCCCTGCGACTGTTCTCCGCATAGCGTGGTGCCATGCAGATCAGCCTCATCGCCTCCCTCAGTGACACCGGCAGCCGCTCCCCGGTCGACGCCACCGTAGAGAACCTTGCGCAACTGCGCGACGAGGGGTTCCGGCGGGTGTGGATGACGCAGATGCCCTATGAACCCGACCTGCTGACCGTGCTCGCGGTGGCTTTCCGTGAGGTCGACGGGATCGAGGTCGGCACGGGGGTCATCCCCATTCAGAATCAACACCCGATGCTGCTGGCCCAGCGCGCGCTCACGCTCAGCCTGATCAGCGGCGGCCGGTTTCTGCTCGGGCTCGGCATGACGCACGCCGCGGTGACCGAGGGTATGTGGGGCATTCCGTGGGACAAGCCCGTCCGCCGCCTGCGTGAGTATCTCGACGGGCTGCAGCCGCTGCTGGCCGGCGAGCCCGCCGACGCTCCGGGCGAGACGGTCACCACGCGCGGCGCACTGCAGATCCCCGGCGCGCCGGCACCCGATGTGTACATCGCCGCCCTGGGACCGCAACTGCTCAAGCTCGCGGGTCGCCGCACCGCGGGCACCGTCACCTGGATGACGGGGCCGACCACGCTGGCCGAGCATGTTGCCCCGACACTGCGGGAGGCAGCCGGGGACCGCCGGGTGCGGGTGGTCGCGGCACTCCCGGTGAGCGTCACCGATGACGTCGATGGCGCCCGCGCTCAGGCCGCCAAGCAGTTCGCGATGTACGGGCACTTGCCGTCCTATCGGGCCATGCTCGACCGGGAGGGCTATGCGGGCCCCGAGGACGCGGCCATCATCGGCGATGAAAACACTGTGGCGGAACGCATCCGGGCGCTCGGAACCGTCGGTGTCGACGAATATGTCGGGGTGGTGTTCGACGCTTCCCCGGAAACCCGGGCCCGCACAAGGGCTCTGCTGCGCTCCCTCGACAGCTGACGGTGTGGCCAGCCACACCCCATATTGGCTGGACTGCACCATGGTCCGGTGCCAACCTGTCCGGCAACGATGATGACCGTGACGACCACCGCAAGCACATCCACCTCTGCATCCGATGACCGGCGCCGAACACTGCTGACCCCGTTCACCGCGGCGGCCTGCCGTGGCTATCTCTATTTCCTGCTGGTGAGCGTCCTTGCTCTCGTCGGTGTCGTCTACCTGTTCGTGACCGGCCTGACTTCTGGGCTGTTGCTCGTCACCCTGGTCGGCATACCCTTGGTGGCTCTCGTGGTGCTGTCGGGTCGATGGTGGAACGCGCTGTACCGGTCGCTGGCCCGGCTGGTCGGGGTCACGATCGACCCATCGGCGCCCTTTGTACGGCAGGCCAGTTGGGCTCACACCGTGGCGGCTGCGCTGACGGACGGCGTCGGCTGGCGCAGCCTGGGTTTCCTTCTGCTGCAGAGCGTCGTGATGACACCCGTCGGCTATGGGGTGGTGGTCGGGGTCGTGGCATCGGCGGTCCTGGTGGTCTCCCCGATGATCTGGGTGATCACCGGTGAAGCGATCGTCAGCCTCGGCGAACCCGTGGACTCGCTCGGCACCTACCTCCTGCTGTCGGCGGGTGGACTGCTCGGCCTGTATCTGTTGGCGTGGATCATGATCGAAATCGGGCGTGCCCATGTCTGGCTGGCTGAAACATTGCTGGCCCCGACCGATCGCGAGCGCCGGGTCGGCGAGCTCGAGCGGGCCCGTGCCGATGTCGTAGACGATTCGGCAGCCACGTTGCGCCGGGTCGAGCGCGATCTGCACGACGGAACCCAGGCCAGGCTCATCGCTGTGGCGATGACGCTGGCCCGCGCCGAGGAGAAGATGGCCGACCCGGACAAGGCTGATCGGGCCCGGCAACTGGTCTCCGACGCTTTGGCGAACACCAGGGACACCCTCGCCGAACTGCGTGATCTGGTCCGCGGGATCCGTCCGCCTGCATTGGATCTCGGTCTGGTGCCGGCTGTGCAGACATTGGCGGCGCGAAACCCCGTCCCCGTCGAGCTGGTCGACGACCTCGCCGTACGCCCATCGATCGGTGTCGAGACGCTGGCGTACTTCTGTGTGGCCGAGTTGCTCGCCAACGTGTCTCGGCATTCCGGCGCGACGCGAGCCACGGTGCGGCTGTCCAGCGATGCTCACGGATTGCGGATCACTGTGACGGACAACGGGTCCGGTGGCGTCCAACCCGCCAACGGCTCAGGATTGACAGGATTGACAGATCGCCTGCGCATGGTGGACGGCCACCTCGACATCGACAGTCCTCTCGGCGGCCCCACCACGGTCAGTGCCGTCGTACCGTCAGGGCCGCTGCAGTGACCCGGCTGGCGATCGCCGAGGACAACGCGATCCTGCGGGACGGCCTGTCCCAACTGCTCGTCGAACGTGGGCACGAAGTCGTGGCCAAGGTGGGCACGGCCGATGAGATACGCGAGATCGCCGAGACACTGCGGCCTGAAGTGTTCGTCGTCGACATCCGCATGCCGCCGACCTTCACCGACGAAGGGCTGATCGCGGCGGTCTCGTTGCGGCGTTCCCATCCGGACGTCGGTGTGCTCGTGTTCTCGCAGTGGGTCGAGACCCGTTATGCCGCTGAGTTGCTGGCGGGGAACCCGGAAGGGGTGGGCTATCTGCTGAAGGACCGCGTGGCCGACATCGGCGAGTTCGACGCCGCGGTGCGGCGCGTGGCTGCCGGGGGCACGGCCCTCGATCCGGAGGTGGTGCGCCAGCTGATGGGGACCCGGCGCAGCGGCGATGCGTTGGCTCGGCTGACTTCCCGCGAACGCGAGGTTCTTGCCTTGATGGCCGAGGGGCACTCGAACAGTGCCATGGCCGCACATCTTTCGATATCTGAACGTGCCGTAGAGAAACACATCGGCGGCATCTTCACCAAGCTCGACCTGGCGCCGTCGACGGCGCACCACCGGCGCGTGCTCGCTGTCGTCACCTACTTGAACTCCTAGGGCTCGGCGTCCGGTTCGAGCAGACGGCGCACCGAGGTGCGCGATCCGTACGGGCGCAACATGCGGCTGGCCGGGCGGGGTCGCACGATCTGCGGCCACCAGAACCACCGGCCCAGCAGTGCGGCGATCGACGGTGTCATGAACGATCGGACGATCAAGGTGTCGAAGAGCAGACCGAGGCCGATGGTGGTGCCGATCTGACCGAGCACGATGAGATCGCTGAAAATGAACGACGACATCGTCGCCGCGAACACCAGACCGGCCGCTGTCACCACCTTGCCGGTACCGGCCATGGCGCGGATGATGCCGGTCTTGAGCCCTGCCCCGATCTCTTCCTGGAATCGGGATATCAACAGCAGGTTGTAGTCAGCACCCACCGCCAGCAGCAGGATGATCGCCAGCGCCAGCACGATCCAGTACAGCTGGATGCCGAAGATGTACTGCCACACCAGGACTGACAGACCGAACGACGCACCCAGAGAAAGGACCACCGTGCCGACGATGACGATCGCGGCGATCAGGCTGCGGGTGATGAACATCATGATGAGCAGGATGAGCGACATGGCCGCCAGCGCGGCGATGATCAGGTCGTACTTGGCGCCGTCTTGAATGTCCTTGTAGGCGGACGCGGTTCCGGCCACGTAGATCTTTGCGTCCGACAGGGGAGTGGCCTTGATGGCGTCGAATGCGGAGTCTTTGAGGGCGTCGATGTGTGAGATGCCCTCTGGGGTGGCGGGAGTGCCCTCATGCGTGATGATCATGCGGGCGGCCTTGCCGTCGGGTGAGAGGAACAGCTTCAAGCCGCGCTTGAAGTCAGGGTTGTCGAATGCTTCTGGGGGCAGGTAGAACGAGTCGTCGTTCTTGGCCGTGTCGAACGCCTGCCCCATCGCGGTTGCGTTCTCGAGGGCTTCCTGGGACTGTGCGTTGGTTCCGGCCGTGGTCGCGTAATTGGACAGGGTCAGATCGCGGTTTCGTTCCTGGATGGCGATCTGCGGCGGCAGGAGCGCAACGAGTTGCGGTTGCAGTGCATCGAGTTTGTCGAGGCTCGCGGTGATCTGTCCGAACTGATCGCTGAGCTTGTCGATTCCGTCGAGCGCGTCGAACACCGACCGCAGCGCCGCGCACATCGGAATGTCGAAACAGTGTGGCTCCCAGTAGAAGTAGTTGCGCAGCGGCCGGAACTGGTCGTCGAAGTTGGCGATCTTGTCCCGCAGATCGTTCACGATCGCGACGGTGTCGTGGAAGGCCTGGGTCTGCTCGTGGGTGGCGGCAGCACTGGCCTGCTGCAGTGCGACCTACCGTTTGAGGATGTTGATCGTGTTGGACAGCTCATTGGCCTGCTTGAGCAGATCGGCCGCGCGGTCCTGCTGGTAGCCCAGATTCATGATCTGGCTGGCGCTTTGTGCACTGATCTGAAAGGGGATCGAGCTGTGCTTGATCGGTGTGCCCAACGGCCGCGTGATCGACTGCACCAGTGCAATGCCGCGAGTGTGCAGAACGGCTTTGGCGACGCGTTCGAGGACCAGCATGTCCGCGGGGTTGCGCATGTCATGGTCGGTTTCGATCATCAGCAGCTCGGGGTTGAGCCGGGCCTCCGAGAAATGGCGGGTGGCAGCGGTGTAACCGACGTTGGCCGGGGCCGACTCCGGGAGGTAGGGCCGCCCGTCGTAGCTGGTCTTGTAGCCAGGTAGGGCGAGTAGGCCGACGAGTGCGATCAGACACGACACCACCAGGATGGGGCCGGGCCACCGCACGATCGCCGTACCGATGCGTCGCCAACCGCGGGCCTGCAGCTTGCGTTTCGGCTCCAGTAATCCGAACCGGCTGAAAATGGTCAACACGGCAGGCCCGATGGTCAGCGCTGCCGCCAGCGTCACGAGCACGCCGATGGCGGCCGGCACGCCCAGGGTTTGGAAGTAGGGCAGCCGAGTGAAGTGCAGGCAGGCCACCGCGCCGGCGATGGTCAGCCCCGAGCCGACGATGACGTGCACCGTCCCGCGGAACATGTCGTAATACGCGGTCTCGCGGTCCATTCCGCGAGTTCGTGCCTCGTGGTACCGGCCGATGATGAAGATGCCGTAGTCGGTGCCCGCGGCGATCGCCAACAACGTCAGCAGATTTGTCGAATACGTGGACAGTCCGATGATCCCGGAATGCGCCAGCGCGGCCACGACACCGCGTGCCGCGGCCAGTTCGATCAGGACGGTCGCCAGCACGATCAGCATCGTCACGATCGAGCGGTAGACCACCAAAAGCATCACGGCGATGACCAAAAAGGTTATGCCGGTGACCCTTTCGGTTCCTTTACTGCCGACTTCGAAGTTGTCGGTGATCAGCGGTGCGGCGCCGGTGACGTAGGCCTTGACCCCGGGAGGCGGTGGCACGCCGGCCACGACGTCGCGGATGGCGTCGACGGACTGGTTCGACAATGCCTCGCCCTGATTGCCGGCCAGGTACACCTGCACCAGGGCGGCCTTGCCGTCCTTGCTCTGCGAGCCGCCCGCCGTGAGCGGATCCCCCCAGAAGTCCTGAATGTGCTCGACGTGTTCGGTGTCCGCGGCCAGCCGTTTCACCAGGGTGTCGTAGAAGCGGTGGGCGGCGTCACCGAGAGGCTGTTCGCCTTCGAGTACGACCATTGCCGCGCTGTCGGAATCGAACTCGTCGAAGACCTGGCCGATGTGTCGCATCGCCACGGTCGACGGCGCGTCCGGTGCGTTGAGACCGACCGAGCGCGCGGCGCCGACGATTTCCAACTGCGGCACAAGGATGTTCGTCAGCGCAGCTACCGCAACCCACACCAGCACGATTGGTACGGCGAGCAGGCGAATGGTCCGCGCGGCCCTGGAACGTTCGATGTGTTCGGTGCCGTGGGCGCTCATGCGGACTTGTCCAAGCACGCGATGTAGCCGTTCACGTTGTCGGTGGATCTTTCGTCCTTGACCACACCGTTGACGGTGATGCGGCAGCCGATGGTGTCGCCGTCGCCTTGCGCCCGCAGATCGGCGAAAAGTGTCGGATCGTCGGTGACCAGCGTCTGCGACCAGGGCAGCGGGACGTCCTCGGCGCGCTGCGGCTGTGCGTCGATGTCCAGATAGTTGATGGTCGCAATCGAACCGGGCGATCCGAACACTTCGAAGAGAACCCGCTTCGGGTTGTATCCAGTGTTTTCCAGGGCGTCGGCGCTCGGGCGGGACACCTCGTTGTCGGAGCCGAAGATGCCGTGCAATCGACTGACGGTGAAGGCGACGACCGCCACCACGAGTACGGCCACGATCACCGTCCAGCGCCGCTTTACCAGGCGTCCTACCGAGATCCCCTGCATCTCAGAGCCTTTCGACAACGGCGCCAGCGCGCCGGGAGGCGAGAGTCTTTTGGCCGTTCCAAGCACCTGAACGGTACCGTACGGTACAGTCGTGGGCCGGGCAAGACCTGTGGACTGATGGGCTTGCCGAGAAGGAAGGATTTCCGCGTGGCTTCCGCTTCGACACACGGTGGTTCGGCGCCGGCTTCCGCGTCGCAGTGGACCGAACGCGAAGGCGAGCTCCTGGCGGTGACCCTGCGGCTGTTGCAGCAGTACGGATACGACCGCTTGACGGTGGAAGCCGTTGCGACGGAGGCGAAGTCCAGCAAGGCCACCATCTACCGGCGCTGGCCGTCCAAGACCGAACTCGTCCTGGCGGCGTTCATCGAGGGCACCCGGGTTCAGCTGGTCGCCCCCCGGACCGGCTCATTGCGTTCCGACCTGTTGAGCATCGGTGCGTCGGTGTGCGCACAGGCTCGCGAGCACGGCAGCACGATGAGTGCGATCATGTCCGAGATCGCGCACAGCCCAGAACTGAGCACCGCCCTGCAGAACCAGTTCGTGCTGCAGCGCAAGAATCTGATGGCCGAGGTTCTGGCCGACGCGGTGGCCCGCGGCGAGATCGCCGCGGAGGCCATTCACGACGAGCTCTGGGACGTCATGCCGGGTTATCTGGTGTTCCGCTCCCTGATCCCGGGACGTCCGCCGACAGAGGAGACGGTTCGTGCCCTCGTGGACGACGTGTTGATGCCGAGCCTCACCCGGTTCTAGGAGTCTGCTGAATTATTTCGGCGTGGTGGCCGGGTTTGTGGCGATGTTCTCGAGATGATGGGCGGGTGCAGGGGCGTTCTGATGATCAGCGTGAGTTGTTGGATGCGGAGTCGGTAGCGGGGC
>NZ_MLCL01000004.1 GCF_001942625.1 Mycobacterium syngnathidarum
GCTGGATCGCCCTCATCGCCGTCTTGAACACGGTTGTGCCCCAGCTCGAAGAGGTGGGCAAGATGCGGTCGGTGTCGATGACGCCGGACGAGGCGCCGTCGATGATCGCGATGAAGCGCGTCGGCGAGGTGTTCCAGGAGTTCAAGTCCAACAGCTCGGTCATGGTCGTGCTCGAGGGCGACAAGCCGCTGGGCGATGACGCACACAAGTACTACGACGAGATCATCGACAAGCTCGAGGCCGACGACAAGCACATCGAGCACATCCAGGATTTCTGGGGCGACCCACTGACCGCCTCGGGCGCCCAAAGCTCCGATGGCTTGTCGGCCTACGTACAGGTCTACACCGCCGGTAACCAGGGTGAGGCCCTGGCCAACGAATCGGTCGAGGCCACCGAGAAGATCGTCCAGAGCGTCAAGGCCCCGGACGGGGTCAAGGCCTACGTCACCGGGCCGGCCGCCATGGCGGCCGATCAGGAGATCGCCGGTAACCGCAGCCTTGAGATGATCACCGCCCTGACGTTCGTAGTCATCATCGTCATGCTGCTGTCGGTCTACCGCTCCATCGTCACGGTGCTCCTCACCCTGTTCATGGTGGTGTTGTCCCTGTCGGCAGCCCGCGGCCTGGTGGCCTTCCTGGGCTACTACAACGTCATCGGGCTCTCGACATTCGCCACCAACCTGTTGGTGATGCTGGCAATCGCGGCCTCCACCGACTATGCGATCTTCCTGATCGGCCGATATCAAGAGGCCAGAAGTGTCGGTGAAGACCGAGAGTCGGCCTACTACACGATGTTTCACGGCACCGCCCACGTCATCCTGGGCTCGGGCCTGACGATCGCCGGCGCCACGTTCTGCCTGCACTTCACGCGGCTGCCCTACTTCCAGTCACTGGGCATCCCGCTGGCCATCGGCATGGTCATGGTGGTGCTGGTCGCGCTCACCCTGGGCTCGGCGATCATCACGGTGGCCACCAAGTTCGGCAAGACTCTGGAACCCAAGCGCGCCATGCGCACCCGTGGGTGGCGCAAGATCGGTGCCGCGGTGGTGCGCTGGCCCGGACCCATCCTGGTCGCCACCATCGCCGTCTCGCTGGTCGGCCTGCTGACCCTGCCCGGGTACAGGACCAACTACAACGACCGCGAGTACCTGCCGCCGGACCTGCCGGCCAACACCGGCTACGCCGCCGCCGACCGGCATTTCTCCCCGGCCCGGATGAACCCCGAATTGCTGTTGATCGAGAGCGATCACGACCTGCGCAACTCGGCGGACTTCCTGGTGATCGAGCGGATCGCCAAACGCGTCATCGGTGTGCCGGGTGTCTCCCGGGTGCAGGCCATCACCCGCCCGCAGGGAACGCCGATCGAGCACACCTCGATCCCGTTCCAGATCAGCATGCAGGGCACGACCCAGACCCTGAATCAGAAGTACATGCAGGACCGTATGGCTGACATGCTCAAGCAGGCCGACGAAATGCAGATCACCATCGACACGATGGACCAGATGATCGCGCTCATGGAGCAGATGCGCGAGGTGATGAACAGCATGGTCGGCAAGATGCACGGCATGCTCGACGACATCAAGGAACTCCGCGACCACATCTCGGATTTCGACGATTTCTTCCGGCCGATCCGCAACTACCTGTACTGGGAACCGCACTGCTACGACATCCCGATGTGCTGGTCGATCCGGTCAGTGTTCGACACGCTCGACGGAATCGACACCATGACAGCCGATTTCGAGCAGATCGTGCCGGACATGGACAAGATGAACGCGCTGCTCCCGGTGATGATCGCGAACATGCAGCCGATGATCGCGACCATGAAGACGATGAAGACGATGATGCTGACCATGCAGGCCACCCAGGGCGGGCTGCAGGATCAGATGGCGGCGATGCAGGACAACTCCACCGCCATGGGTCAGGCCTTCGACGAGGCCAAGAACGACGATTCGTTCTATCTGCCGCCGGAAACCTTCGACAATCCCGACTTCAAGCGCGGCATGAAAATGTTCCTGTCCCCCGACGGGCACGCCGTGCGGTTCATCATCAGCCACGAGGGCGACCCGATGAGCCCCGAAGGGGTCGCGCACGTCGATCCGATCAAGCTGGCCGCCAAGGAGGCGATCAAGGGCACCCCGCTGGAGGGGTCCAAGATCTACCTCGGCGGTACCGCGGCGATGTTCAAGGACATGCAGGAAGGCGCCAACTACGACCTGCTGATCGCCGGAATCGCCTCGCTGTGCCTGATCTTCATCATCATGTTGATTCTCACGCGCAGCGTGGTGGCCGCCGCGGTCATCGTCGGAACGGTGGTGCTGTCCCTGGGCGCATCCTTCGGTCTGTCCGTGCTCATCTGGCAGCACCTGATCGGCCTGGAACTGCACTGGATGGTGCTGGCCATGTCGGTGATCATCTTGTTGGCCGTCGGCGCCGACTACAACCTGCTACTGGTCTCCCGATTCAAAGAAGAGATCCACGCGGGCCTCAACACCGGCATCATCCGCGCGATGGGCGGCACCGGATCGGTGGTCACCTCGGCCGGCCTGGTGTTCGCGTTCACCATGATGTCGATGGCGGTCAGCGAACTGGCCGTGATCGGTCAGGTGGGCACCACGATCGGCCTGGGCCTGCTGTTCGACACCCTGGTCATCCGCTCCTTCATGACCCCCTCCATCGCCGCACTGATGGGCAAGTGGTTCTGGTGGCCGCAGATCGTGCGTCAGCGGCCCAAGCCGGAGCCGTGGCCCAAGCCGATCCAGCGCGAGCCGCAGGACTCGCTGGCTTAAACGGTATGGGGCGACTCGAGGCCGAAGGCCTCGGGCTGCCCCCGTACCGTCTATCTCAGCATCGCCGCGGTGATGGCGGTAGGAACATCGAGCACGTCGAATTCGGTGACGGATACCCCGTCGAAGTGCGAATCGGCGAGCAGCCGCGCGAACAGGTCGGTGCAGCGGCTGGCGTCAGCCGCGTCCTTGGTATCGAAGATGTACACACCGCCGTAGCTGTTGGTGGCCGGATCGGCCAACCAGATCTTGGCGTGCAATCCAGGCCACCCGCTGAACGCGGCGGCGATCTGGCCGGTGTGGCGGACGTACTCCTCGTGCGGGAGACCGCTGAGGCCGAAGGTGACGATCCGGACGTACATGGCGACTCCTCACGTTTGGCGGTCAGGCCATAACGGCGGGCTCGGAGGCGAAATCCGCCAATAGTGCTGCGATCTGGTCGTGGGCCGCGGCGGGGGCCGGGTCGACTTCCCGCGCGGCCAGAATGGAGTCGAGGCTGTGGTCGATGCCGCTCCGCACCGGCGGAAGGTGCGACGACAGCAGTACCGAGGGATCGAGTCGTCGCACTGCTGTGACCTGTGCGCGCAATTCCGCCCGGTCGGCTTGCGCGACCCATGGACTGTCGGCGTTGGCCCAGGCCACCTGTGCTGAGCGCAGCAGCTCCGGGTCGATGTGGTCGGTGTCGGCTCCCGTCACCAACTCGGGCGGCAACGGCGCACCGAAGCAATCCGAGCTCACGTAGGCACCGGTGGACAGGTCGATGAAACCGAGCGTTCCGGGGCTGTCGTACAGCGGTGGTCGAATCGCCCGCAACCTCCGGTCACCGACCATGACCTCGTCTCCCGGATTGACGATGCGGAACCGGTTGAACGGCAGTACGCCGTCGGGGGCGGCGCGGCCGAATGTCATGAAGGTGCCCAAAACAGTTGCATTGGGGGCTAATTCGAGGATTCGGCGCAGTGCACCGGTATGGTCACGGTCTTCGTGGGTCAACCAGATCCAACGTAGGCGGCGCAGATCCAGGCGGTCGGCCAGGGCATCGATGAACTCGTCGGCGAGCAACGCCACACCGGTGTCCACCACGACGGGTTCGGCACTGCGCAGCACGAACGCGTTCATCGGGAGGTCTCCCAAACCTGGCACCGGCCAGTAGGTGGGCAGGACATCGATATCGGGTGTGGCGGGAAACGGATTACCCAGGCGGGGTTGATTCACCGGTTGCTGATCGGTGGTATGGGTCGTTGACATGTAGCCAGAATGGCCCCAATTGGACTTGGCAGACATATCCAATTGGGCAACAATGGCATCATGTCGACAGCGATCAGTCCGCAACGGCTGGCCCGTTTGGTAGGTGATTTCGACCGCGCACCCGCCTACCGCGGGTTGCGCGAGACACTGCAAGAACTGATCGGCGACGGCCGCATCCCGATCGGGACCAGACTGCCCAGCGAGCGCACGGTAACCGCCGCGCTGGGAGTGTCGCGAACCACCGTCACCCGGGCCTACGCCGATCTGGTGGAAGCCGGATTCGCCGTGGCCAGACAGGGTTCGGGCACCTTCGCCGCCGTGCCCGTCGAGCGGCGCAAGGTGCAGGACCGAGCACGGCACCCGCTCGGTATGTCCGCGTCGTCCGGCGATGTGGTCGATCTGAGTATCGCCGCCGGCAGCGCGGCGCCCGGGACCATGGCCGCCTACGAACGTGCGCTCGCCGCACTGCCGTCCTACCTGTCCGGTGACGGCTATCTGCCATCGGGCCTCCCGGATCTGCAGGGTCGCATCGCCGAGTCCTTCACGCGCCGCGGGCTGCCGACCGACTCCGCCCAGATCGTGGTCACCTCGGGCGCACTTGCCGGCATCGGTATCGTCGCCCGGGCCCTGACCCGCCCCGGCGACCGGGTGATGGTGGAATCGCCGGTCTACTCCAATGCCGTTGATGCACTGCGACTCGGTGGGGCTCGCCTGGTGAGCTCGCCACTGGCCGATCCATCGGGCCATACGGGCTGGGACCTCGACGGAGTGGCAGCAGCCTTGCGCCAGACGGCTCCGCGGCTGGCCTACCTCATCCCAGATTTCCAGAATCCGACGGGCTTTCTCATGAACGAGGCGGAGCGGGTCCGCTATGCGGAATCGTTGCGGCAGACGCGAACCACGGCGGTCGTCGACGAAACGATGCAGCCGCTGAACTTCACCGACGAAGCACCGCCCGCACCGTTCGCATCGTTCGAACCGTCGACGATCACCATCGGCAGCGCCTCCAAGGCGTTCTGGGGCGGTCTCCGAATCGGCTGGATCCGGGCCCCAAAGCCGTTGGTCGATCGGATCATCGCCGCCCGCATGCGTGCGGACCTTGGCACCTCACTGCTCGACCAATTGGTGGTGACCGAACTCCTGACCGACGAGGGAATCATCGAGCGGCGGTGCGACGAGTTGCGGCAACGGCGCGACCACCTCGCAGCGGCGCTGCGCCGCGATCTACCCGAGTGGCGGTTCCGGCTGCCGGGCGGCGGAGTATGCCTGTGGGTCCGGCTGCCCTCCGGGAGCGCCACCCGCCTGGCGATCGAACTCGAACGACACGGAGTCCGAGTCGCGCCCGGCCCGGTCTTCACCGTCGAAGGCGGGTCGGATGCCTGGCTGCGGATCCCGTTCTGCAAGCCACACCGTGAGTTGGTCGCCGCTGTGCGCCTGATGGCCGAGTTGTGGCCGCACGCAAACGGTGCACCCGGTCGAATCGACATTGCCCGTGCACTGATCACCTGACCCAGCGCCTCACCGTACGAGCGCGACAGCGAAGCCGTCCCAGCCTTTGGTGCCGACCGTCTGAATGGCGGCGGTATCCAACCGCGGATGGCTGCCCATCATCTCCAGCATGTCGCGCACTCCCCGCGCCTGGGCATCATCGGCCGCCGGAGCGAGGACCCGACCGAACCGGGTGACGTTGTCCACCACGATGATCGCGCCCGGCCGGCCGAGCCTGATCGCCCACTCGACGTAACGGACGTTGTTCTCCTTGTCGGCATCGATGAATGCCAGATCGAACACGTCACCGCGTTCAGCCAGCCGCGGCAACGTATCGAGCGCGGTGCCCACGATCACCTCGACCCGGTCGGCGACACCGGCCCGCACCAGGTTGGCCTGCGCCACCTCGGCATGACGCGACTCGTATTCGAGCGTGACGACGCGTCCCTGCGGTCCGACGCCGCGGGCCAGGTTGATGGTGCTGTAACCGGCCAGCGTGCCGATCTCGAGCACACGACGCGCCCCGGAGATCGTGGCCAGCAACGACAGCAGCTTGCCGTGTTGGGCTGAGACCTCGATGGCGGGCATGTCGGCGTCCTGCGCGGATCGACGCGCCGCGATCAGCGCCTGGTCCTCGGTACGCAGCACCTCGTTGAACATGGCATCGACGTCGCGGGGTTCGGTCATGTGCGCCAGGGTAGCCTCACGACTTCAGACCGAGCACTCGTTCCTCGACAAGATCGGCACCGTACGAGACCCCACCCGTCTCGGCGAATCCGGCAGCGACCCGGCAGGCCCCCTCGGTCATCCGCATCGCCTCACGCACCTTGTCACGCAACCGGTTCGGCGTCAGTCTCCGCGCCGGAAGCCGAGTTCCACAGCGCGCCACCGCCACCCTGCGGGCTACCTCAAGCTGATCACGCCCGTAAGGAACGACGCAGACCGGGATGCCACGGGCGAGAGCTTTCTGGGTTGCCCCCATCCCGCCGTGGGTCACCACACACACCGCGCGGTCCAGCACGACGTCGTGCGGAAGAAATTGGCACACAGACGCGTTCGCAGCGGATTTGGTGCCTGGCGGCAGACCGGCGGGCATCGTTGCCACCATGTGTACCGGCTCGTCGGCCAGGGCCTGCATGGCGACTGCCACCAGCTCGGCGTCGGCCTGTTTCTCCGAGGACGTCGTCACCAAGACCACCGGCCGGTCGATCTCGTCCAGCCAGTCCGGCGTACCGCCGGCGCCTGGGTCGAGTACGCACGGTCCGATCATCTGGACGGCATCGCCCCATTCGGTGGCGGGGTACTGGAACGGCTTGCCGCTTGCGAGCAGGATCAGCGGGGCTCGTCGGAGGAACCTGTCCATCGAATCGGTCTGTGGCAACTGAAGTTCCGTGCGTACCCGGTTGATCGGTGGCAGCATGATCTTCTCGAGCGGACCGACAACCGCGGCCCGCACCGCCGCGTCACGTATCCGGCCCGACAGCCCGGCCCAGGGCCGCAGACCCAACCCGAACGGGGGTACGCCGTCGGCCCGCAACGGCGGCGTATACGGCGCGAAAGACGCCCACGGGATGTCACCGCCTTCCGCCGCCGATTGGGCGCCCCAACAATTCACGTCGACGAGCAGCGCGTCCGGGCGAACGTCGCGTATCGCGGCGGCCAGATCTGCGATCTCGTACTCGGCGCGCCGACCCAAGGCGGAGACGCCGAGCTTCAGCGCATCTCGCGGATTACCGGCCTTCCAATCCTCGATCTCGATCGCTTCGATCCGCGGGTCTATCGGTTGAGCGACGAAGCCGAGCCGTTGCGCGATCTGCACTCCGGCCGACAATGTCCGCACGTTCACGAGGTGGCCTCGGCTCGACAGTTCGGCGAGCAACGCACTCATCGGCAGTAGATGACCGAGCGCCGGCGAGGTGTAAGCCAGAATCGTCGCCATCGTTTACGCCATTCTCCGGGCATCTGCGAGTCTGCCTCGCGCATCAAGCCTTTCGCACAGTTTCAGATACTGTGCGGACAACTCCGCGTGGCCCGTCGCATCCCCTTCGGCCTGTGCCAGCAAGGCGCGCGAGCGCAACCACCACATGTCCAACGCCGGAATCCCGGGCCGCAACTGCTGCCATCGACCCACCAATCGCCGCGCTTCGGCCAGCTCATCCTTGTCGGCCCCGGAGCCGGGGCCGACAAGGATCTCGACGAGCGCCTCCCCGAGGTATCCGAGGAAGACCCTGGACCCCCGTTCGGCGTATCGCGCGAAGCCGGCCCGCAGATCGGTGAGTGCCTTCGCCCGGTCGCCCTTGCGCACCGCGTCGATTGCCAGGTCCGCGATGATGGTCGGCTTGATGAACGTCATCGAGCTGTGCTGGTCGACATAGGAGAGCGCCCGCCGAAGCCCCACGATCGCGTCGGCGTCGGAACCTCGCCGGGCACGCAACGCCGCAGTACCGTAGGCCCATTCGCTACATACGACACCGCTGCTTTCGCCCAGCATATTGGCGGCCCGTACGGCATCACGGAGGTCGTCGATGAACTCCTCCGGGTCACACAAGCCCAGCGCCACAACAGCTCCCGCGTACAACACCGTGTGGGTGTACGTCATCGGCGCGTCCGCACGAGCCAGCTCGATGCCTTCGCGCAGATGTCGGCGGCCCGCTTCCGCGTTACCCAGGCACAGCTCGAGCACGCCCCGCAGGGCCTGGGCGGGAGCAAGTTCGACCGCTGGCGTGTGGTCGACTGCCAGCAGGTCGAGAGCCCTCAAGGCCGAATCGAATTCACAACTGGCAAGCATTGTGAACGCCACCGCATTCACGACGATTCCGGTGGCCTCACCGTCCCAGTTCGCGGTCTCGGTCATCCGATACAGCTCGGACGCCAGCACCGCGGCCTCCTCGATGTTCTCGTCGTTGACCGTCACCGCCCAAAGCTGTCCTGCCATTCCGATGGCGAGCGACCGCGAATCCTCGGTCCGCATGGCGAGATCCCGAAACTCCCGGTAGCGCTGAGCCGTATCGACGTTGTTGCCGACGTACAGCGAGGTCGAAACCAGCAGGGTGCGTGGCGCCACCCTCATGTCGGCCGCGCCTGCCTCACCGTCGGAGAGCCGGTCGGCGATGCGTTGGGCATGTTCCCACTGCTCGCGTGCGGCCGGGATGTCCCGCAGTCGAATCCATTGCCCCGCACGCATGTGCCAGCGGTAGGCCGCCACCAGATCACCGGCGGCCTCGAGGTGTGCGGCGATCAACGCGGCGTTCTCATCGGCGGCCTGTGGGTTGTGGCGCTCGATGGCAATCGCGAGACAACCGTGGGCAGCTGCCCGGTCCCGGCTGAGCTGGGATTCGTAGGCCACGGTACGGACCAATGGGTGGTGGAAGCAATACCGTTGCTGTGGAACGAATTCCGTCTGATCTATCAGGTCGGCGGAGACCAGCTCAGACAGTCTGTCCGCCTCGAGATCCGGCTGCAGGGCGCGCAGCGTATCCGTGTCGAACTGGGCGCCAATCACCGCAGCGGCATTCAGCACTCGCTTGGCCTGCACCGACAATCGATCGATACGTGCCGCGAGGACGGCCTGGATGGTAGGCGGCACCCAGATACGGCCGAGGTCGCCTGCCGGCCGGTAACGACCGCGGCTGCCCGCCAACACGCCGCGACCGGCGAGATCTCGGATGATCTCCTCGATGAAGTACGGGTTTCCCGCTGCCACAGCGGCGATCCGGGCCGCTAGCCCGGCCAGTGACGGGTCGTCGTCCCCCAGCAGATGCTCGATCAGGCGAGCAGACGTCGAATCCGGCAACGGCTGCAACGTGATGGTCTCGCCGGGAACTCGGGAGAGCGCCCCGTGGTATTCGGGCCGATAGGTGGCGACGACGGTCGCCGCGCCGACATCGCTGATCTCCGCCGCGAAATCGGCCAGCACGTCGTCGCTGGGCACGTCGATCCAGTGCACGTCCTCGAGCACGAAGACGATCGGGACGTCGCATACCCGGACGGCGGTGGACATGAGCTTCACCAGCCTGCGCCGCCGGTCCTCGTTGGCCACGCGGGTACCGGGCCCGGCGTCATCACCGATTCCCATGGCCTCGAACAGCATTCGCGCGTTCGGCGACTGCGCCGGCAGGCGGCCGGCGAACTGCGCGATGGTCCGCTTCCGCGCAGCGGCCGGACTCAACCCGTCCACCTGGAACATCGAACGCAGCAACAGTGAGAGCATGCGGAAGGCCACCACCGAGGCGTGCGCCTCGCCACGTGTCACCACCACCCGGGCTCCCTGACGTTGCGCGCCCGAAACGAACACGCTGACCAGCCGGCTCTTGCCCAAGCCGGGCTCACCGATCACATCGACGATCCGGCCACGTCCTGAGTCGAAGACCTCCTGTAACCGATTCAGCTCCGCTTCACGACCCAGCAGGACACCATCGTTGCGGCCGAGTACCGCATTGCCGGTTTCGTTGCCGGTTTCCACGGCGAACAGCTGGCACGCGGGCACCGGCTGGTCGAAGCCTTTGACGGTCAGCTGTTCGAGAGTGCCGAGCCGCGCGGTGTCCTCCACCAATCGCGCGGTGGACAGCGAGCACATCACCCCTCCGGCCGGGGCCGCCGACTCCATGCGCTGCGCGAGACCGACAGGGTGGCCGACGGCGGTATATCCGCCCGAGCCGATGTCGCCGGCAACGACCTCGCCGGAGTTCAGGCCGACACGCAGCCGCAGCGCAACGCCATCGCGGCGCAACACCTCGGCTGCCAGGGCTTTGGCGCCCGACTGGATCTCCAGCGCCGCGATGCATGCCCGCAGCGCGTGATCCTCCAGTGCGGCGGGCGCCCCGAACAGGGCCATCAACCCGTCGCCGGTGAACTTGTCCACGGTTCCGCCGTAGCGCTGCACCACCGCCGCAGCGCGATTGAACAACTCGTTCATGATTTCGCGGAGCCGCTCGGTGTCAACGGCCGCAGCGAGTTTCATCGAGCCGACGACATCGGCGAACAGGACGGTGACCTGCTTGTGTTCGCTGGGTGTCGCCTGCGAGGCGACAGCGGCTCCGCACATGTCGCAGAAACGCGACCGTGTCCGCAGGTGACTGCCACACGACCGGCATCGCCCGGCCGTCTCACCGACGGGGCCGGCCATTCGCCAATCCTTCTAGACCGTCAATATGGCAATGATCGCGTACTCGCGCTCACACCACACCCTCTTTCGCGTACACCATCCGCAAGACCAGGCCGACCTCCGGCCCCATGATCGCCGTGCACAGGTCGATGTGGGTGACGACGAAGTCCGGTCCGTGGGCCGGGTCCGCATGGGTCAGGTGGTGGGCGAGTTCGTGGAGACCGGTTTCTGTGGACATACGAGGTGTTATGTTCGAGCAGTTTACCTCCGATGAACGGAGCGTTATGGGTGGCAGATGGCTGACGGTGCTCTCCGGCGGCGGGTCGTCCGGCCCACCAAAGTTTCTCCCAGAACTGGCATGGTTCGACTCGCTCGAAGATCTGGAAGCCAAAGCAGGAATCAAACCCGGCACCCCAGTCATCATCGACACTGCGCGACTACACGCCGACCCCGAGGAATACCGGACAGAACGCGTATTCACCGAGTTCCTACGGACCTCCCGTTGGCCACGGCTTAAGCAAGGTACGCGCACCACCTACGCGACCGTGTACCCCCCAATCATCCGATGGCTCGCAAGCCGTTCCATCCCAAAGGCCCTGCACGAGATGGACGCAAACGACCTCGGCGAGTGGAAGGAGTGGCGCACCGATCCCGTCCGGAATGAGAAGTCCATCAGCGGGGCGACATGGAACAAGGAAGTCGCGGCGCTCTCCCTGTTCTTTCAGTGGGCGGTAAGGAAGCAATACACGGTCGAGAACCCGATCGAAGAGTTCGGACCGAGTCTCAAATTCAAGGATTCGAACACGGCCAGAGTCAAGGCAGGCGGATGGAGGAGTAAAAACGCTCGCATCCGCCGCGTCGATTGGATCGAGCCCGAGACTTTTCGCCTCTGGTCCAGAGTGGCGTTCAGGGGGTACGCGGTATCCACCAGCCATGACAACAAGCTCATCGGCGCGGGGGAAGACCCATCATTTCGAGGCCGCAACACGCAACGCAACGCAACATTCGTTGAGACGCTGTATTTCTGCGGCACACGCGAAGGCGAAACGAGCCTCCTTCTGACCTTGGAGTTACCACAGAAGAGCACCAGCGCATTCGCCGAGATGCGCTTACCCAATTCCATCACGAAGACGGGACGATCCCGCACGATTGTCATGCCTTGGCTGGTCCACGGGCTACTAACGCGATACATCCAGCAGGACCGACGTAGAGCCGTAGCGTTAGGCAGACGGCACGGAAGCTACAGCGACGTGAGGTGGCACAGGATCACGGACCATCGGGTCAAACGAGGGAAACTCGAGATCCAGATCGACGGCCGCAACAACTGGGTGAGTCATGACGAACTGCTCGGATCTGTTCGACGGTGGCTGCTAGCGCAAACAGAGGACGGGTGGGAACCGGCCATGCTGTGGCTCACCGAGAGCGGACTGCCTGCCGATCAGCGCAACATGATCAAGGTAATTCAACGCGCAACGACGAAATGGGAACGTGCCTGTAAGGCAGCGGGTTTCATGGGCATCGTCCCCTACCCCACGGCGAAGACCCTGCGGTACTCGTTCGCCTTGAATTGGCTCATCGCATGGCACAAGGTCATTGATGAGGAACTGGGATCACCGCCTGCCTCGTACAGCCCAAGCAGGTACGAAGACGCCTACACCGCTGTTCAATGGCAACTTGGCCATCGCGACCTACAAACGACGATGGACGCGTACCTACTCGCAGTGAAGGAACTGCGCGGCATCAACATCTTCCGCGAAGCGACGTTCAAGTCCGTCTACGAGGCACTCCATTCCCGCCATGAAAGCGTCCTACCAAGCTTGGACCATCGGGCAGGTCTTGATGACTAAGGGGCGCTTCGCGTCGTTACCTGACCGACAACGCAAGAACCGAGTGAGCGCAGACGGACTGAGCGTCACGATCTGGGACGAGAACGGCACCAAACACATGCCTCTGGACTTCGGAGCCGAAGCTGGCTCCGAAAGGCTTCGCAAGCAATGGGTTTCCTGCATAGCCAGCGCCAACGGGCCAGCCGGCTCATGGCGTGCCATCGAAAGTGCACGCGCCAGCTCCTCGCGCAGTCGTGTGTTCCTCAGGTGGGCATCCGAACACGGAATTGACGACCTCGACTCACTGACTGCCGATGATTGGTTCGACTTCGTCGCATGGATCCGTGACACCTACCAGGACAAGGCGTCCAAAACCAGGAACGCTCGACTAACTGCGGTGCGTACCTTACTCGTGCAGCATGACGGACTGTCCTACGAAGTTGGGCAGGCACTCTCCCAGCGGTATATGGAAACCAAGGAGGCGGCCCTCCTCGATCACTACACCGTGAGCGAGCTTCAGCAAATTCGATCCAACGCAACTCGGTCCCTACGCGTTGCATGGCGCCGGATCAAGCCCAATTGGGCTCTGGCACAACGGCGAAGGGACTCTGTTCCGCCAGAACAACACCCACGTTGGGATGCACTCCAGGCCCTTCTTCGCGCACCTCACAAGCGTTTACATAGGGGCGATGGTCGCGCGCTCGGCCTCCTCGATCGGTACTCAAACGTTCGGATGGAAGAAGCACGGTCTTTGCTCTTCCTCACGACGAACGAAGGGCTAGCAGCTTATGGCGCAATCGTTGCCGCGACGGGAGAGAACTCATCGACAACCGCACGCCGACGGACACCCAGCGCCGCCGCGTCAGCTGGCTCAGAGAGCCTCACGATCTTCACATCCGAGCGGGACAAGCGCCGCCGAAGCGGCGGCAAGTCGTTGATGGCGGAGAATGTCGTCGCCACGTCTCCCCTGGGCGTGCTCCTGCAACTGGTGATGGACTGCACTGCGGCGGCGCGGCATTCTGCTCATATCAATCCGGAAGCGCTACTGGACAATTACGCGCGTGCACACCAGTCTGCGAAGGAGCCATCCAGCGAAAGCCTCATCCTGTTCATGAGGAAAAACGGCGTCCTTGTCAACAGTGTCACTCACGTTCCCAAGTCTGTCGACTGGATGCCGACCGGGCTGCACCTAGACCTGAGACGACTTCACCGGACTTACCTAACGCGGGTGGCGCAGCGCCCTGTAGACAATCGATATCTCACCTGGATTGATGCCTATATCCTCAAGGACCCCAAGAAAATTCAGGAGCTTGAGGATATTCACCGTGCCGCGCAGCAGAAAGCCCTCGATGCGGTGCGCGACCTCGCGGTGCGCCTCTTAACCGAAGAAGAAGCTGCGGCAGAGGGGCTCGACACCACACCGACCGCCAAGGGCACACGCTGTCAGGACATCCTTCACAACCCTGAGACCGGCACCTACTGCTCTAAATCGTGGCTCTCCTGCTTGGGCTGCAAGAACGCGTACATAGTCACGAGCAATCTTCCCCCGCTCATCACGTTGTTTGATCTGCTGGACACTAAGCGACGAGACGATGACGACCGAGAGCGCTGGCGCAGGCAGTACCTCATTCCATGGCAGCAACTCAGGGCGATTCTGACCGACGTAGACCCAGAGACCATCGCTGCGGAGCGCGCGAGAATCAGTCCTGAGTTGAGGTCACAAGTCTGGACAACGGTCATTAGTAACGGCGGCGAGTCATGACGCAACCTTTCGCTGTTCGCTCACCTGCATCCTGGAACGACGGCGCTCCGGTTATCACAAATGCCAAGCGCATCCTCCGCGAGGACGCACCAATCCCAACCTTCAACGAGAACGTGTGGAACCTGGCGGCAATGACGCCGCCGCGGCAGCGCCAGGCTCCCATCTGCCACTTCGAGTCGATCCCTCGCCAGTTCAGGCACCCCCTCAAGAAGGCCGTGTGGCTCCTCATTAACGAGGGGAAGCCCGAGCGCGCAGTTCAACGGGGCGGCACAAATACCAAAAGATGGGTCACCGCCGGCGCCATCATGCACTTCATGTACCACATCCGAGCACTTCTGACCTACGTCACAAAAGAGACGCCCGAGGTCCAATCGCTTGGCGGGATTGTCAGCGAGACCATGGACGCGTACGTCGGCAGCTTTGAAGGAAAGCGTGATCCACGCACCGCAACGATGTACTACGGGAGCATTCGACTTCTGCACGACCTCACAGCGAATCTCCCCGCAAGCGAGAGACTTACGGCACCGTCATGGGTTGACGACAAAGTATTCATCAACCGCAGCGGCCCGTCCGACAACGCAACGCCACCTATGCCGGACAACGTCCTCACACCGATGCTTCTGTGGAGTGTGGCGTTCGCCGAGCAGTTCGCCGACGACATCCTGTCGGCACGCGACGCAATAAGTGCCTACGTGCCTGCCACGGTGCAAGACACCCCTATGGATGCACAGCAGGCCAAAGAGATCGCAGTTGCGTGGAGGAAGCACCATGGGGACTCTCTCCCTTGCACCGACAGCAGTGGTACAGGAATCGCGGTGGGCTACATGAGCTTCATGCTGAATTGGCCTATCCGCTTTCAACGCAGCGGGCTACGCAGACTGCTAAAACGTTGCCCTGAGATCGCGGTCAGTGAGTCCCGTTCATGCCCTGTTCCGACCCCAGTCAACGGAAGAATTCACGGCAAGTGCTGGCAGCCCACAGGCCTGGACTACTACCGCCTGACCGCCCATCAGAGCGATCTACAAAGCGCCTGCATGTTTCTGGTTGGTCTGAACTCATCAATGAGATCGGATGAGTTGCTCAGCCTCGAGTTGGAAACACGCCAAGATGACGGGATAAGCAAGCCCGTAACTGAACGCATCGAAGCCCCCGACGGTCAGGTGCGACATCTGTTGCACGGGAGGACATTCAAGGGCCAGCACGGGGTAGACGGAACTCAACGAGCAGACGGCATCGTACGCACATGGGCAATCACAGAGCTCGGCGCAACTGCCGTCAGCGTCCTTGAGCGGCTCAACGGCCGGCACGGACGTCTCTTCGTACCGGCCCGGACATCCACCACAGACGGTGCGGCTCGATCACCCACAACAGAATGGGCAGCCGAAAACCTACGGAAGTTCGCAACGCGAATGCGCTGCCTTGCAACAGAACTAGCACTTCCCGAAGAGTACTTCTTCCCTGATGACGCCGAAGACTTCATGACTCTGACGGTGCT
Organism: Mycobacterium syngnathidarum; assembly: GCF_001942625.1. Taxonomy (GTDB): domain Bacteria; phylum Actinomycetota; class Actinomycetes; order Mycobacteriales; family Mycobacteriaceae; genus Mycobacterium; species Mycobacterium syngnathidarum. The sequence goes on from NZ_MLCL01000004.1 coordinate 15,707, forward strand.
TCGCCGCACCTCCGAAGTCCTCACCCAGCAAGAGATCGGCGGCGTTCTTGCCGGCGCTCATCAAGCAGGACACCGCATCCGCGGCCCCTACGACACCCGAGTCACCGAAGGCTATGGCGGACTCGCCACCCAATCAAAGCTGGGACGCCGAACCTCCAAGCGCACGGGACAGGCGCTTGCACATTTGGTTGTCGAGTCGCGCCAAGGAGTCATCGGTGGCCCCGCGGCACAACGCGCTCTCGAGGTGGCGGACCTGGCAGCAGCGGAATTGGAACTGGTCGATCCCGCCAACCTGATGACCCCAGTGCTCAGCAAGGAATGGACGCGGATCACAAAGTCGGTCGGACAATCCGTTTACGAGGTACCGCTGGCTGGGGGCACGTATGCCTACTGCATCTTCCATCTACCGTGGTCGGCCTGCACCAAGGAGGGGGAGGAACCCGATGTTGCGGGCTGCAAGATCGCCTGCCCAAACAAGGCACTGACCATGGATTCGGTCCGAGGGCTACAGCAGCGCCAGCGGGAACTGGAAGCTTCGAAGCAAGGCGCCAGTACCGAAGAAGTAATTCGGGCTGACCATCTCATCAACGCCTACGAGGAACAGATCACCGATTCGGGGATTCCCCCGGCACGCAATAGGAAGGCTGGTCGCCGGAGATGACGCTCCATCGCGAGATGATCCCCTTGGTCGCGGCCGAAAACGATGCCGAGCGGAAGAAAATCGTCGCCGCTATGCGCCGACTCCTCATCACAGGGAAACCCCGCGTTGTAGCGCCCGACGACCGTCTCGTGATTGACACCCTTCGTAGGGAGGCGGGCGTGACCCGGTCGGCCCTCACACACAGGCATATCGACCTCAAAGACCTGTTCCTCGATTGCGTCGCGGAACGGCAGCAGGAGACCCGAGACCTTCGACCCCCGAACGAGGTAGCCCTCGAAGAGCAGGTCGACGAACTGAAAGCACGGAACCGCGACCTTCAGACGCGTGCCACTCATTGGGAGGGTGCAGCCCGCGATCTCGCACGAACGGTTGCCGCCCTACAGATGCTCTACACCACAGCCAGCGCGCGACTCGACGCCATCATCTCCGATACAGCCATGGAAAACTCCGTACCGGAGCGAGGCCCCAACGTCTCTCCCCTGGGCGTCAGGCGCCGAAAGTGAGCGCATCAGCGGTATACGGGGCCGAAAACCAATGGTCCGCAGTGCTCGACAGGGGCGGCCTAGTGAACTTCCACGGTTCTCAGATATACATTCCCCTGCAGAAGCGATTCGCCGACATACCGTCGGTGCAAAGGTACGTAGACGCGGTGCTGGCCTTCGATGCCATCCATGAGGCGTACCCCAACGCTGGCCCGGTCCGCGTCAGAGAACGCCGCGGGCAAAACAAGGCTCACTACGAGCCTTCGACCGCGACGGTAGCAATTCCGATGCAGAACAGAGCTTTTAGTCGCGAGAGCACCGTATTGCACGAGTTGGCTCACCATCTGTCAGTGAGCGAAGGGCTTCCAGCTACGCCGAGCGGAACCCGATGGCATGGAATGGAATTCCGAGAAGCGATGCTCTTCCTAGTCAGCAATGTATTGGGGGAACCCGCGGCACTGCTTCTTCGAGCTGGGTACCACTCTTCGGGAATTGGCGGCCGGTAGACCGAGTACAGCCTCTTCGACGGCACCACCCTGACGGAGTCGTTGTCACGGTTCGGGTGAGCAAACCGTTACGCTCCAGGTTTCGCAACGTCTGAGTCAGCATCTTCTGGCTGACTCCGGCAATTCGACGGACGAGTGCGAAATGCCGTGCCGGACCGTCAACGCGGGAGCAGGCCGCAGTCCTCGCTGCTGTGTAGGCCCAATCCGCTCAGGGGCCTAGACGTCGCCCGAGCAACAACCGTTCCACCCACCGACCGGCCAAACGGAGCTTGGCGAAACGGTTCATGGCGATGCCGAAAAGCACTCGCGCTGCGGTAATGACGCCGGCCATCGTCAGCAGGCCAAAGAACGTCAATAGCGGCTTGAGTGCCGAACGGATGGTGTCAGCGGTGATACCCGGAATCCAGCCGGACTGCACCAAGCCGGCAACGAGCAGCAAGCTGACCACAGACCAGAACGCAATTTTCGCCTTGTTGAGATGGCGATCGTATGTGGCGAAGACCCGAAACGGATTGTCTGAGGAGACTACTGCACCGGCATCGCTGCGCCAGTAGTACACCAGCTGGGTGTTTGACGGATGCATGTACGCGACGCGCTTGAGATACGTGCTCCACGCCCGAGTCTCCAGGATCCGCATATTGCGGGGTTGGGAGCTCGCCGTGCGCAACTGGTACTGGTCGGGCAGCATCGCGAAAAAGTTGACCGCGTTGATGGGCACCATTCTGGGGCGAAGGGACGCTTCTTTTGTGCGGTTTCGGCTTTCACGCACGTCAGCTATCCGGAAGTCCAGGATCACCCCACCAAAAACACTTCTCGGGGTGAGCAATGGCCTGTTCGCAAACACACGGAACCGGAACCGGACGTAGGCCATCGAGCCGCCTGCGAGCGGAGATGTCAATGGCACCAGGTAGCAGGACGATCGGGGCAGCTCATCTGAAATGGCCGCCACCTTCGCCGTGTCAATGTGGCGGGGATGGAACTCGTCTCCCGAAGCGAGGGCCAGTATCTGGTTCGGCGCTGTCCCAGAAATGGTGACCGGTTCACCGAAGACCAACTCTGCGGTCTCCGGGTGGAACAACGTGTCGTAGAGGTCCATGCACCGCCGGAACTGGTCGCCATTGAAACCGTCCTCGACCTGGAAGGGCAACAGCAGCTCAACAGCTTTGACTGGCTGGGTGCCAGTCGCCGAGATCTGCAGGCCCAGATCGAAATACAACAGCCGTCGACCGGGAACGAATGACCGAAGTACCCAGAGATTGATATGGCATCGAGTGATGCTGAAGCAAGCAGCTTCGTCGGCATCTGCTGGTTTCAACACAGCGAAGTAACCCACAGCGCCGCCCTATCGGGAACCGATGAAAACGTAGGATTGGGGCGCGGCTTTCACTCCAAGAGACTCCAGCGACACCGGCTGATCTAGGCGCCTGGGCCCGACAACCCTGATCGCGGTGGGCCGGCGTGCGCCGCGCAGATACGACTCGACAGCTACCCGCGCGCAGTCGTCTTCTTCCAGCGCATTCAGATTGTTGTCGATCTCGATGAGGTCGGCGACGTGAAAAAGCCCGGTCACAGCCCGCACTGGGATCGGCTCATAGATGAATATCTTCAGTCCGGGACTGAACCGAGGCCGTTGACGCCGAAACTCAAAATGCTTGTCCCCTCGATAGATCCGAGCCGCATGCTCGCTGCGGATCGCCATAACAGCGGTCAACGCAGGCTGTCCTCCGTCGGCAGACAGGTCATGACGTACTCATTACGGCCTGGGCCATACCGATCTGCCTCATACGCCACCGTCAGGAAGCCAACAGGCGCGAAGGCGCGTCGCACCTGATCGTGATGGCGTTCCGCGACCGTGACATGCACCTGGCCCACCGCATCACGCACCCAGCGGCCGTAAAGGAACCGAATAAGAGATCCGCCGACACCACCGTTTCGGTACTCGTCGGCGATGAGGAAGGTACTGAGCTTGAGCCGATCGAAGGCCTTCGGTGTTTCGATCGCCACTCCCGCAACCACATTGTCGACCTCGACGAGTGTGCATCGAGCACGGCCAGCCAACACGTCATCTAGACGGCGCTCCAACCAGGTGTCGCCCTGCGGATATAGCTCCGGCAGCACTGCGAGGAGCGATTGCACTCGCGGTAGATCGCTGAGGATGAGATCACGCGGCTTTGGCCGCCCTGAGAGGGCCGGAAGCTTCGCAGGTGGGAAAACAAGCACCACCATTGCCTCCCTTGCTAGTGCGGCCGGTGACGGCCATCGACTTCTTTCGCCATGGTAGTCATCCAGGTGACAGTCGGCGGGAAACTGCTTTGTACAGCGTGTTCGCCGGAGGGATGGCGACTGGCAGCACCGGTCCGATTGCGCTCATGTCGTGAAACTGGGTTGGGCTGCAATTCACTGACGTCTAGGTCTGATTTCCTCAGGATTCAGCGTGTTGCGCCGTTGTTCTGCGGCGTACTCGCGAGGCCCGACCGCCCATGCCGAGTCGGACGCGCGTCTGACGTGGTACACCAGCGACGGCAACGCAGTCGCCACGTTCACCCACTCCGGCAACGACATCGCTGAGCCGGCCAGCTTCGTCGACTTCGATCTGCTGTGCCAACGGGATTGGTACAACGCGGCCGATGATGCAAACCATAAAGGACGTCCGACGGCGGAGATCCTGATCCACGCGCCGCTGCCGATTGAACTTCATCAGCCATGTGCGCACCTCAACCGAAGCAACGATGACCACAGCGCAAGCACTGCTCGCCCTTGTCGGTGGCTCACGCGACCATGTCGTCCAACCGGCAGATGTACTACTAACCGAGCAAGAGGTGACAGCAACAATGATCAGTTACGGCAAAGGCGATCTGCTCCAGGCCGACACAGAAGCGCTGATCAACACCGTCAACTGTGTCGGTGTGATGGGCAAGGGCATCGCGCTGCAGTACAAGCGCCGCTACCCAGACATGTTCGCCGCATACCAGAAGGTATGCAAGCGCGGTGAAGTCGCGATCGGGAAGATGTTCGTCTACGAGACTGGCCAGCTCGAAGGACCGAAATACATCATCAATTTCCCGACCAAAAAACACTGGCGATCACCGTCACAACTGTCCTACATCGACGACGGACTGATCGACCTCATCCGTGTCATCCGCGACCTGAACATCACGTCGATCGCCGTCCCGCCCCTAGGCGCGGGCAACGGCGGCCTCGACTGGTCCGACGTCGAACCCCGCCTCGTCAAGGCCTTCTCCCAGATCCCTGATGTCAACGCGGTCCTGTACGCGCCGGCCCGTCGGCCGCCGGAACGCCGCGGCGACCAAAATTCGCATGACCTGGCCGGCGGCCGGCTCGACGAGGGGACTACCTCCTTGTGAGGACTGACGCTGTTCACGCCAAAGGTCCGTCACCTCGACGCCGACGACAACGTATATGCGGCCATGGACGAGAAGATCGTGTTGTCGACCAAGCGGGAGCCGTTGCTCGGCGAAACTGACGCCAACAGGCAGCGCTATCGAGCGGTCCCCCGCATCGCGTCGGATGCACTCTGGCCGGGATCATCTGTGGCCGCTGTGTAGTCGACAGGAAATCCTGCGCACACGCGGTCGAGGATGGATGGGTTGACGACGTGGGCGCTGTCGTTGACGTCGGCTCCGGCGTCGGCCGACAAGATCGTCAACGTGCGCGCCAGTGCTACTTGCGGATCATCGCCCGGCGATATCGGGGCAGGGACTGGCCATATCGCTCCGCTGGAGTCTCGGAAGAAGCCGCCGGTGTCTGTCACGTATGCGTGGACCAGGGTGCCGGTGGCCGGCACCCTGGTGCCGACGGTGTGCGCCACCGTGCCGTCGCGGCGGGCGATCCAGCAGTCGGGCAAGCCAGGGTGGACCAGAAATTCCCCAGGCCCTTCCCAGCCCTTAAGCGGGCGGTAAAGCAGCCAGAAGCCCAGCTCAGGAGGAGTGGGCGCTGGCTTGAGACGGGCAAGCCAGGCTTCGGCCAAAGGCCCTGCCGGGTCGACAACCTTGGTGCCATGGGCTACCGCGACGGCCGGGATGGCTTCGACCAGCAGGCTGGTCACCAACTGTGGATCGGGCGCCCGTTGATGCAAGAGCAACGTTGCTTCACCGTCGCTGACGTAGCTATCGCCACCCGGGTACGCCGGCACCGCGGCGAAGTTGAGTCCGCCTACACCGTAGCGGTCCCTGTCGGCGTCGGATATCTCGATAAGAAACGACTCCGCGCGATGCACGACGCGATCGACGATGTCTTGAACAATCGGTGACGAGTCGGGTATGGCCTTGGCCAGGGTTCGTGGATAGCAGTCGTGGAAACCGAAGGTGACCTCACGGGGGCCATCGCCTGGCCGCCAGGCAAGCATCGCGTCTCGGTCTCGAAGCCCACACGGCCAGTACGGCAACGAGGTTTGCAGCAGGTTGTTGAGGTCACACCATCCGAATCGCTCGGTGGAAATTCCCACGGAATCCACTGCATGCGTGAGCCGTCCATCGGCAACCCACAGCCCTGGTTGGCTTACGTCATTGCCAACCCGAATCGGCGCGGCGTGACCGGTCAGCACGGCGACTGCACTCGCTCCGGTCATGCCTAGCAATAGGTCCGCAGTGTCTTTGATCTGCGCCCCTGGTGAATCCCGCACGGGATAGCCAATCGCCACCACGCCGCGGTCATCGCGCGGATCCCAGGTGTGCACTACGAGATCAGCCGCGATCTCAGGAATCTCGATATGACTGGTGTGCAGTAGGCGTGCTGGGCCGCGTTGGGCCGTCAGCGGGAACAACCGAGGGATCCGCTCGTCGCCGCCGCGGCCCGCTAGAAACCTGTAGACCTCTTCCAGGCTCCAGCGTTTCGCGACAGCATCAGAGTTGGTACCGAAGAAATCAGCGGCCAACGATTCGCCACTCTCCGTCAAGTACCGCGTGACCCTGTCAGCAGTCAGATACGAGTCATACCAACGAGACAACGAGCGCCACTGGTCTTCTTGGACAAACACGAATCCAACCGTATCGCGACGGAACCGTTTGCTGCGGCCCAGACGCGACCGGGGCGACAGACCACCTGGGGTAAGAAAGCTATCTTGTAGAATCGTTGGCGCCGGCCTTGAGGCAACCCCCGACATATGAGCGGGTTTTGAAAACCGGGTCCCCTGTTCGCAGGAACCCGGTTTTCACGTTCAACGGCCTGACCGACACAGCGTCGCAGTTCGCGAATACAGACGCCGCACCCCCCTTACACGCGTTCCTCTGGAAGCGTGTGCTGGGTCTCCCCGCGATCTGGCGCACGGCGGCCGCTGGCCAGCCCGGTGATCGCCGAATTTCTCGCCGGGGCACCCCCGGGCAGCAATGGACGGGTTCGGGATCAATAGTCGGCCCGGTTGGCGCCAGGTATAGAGATATATGGGACCGTATCGAACTTTTCCTATACGGGCACAAACTGTTCGACATGAACCGATCACCATAGGCCGCTCGTTTCACTGGATGGACCACGAACAGGTTCTCACTACCCTCGACGAGATGGTCGACGACGAGGGCGGCTTGGTCATCGCCAACGACAGCAACCTCGCCCTGCCGAGCACACCATGGCAGCAAGCCATCCCAGACATCCAGCGCCGATTTCTGCCGCCCCATTACCAAGACAGCCCGCCACCGGCGGCCGGCACCTCCCAAACCCACAAGCAACTGTTGGCCAATTCAGCCGTCCATCAGGTGAATCGACAGGTCTACGGATACCGGCTCGGTGACCGACAGGCTGCCTTCGAGGACGCGATCCGCAGGACCTTGCTCTCGCTCGACCCAGCGGACATTTCACCGAACCGGTCGCCCTCGAAGTCCTGACTGCGACCCGCAGACCGCAGTCCAAGCCCGGCCAACATCAGATCTCATGTTCCGAGATGCCGAGACAATCGGTCTGCAAGAACGCGTGTTGTTCCGTTAGCTAGGGACATGGCCGGGTTTGACTGGTCAGTGTGGGGGATTCACTGCTGGACTTAGGAATTGATCGGCGCCGGTTTTTCACCGCCGCCCTGGTTATATCGGCCTCCGCCGCAGCAGGCGCGGCGTGCGCAACGCCAGCCGCCGACACCGAGGCCCCTGCCGCAGTGCCTGTACGGCCGGTTGAACCGCATTACGTTTCACTGCTCGACACCGCGACGGCGCTCAAATCTGGCCAGGTTTCCCCGGTGGAGCTGAACCGCGCTCTATTGGACAGGATCAACCACCTACAACCGACCCTGCACGCCTATACCACCGTGACCGAACAACTTGCCGTCGAGCAGGCTAAACAAGCCGAACGCGAGATCGCCAGCAGGAATTACCGGGGCCCGTTGCACGGCATCCCGATCGCGGTCAAAGACCTGTGCCGCACCAAGGGGATTCCAACGACCGCGGGAATGTCGATCTATGCCCAGTACCGCCCCGACTACGACGCCACCGTAGTTCGGCGCCTTCGAGATGCCGGAGCAATTCTGGTGGGCAAGCTGGCGCTGACCGAAGGCGCGTCCGGCGACTATCACCCCACCGTGACACCACCGGTCAACCCCTGGAACCCGGCGCACTGGGCCGGATCGTCATCGAGCGGCTCCGCGGTGGCCACCGCCGCGGGCCTGTGCTTCGGCTCCCTGGGCACCGACACCACCGGATCAATCCGCTACCCTGCCGCAGCCAACGGCGTGACCGGACTCAAACCCACCTGGGGACGAGTCAGCCGCTACGGCGTCTTCCCCTTGGCCGAAAGCCTCGACCACGTCGGCCCGATCACCCGCAGCGCCGCCGACGCCGGCGCGATCCTGGCCGTGATCGCCGGCCACGATCCCAACGATCCCACGAGCTTGATCGCACCCGTGCCCGACTATTTGGCCAATCTCGATGCACGGCTGGAGAATCTGCGTGTAGGGATCGACCCGGCCTACAACGAAACCGGAGCCGATCCACAAACCATCGAGATGGTCCGGGCCGCGCGTACAGTGTTCGAAACCCTCGGTGCCGACGTCAAAGAAGTCCACGTACCGAACCCAAAACTTGTGATCACCAGCGGGTTAGCCTCATGCGCCGCCGAAGCAGCCATCGCGCATGAAGCGACGTATCCGTCCCGGCGCGACGAGTACGGACCGCTGGCCGGGCTGTTGGACGTCGGCCGCGCCGCGACCGGCATGGATGTCATGGAAGCCCAGCGGGCACGCCTCGCTTTCACTGGAGGTCTCGCTGCATTGTTCACCGACATCGACGTACTGCTGACCCCGTCACAACCGCCCGACAACCTCACCATCGAGCGGATCAACCAGCTGTGGTCCACTCCGCAAGGCACCGCCTTAATGTGGCGCTTCACCGAACCGTTCAACATGTCGGGTAACCCCACCATCACGTTGCCAGGCGGATTCACCCACGACGGTCTACCGCTCACGTTCCAGCTCGTCGCCCGCCACCTGGACGAAGCAATCCTGGTGCGTGCAGGCAACGCCTATCAACACGCCACCGACTGGCACCAGCGCCACCCCACCGACTGAGCCCCCGGGGGGCAACGCTGTCCTTGAGATTCTGCACGAGCAGTTGGGCTGCTGCCGTGACGGCGCCAACGAGAGGTTTGTCTCCCGCCTAAATGTGTTAGCCAGCAACGGGCACTCCGTGCCACGATGAGCGGGGAATTTCCGAGTTCACAAGGGGGAGCTGTGATTCTGGTGGGCAACTACGCCGTTCTGGGCAATCATCCAGGGCAGGTGGATGTTCCGCGTATTAAGCGCGTCATGCTGGACACGAATGTTGTGTCTGATTTCACCAACTTCTACTTCGGCGCTGAGCGAGTCGACAAAGAGGCGCTTGGGACTGCCCCCGGTTTGGTTGACTCCTGATCTGTGAGGATTCGTCCTTGCTGGAAGGATCTCGTGCCGAAACCGTTTCCTGCCGAGTTCCGCGCCGACGTCATCGCCGTGGCCCGCAAGGGTGAAGCGCCGCTGCGCCAGATCGCGAAAGACTTCGGCATCTCGGAGGCCTGCCTGCATCGCTGGCTCAAGATCGCCGACCGCCAAGACCGTGTCGACCGGCCCGCGTCTGCGGCAGCCTCTGATGATGTGGCCGCGCAGCTGCGCGGAGCACACAAGCGGATCAAACTCCTCGAGCAGGAGGCCGAGGTGATGCGCCGCGCAGTCGACTATCTGTCCCGGGACGCCAACCCAAAATGATGTACCCGCTGGTCCTCGACCTTGCCACAGACGGAGTTCCCGTCACGGTGACCTGCCGGGTCCTGGGATTCACTACCCAGGTGTTCTACAAATGGCGCAAAGGACCTGTGTCGCAGCGTTATTGGGACGATGCACACCTGATCAACGCCGCCCGCGACATCCACGCCGACGACCCGGCCTTCGGGTACCGGTTCATCGCCGACGAGCTCCCTGGACGCGGGATCACCGCCGGCGAGAACCGCGTCGCTCGGCTGTTTTCCCAGGAACGGATCTGGTCGATCTTCGCCAAGAAACGTGGACTGAACCGTCGGTCCGGGCCACAAGTGCATGACGACCTCGTGCAGCGCGTGTTGAGTGGGGCGGTGGAGACGCCGGTATTTGCGCGACCGGCGCGTCTTGGTGTCCGGCAGTAACGGCGTATGTGGCGGCAAACAAGCGAAGAGGGCGCTGTGCCTTGCTCTCGCCTACGTGTCTGTGTCGCTTTTTGCCGCAACGGGAGCTGGATGGCCGCGGGTATAGTTTGCCGTCGACACTGCGTTGTTTTGAGGGGGAACGATGCCGAGTGCGCACGAGCCGTTGAAAGTCGATCCAGCTGAGCTGCACATGTTGGCCAGCCGAATCGAAGGACATGCCGGCGAATTCCAGACAGCGCACCAGTCAGCGCATGCACGAGCTGGCGGTGTCGCGTTGAGTTCCGGCCTTGCAGCCACTGCGTTACCTGGCATGCTTGCCGCCTGGGAGGACGACGCGACTCGGTTCGGGAAACACTTCGCCACCAACGCTGAAAGCCATCGCCAGGCTGCGGCCCGTTACACCACTACGGACAACGACGGCTCTGGGAACATCACTGACGCCGCGTCACGGCTGTAGGGCCAGTTGTGTCACTGACCTTGCAAGAGTTGCTGGAGTGGCCTCGCGAGATCCAGGACCTCACCGGCGCTACCCGTGAGGCCGCCACCAACCATTCCAACTCAGCCAACTTTTACCGATCCCTGACGAAGTTTTCGTCCTGGCAGGGTGAGGGTGCAGACGCGGCCAAGGCAGCGATGGAGGCGGTCGCCGGCCAGCACGACGCGACAGCCGAGAACCTCGGTAAAGGCGCGGCTGTGATGGACCACGCCGCCGAGGAAGCCGAATCGGTAGCCAACACGATCAAAGGCATCCTCAACGATGCAGCAGCTACGCCCCCTGTAGAAATCAACCCGTCCACCAACCAGGTGATTTCGCCCGACACCAGCTACATGACCGAGGAATACGCCAAACAGGTCGCAGCCAAAGTCACCGACTTGCAAGAACGGATCGCCGCTGCGCTCGCGGCGGGTGAAGCGGTGGACGCCGACCTAGCGAGCGCGATCAAAACCGCGACCGGCGCAGAAGATCCGATGCCAGGCGACAGCCGGCCTGAAATACACGACGCGCTATCTAAGCCACTGCCCGAAGACCCAAATCAATTCACCGACCTGTGGAACAAGCTGACCGACGAAGAGAAGGAATGGCTCTATCAGCGCGACCACTTCGTCGGTAACCACCCAGGGATGCCGTTCGTCGACAAAAATCGCTTCAACGAGCGGCACCTGGCGGAACTCACCGCGGTCAAACAGGCCGAAATCGACCGCCTTGCCCGTGAACACCCAGACTGGGCAGCCGGAGGAAAGCCGAAAACCCCGAATCCGAATCCGCCGGACTATCGGGCGTGGAAGGACCAATGGAATGCCGCGCACCGCAGTCTCGACGGCTACAACGCGGTCGAGTCAAAGATCGATTCGAACGATGGCGTCCCGCGCCTGCTCGGATACATCGACGACCAAGGCCATGCAGCTATCTCGATCGGAAACCCTGACACGGCACAACGCAATGCGGTGTTCGTACCGGGTACAGGCCAAGACCTCGCGGCGATTAGCGGTAGCGACGGCAAGTCGATGGACATGTTCCGCGCAGCACTCGACGCGGACCCAGCCCTGACCGCCAAAGACGTGTCGGTAACCACATGGATGGGTTATGACCGACCAATGAACGTGTTTGAGGCCGGATCAAGCGACCCGGCCCGAGGCGGGGCCGGCGCGCTCGACACGTTTGTCGACGGCATGCACGCATCCCACATCGGCCCACCAGCAATCGACACCGTCATTGGACACAGCTACGGCTCGACGCTGGTGGGCGCCGCCGGCTCCGACGGCCATCACTTGGCTGTCGACAACGTGATCGCGGTCGGCAGCCCCGGGATGCTCGTCGACCATGCCAGCGACCTCAGCCTTGACCCCGACGCCAACGTGTACGCCACCCGCGCTCGGTTCGATCCCATCAACCTGGCTACCGGATGGACCCTGGGCCCCAATCCGACGACCGACGACTTCGGCGCTACAACACTGGAAGCTGCCCCTGGCCCCACCACCGGGCCACCCATCCTGCGCATCCCCTCTATCGCCGCACATAGCAGCTACTGGGACGAGGGAAACCCCGCTCTCGCTAACATGGGCGCCATCATTGCGGGAATGCCCCCGCCGAAGGTGGTGCCATGAGTTGTGAACGTGCCGAACGCGGCACACGATCGTTTCGACTTGCCTGGTCCGCAGCCATGCTCGCGCTGGCTATTCTGGTTGCCAGTTGCGGCACCGATGGACACGATGCCCCAGCAATTCCCAGTGGTGTTACCGATATTGGAGGTCCACCCATGACATCTGCACCCCCACCACCGCCTGGGTGGAATCCGAAAGATGTTGTACCTCAAGATCAGCAGCAAGCCCAAGACACCTTGAAGGGCTACCTGGTGCGTACATTGCGCGAGTTACCAGACGGAACGACCCTCGACGCCACCAGATACGGCAGCGCCGGCCACAACAGCTGGTGTGAAGATGAGCCTGCCGACCCGAAGAACGCCCCCACCCGCTATCACACATCCGGGGACCTCAAGGTTGCATCTGGGGAGGACCCCGCCACCTTCATCCGACGGATCGGCGACATCTGGCGAGGTTGGGGGTGGTACGTCATGGAACGAGACGGCTTTCGTAAGCCCAACCAATTCGGCTACGGCCCAGACGGATACCGCATGCAGATAGTGATCGCAGCCCGGGACGGCTATCCCCCCACGCTCGCGGGCTCATCACCATGCTTCCCCGGGACACTGGCGCGCGACGATATCAGCTTCCCCGCAGTCCTGACAGCGCACTGACCCGTCAATCACGCGTGTTTGTCCAATCCAGATATGAACGAGTACGCGGAGGATCTGCCCAGGCCTCGCCTGCCAGCCGTTGCGGAAGACTACCTGAACTGTGAGCGGGCCTGGTGGCGGCTGCTCCGCGGAACCGGCGCAGTGACACAGGGGGAATCAACCGCGTCGCTGGCACGGTGGCTGGAGCGGCGGTGATACGAAACCCGCTGGATAGCCAGTGGTCGGGAGCAACATCGGGGTGGTTGAATCGCCCGCAGTCGTCCAGGGAGTCCCGGAATGTGTCGGCGACCTCGGGTAGCGCAGTCAGCGGAACCATGCACGACCCCCACCGGTGGTCTCTCGCCGCCGGACAAAGGTTGGCACCTACACCGCCATTCCAGGCACTCAAGGTCGATAAGGGATCTTCGCAACTAGGGACAACTATGGGCCGGCAGGCTGCCTGGCGAATCGGTATTGCGTTGGTCCGAAACGCGGGATGCGCGCCTACAACTTAGTCCCGGGCGCTAAATTGGCGGTGTCGGACGCGGCTGAATCCGAATTGCGCGGCCAGAGGCACCTTCTGCACCCGGGAGGCCACGTTCCCATGATCACGCCCGAACCCCATATCGCTGCCGCCACGAAGAAACCTCGACCGGCACAAGTAGATCGGTTCGGCCGCATGGTCGCAGCGGCTGCTCATGCCGAATGGTGCGCCGGCCATCCAGCCCCGTTATGGGGCGAAGTATTCGCCATACCGGACATCAGGGAACTGCTGAATGCGCTGCACATTCAAGACCAACGTCGAGAGCGGGAGCGGCTCATGCACCGCGCCGCACGTCGTGGATGGGTGGTCTTCACACCTAGACCCAGGTCGCTATGCGCCGGCCCTATGTTCTTCGCATCGCGCTCTAATCGCACGCACAAGTGTCGCTCGACCGATATCGGTCGAGCAATGGCCCAGTCCATCAGTACGTTCCAGGCCAACAACCATCGCAGCCCCACCATCGAGGAACTCGCTGACCGTGTCAGACTTCCCAACGGCCGCAGGGCATTTCGCAACGGGACAGACCTCCGCCAGCACCTTCATTGGCTTGATGTGTCCGGCTGGGTGCATATTGAGGACGGCCAGATTCGAACCGGCCGTACAGCAGAAACCGACAAGCGGAATCTCCTGGCATCGCGGGCCCCGACCACCCCAACCCAGCTCTACATATCTATCTCCGCGGCCGAACGACACGCCGGACTTACATAAATAACTGAACATGCACCATCGGACGAGCCTCACGGGGAACGCGACCGGAGCCGCGACGATCGATTAAACCGGTCAAGAACCACCGAATGTGGCCTGGACGACCTCCTCCGGTGGAGCGTGCCGACCCTGCCGCATGCGACCTGCTCACTGCACCCTGCCATCGCGCAGCGCCAGGGCGCAGGTCAACATCGGTAGCTACCAGAGTCAGCGGGCCCATCCCCGCTACACATTTCCGCCACTGTGTCCCCCGCAAGAAGTGACCAGTGGCGCCCTCACATGCGGGCACCGACCTCGCCCTTAGAACCTTCCGGTGTTGGCAGCACCGATTGCCGTCGGAAGAGGGCCAAAGAACACCGCAATTATGCACTTAATAAGTGCTATAATTAGCATTCCACGACCCATCAAATCACGACTATTTGTATTAATTTCGCTCATAGGAGTGAGTGCTCTGAAGCGAGAAGCCACACTCAACACCCCGCAGGCAGGTCGGCCCACAACATCCGCTCCCGCCGCCGCACGCCTGCTTGGGATAGACGTGCGGACAGTGCGGGCGAGGATCGTGCGCGGCGAACTAGCCGGAGGCGCAGTGGCAAAGAACCGTCGGCTGCGGTGGTTCGTTTACTCCGATGCGTTGATGATCGACGTCGCGACCACCGACGATCAGCGGGACGCCGCTGGACACGCGGCGATCAAGAAGGCTGCCTCGCTTCTCCTGCAAGCACATGCGGAACTGCAAGCAGGCCTTGGCCGCGACAGCAAGAGCCTCGACCATCTCGGACGTGCTCGCGCTGAGTTGATTGCCCATAAGAAAGCAGTGACGAAGTCGTTCGGCCATCTCCAGGCCGCCTTGGCACTCATTGACGAGGAACCATCAGACCCAAGCCGCAATGGCGAGAACGGTGTGCGCTGATGACTGTCTACGTCGACGACATGCGCATGCTGGCCACGATCGGTCGGCTCGACGCGCGATGGTCACATCTGACCGCAGACACTGAAGAAGAACTGCACGAATTCGCCGCCAGGTTGGGTCTGTCACGCCGCACCGCGCAGTTCCCCGGTACGTGGAAATCCCACTACGACGTCACCGATTTCACGCGAGATCGGGCGATGGAACTTGGCGCGGTCGCCATCGGCTACAGGAGCACCGAGGCGGTGGCGTTGTTGCGCCGCAAACGTGCGCTTCAGCCCCCTTCGGTCCAACTCGCGTTGCCACTGGAACTTTCATCTCAACGGCCCGACACACGGCTCGGGACGGCAAGCATGCGATGACCGTCGTAGTGGCGCAGATGCGACACGCCGCAAGCCGCCCGTCGGCGCCAACGGCCGGCTGGGATAGTGACGCAATGGCATTGGCTTTCACGGAGAGGACTGTCGACGACCTGCTCCGACAGACCTACACCGCGATCCGCGAACAGGGACAACCTGTTTCGCCGACGCGCGCACCAACCCGCGAGCTGATCGGGGTCTCTTTGGAGTTAACCGAGCCCCGCTGCCGGCTGAGCCGGACCGAAACCCGACGCCTTTCACGAACCGGAATCGCCCAGTTGGCTTGGTACCTGAGCGGCACGACCGACCCGGAAATGATCCTGCACTGGGTGCCCAAGCATCGCGAAGAGCTGGAAGACGACGGCACCATCCATGGCGCCTATGGTCCGCGAATGTTCGGCACGGGGGAGAATGGCCAGTTCCGTACAGTGCTGAATTTGCTCGCCAGATCGGATTCGTCTCGTCGCGCGGTTATTCAGCTCTTCGATGCAAACGACCTGACGGGCCCGGGGCGGTACAAGGACGTGCCGTGCACGAACACCCTGCAGTTCTTTGTACGGGACGCTCGATTGCACCTGATGGTCACGATGAGATCGAACGACGCCTACATCGGGTTACCGCTGGACGTGTTCGCGTTCACCATGCTGCAGGAATTGATGGCCGGTGAACTCGGTGTCGGGATCGGACGCTACATCCATAGTGTCGGCAGTCTGCACATCTACGACTACGACGACGAGAAGATCGACTGTTTCCTCGCCGAGGGGTGGCAAAGCACCGACACCCCCATGCCGGCCATGCCGGCGCAGAGTCTCACCCAGCACGTCCCGGAGTTCCTCGCCGCCGAGCAGCAGATCCGCAGCGGTGCGCCGTTCGCCGACGTGGCTCTCCCGTCCGACCCGTACTGGGCTGATCTCGCTCGCATGTTGGCTCTCGAGTCGGCTCGCGGCCGGGATACACCCGACGAGGTCGCCGCTGTCAAAGAGTCCATTGCTGCATCCTTTTTCAGCGAGTTCATCCGACGAGATTAAGGCCACTGCCACCCATGTATTCGCCGCTGGTTCGTCTGATCGACCAAGCCTCTACGCTCACGCCCTCCGACTGCGTCCTAGACTGGGCAAGCCCTGTCCCGTTCTTCGGCGACGTGGACCAAGCCAAGGTTGCGACCGTCGGCATCAATCCCAGCAACCGAGAGTTCGTCGACGCGGCAGGACGCGAACTGTGCGGCCCCCGGCGCAGATTGAGCACCCTGGCCTCGCTGGGACTGCCACGATGGTCACAAGCCACCGGACAGCACTTGAGTGAGATCCGCCGCTCCTGCACGCGCTACTTCAAAACCAACCCCTACCGCCGCTGGTTTGATGTGCTCGACCGCACGCTGCGTGCAGGGCAGTTCTCCTACTACGACGGCAGCGCCTGCCACTTGGACCTGGTCGCCCTCGCTACCCGGAACAAGTGGGCCGCTGTCGATACGCGCACGCGTCAGAATCTGATCAACAACGGAAAGTCCGTTCTCGCGCAGATTATTCGCGATAGTTCCGTGACGACGCTGATCCTCAACGGGCGTTCAGTGGTGACGGAATTCGAGTCGTTCGCCAGCGTGGCGCTCATCGCCGAGCCGATCGACAGCTGGACGTTGCCGCGAAAGAACGGCGGTGTCAACGGTTATCTGTTCACCGGAACCATAAGCACTTTGGGCGGTATCGATCTGGGGCGAGAGGTCTCGGTGTATGGCTACAACCACAATCTGCAGAGCAGTTTCGGTGTGACCTCTGAGGTCATCGACCGCATCGGAGTTCGGTTGGGAGACAGCGTTGCCGCGTCCAGCCGTTAGCCCGCTCGACCAGGCGTTGGCCCAGCGCCTTCGAGAAGCCCTCGACGACTACGCCGCAACCGTGCGGCCCCTGCCAGGCATCGCCTCACCCGCGGCCAAGGACACATTCATCGCCCAGCTCGTCGACAGCGACCGGCGGCGGCGCTTCGCCTTGCGCGTAGGCGCCTCCGATCCCCACCCCAAGGTGCTCGGAGAACCGGTGTCGGCGTTCAACCCGCACTACGCCGCCGTGCGCTGCGTCCGCGACGGAGACTTCGACGAAGCATGCTGGCTAGTTTTTCTGGCCACCCACTTCGGTTTTCATCGCCACAACAGGTGGGCGTTGTCAGCCAATTTCTATCGCCGCCTCGACGCAGGTCAGCCATGGACATGGGAGACGGTCTCGGCGGAGCCTGCCGCCGTGCGGGCCTGGCTCGACAGCAACCGTGCCGCACTACGCAGCACGGGAGGGCCGTTCGGCAATCACCGCAAGTACGAGAGCCTCGCTGGCAACACACCGGCAGGCACCGGTGAGACCATCGAATCCTACGTCGAGTGGGTTGGCCCTTCCCATCGCGCCCATTTCGACGATCTCTGCGCCTCGGGATCTGCGCAGGAATCATTCGCCGCTGCCTACACGTCGATGGCTGAAGTTGCCCGTTTCGGCCGCACCGCGCGTTTTGACTACCTCACGATGCTGGGCAAGCTGGGGATCGTCGACCTGTGCCCGGACAAGCTCTGCTTGCAGAACTCCACCGGGCCGCTTAACGCCGCTCGACTGCTTGTTTCGGGTTCGGCGGGAGTGAAGACGTCGGCAGCCGAGTTAGAGGGCTACTTGTGCGATCTCGGTGACCATCTGGGAGTCACCTTTGACATCCTCGAAGACGGGCTGTGCAACTGGCAGAAGAGTCCTGGCCGGTTCATTTCATTCCGAGGTTAGGACCATCCCACGCATACCGCCGTTTGAGCGTGTTGAACTGGTTTTGCCTGATAGTGCCGCGGTGCTGCAGTTGCCCAACAACGACACCGGTGGAAACCCCGTTGGCCTGAGCAATCCGCGCGATCGACCGTGCCGTAGGTCGGCCCTGAACGTCGACTCCCGCGGGAAACAACTGGCGTTCGGCGAATGCGTTGGCCTCGTCTTCGACGTCGTCGTTCAATCCGTCGTCGAAACTGTCGATATGCATTCCCTCACCCGGATGCAGGACGATGTGACCGGCTTCGTGAAAAAAACTGAACCAGAAGTGGTCATCAGAAAGATGCCGCGCAGACAGCTGGATCAGAGGGCGGCCACGGTAGGTGCGTGCGACCCCGCTGACGGGACAACCCTTCGGAGGCCGGACCACCACCACGACCACACCTGCGTCGGCGCACCGCGCGGTAAGTTGCGGAATGAACCGCGCGGGATCCTTAATCCTTGTCAACCCAACGAGATCAGCGACCGTACTAGTGAACCGATCCGCGTCGAACACGCCGGACGTGGACTGATCCTCGGCTTGAGCTTCGCAGGCTCGAAACCAAGCCGAAGTAGCTGCGGCATCAACGTCATAAGTCGATGACCTACGATAGTGCGCGGTGTGCACCGCCTGCCCGTAACGGGACTCCCAGCCTGCTGGTTCGTCCACCTGAAAGTACTGCAGACACGCGTCAATCTGCTCGTGCCAGTCAGCGGGCTGAGATATCCACCCGAACTCCACCATCTGTGAGATCGGAAATCGTTGAGCCCACTGGTCGGCCTCGACCCGTCGAAGATCATCGTGGTACTGGGCGTCACGCGTGATCCAGAACTCCCTGCTCGCCCCCACTGTCGCCGACAGAGTCTCGGCAAGGCCCAGAGTGATCGGCAGCGACCCGACAAGCAACTCGGCCAGCTGTTGGGTAGCCAGACCGAGTCTGGTCGCGAGTTCGCTATCACTAATGCCACGGTCGGCGGCGGCCTGCACGATCGTCTCCCCAGGCGGAGACGCCCATCGCGGCGACAGCCCAGTCGCGTTCATCGGACTCCCCTGTCTATCTGCACGAGTTTGACTCGATTTACGCACTTCCAGTCTAGGACGCCGTTTTCGGCGGGTTGGGCCGACTTGCCGTACGGCTCCCACCGCATTGTGGCAGACGTGCCCAAATTGAGGAGATAAATACCGCCATCTACACGCGGATTGCCCGTCGGCAAATCGAAAAGTCCATCGGCAGAACGTAGGTCGGCCAGGCGAGCGTGCAGTAGTCGTGCGACGTCGTCACCGAGTTTGGCCTTCGCCACTTCCGGGTCCTCGCATAGCACCCGCAGTTCCGGCGTCGCGAACGAGACGATGATCACGACGGCACCGAACCAGCCACGTCCTGCGACGGCGCCACGCACAAAGCTGCTGCAATCACGGCCGACCGAACTCGACCGGCGGTGTCGATGGCCATGACAGTAAGAATTCGGGCCCCCCAGCGCCGCGGCATACGTTTCTTCTCTCAGCCCTCGTGAAAGTCAGACAAACGGTGAAGAGTAACAGATATGCCATCCGGCATATCTGTTCAGCGTATGCAGCGATGGCCCGCTTCTAATCCGCATCCACCGCAATTCGAATGCCATCTCGCTCGCATCGTGTATGCCGCCGCGGCACACCTCGCTATCCCAGGACCCGCGTCCGCCCGACTATTGAGCGAAAAGGAAGCCGCCCGCAAATTGCGGCGGTGATACAAACGGATTCATTGCAGCATCGCCACTGCGGATATGACCACCGGCTCAAATTTTGAGGCCGACCCGACTAACTCGCGACCAGCCTCGAAGCGCGCTGTAAAAGGGACAGCGCTTCGCGATTCGCCGAGTGAATCTGGGGATCACACTGCGATGCGCATACGTCAAGCAAGATCGTCAAGGTCCCCGCTTGCTTCGCCGCTGCACGGTTTGAGGCCCGTCATGCGTCGGCCTCGCGGTTACCTCGCCCAAGGGACGGACCACCTCGACAGTCGGCGAGAGCGTTTAAGCGAGCAATATCTAGTGCCCTTCGCAGTCACTAGCCATCCTCATTGCCAGGCAACAATATTGGCGACCTTGACGCTGTACACAACGAGCAATCACAAGAATCCCGCCGACTGCTGGGCGACACGATCTTGATCAGACCGGTATCCTGTAAACAGCTGTGAAGTGTCCAAAGAATACCACCAACTCTCGCAGCGCCCAGGCGTCGCGTTCGGGGACGGCGATGACGGCCTTGCCGTCGACCTGCTCGTAGTGCGCCGCCGTGGCTCCCCGACGGGGTCGCACGGCAACCGGCTCAGCCCCGACCCGGGCCAGGACGTCGTCGACGTAGCGCTGTACCGAGTCCACCGACCCGAATTTCGCCTCCGGAGGCAATGTGAGTGAGGTGCCGAAGAAGTCGATGGCGCGCGAACTGTGTTGGGCTGCACGGTCGAACATCGTGCGCACAAACTGCTCCGCGGCGTACACCTTGGCCCGCTGGCTGTCGCGGGTACTCACTGCTCCAGTGCGCCGCGCGCGCCCGAGATTTCCTGCTGCGGCCCCAGGCGCGCTCGCTTGCCTGCGCGGTCACCGGCTCGGCGGGCCGCCGAGGAGTATCCGGCCGACGCACTGGTGGCCCGCCAGGTGCCGCGCGCCTGCGACGCCTGCCGGTAGAAGCTGCGCAGCTCGATATCTTTGTCCCGCAATGCGATTGCCGTACCAGGACGATCATCGCGGTCGGCCTCCTGCTGGGCCTCTTCCTTGGCTTCTGACAGCCGTTGCCCGATGCGGGCTCCGAACGCCAACTGGAAGTTGAGCCGTGCCGTGATGGTCGGTGTTGGACGGTGCGCGCCGGAGGCGATGTAGCTCTCGGAGGCCTTCACCATCTGTAACACCAGGCTGGTGTAGAGCGCGTGGGTGGCGTCGATGTCCTCGGCGAACCCGTAGGCGTAGACGAACGTCGAATTGGACGCGACATCGCACTTCACATCGTTGGCCATGCCGATCACCACGAACAGCTGTACATAGGTGCGCAGGCCCTTGGTGCCTGCCTCCCCGATGGTGACGGTGCGCTGCACCGGCATCTGCGCCTTCGTGCGTTCGGCCGAGTGGGACCGGGCCAGTGCCAGGTCGATGGACGTCGCCGTGGCCAGCCGCTGCGCCGCCGCCATGAACGCTTCGGCCTCGTGGGTGTTGTCGGTGCCCTCAGCCTGACGCAACAGTGCTGCGATCCGTGCCAGCATCTTGTCGTCGCTCACGCGACAAACCTAGCCATCGGCACCGACAAACTTGTCGATCGCAGCCACCACCTGCGGCGACAGCGATCCGGGCTTGCCGTAGTTGGCGATGCTGTCCGTCGGATCGTCGCGCAGGACATGGTTGACACCTTTGAGCTCGACGACCGTGAGCGCGGTGTGCCGCAGCGCGTCGATCAGCGGACGCTCGATCTCGCAGCTGGCCTGGGAGTCGGAGTCCGAGCAGGTGAGCAGCACCGGCATACCGTCGGGCAACGCGGCAGCGAGCCGCACGGGATCGATCTTGTCGGCTTCGACGATGGCGTTGAGGTTGTCCTTGTTGACGATCGCGCTCAGGCCCTCGGGGAGGTCGGCGGGCACGGTGCCCTTGGTACGGATCTCGTCCACGGCACCGAGCCAGGCGGTGAGCACCTCGGGGGCGGCTCCGGCGCGCACGCGGTTGGTGATGATGTCCAGGTAGCGACCCGACAGCGGTTGCAACAGCGCCAGCGAATGCACTTTCGGATCGCCGGCACCGGCCAGGGTCATGGCGTGGATGGCGCCCTCGCCCACCGCGTAGATCGACAGCTTGGCGGCATCGGTGTCCGGCCGGCCGGCCAGGAACCGCAGCGCGGCGGCCGCCCCGCTGGTGTAAACGCCGCTGACCACCTCGGCGGGTTTCTTCTCGTAGGGTCCGAGTTTGGTCGCGCCGGTACCGATCTTGTCGTAGCGCAGGCTGGCAACGCCCTTGTCCGACAACGTTTCTGCGAGCTGACGCATGTTGCCGATCGGTCCGACGACCTTGTTGTCGCCGTTGCGGTCGGTGGGTCCGCTCTCCGAGATCAGCAGTGCGGCCGGGCCGGCCACGTCCCGGTGCCGATAGCTCCCGTGGATCGTGAGCCCGTCGGCGTCGAACGTGACATCGGTGTCGGTCCACGACGGCTGATCGCCGCCCGCGGACTCCTTCGACGGTTCCGACCCGCAGCCGGCCACCAGCAACACCGAAAGCGCCACCGCCACAAGCTTTCTCACAGATGCGTCTCGATCCAGGTCGTCACGTCGTCGAGGACAAGCTCCTTCTCCGGCTCGTTGAACACCTCATGGAACAGGCCCGGGTACACCTTGAGGTGCACGTCTGGCGACCCCACACATTCCACGAGATGGCGGCTGCCCTCGGCGGACACCAGGCGATCCTTCTCACCGTGCACCACCAGCAGTGGCGCGGTCAGCGCCGAGGCGCGCTGCGGCATGGTCTCGCCCACGATGATCAGCGCCCGGGCGATGCCCGCGGGGACCTTGCCGTGCCACACCAACGGGTCGGCCTTGTACGCGGCCACCACCTCCGGATCGCGGGATACCGCGTCGACGTCGAGATTCTCCACCGGCAGCCCGGGGGCGATCTTGCCCAGCGCCTTGGCCACGACCGCCAGGGCCGACGACACCGCGGCCTGTGCGGCCACCGCGGGGCCGGACAGCACCATCGCGGTGTATTCGTCGGGGTACTCGACGCCGTAGCTGAACACGATGCCGCCACCCATGCTGTGTCCCAGCACCAGACGCGGCAGGCTCGGGTACTCGGTGGCGGCGATACCGACCAGGGTGTGGAAGTCGCCGACGTACTCCGACATGTCCCGCAGGTACACCCGCTTGCCTCCGGAGCGGCCGTGACCGCGGTGGTCGAGGGCATAGACCACCAGCCCCGCCTGCCCGAACCGCTGCGCGACGTGGTGATACCGCCCGGCGTGCTCACCGAGACCGTGGGAGAGGACGACGACGCCCCTCGGCGCGACGTCGGGCGTCCATACGTCGTAGACGATGCGGACCCCGCCGACGCCGTCGAAAGTCTGTTCACTGCGCGTGCTGGTCACCTTGGCGAGCGTATTCGATCGAAGTTGTCGGAGGTGCTGCGTAAGCTCGCGAATGTGACGGTCCTCGCCCACCGCCTCGATGACGACAGCCCGGCCGATGCATTCTTGGCCGAGGCTCAGCGCTATCGCCGTGAACTACTGGCCCACTGCTACCGGATGACCGGCTCGCTGCATGACGCCGAGGATCTGGTGCAGGAGACCTACCTGCGCGCCTGGAAGTCCTACGAGGGCTTTCAGGGCAAGTCCTCGGTGCGCACCTGGCTGTATCGCATCGCCACGAATACGTGCCTGACGGCGCTGGAAGGCCGGCAGCGCCGCCCGCTGCCGTCGGGCCTGGGCAATCCGAGTTCGTCGCCCACCGACGAGATCGCCGAACACCACGAGATCCCCTGGCTGCAGCCCCTGCCGGATTCTGCCGCGGACCCGGCCGATCCGAGCACGATCGTCGGGACCCGCGATTCGGTGCGGCTGGCATTCGTGGCGGCGCTGCAGCATCTGTCGGCTCGTCAGCGCGCGGTGCTGGTGATGCGTGAGGTGTTGCAGTGGAAGGCCGCGGAGGTGGGCGAGGCGATCGGGGCGTCCACGGCCGCCGTCAACAGCCTGCTGCAACGAGCCCGCGCCCAGCTCGACGCGGTGGGCCCCAGCCAGGACGACGAGATCGCCGCGCCGGACTCCCCGCACGCGCAGAACCTGCTGCGCAACTACATGGCGGCGTTCGAGGCCTACGACATCGACAAACTGGTCGAGCTGTTCACCGCCGAGGCGATCTGGGAGATGCCGCCGTTCGACAGCTGGTACCGCGGGCCACAGGCCGTCGGCGACCTGGCCCGGTACAAGTGCCCGGCCGAGGAGCCCGGGGACATGCGGTTCATCGCGACGAGCGCCAACGGCCAGCCCGCCGCGGCGATGTACATGCTCAACCGCGAGACAGGCGTGCACGAGGCGTTCCAGCTACACGTCCTCGAGGTGCGCCCCGGCGGCATCTCACATGTGGTGGCGTTCATGGAGTTGGAGCTGTTCGAGAAGTTCGGGCTGCCGGTGGCCCTCTAGGTGTCTCCATAGCCATCGAGTGGCCACTTAAGCCACGCAGTCACTCAGATTCTGTGCGATAACTGGCCACTGAGCACCGCGAACCCGCAGCGCCGCACACGCTCGAGCGACGATCACGTGCGGGCGGCGGTACAGCAGGTCCGCGCCGACCCGAACGATCAACCAGCCTTGTGCCGCCAGTTCGGCGTAGCGGTCGATGTCGTTGGCCCGGACCTGAGGATCCGTCCAGTGCTGCGCACCTTCGTACTCGACCCCTACCTTGAACTCCTCGTAGCCCATGTCGATTCGTGCGTACTTTCTGCGGCCGAAGTCGCCGCGCACCACGATCTGGGTAGTGGGCTTGGGAAGTCCAGCGTCGACCAAAATGAGCCGAGTCTCGGTTTCTGGAGGTGATTCGGCACCACCGTCCATCAGTCGTACTACGTCGCGCAGCTGCTTTAGCCCACGGACGCCGGGGTGCCGGTCGATAAGCGATTCAACGTCGGCAGGGCGCACGCCGGTCGCTTGTGCAAGCGCGTCCGCCCGGATCACCGCGGCATTCCGGCCGACGCGGCGGCCCAGGTCGAACGCGGTACGCGCAGGAGTGGTCACGAGCACGCCGCCGCGACTGCGCGTCTCACCATCAAGGAGCTTGTCCCGGTGAATCAGGATGCCGTCGACTGGCTTGCCGTTGCGGCGATACAGTTCGGCCGGCTCCGCCGCGGCAATCCACTGGGTGCCGTAGAGCGCAGCTGCCGAGAGACCGGCCATCGTGGCGTTTCGCCCGGACCACAGCCAGGCCGCCAAAGCGCGGGTTTGTGCCGTCAGCTCAGCGTCTTTGGCGAGGTAGACGTTGCGATACACCGCGTCGTACCGGCTTGCCAGGGTTCGTCTGGTCACCGAACCCGACGCCAAGGCCTCGGTTCCCAGGAAAGGTCTGCCCATGGGGCCACGGTGTCGGCAGCCCACGACGCGAAACCCATACGTGAGGCAGCAGGTTCGGCCGACTGTGAATGGATCCCACGCTGTGGACAGCACCGAGTGGCCAGTTATGGCACGTTGTCCGGCCACTGGCGTCGCATAAGTGGCCAGTCGCAGGCTAGGAACCCTTGTAGGCCGCCTGCAGCTCGGCAATGTTGAACTTGCCGACCGTCTTGAGCACCGCCGACATCAACCGGGAGTCAGCCTCGGGGTCGCCCTTGCCCAGCAGGTCGTAGTACTCGGTCGGGGTGATCTGCCAGGCCAAACCGTATTTGTCTTTGAGCCAGCCACACGGCAATTCCTCGCCGCCCTCGACCAGCGCAGCCCAGACCTGGTCGAGCTGCTCTTGGCCGCTGACGCGCACTTCCAGGGAGATGGCTTCGTTGAAGGTGAACTGCGGGCCACCGTTGATGCCGACCAGGCGCTGTCCGGCCAGCTCGAACTCGACCACCACGGGCACATCTTGCGGAGACGGTGAATCGGGATGTGAGGAGATGGTGTTGAGGACGCGGCCGTTGCCGCCGAACGCGGCGATGTAGTGCTGGGCAGCTTGTTCGGCCTCCCGGTCGAACCAGAGGTTGGGGACGATGCTGGCTTTGATTTCGGTCATGGTGTGATGACCGGCTTTCGGTGCCCAATTCATCGCACGTATCGGCATGGGTTTTCGGGACCGCGCAGGGCGGTTAACCTGGAGAACACGGAAGGGGAGTACCCCTGACATTGCGGGTCGTCATCTCGGCTGCGAACGCCCGGCCCGCAGGGCAAACGCCGGGGAAGACCTTCGTCGGACGAACTCGGCGGAGGTGCGTCGTGAACATCGACATTCTCGAACTGATCGCTGTTGTCGGGGTCATCGCATGGGGCGGTGCTTTGGTCTTTTTCATCGGTAGGGACGTCGTGCGGTGGAAGCACCATCACGGCTGGCTCCACCACCGGCACCACTCGCACGGATGATCGGTGCGCAGCATCGATTCGATTGGCTCTCCGGCCCTATGGCTCGTCACGGTAGGGGCGGTCATCGCCCTGCTTGCGGTGGACTTCGCCCTGACCCGACGGCCACACGCGGTCACCGTCCGCGAGGCGGTCGGGTGGTCGACGTTCTATGTTGCGCTCCCGTTCGCGTTCACCCTCTACGTGTGGGGCGCCCATGGTGGCGGCAGCGGTCTCGACTACCTGACCGGGTACCTCGTTGAGAAGTCGCTCAGCGTCGACAACCTGTTCGTGTTCATAGTGCTGCTCGGCGCGTTCGCTGTGCCTGCCGAGCTTCAGCAGCGAGTCCTGCTTTACGGGATCGCCGGCGCTCTGTTGCTGCGAACGGTGTTCATCGTCCTTGGCGCTGCGGCTATAGCGGCGTTCGACGAGGTGTTCCTGCTCTTCGGGATGATCCTGGTGTTCGCCGCGGTGAAGCTGTTGTGCGCCGCGCGCGGCGGGCAAAGCCGCGAGATCGACATCGCGCGGCTACGTAGCGTCCGCGCGCTACGACGGATCGTGCCGGTCACCGAACGGTACGAGGGTCCACGGGTGTTCGGCCGGATCGGCGGTCGCCGGGCGATCACGCCGTTCGCGGTCGTGGTGGTGGCAGTGCTGACAACCGACGTGGTGTTCGCAGTGGACTCCGTCCCGGCGGTGTACGGGATCACCGGTGACCCGTACCTGGTGTTCGTCACGAACGCGTTTGCGCTCCTCGGGCTCCGGGCGCTGTACTTCCTGCTGCACGGGGCATTGGACCGGCTGGCCTACCTCGACTACGGATTGGCGGCTGTGCTCGGCTTCATCGGGGTGAAGCTCGGACTGCACTGGGCTCATGGGGTGTGGCCGGCAGTGCCGCAAATTCCGACCCTGCTCTCGCTTGCGGTCATCCTGTTCGTCCTGGCCGTGACAGTGGGCGCGAGCGTCCGCCGCAACCGCAACCGCAGCCGCAAGCCGGCCCACGCCCACCGATGAGTCCGGCGACGAATAATAGCCTGGGAACCGCCCAGGTCAGAGACTGGTTACTGACGAGTTCTAGAACGTGTTCTATTATCGCCTCCCATGAAGACCAAAGGCGCCCTGCTGTGGGAACTCAACTCGCCATTCAAGGTCGACGAGATCGACCTCGGCGACCCCGTCGCCGACGAAGTACAGATCCGGATGCATGCCGCGGGCATGTGCCACTCGGACTACCACCTGACCACCGGTGCCACCCCGATGGCGCTGCCGGCGCTCGGCGGCCATGAGGGCGCCGGCGTCGTCACGAAGGTCGGCAAGAACGTCACCGGCATCGAGGAGGGCGACCACGTCATCCTCGCGTTCATCCCCGCCTGTGGTGAGTGCCCGCCCTGTCTGAAGGGCTTCCGCTCGCTGTGCGATCGCGGCGCGGTCCTGCTCGGCGGCAAGGCCATCGCCGACGGCACCAACCGCATCCACGCCGGCGGCCACGAGGTGTCGCCGATGAACCTGCTCGGCACCTTCGCGCCGTACATGACCGTGCACAAGGACTCCGTCGTCAAGATCGACAAGGACATCCCGTTCGAGACCGCGGCCATCATGGGCTGTGCGGTGCCGACGGGCTTCGGTTCGGCCACCAACGTCGCCGACGTCAAGCCCGGTGAGACGGTCATCGTCGTCGGCGTCGGCGGTATCGGCATGAGCGCACTGCAGGGTGCGGTGATCTCCGGCGCCAAGCACGTCATCGCCATCGACCCCAACGAGTGGAAGCGCGAGCAGGCCATCAAGTTCGGCGCCACGCACGTCTACCCGTCAATGGCCGAGGCCATCGCGCCGGTGATGGAAACGACGTGGGGCCTGATGGCGGACAAGGTCATCATCGCCGTGGGTGAGATGAAGGGCGAGTATATCGAAGAGGCGATGATCCTCACCGCCAAGACCGGTACCTGCGTGGTGACCGGCATGGGCTCGATGATGGACGCCGACGTCAAGCTCAACCTGTTCTTGTTCACCATGCTGCAGAAGACGTTGAAGGGCAACATCTTCGGCGGCGGCAGCTCACATGTGGAGACGCCGCGACTGGTGGCGCTCTACAAGTCGGGGCTGCTCAACATCGACGACATGGTCACCCGGACCTACAAGCTCGAAGACATCAACCAGGGTTACCAGGACATGTTGGACGGCAACAACATTCGCGGTGTCATCAAGTTCGACGAGTCGGACTGGTAAGCACCGCCGCACCAGACCCAAAACCCCCTTTCAGCGTCGAAAGGGGGTTTTGCGTTGTTCAGCGGGTGAGGCCCGTCAACCGCACCAAAACGTCGAACCCGTCGTCGGTCCCGGGCCAGTGCGCCCGCACGGCCGCCAAACCGGCATGCCGCACCACGCTGCGCAGCACCAGGGTGACGATGATGGCGTCGTCGGCATAGCCGAGCACCGGTATGAAATCGGGGATCACATCGATGGGCAGCGCCAGATAGACGACCAGCAGGGCCAGCCGAACGCGCACGCCACGGGGCAGCGACTTGTCCGCGGCCAGCCGCGGGATCAGCCGCAGCAGGTCGGGAAGTATCCGCAGCGCTTCGGTGAGCAGGTTTCCGCGGGGCCGCATGACCAGCAGCGCGACGACGAGAATCAGCCAGCTCAGCAACAGTGCTGCCCCGAGGCCGATCAGCGCACTGATCCACCAGTTGTCGGCCACAGAAGAATTCTGCCGAACAGACACAGAACTGCCCCTTTTCGCATGGAAAAGGGGCAGTTCGATGTGTGCTCGCGAGTGACGCGAGGGGTTACTTGGGTGGCATCCGGATGCCGCCGTCGACGCGGACGACCTCGGCGTTCATGTACGAGTTGGTCAGCAGCTCGACGACCATCGAGGCCAGCTCGTCGGGCTTGCCCAGGCGGTGCGGGAACAGCACCGACTCGCCCAGCTTGGCCTTGAACGCCTCGGAGGCTTCGCCCTCACCGTAGATCGGGGTGTCGATCAGCCCGGGGGCCACGGTGTTGACGCGAATGCCCGCTGCGGACAGATCGCGCGCCACCGGCAGGGTCAGGCCGACGACACCACCCTTGGACGACGAGTAGGCCGCCTGGCCGATCTGGCCGTCGAAAGCCGCGACGCTGGTCATGTTGACGATGGCGCCACGCTCGCCGGTGTCGGTGAACTCGTTGCGGCTCATCGCGGTGGCGGCCAGCCGGATGCAGTCGAACGTGCCGACCAGGTTGATCGCCAGCACCTTCTTGTAGGCATCCAGATTGTGCGCCGACGCGAACTCGCCGTCCTTGCCGATGGTGCGCTGGGCCCAGCCGATGCCGGCCGAGTTCACCAGTGCGCGCAGCGGGCCGAGCTCGCCGGCCTTGTTGACCGCAGCCTCGATCTGCTCGGTGTTGGTGACGTCGACGCTGACGAAGGCGCCGCCGATCTCCTTGGCGAGGGCCTCGCCCTTATCCGCCTGCAGGTCAGCCACGACAACGCGGGCTCCCTTGGCGGCCAACTGGCGGGCAGTCGCCGCGCCGATACCTGATGCGCCACCGGTGACGATGGCGCTTGCTCCGTTGAGTTCCACGCCCCACACACTAAGCCCCGCGCTTAACCGATCCACCGGTTGGTCAGCTATGGCCCTCGGTAGGCTGGCGCCATGGCTTCCGGGACGTCCAGGGTCGATATCCGACGCGCGGACGACCGTGGTGCGAGCACCACCGATTGGCTGCAATCGCGGCACTCGTTCTCCTTCGCCGATTACTACGACCCGGCGAACACCCACCACGGGCTGTTGTTGGTGAACAACGACGACATCGTCGCGCCGGCTGCCGGTTTTGACACCCACCCGCACCGGGACATGGAGATCGTCACCTGGGTGCTGTCCGGTCAGCTGGCGCACGCGGATTCGATGGGCAACTCCGGGGTGATCTATCCCGGGCTGGCGCAACGGATGTCGGCGGGCACAGGTGTAGAGCATTCCGAGAAGAACGGATCCGACAGCGAGCCCGTGCATTTCGTGCAGATGTGGGTGCTGCCCGATACCGCCGGGGTGACACCGAGCTATCAGCAGCAGGAGATCGAGCTGGCCGACACGTTGATGCCGATCGCCTCCGGTGCCCGCGACGCTGCGGTCACGCTGCACAATCGCAACGCCACGCTGTACGGCGCCCGCCTGCGGTCCGGCGGTTCGGTCGAGTTGCCCTCGGCCCGCTACGTCCACCTTTTCGTCGCGCGGGGGTCGGTCACCTTGGAGGGCTGCGGGCCGCTCGCCGAGGGTGACGCCGCCCGGCTCACCGAGTCGGGCGGACGGGTCACGGCCGACACCGAAGCCGAAATCCTGGTCTGGGAGATGAATGCGGGTCTGGGCGGCGCGTAGCGCGATCGCACTCGCCACCGCGGCCTCGCTGGCCGCGTGCGGGACGCCGCCCGAAGCGGGGCCGCCGCCGACGCCATCGCCGTCCAGTTCGCAACGGCCAGCTGCAGGCCTGGCATCGGTGCTCCTACAGGTGCCCGATCGATTCGCCCAGGCGCCGCTCGACGAGCCTCGTCACGCCCTGATTCCCGCCGGCTGGACCATCGAGGTGATCGCGCGGGTGCCCAAGGCCAGGATGGCGGCGTTCGCCCCGGATGGTGCGCTGTTGATATCGGTGCCGGCCACCGGGCAGGTACTGACCGTGCGCCCCGACCAGCGCACACTGCTGGACGGCCTGGAGCAGCCGCACGGCCTGTTCTTCGCGGGCCCGACGCTGTACGTGGCCGAGAGCAACCAGATCGACGCCTACGACTACGTCGACGGGCAGGCACTCAACCGCCGTACAGTCGCCGGCGGCCTACCCGACGCCAAGAGCCCCGACCTGCATGGCGCTTATGCCCATGCGCTCAAGAGTGTGGTCGTGGGATCTGATGGCGCGGTGTACTTTTCGATCGGCTCGACGGGCAACATCTCAGCCGAGGACCGCGACGCCACCCCGCCGCGGGCCACCATCATGCGGGTGCCGCCCGGCGGCGGCCCGGCGGCCCCGTTCGCCACGGGGGTGCGCAACGGCACAGGTCTGGCACTCGCCCCGGATGGCTCGCTGTGGACCGCGGTGAACAACCGGGACAACGTGGCCGATCCGCAGGGCCGGGTGCGGCAGGCCTATGTGGACGACCATCCGCCGGAATCGGTGGCGAAACTGACTCCGGGACGCGAATTGGGTTGGCCGTATTGCAATCCCGACGGCCCGCCACCGGCCGGGTTCATCCGGGACATGCAGACCAACGCCGACGGCGCCCAGATGGACTGTGCGGCGCTGGCGCCCGTCGAGCAGACGCTGGGCGCACATTCGGCCCCGCTGGGGATGAGTTTTGCCGAGCTCCCCGGCTACGGCCCCGGCGCCTTGGTCGGGGTGCACGGGTCGTGGAACCGGCGGTCGCCGCAGGCGCCGGAGGTGTCGTTCTTCGGTTGGGAAGACGGCACATTGGGCCCGCAGCAGACCCTGGCGGGCGGTTTCCAGGCCGACGACGGCAGCCGCTGGGGCCGCCCGGTGGCAGCGGTAACCGGCCCGGACGGCGCGGTGTACATCACCGACGACTACGCCGGCGCGGTGTATCGGCTGGCGCCGTAGCCGTACCATCGCCGATGTGACCGACCAACAGCTGGGCGATCTCAAGCTGCTGCGACGCGTCCGGGACCGCATCGACCGTGAGTACGCGCAGCCGTTGAACGTCGAAGCGCTCGCCCGCGGGGTGAACATGTCCGCCGGGCACCTGTCCCGGCAGTTCAAGATCGCCTATGGCGAGTCGCCGTATTCGTATCTGATGACCCGTCGCATCGAGCGGGCGATGGCCCTGCTGCGGCGTGGCGACATGTCTGTCACCGAAGTCTGCTTCGCCGTCGGCTGCTCCTCGCTCGGCACGTTCAGCACCCGGTTCACCGAGCTCGTCGGCATCCCGCCCAGCCGCTACCGCGAGCAGACGTCCGCGGTGACCGGCGGGCTGCCATCGTGCATGGAAAAACAGGTCACCAAACCGATCAGGAATCGAGAAGCGCCCGCCACCCGCCTGCACTTAGCGTGAAAACCATGGAACTCACCATTCACTCCAGCATGCTGCCCCTCGACGATCCGGAAGAATCGCTTGCGTTCTATCGCGACGTCCTCGGCTTCGAGGTCCGCCTCGACGTCGGTAAGGACAAGATGCGGTGGATCACGGTCGGTCCACCGAACCAGCCCGACACTTCCGTCGTCCTCTACCCACCGTCGGCGACCCCGGGCCTCACCGATGAAGAGCGCCGCACGATCGCCGAGATGATGGCCAAAGGCACCTTCGGGACGCTGCTGCTCGCCACCAAAGACCTCGACAGTACATTCGAGAGAGTTCAGGCCGGCGATGTCGAGGTGGTCCAGGAGCCCACCGAGCAGCCATACGGTGTGCGTGACTGCGCGCTTCGCGATCCTGCCGGCAACATGGTCCGTATCCAGGAGTCGCGCTAGCCGATGCACCCCGCTGACAGCCACGATCTGATCCGGGTCACCGGCGCCCGGGAGAACAATCTCAAAGACGTCGACATCGAGTTGCCCAAACGCCGATTGACGGTGTTCACGGGTGTCTCGGGGTCGGGCAAGAGCTCATTGGTGTTCGACACGATCGCCGCCGAATCCCAGCGGTTGATCAACGAGACCTACAGCGCCTTCGTGCAGGGCTTCATGCCGAACCTGGCCCGGCCCGAAGTCGACGTGCTCGACGGGCTGACCACCGCGATCATCGTCGATCAGCAACGGATGGGGGCCGACCCGCGTTCCACGGTCGGCACCGCCACCGACACCGGAGCGATGCTGCGCATCTTGTTCAGCCGGATCGGAAAGCCCCATATCGGTTCGCCGCAAGCCTTTTCGTTCAACGTGGCCTCGATCAGCGGCGCTGGGGCGGTGACGCTGGAGAAGGGCGGGCGGTCGGTCAAGGAACGTCGTGAGTTCAACATCGTCGGCGGGATGTGTCCGCGCTGTGAGGGCCGCGGCGCGGTCAACGACATCGATCTGACCGCGCTGTACGACGACACCAAGTCGCTGAACGAGGGTGCGTTGACCATCCCGGGCTTCAGCATGGACGGCTGGTACGGCCGCATCTTCCGGGGCTGCGGCTTCTTCGATCCGGACAAGCCGATCAGCAAGTTCACCAAGAAGGAACTCGACGCGCTGCTGTACAAGGAGGCGACCAAGCTCAAGGTGGATGGGGTCAACCTGACCTACCTCGGGCTGATCCCACAGATCCAGAAGTCGTTCCTGTCCAAGGACGTCGAGGCAATGCAACCGCATATCCGGGCGTTCGTGGAGCGAGCCGTCACGTTCACCACGTGCCCGGACTGTGACGGCACCCGGCTGTCGGAGACCGCGCGGTCGTCGAAGATCGAGGGCGTCAACATCGCCGACGCGTGCGCGATGCAGATCACCGATCTGGCGGCCTGGCTGGGTGGCATCGCGAAGAAATCCGCCGCCAAGTCGGTGACCCCGCTGCTGACGGCTCTGCAGCACACGCTGGACTCGTTCGTCGAGATCGGTTTGGGTTACCTGTCCCTGGACCGTCCCGCCGGCACCCTGTCCGGTGGAGAGGCCCAGCGCGTCAAGATGATCCGCCACCTGGGCTCGTCTCTGACCGATGTCACCTACGTGTTCGACGAGCCGACGATCGGCCTGCACCCGCACGACATCGCCCGGATGAACAACCTGCTGCTGGCGCTGCGGGACAAGGGCAACACCGTGCTGGTGGTCGAACACAAGCCCGAGACGATCTCGATCGCCGATCATGTCGTCGATCTGGGCCCGGGTGCGGGATCAGCCGGCGGCGAAGTGGTTTTCGAGGGCGACGTGGCCGGCCTGCGCGCCAGCGACACGGTCACCGGACGCCACCTGGGGTATCGCGCAGCCCTGAAGAGCGAGGTACGAAAAGCCGACGGCGCCATGGAGATCCGCGGCGCCAATACGCACAACCTGTGCGACGTCGACGTCGACATCCCGATGGGCGCACTGGTGGTGATCACCGGTGTCGCGGGCTCGGGCAAGAGCTCGTTGATCGGTGGCTCGGTGGCGGGGCGGGACGGCGTGGTGGTGGTCGATCAAAGCCCGATCCGCGGGTCGCGCCGCAGCAACCCGGCAACCTACACCGGTCTGCTCGATCCGATCCGTAAGGCCTTCGCGAAGGCCAACGGCGTCAAACCCGCACTGTTCAGCTCGAATTCGGAGGGTGCCTGCCCGGCCTGCAACGGCGCCGGGGTGATCTACACCGACCTCGGCGTGATGGCGACCGTCGAGACCACGTGTGAGGAGTGCGAGGGCAAGCGGTTCGGCGCCTCGGTGCTGCAATACACGCTCGGTGGCCGAAACATCGCCGAGGTGCTGGCCATGCCGGTAACCGAAGCCGAACGCTATTTCGGTGAAGGTGATGCCAAAGTGCCTGCCGCACAGAAGATTCTTTCCCGAATGGCCGATGTGGGCCTGGGCTACCTCACGCTGGGGCAGCCGCTGACCACGTTGTCCGGCGGTGAGCGCCAACGCCTCAAGCTCGCCGCCGCACTCGGAGACACCGGGGCCGAGAAGGCCGATGCGCTGGTGCTCGACGAGCCCACCACCGGCCTGCACCTGGCCGATGTCGAGCAGCTGCTCGGCCTGCTGGACCGGTTGGTCGATTCGGGGAAGTCGGTGATCGTGATCGAGCACCATCAGGCGGTCATGGCGCATGCCGACTGGATCATCGACCTGGGGCCGGGCGCGGGGCACGACGGCGGCCGCGTCGTCTTCGAGGGCACTCCGGCAGACCTGGTCGCCGAGCGCTCCACGCTGACCGGCCAGCACCTCGCCGAATATGTGGGTACCTGAACCCAGCTTGTCAGGGCACCCGAACTTTCCGGTGTCGATTCCCAAACTTATTGTCGAATAAGCACTTTCGCGCGGGACGGTTTGCATCGTCGCGCGCGGGGTGCGTATGGTGGACAACAGCGAAGGGGAGTAGCCCCCAATCGGATATTCGACATACTGGCCGCACAGCGTCGTGTTGACGGCCCGGTTATCCGAACCGGTCACTGACCGGTGGGCGAGACCTTCGGCCGTAGACCATTGGTTTGCCGGCCGGAGGCAATCTGTTTCAGCCCCCAACGGCAGCCAACGACCGAGGAGTTGTTGAGTGCTCGCTGCTCTGCTCTTGAGCTTCGCTGTCATCTTCGTCGCCGAGCTCGGCGACAAGTCCCAGTTGATGGCCATGACCTTTGCGCTGCGCTATCGCTGGTGGGTGGTGCTGGTCGGCATCACCGCGGCCACCACCGCGGTTCACCTGATCTCCGTCGCCGTCGGCCACTATCTGGGAGCGGCACTGCCGACGCACCTGCTGGGCATCCTCGCCGGGGTGGCGTTCGTGTTCTTCGGGTTGTGGACCCTGCGGGGCGACAAGTTGTCCGACGATGAGGCAACCAAGGCCCAACGCTCCACCGCCCCGGCATTCTTCACGGTCACCTCGGCGTTCCTGCTCGCCGAGCTCGGCGACAAGACCATGCTCGCCACCATCACGCTGGCCGCCGACAACGACTGGGTCGGGGTCTGGATCGGTTCGACCATCGGCATGGTGGCTGCCGACGCCCTGGCCATCGCCGTCGGGGCCATCGCGGGCAAGCACCTGCCCGAGCGGGTGATCCAGCTGGGCGCCGCGGCGCTGTTCGTCATCTTCGGTCTGGCGATGCTGCTGGAGGCCGCGTTCCCGGCGGCCCCGGCATGGACCACCACCGCAGGGGCGATTGCCGTTACCGCGCTGTGCGCGGCGGGCCTGCAGGCGCTACCCGCACGTTTGCGGCCGGCGGTGATGCGTAAGCCTGAGGTCGGCGAGCCAGCTAACACCGATCAGCCAGGTGCGATCGCGTCTTGATCCAACCGTGACCAGGCTGTTACGCATGTTGACAGAGTTTCCTGTGTGGTTATTGTGTACTTCGTGCCAGGCCTGGCAAAACTCCTGCAACGTGCGGTCGCTGCTGCGTCCGCCGTTGCCGTCTGCGCGGCGCTGGCCACCACCGGCTCCCCCGCCGCGCGGGCCGAGGATCCCCGGGCGCTGCTGCTAGGGGCGATCGCCAACACCAAGGGCGCCTACCTCGTCTACAACTTCGGCGGCCAGTTCGCCGCCCCGTTCCTGGCCGCGGACGGACGTGCCTACACGCTCAACAACGGCGGCCACCTGATGGCGATAAGGAACGCCTCGAGCCGGCTCAATCCCCGCCTGCTGGTCGACAGCCATCAGGGGTATCAATCCCGCTGTGAGCGCACCCCGGGCGCCCGTACCGGCGAAGGGCTGTGGCAGGCGTCGGAGACCTATGCGCCACTCTCCGCGTGGCAGGTGCTCGGGCAGCCGACCATCGCGGTCAATGCCAATTTCTTCGATGTGCGCGCGCAGAAGGCCGGTTCGTGGCGCGACACCAAGTGCTCGTCACCGCTGGGTGCCTACGTCGACAACACCCGCGGGCAGGGCCGGGCCAACACCGCCGTCACCGGCACCCTGGCCTACGCCGGCAAGCAGGGCCTGTCCGGCGGGAACGAGCACTGGTCGGCGTTGGCGACGATGATCCTTCCGATGGGCGGCGCGCCGTACGTCGTGATGCCCAAGGGGCCCGATGATTACGACTCGGCCACCCCGGTGATCCAGCGACTGCTCGACCAGAACGCCCGGTTCGTCGCGGTGGCCGGCATCGGCCTGCTCGCCCCCGGCGATACCGGTCAGCTCAACGACAACGGCCCCAGCGCGGCGCGCACCGCCGTCGGCTACAACCGGGCCGCTGATCAGCTCTACGTCTTCCAGGGTGGCAGCTACACCCCGGACAACATCCAGGACTTGTTCCGCGGCCTGGGCGCCGACAACGCGGTGCTGCTCGACGGCGGCGGCTCGTCGGCGATCGTGTTGCGTCGCGACACCGGCGGCATGTGGAGCGGCGCCGGATCACCGCGCGGCAACTGCGATACCCGTCAGGTGCTGTGCGACTCCCGTGAGCGTGCGCTGCCCAGCTGGCTCGCCTTCAACTGAGCCGGTCAGTTCACCAGAATCTCGGCGAGAACAGCATTCGGCATGTGTAGGGGCCGCAGGTATCTGCGTAGCCCCGGATAACACAGCTGCATCAGGCGCTCGGGAGGCTCAGCATCACCCATGCGTTGATCGCCAAGGTATTTCAGTGTGGTGCCGGACGGAAGATCAGCGGCGACCGCTGACGCCGTCGTGCCCGATATCAAGGTCTGCCCACCATGGGCGATGTTGCGCAGCCGCTCGGTGCCGGCCGCACCGCGGTGCACACCGATACACAGCTCGAACGGATCCAACGGCGTCAGTTGCAGATACAGCGCGCAGGACACCGCGTCAGTCGCGCGGCCGAAGGCAGCTGTAAAGCCGTCGCCGGAGCCTTGGCTCGCCGATAAAGTGCCGCCGCTGAGTGCGACGAAGTGGGACACCGTGGCACGAAAGTACGGCAATGCGGCGGCCATTCCCCGCGAGTCGGTTTGCCACAGGCGTGCCGAATCCTCGGTGCGGGCCATCAGCCATGTCGTCTCAGTCGCCGGTAATTCGGTCACGCGCGCGTCGCTCCCGCCTCTTGTTCGCCAAGTCTCCCGCACCTGACGGCGCGCAGAACGCCAGCGTAACCACTTTTTGCGGGCCGCGCGTCGACGGTCAACGCCGTTGCCGCAGAACCTCGTTGCCAGTTCCCGGCCGACGCGCTTTCGCCCCCGTCGGACGCGCGTAAGCCGTCACAGTCCAGGTTTGCTGAACGCGCCGACGGTCAATTCTCCAGCCACAGGTCGACGCCCTCGGTGGCGAAGATCGACAACACCGTGGCCCAAGTATCTTGTCCGAGCGCCTCTTTGATGTTCCGGTACGACGTCATGACGAACCGGAACTTGCGGTTGTCCGGAGTGCCGAATCCGCCGCGCAGGCAATCGGCCAGGGCATCCAGATTCGAACCGAAGTAGCCGTCGTCGCCGTTGACGGCGCGGCCGATCTCGGTGAAGAAGTCCGCCTTGGAGGACACCTTGTCCCCGTCGATCCGATACGTTTTCACATGCCTCCGATCAGGCAGAACGATTCGTAGTGATCGCCGGTGTAGTAGTACTCGGGCGGATCGTGCTGCGGTGCTCCGCCGGTGACGATGCGCCGCTTGCCGCGGTGTTTGTTACCGGGTGTCGGGACGGTGTACTCGTGGTAGTAGCCGCGCTCGTGTTCGGGCAGCCGGCCTTCGTAGTTTCCGAAGACGACGCCGTCGTTGCGCGGATAGGGAAATGGCCCACCGGATTGGATCAGCTCAACCGTCTTGTCCGCCTCGGGCGGAAGGCCGTTCAGATCGCACGTGCCGTCGGTTTCAGTCGGAGCGCAGCAACTCGAAAGCAGCCCGCACAGCACTGCCAGCGCCGCAATGCGTGATCGTCCCATCGGCATGAGGCTAGCAACAGGCTCACCAAAGGCCCCGCAAATCCAGGGTCAACGGCACCAGTCATGCGACCATCGTTACTCGAGTGAACAGAGTGACGAACCTCGCGGAGCCCACAGCCC
The DNA here is from genome assembly GCF_001942625.1 of Mycobacterium syngnathidarum. GTDB lineage: Bacteria > Actinomycetota > Actinomycetes > Mycobacteriales > Mycobacteriaceae > Mycobacterium > Mycobacterium syngnathidarum. The sequence continues at coordinate 54,521 of NZ_MLCL01000004.1, forward strand.
GCCGCGGCAGCGCCGCGAGCGGGCGAAAACCCCTGTCGAACAAGCAGTTTCGCCCTGACATCGAGGGCCTGAGGGCGGTCGCGGTGCTCGCCGTGGTGCTGTTCCACGCCGGGGTGCCCGGTTTCGGTGGCGGCTTCATCGGCGTCGACGTGTTCTTCGTCGTGTCGGGATTCCTGATCACCGGGCTGTTGTGGCGCGAGGCCTCGGGTACCGGGACAGTTCGGTTGGCGCAGTTCTATGCCGGACGGGCCCGACGGTTGCTTCCGGCCGCCGCACTGGTGCTGGTCGTCACATCGACGGCAGCCACCCTCCTGCTCCCACCGCTGCAGGCCCGGTCGGTGTTGGCCGACGCCATCGCCAGCGCCCTGTACGTCGGGAACTACCGCTTCGCGGCGGAGGGTACCGACTATCTGGCGGCCGAGACGGCGGCGTCACCGCTGCAGCACTATTGGTCTCTCGGGGTGGAGGAGCAGTTCTATCTGCTATGGCCGGCACTGATCCTGGGCATCATGTGGCTGCTGACCCGCGGCGGCCGCAGCACCCGTTCGGCCGTCCCGTACGCGTGCGTGCTGGCGGCGGTGGGCGGCGCCTCGCTGGCCGTATCGCTGTCGTGGACCCAATCGATGCCGCCCTGGGCGTTCTTCTCCCTGCCGACCCGTGCCTGGGAGTTGGCCGCCGGCGGGCTGGTCGCGTTGACCGCGACGCACTGGCGCAGCCTGCCACCGGTCTGCGCGGCGTTGGTCGGCTGGGGTGGTCTGGCACTGATCCTGGCCACCTGCACGCAGCTCGGCACCGCCACGCCCTATCCCGGCTCCGCGGCACTGCTTCCGGTGATGGGCACCGCTCTGGTGATCGGGGCCGGTTGTGCGATACCCGATCTGGGTGTCGGACGCCTGCTCTCCAAGCCGGTGATGCGCGGCATCGGCCGGTTGTCGTACTCGTGGTACCTGTGGCACTGGCCGGTTCTGCTGTTGGCGCCCGCGATGTTCGGCCACGGACTGGGATTGGCGGGCCGGCTGGCGATGATGGTGATGTCGCTGGGCCTGGCGATCCTGACCCTCCATCTGATCGAGAACCCGGCCCGGTTCGCCACCGCGCTGCGGGGCTCATCGTGGCGCAGCCTGGCCGTCGGTGCGACGGCGACCGGGGTGGCGGTCTGCGCGGGTCTGGCGTTGTTGGCGATGCGCCCGGTGCCGACGGGATCCGGGCCGGCCGCGGTCCCGGTCGCCGTCGTCGGGCCACCTCCCGCTGCTGCGGCGACGGCACCGACGCCAGAGCAGCAGGTCCAGGCGGCCGTCACCGCGTCGGAAGGTCTGCGCGTGGTGCCGTCGAATTTGTCACCGCCGCTTGGCGATATCCCCAAACCCGCGGTGTTCGTCAACGGCTGTGTCCTGTCCTGGAAGGACGTCGCCATACCGGACTGCACAACCGGCGACACCACATCGGCCACCGAGGTCGCGCTGCTCGGCGATTCCCATGCCGGCATGTGGCAGCCAGCCCTGGAAACCGCGGCGCAGCAGCAGCATTGGCAGCTAAAGACCTACGCCAAAGTCACCTGCCCGCCGATGAAGCTGCCGATCATGAGCCCCTACCTCGAACGCGAGTTCACCGAATGCAAGCAGTGGCGGGCCGACGTGCTGAACCGGATCTCCAACGACCGCCCGGCCCTGATCGTGCTGGACATGGTGCGTCGCTACGGAGCCGATTTCGGCTTCGTCAGCTACGACCCGGCCTGGCTGGACGGGTTGACGCGACTGGTGTCGCAGCTGCGCGGAACCGGCGCGCGGGTACTGGTGCTCGGGCCAGTGCCCGATCCCCACACGACGGTTCCGACCTGCCTGTCGGCACACATGGACGACGCTTCGGCCTGCGCGCCCAACCGCTCGATCGCCGTGAACGACAACGGTATTGCCGCGGAGGCTGCGGCGGTGCAGGCCGGTGGCGGACAGTACGCACGGCTGGACCAGTATTTCTGCACCGACACCCGCTGTCCGGTGATCGTCGGCAACACCATGGTCTTCCGCGACGACAACCACATCACCGCCGAGTATGCGCAACTGTTGTCGCCGGTGATCGCGCACCTGACCGAAAGCGCGTTGGCCCCCAACTAGTTGGCCTAGAACCTGGCCACCCGCTCGGTGAACGCCCCGTGGTAGCTCATCGGCAGGTGGAACGGGAGCCATGCTTCGGCGACCGGTCCGGCGTCGATGTGCGGTGCGTCGAACACCATCAGCCGGCTGCGGTGTTGTGCCTCGTCGTATCCCACGGTCAGCACCCACCCGTCGTCCTCCGCAGAGCTTCCCGGACGCGGAACGAAGATCGGCTCGACCAGTTTGTGGCCGGGCGGGCAATAGGTTTGCACCGTGCCGTCACTGTGGTTGAAACGGCCGATCCCCTCGCCGCCGCCCTGCCCATCGCTGGGCACCGTCACATAGGTCACCGAATGCGGTTGAGTGGAGCGGCGTTGGTCGATCTGCGGGAATTCGCAACCCAATTGGGCCAGCGGTTCGGCCAGGACCCGGTCGTCGGGTGTGATGCGGAAGCGGGTGAGCCGCACGGTGTCCGGCACGTCGTCCGCCGGAACAGCTTGGTACAGCCGCGCCATGTCGCTGCGGCTGTCCGCTCCCCAGGCCTGCATCCCACCGAAGGTTTCGGGCGCGAACCTCGGTAGCTCGACCACCACGTCGGCCCCGTCCTCGTAAGCGTTGGCGTAGTGCCACATGTAGAACGGGTCGGTCTCGATGATCCGAACCCTTCCGCCGTCGCGCGGGGCGAGGATGAAATAGGAGGGCTCATTCTGCTTGAACTTGATGGCATCCCAATAGGATTGGCGACCGAGCAGGGCCCAAGGATTGATCCGCAGCGGCGACATCATGAAGACGGCGTAACGCGAGGTGAGCGCCATGTCGTGGAGCAGTCCCATGCCCGGCAGCGGCACGGCCCGTAGATATCGGGTGACGCCGCTGCTGTCCGTCTCGTACAAGCGCAGGCGCACCCGGGGAATCGCCTCGCCTGCGAGTTCTCGCAGCCGCCTGATCTTTTCGGCCCGGTTCGGGGCGCTGCGGATGTGTCGCAAGTCCAGACGCGGGAAGTATGGTTCGAACCCGAAGTTGACCCGCGTGTCCGTCATCGCGTCATAGGTGTAGTGCGCCGAGTAGGCCCCGATCGGCCCTTTCAGCACCCCGTCAAGGCTGCACATGCCGATGGTGTTGAGCGTGTCGAGGTCCATGCCGTGCGGACGCCCGCCCTCCCAGAGCGCGAGTAGTTGATCGTCGCCGATCATCACGTTGGTGTTGGCGGTGTTGGCGGGCAGCCGAAATGCGTTGGCCCGCATGCCGCCTGGACGCTGATAGGCAAATCCACGCTTCACCATCCGGCCGGCCGCGGTAGTGGTCAGGTAGTGGTTGGTACGGACGAAGCGATTTTTGAACCGCACGCCGTCGCCGTCGATGGCGAACGCGACCACCATGCCGTCGGCGTCGAACAGGCTGTCCACCTGTGACGCGCCGACGTTCCAGCGGCCGGATCCGTTTCGATAGAGCGTGCCGGTCAATCCCTGCGGGATCGTGCCGGTGATCTCCGTCAGCTTCAAGTCGCATTCGTCGGGGACGTCCTCCCAGTATCGAGAGGGACCGTCAACCTGGGGTGAGGCGTGAGCAGCCATAAAAGACATGGTGTCTTTTATGGGCCGCCACTGTCAATAGCCGAAACATCGAAAGGACTGAACGGCAGCGCCGAGCCACCGTCCCAACACAGTTTCGTCAGGTGCTCGACGAGCTCCTCCCGGGGCATCGACGACTCCCGCAACCACCATTGCGCGCTGACCATGGCCGACCCGACGATGGCCCGCGCCCACGGCGCGGCGGCCGCCGTGTCGGCACCGCCGGCAGCCATCGAGACCGTCAGCATCGCCTCGACCGCGGCGGCGAGTTCATCGAAGATCCCGGCCATCTCATGGCCGCCGGCGGCATGCACACTCAAGGCGCGGTACAGGTTCGGATCGTCCTGCATCCAGCCGCAGATCACGTCGAAGAACAGCGACATACGCTGCCGCAGATCGGTCGAACCCGCTGCGCGCCGGGTGATCTCGCTGAGCAGGCGGTGCGCCTGACGCTCACCGAGTGCAGACAGGATGGCCGCCCGGTTCGGGAACACCGCATAGACGGCCGAACGCACGAAGCCTGCCTCTTTGGCCACCTCCGCGATCCCCACATCGGGTCCGTGGACGCGGATCGCGCGTTCGGCAGCATCGAGCAGATCTGAGCGGCGTTGCGCGACGTCGACGCCAGGCCCGGCGGGCCGACCGCGCCCACGCCTTTCCGAAGTCACCGGTCAATCGTAGTTTCCGCTGCGCCCGCCTCAAGGTTCTGCGCGCACTGCAGCAGCAACGAGGTGAGTTCCTTCTGAGACTTGCAGTGGCGCAGCGCCGAGGACTTCCACGCCATGCTCACCGATGCGAAGGCGCGCGAACACATGGGCCGGTGCGCTGATCTCGCGACCAGCTACGATCCCCACCTGTACACCGTGGAGTCGGTGCATCAGGCGGATCAGGCGTCAGGCAGCGTCTTTCTTCTCGGCCTTCTTCTCGGCCTTCTTGTCAGGCTTCTTCTCGGACTTCGTGGCGGCCTTCAGTGAATCGCCTGCCTTCCCGGCGTTGGCTTTCACGTCGTTGGCTGCCTTCTCAGCACCTTTCTGAACGCCCTCGGCCGCCGACCTGATCTGCTTACGGCCATTCTCGGCGAGCTTGTTCAGCCGATCCTGGGTGTCCTTGACCGCCGTGGCCGTCCGCTCACGTGCCTTCTGCGCCTGGGCCTTAGCCCGGTCGCCGGCGTCCTTGACCGTCTTCTCGACTTCCTGCCGTGCATCCTCGCCTGCCGCGGCAAGCTTCTTGACGCCGTCATCGAGGTTCTCCTGGGCGTTGCCCACGACAGGCTCGTCCACCGCGGTTTTCAGATCCACGGTGTCCGTACCGACATTGCTCTGCGTGAGGGGCTTCGGCTCGAAGCTCGTCGTCGCAAGGCTCTGCGTGCCGGTGTCGCTGAGTGTGTCGAGCACATCCGGGGAGAGGCTGTCCAAGGGATTGCCCACGCCCAGCAAGCCAAGCAGGGTCTTGATCGGATTGGAAACCGGGGTCTGGCTCACCAGGCCGTCGTCGATCGCCTTCTGAATGCCGGTCAGCAGGTTGTTCACCAGATGGCCCGGAACCTGTCCCCAATCGACATCCGCGGGAAGAGTTCCGAAAGCCGTTGGGATATCTGCCTCGTCGAGTGTGCGGTCATACACACCGGTTTCCGGGTTGTAATACACATCCGTGTAGCCGAGGTTGACCAGGCTGGTGAGCACCGGGCTCAGCGCCGTGCCGATCGGGTTGTTGAGATTCGCCCCGGTCAGCAAGTTGACGACGTCATACGCCAGATACGTCGGCTCCAGCAGCGGCAGGCTCTGCGCCGGGATCGTCACGTAGATGTTGAGCTTGGGCCCCTTGGTGGGGTCATCGCCTGGGTTCGCCAAATAGTCGGTGATGTCGTCGCCGAGCTGCTGGACGACCTGATCGACGAGCACCGTGGTGAGCGAATCCAGCGACTGGTTGCGCAGGATATAAGTCGGGAACAGTCCTGCCGCAACATTGTTCGCCATCGTGAACGGGTTGGGCCAGGCGGCGAAGTCCGACAGCGGCAGATACTCCGCCGTTGCGTCGATCTTGATCGGGATCAGGTTGGCGCCGCCGAGGGTGAGTCCGAACAGCTGTATATCGTTGAGCAGACCTTGTCCGTCGGTACTGCTTTGCACCTGCGTATCCGGTGTCACCGTGTCGATCCCCAACAGCCCGAACAACGGATACGCGCGGGCCAGGATGCCGCCGTTGGCCCGACCCGGGTTGTCGATCAGGATCATCGGCAGGATCGTGAAGCTCCCGAGCAGCGGATCCGTGCCCGTATACGCCGCTCCACCAGGCTGATTCGGCAGATCATCGACCACCTGCTGATACGCCGCTCCGGCCGCGAAGGCCCCGAAACCCCAGCCCGCAACGACGGGCACGCGGAGATCTACCACGTCGGCGGTGAGGGGCGGCAGATCAATGCCGGTGATTGCCTTGAAAGTGGCTTCCAACAGTTTGAACTCTGCGCCAGATGTGGGAAGGCCAAGCGCGTCGAAGATCGCCTCGAGGCTGATGTCGAGGTACGGGGTGTTGTTGATCTCGTCGGCGACCGAGTTGGGGAACGACGGTGTCCACCCGAGGTCGACACCGAGCAATTTCAGCAGGGTGAAGAGACCGCCGGACGTGATCAGGTTGACCCCAGCCGACGAGAGCGGATCCTCGAGGTCGATTCCGAGAAGTTCGGCCAGGTCGCCTACCGGCAATCCTGAGAGGGCGCCGCCAAGCGCCCCTCCCAGCGCGTCGTTGAGCGGGCCCTCGATGGCAGCCGTCGGATCGATACCCGCTGCCTGCAGGAGAGCAGCCAAGTTGAAGGTGTTGACGAACGCCGTTTGAAGCTGCGCGCTGACGGTTTGGAACTGGTTGTACACCTGGGTTCCGAGGCCGCCCGTGAGGTCAGGGATCTGGTCGGGCGGCGGGAAGATCTGGACACCGGATTGCAGCCGTACGTCCCGCTGGACCGCGGCGGCCTGAGCCGTTGGCGGAGCAACACCCACCGTAAGCGCAGTGACTGTTGCGGTTGCCGCACCGAGGGTCGCCACCCTCTTGACGCGCCGCCGCTGCCTACGGTGTTTGACTGCCATCCGACCAGTCCTTTCGGCAACTTTCTCAGGTTGATCTCAGGCAACGTAGCACTAATGTGACCTCCGTCACGGCATTGCTGAAAAGAATTCGATATTCGCCTATGCAATCTGTCGCAAACTAGTTGCGAGGGAATCGATCCCTGCTGCACTGGTCAGAGGTATATTGACGCGTGCGACAGGCTATTGTGACTCCTGTTGCCGATTGCTGGGTGTGATGTTGCTACGCGCCACGCGTGCGGATCTTGCCGTTGCCGGGCATCCGGCGGACTGTCAACTGATTCCGATCGCCGACGAAATGGCCCCAACCTGCGCCGGTCGGTTCCGACCGTAGCCTGTCAGCCGTTCGATCTACTCGATCCGTCGTTTGCTGTAGGACAGGAGGGCTCGCCGGGCCGCGGCGTCGACCTGGTCCACGTAGCCGCCGGCGAACAGTACGACGTGAGCCAGCAGCGGATAGAGCTGATGCAGGTCGACCCGATCGCGCCATCCGTCTCGCAACGGCCGGACAGACTGATACGACGCCAACACCTCATCGAGGAACGGGAAGCCGAAAAGCGCCAGCATCGCCAGATCCGTCTCGCGATGGCCACCGTGTGCGGCCGGGTCGATGAGCACCGCGCCGTCGGCGGTCCACATCACGTTGCCGCTCCAGAGGTCACCGTGCAGCCTGGCCGGCCGGTCATCATCGTCGAACACGCCTGTGCGGCAAAGGTCGGCAACCGCCGCGATGGCGTCCCGGGTCTCGACGCTCAGCATGGGCGCGGCGAGCTCCGTCATCGGGACCAACCGGGCGTCGGCGTAGAAAGCGCCCCAAGAATCATTGCCGGCCAATGACATTGGCAACGGCTGTGACATCGGCCCGAAGAATCCTCCCCCGTCGTAACCGTCCGGCCCCGACCCATGGGCTGGCGCACCCGCGTCGTGGGTGCGCGCCAGCTGCGCACCGAAGTCACGTGCCGCCCGCGTGGTGGGCGCCACCGAGTACAGCCGCTGCAGAGTCAATGAGGTTGCGTCGTAATCGATTACCGGAACACAGGGAACGCCACCCCGCACCGCCAGCCAGTTCAGTCCGGCCGCCTCCGCAGCGAAGAACCCTGCCGGCGCCGACGCATGACGTTTGACAAAGACATCGGCCCGGTCCGCGGCATTGGGCATATCAGCCAGGCTACCGGCGTCACTCTGATCATCCGCGCGGATGACACCGGCACATGGGTGGACGGCTATGCCTGACCCACGACGTATTGCCCTGACCTATGCGGCTTGTGGTGGGGGTTCGGGTTGGAAGGGTGGGTACCACCACCAGTCGGCGCGTTCACCGGTGGGTCCCGGGCACGGTGGCACCTGGGGTGAGGGTGTGGTCGGTGGGCGGGCCAGCGATCCGGCGTCCAACCGTTTTCCGGTGGGGTCGGTGACGACGAGTCGGCGCGCGGGCCCGGTGATGGTGATGCCGCCCTGGTGGTGTGCCCGGTGGTGATAGGGGCAGACCAGCACCAGGTTGTCCAGGTCGGTGCGGCCGCCGTCTTCCCAATGCACGATGTGGTGGGCGTGCAGGCCGCGGGTGGCGCCGCAGCCGGGCACCACACAGCAGCGATCACGATGCTCCAACGCCCGACGCAACCGTCGACTGACAGTGCGGGTCGCGCGGCCGACACCGATGGGTTGGCCCCGGCGTTCGAACCACACCTCACACGTGGCGTCACACAACAAGTATTGACGTTCGTCATCGGTCAGCACCGGACCCAGATGCAGGGCGGCGATGCGGTCGGTGAGGTTCAGATGGACCGCGACGGTGGTGTGCTGACCGTGTGGGCGGGCGGCTACATCGGTATCCCAGCCGGCCTGGATCAGGCTGATGAACGCATCCACACTGTTGGGAAACGGCGGTGCCTGAGCCGAGGTCGGCTCACCGGTATTTGAGTCGATGTCGTGGTCACGTTTCCAGTCGGCCACCAGCGCATCGTGATGGGATTGGAGCGCAGCCTCGAACTTGGCTGCCTCCAACCGCGGTAGCCGGATCCGCCAGGTGGTGTATTCGTCGGTGGGGCCGGGGATCTTGGTGATCTCCCGCTGCGGTTCGGGTTTCGGATCAGGTTCCGGGCGCGGCTCGAGCTTGATCGCGGTGCGCAGTTGGGTCACGGTGGCGACTGCGGCCAACTCGGCATAATGCGCGTCGGAACCGTCGGCGGCGCGTTCGGCGATCACCCCCACCTGATCCAGCGAGAGCCGGCCTTCTCGCAGGTCTTGGGTGCAGCGGGGGAATTCGTCAACCCGCCGTGCCACCGCCACCACGGTCTCGGCGTTACGCGGGGTGACACCGGTCTTCCAGGCCACCAACGCCGCAACCGAACGGGCGCCGGTCATTCCGCACAAGTCACCACGATCCAGTTCGGCGACGATGTCCACGATGCGCCCGTCGATGGCGTTGCGCTGGCCGCACAGCTCCGACAACTCGTCGAACAACACCTCCAACCGCTGCGCAGGGCTCACCTCAGCATCGAAAGAAGCTGCGGCTGAAGGCATAACCTCATCAAAGCAGAGAGGTCCGACATTTTTCGGACCGGAACGACGACAACCGCGGCCATCCGGCAAGATAGCTGGGGTGGGGATAAGCCTGTTGCCTTTTACTCGCCTGTCGGACGCTGACGTCGCGGGTGCCCTCGATCATGCGGTGGCCGTGATCAACCCGGTTATCGATGTGTTCACTCGATTCGATCCGCTCGGGCTGAGGCGACGCACCCATCGAGAGGACCCGGGCAAGGGTCCCGTCGGCAAGTCCCTCGACGTCGCCGCGGCTTTGCTCAACTTCGCCGAGCTGCCGGGCACCAAGGCCTGGGCCGAGATGGATCAACACGGCCACGTGAAGTGGTGGGTGCACCGCGCAGGGGCGGTTACCACCATTTTCGTCGCCTTCCCCGGCGCCTTCGGGGTCATCGCCGACAGGCTCGGTGTTCAGGATGTCCTGGGCTTCACCAATCAGGCCCTCGTGTTGTGCGCCGTGGCCCGCGAGGACGGTGTCGATTACGACGATCAGGTGCAGCTGCTCGGCGCTGTCCTGTGTGACCGTCAACTGTCCGCAGCGTCGGCTGACGACATCGCCGCCGCGTCGCCGTCCCTACCCGCAAAGCTCTGGGAGTTCGCCGGCACCCTGCGTGCCGTGGGTGACGAATTGACGAAAAGGCCACGCCCACAAAAGCTTTACCGCTACCTCGGCATGCTTCCCGGTGTCGGCGCGGTGGCCGACTACTTCGGCGAATTCAGCGCCCTGGTTCACGCGGCCGACGAGGGCGCGGCCTGGATCAGCGAGCACTCTCGGCAGACGCCGGCTCCGAGCCCGGCCCGAACTTGAAGATGAGCGCACTGGCCGCCACCACCACGGCCGCCAGGGCAATCACCGGCGCAACGGTGAACTGCGACACCGTCGCCCCGAGTATCGCGCCGCCACACATCGTGGCCACCACTCCGTAGCGCAACTTCTCGCGGTCCCCGGTACCGCCGGCCAACCGGCTGTCGAAACCGAGACCGACGATGGTCTGGGTCAGCACCGTGGTGCTCAACTCCTGAATGCCGAACTGACGCGCCGTCGCGTTCTGGATCCCGAAGGTCAACGCCAGAACGATGAGAATCAGTTTCCGGTTGGCGTCATAGGCCAGCACACCCGTTCCACACGAGATCGAAAGCACCGTCAGCAGAACAACTTCCACCCCCAACGCAGTGGCCAGCCAATTCCGGACATGTCTGCCGAGATGCCGGCGGAGCCGGCCGCCCACCACGGTGCCCAGCACGAACCCGATGAACGCCACCAGGGCACCGGTCACGTCAACACCCGAGTGCGGCACAAACCAGAAGCCCAGGAAGATCACGTTTCCGGTCATGTTGGCGACGAACACATGGCCGAGCACCAACACACTGACGGCATCGACGATCCCGGTGGCGCACGTCAACAGCAGCAACGCCACAACTGTCGACCGCTGCGTCACCGGCGAGGCGATAGCCATAGCTACATCCTCGCCTCTACAGCTGCGGCGACAAGTCCAATTGGGTCAATGCCGGCATCTGAGTGATCCGCCAATCCCCGTCGGTGCGATGCAATACCAACCGATATGACATATAGCGCAGTGAGGGAACGTTCTTGGTCACCGGACTCGTCGACACCGTGTTGGTGTAGACGATGGCGGTGGCCTCATCACGACTGATGGTCTCCACCGCAGTGCCCATCACCTCGGTGTTGTTGGTGACCTGCGCTTGCTTGTTGGTCGGGACAAGCGAATCGATCAACTTCCGGTATTGGTCCGCGAAGTCTCCGGACAAATACTTCTCGGCGCGATCCGGCAGGGTTTCGATGTTGTCCGGGTTGTAGGTCCACAGTGTGGTGATCGCGTCGGCCGAAGTCCGGGCCACTTGCAGTTTGGTCGCCACCAACGCCCGGTCGGCCAGGTACGGCTGCAGCATTGCGCCCCCGAATGCGGCCGCCGCGACGAACACCGCCGCCGCACCGGCGGCGAAATACGTCAGCCGCTTACCGGCCTCGCGGTGCGGAACGAGCACCACGTCCTCGGCCGACGTGTCTTCAGCCGACGTGTCCTCATCCGGCGCGTCCTCGGCCGGCTCAGTCTCGGCCTCGACGACCGGTTCGGACTCGGCATCCGTCACGTCAGCGTCGGCCTCGGTTTCGGGCTCCGGTTCCGCCGTCACTTCCGACTCGACATCGGCCGAAGCCTCGGACTCAACGGCCGGTTCGGGCTCAACGACCGCCTTGCGACCCGCTTTGCCCGTCGGGGTCCGACGCTCCGGCGTGGCCTCGGATCCGTCGGCTTCGTCGGATCCCGCATCGGCCGGCGTCTCGACATCATCTGACGTGGACGCCTCAACCGCTACGTCAGCCGCCTCGGCACGGCGACGCCGCCCGAAACGCAGTCTGCGGCGGGGCTTCTCAGGCTCGCCGGTGGTCAGATCACCTGAATCAGCTGGCTGATCTTCCACTGCTGTCCTTCCCAGATCGTCGTCGCAATCCAACGGCTGCCGCTTTCGACCACAGACTTACCGTCTGGGGTTCGGGTGCTGACCTTTGTGGCGACCAGAACGTCGGCACTACCGTTGTCGTTCCACCGCTGGATGCCGGCATCGAGTACCGCTCCTTCGGTCGGTTCAGCCCGTGCCACCTGAACTACGATCTCGTTCTGCTTCTCCTGGAACATCTTTCGGAAATCGCCCGTGGCCTGCGAGGCAATGCGGTCGGCATAGTCGTTGGCGTGGAACGGATCCAACGTCGTGTAGGCCGTCATGAACTCACGCACGTAGTCGAGCGCTCCGGCGGTCTTGATTTCGGCGCGACGATCCGATTCGTGCCGGATCAGGATCAGCGTGCTGCCCACGAGGGCCACGGCAATGATCAGGGCGGAGATCATCCCGACGATCGGCAGGCCCCACCGGATCGGTTCCTTGGGCTCCTTGGGCTCGACGGCGAAGTAGTCCCGCTCGTCAGGCTCGATCCGCCGACGCGGGCTCACTGTCCGCCCCCGTTCAGCACCGGCCGTTTGAGCACGGTGAGGTTGTCGACGAGCCAATGGTCATCCGACTTCCGGAAGTCCACCCGCACCGTGGCGGTGATGAACTTGAGCTCCTGCGGATTGGTGCCGCGCTGCCCCTGCAGCGCCACCAGCATCGTGGCTGCGTCAGCGGTCAAGCCCGGCAGTACCGCGCTGCTCACGGCCGAGTAGTCGTTGGTGGTCGGTCCGGCCTTGCGGACCGCGTCCTGCTGGGCCACCAGCTGCGGCCGGTAGTTGTCAGTGGTCAGCGATTGCGCCTTGGCGAAATCAGCGTCGACGGAATCCACCCCGTAACTCAGCAGTTGCTCGACGATCCGGGGCCCCTGCTCGGTGATCTGCGCGCGGGCCTGGTCAACTGCCCGATCCTGCCGATACACCAGCAGGTACCCCAGCCCGGCCGCGATTCCGCTGAGCAGCGCGAGCGTCAGCAACAGCGCACCGGCGCGACGACGGACATCGGACTCAGGCCGATCGACGCAACGCACCTCGGTACTGGTCAACAGGTCCGCAAAGGTCCGCCTGCGTGAATCCCACAGCGGCCACAGCCACCCCAGGAACAGTGCCGCGGTGTCCAGCAGATGGGCCAGATCACGCAGCAGTAGCCGCCCCAGCCCCGCGTCACCGGCCGGCGACACCACCCGGATGCCGAACACCGACCGGCCCGGACTCCAGCCCGTCAACGTCGGCAACAGAATGCGATTCACACATGAAACGGCGACCAGCAGGACCAGCCCGCCCGCGTACACCGCCCACCACAGCCATTTACCCAGGGAGGTGCCCTGCGCGACCAATGTCGCCGTCACGATCAATCCGGCGGGAGCCAGCACGTCGATGGCGAATGCCCCGGCTCGGGCCGGCCACGACGCCAGCCGCGCCTGGTCCGACCCGGTCCCCGCGGTAGAGGCCCGGTCGGCGTTGTCCAGCACAGCGGTCACGACGTGACCTGGTCGAGCCGCGCGACCTTGTAGTTGCCGTCCTCGGCGCGGGCCATCTTCACCCGCAGCCGATAACCCTGCTCCTCATCGGACTTCTCGCTGTTGGTCACCAACACGCGCACCGCAACCAGCAGGTCCATCGACCCGTCATCGTTGTGCTTTTCCACCGCGGCTCGCAGATCCGAGACCTTCACCTGCACGTTGGCGGCCTGGTAAGCATCCAGCAGCATGCCGCTGTAGAGGCCGGCCTGCGCACCGAAGTCGCCGGTCGAGCATTCGATGATCTTGGTCTGGGCCGCGATCATCGCCTGGGTGTCGGGCGCCTGAGTCGCGGTCACACAGTCCTTGGCCGCGGCCAAGGCCTCGGCCTCGTCGCCGGCGATGCGTTCGCTGTCCTGATGCGCTCGCAATGCCAGGTAGCCGCCGACACCGACGGCGGCCGCAAGGACCAGCAGGCCGGCGAGGATCGCCGCCATCCAGCCACGCCCCAGCCGCGAAGGCCGTGACACGGACTCCTGAGAAGCCTCCGCGGTCTCCGTGCCGGAGGCGTCCCGGTCAGAGATCTCGGAGACGGTCTCCGCTTGAGGGTCAGGGGTATGGGGGTCCTGCTGGTCGGCGAGGTTCAGCTGGCTGGCGCCAGCATCTCCTTCCATCCGTCATCTCCTGGTTTATTCGAGTTGGTGACGGAGTACTTCACACCGCCGGGACCGACCACCTCGCCGCTGGACGGGCTATAGGTAGCGGTCGAACCTGCTGCCGGAGTGTAGATGCAGGGGTTCGGCTGCTGTCCACTACAACTCACATTGCCACCCCGAGGCGCGGTCAGCGGGTCGCTGCGCATCGCCGTCGATTCCGGTGGTGGAAGCTGACTTGCCGGCAACGGGTTCATCCCATTATTCACCGACGGCGCGGGAATGACCCGGCCCGGATCGACGGGCTGATCGCAGCGCGCAGCCGGGGCCGGGCAATTGCGGATCTGGTTCGGGTCGCCGTACCACGGGTTGGTACCCAATGGCTGGTAAGGCTCATCGCTGCGGCATTCGGCCGGCGAGGCGGCCCGCTTGCCGGGCACATCGGCACACGGGTAGTTACGCGCACCGCGCACCGCGTTCGACGCGTCCTTGGGGATCTTGCAGTACAAGCCCTCCGGCAGCGGCGCCATCGAGGTATCCGCAGGCGACCGCCACTGCGAGGCTGGCAGGAACCCCGTCAGGCACGGCGGCGGCATGTTGATGCCGAGGCCGAAGTGCAGCAGGCCCTTGGGCGCGAAGATCGTCGCGGTCTGTGCCACGGCGCCACCCTGGGGCAACGCCACCAACACCTGCTCGACGTTCTTGTTGTAGCGCTTGAGCATGTCGATGACGATTTCCAGGTTCGCCAGTGTCTGCGGCAAGGACTCCTGAACGCCACTGAACACCGAGTTCAGCTGATCTGCCGTCGGTGCCGCCTGCTGGAGGCCACCGCGCAACGCCGCGTCGTTCTGGGCGCTCTGAGCCGCCAGCGTGTTCAGGTTCTTGGCCCACCGCGAGATCGCGTCACCGGAATTCACCTGGCTGTCGATGATCGGCCCGGAGTTCTCGACGATGTCGTTGACCGGACCCAGGTTGTCCTTGAAGTCACTGGCGATCGCCTGGGTGGAGTCGACCAGGCGCTGCAGTGACGGGCCGAGGCCACCGACGGCCTGGGCCGTCTCGTCGAGCAGGACCGAGATCTTCTCCTTGGGCAACGCCGCCAGGCCACGCTGGGCCGCGTCCAGGGAGGGCCCCACCTCGGCGGGCACCGTGCCCTTCTCGATCGTGTCGCCGTCGCGGAAGTACTTACCTCCGCTGCCGCCGTCGGAGACCAGATCGATGAACTGCTCACCGACCGCAGAAACCGAGTGCACGTTCGCGCTGGCGTCCAACGGGATCCGGTACCGGTCGTAGATGTCCATCTCGACCCTGGCGCCCTGTTCGGTGGGTTCGACGGAGGTGACCTTGCCGATCGTCGTACCGCGATAGGTGACGTTGGCCGTGGCGTACAGACCGCCCGAATTCGGGAGCTTGGCGTTCAGGTTGTACATCCCGATCCCGGCCCACGTCGGCAGCCGCAGGTAGAACAGCGCCAGCACGACGAGGGCGATCAACGTCAGCACCGAGAACA
The DNA here is from genome assembly GCF_001942625.1 of Mycobacterium syngnathidarum. Lineage (GTDB taxonomy): Bacteria > Actinomycetota > Actinomycetes > Mycobacteriales > Mycobacteriaceae > Mycobacterium > Mycobacterium syngnathidarum. The sequence goes on from NZ_MLCL01000004.1 coordinate 69,885, forward strand.
GAACGAGCTGCATCTTGATGAAGCGGGTCAGCAACATGTCTCACTCCCCCCTTTCCACAAGCGGGCCACCAGGTGCATCGTGCGGGTTCGGCGTGAACCGGACGTCCGGGATCATCGTCGCCGGATCGCGGCCCCACGCCTGCTCCAGGGCCCGGAGCATGCCCGAGAGACCGGTGCCGGACAGGAACGCGTTGTCCACCGAGCTCAACGTCAGGTCGATCGTCAGCGACACGTTGATGTAGTCGCCGCGCACGGCCTTCGGGATGTTCTCGATGTTGAACGGCACCGTGAGGATCAGCTTGAGCGCCTCCACCAGGTACGGGGCCGAGCGGGCCAGCTGCTTGAGCGGCCGCTGCAAGTTCTGCAGGTTGGTGTGCAGATTCGCGTTGCTGTTGGACAACGTGTCGTCGGCAGCCTTGGACAACCGGCCCAGCGAAGTCACCGCATCGGCGAACAAATCGCGCGTATCGGCGAAATGCTGGATCAGCGGCGGGAACTCGGTGAGAACCCGGTCCAAGGTGTCGTTGCGGGCCGCAACGATGTTCAACAGCCGGTTGGTCGAGTCAATCGCCCGGGTGATGTCGTTGCGCTGCTGATTGAGCTCATCGGTGAAGGTGTCGAGACGGCCCAAAAAGTCGCGGATCTGATCGGCGCGACCATTGAGGATGTTGAACACCTCGGTCTGGATGGTCTCGATGTTGGGGATACCACCGCCGGTCAGGATGCCCGAGATGCCGGCCAGCGTCCGCTCGATCGTCGGATACGCCGAGGACTGCGACAACGGGATGGTGTCCCCGCTGTGCAGCTTCTCCTCCGACGGATCGGCCGGCGGGTTGAGCTCGACATGCTGCGAACCCAGCAAGCTGGTCTGACCGATCTTGGCCAGGGTGTTCTTGGGCAGCACGACGCCGGGCTCAATATCGACGGTCAGCGTCGGGGTCCAGTTGATCAGCTCGATCTTGCGGACCCTGCCGACGAACACGTCGCGCACCCGCACCCGGCTGTTGGCGTTGAGCGCCAACGTCTCCGGCATCTGCACATACAGCGTGGTGCGGCCGGACTCGGTGCCGGGCCCACCCGGCAGCGGCACGTTGGCCACACCGCGCCACTGTCCACACGAGGTGAGGATCAGCGCGGACGCCGACAACACCGCGACACGTCGTCCGACGCGGCCCCAGTTACGTGTCTTCCAACGGCTCATCAGCCCTGTCCTCCGACCTCGGCAGGCAACGCCGGTCCGGCAGGAGCCGGAGCCGGAGCGGCCGGTGCGGGACCCGACATCGGGTCACCCGGGATCACACCCGGCGCAGGCGCCGGCGGCGGTCCGGGCTGCGGGTACCACGGCGGCGGCAGCGGGTTGCTCTCGTCGTACGAGTTCGGCGGACCGGGCAGGTTGCCTCCCGGAGGAGCCCCGAACGCCGGCGGGGCCGGCGGCGCCACGATGTCCGGGCCACCCATCAACTCGGACAACGACTCCGGGGTCAGCATCTGCTGAGTGGCCGGCTGCACCTGCACACCCTGCATGCCCGGCGCCACGGTCCAACCCGGCTCGTGGTTGCCGTGCGAGAACAAGGTGTCCCGCGACCAGATACCGGGCACCGTGGTGTCCTTGTACCCGCCGGGTGGCTGCAGGCGGGACTCCGAGTAGGAGATCTGCTTGGGCAGCGTCATCGCGGTGTTGGCCAGGTTCTGGCCGAACGGCAGGAAGTTGAACTTGATCGCGTCGAGGATCGGCGCCAGGTACTGCGCGCACAACTCGGCCGAATCCTGGTAGCCCAACCGACTACCCGCCTGAATCGAACTGCAGATGAACTGCAGCGGGTTGGAGAAGTTGGTCAGGCCCGGCAGAACCGGCAGGCTCACGATGCCACCCTGATTGGGCGAGACGATGTTGAGCACGTTGGCGGCCAGGTTCGGGTAGGAGTGCAGCCCCTTCTCCAGACCCGCGCGCGGTTCCGGTTGCAGGATCGCCGTCGTCGCCTCCGACAGGTTGTTCACGTCGTGAGCGAGCACCCCGCCGTTCTCGTCCAGGAACTCACGGGTGGTCTTGAGCACCCGGTTGAGATCCTGCAGGGCCGTCGCCAGCTCCTGGTCGGTGTTGGTGAACGAGTTGGTGAACTGCGCCAGGTCGTTGTTGAGCGCGACGAACTGCTGGTCGCTCTTGTGCAGGGCATTGACGAACAACGCCAGGCTCTTGACCACCTGGAAGAAGTCGCCGCGCCCCTGGTTGAGCGTGGTCAGCGCCTCCGACAGCCCGTTGAGGGTGCGGTTGAGCTGGTCGCCCTTGCCCTGGAAACCATCGGCAAAGGAGTCGATGATGTCACCGAACGGGCCTTTGGGCTGTGCGGCGGTCGGACCCAACTCGTCGAGAAGACGGGTGATCTGGTTGCGCAAATCGTCGTACTCGACCGGGATCTGGGTGTTCTCGATCGGGATCACCGCGTTGTCCTTCAACTGCGGCCCGCCCGTGTAGGGCGGGGACAGCTGGATCACGCGCGAGGCCACCAGGCTGGGGTTCAGCACAGACGCCGTGACGTTCTCGGGCACCTTGTACTTGTTGTTGACGTGGAAGACGACCTTCATCTTGTCGCCGTCGGTCTCGATGCTGTCGATCGCACCGACCTTGACGCCCATGATGAGGACCTTGTCACCGGGATACAGCGCGAGCACCGCGGGGAAATACGCGGTGACCGAGGTGTTGGTCATCTTCTTGTACAGGTTCATACCGAAGTAACCCAGCACCAGGGCGGCTGCCACCGCCAGCGCAGCGACGATGACAGCTGCCCGGGAAGCCTTGGGCAACTTGATGTTTCGAACATTGAAAACAGTTGACATATGTGCGGCCTATCCCTGCGACCCGGGCGGAAGGAACGGCGGATTACCCGGCAGCGGCGGTGTACCCGCCGGGCCGGCTTCCGGCCCCGGTCCCGGCGGTGCCGGAGGAGCGTTCACCGGTCCCGGGTGCGGTGCGTAACCCGGCAGCGGTCCGGGCGCCACCGGCAACGGGGCGATCGGAACGGTGCGGGCTCCCGGCGGACCGGGCGCCAGTTCGACTGGGGCACCGGGCTGATCCGGCGGCATCTGGCCGGGGATGGCCGCGCTGGGCACACCCGGTGAATGCGCGATGCCGTCAGGGTTCGGTGCCGACGTGGCCAGATCCGGCGGGCCGTAGTGCGGGCCACCGAACGGACCCTGGGTGGCCGCCGCGCACGGCATCGGGTTGCCCGGGGACGGGATCCCAGCCGCCGTCGGCGTGTACGAGCACGGCGATCCGGGTGGCACGGCAGGCCCCGGATGCTCCGGGGTGCCTTCCAGCGGCGTCGGGGCCGGCGGTGGCGCGCCATTTTCGAAACGCTTGCCGTTGGGATCGGGGAAGCGGGCCGACGGCAGCCCGGCGTTGCGCCAGAACTCCTCGGGGTCGATACCGCGCTTCTTGAATGCGGCATCGACGAACGGCTGCAGGATCTGCGGCGGGATCAGGTTGACCAGCATCACCTTGAAGTACGGACCCGAGGCCAGCGCCTCGGCCAGTGAGGTGATGAACTTGCCTGCGACCGTGAGGACGTCGGCCAGGTCCTGCTTGCGTTCGACGAGCAGGTCGCTGACCGTGCGCAACTGCTCGAGCACATGGTTCAGGTTGGGGTTGTCGTTGATCAGACCCTCGACCTGATGCGACACCGAGGACACCCGCTCCAGCAGCATGCTCACGGCCTGGCCGCGCTCGTTGACTGCGGCCAGCAGGGTCTGTGCGTTCACCAGCAGCTGATTGACCTGCGTACTGCGGTCACCGAGCACCGTGGCGATCTTGTTGGCGTTGGCCAGCAGCTTCTTGACGTCCTCGTCGCGCTTGCCGATGGTCTCGGAGAACTTGGCCACGCCGTCCAGCGCCGCACTCAGGTGCGGCGAGGTCTGATCGATCGTCTCCGACAACACGTTCAGCGATTCCTTGACGGACTTGGTGTCCCACCCCGACGCATTGCGCGTGACATCGAGGAACGCGTCGTAGATCTGGTACGGCGTCGTCGTCTGGCCCAGCGGCAGCATCCCGCGCGGGGGCAGTGTCTGGCTACCGCGCGGCTGGATCTCGATGTTCTTCCGGCCCAGGATGGTGTCGGTACGGATCGCCGCGCGGCTCTCGGTGCCGATCGTCTTGCCACCCAGGGTGTAGCCGATCTCGACCTTATCGCCGTTGATGTCCATGCTCTTGACCGTGCCGACATCCATACCGGCGATGCGCACCTTGTCACCCAGGCTCAAGCCTCCGGTATCGGAGAACTGCCCGTAGTACGTGGGGACCGCGAACAGCATAGGCACACTCGTCAGCGTCGAACCGACGCCGATCACCAGCGCCACCACCGCAACGCCCATCAGGCCTTTGCGGAATCGGTCGGAACCTTGCAGTGTCCTCATCTCGGCGTGCACCTACCCGACGGCTGTGAACTGAGTCTGACGGTTCGGACGGGACCGCCCGGCTGCAACCCGTTGAGCTTCAGCGAGAGGTCGCAGGCATAGAAGTTGAAGAAGTCACCGTAGATGCCACCGGCACGGCCGATGATCTTCAACGCCTGGGGGAACTGAACCAGGATGTCGTTGAGCTGCTGCTTCTGGTCGATCAGCGGCTGCTGGATGACCTCGAGACGGCCGACGGTGTCCTTGAGCAGCGGACGGTTGTCGGACAGCAGGTCGGCCAGCGAGCCGGCCGCGTTGCTGATGTCGGCCACCGAGGAGCCGATCGGATCGGCGCGGTTCCGCAGGCTCGTGATCACCGTCTCGAAGTTCTTGAGGGTGTCGTCGAACTGCTGCTGATGCGCGACGGTGGTGTCCAGGACGATGTTGAGGTTCTTGATCACGTCACCGATGGCCTGATCCCGATCGGCGATGCTCTGGGTGAGCTGCGCCGTCTGATCCAGGATGTCGTTGATGGTGCCGCCCTGGCCCTGGAAGATCGTGATGATCGACTTGGAGATGGTGTTGACCTTCTCCGGACTCAGCGACTGGAACAGCGGCCGGAAACCGCCGACGAGGGCGTCGAGGTCGAGAGCGGGTTCGGTGCGTTCCAGCGGAATGGTGCTGCCCGGCGCGATCCTGGTGTTGCTCTCACCCCGCTTGAGCTCGAGGTAGCGGTTGCCGATCAGGTCCTGGTAGCGGATCGAGGCCGTGGTCTTGTCGAACAACGGCAGCGACTTCTCGACGTTGAACGTGACCTCGGCCTGCTGGCCGCCGTTGATCAGTTTGACGCCCGAGACCTTGCCGACTTCGACACCGGAGGCACGGACGAACTGCCCGGTGCGCAGGCCGCTGACGTTGTTGAAGATCGCCGAGTACTCAGAGGTCCGGTTGAACCGGATCTGACCGAAGACCACGAAGATGATCGCAGTGAAGGTGAGCAGCACCAGTGAGAAGATGCCGAGCTTGAGAATCGTGCCCTTGATGCTCATGGGTTGATCGTGTTCTCCCCCACTTGGCGGCCCCACACATACTCAGCCACGAGCGGTTGACCCAGCTCGAGGTGGTTGTACGGGGCGATCGATGCACCGGTATCCATCACCAGGTACGGCATGGGCCACAGGTCCTTGGTGACCGGCTGCCAGCAGCCGGGCCGGCCCTCGGGGCCGCCCTTGGCGTTGACCCGCGGCAGGTTGTCGGGATAGACGTACGGGTTGCCCACGCCGATCACCAATGAGTGCGTCTGCAGTGAATAGCCGTTACCGCCAAGAGCACCCGCGAGCTTCGGGCCGGCATCGTGGTAATTGCGGATCGTGCAGTACAGCGCCGGGCTGTACTTGTCGAGCAGAGCCGAGGTCGGCAGGAGGTCTTGAGCGCCGCGCACCAGGTACGGCCCACCACGCTCGAAGATGTCACCGCCGGTGTTGCCGAAGCCGACGGCCGCCACCAAGGCCTGATCGAGGTTGCCGCGCTGCTCGTTGAGCGTGCGCGCGGTGGTCACCGCGTTGGTCAGCCCGTCGAACAGATCCGGGGCGGCATCGGCATACACCTCACCCAAATCGGCCAGACCCGCAGTGTCACGCCGGATCTGGGGCATCCGCTGGTTCAGATCCCCCAGGATCTCGTTGCCGTGCACGATCGACTGACCGAACTTGTCACCCAACCCGTCGAGGGCCTGCGCGGTGGCCGTCAACGTCTGGTTCAACTTGATCGGATCGATCTGCTCAGAGATCGCGGTGATCGTCTCGAACAAGGTGTTGAACTCCGTGGTCACCCCTTGGGCGCGGATCGGCGTGCCCGGCGTCAACCGCTGCGACGACGGGTTGGGCGGCGACAGGAACGAGATGTACTTGTTGCCGAACACCGTGGTGGCCCGCAGCTCGGCGGTCACGTTCTCCGGGATCAGCTTCAGGTACTGAGGCTTGACGTCCAGGGTCAGCTTGGCCTCGAGGTCGTCATCGACATTGACCACGTCGATGGACGCCAGCCGGCCGATCGGCACACCGTTGAAAGTGACCTTCGAACCCGGATCCATCGACAGACCAGCCCGCCCGGACAACACCGTCAGCTGCGTCTTGTCCTCGAAGGACCCACGGAACTGCATCCAGGTCAGCCCGACCACCACTGCGGTGACGAGCGCGAGCACCAGTCCGGCCAGCTTGTACGGCGGGATCTTGGGCTTGTTCATGGGAGCATGGGGCGCCGTCATGCCGCTACACCGTGAGGTTGAAGTTGGGGTCGGTGCCGTAGAGCGCCAACGAAGCCAACAGGACCACCAACACGATTGCGATCAACGAGGTTCGCATCGACCTCCCTACTGCCTCACCCACACCGACAGCACCGCCACTGGCGTAATAGCCGAAGTAGCAGTGGTTCAACATGACCACGATCGACATGATGATGACCTCCAGGAAAGACCACATCACGTCGTCGACACGCAGGAACGTATGGAAGTAGTGCTCATACGTACCGACTGACTGCGAGTAAAAGATCGTCGTGACGAACTGCGCAGACAGGAAGGAGAGCAGGATCGCCATCGCGTAGAGCGGGATGATGACGATCGACCCGGCGATGATCCGGGTGGACACCAGGTACGAAATCGAGCGGATGCCCATGACTTCCAGCGCATCGACCTCTTCGCTGATGCGCATGGCGCCGAGTTCGGCGGTGGCGCCGGCACCGACCGTGGCGGCCAGCGCCTGCCCGGTGACGACCGGGGCAACCACGCGGATGTTTGCCAGGGCGGCGAAGAAGCCGGTGAAGGCCTCGACGCCGATATTGCCCAGGGACGCGAAGCCCTGGATGGCGATCAGCGAGCCGGCCGACAGCGTGACGAAACCGATGATCGCCACGGTGCCGCCGATGACGGCCATGGCGCCGGTACCCATCCCGATCTCGGCGACCAGCCGCAGCGCTTCACGGCGGTAATGCCGGAACGCGTGCGGGATCGAGCCGATGGCCTGGACGACGAACCACGCGACGTGGCCCATGCTGTCGAGGAACCGGGCCGGTGTGCCTGCGATGTCCGAGGTGCGCGAGAACGCCCGGGGGAACCGGGACCGAAGAACTGTAGCGGTACTCATGTCAATGCCCTGTTCCGAACCGCACACCGATGGTGGTGAGCACGACGTTGACTGCGAACAATGCCACCACGCACAGCACCAGGGTCTCGTTCACCGCGGTGCCGACGCCCTTGGAGCCACCGGCCACCGTCAGGCCGCGGTAGCAGCCGACGAGTCCGGCGATCAGGCCGAACAGCGTGGCCTTGACGACCGAGATCATCACCTCGGGAAACCCGGTCAGCAGGGTCAGCGTGGATACGTAGGCGCCGGCCGAGACGTTCTGGATGTAGACACCGAAGAAGAAGCCGCCGACCAGACCGATGGTGATCACCGCGCCGTTGAGCATGAAGGCCACGAACGTGGAGGCGACCACGCGGGGAACGACCAGCCGCTCGATCGGGTCGATGCCCAGCACCTCGAGCGCGTCGATCTCTTCTCGCACGGTCCGGGCGCCGAGGTCTGCGCAAATCGCCGTCGACCCGGCGCCGGCCACGACGAGCACCGTGACCAGCGGGCCGAGCTGGGTGACGGCACCAAGTGCGGCACCGGCACCTGAGACGTCAGCCGCGCCGAACTCCGCCAACAGGATGTTGAGCGTGAAGATGATGAGCACGGTCAGCGGGATCGACACCGCGAGCGTGGGCAAGAAAGCCACCCGGATCAGGAACCAGCTCTGCAGCACGAACTCTTTCCACTGGAAAGGCCGTGTGAGAAACGCCTTTCCGGTGAGCACAGTCATCTTGAAGAAGCCACCGACCATAGCCAGCGGCTTCTCCAATTGACCACGTACGTAGCCGACGAGCCCGTCGGCAGGCGCCGTCACCGGTGCGCCCCCTGGACGTGTCGCACGCCCCCTCCTCGTCGCCTGTCAGCTTGTGTGATCCGTCTCTCCCTACTCGTGAGTAGTAATTGAGACCACCGGACTGTACCCGATAGAAACCGGGGCGTGCACCGCATCGGGTGGATTGTGCCATCAACCGTTAACAAGGGCGTGCAAGGACAGCAAACTTAGAAAGTGACCTGCAGAAACCGTTGACTCCGAGTTACTTTCGCAGCCGTCAACCCTACTGGGCGTTGATCGGAGAGCCGAAGCGCTCCCTGAGTTCGGTCTTGAGCACCTTGCCCGAGGGGTTGCGGGGCAGGGCATCGACGATTTCGAGCGCCTTCGGATGCTTGTAGCGCGCCAGGCGTTCGGTGAGGAAGCCGTCGAGGTCCCCGAGATTCAAGCCCTCGCCTCTGCTCAGAGCGACCACGGCAACCGGGACCTCGCCCCACTTCTCGTCGTGGCGGCCGATCACGGCGACTTCGGTGATGGAGGGATGCCCGGCGAGGACGTTCTCCACCTCGGCGCAGTAAATGTTCTCGCCGCCGGAGATGATCATGTCCTTCTTGCGGTCGACCACCCAGATGTAGCCCTCCTCGTCCTGGCGCACGAGATCTCCGGAGTGGAACCAGCCGCCGGCGAACGCCTCCGCGGTGGCCTTGGGGTTGTTCCAGTAGCCGGCCATCAAAGTTGGGGCGCGGTAGACGATCTCACCGACCTCGCCGACCGGAACGTCGTTCATGTTCTCGTCCACGATGCGGGCCGAGACGGTCGGGATGACCTGACCGACCGAACCGAGTTTGCGAATTGCGTCGTCCGCCAACAACATGCAGGTGACCGGGGACATCTCGGTCTGGCCGAATGCGGCGGTGATCTGGCTGCCCGGGAAGGTCTCGGCCATGGCCCGGAGCAAGGTGTCCGAGGCCGGAGCGGCGCCCCACGACAGCGCCCGCAGGCAAAGATCGCGCGGATTCGCTTTCTGCTCAGCACAAACCGCCTGCCACTGCGCGGGAACCAGGAAGATCGCGGTGACCTTTTCCTCCGCCAGGACATCGAGCAGGGCGCCCGGGTCGAAGGCCCCCAGCGGGTAGATCACCGTGGGCAAACCGAGCGTCAGACCCGTGTTCACGTTTCCGGCGACGCCGGCGATGTGGAACAGAGGGACACCGATGAATCCGACGTCGTTGTTGATGTCGACGCCGGTGGTGAACAGATTCGTCATGCTCTGACCGACGAGGTTGTTGTGGGTCAGCACCGCGCCCTTGGGCCGGCCGGTGGTGCCGGAGGTGTACATGATCAGCGCGGGGGCATCGCCGGGGATGTCTGCCGGTTCGACGGGCGGACCGTCCTCGGCGATCAGGTCCTCGTAACCCAGGACGCCATCTTCGGTCGCCGCCTCGGCCACGATGACCGTCGACAACGTGGCGTCGAGATCGCGCACCGCGGTGGCCACACCGGCCAGCACGGGCTCGGTGACGACGACGCGGGCCTCGCAGTCGCTCACCAGGAAGGCGATCTCCGGCGGGGTCATCCGGAAGTTGACCGGCACCGCGATGGCACCGAGCTTGTTGGCCGCGAGCATCGCCTCGATGAACTCCGGCCGGTTGAGCATCAGGATCAGCACGCGATCGCCGGATCCGATGCCGCGCCGGCTGAGCGCGCCGGCCAGTTTGGTCACGCGGTGGTCCAGCTCGCGCCACGTGATTGTGTGTGCCAAGAACCGGAAAGCGGTTTTCTCGGGCTGCATCATGGCGTGCCGCGTCAGCAGGTTGGGCCAGTTCTGACGGCGGGCCAGGTACGGCTGCTCAGTGGGGAACGGCTCGGCAGTCAACGATCTGTACTCCATGGGTATCGGGTTGCACGAATTTTATATTTGATCAAACATGGGGTTGCCCCGGTCACACTATGGCCTCGGGGCCCCGGCGACAAGCCCACCAGAAAGGCGACCGGATTCGCGTGAATGCACCTGCCAGGACGGCCGTGCAACGTCGTCGCGGCGGACGGCGCGAGCAACTCTCCGACGAGGTTGCCGCCCAGTTGCGGGCCGAGATCATGACCGGGGTGCTGCGTCCGGGGACGTTCATCCGGCTCGACGAGACCGCGGCGGCACTCGGAGTCAGCATCACCCCGGTGCGGGAGGCACTGCGCACGCTGCGGGGCGAAGGCATGGTGCAGTTGGAGCCCAACCGCGGACACGTCGTGGTGCCTCTGACTCGCGCCGACGTCGAGGACATCTTCTGGCTGCAGGCCACCATCGCGCGGAAGCTGGCCGCGACCGCCACCACCCGCATCACCTCGGCTCAAATCGATGAGCTGGAGCAACTCAACGCCGAACTCGCGGTAGCCGTCGAGGGCCACGACCCGGTGGCGATCTCGTCAGCCGAGTTCGCCTTCCACCGGGCGTTCAACCACGCCAGCGGCCGGATCAAGCTGGCCTGGTTCCTGCTGCACGTCGCGCGGTACCTGCCTGCCCTGATCTACTCGACCGATCCGAAGTGGGGCACCGAGGCCGTGGAGAATCACCGGTTGCTGATCGACGCGCTGCGCCGGCGGGACACCGCGGCCGCCGTGGAGCTCAACGCAAATCAGTTCACCGACGCCGCCCAGCGGCTCATCGCCCGCCTGAACGACATCGGGATATGGGACTGACGCAGTTTGGCCCGGGATCGGGGCTTCCGCGTGTCGGCACTCTCCTACTGGCGTGTCGCGGCGCGAAATGGATGTCCGACCTGCCCGGCTATCAGCGACAATCCAGCGACTATCGCCTCATAGACATCGCCAGCATCGTCTGCCACAGATGCGATCTACCCTCCCGCCACTTGGGGCTGATTAGGCCTCATTTGTAACAGAGTTCGGGTTGCCCACCTATCAGCGACAGAGTCGCTAACAGTCGGGCACGAGACGCGTGAGGCTGACGAGTCCACTGGTACTGGACGGGCAAAAACGTTCAGCGACAATGGGGTTGGCGTGACCCATGGTGCCCCAGTGGCGATTGTCGCTGGATTGTCGCTAGTAGGCGGGCACATCGGATATCCCGACGAATCCTGTGACCAGTGTGAATGTCAGACCCTCTTGGCACTGTGACGCCATGGCGGACAAACTCCTCCTGCGCGGCACCAACCTCCGCTACGTGCTGACGATGCAGCTGCTGCAGAACGGCCCGCAATCGGTGGCCGATCTGGTCGACGCGCTCGAGGACCAGGGATTCACGACCCGCGGGCGCCCGTCCAAGGCGATCTCCGACGCCTTGCGGTGGGAGATGAACCACGGCCGGGTCTATCGGGTCAGGCATGGCCGATACCGACCGGCCGAGATGCCACGGGCCACCGAGTACCGCATCCGCAATCGTGTACTGGAACTGCGGGCGGCAGCCGCCGACCGCGCGGCCTAGGCGGACAGCTGCTGCACCCGGTTGACGAGGGCGTTGGCCAGGTGGTCCAGGGTGTCGCCGATGAGCTTCTTGACCATCATGGCCGGGACCGGCAGCTTGACCTCGACCTCGAGATCGACTTGGAGCAGCGTGTTGTCCGGCCCGAGCGGCACGACCGAGAACCTCTGCTCCTGCTTGGTGAAGTGGTCGCCCTGCTGCAACACGGTGAAGATCTGGTTCTCCGCGGGGTAGTAGACCGCGTTGATGAAGGTGCCCGACTGACCCTGGATCTCGACGTCCAGGCGCAACTGGCTGGGCCGGCCGTCGTCGTAGCGGGCCAGAATCCAGCAGCCCTTGATCTCGGGGTTCCACTGCGGGTAGGCCTCGAAATCACCGACGATCGCCATGATCTTCTCGGCAGGGGCATCAACCTCGACGGTCTTGCTCACGAGTGGCATCCGGCGAGCATATCGACTGCAGCAGGTCGCGGATCACGTCGGGAATCGGTACCGGCCGGCGGGTGGTCCGGTCCACGTACACGTGCACCCAATGACCGACCGCCGCCACCGGGCCATCGGGCCCGAACAATCCGAGCCGGTAGGTGACACTGCTGTTGCCCAATCGAGCGACCGACAAGCCGACCACCAACGGATCGGGGAACTTCAACTCCGCAAAGTATCGGCAGCCGGACTCGGCGACCACACCGAGCCACGGCGCCGAGATCGGATCGACGTCACAGTTGGTGTTGATCCAGGCGTTGATCGCGGTGTCGAACAGCTCGTAGTACACCGCATTGTTGAGGTGGCCGAACATGTCGTTGTCGGTCCATCGGGTCAGGACCGGCCAGTGCAGCGGAAAGTCTGCGCGGGTCACTTCAGCTCCGTCGGTCATTCCCGAAGTCTGACAGGCTGGTCACCATGAAGATCCGCGGAGCCGTCCTCGAGCACATCGGTCAGTCCCGCCCGTACGCCGCATCGCAACCCATCCGGGTGTGCGACCTCGATCTCGCCGAACCGGGCCCGGGCGAACTGCTGGTGCGCATCGAGGCCGCCGGGCTGTGTCACTCCGATCTGTCGGTGGTCGACGGCAACCGGGTACGCCCCGTGCCGATGCTGCTGGGCCATGAGGCCGCGGGAATCGTCGAAGCCGGGGCCAGTGATCTGCCGGCGGGCCAGCGGGTGGTGATGACGTTCCTGCCGCGCTGCGGGCAGTGCCCCGCGTGTGCCACCGACGGCCTGACGCCGTGCGGTCCCGGATCGGCGGCCAACGGTGCCGGCACATTGATGAACGGCGACATCCGGCTCACCCGCGACGGCCGGCCGGTGTTCCATCACCTCGGGGTATCCGGTTTCGCCACGCACGCCGTCGTCGACCGCCGCTCGGTGGTTCCGGTGCCCGACGACGTTCCAGCCGTCGTGGCGTCCTTGTTGGGCTGCGCAGTGCTCACCGGCGGCGGTGCCGTGCTCAATGTCGGGACGCCGCGGCCCGGCCAGACGGTCGCCGTCGTCGGTCTCGGCGGTGTCGGGATGGCCGCGGCCCTGACCGCATTGGCCCACGACGACGTGCGCGTCATCGGCATCGACCAACTCCCGGACAAACTCGCCAAGGCACGCGAGCTCGGTGTGCACGATACATACACCCCGGAGCAAGCCGATGGCCTCAAGGCCGACGTCGTCGTCGAAGCCGCCGGCCACCCCGCCGCACTCGAAACCTCCATCGCGCTCACGGGGCCCGGCGGACGCACGATCACGGTGGGCCTGCCCCGCCCCGACGCCCGAATCTCGGTGTCGCCGTTGGGATTCGTGGCCGAGGGAAGGTCGCTGATCGGCAGCTACCTCGGTTCGGCCGTGCCGGCACGCGATATCCCGCAGTTCGTCGAGCTCTGGCGGGCCGGCCGGTTACCCGTCGAACAGCTGGTGTCCTCCACCATCGCGCTGGACCAGATCAACACCGGCATGGACGAACTGGCTGACGGGCGCGCGGTACGCCAGATCATCGAGTTCGACTAGAACCAGCCATCACGCATCTCGAGCGTCGTGCGGTCCAGGCTCTCGAGCAGATCCAATTGCGGTGCGGTCTTGGGCAGCTCGTAACGGAAGAAGTACCGTGCGGCCTGGCGCTTGCCGTCATAGAACTCGCCCTCGAGCCCCGATGCGGCCAAGACTTGCTCGAGCCAGATCCAGGCCACGACAATGTGCCCGAATGCCTCGAGGTACACCGCGCTGTTGGCCATCGCGGCCTCGACGTCGCCGGAAGCGAACATCGCACCGGTAACCGCGACCAGCCGCTGCCAGGCGGCATCCAGCTGCGCGGCCAATTCAGGAGCCGCACCCGAAGCCGCGGAGACCGTCGCCGCCACCCGCTCCCCCAACGCGGCCAGGCCGGCCCCACCGTTCTGGGTCACCTTGCGGCCCAGCAGGTCCAGGCTCTGGATACCGTGCGTGCCCTCATGGATCGGGTTGAGCCGGTTGTCGCGGTAATGCTGCTCGACGTCGTACTCGCGGGTGTAGCCATAGCCGCCGTGCACCTGGATCGCCAGGCTGTTGGCTTCGACGCACCATTGCGACGGCCAGCTCTTGGCCACCGGGGTGAGGATGTCGAGCACGGCGGTGTCCTCGGCGGACCCGGTGTCGACCAACTTGGCGCAGTAGAGCGCAAGCGCCAGCCCACCTTCGACATACGCCTTCTGCGCCAACAGCATTCGCTTGACGTCGGCATGCTCGACGATCGGCACCTGCGGGGTCGACGGGTCCTTGACACCCAGCGGCCGGCCCTGCGGGCGCTCGCGCGCATACTCCAGCGACTTGAGGTAGCCGGTGTAGCCGAGGGCGACAGCACCCATCCCGACGCCCAGGCGGGCCTCGTTCATCATGTGGAACATGTAGACGATGCCGCGGTGTGGCTCTCCGACGAGGTAGCCGACCGCGCCGTCGAAATTCAGCACGGTGTTGGTGATGCCGCGTTGGCCCATCTTGTGATTGAGCCCGGAGATGGCCACGCCGTTGCGGGTTCCGTCGGCCAGGAACTTCGGGACGATGAACAACGAAATGCCCTTGGTGCCGGCCGGCGCTCCGGGAACCTTGGCCAACACGAGGTTGACGATGTTCTCGGTCATCTCGTGCTCGGCGCCCGAAATCCACATCTTCGAACCGAACAACCGATAGCTGCCGTCAGACTGCGGTTCGGCACGCGTGGTGATGTCGGCCAGCGACGATCCGGCCTGGGCCTCCGACAGCGCCATCGTGCCCGAAAACCGGCCCGCGAGCATGGGTTTGACGAACGTCTCGATCTGCTCGGCCGAGCCGAAACGGGCCAGCAGGTTGGCATTGGCGATGGTCAGCATCAGGTAACCCGAGGTGGACACGTTCGCCGCGGAGATCCACGCGAACGCGGCTTGGGCCACGGTGGCCGGCAATTGTGCACCGCCGAGTTCGGCGTCCATCCCCATCGCGATCAGATCGGCCGCGGCAAACGCGTCCCATGCCTGCTTCACCTCGGGGATCAGCGTGACGGCCTGCCCGTCAAAGGTCGGCTCCTCGGCGTCGCTCAGTTTGTTGTGCGGCGCGAAGTAGCGGGTCGCGAGTTGCTCGCACAGATCCAGTACCCCGTCGAAGGTTTCGCGGGAGTGCTCGGTGAACCGGTCCAGCGTGGTGAGCTTTTCGACGTCCAGCCACTCGTAGAGCAGAAAATCCAGGTCTCGGCGGGAGAGGATCGTCGACTTCATGCGGCCAGGTTAATCCGCGGCAGGTGGCTCGGGCAGCGACATCCGGGCCAGCCGTCGCGGATCGACGATCGACACGATCCCGACCAGTCGGCCGTTGTCGACGGTGCACGCCATCAGGCCGAGCGGGCGGCCGGTGGGCCCCCACGCCAAGATTCCCGGTTCTCCGTTGACGGACACGCGCCGGGCCACGACGCGGGTTCCGTGGCCGCGCCGGACCGCTCTGACGATGCCGTCCGTCCCGGTGCCGACGGTCACACCGGTGGCCGTGTAGCGCTGCCAGGTGATGTCGGGATCGAGCACACGCAGCAGTGCATCGAAGTCGCCGTCGCGGGCAGCGGCCAGGAAGGCGTCGACGACCTCACGCTGCTCCTGCTTGCGGCGCCGGTCCCCGGTGGGCGGCGGCACGTCCTGCACCTTCCGGCGCGCACGGCTGGCCATCATCTTGACGGCGTCGCCCGACCTGTCGAGGATCTGGCCGATCTCGGCGAACGGCACGGCGAACATGTCGTGCAGGACGAACGCGAGGCGTTCATCAGGGCGCAGCGATCCCAGCACCACGAGCATCGCCAGGCCGACCGAGTCCGCGAGCACCGCCGCGTCCTCCGGGGAGTCCTC
The DNA here is from genome assembly GCF_001942625.1 of Mycobacterium syngnathidarum. GTDB lineage: Bacteria > Actinomycetota > Actinomycetes > Mycobacteriales > Mycobacteriaceae > Mycobacterium > Mycobacterium syngnathidarum. Next base: position 85,925 of record NZ_MLCL01000004.1, read on the forward strand.
CCGGGTGTCCAAGTCCTCGGTGACGACGAGTTCGGGAAGGTCGACGGCGGGAGCCACCTCGGCGCGACTGCTGCGCGCACGGAGCATGTCGATGCAGATGCGTCCCACCACCGTCGTCAGCCAGCCGGCGGCGTTCTCCACCGACTCCGCGTCCTGACGGGACAGCCTTAGCCACGCCTCCTGAACGGCATCCTCGGCGTCGGCCCGGGAGCCCAGGACGCGGTGGGCTACCGCGAGCAGCCGCGGGCGTTGTTGCTCGAATGTCGCTGCCAGTGATGCCTCGGGCGTCATCTGTTACCTCTCATCGCGCGGATCCGTCATAGAGGTGACGAGTCGGCACAGACCGACGTAACCACGAACGGAGCGAGGAATGAACACCACCCTCTGGATCATCACGATCGTCGCGGCGGCGGCCTACGCCGCCGGCGGGACCAGCCTGCTGCTGGCGTCGCGGCAGAAGTACCGGTCGATGGGCAAGACCCAGTATTGGGTCGACGACTTCGGCGACGGCCACCTCAAGGCGATCGGGGCCATCAAACTGGTCGGTGCCATCGGTCTGATTCTCCCCGTGGCCTCGGGGATCGCGCCGGTGCTGACCCCGGTGGCCGCGTGCGGCCTGGCACTGTTCATGGCCGGTGCGGCCACGACCAGATTCCGTCGCAGCGAGTGGCTCTACATGGCCGGCGACATCGTCTACCTCGGCGTGTTCATCTTCCTGGCCTGGGGCTGGTTCACCCTGCCCGTCACCTGATGGTGCTCACACCGCCGTCGACCGGGATGACCGCGCCGGTGATGTAGGCGCTGGCCCGGCTGGCCAGGAACACCGAGATGCCGGCGACGTCGTCGGGCCGGCCGATGCGACCGAGGGGCAGATGGCCACCTACTTCATCCACGCCGGCCCGCAGCAGCTCCTTGGTCATCCGCGATTCGAACAATCCCGGGGCGATGGCATTGACGAGGATCTTCGGGGCGAGCTCGCCGGCAAGGTGTTTGGTCAGCATGTGCACGGCGGCCTTGCTGGCGCTATAGGAGAAGTTGTCGCGACCCTTCTCGGGCGCGACGATGCCGTCGATGCTGCCGGTGTTGATCACGCGGGCCGGATCATCCTCGGTGGCAGCGGCATTCAGCAGCGGGGTGAGCGCGCGGGTCAGCAGGAACACGCCTTTGACGTTGACGTCATAGACCTTGTCGAATCCGGATTCGGGGAAGTCGTCGTACGGCGCACCCCACGCCGCACCCGCGTTGTTGAACAGAGCGTGGATCGCATCCTCACGTCCCGTGACGGCCGCGGTGAGGGCGGCGACACCTTCGGCGGTCCCGAGATCGGCAGGCACCGCCGACACCCGGCCCAATGAGCTCAGCGCTTCCACCGCCGCGTTGAGCTCGGCCTCCTTGCGGCTGGAGAGATACACCGAGGCCCCGGCCTGCAGCAGGCCCCGGGCCATCATCAGGCCGATGCCGCGGCCGCCGCCGGTGACGACGGCGACCTTGCCGTCCAATCGGAACAGATCAGTCATGGTTTAGGCCTTCTGGTCGATCTCGACACCGAGCGGGGATTCGTTGCGGACCACTTCGTCGCGGATCAGGCCGCGCAGCAGCGCGGTGCTGAACTCGACGGCGATCTCCTGGGCGGTCCGCCTGCCGTGCGGTCGCAACCAGCGGTAGGAGCCCAGCGTCATCCCGATGTAGCCGAGGGCCAGGACATGCGAATCGCAGTCGTAGAACTCACCGCTGGCGATGCCTCGGTCGATCACGTCGCGGACGTGCTCGTAGACCTGGGTCTCGGCGTGCCGGATGTAGGCCACCTGCTCTTCGGTGAACCACTCCGCGATGTAGGGGCCTTCCTGGAAGTACACGGCCGCGCGCTCCAGGTCGTTGGCGATGCCGACGAGCAGCCGCCGGGTGAAGTTGTAGATGGTTTCGCGGGCCGAGGCCGTGGGGTCGTCATGCAGGGCCTCGACGGTGAAGTCCGCGGTGCTCTTGTAGATGTCGTAGAGGATCAGCGACTTGCTCGAGTAGTAGTGATAGACGGTGGCCTTGTTGAGCCCGACAGCCTCGGCGACGTCGTCCATGCGGGTGCCGTGATAGCCGCGGGCGGCGAACAGTTTGGCCGCGACAGTCAGCAGCTCATCGCGGCGGGACGTCCCGTTGGCGGCCGCGCCTCCGCGCCCCCGGCCGCCCTCTGCATCGGATGACATAGCACACTCACTATCAGCATCGCCCGGACCTTGCCCAGGAAATCAATCAACTAGATGGTTGAACAGTGTAGGCAATTCCGTTCGCGGCCCTGTTCCGGCCTTGCCTACTGCGTCTAGACTCCGGGCATGGATCCGAATCCTGACTACGACCTCAGCGACGAGAGCGACTTCTTCTTTCCGTGGCTGGCCTGGGGTCTGCGCGGCGTCTACCCGCCGCCCGCTTATCCCCCGGTGTGATCAGGACTGTTCGTCAGTCTTCGCAGTCCTTGCGCGCTGGTGATGCCGGCGCGCCTTCATGCGGTTTCCGCAGGTAGCCATCGAACACCAACGTGCGGTGTTCGGCTTGCTGCGATCCATCAAGAACAGCCGGCAGTCCGCGTTCGCACACGCGCGTAGTCGCCCAGGGCTTGTGGCCCGCAACGCATCCCACGCCAAGATGGCCCGCAGGGCTCCGCGCCGCGCGCCATCGGCATCGAGTTCCCAGTTCAAACCGTGCTGCGTGGCGTGTGCCCGCAGTACCGCCTCCTCGAGAAACGGCTCGAGCACTGTCGCCGTCTCGGTTCCGCGCACCACGGCCTGAAGCACATTCCGGGCGCCGACCAGTTCGGCCAGTTCGGCTTCGGCCACCTCGTGCTTCAACAGCCATGCCCGCGCCTGCCGCGGATCCGCCAGCACGTCGCGCTGTCTTCCGTCGACCACAGGCGTGGTGTTGAGCAGATCGAGCAGCAAGACCTCGTCGTGCCGGCCCACCTCCATCAGCGCCATATCTAACCTCCAAATACCTATTGACAGGTTATGCGCCCGGGCGTTAGATGTCACTAACCGCTTAAATCAGTTTAAGGAGTTAGCCATGATCGTTCACCACCGCTTCGCCACCGTCGAAGGGCAGCGACTGTTCTACCGCGAGGCCGGCGCACCTGACGCACCGGCGATCGTGCTGCTACACGGGTTTCCGACGAGCTCATTCATGTTCCGCGACCTGATCCCCCGACTGGCCGAGCACTACCACGTCATCGCGCCCGACCACCTGGGGTACGGCCACTCCGACGCACCGGCCGCCGACGAATTCGACTACACCTTCGACGCCCTGGCCGACCTCACCGACGGCCTGCTGAACCACCTCGCGGTGTCGCGCTACGCGATCTACGTTCAGGACTACGGCGCCCCGATCGGCTGGCGGCTGGCCCTGCGGCATCCCGAGGCCATCACCGCGATCGTCACGCAGAACGGCAACGGCTATGACGAAGGTTTCGTCGAGAGCTTCTGGAACGGAGTGTGGGCCTACCAGCGCGAGCAGACCCCCGAGACCGAGGCGGGCGTGCGGACCGCGTTGAGCATCGACGGCATCAAGTGGCAGTACCTGACCGGAGTTTCCGACGAGAGCCTGGTCAACCCCGACACCTGGGTGCACGACGCGGCGATGGTCGCCCGGCCGGGCAATGATCTGGTGCAGCTCAAGCTGTTCCGCGACTACGCCACCAACGCCCCGCTGTATCCCACGCTGCACGAATACCTGCGCACCAGCGGGGTCCCCGTGCTGGCCGTGTGGGGTGCCGGAGATCCGATCTTCGGGCCCGACGGGGCACGCGCCTTTGGCAAGGACGCCGTCGACGCCGAGATCCACCTGCTCGACGGCGGACACTTCCTGTTGGAGACTCACGGCGACGAGGTCGCGAACCTGATCGACAGCTTCCTCCAGCGACGGGTCAGCTGATGAGACCCGGCGTGCTGGTGTTCGACGTCAACGAGACCCTCATCGACATCGAGTCCCTGCAACCACATTTCGAGCGGATGTTCGGCGACTCGCAGGTCCTGCGCGAATGGTTCAACCAACTCGTGATGTACTCCATGGCCATCACGGTGTCGGGGCGATACACCGATTTCTTCACACTCGGCCAGGCTGTGCTGCGGATGACGGCCGATACCCGCCGGGTGGATCTCACCGAGGACGATCTCGTCACACTCGCCGACGGCATGCGCACCATGCCGGCCCACACCGATGCCGCCGATGGACTGCAGCGTCTCCGTGACAACGGCTATCGCCTTGTGACCCTGACAAATTCACCACACAGCGACAACCTCACGCCCTTGGATCACGCGGGGCTGGCGGGCTATTTCGAGCACCAGTTCACAGTCGGCACCCAGCGCGCCTTCAAGCCGGCTCCGTCGCTGTACACCGGCGTGGCCGACCAGCTGGGTGTGGCGCCGTCCGACTGCATGATGGTGGCCGCCCACATGTGGGACACGCTGGGCGCCCAGGCCGCCGGATTCAGCGGAGCACTCATCACCCGCCCCGGCAACGCTGTGTTGCGAGCACCCGACGTGCCCGCGCCCACTGTCGTCGCATCAGATCTGTTACAGCTCAACGACATACTGGAGAAACTCTCATGACCACACAGATGCGCGCGATCGTTCTTGACGGGTTCGGTGGGCTGAATCACCTGGTCTACACGGACATCCCCAAGCCCGAACCCAGCGCCGGAGAGGTCGTCATCCAGATCAAGGCCTTCGGTATCAATCATGCCGAGATGCACATGCGGCGCGGGGAATGGGCCGAGGCGGCCGAGGTCAGCGGCATCGAGTGCGTCGGCATCGTCGACTCGTGCCCGGGCGGCGAGTTCCCGGTCGGCGCCAAGGTCGCCGCGCTCATGGGTGGGTTGGGCAGGACCATAAACGGCAGCTACGCCGAGTACACCCGGGTACGTGCCGCGAACGTCGCGCTCATCGACGCCGACTTGCCGTGGGACCAGCTGGCCGCTCTACCCGAAACCTATGCGACGGCGTGGACCTGCCTGTTCCGCAACCTCGACCTGCAACCCGGCCAAACCCTGGTGATCCGCGGCGCCACATCGTCGTTCGGCCAGGCGGCTGTCAAGCTCGCCGTCAATGCGGGCGCACACGTCATCGCCACCACGCGCAATCGCGAGCGTTTCGCGCTACTCGAGGGACTCGGCGTCGCCCGCGCCGAAAAGGAAAGAGCCGGTCTCAGCACGGACCTCGCCGAGTCCGGAAACGTCGACGCGGTGCTCGACCTCGTCGGCAACAGCACGATCCTCGACTCGCTCGACATGCTGCGGCGCGGCGGAACCGCCTGCCTGGCAGGCTGGTTGGGCGGCCTCGACCCGATCCCCGACTTCAACCCGCTGCTGCAGATGGCCAGCGGTGTCAATCTGACGTTCTTCGGCAGCTTCGTGTTCGGCTCACCCGGGTTCCCGCTGTCAGATGTGCCGTTGGGCGACATCGCCCGCCAGGTCGCCGACGGCACGTTGGAGGCCGCGCCGTCGCGGGTGTTCACTTTCGATCAGATCCGCGAAGCGCATGAGGTCATGGAGTCAGGCACCGCGGGCGGAAAGATGGTGGTGGTCGTCTGAACACTCAGCTCCGCCGAAAGTGACGCCATGGTGGTTGCCCGTGCCGGTTTACGACCACGGCGTCACTTTCGTTGCATGGCCGGGGTTCAGGCCGCCGAGCTTGGCAGCGCCCGGATCGCGTAGCGGGCACTGAGCAGGACCAGCGTGGTGGTGACGACGAACAATGGCCAGCCCATCGCCAGCCGCGCCACCGCGAGCAGTCCGTCCTGACCCGTGTCGTAGAGATAGTTCTGCACCAGGAACCGCGACCAGGACACGGTCGCCAAGACCGCGGTGACGACGTTGAAGACCAGCCGCACCCCAGGCACCTGGCGCCAGGCGCCGTCACGACCGGTGGCCCAAGCCCAGATGACGCCGACAAGAGGACGTCTGACGAGGATCGAGACGGTCATCGCGACGGCCGAGGCCAGGGACATCCAGATACCCGGGAGAAAGAAGTCCTTGGCTTGACCGGTTGCGAGGGCCAGCAACGCACAGGCCGCCACCCCGACGAACCCCCACAGCGCGGGCCGGACCGATTCGCGGCGCAGTAGCTGCCAGGCGAGCACGGCCGCGGCGGTGACCAACGCGGCGATGATTGCGGGCACCCGCCCCGACAGGGCCGAGACGGTCGCGTACACGGTCACCGGCAATGCCGAATAGACCATCCCGCTCACACCGCCGACGCGCGCCATCAATCCATCGAGTGGGGAATCCTTCATGGGATGTGGGCCTCGCGTTCAAGATCCGGCAGGACCCTACCGAGAGTACCCAGCTCAGCAGACCAGCCCGGCCGGAGGGAATGACCACCACAACGATCCCGCGGTGCTTGGATGGATCTTCGTGAGACAAGTGCAGGGACGGGTGTGGCGCTCGGGCAAGCCGGCTGACGGCTTCACGTTCGCGAGCATTTCGGACTGTCTGACCGACGAGAACACCTTGGTGTGGGCCGACATCTACGATCCCGACCACGAGGCGCTTCGCGAGTTGGCCGGAGAACTCGGGCTCAACATGTGGGCCGTCGAAGATGCCGTCGCACCCAAGGAACGCACCAAAACCTCGGTGTACCAAACACATACGTTCTTTACCGTGTACGCGGTCGACACCTGTGTGCCCGGCGAGGACGCACCGCCCGACACCTCGCTGCTGGTGAAACACCGCATCTCGGCCTTCGTCCTGCCGCGGGGCCTGATCACCGTGCGGTTGCCCAGCGTCAACGGTGCGGCCACCGAGTTCGACATCGACGAGGTATCCCGACGCTTCGATGACCTGGGTGGCCAGCGGTACGGCGTCGGCGCGCTGGTGCACGGTCTGCTCGACGTCGTGGTGGACGGGCACTTCGAGGCCGTCGAGGCACTCGACGACGCCATCGAATCCCTCGAGGACGAGTTGTTCGCCGACAGCGCCCCGCGGCGCGGACTGCAGCGGCGCACCTTTCAGCTGCGCAAGGACCTGGTCGAGCTGCGCCGGGTGGTACTGCCGATGCGTGAGGTCGTCAGTACCATCCAGCACCGCAGGCTCGACTCGTCCACCTCGTCTGCCCTCGACCCGCTGTACGCCGACCTGTACGACCATGTGCTGCGTGCCTCGGAGTGGACCGAATCCCTGCGCGACATGATCACCACGGTGTTCGAGACCAACCTGTCCCTGCAGGACGCGCGGCTCAACACGGTGATGAAGAAACTCAGCGGCTGGGCCGCGATCATCGCGGTGCCGACCGCGATCACGGGCTTCTACGGCCAGAACGTCATGTACCCCGGGATCAACACCGTCGTGGGCTTCATCGCCAGCAGCATTTTGATTGTTGTGCTCGTGATCCTGTTGTATGTGATGTTCAAACGCCGGGACTGGCTGTAACCCGAGCTGGGCCGTTGATCACATCCCCCAAAAGGGGCATGGGCGTTATCTGAACACAAATGCGACACTCTTCCAGGCTGAACTAAGAGGCCTACCAGAAAGAAACGGAGCGGAGTCGATGCTCATCGGGATCCCGCGTGAGTCCCTACCTGGGGAAACACGCGTCGCCGCCACACCGCAAACAGTCGGGCAGATCATCAAGCTCGGGTACGCGGTAGTCGTAGAAAGCGGCGCCGGTGCTGCCTCGAGCTTCTCCGACTCCGCCTACGTAGAGGCCGGTGCCGAGATCGGCACGCCGTGGGACGCCGACGTCGTACTCAAGGTCAATGCGCCCGATGATGCCGAGATCGGCAAGCTGCGCGACGGAGCGACGCTAGTGAGCTTGATCTCACCCGCGCTCAAGCCCGAACTCGTCGAGAAGCTGTCCACCCGGCCCATCACGGTGCTCGCTATGGACGCGGTGCCGCGCATCTCGCGCGCCCAGTCCCTCGACGTGCTGTCCTCGATGGCCAACATCGCCGGCTACCGCGCCGTGGTCGAGGCCGCCCACAGCTTCGGCCGGTTCTTCACCGGTCAGGTCACCGCAGCGGGCAAGGTGCCCCCGGCCAAGGTGCTCGTGGTCGGTGCCGGTGTGGCCGGCCTGGCCGCCATCGGCGCTGCCGGCAGCCTGGGTGCGATCGTGCGGGCCACCGACCCCCGCCCCGAGGTGGCCGATCAGGTCGCCTCCCTCGGTGGCGAGTACCTGTCCGTCGCCGACCAGACGGCTGAGGCGGCTGAAGCTTCCAAGACCGGCTATGCCAAAGAGATGGACGACGACTACAAGGCCCGCGAGGCGCAGCTGTACGCCGAGCAGTGCAAGGACGTCGACATCATCGTCACGACCGCGCTGATCCCGGGTCGGCCCGCGCCGCGCATCATCACCGCCGAGATGGTCGCCTCCATGAAGTCCGGCAGCGTCATCGTCGACATGGCCGCGGCCAACGGCGGCAACGTCGAGGGCACCGTCAAGGACCAGGCGATCGTCACCGACAACGGCGTCACGATCATCGGCTACACCGACCTCGCCGGCCGCCTGCCCGCGCAGGCCTCCCAGCTGTACGGCACCAACCTGGTGAACCTGCTCAAGCTGCTCACCCCGGAGAAGGACGGCAAGGTCGTTCTCGATTGGGACGACGTCGTGCAGCGCTCGATGACCGTCGTGCGCGACGGCGAGACCACCTGGCCCCCGCCGCCGGTTCAGGTGTCGGCCGCCCCGGCCGCCCAGCCCGCTGCGGCGGCCGCGCCGGCAGCCAAGGAAGAGAAACAGCCGATGTCAACCGGACGCCGGCTGGGCATCACGTTCGCCGCGGCGGCCGCGATCTTCGCCCTGATCGCGATCTCGCCGGCAGCGCTGCAGGTCCACCTGACGGTGTTCGCGCTGGCGATCGTGATCGGCTACTACGTGATCGGCAATGTGCACCACGCGCTGCACACCCCGCTGATGTCGGTGACCAACGCGATTTCCGGAATCATCGTGGTGGGCGCCCTGCTGCAGATCGGCCACGGCAACGCGCTGGTGACCGCGATCGCTACCTGCGCCATCCTGCTGGCCAGCATCAACGTATTCGGCGGCTTCGCGGTGACGCGTCGCATGCTCGCGATGTTCTCCCGCAGCTAGAACCTGCGTGCCCACAAAGACTTTGGAATGGATTCCATGTTCACCCTAGAAAACGTTGCCACGGCCGCCTACGTTGTCGCGGCCCTGCTGTTCATCCTGGCTCTGGCCGGACTGTCCAAACACGAAACCTCGCGGGCCGGAAATACTTTCGGCATCACCGGCATGGCGGTCGCCCTCATCGCCACCATCGCCCTGGCCGTCGAGCGAAAGATCGAGCCGATGGGCCTGGCCCTGCTGATCGGTGCGATGATCGTCGGCGCCGCGATCGGCCTGTGGCGCGCCAAGGTCGTCGAGATGACCGGCATGCCCGAGCTGATCGCACTGCTGCACTCCTTCGTGGGTCTGGCGGCCGTGCTGGTCGGCTGGAACGGTTACCTGCACGTCGAGAACAACCTCGGCGGAGAGGAAGCCGTCAAGCTCGTCGGCGAGAAGATGCTCGGCATCCACTCGGCCGAGGTGTTCATCGGTGTGTTCATCGGTGCCGTCACCTTCACCGGCTCGGTCGTGGCCAACCTGAAGCTCTCGGCCCGCATGAAGTCCGCGCCGCTCATGCTGCCCGGCAAGAACTTCCTCAACGTCGGCGCGCTGGTCGTCTTCGCCGCACTGACCGTGTGGTTCGTCATCGAGCCGCACCTGTGGCTGCTCATCGTCGTCACCGTGCTCGCGCTGCTGCTCGGCTGGCACCTGGTGGCCTCGATCGGCGGCGGCGACATGCCCGTCGTGGTGTCGATGCTCAACAGCTACTCGGGTTGGGCCGCGGCCGCATCCGGCTTCCTGCTCGGCAACGACCTGCTGATCATCACCGGCGCCCTCGTCGGCTCCTCCGGTGCCTACCTGTCCTACATCATGTGCAAGGCCATGAACCGGTCGTTCATCTCCGTGATCGCCGGCGGCTTCGGTATCGAAGCCGGACCGACCGAGGACAAGGACTACGGCGAGCACCGCGAGATCAACGCCGAGGGCGCGGCCGAGCTGCTCGCCCACGCCGACTCGGTGATCATCACCCCCGGTTACGGCATGGCCGTGGCCCAGGCCCAGTACGGCGTGGCCGATCTGACCCGCAAACTGCGTGAGCGCGGCGTCAACGTCCGCTTCGGCATCCACCCCGTCGCCGGCCGCCTGCCCGGCCACATGAACGTGCTGCTGGCCGAGGCCAAGGTGCCCTACGACATCGTGCTCGAGATGGACGAGATCAACGACGACTTCGACGGCACCTCCGTCGTCCTCGTGATCGGCGCCAACGACACCGTCAACCCCGCCGCCGCCGAAGATCCGGGCAGCCCGATCGCCGGCATGCCGGTGCTGACAGTGTGGAACGCCGACCACGTCATCGTGTTCAAGCGTTCGATGGCCTCGGGCTACGCCGGTGTGCAGAACCCGCTGTTCTTCCGCGAGAACACCCAGATGCTCTTCGGTGACGCCCGCGACCGCGTCAACGACATCCTCGCCGCGCTGCCCGTGGCGGAGCACGTGTAACCCGTTCTGCCACGCAGACGTGAAGCCCCCTTTTCTTCGGAATAGGGGGCTCTCGCGTCTGATCACAAGGAGGTTCTCATGAAGATAGTTGTCCCACAGTGGATGCAGCCGCTGTACGACGCTCATCACTTCGCACCCGCGGTAATCGACGGCGATCACTTGCGCTGTTCGGGGATGATCGGGATGCGTCCCGACCTGAGCGTGGTCGAAGAGCCACGGGAACAGTTCACGCAGGCCTTCGAGAACCTGCGCGGGTTGCTTTCCGAGACCGGACTGGCCTTCGCCGATGTCGTCGACATCACCAGCTATCACGTTGGCCTGCAGCAGCATGTGCAGACTTTCAGTGACGTCAAGGACGAGTTCGTGGCTGCGCCCTATCCGGCCTGGACCGCCGTCGGGGTCACCGAGCTGGCCATGCCGGGCGCACTGGTGGAGATCCAGATCATCGCCCGGATGCGTTGAACGCCAACCGCTCCGACGCACTCACCCTCAGGTGAGCGGGTCGGAGCGGTCGGCTTACCGAGTTGTTCCCGGATTACATGTTGGCCCGGTCCTCGTCGATCCGGTCCTGATCGTTGACACTCAGCACGTCGCCGTCGACGTCCGACGTGATGTACCCGGTCATCGTCCGCTGCAGCTTGTTGATGGTGGCGTCAGCCTGGAGATAGCCGGTGTGCTCACCCGTCACGGCGATGTCGGCCACGTAGCGGATGTTCGACTGGCTGGCAGTCGTATCTGTTGATTCCGTGCCGTTGAGGATCATCCCCTGCTCGTTGACATAGTCGGTGTAGGTGACGGTGCGGACGATGTGACCGGTCGTCGGGTCGGTTGTCTCACTGACCACTGCGGTGCCACCGCCGGCGCCGGCATAGGTACCGGTGGGAGGCAGCGGGGCCGCGCTCGGGACGTAGGTCTTGAGTTCGGGTGCCCACGTCGGATCGGGGGTGGTTCGATCCTCGTCCGCCAAGCCGACACTGGTGGTGTAGTTCAGTTTGGCGATCACCAGTCGGGTGTCTGTTTCATCGTTCTCGCTGGCTTCCCAGAATGCCACCGCATCGCCGGTGTCATTCCAGCTCGCCATGCTTCGGGCGGTGTATCCGTCGCCGTCGACGAACACCGGAATCCCGTACTCGCCCTTGAGGTCGTCCTCGATGGCGATGACCCATTCCTGGTTCGTGATATTTGTCGAGTCCCCGGTGCCTCGGTACGCCTCGTACACCGCGCCTTGGATGTCCGCCGGCAGGAACGCCGGCCGCACGATCCGAGACATCGGCGTCAACGCGTCATACCCACGAGTGCTGCCGACCGCGATCCACTGCTCGTTGGGCGACATGTCGATGTCCTCGTCGTAGTCGAGGTTGCCGGTCAGGCGGGTCACCTCGCCCGTCTCGAGGTCCACCACGATGTCGTCGACATTGCCGGCCTCGTATCGTCCACCGAGAATGATCACGCCTTTGCCGTCAGGGGTCCATTGCTTGCCCTCACCGACCGGATAAACCACACGGGCATCGGCGATTTCATAGCCGGCCTCCGTGCGCTCCAGTTTTCCGACGATGGGCACGGCTGTGATGAGCCCTTGCGGGGTCATCTGGATCTGACTGAACAGCACATGCGTCCCGTCGGGCGAGATGCGCATCTCGCGCTGCGGGTCGAGTACCCGCGCCCCGGCCGGCGGTGTGATGACCGGAACGAGCTCTTTGCCGTCAGCGGTTTCTTCGTAGACGACGTAGGAGTTCGGGCTGGTCCTGACTTGGATCATCAGCCGTCCCGAACCGTCTTGAAACGGAACGACTCTCCCCAGGCCCCCGGTAATTTCCGTGGACACGCCGCAAGTGATGCACTGTACGTCCGTGCCGTCGACACCGACCTGGTAGATCTCCTCGCGACCACCCTCGGCCGGGGTGGCCGCGAAGTAGAGGGACTGTCCGTCTTCGGCGAAGCGCGGAGTGTTCGGGTTGGTGATGCCGTCCGGCAGGTCCAGGATCACCCGCTCGACGGTGGGGTTGAGCACCGTGACATCGACGTCCTTCTGCGCGGTCCGCGGCTTGAACAGCGCCAGGAGGTTGATCTTGTCGCCGTCGGTAACCGAAACCGTGAACGTATCGGTTTGTGCCGCTTCGTAATTGATATCGTCGGGCGTGTAGGTGAATTCGCCTGTCTCTTGGTCGATGGTGACCGTCCCGTACTTCGGCTGCTCGGTGATGGTATAGGTCAATTCGTCACCCTCGGCGTCGGTCACACCGATGTTGCCGGTCACGGTCTGACCGGCCTGCACTGTGGTGGTGGGGCTGCTGACCACCGGCGCCTGGTTGAAGGCGTTACGCCGAACCCAGGCCAATGCGGCCCACATGAACGGCGTGAACGGCTCCGGTGAATCCGGCGGCGGCGCCAGGAACGGGTTGAGCACCTTGGTGACGATCCCGTTCAACACGCCGAGGACACCCTCAGCAGGATTCTGCGCCTGTACCACGGGAGTGGCCACCGCACTGGCCGTCGTGCGCACATCGCTGGTAGCAGAAGTGACGAACGCCTTGGCCTGGCCGGCGGTGGACACCACATCCAATTCGGCGATCTTCGCGGAGAGCTGCTCGGTCACCTTGTCGGCGATCGTCCCGGTGACCTGCTCCACCCGGTCGCTGACCTCCTCGGCTTTCGCCAACGACCGCTTGAGGGTGTCACCGAGCTTGACCGGCCCGACCGGGGCCTCGGTTTTCGCTTCCGAATCCGCCACAACCTGCGATGCGCGGGGCGACGCAGCGTCGGGCAGCGAGATCTCCGGGAGTGAGAGTGTCGGCAGTGACAGCTGCGGCCTCGCCCGACCGTCATCGCGCGTGAGCACGGTCTCGCGCACCTTGTCCGGAATCGACGACAACGCATCCAGGTGCGCATCGATCGCCCCGGTCAGCCCCTCCGGCTTACCCGGCTCCTGCTGCGCCCCACCACTACTGCTGATCGTCACACCCGGCGCCAACTCCCGGGTAGACGACGTCCTACCCGACCGCTTCGCCCGAACCGGCTTCTTGACCGCCTTCTTGACCGCATCCCTTCCGGAGCCGACCGACGATCCCCCCGTGCTCGACGCAGAGCCCTCGTTCGACGCGCCGCCAACCGACGGCCCGGTCGAGGACTCACCGGACGACGCACCAGCCGAACTCGACGTCGACGACTCCGACGAGGACGACCCGGTGGTATCCGCCGCGGCCACCCCGTAGCCCGACGCCAACGCGGCCACCAGCCACCCGGTCACCACGATGCCGCTGTAGGCACCGACCCGGCCGGTAGCGTGAAGGGCGCGTCGAGAGCCGGTCGGGGTCACCGGTGCGACCGGCGGCGGGGAGGAAGAGAACTGCGGATTGATGAGCGGATTGACAACAGTCATGGCGCGGCTCCGATGCCCTAGGCCTATTTAATTTCTGTGACGAACTTAATAGCAGCATATCGTTGAGCCCGTCAAGGAGGTTCTGCTGAAACGGTCAGAATCGGCGCGGCAGGAAAAGCAGGTGTTGCACCTGCTGCATCGCCAGCGCGTCGTGCACCTGCTTCGGACCGAGGGCCCACTGGCCCGGGCGGACTTGGCCGACCGGCTCGGGCTGAGCCGGCCTTCGATCACCGCCATAGTCGGCGAGTTGATCCAAGACGGAACCCTGATCGAACTCGATGCCCGCGTCGAAGGTCCGGGTTACCGCGGTCGCCCGCGCAAACTACTGGGCTGCAACCCGCAGGCACGACGGGTACTCGGGATCTGGATCGACGAACGTCGCGCACGCATCGCACTGGCCGACGCCACCGGCAACATCTCACGAGAAGACGAGACCCCTACGGCCGGTCGCGCCCCGGCTTCGGTGATCCGCTCGATCACCCGGATCGGCAAGCAGATGATCGAAGGCGCCGAGGACGGTTCGGTAGCCGCTGTCGGCATCTGTATCCCTGGATTTGTGGACAGCACAAGGGGTTTCGTCGTCGAATCAAAGGCGCTCAACTGGTCCGAGGTGGAACTCGGCAAGCCGATCTCCGAAGCGCTGGGGATCCCGACCGCCGTCCAGGACACCACCCAAGCCATGACTCTTGCCGAGACGATCGCCGGCAAGGCCAGGGAGGTGCGTTCGGCAGTGGTGCTCAACTGCGGTGGGCACGTCAACGTCGGCCTGATCATCGGCGGACGTCCGTACTCAGGGGCGACGGGCGTTGCCGGCGCGATCGGGCACATGCCGGTGCCCGGCAGCCACGCGAAATGCGCGTGCGGACGCATCGGCTGCGTCAACGCCGGCATGTCACTGCACGCCATGCAATCGGCCGCGCCACAGACCGAGGGATTGGCACTCAAGGAGATCGACCTCGACGCAGTAGCGCAAGAGACGGCCCGAAACCCACACTCCCAGAAGATCATCAGCGAAGTCATCGACCAGATGGCCCGCACGGCGATCCTCATCGAAGCGGTGCTCGATCCGGAGATCCTCATCCTGTCCGGGCTCATCACCGAGTTCGAACAACTCATCGCCGCCCTGGAAGCGCGCATCGAAGAGATCCGCCCACCAGAGCGACGCGGACGCACGACCACCGTGCGCTCACAGATCGGTCGTGACTACCGGGTTGCGGTCATCGTCGCCCTGCAGCAACTCGACCCCGACATCGCCGGGCTGCTGCACACCCCCAGCCCATGACACTCCGCGACCGGGAAAACTAGGATGTGCAAGTATGCCTGTGGATCGCCTGCTCCCCTCCGATGAGGCGCGCGAGCTCATCGAGCTCACCCGTGACATCGCCGACAAGGTGCTCGACCCCATCGTCGATGAACACGAGAAGGCCGAGACCTACCCTGACGGCGTCTTCGCCCAGCTCGGCGCGGCCGGGCTGCTGAGCCTGCCCCAGCCCGAAGAGTGGGGTGGCGGCGGCCAGCCGTATGAGGTCTACCTGCAGGTCCTGGAGGAGATCGCGGCACGGTGGGCCGCGGTCGGGGTCGCAGTCAGCGTGCACAGTCTCTCGTCGCACCCGCTGCTGGCCTACGGCACCGAGGAGCAGAAACAACGCTGGCTACCCGCCATGCTCTCCGGTGAGCAGATCGGCGCCTACAGCCTGTCCGAACCTCAGGCCGGCTCCGACGCCGCGGCACTGAACTGCAAGGCGACCCGCGACGGCGACGACTACGTCCTCAACGGTTCCAAAGCCTGGATCACCCATGGCGGGAAGGCCGACTTCTACATCCTGTTCGCCCGCACCGGAGAAGGCTCCAAGGGCATCTCCTGCTTTCTGGTCCCCGCCGGTCTCGACGGGCTGAGCTTCGGCAAACCCGAGGAGAAGATGGGACTGCACGCGGTGCCCACCACCTCGGCGTTCTATGACAATGCGCGCCTGGACGCCGACCGGCTGATCGGGCAAGAGGGGCAAGGCCTTTCGATCGCGTTCTCCGCGTTGGACTCCGGCCGCCTCGGTATCGCCGCCGTCGCCGTCGGCATCGCCCAAGCCGCCCTGGACGAGGCTGTCCGCTACGCCAACGAGCGAACCACGTTCGGCCGCAAGATCGTCGACCATCAGGGGCTTGGCTTCCTGCTGGCCGACATGGCCGCCGCCGTGGTCAGCGCGCGCGCCACCTATCTGGACGCCGCCCGCCGTCGCGACCTCGGACTGCCCTACTCCACCCAGGCCAGCGTCGCCAAGCTGATCGCCACCGACGCTGCCATGAAGGTCACCACCGATGCGGTACAGGTGTTCGGCGGTGTCGGTTACACCCGCGACTTCCGGGTGGAGCGTTTCATGCGCGAAGCCAAGATCACCCAGATCTTCGAGGGCACCAATCAGATTCAGCGCCTGGTCATCTCACGGGGGCTGGGGTCTTGATGAAGTCGGTCACCGCGGCCAGGAACTGATCGGGCTGCTCGACCATCGGGGTGTGCCCCGAGCCTTTGATCACCACGGGCGGTAACCCCGCCGCGGTGTAGCGCTCGACATTCGGCGCCGTCGGGGTCAGCACGTCCTCGTCCCCCCAGACCACCAACACCGGCTTGTGCAGTACGGCAAGCGTTTCCACGGTCGGATGCGGCCCTTCGGTCGAGTCGCACAGGCCGGTGTAGGTGAGCCGCTCCAACGAGCGGTGCGCGTAGTCGGGGACCGGGTAGTCCGCGGCGAACCCGGTCTGCAGCGACCCCTCGCTGATCGCGTCGATACCGCGGAAGAGATCCAACGCCGGCCCGATCACCGGCCAGCACACCATCTGCCCGAGCAACGGCATGGCGACCAGATCGTCGGCCCCCGGAGTGTCGGACACCACCACGCGCTCCACCAGGTCCGGGTACTGCCGGGCCAGCTCGGCCGAGACCGCGCCGCCCATCGAATGCCCGATCAGGACCGCGTGACGCACACCGAGTGCCACGAGCGCGTTGCGCACGGCCGCGGCCTGCGCGTCCGAGCGATAGGAGGCGCCGTCAGCCGGGGCCTCTGAGCCACCGTGGCCGACCAGATCGATTGCGATGACGCGGTGATCGCGGGCCAGCTGTCCGGCCACCCGATCCCACCATTCGACCGAGGCCGAGTACCCGTGCAGCAACACCACAGCGCGGTCGGCCGGTGGCCCGTACTCACGCACGTTCAGGTCCGGGCCGTCCAGTTCCAGCACGTGCCCACCCGCGAACGGCTCGGCCTGGCGGTGGTCCTTGTTGGCCGCCAGTTCGTTCACCAGCAACGCCACCACGGCCACCACCAGCACGCCAACGGCGATGCGCAATTTCATCCTGCGCACGCTAGTGCCGAGACGCCGCTGTTGACCAGCCATTTTCCCCGGTGGGCGGAGTCTCAGCTAACAGCCCCATAATGGCAGGTGCGATGAACACACCTGCCCACACCGCTGACGCCCCGCGGCACCGTCTGCCGCGCCGGGGCGTGCGGGCCGCCCGCCGTGCCGCAGTCGGCCTCGTTGCGGCATCGGTGCTGGCAGGCACCGGTGCGGGATGGGTGACCTACCGCGGCGCCCTGGACGGCATCACGACGTCCAACGCACTCGACGGTGGCCCGGTCTCGTCTGGCGACACCGAGAACATCTTGATCATGGGGCTGGACAGCCGGCTCGATCAGCATGGCAACCCGCTGCCCGAGGACGTCTACCAAGCACTGCATGCCGGTGACGAGACCGTCGGCGGCTACAACGCCAACGTGCTGATCGTGGTGCACCTGCCCGGCGACGGTAGCCCGGCCACCGCGTTCTCCATCCCTCGTGACGACTACGTGGACCTCGCCGGGTGTGACGTCTCGCCGTGCAAGGGCAAGGTGAAGCAGGCCTACGGTTGGGCCTATCAGCGCGAGATGGAATCGCTGGAAGCCGACTCCGAGGATCCATCGGCGAATGAGCAGCAGGCCCGTGAGGCGGGCCGCAAGGCACAGATCGCCACCGTCCGAAACCTGCTGGGCATCCCGATCGACCATTTCGTCGAGGTCACCCTGGGCGCATTCTTCGAAATCGCCAAGACGGTGGCACCGATCACCGTGTGTCTGAACGCGGACACCGCAGATCCGTATTCGGGGGCCGACTTTCGCCAGGGCGTCCAAGAGATCGACGCCGCCCAAGCGATGGCCTTCGTGCGTCAGCGTCGGGACATCAACGACGAGAACTTCACCGACCTGGACCGCACCCGCCGTCAGCAGGCGTTCATCGCCGCCCTGGTATCGGCACTGGGCCACAGCGGAAAGCTGAACAGCCCGACGGGACTGCGCAGTCTCCTGAACGTGGTCAAACAGAATGTCGCGCTGGACGCCGGATTCGACCTGGCCAGTTTCGCCCGGCGGGCCTCCGCGCTGACGGACAAACCGCCCACGCTCTACACCCTGCCGATCAAGGAGTTCAGCCAGAACTCCTGGGGCGAGGACATCAACATCGTGGATGTGCCGACGATCCGCAAGATCGTGAACGACCTCGTCTCTCAGGACGACACCACCTCCTCGTCGAGTCCGACCAGCAAGGCCCGCAGACTCAACGGTCACGGTGCCGTGCTCGACGTGGTCAACGCCTCCACGTACAGCGGTCTGGCCGCGCAGCTCGAAATCACCTTCGGCGCACACGGATTCACCGAGGGGCAGATCGGCGACGGCGAATCGCTGGCGGCCACCACCACGATCGACTACGGGACCGGCGCCGAGGCCGCTGCGCAATCACTGGCCGACGAACTCGGCGTGATCGCGAATGCGTCGTCCGAGGTGGTGGAGGGCACGGTGCAGCTGACCGTGGGAACCGATTTCCCCGGCGACGAGTACCTGTCCAGCGATGCGACGTCGTCGGAGTCCGGGGCCGAGTCTGCGTCCGGGTCGGACTCCACATGGGATTCCAGCAGCGAGACGACCGAACAGACCACACCCAGCACCCCGGTGACCACGGTGGCCGCCACCGCGACCGGAACCTACACCCCGGCGCCCACCGATCTCAGCCAGATGAAGGTCTCCGGCATCCCCTGTGTGAAATAGCCGCGGCTACAACGTGACCAGGACCTGGGTGCCGAACCCGGGCTCCGATGAAATCGCCATCGAGCCGCCCATCGCGTCGACGCGGACCTGCAGGGAGGCCAGCCCGATGTGTCCCGCGGCCACCGATCGGGCCACCGTCGACGGGTCGAATCCCCTGCCGTCGTCGGCAACGGTCAGCACGACACGGTCACCCGACCGGTGGAGGCCGACCGAAATCGTGCTCGCGCCGGCATGCTTGTTGATGTTGGCCAGCAGCTCACGGGCCGCGCGGTACAGCAGAGCCTGACCGTCGGGATGCCCGACATCGGCCAGATCCGCGCGCACCGTCATATCGGGACGGGTTTCGTACTGGCGCAACAGTTCCCGCACCGCCGGGGTCAGCCCCAGCTGGGACAGCACCTGTGGATGCAGGGCGGTCACCGTGGAGCGCAACCCGGCCGCGGTCTCCTGAAGGGCGGCACGCACCCGGTCGAGTGCCGGATCCGGGAGGCGTTCGCGGAGCTCGTCGAGCTCCAGGCGTGCGGCCAGCAAGGTTTGCAGCGGGCCGTCGTGGAGGTGTTCGGCCAGTTCGGCATTACGCAGATCGTCGGCCCGGGTGGACTCTGACACCAGCTGGCGCCGGACCTCCATCAGCATCCGCACCCGAGCCGAACGCCGCGCCAGCACGAACGACAACGCGGCCGATGCGACGGCCAGCCAGGCCAGGAACCCCACGTGCATGTAGACGAGGTCGGGGAGGCCGACGTTGTCATCACGCTTGGAGTACAGGATCCACACCGCCAGGTAGCCGACCGTGAGGCTGGCGCCCAGCAGTGCCGTCAGCCACGGACGATCCTGGAACGCAACGGATATGGGCAGCAGGAAGAACACCGGAAGCAACGCTGCGGTGGCCCCGCCGGACACGGCGCACAAGGCGACCAGGACCAGCACGTCGACCGCGGTGGAAGCCCATTCGGCCCACGGCGGCATGGGTCCGCGAAACACCACCACGAGCCATAGCACCGCCACCGCGGCGTAGCCGCTCAGGATCACTGCGTACAGGGCGGGCAGCCAGTGGTCGACATCCCACACCGAGACCAGCACCACGATCAGTCCGATCAGCGGTAGCCGCAACAGCGCCGAGACCCGCACGGGCTGGGTGGTGAAGAATTCGACGATGCGCCCGCCGGCCATGTCAGTCCAGCAGCCGACGGCGCATCGCCTCGGCGACGGCCGCGCCCCGATCGCTCACACCCAACTTCTCGTAGAGACGCTGCACGTGGGTCTTCACCGTGGACGGGGCCAGGAACAGCTCCTTGGCCATCGCCGGAATGGAACGGCCTTTGGCGATCAGATCGAGCACTTCGCGTTCGCGTGGGCTGAGCAACGGGACGTCGGGCTCGTTGCGACGACGGATCTCACCGGCCAGCCCGGCGGCCAGGTTCGGGTCGAGCACGTCGCGGCCCTTGGCGCACGACAGCACGGCGTTCACCAGCTCACTGCGGGTGGACTCCTTCGACAGGAACCCGGCCGCTCCCTGCTGCAGAGCGGTGTAGACGATCGCCGACTCGTCGTGCGCGGAGACCAGCAGCACCCGGGTGGGTAGGTCATCGCGACTCACCGCGGCGGCCACCTGAGCCCCGTCCAACCGAGGCATCCGGTAGTCCAACAGTGCGACCTGCGGCTGGTGGGTCCGGATCAATTCCAGTGCATCGGCGCCGTTGTCGGCCTCGGCCACGACGTCGATCTCGCCGCTGGAGGTCAAGGCGCGCACCACGCCTTCGCGGAACATCGGGTGGTCATCGCCCACCACGACCCGAACCTTGCCGGCCATGCGACACAGCATGGCACAGCCCGGCCGGTGATCAGCGCGTTTAGAGTCGGCGGTATGCATCTGGACGAGCTGCAGTGGTTCGTGGTGCTTGCCGAAACCGAGCATGTCACCGACGCCGCAGCCGAACTCGGCATCAGCCAGCCCACCCTGTCGCGTGCGCTGGCCCGGTTGGAGGAGCAGGTGGGGGTACCGCTGTTCGATCGGGTGCACCGACGTCTGCGTCTGAACACCTACGGCCACATCCTGCTGGAGCACGCCCGTCGCGGCATCGCCGAAATTCGTTCGGCCACTGAGCGAATAGCCGAGATGCGTGACCCCGATACCGGGATGGTGCGGTTGGCGTTCCTGCATTCGCAAGCCGGCTGGTTCGTGCCGGATCTGTTGCGGCGGTTCCGTGCCGAAGCGCCGTTGGTGCGCTTCGAGCTGTTCCAGGGCGCTGCCCATCAGATCGTGGAGCGCCTTGCGAACGGTGAGGCCGACCTCGCGATCACCTCACCACGCCCGGAGGGTTTTCGCTGGCGCGGCCTGTACGTGGAGCGATTGTGTCTGGCGGTGCCGCGCGAGCATCGATTCGCCCGGCGGTCCCGGATCCGGCTGGCCGACGCCGGTGCCGAGCCCTTCGTCGCCCTGGCGCCGGATTTCGGATTGCGTCAACTCACCGACGAGCTGTGGAGCGAGGCCGGGATCGCACCGCCGGTGGTCTTCGAGGCCATGGAGATCCCGACGATGGAAGGGCTGGTGGCAGCGGGCTTCGGGGTTGCCGTCGTGCCGGTGCCACGGCCCGAGCGAGCCGAGTCAGGTGCCGCGTACATCCCGCTGTCGGAGAGTTCGGCCAAACGTCAGATCGGCCTGACCTGGAGCGTGGACCGCCAGTTGCCACCGGCAGCGGCGCGGCTGACCGAATTCACCATGCACAAAGCGCATGACATTGACTAAACCGATGCATTGGACACATCTTTGCTGACGTCCTAGCGTCGTCTGCGTGTCCGCCTCCCTGACCTCTGTTGACTGGCCGGGGCATTCACGTGGTTCGAGCGAGTACCGGCGCCTGCTGGCCGCGTTGTTCTGCGCCGGGGTCGCCACCTTCGCGCAGCTGTACTCGCCCCAGGCCGTACTCCCGCTGATCGCCCGCGGCATGGGCACCGGCGCCGCCCATGCGGCACTGACGATTTCGGCGGCCACGGTGGGTCTGGCATTGGGCGTCATCCCGTGGTCGGCCTTGGCCGACCGGATCGGCCGGGTCCAGGCGATGACGATATCGATCACCGCGGCAACGGTTCTCGGGCTTGTCGTACCGATGGCCCCGACCGCCCCGCTGCTGCTGTCGGGGCGGTTTCTCGAAGGGCTGATGCTGGGCGGAGTGCCCGCCGTGGCCATCGCCTACCTCACCGAGGAGATCGAGGCCGGACATGCCGCCCGCGCGGCAGGCACCTACGTCGCGGGCACCACGATCGGTGGGCTGGCCGGCCGTCTGGTCACCGGTCCGATCGCTGAATTCGCCGGATGGCGCGTCGGCGTGCTGGTGGTCGCGGTGCTGTGCGGTCTGTCGGCGTTCGCATTCGTCAAGCTCGTCCCGCCCGCGCGCGGCTTCACCCCGGCCCGGACCCATGACCTGGCCCGGCGCCTGGCCGAAAATCTGCGGTCACCCCGCCAACTGGTGCTCTACAGCCAGGGCTTCCTGCTGATGGGCGGGTTCGTGGCGATGTACAACTTCCTGGGCTTCCGGCTGATGGCCGCACCGTTTCAGCTGCCGCAGACAGTGGTCAGCCTGGTGTTCCTGGCCTACCTGTCGGGCACCTGGGCCTCGGCCCGGGCCGGAGCCGAAGCCACCCGGTTCGGACGCAAGTCCGTGCTGCTTGGCTCGATCGCGACCATGATTGCCGGCGTTGCGATCACGCTGGCCGGCAACGTCATCGTGATACTCATCGGGCTGGTGATCGCCACCGCCGGGTTCTTCGGCGCGCATGCGATCGCCTCCGGGTGGGTCGGCGCCGCCTCCGGTGCAGGTAAGGCGCAGGCGTCCTCGCTCTACAACCTCTTCTACTACGCGGGTTCCAGCGTGATCGGCTGGGTCGGTGGGCTGGCATTCGACCACGCCGGATGGCCGGCGGTGGCCGGCACCGTGATGGGACTGGCGGTGCTGGCCGGGGTGCTGGCCACCACGCTCAGTCCTGCCTACCAGAGCTCGATGTCGCGGCCGTACTCCGATTCCGGGCGCGGACCGAAGTAGCGCCGCTGCGATTCCTCGATGGTGACGTCGTTGATGCTGGCCTCGCGCCGGGCCATCAGTCCCTCGGGCGTGAATTGCCACAACTCGTTGCCGTAGCTTCGGTACCACTGGCCCTGCGCGTCGTGCCATTCGTACTGGAATCGCACAGCTATCCGGTCCTCGCTGAAAGACCAGAGCCCCTTCCGTAATGCGTAATCCAGCTCGCGTTCCCATTTCGCGGTCAGAAACTCCACGATCTGTTCGCGCCCGACGATGTGCAGATCGCGGTTACGCCACTGCGAGTCCGGCGTGTACGCCAGGCTGACCCGCTGCGGGTCGCGGGTGTTCCAGGCGTCCTCGGCGGCCTGAACCTTCTGGAGAGCTGTTTCCAGAGTGAAGGGCGGGAACGGCGGGCGACTTTCGGGCGGGATGGCGGGTGACGTTCCAGACATGCCACCTTTCTACCTGTCTAACCATGTGGCTATCGTGGCTGGCATGGACTTCGCGCTGTCGGCCAAAGCGGCTGATTACCACTCCCGGTTGACCGACTTCATGGTGGAGCATGTTCTCCCCGCAGAGGCCTCGTACCACGCCTATCGCGAGGAGAAGGGTCCCAAGGACCACACCGTGCCGCCGGTGGTCGAGGAACTCAAGGTCAAGGCGCGTGAGCTGGGCCTGTGGAACCTGTTTCTGCCCTCGGAGTCCGGCCTGACCAACCTGGAATACGCGCCATTGGCCGAACTGTCGGGCTGGAGCATGGAGATCGCCCCGGAGGTGCTCAACTGTGCGGCGCCGGACACCGGGAACATGGAGACCCTGCACCTGTTCGCCAACGAGATCCAGCGCAAGCAGTGGCTCGAACCGCTGCTGGCCGGCGAGATCCGCAGCGCGTTCGCGATGACCGAGCCCGCCGTGGCGTCCTCGGATGCCCGCAACATCGAGACCACGATGCTGCGCGACGGGGCCGACTACGTGATCAACGGCCGCAAGTGGTGGATCACCGGGGCGGCCGATCCGCGCTGCAAGATCCTGATCGTGATGGGCCGCACCAACCCCGACGCGGCCAGCCACGCCCAGCAGTCGATGATCCTGGTGCCCATTGATACGGCTGGGGTCACCGTCCGCCGTTCTTTGCCGGTGTTCGGCTGGCAGGACCAGCACGGGCACTGCGAGATCGTGTTCGACAACGTACGGGTGCCGGCCGAGAACCTGCTGCACGAAGAGGGCAGCGGTTTCGCGATCGCCCAGGCTCGGCTCGGCCCGGGCCGCATCCACCACTGCATGCGCGCCCTCGGCGCGGCCGAGCGGGCCCTGACGCTGATGGTCGACCGGGTGCAGAAGCGCGTCGCGTTCGGCAAGCCGTTGGCCGAGCAGGGCGTGGTGCGCGAGTCGATCGCCAAGTCCCGCAACGAAATCGACCAGGCCCGGCTGTTGTGCGAGAAGGCAGCCTGGACCATCGACCAGGAAGGCAACAAGGCCGCCCACGTGCTGGTCTCCCAGATCAAGTCGGTGGCCCCGCAGATCGCCTGCGACGTCATCGACCGCGCCATCCAGGTGCACGGCGCGGCCGGGGTCAGCGACGACTTCCCGCTGGCCCGGCTCTACAGCTGGCACCGCGCCATGCGGCTGTTCGACGGGCCCGACGAGGTCCACATGCGCACCATCGCCCGTGCCGAACTCGGCCGGGAGAAATCCCCACTCGCTTCGGCGGCGTGCCGCCAATCGAATACGGCGGTGACGGCGTAGTGACCACCGAGCTGGGGGAACTGTCGGGGGCGTGGAACTTTCGCGACGTCGCCGAGATCACCGCGATCCGGCCGGGGCTGCTATACCGCTCCAGTCAGCTCAGCCAGCTCTCGGATGCCGGGCGGGCTGTGTTCCGTCGGCTCGGCATCACCGACGTCGCCGATCTGAGATCCCACCAGGAGGTGCAACGCCAAGGCACCGGGCAGGTGCCCGACGGAGTGGCAGTGCATCTGCTGCCGTTCCATCCCGACGACCCGTCGAACGACGCACCGCACGAGAGCACCTTCCAGCGGGTGATGTCCGAATCCGGCGAGGGTGGGGACGTCGCCGCTGCGGCCCGCCGGTACATGACCGAGGTGTACGAGGAGTTCCCGACGCTGCCGGGCGCGCACAGCGCGGTCCGTGAGGTCATTTCCCTTCTCCGGCAGGATCGTCCGGTGATCGCGCACTGCTTCGCCGGAAAGGACCGCACCGGTTTCACCGTTGCCACCGTGTTGGAGGCAGTGGGTGTCGATCGGGACCGCATCATCGCCGACTTCCTGGCCAGCAACGGTGCCATCCCCGCGCTGCGGAATCGGATCATGGAATCGGTGCGGGCACGGTCGCAGGAAGCCCCCGAGATGATCACCTACGCCGAGGCGCGGTTGACCGACGAGGTTCTCGGTGTGCGTGAGGACTACTTGGCCGCCGCGTGGAAGAAACTCGACGAGGCGTACGGCTCGGTGGCCGGCTTCCTCGACGCCGCCGGGGTGTCAGCCGATGAGCTGGGCGTACTGCGGACCAACCTGGTCGGCTAGCTGCGGGCCGGACTGGTCGGCTCGCTGGGGCGGTCAACAACAGTCACATCCGTCACGGCGCTGCGCCACGGTGTCGAGTTGCCCGGCTGCGAGCGACTTTTCAGCGACAATCGCCCCATCGGCATCGCTGACCACATCTGCCACAAGGTGGATGTATCCATGCGCCACCTGGGCCTCATCAGCCTCGTACGCAACGGATTTCGGATTGCCCACCTATCAGCGACAGAGTCGCTAGGAGGCGGGCACGGGACGCATGGGCTCTGTGCGCCCACTGGTGCAGGTGTTTCAAAGATGCGCAGCGACAAAGGGGTTGATGATCAGCGTGTGGCCGATGTGGCGATTGTCGCTGAAAGTCGCTCATAGGCGGGCACAACGCCTATCGCTTCCAAAACCGTGACAGCTGTGACTCGCCACCGTCAGGCCGGCCGGGCCACAGCCAGACTGACCGCAACCTCGTCAGCCACCTTCATCGCACCCATCAGCATCGAGTACGGCTTGAGGCCGAAATCGCTGTGCCGCACGGAAGCCGTCCCGAGCACGGACTCGTCGGAAACCTCGACCTCGACGGTCTGCTCACCGGAGTGGCCGGCGAGTTCGAGAACGCCGAGGAGTCGCACCGCGGAACCAGAACGCTCGATCGACGTGGACCGGAACCGAGCCTGCGGAAACTTCTTCGCCCGCAACGTCTTCAACGCATTGGTCCGGATCAGCGCCTTCTCGGCGCCCGTCGACGGCGTCATACCGCCCTCGCCCCGCAGCACCTCCAGCGAATCGAGGTCGACCGTCACTTCCACCGCCGACGGCACCTCGCCGTCGGCATCCACGACCGCGTGCCACGAGCGCACTGCGATGGTGAGCCGATGCCCCATCCGCGACGCACTGCCCGTCACGCCGGTGTGCAGCACCAGCTCGCCCGAATCCGGGCCCAGGGTCCACTGCGTCACGAGGCGATCACCAGACCCACCACCCAGCTGATGGTTGCCAACAGCGCTCCGGTCAGTTCGACCCCGACCGACAGGGCAACCCCCTTGAGCGCGTGCACCGTTGACGTCCAGGCCCGCCGATAGTCACGGCGTGCGGCCAACTCGGCCAGGTACACGCCGGCCACGAATCCGATCACGAGCCCGATCACCGGGATGACGAAGAATCCGATCAGGCCGAGCACCGCGCCGGCCGCCAGGCTCCAGATCCCCACCTCTGCGGCCCGCATCCGCCGTACCGGCCAGGCGTACTTGATCACCTCGGCCGTCACGAAAAACACGCCGGCGACCCCGAGCGTCACCCACGCAACGGTGGCGTGCGCCGGGATGGCCCTGGCCTCCCAGATCGCCCACACCGCGATCGCGGCGAACACGAGAAACCCGCCGCCGGGCAGGATGGGCAGCACGATGCCGAGAAGCCCGACGGCGATCACCAATGCGACGAGAACTATCCCGAGGGCGCTCACGGTTTCTGCCCGCGCACCCACTGCATGGTGCCGATGCTCTTGGAGCGCACCCGCTCCAGGCCCAGGCCCTCGAACCGGTCGGCGAGTTCATCTTCGGCGAAGAAGCGGGCCCCGCCCTTGGGCAAGAGCCGTGCCGGCCCCCGGTTGGTCACCGTCGGGACCATGATCGCGATCCGCCGGCCCGGGCGCAGCACCCGCACCATCTCCGCCAGCGCGGCCTCGGCGTCGGGGATCAACTGCAGCACCGCGATCGAGGTCACCGCATCGAAGACGTCGTCCCGGAACGGGAGCCGCTGGGCGTCGGCGCGCAGAAACCCGACCTGGCGACCCGCCTCGGCCTCGACCGCGCGGGCCAGCATGGGCTCTGAGATGTCGACCCCGAACGCAAACCCGTCCAGCCCGGCCGCGCGCGCCAGCGCTGCCGTCACGTTGCCCGGACCGCTGCCGACGTCGAGCGCGATGCCGCCGGGCGGGATGTCCAGCCATTCGGTGGGCTCCTGCCAGGCCGTCATCAGCTTGCGGCCCAGGGCCTGGGCGTTGTCGTAGAGCATCGACCCGGCCGGGGACGCCCACACCTTCTGGATGAATCCCGCGTTCTTCGGAGCGTCGCTGCCGTCCCCCAGCAGATCCAGGTACCCCTTGCTGGTGTCCGGATCGGCCGGGGGATCGATGAGTAGTTCCAGGGCCTTACGCAGCGCCTGAGTCGATGCGGTGTCCACGCCTCTACGCTACGCACCAGCGCCGCTCAGGGCTCCAGGACCAGCTTTCCGCGCACCTGGCCGCCGGCCAGCGCATCGAGGGCGGCCGCGCCTTCGGACAACGGGAACCGCACCGGGGGCGGTGGACGCAGCCCGGCGGCCACCAGCTTGTTCAGTTCAGCTCCGACCTGCGCCTGGGCGGCAGGTTTCCGGCGCACGAACTCGCCCCATCCGACACCGACCACGCTGACGTTACGGAGCAGCAACCGGTTCACCTTGACCGTCGGGATCCCGCCGCCGGCGGCGAATCCGATGACCAGCAGCCGACCCTCGGGGGCCAGCACCCGGATAGCGTCGTCGAAGGCCGGGCCGCCGATCGGATCGACCACCAGATCGACACCCTCACCGCCGGTGGCCTCCATCACGGCCTCGCGCCAGCCATCGGCCAGCGGCAACACCACGTCAGCGCCCAGCGACGACACGAACTCCTCGGCCCCGGACCGGTGGACCATCGCAATCACCTTGGCGCCCATGGCTTTGGCCAATTGGATCGACGCGGCGCCGATGCCGCCCGCCGAGCCGAGCACCAGGACGGTCTCGCCGGCGACCAGCCCGCCACGGCGGGCCAGCGCGAACTGCATCGTGTAGTAGTTGCCCAGCAGCGATGCCGCCTCGCCGTCGTCGAGACCGTCGGCGGTGGGGATGACGTTGGCGGGCAGGGCAGCCACCTGCTCGGCGTACCCGCCCAGCATGGTCATCGCCGACACCCGCTGGCCGGGGGTGAACCCCGAACCCTCGGGCGCCGAGCGCACCGTCCCGGCCACCTCCATGCCAGGTGTGAACGGCGGTTCCAGCCGTAGCTGGTACTCACCGCGCAACAACAGCAGATCGGGGAAGCAGACGCCGGCGGCGCCGACGTCGATGACCACCATGTCGTTCGACACGGGGGCCTCGACGTCGGCGTACGCCAGCCCTGATGTACCGGTAAGTGCCTGCGCTACAAGCGCTTTCACTAGTTCTAGCCCAGCTTGAAGCTGGCCTGCTGGGCGGCGGACAGGTCGGTGATCTCGCCCCACTTGGCGGCGATGTCATCGACGGAGGGCACGTTCGGGAGTACCACACCTTCGTTCTGGAAGAGCGCTGCCCTCTGTATTTTGCCGCCACCGACGATGAACACCGAGTCGGTGTCGGGCAGTTCCTCGGTCATCAGGTAGGCCACCACGGGGGCGACGTACTCGGGGGTGAGCTTCTCGAAGACCTCGGGCGGCAGGATGTCCTGGGTCATGCGGGTGGCGGCGATCGGCGCGACCGCGTTGGTCTTGATGTTGTACTTGGCGCCTTCCTGGGCCAGCGTGTTGATCAGGCCGACCAGGCCGAGCTTGGCGGCACCGTAGTTGGCCTGACCGAAGTTGCCGAACAGGCCGCTGGTGGAGGTGGCGACGACGACGCGGCCGAAGCTCTGCTCGCGGAAGTGCGGCCAGGCGGCGCGGATGACGTTGTAGCCGCCGTAGAGGTGCACCTTGAGCACGGCGTCCCACTGCTCGAACGTCATCTTGTGGAAGGTGCCGTCACGCAGGATGCCGGCGTTGGACACCACGCCGTCGACCTTGCCGAACTCGTCGATCGCGGTCTTGATGATGTTCTCGGCGCCCTCGGACTCGGCGACGCTGTCGTAGTTGGCGACCGCGCGTCCGCCGGCGGCCTTGATCTCGTTGACGACCTCGTCGGCCATGTTGTGGCCGGCGCCGGTGCCGTCGCGGGCACCGCCCAGGTCGTTGACCACGACGCTGGCGCCCTCGCGAGCCAACGTCAGGGCGTACTCCCGGCCCAGACCTCCACCGGCTCCGGTGACGACGACAACACGGTCCTGCACTCCTGGCATGAAGATTCCTCCTCGTTAACGGGCCGCGAAACGGCTCAGCTCCCCTCCTGTATACGGCGGGCGGGTAACTCCCGGTCAACCGGGTCGGCTAGTGCCCGGGCCGATGCATTTCTGCCATCCGCCGGTCAATTGCCGCCAAGGCCGCTGATCCGGAATCAAGCACCGCGACCTTTAGTTGAACCAATCAAGAAAGCAGACAGATCGGAAAGAGGTAGAGGAATGAAGAAGTTCGGATTCAGCGCAGTGCTCGCCAGCGGTCTGGCCGCCGCCGCCCTGGGCCTGGCCGGCCCGGCATCGGCGGACGTGTCTCACCTCACCTGGCTGGATCAGGTCGGCCAGCACGTCACCGTGCCGCACGTCGACACGACCGTGCACCAGAGCCGCTGACTACAGACAACCAGCGGGGCGCTCAACGAGGAGCGCCCCGTTTTTGTTGCTTATCAGAGCTTTTCGGCAGTGACGAAGGTCGAAAATGCGTCGCGTTCGGGCTCCTCGCTGAGCTGAACCAGGCGATCCAGCCTGCGCATCTCGTCCAACGAGTGCGCACCTTCGGCCTGCCAACCGTGCGACCGCAACCATTCCGCGACGTCGGCACGGTCGGGATCCTCATACATCAGGTCGGCGACCGCGAGTGCGGAGCCCATGTTGAATTGGTCGGCGAACTTCTCGAATCGTTCCCGCATCGCCTCACGCCGATCGGCCGAACTCACCCCGGCCGTCTCCGCCGCGAGCCGGCTACCCGGAGCCGACAGCTCGGTGACGAACTCGAACAACCGGTCCTGAGCATCGGCCGGCAGATACATCAGCAGCCCTTCGGCCAGCCAGGCGGTGGGCACAGTGTGGTCGAAACCGGCCTCCCGCAGCGCCTTCGGCCAATCCTGACGCAGGTCGATTGCCACCTCATGGCGCTGCGCCGACGGCTGTGCCCCATGCGCGGCCAGCGTTTCGGCCTTGTACTCCAGCACCTTGGGCTGGTCGATCTCGTACACCGTGGTGCCGGCCGGCCACTCCAACCGGTAGGCCCGGGAATCCAGGCCCGACGCCAGGATGACGACCTGCCGGATGCCGGCTTGCACAGCCCTGGCGAAATACGCATCGAAGAAGTGGGTGCGCACCGCCTGGTAGTTGCCCATGTGGGCGAAGATCTGCGCGGCCTCAGCGTCGAGATCTTCCACCTTGCTGACAAAATCGTTGTCCAACAACGTGTCCCACACCCCGGTGCCCGCACCGGCCACCAGGATCTTGGCGTACGGGTCGTTGATGAGCGCGTCCTCGCGTTCGGTCTCCCCGGCCCGGGCCGCGGCCACCATCACGGCGGTCGAGCCCACGCTGGTGGCGATGTCCCACGTGTCGTCGTCGCTACGCAGTGAGCTCATCGGGCGTCTCCGTCCAATCGGGCGCGCAACAGCACGCTGTCCAAGCCGAGTTCAGCCAGTTCCTCGGCCACGGCCGGACGGCCCAACCGGATCATCTCGTCAGGGCTGCGCACCGCGTCTACCTCCCAGCCGTGCGCCGCGAGCCATCCGGCGGCATCGGCCCGCTCGTCATCGGTGTACATGAGTGCGTCGGCGTCGATGTCCAGGCCCAGCGAGGTCCGCATGTGCTCACCCCGAGCGCGGCGCGCGGCGCGCTTCTCCGGGGTGTAGCGGGCCGGGTCCATGGCGAAATCCTCGACTGCCAAGCGACTGCCGGGGGCGCTGTGGGCACCGATGAGATCGAACAGCCGGTCCTGGGCGTCGGCGGGCAGGTATGGCAGCAGGCCCTCGGCCAGCCACGCCGTGGGTGCTGCGGGGTCGAACCCGGCGTCGATCAGGGCCCCGGGCCAGTCCTCACGTAGGTCGATCGGTACCGGCACGTGCTGAGCGCGCGCCACGGCCCCGTGCGCGCCCAACGTCGCGGTCTTGTACTCCAGCACCTTGGGCTGGTCGATCTCGTACACGGTGGTGCCGGCCGGCCAGTCGAGACGGAACGCGCGCGAGTCCAGGCCCGCGGCAAGGATCACGACCTGCCGGATGCCGTCGTGGGTGACCTCGGTGAAGAAGTCGTCGAAGTAATGAGTACGCACGGCCTGGTAGCTGCGTGCCATGGCGTGGATGCGGTGGGCTTCCGGATCATCACCGATCCAGTGCGGTTCGCTACCGGCCAGCTGCGCCCACGCCGGCCCGGCGGCCGCCACCAGCAGGAAGGCGAACTCGTCGCGAATCAGGGGCTCGGTT
Source organism: Mycobacterium syngnathidarum (assembly GCF_001942625.1). GTDB lineage: Bacteria > Actinomycetota > Actinomycetes > Mycobacteriales > Mycobacteriaceae > Mycobacterium > Mycobacterium syngnathidarum. Next base: position 117,716 of record NZ_MLCL01000004.1, read on the forward strand.
TGTGCGGTCTCGGCGGCACGGGCGGCGGCCACCGCAAGCGCGGTCGCCCCGACGCTCTCGGTGACGTCCCAACTGTCGCCCTCGGCCCGAACGAGCCGCACATCGCTCAGATCAGTCATTTGCCAATCCATGCTACCGAAGAACTTAGCCAGGCTATACGGCGATGTGGGGCACCTCACGATGCCGATGCGTCAATCGCGAAGCTGCCAGAGCTTGTTCGCCATCAAGAGTTCGAACTTGTCCACGATGACGGCCACATCCTCACGATGGCCCACGTAACCGGCATAAAAGCCCATCCCCCACATCACCGCGACCAGCATCTCCACGATCGCGGGGATGTCGGTGTCGGTGCTGAGCTCACCCCGCTGGATGGCCTCGTCGACCGCCCACTTGACGAACTCCCGTGAGCTGCGCAGCGCGTCGTGTTCCTCGGAAATCAGCTCGGGGTGACGCTGCGCCTCCAGCACCGAGGTCACCAGGAACGCCGCCGCCGACCGGTCGGTCGAATCAGCATCCATGGCCGCAGCGAAAAACGCCGATATCCGATTCAGCAGAGTCGTGGCTTCCCGCGCTTTCGAAATACCCGCGGCGATCACCTTCGCATTGGTCTGCTCGACCACATCGCGATATAAGACACGTTTGCTGCTGAAATAATGATTGATTGCCGGGCGCGTGAGATCAGCGCGGATCGCGATCGCTTGAAACGTAGCTGCGTCGTAGCCAAGTTCGCTAAAAACTTCACGGGCAGCACGCACGATGCGTTCACGAGTCTCCGCCGCCTTTGCTGCAGGAGGCCGTCCCGGACCTCGGCTCGCTGTGTGGGCCACAGTCAAATTGTGCCACACGTCACCTGAGAGTCCTGATTCCGTCATGTTTGCGTGCGTTATATACAGCCTGACCAGCAAAGCCCCGCCACGCCCAAAATTCGGCGACGACTACCGTGGTGCCTCATGGCGGGGGGTATTTCGCGGGAGGCGTACTTCGAAACCGGTCTGGACGTGTTGTCCGATCGCGGGTACGGCGGGCTCAAACTCGCGGAGGTGTGCAACCGGCTCGGCGTGACAACCGGCTCGTTCTATCACTACTTCCCCAACTGGGCGTCCTACACCCGGGAGCTGATCGCGCACTGGCGTGAGGCGCGCACCCTGCGGGTGGTCGAAGCGGTCCGCGCCGATCACGACCCGCACCACCGCATCGAGACCCTGATCGGCGAGACCTTGGACCTGCCCTACGGCGCCGAGGCGGCGATCCGGGTGTGGAGCTCGCTGGATGCCGACGTCTACGAGGTGCAGGCCGTCGTCGATCAGCTGCGCTTCGACATCCTCTACGAATCCGCGCTCGAGCTCATCGGCGACGAACGCAATGCCAGGTACTTCGCGGCCTGGGGCGTGTACCTGATCGTCGGTTTCGAACAGAGCACGTTGCCGCGCGACGTCGACACCCTGCGGTGGATCACCGGCCAGATGCGCGACGCGCTCGAAACGGGCCGATTCACTCCGGCGCCGGGACCGGACCAACCGGTCTAACATCGGCGATCATGCTGACCCCGGCCGAGATCTGGCGCCGGGCAGCTGACCGTCTGCGTGACTCGTTGCGCTCCAGGGACCCCGAGTACGACGCGCTGCGCCGCGCATTGCGGGCCGGCATCGTCCTGCCGATCGCCGCTGCCGTCGGTTTCGCCGTCGGCGGCGACTCCCAGACCCCGCTGTTCGCGATCTTCGGTGCGGTCTCCCTGCTCATCACCGCCGATTTCCCCGGCAACCGGCCCGCCCGGGCCGTCGCGTACGGCGGCCTGGCCGTCAACGGCGCCATCTTGATCGTGCTGGGCACCGTGCTGGCCCCGTATCCGTGGGTGAGCGTCGCGGCGATGTTCGTCGTCGGCGTGGTGGTGTCGTTCTCCGGGGTGCTCAGCGAGATCGTCGCCGCCGGGCAGCGGGCCACCCTGCTGCTGTTCGTGCTGCCGCTGTGCACACCCGTCGGCCCGATACCCGACCGGCTCCTGGGCTGGCTGATCGCGCTCGTGATCTGCGTACCTGCCGCGCTGTTCCTGTTCCGCCCCAAGCACCATGACGAGCTGCGCCGCTACTCGGCGCGGGTGTGCCGGCTGCTGGCCGACCGGCTCGAAGGCCAGGCGTCGGCCCGCGACGTCACCCGTGCGATGAACAAGCTGTACGAGAGCTTCCTGGGCGCCGACTACCGGCCGGTCGCCCTCAGCGCCGGCAGCCGGGCGCTGGTGCGCGTCGTCGACGACCTCGGCTGGATCTGCGACCAGGTCACCGACGACACCGGCGAGCTGCTCGGCGCGATGCGCGACCCGGCGGTGCGGGTGCTGCGCGACAGCGCTGCCCTGCTGCGGATCCACGATCGGGCCGAACGGGCCGCACGCGGAATCGATCTCCGAGCGGCTCTGGCCGAGCAGCGCACGGTGGCGCAGGGCAGTTACCGCGACGACATCACCCGGATCCTGGGTACCGCCGACGATGCCGACGCCGTCGAACTCGGCCGCGGACTATTGGTCCGGCGCACCATCTCGGCCACCATCGCGGTCACCGGACGCGTGATCGGCAATGCCGCCCTGGCCGATGCGCGTCCGGTATGGGCCCGGGTGCTGGGCCGACGCCTGCCCGAAACCGGTGCCGCCGACTGGGTGATGCCCGAGGCCGTCGCGGTCGCGGCCATCGCCAAGGGCCTGGTGGCCACGCGGGCGGTGGTGCTGCGCAACAGCTTGCGCACCGGACTCGGATTGGCCGTGGCGGTGGCCGTCACCCACGTGTTCCCGGTTCAGCACGGATTCTGGGTGGTGCTGGGCGCGATGTCGGTGTTGCGCAGCAGCGCCCTGACCACCGGGACGCGCGTGCTGCGGGCGGTGGCAGGCACCGCGATCGGATTCGTGCTGGGCGCGGTGCTCATCGAATTCGTCGGGGTTGACCCCGTGGTGTTGTGGATTCTGTTGCCGCTGGTGGCCTTCGGGTCGGCCTATGTGCCCGAGGTCGGGTCGTTCATCGCCGGGCAGGCCGCGTTCACGATGATGGTGCTGATCAACTTCAACCTGATCATGCCGACGGGCTGGCGGGTGGGACTGGTCCGAGTCGAGGACGTCGTGGTGGGTGCGGTGGTCGGGATCGTGGTGTCGCTGCTGTTGTGGCCGCGGGGTGCGACGGCATCGGTGTCGAAACCGGTCGATCGAGCCCGCGAAGTGGGCGCACAGTTCCTCAGGGCGGCAGTTCTGCGCGTCACCCGAGGGGCTTCCGAAGCGGCCACCGATCGCGTCATCGCCCTGAGCCACGACGCGTTGTCCGCGTCACGCACCCTGGATGATTCTGTTCGCCAATATCTTTCGGAGAACGGCGGCCCCAGCGACCAACGCGCTCCGGTGGTGCGCGCGGCCAACCGGGCGAACCGGGTGCGGGCCGCTGCCGAGCTGATCGCCGACGTCGTGCCCCCTCCGCTGGGCGTCTACCCCGCCACCCGGGAAGTGATCGAGCAACACGCCGCCGCCATCTGCTCCCGGCTCACCGGTGCCGACGCCACCGCGGTGCTGGTGCCGATCGGCGAGAGCTTCGTGGTGTCGTTGCGTGCCGAGGCCGCCGGGACCGACCTTGCCGTCTCGGCAGCCCTGCCGCTGGTGACGGCTGCCGCGCATCTGGGCGAGCTGGAACTGCTGTACCCGCAGCCCGCCGAGGCGGTGGGGTAGCGAGCCGGCACGGCAGCTAGCCCCGGCACAGCTCCGTAAAGTCGGCTTCGGGATCGATCAGGTCTTTCCACTGTTCTTCAGTCGGAGTCGCTGCCAACTTGGAGCACAACATGTCCGCCCAGGCAGCGGGCCCGGGGATTTCCCAAATTCCGCCGCCTTGCGCCGATGGATCGCGGGTGGCTGTGACAAACACCCGACGGTCGTCGTCACTCAACGTCACGTAGGCACTATCACCGACTGCCTCGATCGGGACCGGCATGCCGATCTGTGTCCCCGAGCGGACATCCCAGAAACGCAATTTGGCGTCCTTACCTATCGACGCGAGGAACTGGCCATCCGAGCTGTAGGTGAGATCGGAGACCCACTTGGAGTGCCCTTCAAGGGGATTACCTATCTTCTCACCGGTTTTGGCGTCGTACTCCTGGATGTCGTTACTTCTGGAGTCGACCGCAGCAATGCGACCACCATCGTGGCTCAAGGCAAATGCGGTGATATTGCTCCCGATGATTGGCGTGCCAATAGGCTCAAGTTCGCTGTCCCAGATGCGAATCGAATCCGGGCTTCTGGTGTACACGCGCTGGCCGTCCTCGCTGAACACGACGTTCTCGGGAGCCCACTGATGGCCCCGTCCCGGATCCGCGATCGAACTGCCCGTGGTCCAATTCCACAAACGAACCGTCTTGTCATCGCTCACACTGGCCAGCGTCTTGCCGTCAGGACTGAACGCAATATCAGTCACGGCGGCGGTATGGCCTCGCATCGGATGGCCGCGTTCCTGCCCACTCGATGCATCGATGATGTCGATGTCAGCATCGAAACCTGCAAGCGCCAACCATTTTCGATCGTCGCTGACGTCCAGCTGTACAACATCACGTATCGCCTCCGACGCAATGGGTGCGGTCAAAAGCGCGCCGGTATCAGGATCCAGCCAACGCAGGTCGTTCCCTCGGAGAACCGCGATTCGCGGACCTGCGGTGCTGACGTACAACCCGTATTGAGCGTCACTTCCGGCAAGACCGGCGGCTTTGCTGCCACGCAATTCGGTAGCAAGTGTCACGTTGGTCCTCGCGTCGGATATCCCGAGGCTGCGATCGGTGACGGTGACGATGTGATCGCCTTGCAGTGCAACCTGTGTCACTGGCTCCACGAAGAACAAGGTGCCGTCGATCGTCCTACCCGTAGCAGCATCACTGACGCCGACGTTGCCGTCGGTGCTACCGGCGACGACCCGTGTTCCGTCGGAACTGAAGGCTACTGACACGTCGCCGGGGCCAGTGACATCGGAATTCGCCAGCGTCGCACCGGTCTGGGCATCCCAGGTCCGCAGGCGCCACGCGCCGCCTTCTCTGGTGCCGGCAGCGATGGTCTGCCCGTCCGGGCTGAACGCGAGGCTGTTCACCGCAGTGTGTTCGGTTTGCGGACCGTCGCTCTCACGCGGACCTGCCGAGTCGCTTCGCGCTGAATCCATGTCGCGCAGACGCGCCCCGGTCGTGGCGTCCCACAATGTAACCGCACCGTTCCAGCTGCCCGTTGCCAGGCTGGTCCCGCCGTGATCGAACGCAAGCGCACTGACGAAATCGGACTCCGCTGCCAGTCCGCCGCTGAACATTTGCTCACCGGTCCGCGCGTTCCACAACCGCACGTCAAACTTGTTGTCTTTCGTGGTAACGACTGCCGCGACGCGGTGCCCGTCGGGGTTCAGGGCTACCCACAACGCAGAGCCACTGCCGACCAGCGGCGGCCCTACCGGCGTGCCGTCCCGGGCATCCCAAACCCGAGCGCCACCGACATCATCGAGAGCGACGAAGCCGCCATCCCAGCTCACCGCGAGCAAACCCGATGCCGAATCCGCGAAAGGCTTGCCTACCGGCTGACCGGTGCTACCGTCCAACATCTGAACGCCCGCTTCGTCACTCGTCACTACGCGCTGACCATCCGCACTCAAGAGACTGCCTTCCTCGGGCAGGCCAATTACCTTCTGCAGCGCCGGCCTGGTGATCAGCGCGGTCAGCAACCCCCCTGCGCCGTCTCTGTCGAGGATCTTCTGAGCGGCCAAAAGTTTGTTGAAGGCCTCCAGCTCGCTGCCGGGTTGGGCAGTGAGCAGCATCAGTTGTCCGCGTGAACTCAACCGTTCGGCGAGTGCCGTATCGCGGGCATCGATGGCCGAACCCCGGAGAGTCCACGCCACCAGAGCCAGGACGACCGTTGCTGCGCACACTGCGGCGAGCGCAATCGACAGCTTCTTGAACCGTCGTCGCGCCCGCCGCTCGCGATCAAGTTCTGCCCGATGCCGCGCGGCCGCCTGCTCAAAGGCATGCTTCTCCGCCTCCGCGCGGGCGGCCAGTTCCGCCTTCGCGTCTTCGGCTTTCCGGCGATCGCGGTGCTCACGCACCGTGCCCGTGAGGACATCGTGTATCAACTCGATCCGTTGCGTGCCATGGTATTCCGCAAGCCGCACCAGCCGGGAACTGATCAGCTGGTCGAGTTCCTCGGGGGTCAGCCGTGACGGCACCGCATCCTCGACCGCCTCGAAATCACGAAACCCGGTCTTGGTGATCAACTGATTCTCGATGAATTCCGCAACCCCTGCCCGCATGCCGCTCACGCACGAGATGTAGTAGTTCGGGATGGTCGACCGGCCGTGTTCGTCGACAAGCTGCTCATCGAACGTGGCTTTCCCCAGACGCTTGCGTTCCTCGTTGAGCTCGCGGCAGACCAAGCTGAGCAGCGTCGGTTCGACCTCGCCCGCGGTGCGACGACTGGCCGGAACCTCACCGTCGCGCGGTAAAGAATCCGCGCCGGTGTGCAGACCCGCGCCGGCGATGATGCCGACGACCTGGTGCGCCAATTCAGGCGTCATCAGGTGTTCGGCCGGCTTGTAGACGGCATCGAATGCTTCGTCAGTCGCCAAGGGAAGCAACCGCATTCGCGCGCGCCCGAGCGCAGGAATGAACCGGCACCAGTCCTCGAGGTGCGCGAGGAAATCCTCCCGAAGGCTGATCAGGAGCTTGCAGTTGTGCGCCCGCAGGTTGAATCGTCGCGCCTCGGCAGGGTCATTCTTGATGCGGACAGCCAGCTCCGCGGGTATCCGGTTCTCGGCGAGGTCGGCCAGGTCGTACTTGAAAGCCTCCACCTGATCCGGTACGCCCGCGCCGAGCGTGAACAGCTCTTCGAACTGGTCGAGCACGATCACCGGCGTCAGCAGGTAGTTCCGCGCACTCCAGAGCTCGAGATCGGCACGATGCAGGTATTCCCACAGTGATTCGTCGTCCTGGGGAAGCAAAGCATCGGGCGCCTCCGCCGCGATGGCATTGCGGACGGCGTCGTGGAGCTGAGAGCTGAGTGAGGCCGCGCCCGGCTTGAGATCGAACCGGACATAGATCGGGAGGAAGTTCTCGTTGCGCAACAACGGGAACAGGCCCGCGTGCAGCAGCGACGTCTTGCCCAGGCCCGAGCGACCGAACAAGACCGTCACGGGCGCGTCGAGAACCTTCTTCAGCAGTTTTTCGCATTCGTGGCCGCGGCCGTAGAAGAAGCCCTGCGCGTCTTCGCAATAGGATTCCAGCCCGGGCCACGGGTTGTCCGTGTCGAGCTTCGTTGTGATCGTTGCGCGCGTCATGCCGCGTCGTTACGTCGAAATTCCCGGATCGCCGAGATCACGTCCCTCATCAGGGCCGCGTCCGGCTCGCCTCCCGGCGCATGACCGAACTGGAAGTTCTTGAACTCCCGCGGCACCTGCTTGAAGCGGGTCGCGTCACCGTCATAGTCCTCGTCGATGACGACGGGCATGATGAACCGTTGCCCCAGAATGCCGCGGGTTCGCTCTACGGCCTCGTTCCATTCCCTGAAGACGTAGCTTTCTTTCTTCCGTTCGGTATTCGCCGAGATCACCGGTACGAACAAGCTGACGGTTTGACGAATGCTGCTGAGAATCTCGTCTTCCCAGGCGTCCCCGGTGTGCAGTTCCCGCTCGTCGAGCCAGGCCACCCCGCCGAGTTTGGCGATCGCGTCATACAGTCGCCGGGCCGCGACCACATCCTCGTGCTTGTAGCTGATGAAGATCTCCGCGCTGTCCAGTGACGGCGGTTCGGAACCTTGAGGTCCGCCGAGCACGATCCCGGGTGACCCGGATGGCCGAGGACCCGGTTGTTTGGCCTCCCAGCGCTGACGCAGCTCCGCGACGAACTTGGTCGGCTCCATGTCCAACTGCTTGACCATGGTCCGACGGCAGTAGGTCGAGAAGAAGCCCGACAGCGACGGTTCGCGCGAGTTCGCGGCGAAGAAAAACGGTTTGCCGCCGAGCGACAGCCGTTTGTCGCTGGACAGTCGCACGAGAAACCGCCCGAACCAATCGGGAATCTCGCAACCGATGAACAACATCGGCTGATGCTTCAGCGGGTAGTCGAGCCAGTCGGGGAGGCTGGCCTTTTCCGTCAGCAGCGCATGAATCCACTCCAGTCGGTCCTCCTCGTGGATGGCGTACTCCGGCATCGCGGCGGTTTGACCGAACAGGCTGAGAACGACGGTGTCGGTCTGCGAAGGCTCTCGGGCGTTGCGCTCCTGGTCGGGAGTGGACTTGTTCGGGGAGAACGAAACCTCGCGCACCGGGCGGCCGCGGATGGCACTCAGCGCTTTCGCGAGCAATCGGTCGGGCGTCGTCGTCACGAACAGACGCAGATCGTCGATGGCCGCGAGATCTCGGAGCGCATCGCCGGGTTCGGGATCGAGCTCCACCACGATCTCGTCGATCACGCCATACAGGTCGTCGACCTCGTCGCGACCACGCTCACGCAGAAACGCGGCCACCGCCTGGTCGGTGGTCGTGGCCCCGGACGGCACGGTCAGGCCGAACCGCTCGGTGAGCTCCTGGCCTACCAGGGTTGTCAGCTTCTGCTCAGAGTCACCGACCTTGACCACGGTGACGTCGGGCCCAACCACCGGTATCAGCACCTGGTGCCGGATGTGGGACAGAAGGCTGCTCCAGAATTCCTCGCTCATCTCGAATTGCTCGATTCACATTGCGCCAGGCATCTGCCCGCATCGCCGGGGTGGCGCAGCACCAGCGCGGGATGTCCAGGGAATGCTCCGGGCACATGCCAATGGTCCTAGCCCGCGCGACCGCGGCGTAGCGTAGTCAACTACTCGAATTTGGCGGGACCGGTCAGATTCAATTCGCTTCGCGGCCGTCGCCGAAAATGGTGTCGAGCAATTCAGCGAGCCGTTCCGGGGCATGCGCCGCAACCGAACGGACCAAGCCGGACCGGGCCAGCGCCGCAGCCCGTTCATCGCTGGACTCACCCGCCAGGGCGCCGGCCAAGACGTCGGCGGTGCGCCCCGAGCCGGTGATCGCCACGACGGGGCGGCCGGCTCGCACGCTCACCGCAACGTCAGAGTAGGCGATGTCGCCACCGTTGATCAGCAAGGTGATCGACGGGGCGTTGCCGGCGAGAACCGTTGCGGCATCGGCGATCCAGGGAGCTTCGGCGCCCCAGTGGTCACCGGGCACGATCAGGAAGTGGGTGTGCCGCGGCTCCAACTCGAAACCCTGTGGACCATCTGAATCCGTGGCGTCGGGCAGCCGCACCGTGCCGGCCGCGGCCACACCCAAAAGCGGAAACGCCGCTGCCTGTCGAGCCTCGCCGAACAGTTGCATGACCCCGGCACGTGTTCCTCCGTCCACGCCGACCGTCCCGTACTCCCCCATCACAGGCGCTATGCCCGAAACGAACAGCGGACGCAGCCGGTCCATGTCGGTGGCGTCGAGCCCACCGGCGCCACCGATCACCACCAGGGTCGGCCGTGGCGGGGGGAGCCCCAAAGTCGTGAGCGCCGACGGCAATTCCGTGGTTTCGGTGACGCGTACCGCGGATGCACCGCCCACGCCAGGGAACTCCAGCCGGAACGGTGACATCACGAGCGGGCCCGTCCTCTCCTCGCCGCCACACCCGCACTGCGTGAAAGCCATCACGCGAATTCGAGTACCCGACTACTCACGACCCGGATGTGTCACGTGCAGATACTGCAATTGCCCACCAGAGATCAATCTTGACCCACGCCCAGCGAAAAGGACAGCACCATGGCCAAGAATGCGGTGCTCATCGGAGTCAACCGATACCGAATTCCGGGAAACGACCTGCGCGGCTGCGTTCCCGACGTGAAAAACATGGCCAAACTGCTTCAGCGGCAATTCGGATTCGATTCCGACAGTATTTCCGTGATCACGGACTTCACGGCCACCAAGGAAGCGATCGAAACCGCCGTCACCGGGTTGATCCGCGGCGCCCGGCGCGGCGACGTGCTGCTGGTGCACTACTCCGGTCACGGTTCCAATGTGCCCGACGACAACGGGGATGAGTCCGACAAACGCGACGAGATCCTGTGCCCCACCGACCTCGACTGGAACGACCCACTCCGCGACGACTGGTTGCGCAGCGTCTTCGACGGACTGGCATCCGGGGTGAGTCTCACGGTGGTCACCGACTCCTGCCATTCCGGCACCGTCACACGCGCCCTCGAACCGCCCGACGCCCCGGTGATCGAGCGATATCTGCCGAGCCCGTGGGATCTGGCGGCCGTGGAGTCCGGGCGCGGCCCGGCCAGGACAACGCGGTCAGGCCGCCGCCCTAAGCCGGCGACCGATGTCGTCCATGTCGACATTCCCGAGGTACTCATCTCAGGTTGCCGGGCCGACCAGACCTCGGCCGACGCCGCCATCGGTGGCGGCTTCGCCGGAGCACTGACCTACAACCTGGTCGAGGCGGTGACCGAGTCCAGGATGCCGCTGTCATACCGGGAACTCCACGACCAGACCTGCGCGAAATTGAAACGTGGCCGCTACGAACAGGTTCCGCAACTCGAAGGTAGCGAAGCTCGTCTCGAGCAACCCTTCCTGTCGCCCCTCGAATAGCACTGACAGACCCATGGCCGTCAAGCTCTGGATTTCCGGTCTCGAGGACGAGGCCCACAACCCTTCGGTACGCGCAGCCACGCCCGGTGCCCAAACCAAAGCTTCCGACACCGGCCTGCTCGACGTGATCGAGGTGGCCCGCTCCTTCAACCTCTCTCCGCCGGCCCGCGAGCAAAACCCGAAACCCCAAGGCATCTCGGTCGACGACGACGCCGTCCTCGAGATCGAGATCGAAGGCGGATTCACCACCTGGATCTCGGCCAAGAGATACTACGAGGAAGCACCCCTGCTCAAACCCGAAGCGATGGTGGGTGACGCAGTCAGCGTCGACACGCTCCCGCGAGCCTCGGAGCGAGGGGTCAAAGAATGGCTCACCACTCGGGTACGGGTGCTGCGATTGAAGCCCGACGCCATCACCGACAAGCTCGCCGACCCCACGCGGTGGCCGACCGACCTCCTCGACGAAGCCAAGGACCTCGGCATCAACTTGCTGGCGAAGGTCCCCGCTTGGTTCGCCACCAAAGCATTGATCCGGATGATCGAGAACAATCTCAGACCCGGCCCGGGCCTGTACACGTGGGAGGACGCCACCCGCGAGATGGGGACGCCGGCGCCCGCGCCCGTCGATTTCAAGGACACCGACGTCGACAAGCCGTTGCTGGTCTTCATCCACGGCACCGCATCTTCCACCCGCGGCAGCTTCGGCGCCTTCCTCACCAACGAGGCGCAACCCCAGTGGCTGGAACTACAGCGGCTCTTCGACAAGAACATCTACGCCTTCGAGCACCGGACGTTGAGCGAGAGCCCGATCGACAACGCCATCGAGTTGCTCACCGCGCTACCCCGCAACGCCAGGGTCAGCATCGTCTCGCATTCCCGCGGCGGACTGGTCGGCGACCTCGTCACGCTGACCTCGATCAACACCGAGCTCGTCGCGAACTTCAAACGCGGCAATCCCGACCTGGACGTGGCCGATCTGCACGACCGCAGGCAACTCGGCCGGCTCGCCGAACTCATTGCGCACAAACAGCTTCGGGTGGAACGATTCGTGCGCTGTGCATCGCCGTCCCGCGGCACCCTGCTGGCCGGAGAGAATATCGACGTCTTCCTGTCGGTGCTGACCAACCTGATCGGGTTCATTCCCGGTGTCGGCGGGACTCCGCTCTACGAGGTGATCAAGCGGACCGCACTCGAGATCGTCAAGAACCGGACCCTGCCGTCGCTGGTACCCGGGCTCGAAGCGATGATGCCGCAGTCGCCCCTTGTCGCGCTGCTCAACAATCTGAGCGATCCTGCGCTCGGCGCGATGGGCGTCATCGCCGGTGACATCCAGCCCGGCAACTGGCTCAAGAAGATCGGGGTGTTCGCCAGCGACCACGTCATCTATGAAGGCCGGGACAACGATCTTGTGGTCAACACCGACGCCATGTTCCACGGTGCCCGCCGGACGGCCGCCCGCTACATATTCGACCAGGGCGCCGACGTCAGCCACTTCAACTATTTCAGCAATCCGAGCACGCGTGGTGCGCTCGTCGAGTGGCTGGCGGCGCCCGCCGACAAGCCTCCGCAGGTCTTCCGGGACATCGTCGCCGACGATCTGGAGCCGGTGCCGATGCTGCGTTCACTGCAGACCCGCGCCAACGCGGACCAGCCGATTGTCTTTGTGCTGCCGGGGATCATGGGCTCGCACCTCAATATCGGCGAACGCTCGGTCTGGTTGCGCTACCTCGCCTTGCTGCGCGGCGGACTCGGCGATCTCGCCGACGTCACGGCGGCCAACGTGCGTCCCGTCGCCCTGGTCGGCGACGGCTACCGCAAGCTGTGCGAGTTCCTGCAGAACTCTCACGAAGTCATCCCATTCGCCTACGACTGGCGCCGGTCGGTGACCGAGGCGGCCCGTCTGCTGATCGTCGAGGTCGAGAACGCCTTGCGACGAACTCAGCAGCCGGTACGGATCATCGCTCACAGCATGGGCGGGCTGGTGGTGCGCTCGATGATCGCGCAGGCCCCCGACCTGTGGGAGCGCATCTGCGAACGCGACGGCGGGCGACTGGTGATGCTCGGCACGCCGAACCGCGGCTCGCACGACATCGTCGAGTCGTTGTTCGGCAGCGCGGCAACCGTACAGAAACTCGCGATGCTCGATCTCACCCATGACACAGCGGAGATCGTCGACATCATCGGGAACTTCCCCGGCGTACTGGAGCTGCTGCCCGACGACGAGCGCTACTTCACGGTTTCCCGCTGGCGGGACTACCGCAACGAACGCGGCGGGTCGGCGGTCCCGGGCGAGGCCCTGCTGGCTGCCGCACGAGCCACACACGACACCATCAAGGACCATCTGTCCGGCCTACCCCATCCGGAGCGGGTGCACTACGTGGCGGGAACCTCGCCACGCACCGTCAAGGGCGTCGACATCATCGACGGTCGCGTCGTACTGGACTGCACGACCGAAGGCGACGGGCGGGTCACGTACGTCTCGGGCCGGCTGCCCGGCATCCGGACCTGGTACATGGACGCCGTGCACGGCGATCTGGCGTCTCACGAGCCGAGCTTCCCCGCACTACAGGATCTGCTCGATTCCGGTGCCACCACACGACTCTCGGACAGCCCACTCAGCTCGGCACGCGGAGGCGCGCACGACTACCGGGCGCTGCCCGAACCGGTGCTCTATCCCACCGAGACGTCGCTGGCGGCCGACCTCCTCGGGAAAGCCGCGCGCAAGCCGTATCAGGAGGGCACGCAGCCCAGCTTCCGGGTGTCGGTGGTCCACGACGATCTGCGCTACGCGCGCTATCCCATCGTGGTGGGCCATTACGAGGGCGACACCATCATCGGCGCCGAGGCCCAGTTGGACGGACTGCTGCGGGGCGCGCTGACCGAACGTTATGCACTCGGGCTCTACCCGGGTGAGTTCGGATCCGTGGCGGTGGTCCTTCGCAAACCCACGGCAGTACAGAAGGCGCTGGCCCTACCGACCGGTGCGATCGTCGTCGGCCTGGGCAAATGGGGCGAGCTCAGCGCCGGCCAACTGAGCGACTTGCTTCGCCGCGCCGCACTCCAGTACGTGCTCGAACGACGCGACGGTCTGGGCGGGCCCACCGACGCGGACCGGGCAACGGAGAAGATCGGGCTGTCGGTACTGCTGGTGGGTGGCAACTCGACCGCGAACATCGCGGTCGGAGATTCCGTCGGGGCCATTCTGCGCGCGATCGGTCAGGCCAATCGCGAACTCGCCGAGGGCAACAGCAATGCGCTGACCATCCAGGAAGTCGAGATCGTCGAGCTCTATGCCGACACGGCGATCGAGGCCGCGCATGCGGTCAATCGCTTGGCTCCGCTGATCGGTAAGGAGCTGCGCACCGAGATCGAGGCGACGCGACTGCTGCGGCACGGCCGTGAGGGACGCCGGCGACTGACGGCCTCGGCCGACCGCCAGCACGCGTGGCGTAGGTGGGAGGTCAGCGTTGTCGAGCCGCCCCGCAAAACCCAGCCCGCATGCCTGCCCAAGCCGCTCGCCGACCGCCTCAAGCGCGCGGTGCTGGAGTCGGACAACGCTGACTCGGAACTCCTTGCCGCGCTGGCCGAACTGGCGATCAGCGGGCCCGCCGAGCCACCCGAGGCCCACCGCGAGATCAGGTTCCTCACCTTGTCGGACCGCGCCCGCGCCGAAGCGACCAGCCAGCAACGGCAACCCGAACTGGTGGACCGGCTGATCAAGAGCTCGATCTCCCAAACCAGTTTCCGCTCAGATGAATCGCGGGTGCTGTTCGAACTCACGGTGCCCAACGAGCTCAAGTCGGGACTCGCCCAGGTCGACAACCTGGTGCTGGTCCTCGATGCCGAAAGTGCCACCTACCCATGGGAACTGATGAGCGCCGGTGAGGAAGCGTTGTGCATCGACAAGGCCCTGGTGCGTCAGTTGCAGACCACGAAGTACCGTCCACAGATCGGAGCACGCGCCGGTACCTCGGCGTATGTGGTCGGCGATCCGCTGGTCAGCGCGCCGTTCAGACAGTTACCAGGCGCGATGGCCGAAGCCGGCACGGTGTACAACCTACTGCGCGGACGCTTCGACGTCGAGAAGCCCGCGACGAGGCCGACTGCACTCGAAGTGCTCGCCGGGCTGTACCAGAAGCCCTACCGCATCGTGCATCTGGCCGGCCACGGCCACTACGAACCGCCGGCTACCGCGGACGGCAAGGCCCGCAGCGGGATGGTGCTCGACAACGGCGTCTTCCTCACCGCCGTCGAAGTCGGCCAGATGCAGCAGGTACCCGAGCTGGTCTTCCTGAACTGCTGCCACATCGGTCAGACCGGGCCGGAGGCGCCCTCGCGCCCGTCTGCCGTCGAGTTCAACCGGCTGGCCGCCAGCGTTTCCCGCGAGCTGATCGAGATGGGCGTACGTGCGGTGGTCGCTGCCGGCTGGGCCGTCGACGATGTCGCCGCCAAAGAATTCGCCCAGAAGTTCTACGAATGCATGCTCGGCGGCGAAGCTTTCGGCTTCGCGCTCAAATCCGCGCGTTGCCACACCTACGAACTGTTCCGCGAAAGCAACACCTGGGGTGCGTACCAGGCGTACGGCGATCCCGATTACCGGCTCGATCCCACTGCCGGCGGGACACCCTCGGCGTCCCCAGGACGCGTCGATATCGCCGAGTTCATCGACGCGGTGAACCACGTCGGCCGCAAGCCCGAAACCGGCTCCACAACTCTGGTTTCACGCGCACCACTCGTCGAGCAGCTCAACGCCCTGGTGCACGAATGCCCCGCCGACTGGCTTGAGCAAACCGATGTTCAGATGGCGATCGGCTACGCGTACGGCAATCTGAGGCGGTTCGAGGATGCGCGCCGATACCTGATCGCGGCCCTGGCCGGAGAAGGTGAAACCTCCACGACGACGATGCGTGCCGTTGAGCAGCTCGCCAACTTCGAGGCACGTATGGCCAATGACGTCGCCGCCACCGAACCCGACTATGCCCAGCAGCTGTACGCGTCGGCCATCGAGCGCCTCGAGCGCCTCCTCGCGGTGTCCGAGACCGCCGAGCGGTACAACCTGCTCGGTGGTGCCTACAAGCGTCGCGCTGCGGGCGAATCGACCGGCAGGACAGCGAAGAAGATGCTGGCTCGCGCGTGCGAACACTACCGTCAGGCACATCTGCTCACGCTGCAGCGTCAACGCCTCGATCCCTATGCGGTGCTGAACTGGCTGACCCTGGCCACCATCCTCGAAGAACCGGTACCCGATGCCGACGCGCTGATCGACCGTTGCGTGACCACTGCGCACGAGCAGTTCTCGACCGACCGCCGGTTCTATACGGCGGTCTCGATCGCGGACGCGGCGTTGGTGCGCGCGCTCAGGTCGGGTCGGCTCGGGCAGAACGGCCAAGCGGGAGAACAGGCGCTTGCCCACTTGCTGGCCCACTTCCAGGAAGTTGTCCTGCTCGCCGTACCTACCCTGGGCAACCTCGATTCGGTCTGCACTCACCTCGACGTCACCGGCAGGCTCTTGATGAAGATTCAGCCCAACCGGGCCAGTAGCCGGATGACGGTGGCCCACCTGGCTGAGCTGTGCCGCAGAATCTCCGGCGACCAACCCAATGGCCAGGGAGTCGAGCCCGCTGCCTCCGCGATCCGCAACGGGTCGGCCCCGAAGCCGGCTGCCGGGCGGCCGAAGCCGCCCAGGCGCCGACCGGGCGGCGAAGGGATGTCAGGTTAGGGGCCGGTGCGGCATCAGCGCATTCGGCGGGATCTGGCCGAACTTGCCCGCCTGGTAGTCCTCCAGCGCCTGGATGAGCTCGGATTTCGAGTTCATCACGAAGGGGCCGTAGTGGAAGACCGGTTCCCGAATCGGCTTGCCGCCCAGCAGCAGAACCTCCATCGCCGGCCGGTTCGAATCCTGAGTTCCCTCGGCCGACACGGTGATCCGATCGCCCGGGCCCAGCACTGCGAGCTGGCCCTGATGGATCGGGTGGGCTACCGGGCCGACGCTGCCGCGTCCGCTCAGTACGTACACGAGTGCGTTGAAGTCGCGGTTCCACGGCAGGTTGAGCTGCGCGCCCGGTTCGATCGTGGCGTGCGCCATGGTGATCGGGGTGTGCGTGCTTCCCGGGCCCTGCGCACCGTCGATCTCACCGGCGATGATCCGGACGAGAGCTCCGCCGTCCGGTGAGGACAGCAGTTTGGCGTCGGGACCCTCGATGGCCTGGTAGCGCGGCGTCGCGAACTTGTCCTTCTTGGGCAGGTTCACCCACAGCTGGATGCCGTGGAAGGTGCCGCCGCTCTCGACGAGCTCGGCCGGTGGGGTCTCGATGTGCAGGATGCCCGATCCTGCCGTCATCCACTGGGTGGCTCCGTCGGTGATCAAACCGCCGCCACCGTGGGAATCCTGGTGGGCGAAGCGACCGTCGATCATGTAGGTGACGGTTTCGAACCCGCGGTGCGGGTGCCAATCGGTGCCACGTGGCTCTCCGGGCTGGTACTCGACCTCACCCATCTGATCCATGTGGACGAACGGGTCGAGGTCTGCGGCGCTGACTCCGGCGAATGCGCGCACGACGGGGAATCCCTCGCCCTCGTACCCGCGCGGTCCGGTCGTGACGGAGCGGACCGGGCGCTCGGTTTCCGACGCCTGAGCTGCCCCGATGCGGGGCAGGGTCAAGGTGTCTGCAGTGATGGCTGGCATCTCCTACCTCCAATGTGTGTAGCCTGATGACAGCTATAACCGGACTGCGGTCCGATTATTCCTTGGCGGGTACGCGGCGGTCAGGCCAGAGCTGCCAGCGCGGCCGCACGGGCCTCGGCCGCCGACGCCGTGTCCAGGACCGCCCCGGCCGCGGTGCTGCATTGCTGCAGCGTCACCTGCGCGATCCGCGCGCCCACCGCGGCGATCGCCGCCGGCGCCATCGACAACGACGTCACTCCCAAGCCCACCAACACCGCGGCCAACAGCGGGTCGGCCGCGGCCTCGCCGCACACGCCGACCGGCTTACCCACCGCCGCTCCGGCCCGCGCCGCCAATCCCACCAGTGCCAGCACCGCGGGCTGCCAGGGATCGGTGAGTGCCGCCAAGTCGGCCGACATCCGATCGGCGGCCATCGTGTACTGCGCGAGGTCGTTGGTACCGATCGACAGAAAGTCGACGTGTTCCAGAATCTTGTCGGCCATCAGGGCGGCCGCGGGCACCTCGATCATCACCCCGGGGGTGAGTCCGTGCGAACGTGCCTTGGCGGCAAAGCTTTTAGCCTCGGCTGCAGTGGCGATCATGGGCGCCATCACCCACGGTCGAGTTCCGGTGGTCTTGGCCGCCGCGGCCACCGCCGCGAGCTGGCGATCCAGCAGGCCGGGGTTGCCCTCCGCGATCCGGATACCGCGCACACCGAGTGCCGGGTTCGCCTCCTCGGGGTGGCCGGCGAACTTCAGCGGCTTGTCCGAGCCGGCGTCGAGGGTGCGAACCACCACTTTGGCTGTCTTGCTCCCCACGTCCGCGGCGGCCCCGGCGAACGCCGCCAGCACCTCGCCGTAGATCGTGGCCTGTTCCTCGACCGTCGGCTCAGTATCCCGGTTGAGGAAACACAGTTCCGTACGGAACAACCCGACACCCTCGGCCGGAGTTTCGCGTGCAGTCCTCGCGGCCGCGCCATCCTGCACATTCGCCAGGATCGCGACGGTGTGACCGTCTGCCGTCGCGCCAGGACCGGTCCACTGCCGAACCGCCAGCGCATCACGCTGTGCGGCGGCAACAGCCTCGGCGGCGACGGTCGGATCCGGATCGGTGGTCACCGTTCCCGCGGTTCCGTCGAGCAAGACCATGGCACCGGCGGCAACGGCGTCGAGCCCACTGATCGCCACCACGCACGGAATCCCGAGCTGGCGGGCGATGATCGCAGTGTGACTGGTCGGGCCGCCCAATGTGGTGGCCAATCCGACCACCAGCTGTGGATCCAAACCGGCGGTATCAGCCGGCGCCAGATCTTCGGCACACAGGATCGACGGGATATCCGGCAGTGGCACACCGGGTTCCGGCAGTCCAGACAGCTCAGCGATAACACGGTCGCGGATATCCCGCAGATCGGTGACACGCTCGGCCATCAACCCGCCGAGCTGCGTGAACAGCTCCACGAACTGGTCGACGGCCTCGGTCACGGCGCGGACAGCGGGCGTGCCGGCGCCGATCCGCTTCTCGGCGGCGCCGATCCAGGCCCGGTCCTGGGCCAGTGTCGCGGTGGCGGCCAGGACTTCTGAGGCCGCGCCCGTGGCGTGCTCCGCCCGGCCCCGCAGCCGGGTGGCGACCTCCGTCGCCGCAGCGGCGAATCGCGCCGCCTCGGCCGCGCGGTCCGCCTCATCGATGTCACCGGCAGGAACCTGGACCTCCGGAAGCCTGTTGACCCGGATCACCGGTGCGTACTGCACACCCGGAACCACCGGGACCCCGTGCAGCACGGACAGTGATCCGACCGACGATGTAGTGCCCATGTGAGACAGATTACAGAAATACGTTGACAAGTCAACACAGCCAAGCGTAAAACAACATATATCAACATTCCAATTGGCACGAACCCACATAAACGGAGGCTCATGTACGCCGAGGAGCGCCAGCAGGCCATCGCCACGCTGGTCATGAGCAGGGGCCGCGCCTCAGTCGCCGAACTGGCGCAGGCGTACGACGTGACCACCGAGACCGTCCGCCGCGACCTGGCCGTCCTCGACAAGGCCGGTGTGGTGCGCCGCGTACACGGCGGCGCCGTCCCCGCCCGGGCACTACACCTCGTGGAGGCCGGCGTCGGGGAGCGCGACACCACCCGCGCCGTGCAGAAAGACGCCATCGCCGCGGCCGCCGTCGACTTCTTCCCCCTCACCGGTGCCAGCGTGCTGCTCGACGCCGGCACCACCACCGCCCGCGTCGCCGCACAATTGCCGACGGATCGCGAGCTCACCATCGTGACCAACTCCCTGCCCATCGCCGGCCACCTCGCCACGATGCCCACCGTCACCCTGCAGTTGCTCGGCGGACGGGTCCGCGGCCTCACCCAAGCCGCCGTCGGCGAGCAGGCGCTGCGCGTACTGGACACCCTGCGGGTGGACATCGCGTTCATCGGCACCAACGCCATCAGCGTGCGGCACGGACTGTCGACGCCGGACACCGAGGAAGCCGCGGTGAAGCGCGCCATGGTTCAGGCCGCGAATTACGTCGTGGTGGTCGCAGACTCATCAAAAGTCGGTGAAGAGGATTTCGTCAGCTTCGCCCCGATCGACAGCGTGGACACCCTGATCACCGACAGCGAGATCTCCGATGCCGACCGCACTCTGCTCACCGAGCACGGCGTCGAGGTGGTGATCGCATGATCGTCACCGTCACCCCCAACCCCAGCCTCGACCGCACCGTCACCCTGGGATCGCCGCTGATCCGCGGAGCGGTGCAGCGCGTCGATGCCGTCACTGTCGAACCCGGCGGCAAAGGCATCAACGTCGCCCGAGCACTGACCCTGGCCGGGGTCGCCACCCAAGCGGTGTTGCCGGCCGCCGACGGCGATCCTCTTGTCGGCGCGCTACGGGCGCTTGATGTGCCGTTCACCTGTGTTGCCATCACCGAACCCGTCCGCACCAATTTCGCCATCACCGAATCCGACGGCACCACAACGAAACTCAACGAGCGTGGCGCTGTTGTCGACGGCGACGCATTGGAAGCGCTGACCCGCTGCGTGCTGGCCAAGGCACAGGACGCGTCCTGGGTGGTGCTGTCCGGATCGCTGCCGCCCGGCCTGCCGGCGGACTGGTACGCCCAGGTGGTCTCGCTGCTGACACCACTGGACTGCCGGGTTGCCGTCGATACCTCCGAAGCGCCGCTGGCGGCGCTGGCCGCCGCATTCGAGGTGGCCGCGCCGGACCTGATCAAGCCCAACGCAGAAGAGCTCGCCGACCTGGCCGGTGTATCAGCTGTTGAACTGGAATCCGCTGCTTCCCAGGGTGACCCGTCGCCAGTGGTGACCGCTGCAGGGCGGCTTGTCGGGCGGGGCGTCGGTGCGGTGCTGGCCACGCTGGGCGCTGCCGGCGCGGTACTGGTCGAGGGCACCGGGGCCTGGCTGGCGACGCCGCCACCGATCGTGCCCCGAAGCACCGTCGGTGCCGGCGACGCATCGTTGGCCGGCTACCTGCGCGCCGCGGTCACCGGTGCCGACGCCCCGCGACGACTGCAGATGGCGGTCGCATACGGCAGCGCCGCCGCGGCCCTGCCCGGATCGGCCCTGCCCAGCCCAGCCCAACTCGATCTTGAGGCTGTCCATATCCACCCACTGAAGGTGTCGCTATGACTCAACCGATCATCACCCCCGATCTGGTCCTGCTCGACGTCGACGCGGGCGGTGACAAGGAAGCCGTCATCACACGCCTGGTCGACGCACTTGCCGAGGCCGGCCGCACCGGCGACAGCGCCGGACTGGTGGGCGCCGCCATGGCCCGCGAGGGCCAGTCCGCCACCGGGCTGCCCGGCGGCATCGCGATTCCGCACTGCCGCTCGCCCTATGTCGACACCCCCACCATCGGCTTCGCCCGGCTGTCACCGAAGGTCGACTTCGGCGCCCCCGACGGACCAGCCGAGCTGGTGTTCCTGATCGCAGCACCGGAATCCGGAGGGGCCGAACACATGAAGCTGCTCTCCAGCCTGGCCCGGGCACTGGTCCGCAAGGACTTCGTCGCGTCGCTGCGAGACGCCGGGAACATTTCCGAGGTGGTGACGCTCGTCGACGGCGTGGTGAACCCCGCGCCTGCTGCTGCCTCTGTTCCCGAGCCTGAGCCGACCAAAGCGGTGTCGATCGTCGCGATCACGGCCTGCCCCACCGGCATTGCCCACACCTACATGGCGGCCGACGCACTCAAGCAGGCCGCCGAGACCGCCGGCGTGGATTTGGCTGTCGAAACCCAAGGTTCGTCGGGCAGCACCCCGCTGTCGGCGGCCACCATCGCCGCAGCCGATGCCGTCATCTTCGCCACCGACGTCGGGGTCAAGGACAAGCAACGCTTCGCAGGCAAGCCCGTCGTCGCCTCCGGCGTCAAACGCGCCATCAACGAACCTGACACCATGATCTCCGAAGCGGTTGGCGCCGCGGGCAATCCCGATGCCCCACGGGTGGCCGGCTCTGCCGGCGAGGAGGCTCCTGCCGCGTCCGGGGACGTGGGCTGGGGCACGCGGGTTCGGCAGATCCTGCTGACTGGCGTGAGCTACATGATCCCGTTCGTCGCCGCCGGCGGCCTGCTGATCGCGCTGGGCTTCCTGTTCGCCGGGTATGACATCGGCAATACCCCTGAGGGCCAACCGAGCCCGTTGGCCTACGGAATGAATTCGCTGGGCCACCACATCGCCGTCACCAACACCCTGGCCGACCTGCCGCCCGGTGGTCTGACGCAGTACCTCGGGGCGGTGCTGTTCACGCTCGGCGGGCTGGCCTTCATGTTCCTGGTACCCTCCCTGGCCGGCTACATCTCCTTCGCGATCGCCGACCGGCCCGGTATCGCACCCGGTTTCACCGCCGGAGCCGTGGCCGTCTTCGTCGGCGGAGGGTTCATCGGCGGCATCGTCGGCGGTCTGATCGCCGGGTTCGCCGCACAGTGGATCAGTTCTTTCAAAGTGCCGCAGTGGTTCCGGGGATTGATGCCCGTGGTGGTGATCCCGCTCGGCGCCTCGCTGATCGTAGGCCTGTTGATGTTCCTGCTGCTCGGGCGTCCCCTGGCCGCACTGACCACCGGCCTGACCAACTGGCTCGGCGGAATGACCGGAACCTCCGTGGTGGTGCTCGGCGTGATCCTCGGGTTGATGATGTGCTTCGACCTGGGCGGCCCGGTCAACAAGGCGGCCTACGCATTTGCCACCGCTGGCCTCAACGTCGCCGATCCCGCCACCTTGCGCATCATGGCAGCGGTGATGGCCGCCGGGATGGTGCCGCCGCTGGCGATGGCACTGGCATCGACGCTGCGGCCGGGGCTGTTCACCGAGCCCGAGCGCGAAAACGGCCGTGCAGCCTGGCTTCTCGGCGCATCGTTCATCTCCGAAGGCGCCATCCCATTCGCCGCCGCGGATCCACTGCGGGTGATCCCGTCGATGATGTTCGGCGGCGCCGTCACCGGAGGCATGATCATGGCATTCGACGTCACGCTGAAAGCACCGCACGGCGGCATCTTCGTGTTCTTCGCGATCGGCAACCTGCTGTGGTTCCTGACCGCCCTCGCCGCCGGCACCATCGTGGCCGCCCTGGCCGTCATCATGGCCAAACAATTCATCAAACCAACCGTCACCACACCGGACACCCCGGCACTGGCCACCGCCTAGTCACAACCACTTAGTCACAACCACCTAGTCACAACCCCAAGGAGAGAACATGCCCAGCAAGACAGTCACCGTCGGTTCGGCCATCGGCCTGCACGCCCGCCCCGCCGCGATCATCGCCGAAGCGGTGGTCAACGCCGGCGTGCCAGTCACCCTGTCCATGGATGGCGGCGAGCCCGTCGACGCCGGCTCGGCCCTGATGATCATGACGCTCGGTGCCGGCAACGGCGCCCAAGTGACCGTGGAATCCGACGACGCCGATGTGCTGGCGACCGTGGCGGGTCTGGTGGAACAGGATTTGGACGCGTAGTTACCGCTGAACTCGACTCTCGGGCCTCAGGTATTGAAGTTGGATGGGACTGCCAGCGGCCGAAGCAGTGGTTATCGTGCTTGTCTCGCTAGCGCGCCCACGGTCCGAGCGTCATCCCCAGGTACGGGCGTGCGCCGTCGTTGTGGTCGGGATCGTCGGGAATGTCGTCGCCAACGTCGATGGACTCGACCGTGTCGGCCACATCTGGCGTTTGGGGCAATTGCCGATACTTCGCCCGCGGATCACCGGGTTCGCCGTTCGTCATGGGCTCCAGCCTCCAATCACATCAGGCCCGTCCCGGTGTCATTCATTGTTTCCGCGCGGACATCGACGTCCGATCGCGGACCAGCTCAGCCACGACCGTGCAATCGGAGATCGATGCCGACACCGAGAGTCATCGCCAACTAGTCAGACTGCCGACGCAACGCCGCATGCCGTCAACTCTGTCATCGCCGCCCTCCGCAACGGGACCTCTACCTTGCCGGCAATTCTAAGCAGCGGTTCAGGGCGTTCCGGACAGGAATTCCTGCTCAAGCCACACCGTTCACAACCGAACCGTCAGAGGCAAGAAGCGTCATCACGCTGATCAGCGTCCCCTTATGATTGCCTGCGTGCAAATAGCCGGACGGCTTGACGTGAGACGATGCGTTTCTAAACAGGCCGGATATTGTTTGCTGAAAGTGCACCAGCACACTGCAGACATGTCCGACGTCATTGGGGGAGTGTGAGGCGTGCAGCGCTTAGCCGTGATGCTGCTGGCAGTTTTGTTGGCCCTATTCAGTGCGCCTCCGGCGTTCGCGATCGATCCGCCAGCGATCGACGCCGCAGCCGTTCCACCTGATGAAACCGGTCCCGACCAGCCGACCGAGCAGCGCAAGATCTGCGCGACGCCCACGGTCATGCCGAATTCGAACTTCGCCGACAAGCCGTGGGCGGCCGACTATCTGAAGCTGGCCGAGGCGCAGAAGTTCGCAACCGGCGCCGGGGTAACTGTCGCGGTGATCGACACCGGGGTCAACGGTTCCCCCCGGGTCCCAGCCGAGCCAGGTGGCGACTTCGTCGACGCCGCGGGCAACGGGATGTCCGACTGTGACGCCCACGGGACCCTGACCGCATCGATCATCGCCGGCCGCCCGTCCCCCACCGACGGATTCATCGGTGTGGCCCCGGATGCACGACTGATTTCGCTGCGTCAGACGTCGGTCGCGTTCCAGCCCAAGGGTTCGCGCCAGGATCCCAACGACCCGAACACCACCCAGACCGCGGGCTCGATCCGCAGCCTGGCCCGGTCGGTGGTGCACGCGGCCAACCTCGGCGCGCAGGTGATCAACATCAGCGAGGCGGCCTGCTACAAGGTCACCCGTCGGATCGACGAGACCAGCTTGGGTGCAGCCATCAACTATGCGGTGAACGTCAAGGGCGCGGTGATCGTCGTCGCCGCCGGCAACACCGGCCAGGACTGCAGCCAGAATCCGCCACCGGATCCGTCGGTTCCGGCCGATGCCCGCGGCTGGAAGGGTGTGCAGACGATCGTGAGCCCGGCCTGGTACGACCCGCTGGTGCTCACCGTCGGCAGCGTCGGCCAGAACGGCCAGCCCAGCAACTTCTCGATGTCGGGTCCGTGGCTGGGCGCGGCAGCACCGGGCGAGAACCTCACCGCGCTGGGTTACGAGGGCCAGCCGGTCAACGCCACCCCGGGTGAGGACGGCCCGGTGCCGCTCAACGGCACGTCCTTCTCGGCGGCCTTTGTCTCCGGCCTGGCCGCACTGGTGAAGCAGCGCTACCCGGACCTGACCCCGGCCCAGATCATCAACCGGATCACCGCCACCGCACGCCATCCCGGCGGCGGCGTCGACAACTATGTCGGTGCCGGCGTGGTCGATCCGGTAGCCGCACTGACGTGGGAGGTTCCCGAGGGTCCGGCCAAGGCGCCGTTCCGGGTCAAGGAAGTACCGCCGCCGGTGTACATCCCGCCGCCAGACCGTGGGCCGATCACCGGTGTCGTGGTGGCCGGAGTAGCACTGGCCCTGATTCTCGGGATCGCTGCGATGACCCGACGCGCATTGCGACGGCGCCAGTGAACTTCCTGCGCCGGAATTTCGGCTTCAAGTTCACCACGGGGCACGCGATCTGGGCGGCCACACTGATACCGGCGTGCATTGCGGTGTGCCTGCACTTCCACCTGCTGTGGCTGGGCATCACGCTGTCGGTGTTGATCGCGATCTTCTCGGTGCTCACCATTCGTGGCTACCGGCTCACCGGCTGGGTCCGGGCGGTCTTTTCCTGGCGGCGGCGCCATCGCAGCACTCCCGACGTGGCGTCGGAGCCTGCGGTCGGAGCCACGGTCATGCCAGGAGATCACGTCGCCGTGCGCTGGCAAGGTGATTACCTGGTCGCGGTGATCGAGCTGTTGCCAAGGCCTTTCACCCCGACCGTGATCGTCAACGGCGACGCCGTCTCTGATGACACCGTCAGCACCAAGTTGGTCGAGAAGTTGCTCTGGGCGCACTGCCCCGATCTGGAAGCCGACGTGGTGTCGGCCGGCTACCGCGTCGGCAAGACCGCACCGTCGAGCCTGGTCGCGCTCTACGAACAGGTGGTGGGCCCGTACCCGGCGCCGGCGAACCGGCGCACCTGGATCGTGCTGCGCGCCGACCCGGAGAAGACCCGGCGTTCGGCCCAGCGCCGCGACAGCGGGGTGTCCGGGTTGGCCCGGTATCTCGTCGCCTCGGCGACCCGCATCGCGGATCAGTTGGCCAGCAACGGAATCGACGCCCGGTGCTCACGTAGCTTCGATGATTACGACAAGGCCACCGAGATCAGCTTCGAGAAGGAAACCTGGTCGGTGATCAAGGGCCGCAGTACCTTCACCGCGGCGTACAACGCACCCGGTGGCCCCGACGTCTGGTGGTCGGCACGGGCCGATCACACCACCACGTGCGTACGGATCCGTCCCGGTGCGGCGCCGACCTCGACTGTATTGCTGACGACGCTGTCGAATCCGACCACGCCGCGCGGGTTTTCCTGCCTCTACGGCGGACAACGGGCGGCCCTTCAGGGCCTCACGCCCGTCACCGACAAGCACTATGACCTGCCGATCGGCTCGGCCGGGGTGCTGGTCGGTGAGACGTCCGACCGCTACCCGGTGTACATGCCGTTCGACAACGTCGACGTCAGCATCAATCTCGGCGATGCCCGGCTGTTCACCCAGTTCGTCATCCGCTCGGCGGCTTCGGGTGCGGTGGTGACCCTGAGTCCCCAGTTCCGCGAGTTCGCGACGATGATCAACGGCCGCGTCGGGCGGGTGCCGCGCGTCGCCTGGCCGAACGCCACCACCTACCTGGGCCCGCATCAGGGAGTGGGCCGAGTGATCCTGCGGCCCAACTTTATTGACACACCACGGCACCGCCAGCTGCCGATCACGTTGATCAACCCGCGTGAAGAGAGCCGCTACCAAATGGCGCTCGAGCAGTGACATCAAGCTTCCTGGGAGAGGGGTCCCAGAAGGGTCGGGAGGAATCGAAGTGACAGATGAGATGCACCCGCAGGTCGCTGCGGTTCTGCGTCAGGCGCAGCAGCTGCAGGCGCTCATGGACGACCAGCTGCACAAGATGAACAGCGAAACGTTCACGGCTGCAGACGAAGCCCGGAGCGTCGAAGTCACGCTCAACGGGCACCACCATCTGATCGACGTGTACATCAAGGACGGATTACTGCGGCTCGGCGCGCAAGCTGTCGAACAGCGCCTCAATGAAGCGATTCAGAAGGCAACCGCCGCGGCGACGGCATCCATCGAAGCGGACCGCGAACGGCTCGATGCGATGGTTGCGGAGCTGACTGCCGAGGGGCAGCAGCCCGGCTAAGGTCCACGGAGGCAACGCGGCGGATTTCCAACCCATCGGCGGGCGCAGAGGGAGCGATGGAGAATTTCAGCAGACGATTTGGCATCGCGATCAACCTGATTCTTGCGCTGGTATGCGGCATCTGGGCATTCATCGCAGTCAAACACTTGGCCTTCATTACCGGGGTGATCGCGCTTGGGCTAGCGGTCACCTGGCTTTTTGTGGCGAGTCAATTGGCGGCAGCGAAAAATGCGGTATTCCAAGCCGCGTTCGACGAATCGGGGATGTTATTGCGGCCGGACGGACGCATAGACGCGACCCAACGGAGGTCATACGCCGCTCTGGCACTATCGGGTCTATCAATGGTGATCGCATGGATAACCGGCTGGCTCTACATACCATTGCCCGATGGAGTGAGCCAGGTCGTTCCCATCGGCTTCGGCGCGACTGGCCTCATCGCAGGATGGTTTTGGTTCGTCTTCAAGCGCCAGGGGGGCACTAGCCACCTGCTGCTAACCCCCGAGGAGCTTGAATTCACCAATCTCGGTTCATTGAACTCAGGAAAGTGGGACGATATTGCGGCGGTTACGGACAAGCTCCCGACCGAGGGGCGCTTCTGGACCCCCATGGTAATCACCATGAAGGACGGTTCGATACTGGCGATGGATTCGCCCGGCAGCTACACCCCCAAAGGCACCGCCCTCATCGAACTGGTGCGGTTCTACTGGCGCCACCCCGAACAGCGAACTGAGCTCACCGACGGGCGCGCGCTGGACCGCCTCCGCGCCTTAGACCCACAGCAGAGCCCGCGCACCAAGCCCTGACCAATTCGGGGTTTCGTTGCTCCATGCACGATTCTGATGCGTTCTGGGCACCGATCGTGGTGTTAGCGTTATGGGAGGCAACCAATCGATCACCGAGCTGAGGCACAGTCCACGGCATCATCCGCGAACGGAACAATTCATGGGCACTTTCAAAGTTCTGAATGCGCTGTACATGGACGGCAATTATGTTTACGGCGCGGTCGATCACGGGAACGGAATGAAATCCAGCGTCCCATGGGGGATGGCCGGCGTTGCAAGTGATTTCACCGGGATCATGCAGACTGTTGCTTCCTTCGGCCCCACCAAATTTGCAGCTGCTGCAAGTACGCCAATCATCAACGGCGGTCTTATCATGCTGACTGTGGCCAGCAACACGCTCGGATTTGGCCGTCCTGAGGATGGTGAACGATTCCATCGAGGCGCCGAAGATTTCGGCGATGCCTTCCTCAAGCTGTATTCGTCAACACCTCCACCTGATTGGGAGGGTGAGGCGTCAGATGCGTACGGTGCCAGAAATAGTGAGCAGCAAGAGCGGGCAGCCAAAATGGCCGAGTACGACAACGCCATCAAGAAGGTGTTGGCCACAGAAGCCGGACAGGTAGAAAGCGCACGCGATTTTGTATCGAAACGCCAGACAGCCCTCGCCCTATCCGTTCCAGCGGCTATTGCAATAAAGTTTATGGGACCTGGCGGACCAGCCGCATCCTTGGCTTTCGAAGCAGCCATGGTGATGGCGACCGTGCCATTAGCAATGGATCGAGTGGAGAATACCGTCTACCAGGCGAAAGAAAATGCCGCCCAAATTGACAAGGTTACGCACGACTACGATGCCTTGACTTCGACCGCAGAGATACCCGGCGGCGGTTTTGGGCCCACGCCGCGCTGATTTCACCCCTGCGTCCCGACACATGTAAGGCACCGCAATGACACAGCCTGATTTGAAAGTCTCCAACGCGATCCGTTCCAAGGGCGCTGTCCACGACCAGGTGGTGGACACACTTGAGAAGGCAAAGTCAGCACCCGACGGTGCATCGGGCCATGTCTTCCAAACCCATGGCCTGGTGTGCTCCGCAACCGCGATTGCACTGCAATCGGCGGAAGCATCACGCCGAGAAGCAGTTGGAAAGATGCACCTGATTTCGACTGACCTCGCCGTCAAACTCAGAGCGGCGGCCACCGATTACCACGGCACCGACCAGCAAGAGGCAGGCAATCTGAACGGCCAGATGCACCCACGTTGACCTCAATCTGGCTCTTCCCAGTTCAGCCCGTCTCGCCCTGGTGACGAGACGGGCTGACTCGTTTAGCTCGTGCTGCCGAACAACATGGCACACAACAAAACTCGCCGACGACATAGAACGTGTCGCGTCGCCGGCGAGCCATTGTGTACTGACGTCGTTTTACTTGCTGTCCTTGGCGTCCTTGCGCGCACGGCGACCGATGACCGCCTCGGTGTACGCGCGGTCCTCGACGTAGAGGTCCTCGTCCTCCGCGAGGTTCGGGTTGCGGCGCTTCTCCTTGCCCTGGCCCTGGCCGTGGCCGCCCCCCATGCCACCCATACCGCCGCCCATACCGCCGGCACCCGCGCCACCGGGCGCACCCGCTGGCGCGCCGCCGCCACGAGCAGCCGCAGGTGAAGCGCCCACCGAGTCTGCTCCGACAGCAGGACCGAGCGGCCCGGCGGGCATGCCGCCGCCACCTCCGCCCATACCGCCGCCGCCCCCGCCGGCGCTGGCCGGCTTCAGGCTGGGCTCCTCGAGGCCAGGCACCTCCGGCATTCCCTCGGTTCCCTTGGGCAGACCGCCCGACGGAGCGCCGCCACTCGGTGCGCCGCCACCACTCGGTTGGCCTCCGCCCTGCCCACCGGACGGTGAACCACCGCTCGGGGAGCCCGCCGCCTCCTGACCGACGGACTGATCAGCACTGGCGGGCGACACCGACGGCACAGCAGGCATCTCCGGCATCTCGGGGGTGCCGCCTCCGCCACCGCCACCGCCACCGCCGGTGCCTGGTCCGGCGCCAGGAACACCCGGGGTTTCGGGCTTGTTTGGAAGCTCGCCTTCACGCACCGGTTGCAGTCCACTAATCGCTGGCGGCTTGCCAGGCTTAATCTCCATGAGATGGGTGCCAGCGTAGGCGTCTAACGCAGCATCGGACTGCCGCTGATATGAGTCCCACATCATATGTTTGGCTGCGTCGGGAGTCATGTTCAGCTGTTCGCCGAGCGCTTCCCAATTTGCGTTGTTGTAGTCTTCCACATCCTTCAAGTCGGGATGGTCCGCCACCAGCTTGTCGTGCGCGTCCGCGAATGTTGTGGCCTCATGCGCCAGCCGGAGGCACTCCGCGCCCATGTCATTCCACCAGCTGTCCAGGCTCTTCATCGCCGCGTCACATGTTTCGGCGGCGCCACCATGCCAACCGTCAGCGCGCTTCGCGAATATCCTGCGGTAGTCCGTCAATGTGCCCGGATATACCTGCCATTGGTCCCGAAAGTACTTGATTGACAGTGCCTGTACATCAGCACCGCCATGAATAATTCTCGCCGCCTCGTCCCAATCCATTTCATCTCGCGCCGGCCCAGACGGATAGCTTCCAACCACAATCTCCTTCGGTACGGGCCACGTGCTCGTATTTGGAGAAGCTGTCTGAACCGCCGACGGCGGTGCATCTGAGCCGTTCATCTGCGTGCCCAGTGCTTCAGTTGCCTGCTGCTGAACGTCCTTGTAGGCACTGGCCGCAGTTCGGTGGGCCGCGGCAATCCGCGTTGCCTCGATGCTGCCCGCCTCGAAGGTGGCCTCCATTCTCGAGCCCGACGCAGCTAGCTGGCTCCACAACAGGAAGGTGGTCGCCAGGTTGTCCGGCACCTTCTCGGGAGTAGCGCCTACGGTTGGGACGCGCTCGGTCTCCAGCTCCTTGGCTTTTGCCTCAAGCGCATCCAATCCGTACTGCAGTTCGCCTTCGGCCCCAGCACCCATCTCAGCTCATCCTCCCTGCGCGTGCGGTACCGACCAAGACGGCAGCAGACGCGTTCCCATAGCAAAGTTTTGAATCATCGGGTGGACAAAGCCCGTTTGCCTTCGAACCTGCCCACCGAGTTCCGTGGGTAATCATAAGGGCCCGCTGGGGGCACGCGATCCGCCTTTTTGGGCCGCCCCCTGACTTAGGTCATGGTCGGCTGGTCTACGAATCCGCAGTCCGTTGACCTGCAGGTTTCCTCGGCTTAGTGCCCCGTTTGGGGCACTAAGCGGGTAGGTTCTGGCGGTGGCATACGTGCGGAAGGTGCGCACCGCCTCGGGCGCTGTCGCGGTGCAGGTGGTGCGTAAACATCGAG
>NZ_MLCL01000078.1 GCF_001942625.1 Mycobacterium syngnathidarum
CCCCGGGAAAGCCCGCACCACCTGGCGAAACAGGACAATCCACCCACGCCTACACCCGAAAACTACTCCCCAGCAACACAACTCGACATCAGACCAAGCCCACGCCCATTTCCACGCAAAATCCGGGTTAGAGTCGAGCGTGCCCAGGATCAGTGCCTCATCGGTCGGAGAACACCGCGAGCTGGTCCAACAGCGCATCTTCGAGGCGTTCGCGACGCTCATGGCCGAGCACAGTTTCGACGCGATCACGATGGCCAAGCTCGCGGCCGAGGCCGGCATCGGCCGGACCGCGATCTATCACCATTTCCCGGACAAGGAATCCGTGGTGATCGCCTTCGCCTCCCACGAGACCACCCGCTACCTCGACGGGCTGCGCGCCGCCTTGTCCGAGGTCGACGATCCGGTCGGACGTCTCGGGGTGTACATCCGCCATCAGCTGGAGGCCGGACAGGAATTCCACATGGGTATGGGCATGCAGCTCTACGGCGCATTGTCGACCGAAACCATGCTGGCCATCCGCGACCACGTGGTGGCGGTCGAGGACGTGCTGCGCGAGATCCTGGCCCAGGGGGTCGCCGCCGGACAGTTCGTCGTCGACGACGAGCCCGCCACCATGTCGCTGATTCACGCTTGCTTGGCGCCGCGGCACCTTCCGGTCCAGGCAATCGAACGGTTCGTCCTGCGCGCGCTCGGCGCGACGCGCTAGCCGCGTGCGTCTCCGAAAACCGTAGGCCCCCGCAACCGCCGGTCCCGTGTTAGGTTTCCGACAGGTTGTCAGGATGATGCTGACAAGCTGTCAAAGTTGATCCCTACCAAGTGGAGCCGAGTATGCCGCCGAGTGCCGTCGCAACCGAGTCCGTCCGATCGCTGTCCGCGGCGATGCGTCAGGACTCGACCGACCAGCACGACGCCGCCGAGCAGTCGCCGTTCATCACCGAGCTGCTGAGCGGCCGGGTCAACGAACAGGGCTACGTGGACTATCTGCTGCGGTTGCGGGCGATTTATGACGCCTTGGAGTCCGCTGTCCGGGAACACCGCGCCGACCCGCTGGTCAGCGCCGTGTACGACCCGGCACTCGAGCGGCTCGACGCCATCGACGCCGACCTGGCCCATTGGGCACCCGGCGCGGATCGTGACGTCGACTCACCCGCGGTACGTGCGTATTGCGATCGGTTCGCCGATTCCCCTTGGGGCGGCGTGCTCGTGGCCCATCACTACACGCGCTACCTCGGTGACCTTTCCGGCGGTCAGGCCATCGGCCGCATTCTGGGCCGCTCGTTCGGCCTCGACGCCGAAGGCCTTGCGTTCTACGACTTTCCGATGCGGCCCAAGCCGTACAAGGACGCCTACCGGGCCCGCCTCGACGGACTCGGCCTCGACAGGGACGACATTGATCGCGTGGTCGGCGAGGTGAAGCTGGCCTTCGGGCTCAACCAGCGCATGTTCGACGAACTCGCCGAGAAGCTGCCCGCCTACCGTCGCTGAGCTCAGCCCATTACCGACGATCCCCAAGACATAGGAACTTCATACCCCAAATAAGTTGAAGTTAGCTTATGCTAACCATACTTAGCTACCGGGGGGCGAAGCGATCGAAAGGAGACACCGGGCCGCCTGCACGCACCGCACCCGGGACAACACCGATGACCATCTGCGCCCCCACCCCCATCGCAGCAAACAGCACCGCCACCCTTCGCAGCTTCCGGCGAGGTGCGCGATGACCGCCCCGGTCTGGATGGCCGTGCCGCCCGAAGTCCACTCGGCACTTCTCAGCAGCGGGCCCGGCGCCGGACCGCTGCTGGCCGCCGCCGGCGCGTGGAGCTCCTTGAGCACCGAATACTCTGCGGCAGCAACAGAATTGACGACCCTGATGGGCACCGTGCAGGCCGGCGCCTGGGAGGGTCCCAGCGCCGAGCGGTACACCACGGCACACCTCCCCTATCTGGCCTGGCTGACGGAGACGAGCGCGAGCACCGCCGGGGTGGCCGCGCAGATCGAGACCGCCGCCGCCTCCTACACCGCCGCGCTCGCGGCCATGCCGACGCTCGCCGAGCTGGCCGCCAACCGTGCGACCCTCGGGGTGTTGGTGGCGACCAACTTCTTCGGGATCAACACCGTCCCGATCGCCGTCAACGAGGCCGACTACGTGCGCATGTGGGTCCAGGCCGCCACCACGATGACGACCTACCAGGCGGCCACCGAAGTGGCGGTGGCGACCACCCCGCCCTCCACGGCGGCACCGATGCTGATGGCGCCGGGCATCGGGGAGCTGGGGTCGGGATCGGCCATGGTCATGCAGGCCGCCACCCAGGCTCGCGCCGCCGAGTCGGGTGACGCCCTCACGTTCAGCAATCCGATCAAAGACTGGATCGAGGCAAACGACCCGATCGGGAACTGGCTGGCCGGGCAGTCCGAGCACTTTTACGGGATGTACGACCAGCTCAGGGAATTCATCCTCGAACCATGGCGGATTCCTCAGGTCCTCGCCGAGATCATTGCCGATCCGTCCCTGTTGTTCACTACCTACATCAACGTGTTCTTCCTCGGCGCGTACACGGCGGTGTTCGCCGTACTCGGCACTCCGCTGTATGCCGCGGCGGTCGCCGCGGCCTCACCTGCGATGCTGGGCATGCTCGGGCTGGTCGGGCTGGCACAGGCCTACGACATTCCCATCGACGCCCCCGGCCCCGAGACGGTCTCCCAACCGGCCGAGCACCCCGCGATCGCCGCACTCCCGGGCCCGTCCGCGCCGTCGGTGACCGCGGGTACGGCGGCGCCGGCCCCGAGCGCAGCGCCGGTCACCCCGGCGCCCTCCCCTGCACCGATGGCCACCGGCGCCGAAACCAGCATGTACGCAGTCCCCGGCGCTGGCCCCGGGTTCGGTTTCGGCCCGACCATGCGGCACAGCGCGACCGCGCAGGCGTCGGACTCGGTCGGGGCATCGTCGGCGGCCGCCGCGACAGCGGCCGCGATCAACAAGCGACGGGCGCAGGCGCGCAAGCGTCGCGGCGGGACAGCCAAAGATCGCGGCTACCGCTACGAGTTCATGACCGCAGACGGTGACACCACCACGGCACCGCCTGAGCAAACCGCCACCCGTGCTTCCGGCAGCGGCGCCGGCAACCTCGGATTCACCGGCACCGCAGTGAAATCCGCCGTTGCCGGTCCGGCCGGGCTGACCACGCTCGCCGATGACACGTTCGGCAGCGGTACCACCACCCCGATGATGCCCGGAAGCTGGCAGCGCGACGCGGACGACCTGCCCGAAGGCTCGGACACGTAGCCGATACTGGTGACTCCGAGTGAAGGGAGCACCTCATGACCGGCGATACCACCGTCCAGCCGGACAGCTGGGAAGGTTCGCTCCCCCACTTCTCGACCGTGGAGAAGCACAGCCGCATCACTGTGCCGGCCTCCCAGCCATCGGAAACGCTGCGATTCTTCGCCGTGCTGACGTTCATCCTGTGGGTGCCGATCGCCGTCGCGGCCGCCTTCTGGTTTCGCAGCCTGCACAGCCACGACCAGCCGAGCCACGGCCCGTCACCATGGTTGGGCATCGCCGCGATCATCGGATCGTTTCTGCCGGCCATCCTGGCGAGCATCGTTGCCGACGAGGCCCGCGACACGTTCGGGCAACGCAGGACCGGCAACTGGATCGCCCTGATACCTACCTTGGCCGGTGTCGCGGTCGGATTGCTCGGCGCCGCCCTGTGGTTCAGGGATTTCAGCGGCGGGGTCGTCGCCCTGGCCAGCGTGGCCTGTTCGGCCGGCGCGGCGACCGCCACCCTCGCGGCGTGGCGGGGTGTGCGATACATCCGGCGGCGCCAACACCGGCTGGCGACCCTGCGCAGTCATGGTGTTCGCTCACCGGGCGTGTTGAGCAACGTGGAATTCCTGAAACGCTGGACCGCGGACGACCCGCAATTCACCGTGACAGTCGCATTCGAGGGGCCGGCCGGGCGCCGGGTGGTGACCGCCAACATGGTTGCCGATCACGCCCGGGTTCCACTGGCGGGGTCCCACGTCGTCGTGTTCAGTGCGCCTAACGACGCCGATGACGATGTCCTCATCGAACTCGACCCCGCCAACCCGCCCAAGTTCGACCGCGATCCCGGTGGCCGGTACCGCAAGCCGAGCGGGACCTAACCTTCGCGCTTTGCCAGCTCCCGCAACACCAGATCCGTTGCGTCCCAATCCATGCACTTGTCGGTGACCGACTGGCCGTAGGTCAGCGGACGGGCCTCTGGCGACTGGGCACCGGCGATCAGGAAGCTCTCCAGCATCACCCCGCTGATCGGCAACCCGTCCCGAACCAACTGGGCGACCTCGGCTGCCACCGATGCCTGACGGATGTGATCCTTGCCGGAATTGGCATGGCTGCAATCGATCACGACACGGCCTGGCAGCCCGGCAGCGGTCAGCTTGGCGGCGGCATCGGCCACCGCGTCGGGGCCGTAGTTCGGTCCGCCGGTGCCGCCACGCAGGATCACATGGCAGTCCTCGTTGCCCGCCGTGCTGACCAGCGCGCCCCGGCCCATATCATCCATACCGAAGAAAACATGCTGAGCTGCAGCAGCTTTCACGCCGTCGACGGCGACCTGGATGTTGCCGTCGGTGCCGTTCTTGAACCCGACCGGCATCGACAGGCCCGACGCCAACTGGCGGTGCACCTGCGACTCGGTGGTGCGAGCACCGATCGCACCCCAGGCGACGGCGTCGGCGATGTACTGCGGGCTGGTCGGCTCCAGGAACTCGCACCCGACCGGCAGCCCGATGTCGATGATGTCGAGCAGCAGTTGGCGGGCCACCCGCAGGCCACGCGCGACGTCGTAGGTGCCGTCCATGCCCGGGTCGTTGATCAGACCCTTCCAGCCGATGGTGGTGCGCGGCTTTTCGAAGTACACCCGCATCACGATCTTGAGCTGGTCTTTGAGCTCGTCGGCCACCTTGACCAACCGGCTGGCGTACTCCAGCGCGGCGGCGGGATCGTGCACCGAACACGGACCGACGACCACCAGCAGCCG
Source organism: Mycobacterium syngnathidarum (assembly GCF_001942625.1). Lineage (GTDB taxonomy): Bacteria > Actinomycetota > Actinomycetes > Mycobacteriales > Mycobacteriaceae > Mycobacterium > Mycobacterium syngnathidarum. Next base: position 5,022 of record NZ_MLCL01000078.1, read on the forward strand.
GTCGTCCCGGCCGGCCAGGATGTCGGCGATCTGGTCGCGGTCGCGGGCCACCCGCTCGGCACGGCGCTCCCCGAGCGGGAACTCGGACAGCACGTCGTGCGGGCTGGGAATCGCGCTGAAACTGCGGACCCGTCGGTCCGATGTGGCGGGGGCGTTGGCGATCTGCGCCAAATTCATTTTCAGGTGCCTTCCTGGTGGTGGGCACCTGTCAGAGGTCCGGCGCCCTGTAACGACGAAAGGCAGCGACCGATGGTCACTGCCTGGGCTCCGGGTGGATGCGTGCTTAGTGCTGCGCTTTATCGGCTCCGCCCGGAGCCTTGATAAAGCGCCAATAGCTGGCACACACACCGATAGTCACGTCGGCCAGGCTACACCACGGCCGCCCGCGGTCCATAACCGGGCGTTCACAAGCGTGGTTTGTGACCACGACCTACGATCCTGAACATGCCGCTGAGCGCACGGATGCCCGAGCTGGCAGCGTTCGAAGTGCTGCTGTCGATCGCGCGCACCGGCAGCCTCGGCGCCGCCGGCCGGGAACTGGGCCTCACCCAGCAAGCGGTATCGGCCCGCCTGGCCTCCATCGAAGCCCAAACCGGGGTGCGGCTGGTGCAGCGCAGTCCCCGTGGCTCGCGGCTGACCGCGGCCGGGGCGGTCGTCGCCGAGTGGGCCGATCAATTGCTCGATGTCGCCGGACGCGTGGACGCCGGATTGGCCGCGATGCGCAACGAAAGCCACAGCCGGATCACCGTCGCGGCCAGCCTGACGATCGCCGAGCAACTCATGCCACGGTGGTTGGTGTCGCTGCAGGCCGACGCGGCACGCCGAGGCGTCGCCGCACCGCAAGTCATCCTCACCGCGACCAACAGCGATCAGGTGATCGCCGCGGTGCGTGACGGGTCCGCCGACCTCGGGTTCATCGAATCCCCTGGAGCCCCAGCCGGTTTACGCAGCCGGGTGATCGCCCATGACGAACTGGTGACCGTGGTGCCGCCGGAGCACAAGTGGGCACGCCGGTCGGCACCGGTGGACCCCGGCGAACTCAACGCGACCGCGCTGGTGTCCCGCGAACCCGGTTCGGGCACACGGGAAGCCCTCAGCTCCGCGCTGCGGTCCACGCTGGGCCCCTCGAGCCGGCAAGCCGATCCGGTGATCGAACTGTCCTCTGCGGCTGCCATGCGCGCCGCGGTGCTGGCCGGTGCCGGACCGGCCGTGATGAGCAGACTGGCCGTCGACGACGACCTCACCCTCGGCCGGTTGTGCGCGGTGCCCGTCACCGGGCTGGACCTGTGCCGGGAACTGCGGGCGATCTGGTCGGGAGGCCGCACCCCACCGGCGGGGGCGGTGCGCGAGCTGCTCAGTCACATCGGGTCCCATCAACACCGCCGAGAGTGACGCAAAGGTCGTTCCCGCGAAGGATCTACGACCCCTGCGTCGCACTCGGCGCCACCTTGTGCGTCAGCCGCGCAGCAGCCGACCGGACCGCACACCGCGCACCGTGTTGGTGGCCACCGTCGCCCACGCACCGAGCAACAACACGTACAACGCGACCGCAAGCCAGGAGATGGCCACCGCACCGGTGGCCGCACCCAACGCCGACGCACCCGTCACGCAGGTACCCACCGGGAAGGTAAAGCTCCACCAGGTCAGGCTGAAAGACAACCCGCGCCGTGCCGCGTGCACGGTCAGTGCCGTCGCGAGGCAGAACACGAACGCTCCGAAACCACCCATCACCAGGCCGTACACGATCCCGAAAGCGTGCAGGGCCGACACCGTGGCTGGATCGGTCAGTACCGAGCCGGCATGGGCGGCCAGCAGATTGGCCGCGGTGATCGACTGGCCGACGACACCCAGCACGATCCACACCGTGGGGACCGCCTGCACCTGGCTGAAGCCACCGTGCATGAGCCGCGAGTACACCATGGTCGTGGTGATCAGTCCGGCCAGCAGGCTCAGGCCGAACATGGCATAGCAGGCCACCAACAAGGTCATCCCGGCTTGCCCGGGGCCCAGGTGTGACACAAGCAGCGCGCCGGTCGAGGCGGAGACCATCGGTGAAACCACGGGCATCATCCAGGCCGGGACCGCCTCCACGTCGGCGTGATCCTCCCGGGTGATCATCGCGAACGGAAGCCACAGGGCCACAACCAGTCCCAACACCGTTCCGGCAGTCCACAGCACCACGTCCAGCGCCACCGCCGCAGCCTGGCCGACGATCGCAGGGCCGAGCAGCAGCGCCCCCGCTCCCACCGTGAGCAGCGCCATCGCCGGAGCGCCATAGAACTGCCCGACCACCTGATGCGCGGCATAGGCTTTCGCCTGGTCACGATGCCGGATCCAGTGCGCGGCGAACGCCGCGGTCAGCACCACCAACAGCGTGCCGGCCAGAATCCAAACCACCGTGGCGAATTCGTGAAGGCCCGGCAGGTGCAGCGGCAGGGTGACCGCGGCCGTGGCCACGATGCCGGTGCCCATGACCGAGGCGAACCAGTTCGGCGTGATGTGCCCGAAGGCCGAACCCGCACTGTTCAATTCGGCAAGAAGAGCGGTGTGGAACGGCCTTGCCGCCGTATAGGGCGCGGTACACGTGGTCACCTCACCAATGGTGGTGGCCTGCTCCGATCACCGGTAGGCGCCACAATGTTGTGGCGTCACAATGCGGGCTTGTGACTCAGACGTAGCGGTTACGGCCGGCGAGCGCACCTGCCACCATCTGCACCAGGTAGACCGCCAGCACCATCACGAACGGCGCGGTCCATCCGGCGGTCATGTCATGCAGCAACCCGAACGTGAACGGGCCCACGCCGGCCAGCAGGTAGCCGAAGCCCTGCGCCATCCCCGACAGCCTGGCGGTGTCCTCGGCGTTGCGCGCGCGGAGCGCGATCACCGTGAGCGCCAACGAGAAAACGCTCATACCGATGCCGATGAAGAAGCTCCACAGCAGCGGCACCGCGCCAGGATTGACGAGCAGACCGATCATGCCGACCATCCCGATCACGCCGAGGCCGACGATCCACCCACTCTGGTTCTTCTGCTTGGCCGCCAGCGGCGGCACGATCAGGCTGATCGGCACCGCGAGGATGGACACCAGCCCCAGCAGCAGCCCGGCGTCGGTCTTGCTGACGCCGTTGTCGATGAACACTTCGGGTAGCCAGCCCATCACGACATAGGCCAGGAACGACTGGCAGCCGAAGAACAAGGTGATGGTCCAGGCCAGCGGACTGCGCAGCAGGGACCGTGCCGAACCACCCGAGGCAGCCTGCTGGGCGCGGGCCCGGCTGATGCCCCGAGCACCCACCAACCAGAACAGCAGCGCGACGACGGCCACCAGCGCCCAGGAGCCCAGCGCACCGCGCCAGCCGCCGAGCAGAGGCTCCAGCGGCGGGGTGACCGCGGATCCCAGCGCGCCGCCGCCCTGCAGGGCGGCCGTGTAAACACCGGTCATCAGACCGATCTGGGCGGGAAACGAACCCTTGATCACCACCGGGATGAGCACATTGACCAGCGCGATGCCGCCCGTGGCCACCAGCGTCCCGCCGATCACCACGTAGGGGCCGTCGAGCACGCGGACGACCAGGCCGATGCTGAGGATCACCAGGGCGATCGAGATCGCCCGGCCCAGCCCGACGCGGCGGGCCAACCAGGGCGCGGTCAGGCCCGCGGCGGCGAAACACAGCCCGGGCAGCGTGGTCAGCACGCCGGCCCAGACGGCCGAGGCGCCGAGCGATTCACGCATCTCGCCGAGGACCGGTCCGATGCTGGTGATCGCGGGGCGCAGGTTCAGCGCGGTCAGGATCACCGCGACGACCAGGAGCGCTCCGCCTGCCGCCATTGCACCGGGACGAACCTCTACCGCACCGTCCAGCTCGAGCTCCAGATCGTGCTCGTAGCTGTTCGTGGATTCGTTGCGCAGGGTCCTACTCACCCGGCTATGATGCCATACATCCTATGATTGGATGAAAGGCCGAGAAAGGAAGGGCCAAAAGTGCCTCTGGCCACAACGCGGCGCACGGGCCTGGTCGACCAGGTCATCGAGCAGTTGCGCACCTTGGTCACCTCGGGCGAATGGCCGGTGGACAGCCGGATTCCCACCGAGCCCGAACTGGTCGAGGCGCTCGGAGTCGGGCGCAACACGGTGCGGGAAGCCATTCGGGCGCTGGCACACAACGGCATTTTCGAAGTCCGCCAGGGCGACGGCACCTACGTGCGGGCCACCAGCGAGGTGTCGGCAGCGCTGCGCCGGCTGTGCGGATCCGAGCTGCGCGATGTGCTACAGGTCCGGCGCTGCCTCGAGGTGGAGGGTGCCCGGCTGGCCGCGACCGCCCGCACCGAAGAAGACCTTGCCGAACTCCGCGCTCACCTGGCACACACCGACACCACCGATCACGCGCAGTTCACCCAGTCCGACACGGAGTTCCACCTGGCAGTGGTGCGTGCATCGCACAACCCGGTGCTGATCGAGATCTACCGCGGGCTACTCGAGGCGATCACGGCCAGCGTCGCGACCGCCAGCGCCGCCCCGGGCGGGATGTTCCCGCACGACGAGCTGGTCGAGGCGATCGCCGCCGGAGATGTGGAGCGCGCCGGACGCGAGGCCGCGGGCTTCCTCGACGAGCTCCTGGCGCGGACACCGATTCAGGACTGCTGAGCCGCCGTCAGGTCAGAACGGCGCATCCTCCACCCGGGCCGGCCTGAGCGGCAGCCGCAACAACAGCCGTGCGCCGCCCAGTGGACTCTCCAGCAAAGCCGCTGTGCCGCCGTGCAATTCGGCCTGCTGAGCCACCAGGGCCAAGCCCAGCCCAGATCCCGAACGCGATGCGGTGGTGCCGCGGGCGAACCGCTCGAACACCTCGGCGCGCTCGGCCTCGGGCACTCCGGAACCGTTGTCATCGACCACGATCTGCACGTCATCGGCCGAACTGACCGCACTGAGCCGGATCTCGGTGGCCCCACCGTGTTTGACGGCATTGGCGATGGCGTTGTCGATCACCAGACGCAGGCCCGCGGGCATGCCGAGCATCAGCACCGTCGGCGAGGGCATCAAGGTGGCCCGCAAGCCCGGGTAGGTGCGCAGCGCATCGTGGGCCGCGCGGTCGAGCAGTTCGGTGACATCCATCGGCACGAAGTCCTCGACGGTGGTCAACTCACCCTGAGCCAACCGCTCCAGTGCGGTCAGGGTGCCCTCGATGCGGCTCTGGGTACGCAGCACATCGCCGATCACCTCTTGACGCTGCTCGGCGGTCATGTCCAGGGTGGACAGCACCTCCAGGTTCGTACGCATCGCCGTCAGGGGGGTGCGCAGCTCGTGGGAAGCGACAGCGGCGAAGTCGCGGGCCGATTCCAGCGCGGCCTTGGTGCGCTCCTGCTCATTGCCGATGCGCGCGAGCATGCCCTCGACCGCCTCGGCGATCTGCACGGCCTCCCGTACACCGCGCACCTGCACCTCATCGGGTTTGGACTGGGCGTTGATGGCACGTGCCTGCTGCGCGAGCAGGCGGAACGGCGTGATCATCACCAGCGAGATCATCCAACCCACCACGATGGTGCTGCCGATGACGCCGCCACAGATCAGCAACACCCGCAGGTGCAGCTCGTCGATCCGGCGCTGCGTCTCGGCCAGCGGTGCACCGAGTGCGATGCTGGCCGGCCCGGCAGTGAACGTCCGCACCCGGTACTCGACCCCGTCGATCGTGGTGTTGGCATAGCCGTTTTCCAGTCTCGGCAAGACGATGTCACTGGGGACCGAGACGCTGACGCCACCGATGTGCGCGGTGCGGACCAAGCCACCGTCGTCATGCGTGGAGTTGTCCGCCGCACCTTGCTTCGTCGCACTGAGCAGCGTGCTCACGTCGCCGAGGCTGCTCAGCGAATCCAGGCGCCGGTCGAGCTGGCTGTACTGGTCATTGGTGACGCCGATCCACACCCAGGTTCCCAGCGTGATCACGGTGACCACCACCGACAGCGCACCGACGATGACGATCGTGCGCAGCGACAGCACCCGCATCACCGGCCGCAGCACGGGCCGCAACAGGTTGAGCACGCGCTCTTCAAGATTCACCGGCGCTATCTTGCCCGATCCGCGAGGGCGGGTCCCCGGGCACCGCGCCACCCGCCACTCGCCGCCGTCAACTTGTGGTTGACGCCTCCGCATCGTCAACCTAGGGTTGACGCATGGTCCAAAACGTCACCCTCACCAACCCCGTCCGCCTCGACGACCTCATCAGCGCAATCAAGAAGGCCCATACCGAACCCCTCGAGCAGTTGATCGACGCGATGATCGCCGCCGATGCCCTCGGCGACATCGCCGACCACCTCATCGGACATTTCGTCGACCAAGCGCGGCGCTCGGGCGCCTCCTGGACCGACATCGGCCAGGCAATGGGTGTCACCAAGCAAGCCGCCCAGAAACGCTTCGTCCCCAAGGTCCCCGATTTCGACCCCGCCGCGCTCGACCCGAGTGCCGGATTCGGCCGGTTCACCCCAAGGGCCAGAAACGTCGTCGTCGCCGCGCAGAACACCGCCCACGCGGCAGGCAATGCCGAAATCGCCCCCGAGCACCTACTGCTGGCCCTGTTCGCCGAACCCGACGGGATTGCCGCCAAACTCCTTGTGAGTCAAGGCATCACCGAAGAAGCCGCTCGTGCTGCCATCACCCTTCCGCCACCGGCAGGCGAGGTTCCGGCACTGATCCCGTTCAACGGCGGCGCCAAGAAAGCGCTGGAACTGACCTTCCGGCAGGCACTTCGGCTCGGCCACAACTACATCGGCACCGAACACATCCTGCTCGCCCTGGCCGAGGCCGAGGACTCCGACGGGCCACTGCACCGCCTCGGTGCCGACCCGCAGCGGTTCGAGACCGAACTGGCCGAAGCACTGGCACCGTTCATGACGAAGGCCGCGGACACCGAAGCGGAATGAGCCGGGAATGAAAGCGGTCACCCATCCGTAGAACCAACCGTGATACTCAACGACGCCGCACGCGAACTGATCGGTGCAGGGGCCGACGCCACGCTCGTCACGCTGAACCCGGACGGCAGCCCACAGGTCACCCTGGTCTGGGTGGCGTTGCAGTCCACTCCCGACGGTGACGAGCTCGTCACGGCACACCTGTCCGAACACAAGAAGGTCCGCAATGTCCGCCGCGATCCCCGTGTCGCGGTGACGATCCTCGACCCGGGCCGGGTGGGCGAGGTGATGCGCCCCTATCTGGCGATCACCGGTACCGCCCGCATCATCGAAGGCGGCGCACCGGAACTCCTCAAGGACCTGGCGCAAACCCTGGCCGCTCCCGACGTTCCGTTCCCGCCGAAGGATGCGCCGCCGGGGTGGCTCACCCGCATCCGGATCGACAAGGTCGGCGGCGTCGGGCCGTGGGTGTCCTGACCCAACCGGCTGTAACACGTTTCAGTCTGTGCGATCATGCCTGGCATGCCTCGCTGGTTTGCGCTCATGTTCACGGCCATGGTGGTGTCGGTTACCGCCTTCGTGGCTCCGCCGGCGGCCTCGGCCGAAGCCACCCCGATCGGCAACATCGGCGAGACGCTGCGGGTCGAGACCGACAACGGCATCGTCGCCGACGTCACCGTGCACGACGTGCTCGCCAGCGACGTTCCGCCCGGCTGGGGCTGGAACGGTTCGCCCCGCTGGCGCGCCCAGGGCGGTCCGTGGCGGGCCCCGATCACGGTGACCACCGTCGCTGCGCCCAACCCGTACGCGATGGCACTGGCGTTCACCTTCAACGGCGTCACCCCTTACGCCGACGCGTACGAGCCCAAGCACACCGATGCGCCCAACCGGCTCGAAGCAGCTCTGCGCAACGCGCCCCCGGGCGCCACCGTCAACGGCGACGTCTACTGGGACGTCTACCGCGCACTGGTCACCAACGTGGTGTTGACCGACACCAAGTCGGGAAAGCACCTGGCGCAATGGAATCTGTGGCAGCCGGGCGCTCCCCTGCCGTGATCACCGACGAGCGGGCGCCTACGGAGAGCCATGCAGGTAGCGCCCGCCACGGCAGCTGATCTTCCGGAACTCGCCGCGGTCGCGGCCGCCACATTTCCCTTGGCTTGTCCCCCGTCGGTGACCCCGGAAAACGTCGCCGCATTCATCGCCGAAAACCTGTCCGAGGAACGCTTCGGCGAGTACCTCACCGATCCGAACCGGATCGTGCTGGTGGCGCGGGAGGACTCGATCACGGGATACGCCATGCTGATCCACGGTGTGCCCGACGACGATGATGTCCAGCGGGCGGTGACCCTGCGGCCCGCACTGGAACTGTCGAAGATCTACGTGCTGCCCGGCCGGCACGGCGAAGGTGTGGCCCAGGCATTGATGTCGGCGGCCCTGGACGCCGGGACCGAATCCGGGGCCGGCTGCATGTGGCTGGGGGTCAACCAGCACAACCACCGCGCCCAGCGCTTCTACACCAAGAACGGCTTCACCATCAGCGGCACCAAGACCTTCCGGCTCGGCACCCGCACCGAGGACGACTACGTGATGACCCGGCCGGTCTAAACGGTCCTTTGCGCCGCGGCGGTCAAGGCCAGCAGCCGCGAGGTGGCCCTCAGGTACTTCTTCCGGAACCCACCGGCCACCATCTCCGGACTGAAAATGGTGTCCAACTTGGCCCCTGACGCCAGCACCGGAACACCCGCGTCGTACAGCCGGTCGGTCAACGCCACGAGCCGCAGTGCCACACTCTGATCCTCGATCGGATGCGCCCCGGTGATGAACACCTCGGTCACCCCTTCGATCAACGCGTGATAGCGCGACGGGTGCATGGTGGCCAGATGCGCGCACAACGCATCGAAGTCGTCCAGCGTCGCGCCGTCGACACCCTCGGCCCGCTGTGCCACCTCCTCATCGGAGAGCGGCTCGGGCGCCGGCGGCAGATCGCGATGCCGATAGTCGGGGCCCTCGATGCGGACCGTGGTGAAAATCTGGGCCAGCGTGTTGATCTCGCGCAGGAAGTCCTGCGCGGCGAACCGGCCCTCACCCAACTGTTCGGGCAGGGTGTTCGAGGTGGCCGCGATCGACACCCCACGCTCCACCAACGCCGAGAGCAACCGCGAGATCAATGTCGTGTTACCCGGGTCGTCCAGCTCGAACTCGTCGATGCAGACAACGACATACTCGGAGAGCAGGTCGATGCACTCGTTGTAGCCGAACACCCCGGCCAATTGGGTCAGCTCGCCGAACGTGGCGAACGCCGCCGGGTATCCCGCGGCCGCCTCGTCCTTGGAAAGTGTGTAATAGGTCGAGGCCAACAGGTGGGTCTTGCCGACGCCGAACCCACCGTCCAGGTACAGCCCGACCCCCGGCAGCACCTCGCGCTTGCCGAACAGCTTCTTCTTGCCGGCCCGCCTCAGCGCTGCCTGCTCACAGAAATCGCGGCACGACTGAACCGCGGCGGCCTGAGACGGTTCGGACGGGTCCGGGCGATAGCTGTCATAGCTGACGTCGGCGAACGTCGGCGGCGGAACCAACTGTGCGACCAGCCGCTCGGGCGTGACGGAGGGATGACGATCGGCGAGATGAGCGACGCCGCTGGACCCGTGCATGGAGGCAGCGTAACGACGTGCTCCAATTCAGTTCATGTCCGATGACACCGCCGGAACAGAACTGACCGTGCTGGGAAATGTCGACAAAATCACCGACGGCCGGCTGGCCGATTACTACGCCTATCCCGATGACCTGCAGAGATGCTGGGTTCGCGGCAACATGATCAGCAGTCTGGACGGCGGCGCCACCGAGGACGGCAAGTCCGGCGGACTGGGCGGTCCGGGTGACCGGGCTGTGTTCAATCTCATGCGCCACACCGCCGACGTCATCCTGATGGGCGCTGCCACCGTACGGATCGAGAACTATTCGGGCGTCCAGCTGACGGTCGCACAACGTCAGGAGCGGCAACGTCGCGGCCAGGCTGAGGTGCCGCCGATCGCCGTCGTCACCGCGTCGGCCGACCTCGAGCCTGACGCCAAGTTCTTCACCCGCACCGAGGTGGCACCACTGATCCTCACCGCCACCAAGACCGTCGGCGAGGCACGGCACCGGCTGGGAACCGTCGCCGAGGTACTCGACGCCTCCGGTGCCGATCCAACCCGAGTGGACCCGGCGGTGGCACTGCGAATCCTCGCCGAACGCAAACTCTTCCGGGTGTTGACCGAGGGCGGTCCCCAACTACTGAGCCTGCTGATCGAGCAGGACCTGCTCGACGAGTTGTGCCTGACAGTGGCTCCGATCCTGGTCGGCGGCGTGGCACGGCGCATCGCCACCGGCCCGGGCCAGGCACACACCCGGATGCGGCCGTCACACCTGCTCACCGACGACGACGGCTACCTGTACACCCGCTACGTCCGCGGGTAGATGCGCCGACGAGCGCTGGCGCGAGGAGCATCGGCACTGTCTGTCGCTACTGTGGTCGGCATGCGTCATCAGCTGGTGAAAGCCCTGAGAAGGTCCGCGGTCGCCGCGCCCGTTCTGTCACTGGGAGTGCTCACCGCTTGCGCACCGCTGTTCGCCGCAGATCCGCGGTATGCCACCGATTCCGGCGCTCACCCGCAGGGACAACCCGTGAGCACGTCGGCGGCCCCACCCGGTCCGCCCGGCATCGAAGCCCCCAAGAACGACCTGTCCTGGCGCGACTGCACGCCTCGGGTGTTCAGCGGCGCCGGCGTGCAACCGCCCACCGGCGTCACGCTGGACTGCGCGACCTACGACGCCGATCTCGACCCGATCAGCGGGGCCACCGGCACGGTCAGCATCGGCGTCGTGCGGGCCCGCTCGACGCAGACCCCGCCCGACGCCGGCCCGCTGGTGATGACCACCGGGACCGACATCCCCACCTCGGTGCAGCTGCCGACCTGGCTGGCGCGCTCGGGAACCGACATCCTCAAGACCCATCCCATCGTCGCCGTGGACCGGCGCGGCATCGGCATGTCCGACGCACTCGATTGCCGCGACGTCTACGACCGCCAGGAAATGCTGGACCAGACCCAGTTTCAGGCCGGCGACGATCCGGTGGCCAATCTGCGCGAAGTCACCATGACCGCCACCACCAGTTGCACTGACACCATTGCCCCGGGCGACTCGGCTTACGACAACGCGCATGCCGCCGAAGACCTGGAGCGGCTGCGCAGCACCTGGGACGTGCCCACCCTGGCCCTGCTGGGTGTCGGCAACGGCGCCCAGGTGGCCCTGGCCTACGCCGGTTCGCACCCCAACAAGGTGTCGCGACTGGTCCTGGACTCCCCGCTGCCGCTGGCGATCGGCGCCGAGGCGGCTGCCGAGCAGCGGGTCAAAGGCCAGCAGGCCGCACTGGACGCGTTCGCCGCGCAGTGCGTGGCCACCAACTGCCCACTGGCACCCGACCCCAAGGGTGCCGTCGACTCCCTGCTGGCCGATGCGCGCGCCGGCCGAGGGCCCGCCGGGGCCTCGGTGGCCACGCTGGCCGACGCCATCACCACCGGAATGGGCTTCCCCCAGGGCGACCGACTGGCCGCCACCAACAATTTGGCGACCGCACTGGCCGCGGCTCGCGCCGGTGACGCCGGCCCGATCTCGGGCTTGATCACCCAGGCCGAAAACCTGCGCCAGACCGACGGCCAGTTCGTCAACTCATGCAGCGACGCGCTGAACCGACCGACCCCCGACCGCGTTCGCGAACTCGTGGTCGCCTGGGGCAAGCTCTACCCGCAGTTCGGCGCGGTCGGCGCGCTGAACCTCGTCAAATGCCTCAACTGGCCCAGCAGCACGGCACCGAAAGACCCGAAGGACCTCAAGATTCCGGTGCTGCTGCTCGGCGTGCGCAATGACCCGATCGTCGGCAACGAGGGCGTTGCGGCTGTGGCCGCAACCGTCATCAACGCCGGCTCCAACAACCGTCGGGTGATGTGGCAAGGCGTCGGCCACGGGGCCAGCATCTACACCGCGTGCGCATTGCCCCCGCTGACCGGCTATCTCGACGGCGGCAACCTGCCCGAGACCGACACGTACTGTCCTGCCTGACGCCGGGCGCGATCGGCGTCGGTATAAGGTTCGCTGGTGGCCGAAGCAGAATCCCCGACCAATGCCGCCAGAGTCGGTCTTCTGAATATTTTCCGTCCCCGCACCTCTGCGCCGAGCACCGCCACGGTGCTGCGCTCGGTGCTGTGGCCGCTCGCGATCCTGTCGATCATCCACCGCAGCTACGTGCTGGCCACCAACGGCTACATCACCGACGACTTCGGTCCGGTGTACCGCGCGGTGTCCAACTTCCGGCGGCACTGGGCCATCTACAACGAGCATTTCAGCTACGTCGACCCGCACTATCTGTACCCGCCCGGCGGCACCTTGCTCCTGGCGCCGTTCGGCTTCCTGCCGGAGTTCGCCTCCCGGTTCTGGTTCGTGGCGATCAACGCCGTGGCCGTCATCATTGCGGCCGCCGTTCTGGTGCGGCTCTTCAAGTTCTCGCTCACCTCGGTTGCGCTCCCGGCCCTGCTGCTGGCCATGTTCTGCACCGAATCCGTCACCAACACACTGGTTTTCACCAACATCAACGGCTGCATTCTGCTGGGTGAGGTGCTGTTCTTCTGGTTCCTTCTCAAATCCGGCAGCCGCAACGAACTGCTGGCCGGGGCGGCGATCGGCCTGACGCTGGTGGTGAAACCGTCGCTGGCGCCCTTGCTCTTGTTGCCGTTGCTCAACCGTCAGGGGCGCACGATGATCACCGCGTTCGGGGTACCCCTGGTGTTCAACGCGGTGGCCTGGCCGCTGTCCGCGGATCCGATGGGCTTCGTGCGCAACACCGCGCCCTACATCCTGCAGACGCGGGACTACTTCAACTCCTCGATCCTGGGCAACGGCATCTACTACGGGTTGCCGATGTGGTTGATCATCGTGTTCCGGGTGGCGGCGGTGGTGCTGACGGTCATCAGCCTGTGGCTGCTGTACCGCTACTACCGCGAACGCGACCAATTGTTCTGGATGCTCACCTCGTCGGGTGTGCTGCTGATCGGTTCGTGGCTGGTGCTCGGACTCGCTCAGGGCTACTACTCGATGATGCTGTTCCCGTTCCTGATGACGGTGGTGCTACCGAACTCGGTGATACGCAACTGGCCGGCGTGGCTGGCGGTCTACGGGTTCATGACCATGGACCGCTGGCTGTTGTGGAGGTGGCCCACCACCGGCCGGTTCCTGGAATACATGAAGATCACCTACGGCTGGTCGCTCATGCTGGTCGTGGTGTTCTGTGTGCTGTATTTCCGCTATCTGGACGCCAAGCAGGACGGCCGGCTCGACGATGGCATCGACCCGCCGTGGCTGAGCCGGGCCAAAGAAGCCGAATCAGTCTGAGGTGAACTGCATGACCTGTCCCGCCAGCCGGGTCCGGGTCCGCATCGCCAGACCGTGCCGCGCACACACCTGATCGAGTTCGTCGGGATTCACCAGCCGAAACGGTGACCGGTCCAGCCGGTGGATCGCCGTCGCCATCGGGGTGCGGGTCAGGTCGTAACCGGTGAACACCCCGCCGGGCCGCAGCACCCGGGCGATCTCGGCGATCGCCTGCTCCCACTCGACGATGTGGTGCAGCATCAGGCAGCTGAGCACCGAATCGAACGAGTCGTCGGCGAACGGCAGGTCGGTGGCATCCGCGCCGCGCACGGTCACCTCCGGATAGGACTGCAGCCGCTGGGCCGCGGTGCGCACCATCGCCGGGTCGAAATCGGTCGCGGTGATGGCCAGCTCAGGATTGGCCCGCCGCAGGCGCGCCGCGATATCTCCACTGCCCGAACCGATTTCGAGAACATCACGACCCAGTCGATCCAGTGGAATGCTGCCGAACACCGCCTTGCCGGTCCCGCCGCGCCACAACGCGGTCTGGCAGAACGCACGCTCGATCTGTGACATTGCCGGCATCTGAGCTCCCTTGTCTTGGTGGACTTCCAGCATGGCCGATCCGTGACGGACGCAGCTTGTACAGATCGGCCGTATGAGAGATTGAGCGGGTGAGCGGTGATCGCGACGGGGCATGGTCGGGCGCGGTGGCGGTCGTCGCGGGCGCGCTCTGCTACACCGGCACATTGTCCGACGCGCGACCACACCACCACGTGGCCGCGCAGGTGGTGCGGGCCTTCGCGGGTACGTTCGAGCTGTCCGATGCGCGCGGACGCCGCGCCGTCACCTCGGCCGCTGTCATTCCATCCGGACGTGACCACGGCATCCGCATTCTCGAACCCACCTCCGGTGTACTGGCCTTCCTCGACCCGAGCGTGTTCAGCCGCACCGGACCCGTCACTGACGATGTGGCCGAGTGGGTGTCGGCCGGCCGCCACCTGCCCTGCTGGACAAGCCCGCTGCCTCCAGAACAACTACTCGACGAGCTGATGGCCGCACCGCCCGACGGGTATGCCCGGCCGACGGCGGACATCTGGCATCCCAGCGTGCTCGCCGCGGTCGAGCTGATCCCGCGCCTGCTTCCGGGCCAGGTCCGGCTCACCGACGTCGCACGACAGGTGGCACTGTCTCCGAGTCGGCTCGGCAGGTTGTTCAATGATCAAGTGGGACAGTCATTTCCGACGTACGTGCGCTGGGCACGGTTACGCTGCGCCGTCGAGGCGGTGCGGGATGGCGCGTCACTCACCGACGCGGCACATGCGGCCGGGTTCACCGACAGCGCACACGCCGATCGGGTGTGCCATGAGATGTTCGGCCTCTCACCGAGTGCGGCGAGCCGAGACCTGGTGTGGGCGTAACGGCGGTCTGCCCGGGATCGGTGGCGCTGACCACCGAGCAGAACGTAACTTGGGGATATGACAACCGACGGCCCCAAGCTGCAGCTCACCGACGACGAGTGGCGCGAGAAGCTGACCCCCGAGGAGTTCGCGGTGCTGCGCCGCGCGGGCACGGAGCGGCCCTTCACCGGCGAGTACACCGACACCAAGACCGAGGGTGTGTACGAGTGCCGGGCCTGCGGTGCCGAGTTGTTCCGCAGCACCGAGAAGTTCGAATCCCATTGCGGCTGGCCGTCCTTCTTCGACCCGGCCGATTCCGCTGCGGTGATTCTGCGATCGGACACGTCATTGGGGATGCACCGGGTCGAGGTGCTGTGCGCGAACTGCCACAGTCACCTGGGGCACGTGTTCGAAGGCGAGGGGTATCCCACCCCGACCGACCAGCGGTACTGCATCAACTCGATCTCACTGAAGCTGGTGCCCAAAACGGAGTGACGCCCCTGCAGCCGCTCCAACAGCGGGCCATCTTGGCCCAGCAGGTTGACCCCACCGCGCCCAAACCGATTGCAGGCCCATCCCATCAGGACACTGTCACGCCATCCGAGTGCCACGCATCCCAATGTCACGCATCCCAATGTCACGCTGGAGTGGCTGTCGCCGCCGAGTGCCACTCTGGCGTGACAAAACGCGGGGGCGGACGGCGAACCCGGCCCGTGATGTCAGGCTGGAGTGGCGCTCAGGCCTGAGCGCCACTCTGGCGTGACAAAGTGACGGCCAATCGCGGGCCCGGGCACGCGTGACAAAGCGCCTGCGAAAGCGACGGCAAAACGCGTGCGGCTACGGGAGTTTGGCGACCAGATCCTCGACACTGACCCGCGGGCCGGTGAAGAACGGCGTCTCCTCGCGGGTGTGTCTGCGGGCATCGGTGGCCCGCAGGTCGCGCATCAGATCGACGATGCGGTGCAGTTCGGGCGCTTCGAACGCCAGGATCCACTCGTAGTCGCCGAGGGCGAATGCCGGCACGGTGTTGGCCCGCACATCCTTGTAGCCCCGGGCGGCCATGCCGTGCTCGGACAACATGCGGCGACGCTCTTCGTCGGGCAGCAGATACCACTCGTAGGAACGCACGAACGGGTACACGCAGATGTAATTGCCCGGGTCCTCACCGGCGATGAACGCCGGGACATGGCTCTTGTTGAACTCGGCCGGCCGGTGCAATGCCACGCTGCTCCACACCGGGTCGCTGATCCGGCCCAGCGCGGTGGTGCGACGGAAGTCCGAGTAGGTGGCCTGCAGCGCCTCGATGTTGTCGGCGTGGGTCCAGACCATGAAGTCGGCGTCGGCCCGCAGGCCGGCGACGTCGTACAGGCCGCGCACGACCACACCACGCTCTTCCTGAGTCTTGAAGAACGCCGTCGCCTCATCGGTGACGTCGGCGCGGTCCTCGCCGAGTTCCCCGGGGCTCACCGCGAACACCGAAAACATCAGGTAGCGGATGGTGGAGTTCAGTTCGTCATAGTCGAGCTTGGCCATACGCCTATCGTGCCACGCGGCTGTACACCAGTTCCGCGGCCGCCCGGGTGGCGGTGCCCACACACGCCGGCACCCCGATCCCGTCCAGATAACCGCCGGCCACCGCGAGCGTCGGGGGCAGCCCCGCACGCAGTTCGGCGACCAGTTCGCCGTGCCCCGGACCGTACTGTGGCATCGCGTCGATCCAGCGGTGCACGTGGCTGTCCACCGGCTCCACGGTGACGCCGAACAGCGTGTTCAGATCGCGTGCCGACCAGGCCAGCAGGTCGTCATCGCCGGTGTTGGCGGCCATATCGTCGCCGTACCGGCCGAACGACAACCGCACCATTTCGACATTCCCGCGCCGGCCCCACTTGCGGGAGGACATGGTGATCGCCTTGGCGTTGAGGCGCTCCCCCGCGGTCACGAGCACGCCCGATTGCTGCGGCAACGGTGTCCCACCCGGCAGCGCCAGGGCCACCACCGCCGCCGAGGCCACCCGGATACGCCGGGCCGCCGCCGCGGTGCGCGGAGCGATGTGTTCGATCAGGGCAGGCAGGTGCGGGGCAGGGACCGCCAGCATCACCGCGTCGGCATACCAACTCGCGCCCTCGTCGTCGAGCACCGACCAGCCCTGTCCCCGCCGGTCCACCCGTACCGCGGCGACCTGCGCCCACCGCACGTCGGCGCGGCGACGCAGCTCCTCCAGCAGCACCGTGTAGCCACCGTCGACCGCACCGAACACCGGCGCGTCCGACGGTGGCGGCAACGCCTCGCGCACCGCCTCGGTGAGGCTTCGCGCCCCACGATCCAGGGCGGCTGCCAGCGATGGCACCGCCGAGCGCAGCCCGATCGTCGCCGAGGACCCCGCGTACACGCCGCTGAGCAACGGGTCCACCGACCGGGTCACCACCTGTGGGCCGAACCGGTCACCGACCACCTCGGCGACCGACGGATCAGCACCGGGGGTCCACCGCAGCGGCCGGGAGCGTTCGTCGTGGATCCGCGCCACGGTCTCGTCGTCGACCAAGCCGAGCAGCGACGACGCCTGGGCGGGAATGCCCTGCAAGGTGCCCTGCGGCAGCTGGTGCAGCCGGGCACCGCTGTAGATCAGGGGCCGGGCACCGGTGGGACTGAGTCGGCGGCCGGCCAGGCCGAGCTCGGTGAGCAGGTCCAGCATTTCGGGCCTGCGCACCACGAACGCCTCGGCGCCGACGTCGAACGGTTGCCCGCCGACCCGCTCGGTGCGCAGCACCCCGCCGAGCCGGTCAGCTGGGTCGAGCAGCGTGATGTGCGCCCGCGGGCCGGCCGCGAGCCGCAACCGGTACGCCGCGACGAGGCCTGAAATGCCGCCGCCGACAACGCAATAGCTGGCACTCACAGCGAGTGCACCAGCGTCACCGCCTCGGTGATGATGCCGGGATCGGTCGCCGGCAGCACACCGTGGCCCAGGTTGAAGACATGGCCGGCCGCCCCAGCCGCCACCGCGGCACGCCCGTCGTCGACCACGCGGCGCACCGCCGCCTCGGCCACCGGCCAGCCCGCCAGCAGCACCACCGGGTCGAGGTTGCCCTGCAGGGCGGTGCCTGCCTTGACCCGGGCCGCGGCGTCGACCAGCGAGGTCCGCCAGTCCACCCCGACCATCGTGGCCGGGGCAGTGCCCAGCGCCTCGGACATCGCCCCGAGCAGCTCTGCGGTACCGACTCCGAAATGTGTCATGGGCACTCCCGCGGCGGCCATCGTGGCGAACACCCGGGTGGTGTGCGGAAGCACGTAGGTGCGGTAGTCGGCCAACGACAGCGTTCCGGCCCAGGAGTCGAACACCTGCAGGGCGTCCACGCCGGCGTCCACCTGGGCCTGCAGGAACTCGATGGTCAGATCGGTCAGCGCACTCATCAGGGCGTGCCAGGTGGCCGGCTCCCCCAGCATCATGGCCTTGGTGCGCTCATGGTGCCGGCTGGGGCCACCCTCGACCAGGTAGGAGGCCAGCGTGAAAGGTGCGCCGGCGAAGCCGATCAGCGGCACGTCGCCCAGCTCCCGGACCAACATTTCGACAGCGTCGGTGACTGGTGAAACCTGTTCTGGCTCAAGCGGTTTCATACCCTCGACGTCGGCCACCGATCGGATCGGATGTTCGATGACGGGCCCCACGTCGGGGACGATGTCCAGACCGATCCCGGCGGCCTTGAGCGGCACCACGATGTCGGAGAACAGGATCGCGGCGTCGACGCCGTGCCTGCGCACCGGCTGCAGCGTGATCTCGCAGACCAGCTCGGGGTCGAAGCAGGCCTCCAACATGCGGTGCTGAGCCCGCAACGCGCGGTACTCCGGCAATGAGCGGCCGGCCTGCCGCATGAACCACACCGGCACACGGCGCGGGGTGCGGCCGCTCACGGCGGCAAGATACGGGGAATCGGGCAGCTCCCGGCGGGTATTCATCGGCTCCTATGGTGCCACGTGCCCGCGGGCGCAGACCGTTGCCGGTTCGTGACGCCACCACTACGGCGCGCCTGCGTCCTGTCCTGGCAGTATCCACTAGCGTCAAATGGCGTGACCTCTGCCGAACCGGCCCAGTTCCGGACGGCGGTGGCGGCGATGAATGCCACCACCGTGCGGCCGGAAATCGAGCTGGGTCCGATACGCCCGCCGCAGCGGCTGGCGCCCTACAGCTACGCGCTGGGCGCCGAGGTCCGGCACCCCGAGACCGCGATCATCCCGGAGCGCTCCGAGGGCGACGCGTTCGGGCGGCTGATCCTGCTGCACGACCCCGACGGAGCCGAGGCCTGGGACGGCACCATGCGCCTGGTCGCCTATATCCAGGCTGACCTGGACTCCAGCGAAGCCGTCGACCCGTTGCTGCCCGAGGTGGCCTGGAGCTGGCTCGTGGACGCCCTGGAATCACGTGCCGAGCACGTCACCGCGCTCGGCGGCACCGTCACGGCCACCACCTCGGTGCGCTACGGTGACATATCCGGCCCGCCGCGGGCCCACCAGCTCGAGCTTCGGGCTTCTTGGACCGCGACCGATCTGGAGTTGGGACCGCACGTGGAGGCGTTCTGCGAAGTGCTCGAGCACGCCGCAGGGTTGCCTCCGGCGGGCGTGACCGACCTGAGTTCCCGTACCCGCGCGTGAGATGACCGAAGTAGACCCAGACCCAGCCGAGCCCGACGAGGCCGAAGCAACCCCATTGCTCACCCCTGTCGACGGGGTGCCCGAAGTCTGCGTCACTTCCGGTGAAATCTCCTCTGCAGCAACGTCGCTTGCGAAAGGCAGCGGACCGTTCGCAATCGACGCGGAGCGGGCATCCGGCTTCCGCTACTCCAATCGCGCGTATCTGGTGCAGATCCGCCGCACCGGCTCGGGTACCGCGCTGATCGACCCGGTCAACCATGGCGGCTCCCCCATCGACGCGATGGCACCGGTGGCCGAGGCCCTGTCCCAGGACGAATGGGTGCTGCACGCCGCAGACCAGGATCTGCCCTGCCTGTCCGAGATCGGCCTGCGGCCGGGCAAGCTCTACGACACCGAGTTGGCCGGCCGGCTGGCCGGTTTCGAGCGGGTCAACCTGGCCGCGATGGTGCAACGGCTGCTCGGGCTGCAGTTGATGAAAGGGCACGGCGCGGCCGACTGGTCCAAACGGCCGCTCCCACCGGAATGGCTCAACTACGCCGCCCTGGACGTCGAGGTACTGCTGGAACTGCGCAACGCCGTCGCCGCTGTCCTCGAAGAGCAGGGCAAAACCGACTGGGCCGCACAGGAATTCGAGTACCTGCGCACGTATGTGGCGCAGCCCACCAGACGTGATCGCTGGCGGCGAACCTCCGGGATCCACAAGGTCCGCAATGCACAGGCCCTGTCCGCCGTCCGCGAGCTGTGGACCACCCGCGACACCATCGCCCGCGGCCGCGACATCGCCCCCGGCCGGATCCTGCCCGACTCGGCGATCATCAACGCCGCCACCGCCAATCCCAAGACCGTCGACGAGCTCATCGCACTTCCGGTCTTCGGGGGTTCCAAACAGCGCAAGAGCGCCAAGGTCTGGCTGGACGCGCTGAACCGGGCCAGGGACAACACCGACCCGCCCGAGGCCAACGACGCCCAGAGCGGCCCGCCTCCGGCCGCCCGCTGGGCCAGGCGCAAGCCAGAAGCCGCAGCCCGGCTGGAGGCCGCGCGGGCCGGCCTGGCTGAACTGTCGGAGCGCGTTTCGGTGCCGGCCGAGAACCTCATCACCCCTGAGGTGGTGCGCCGACTGTGCTGGGACTGGCGCCCCGTGGGCGACGTGGCCACCGCGGTGTCGGACTTCCTCGTCGAAGCCAACGTCCGACCCTGGCAGCGGGAGCTCACGGTGCCGGTGCTGGCCAAGGCGCTCAGCTCCGCTGACTGAGGCTCACCCGACTCGCTCGATGTGCGCCAGGAAATGCGTCAGCACGCCCTGCGGATCTTCGATCTGTGGCCAGTGCGCGATGTCGTCCGCGAGCATCACCACGTCGGGATCGGGAACCACCTCGAGATAGCGCTGCGCCATGTGTCGCCCCGAATTCGGGTCCGAAGGCCCGTCGATCAGCCGCATCGGCACCGCGGTCTCCCGCATCGCCCGTACCCAGCGATTCCGGTGGCTGTATCGATCGTCGAGGAACCGGCCGACCTTGTGCAGAACCCGCTTGCCGTCGTTGTACTCCAGGATCTGGTGGAACTTTTCCATGAGCTGTGGCGACGGCTTGGTGTTCACCCCGAACATCTCGTTGATGGTCGGCTCCACGAGCCGACGCGACAACCGGCTGCCCTGTAGCGGACTCATGATGTCGCCCAACGGCGTTCGCGACATCGCCTTCTGCATCAGCCGTGGCGTGTAGGCCTCGTTGAACAGGCCGCCGTTGAGCCAGGTGATCGATGCGATGTTCAGAGCGCCGTAGGCTTGTCCACCGAACTCATGGCGGGCCAACAGTTCCTGGCCGACCGAATCCCCCAGGTCGTGCGCAAGGATGTGGGCGTCGCCGACTCCGAGGTGATGCAGCAGCGCCTCGTGCATATCGGCGTGATCGCGCACCGAGTACTCGTAGGCGACCGGCTTGTCGGAGAAGCCCATTCCGATCATGTCCGGCGCGATGACCCTGAACCGCGCGGTCAGCGTGGGCCAGACCAGCGACCAGTCGAACGAATTGAACGGATAACCGTGGACCAAAAGAAGATTCGGCCCGGTTCCCTCGACCCGGTAGAAGATGTCGAAGCCAAGGTAGTCGAAGACCTGCCCGGCGGTCTTCCAGCGCTGCAATTCGGCGTCCATGTCTGCAACCTAGTTGAGTTCCGATGCTCTGATCGTCCAAGACCGGCAGAAGGGCGATTTCACAAGAACGCCGAGCCTGACCGGAACAGCGTCATGGCGCCGACCACATGCCCGACAAACCCGACGACTGCTAGTCGACCTGCTGGCCGACTTCCTGCTCCCCCACGGGTGCACCGATCGCGGCGATCCATCCGGTGATCTGCCGGGCGATGTGCTGGTCGGTCAGACCGATCTCGGCAAGCACCTCACCGCGCGAGGCATGATCCTGGAAGGCCTGCGGGACACCGAGATCCCGGCATGGCACGTCGATCTCGGCGTGGCGTAGCGCCGCGGACACCGACGAGCCGATGCCGCCGTGCACGCCGTTGTCCTCGACGGTGACCACCAGTTTGTAGTCGCGGGCCAGTTCACCCAGTACCTCTGGCACCGGAAGTACCCAGCGCGGATCCACCACCGTCACGCCGATGCCCTGATTGCGCAGCCGCTCGGCGACGGCCAGTGCCATCGACGCGAACGAACCCACCGCGACCAGCAATACGTCGTCGGTCAGACCGGCCGCCGGGACGCCGAGCACATCGACGCCACCGCGCCGCTCGATTGCCGGAATGTCTTCGCCCACATCGCCTTTCGGGAACCGAAGGGCAGTCGGACCGTCGCTGACCGCCAACGCCTCGCCCAGTTCCTCCCGCAGCCGCGCCCCGTCGCGAGGGGCGGCGACCCGGATGCCCGGGATGATTCCGAGGATCGAAAGATCCCACACCCCGTTGTGGCTGGCGCCGTCCGGTCCGGTGACACCGGCCCGGTCCAGCACCATGGTGACGGGCAGCTTGTGCAGTGCCACATCCATCATCAGTTGGTCGAACGCGCGGTTGAGGAACGTCGAGTAGATCGCCACCACCGGATGCAGGCCACCCATGGCCAGGCCGGCCGCCGAGGTCATGGCGTGCTGCTCGGCGATACCGACGTCGAAGAACCTGTCGGGGAACCGATCCCGGAACACGCTCAGGCCGGTGGGCCCCGGCATGGCCGCGGTGATGGCCACGACGTCACGTCGTTTGGTGCCGATCTTGACGAGCTCGTCGGAGAACACCGACGTCCAGCCGGGCGCGGACGCCTTCGTCGGCAGCCCCGTCTCCGGATCGATGACGCCGCAGGCGTGCATCTGATCCGCTTCGTCGTTCTCGGCGTGCGCGTAGCCCATGCCCTTGCGGGTCACCACGTGGACGATCACCGGAGCCTTGAAGCCACGGGCGTGGCGCAACGCATTCTCCACGGCATGCTCGTCATGGCCGTCGATCGGACCGACGTACTTGAGCCCCAGATCGGTGAACATCACCTGCGGGGCCACCGCGTCCTTGATGCCCGCCTTGATGCTGTGCATGCACTGGTAGCAGAACTCGCCGACCACTGGCAGCCCACGCACGGCCCGGCGGCCCTCTTCCAGGAACCGCTCATAGGCCGGCTGCAACCGCAGGCCCGCGAGGTGATCGGCGAACCCGCCGATGGTCGGCGCATAACTGCGGCCGTTGTCGTTGACGACGATGACCACCGGCCGATTACCCGTGGCGATGTTGTTCAGCGCCTCCCAGCACATGCCGCCGGTGAGGGCACCGTCACCGACGACCGCGACGACGTGTCGATTGCGGTGCCCGGTGAGCTCGAATGCCTTGGCCAGACCATCGGCGTAGGACAACGCCGTGCTGGCATGGCTGGACTCCACCCAGTCATGCTCGCTCTCGCTGCGCGACGGGTACCCCGACAGGCCGTCCTTGCACCGCAGGGTGTCGAAATCCTGTGCGCGCCCGGTGAGCATCTTGTGCACATAGGCCTGATGTCCGGTGTCGAAGACGATCGGATCGTGCGGCGAATCGAACACGCGATGCAGCGCCAACGTGAGTTCGACGACACCCAGGTTGGGGCCAAGATGCCCGCCGGTTGCAGCGACCTTGTGAATCAGGAACTGACGGATTTCCTGTGCCAGATCAGTCAACTGAGACTGAGACAGGTGCTGCAGATCAGCCGGACCGCGGACCTGTTCAAGCATTCCGCCAGTGTACGCACGCATCCCGACGTCAGTCGTGCCGAGGCGCATAGACATCAGGCACGCCGTCATGGTCGGCGTCGGTGGTTTCCAGAACATGAATCCGGCGATAAACGGCGTTCCGCGACACCAGGACCACCGCGGCAAGCAGACCGGCGATCACCGATCCGGTGAGCACGGCGATCTTGACCTCATCGTCGGCGACCGGATGCTCGGCGAAGGCGAGTTCTCCGATGAGCAGCGACACAGTGAACCCGATGCCGGCGAGCAAGGCCACACCGAGCACGTCACGCCAGGCCAAGTCCTCGTCGAGGCTGGCTTTGGTGAACCTCGACAGCAGATAGGTGGTCCCCAGCACACCTATGGGCTTGCCGAGCACCAGACCGGCGATCACCCCGATGGTCAGTGGATCTCTCAGCGCGGAGGCGAATCCCGACACGCCGCCGAGGGTGACTCCTGCCGCGAAGAATGCGAACACCGGGACTGCGACTCCCGCCGACAGTGGACGCACGCGATGCTCGAAGTAGTCGGCACTGGCATGCTTTCCCAGCACAGGCACCGTGAAACCCAGCAACACGCCGGCCACGGTGGCGTGTACGCCACTGGCATGCATCAAAGCCCACGCCGCCACGGCCAGCGGCAACAACACCCATTCCTGCCTGACGCCGCGCTGGACCGCCACGCCGTACAACGCGATCGGAATCAGCGACAGCAGCAGCGGTACCGGCGCCAGATGATCGGTGTAGAAGACCGCGATGACCAGGATCGCCAGCAGATCGTCGACAACTGCGAGCGTGAGCAGGAAGATCCGTAGCGCCGACGGCAGGTGTGTGGACAGTACGGCCAGCACGGCCAGCGCGAACGCGATGTCGGTGGCGATCGGCACCGCCCAACCGCCGGCGTTTTCGGAATGACCGGTGGACAGGTTGATCGCGAGGAATATCCCCGCCGGAACCACCATGCCGCCGACGGCGGCCGCAATCGGAAGCGCGGCACGGGCCGGGTCCCGCAGATCCCCGGCGACGAATTCGCGCTTGAGTTCGACCCCGACGACGAAGAAGAAGATGGCCAGCAGCCCGTCGGCCGCCCACGCGGACACGCTGAGATTCAGGTGTAGAGATTCCGGCCCGAGCATGACCGACGACAGGTTGTGGTAGCTCTCCGACCACGGTGAGTTGGCCCAGGCCAGGGCGGCCGTCGCCGAGGCCAGCAACATCGCGCCGCCGACGGTTTCGGCGCGCAACAATTGCGAGACGCGTTGCCACTCCCGCCACGAGCCACGCGAGAGCAGGCGTCGCCCGGTCCGGTCACCTTCAGCATTCATCGGCACGCCTCCCAGGTCAGCACGAAATGGCGCCGACCAGGCTTCCCGGCACACCGATACCTAACGCTAGCAGCAGATCCGCACACAGGTGCGCCGGGCCACATCCGGGTCGTATGGTGCTGGAGTGCAAGCAGAGGACATCGCTGAGGATTTTCCGGTGATCTCCGCCGAGGCCGACGCACTCGACGCCGCTCACATGCTCGCCGAGCACCGCCTCCCCGGCATCGTGGTGACCGATACCTCCGGGCTGCCCCACGCGGTCCTGCCGGCCGCTGAAGTGGTCCGGCTCATCATTCCGCAGTACGTTCAGGACGATCCGGCTCTGGCCGGCGTGCTCGACGAGTCGATGGCTGATCGGATCGCCGAGAAGCTGCACGGCAAGACGGTGCGAGAAGTGCTGCCCAAGCATCTGATCGACGTTCCTTCCGCGCGCGCCGACGACACCATCATCGAAGTCGCCGCGTTGATGGCGAAGTTGCGAAGTCCGCTGGTCGCAGTCCTCAAGGACGGGGAGATGCACGGGGTGATCACGGCGTCGCGGCTGCTCGAGGCCGCATTGAGGCACTGATTGTCGATGGCTGCTTTCGCGATCGGCGTCTTCGTCATCGCCTACGTTCTGATTGCCAGTGATCGGATCAACAAGACCACGGTCGCCCTGGGCGGTGCGGCCGTCGTCCTGGCCTTCGGTGTGGTCGAGTCCGATGACGCATTCTTCTCACACGAAACCGGCATCGACTGGGACGTCATCTTCCTGCTGCTCGGGATGATGATCATCGTCAGCGTGCTGCGCCAGACCGGCGTATTCGAGTACGTCGCCATCTGGGCAGCCAAGCGGGCCAAGGGCTCGCCCCTGCGGATCATGATCCTGCTGGTGCTGGTCACCGCCCTGGCTTCGGCGCTGCTGGACAACGTGACCACGGTTCTGCTGATCGCGCCGGTCACGTTGCTGGTCTGCGACCGGCTCGCGATCAACGCGGTTCCGTTCCTGATGGCAGAGGTGTTCGCCTCCAACATCGGCGGCGCCGCGACCCTGGTGGGAGATCCGCCCAACATCATCATCGGCAGCCGCGGCGATCTGACCTTCAACGACTTCCTGCTGCACATGACGCCGATCGTGATCATCGTGGTGCTGGCCTTCCTCGCTGTGCTGCCGCGACTGTTCCGTGGCTCCTTCGAGGTCGAGGCCGAACGGGTGGCAGACGTCATGGCCCTGCAAGAGCGTGAGGCGATCCGTGACTCGGGTCTGTTGATCAAGTGCGGTGTCGTGCTCGGCCTGGTGTTCGCGGCGTTCATCCTGCACTCCGTCATCCACGTCGCCCCGTCCGTGGTGGCACTCATCGGCGCCGGTCTGCTCATCGTGCTCTCGCGGCTCGATCGCTCCGACTACCTGTCCGGCGTGGAGTGGGAGACGCTGCTGTTCTTCGCCGGCCTGTTCGTCATGATCGGCGCACTGGTCAAGACCGGTACCGTTGACGCGCTGGCCAGGGCGGCCACCGAGGCCACCGGAGGCAACGCCCTCCTGACGGTGATGCTCATTCTGGGGGTATCGGCACCGGTATCGGGTGTCATCGACAACATTCCCTACGTCGCGACCATGGCGCCGATCGTGTCCGGACTCTCCGCATCGATGCCCGAAATCGCTCATCCCGATTCCCTCTGGTGGGCTTTGGCCCTGGGTGCCGACTTCGGCGGGAATCTGACCGCCATCGGTGCCAGCGCCAATGTGGTGATGCTCGGCATTGCCCGCCGCGCAGGCACCCCGATCTCGTTCTGGGAATTCACTCGCAAAGGGATCGTGGTGACGGCGCTTTCGGTGTCGCTGTCGGCCCTCTACTTGTGGTTGCGCTATTTCGTCCTGTGATGAGGTAGACGATGTCGGCGGCAGCGCCTCAAACCGGCAACAAAACCACGACCCACGTGATTACGTAGGGTGTAGGCGAAGTCGATTACTCCGGGGTGCGGGTTGAGTCCATTCGATAACTACTACGCGCGTACTGCCCTGCTCGCTGCGCAGGGCAAGCGCACCCGGATGCAACGCACGATCGGGACCACGATCGTCGGGTTGAGCCTCATCCCACTGCTGGTGTTGACCAGCCCGAAGGGGCCGCACGGCAGCCTCCAGTACGTGGCGGTGGCCGTGAGCATCGGTGGACTGATCCTGGCGCAATGGTGGTGGCGGCGCCAATGGCCCAGCCGCACCCAGTCCTGGATCGTCGTGTCCATCGGCACCGCCTGTATCGCGGCGACGTGCATCCTGCTGGTCGACCCGGTGGTCGGCCTCATGGGATCCAGCGCATTGAGCCTGATCACCGCCTACACCGCCTTCCTGCACAGTCCCCGGGTACTGCACCTGACCTGGGCAGCCTCCGGTGTGGTGGTGGGCTTCCTCGCATACCGGGTGGCGCTGATCGACGCGTGGCTCGGGATCGCCGGCGCGCTGGTCGCGGTTCTGGTGATCCTTGGCACCTCCGCGCTGTGCCGGATGGCCGTCGAGTTGATCGAACCCGACCGCGTCCAGCACCCCAATGAGATCGACCCGCTGACCGGTCTGCTCAACCGCGAGGCCTTCGACATGCACACCGCCACGATGCTGGGCTCGCACAGCCGCCACGACGATCAATACCTGGTGATCGTGGCGGTCGGGATCGACGACATGGCGCTGCTGAGCGACATGGACGGCAGCCACAGCACCTTGCACGCCCGCGTCGCCGTGGCCCAGGCCATCCGCGAGACCGTGCGCCACAAAGTGCCGCTGGCCCACGTCTCCGACAGCGAGTTCCTGATCGCCGACGTCTTCAAGACCAACGACCCCTCGCCGCTGGTCAACCGGATCCGGATGGCCATCACCACCACACCCATGCGCCTGACGGCCAGCATCGGCACGGCGTGTAGTCAGTTGCGCCCGTTGACCGAGTTGCCCACTCCGCAGGTTGTCGACGCCCTGGTGGGCCTGGCCGACACCGCGATGAACCAGTCGCGGGCCGAGGGCGGCAACCGGGCCACCTACGCACACTTCCCCACCCCGACGATGGGCCCCGACGTCGGGGAGTGACCGACCCGGGTCAGCGGGTCAGCACCGCGACGCACTCCACGTGATGGGTCAGCGGGAACGAATCGAACACCCGCAACTCCTCCACCGTGTAGCCGTGGCCGAGGTAGAGCCCGATGTCACGGGCGAATGAAGCTGCCTCACAACCGATGTGGATCACGCGTGGCACGCCGGTGGCCGTCAGCGCGTCGATCACGTCGCGGCCGGCGCCGGTGCGCGGCGGGTCGAGCACCGCGACGTCGGGCCGTCCCGGCTCGGCGGACAGGGCGCGCCGGACCGAGTCGGTCACAATCGAGACCCAGGGCAGGTCGGCCAGCGCGCCACGCGCCGCACGCGACGCCCCGCGCGAAGTGTCGACGGTCAGCACGCGTCCGCCCGGCCCGACCTGTCCGGCCAGCGCCGCGGCGAACACCCCGGCACCGCCGTACAGATCCCACGCCGTCATGCCCGGCTGCAGCCCGGACCAATCGGCCACCAGCCCGCTGTAGAGGGCCGCTGCGTCGCGGTGGGCCTGCCAGAACGCCGTCACCGGCAGCATCCACCGCCGCCCGCCGACGCGTTGCACCGCCTCGTAATCGCCCTCGACGACACGCGTCGGATTCCTCGGACCGGAGGCCGGGCTGCCTTTGCGGACCGTGGCCTTCGGGCCCGACTGCACGATGTGCCGGCGACCGTCGGAGTCCAGTACCGCATGTACGTGCGCGCCCGGGGTCCAACGCATCGCGGCCAGGCCATCGGTCAGTTCGGCGGGCAGTTGTCCGCACTGTAGGTCGGTGACCAACTCGGCGCTGTGGTAGCGGTGCAATCCGGCCCGGCCGTCTGCGGTGGTGTCCAGCCGCACGCGGGTCCGCCAGCCGAGAACGTCACCGGCACCGACCGGCTCGGCTACCGCGGTCTGCTCGTCGCGCCAGGTGAATCCGCCCAGCCGCGACAGCTGGTTGGCCACCACCGAGCCCTTGAGCCGCCGCGCGGCCTCCGGCTCGGCGAACGCCAGATCGCAGCAGCCGGCACCGTGTACCCCGGCGATCGGGCACAGCGAACCGACGCGGTCCCCGGAAGCTTCCAGGACCTCGACAACCTCCGCGTGCCAATATGATCCACGCTCGTCGAATACGTTGACCCGCACTGTCTCTCCGGGCAGTGCGTAGCGGACGAACACCACTCGCCCGTCGTGACGGGCCACGCAACTGCCACCGTTGGCGGCCGGCCCTGTGGTCAGCGTCAGTTCCGTCATTCCAGGAATCCCCTACGGGCATCACCCGGGGTGGAGCGTGGCTGCAGCGCCTTCAAGCGCTCCGAGGAATTCAACTGCCACGGAACCGATGTCACCATCACATTGGGCATGAACAACAGCCGCCCCTTGAGCCGCAACGCACTTTGATTGTGCAAGACCTGCTCCCACCAGTGCCCCACGACGTACTCGGGAATGAACACCGTCACCACGGTACGAGGCGATTCCTTCGTCACCCGCTTGACGTAATCCAGTACCGGGCGGGTGATCTCGCGATAAGGAGAAGCGATCACCTTCAGCGGAACACTGATGTCGCTGTCCTCCCACTGATGCACGAGCGCACGGGTCTCGGCGTCGTCGACGCTGACCGTGATGGCCTCCAGCACGTCCGGGCGGGTGGCCCGGGCATAGGCCAGCGCCCGTTTGGTCGGCAGATGCAGTTTGGACACCAGCACGACGGCGTGGTTGCGACTGGGCAGCACGATGTCGCCTGCGTCCTCGTCCTCCTTTTCGAGCTCGCGGGCCACGGTGTCGTAATGCCGATGGATCAACTTCATCAGGATGAACAGCGCCGACATCGCCAGGATCGCTATCCACGCGCCCGCGGCGAACTTCGTCACCACGACAACCACCAGCACCGCACCCGTGGCCGTCAGGCCGATCGCGTTGATGACGCGCGAGCGCATCATGTTCCGCCGCACCGCCAGATCGGTTTCGGTGCGCAACAACCGGGTCCAGTGCCGGACCATGCCGATCTGACTGAGCGTGAACGACACGAACACGCCGACGATGTAGAGCTGGATCAGCGCGGTCACCTCGGCGCGGAAGGCCACCACGAAAGCGATGGCCGCGAAAGCCAGGAACAGGATGCCGTTGGAGAACGCCAGCCGGTCACCGCGAGTGTGCAGCTGTCGTGGCAGGAATCGGTCCTGGGCCAGAATCGACCCCAGCACTGGGAACCCGTTGAAGGCCGTGTTTGCCGCCAGCACCAGGATCAGCGCCGTCACCCCGGCAATCAGGAACAGCCCGACGGGGAAATCGTGGAACACCGCATTGGCGAGCTGCGCGATCAACGTTTTCTGGTGATAGTCCGGTGGCGCGCCGACCAGCTGTTCGAGCGGGCGTTCGGCGATCTGCACACCGGTGGCCCTAGCCAGGACGATCATGCCCATGAACAGCGTCACAGCGATCAGACCGAGCAACAACAAAGTGGTCGCGGCATTCCGCGACTTGGGCTTGCGGAATGCCGGCACGCCATTGCTGATCGCCTCGACCCCGGTCAGCGCCGCCGAACCCGAGGAGAACGCCCGGGCCACCAGGAACACCAGCGCGAAGCCGAGCACCTGTCCGTGTTCGGAATGCATTTCGAAGCCTGCCGATTCGGCGCGCAGCTCATTGCCCAGCACATAGATCTGGAACAGGCCCCAACCCAGCATGACGAACATGCCGAACATGAATGCGTACGTCGGTATCGCGAATGCCGTGCCAGACTCACGGATTCCCCGCAGGTTGATCGAGGCCAGCAACAGGATCGCCACAACGGCGAACAACACCTTGTGCTGAGCGACAAACGGAATCGCCGAACCGATGTTGGACATCGCCGATGACATCGAGACGGCCACCGTCAGCACATAGTCCACGAGCAGCGCGCTGGCGACCGTGAGCCCTGCCGTGTGCCCCAGGTTGGTTGTCACGACCTCGTAGTCGCCGCCACCCGACGGGTAGGCATGCACATTCTGCCGGTAGCTCGCTATCACGATGAGCATGACCCCGGCCACAGCAAGGCCGATCCAGGGCGCCATCGAATAAGCGGTCAGCCCGGCAACCGACAGCACCAGAAAGATTTCCTCGGGCGCATAAGCCACCGACGACAAGGCGTCGGAGGCGAACACCGGAAGGGCGATCCGTTTGGGCAGGAGGGTGTGGGAGAGCTTGTCGCTGCGGAACGGCCGCCCCAGTACCAACCGGCGCGCCGCCGTCGAAAGCTTGGACACGAGAGCCAAGACTAAGCCCGAACGCGATAAGGCGTGACAAAGCTGTAGCGTTCCGGGTGCACGGTTAGCGCAACAGCGCATTTCTGCCACCGGAAAGGAACCGTCGGGTGCGTGTAGTCGTCATGGGGTGCGGCCGAGTGGGCGCCTCCCTCGCAGACAGCCTGGCCCGGATCGGCCACGAGGTAGCGGTCATCGACCGCGACAGCACTGCATTTCACCGGCTCTCGCCGGACTTCGCCGGTGAGCGTGTGCTCGGCATGGGCTTCGACCGCGACGTGCTGCTGCGTGCCGGCATCGAGGAGGCCGGCGCGTTCGCCGCGGTCTCCTCGGGCGACAACTCGAACATCATCTCGGCCCGGGTGGCCCGCGAGACGTTCGGTGTCGAACGCGTGGTGGCCCGTATCTACGACGCCAAGCGCGCCGCGGTCTACGAGCGCCTCGGTATCCCCACCGTGGCCACGGTGCCGTGGACCACAGATCGGCTGCTCAATGTGCTGACCAGAGAGACCGAGACCACCAAGTGGCGGGATCCGTCGGGCAATGTGGGCGTCGCCGAACTTCCGCTGCACCAGGATTGGGCCGGGCACCTGGTCACCGACCTGGAAGCGGCCACGGGTGGGCGGGTGGCCTTCATGATCCGGTTCGGCAACGGCTATCTGCCCGAACCGAAAACCGTGATCCAGGCCGGCGACCAGGTGTACGTGGCCGCGGTGTCCGGGCACATCGCCGAGGCACTGGCCATCGCGGCGCTGCCGCCGAGCGAGGACCTCGGATCCGAATGACAGCCATCATCCCTGCCAACGACGATTCTCAGGAGATGTCGCGCCGATGAAAGTTGCCATCGCCGGGGCCGGGGCGGTCGGTCGCTCGATCGCCCGCGAGTTGCTCGACAGCGATCACGACGTGACGCTGCTGGAGCGCAATCCCGACCACATCGACGTCGACGCCATACCGGCCGCGCACTGGCTGCTCGGTGATGCCTGTGAGCTCACCCTGATGGAATCGGTCAAGCTCGAAGAGTTCGACGTGGTGATCGCGGCGACCGGTGACGACAAGGTCAATGTCGTGGTCAGCCTGCTGGCCAAGACCGAATTCGCGGTACCCAGGGTGGTGGCACGCGTCAACGATCCGCGCAACGAGTGGCTGTTCGACGAGAACTGGGGCGTGGATGTCGCGGTGTCGACGCCGCGCATGCTGGCCTCACTGGTCGAGGAGGCCGTTGCCGTCGGCGATCTGGTGCGCCTGATGGAGTTCCGGAAGGGACAGGCCAACCTGGTCGAGATCACCCTTCCCGACGACACCCCGTGGGGCGGACGTCCGGTCAAACGCCTCGAGCTGCCACGTGACACCGCTCTGGTGACGATCCTGCGCGGGGCCAGGGTGATCGTGCCCGAATCCGACGAGCCACTGGAGGGTGGCGACGAGTTGTTGTTCGTCGCTGTCACCGAGTCCGAGGACGAACTGCGCGAACTGCTGCTGCGTCCGGAGCCGCGCTAGCCCGGCGCACGCCGCTCAGTCGTCCAGGCTGCGGCTGGAGTCCTCGGCGTGTACGGCGCGTTGTGCGGCCCGGATGGCCAGATAGGTCACCAGCGCCGCGACGGCGGTCAGCGGCCAGCCCATCGCGATCCGCGCGAAGCCCAGCCAACCCGTCTGATCGGAGTCATAGAGGTACTGCTGCACCAGGAACCGCGACGCGAACACCGCGACCCAGGTGAGCGTGGCGACGTCGAACGCCAGCACTGCTTTACGGACGTCGCGCCAGGCCCGGTCGTGGGTGTTGACCCAGCCCCAGATGTAGCCGACCACCGGACGGCGGATCACCACCGAGACCGCGAACAACACGGCGTACAACAGTGAGCTCCAGATACCAAGCAGGAAATAGCCTTTCGACTCCCCCACCAGGTAGGCGATGAGCGCACTGACGCCGACGGCGAAGAATCCCGACACCGCGGGCTGCACGGATTCCCGGCGGACCAGCCGCCAGATCAGGATCAGTGTCGCCACGCCGAGCGCGGCAGCGATCGCGGGCACCAGCCCGAACATCGTCGACACCGGAACGAACACCACCACCGGCAGGGACGAGTAGATCAGCCCGCTGACGCCGCCCATCTGCTCGAGCACCGCCCGGCCGCCTCGGTGGGCAGGGGGCGACGCCGGATCACTCTCGGGGGATTGAGGGGCGCTGCCGGTGTCGTTTTCGGCCTGGCTCACTTCTGGATTTCGTAGCGGGGGTTGTAAATCGCCTTGGCGCCGTTCTCCAGCTTGCCGACCCGGCCGTGCACCCGCAGGGTGCAGCCCGACTCGATACCCGGAATGCGGCGCTGCCCGAGCCACACCAACATCACCGTGTCGGTTCCGTCGAACAGTTCGGCTTTGATGCCGCCGGAACACCCCTTGCCATTACATTCGACGCTGCGCAGGGTGCCGACCATCGTCACTTCCTGGCCGCGCTGGGCGTCGATCGCCTTGAGCGCGCCGGTATTGACGGCTTCGTCACTGAGCTCTTCGACATCGAGCTGTTCGGGGTCTTCCGTCAGGCGTCGCGTAAGCCGGCGCAGATACCCTTCGGCCGTAGCCATGGCCTCTCCTGACCTTCTGCGGATCCACTGTGAATCCGCCCAACCAACGCCACGGTAGACCTCTTGTTGACCGAATGCCACGTGGGGTACGGGTCGGCACGCCGACGATTTGACGGGGCAGGCACGATCATGTGATGAGCGTCATCCTTCGCGGTGTCCCAACCGTTTTGCTGCCCGGTACCGGATCCGACGACGACTACGTCTACCGGGCTTTTTCGGATGCGCTGCACGGCGCCGACGCACTCGTGGTGACCCCGCCGCCGACCCCGGAACGACTTGTCGCCGGTTACCTGCACGCCCTCGACGACGCGGCCCGGTCGGGGCCGATCGCGGTGGGCGGGGTGTCCATCGGCGCCGTCGTGGCGGCACGGTGGGCGTTGGACCATCCCAGCCGAACCGTGGCGGTGCTGGCCGCCTTGCCGCCATGGACGGGATCTTCTCAGCACGCCCCGGCCGCACTGTTGGCGCGGCACTCCGCCGAGCTGCTGCGCCGGGACGGGTTGGCGGCCACAGTTGCGCAGATGCGCGCCTCCAGCCCGCCGTGGCTGGCCGATGAGCTGGCCCGCTCCTGGGTGGGCCAGTGGCCGACGCTGCCGGATGCGCTGGAGGAAGCCGCCGGTTACCGCGCGCCCGGCAGTGCCGAGCTCGAACGACTCGGGGTGCCCATGGGCGTCGCGGTGGCCACCGATGATCCCGTGCATCCGGCCGAAGTCGGATACGAGTGGGTGGCCGCAGCCCCTCGATCGGCGCTGCGGTCGGTCACGCTGGACCAGATGGGGCTCGACACCGGCGTGTTGGGCGCGGCCTGTCTGGCGGCGCTGCAGGAGGCCGCCAGCGACACCGTGGCGGGTTGAGGGACTACTACCCGCCGGTGATGGTCCGCAGCTGCTGCATCGCCGAGCCCTGCACGCTTCGGCGCGCCACCGGGTCGGCCGGTGGCTCATCCTGCGGAGGCATCTGCGCCGCGGTGGTGAGCTGCTGGGCGGCCTGCTGCATCGCGGCCTGCTGCGCTGCAGCCCGCAGTTGGGCAGCCATCGGCTCGGGCAGCTGCACCTGCAGCGGTGTGCGCACCGGCATCGGCGTATCGCCGCGACGAATCACGCTGTCGGCCAACGAGGTCCGTGCCTCGTCGGCGAGGGCGTCGATGGTTTCGGGGGAACCGTTGACCACACAGCGCACCATCCAGCGGTAGCCGTCGACACCGATGAAGCGCACCACGCCGCCGTTACCCGCACCGACCACCTCGCGGCCCCACGGACCGTCCTGGATGTTCACCGAGCTGGCGTCCTTGCGCAGTGATTCGGCGAGTTCGCCCGCCACCTCACGCCACAGGCCCGCACTCTTGGGTGCGGCGTAGGCGGCGATGGTGAACCGCCCGTTCGGGGTCACCACCCACACCGCGCTGGGCGCACCGGCCTCGTTGAGCTCGACCTGGACCTGTCCACCGTCGGGCATCGGGATCAGGACCGAACCGAGATCCAGCCTGCCCTGCGTCGCCACCTCCGGATCGTCGAAGTCCTCGATGTCGAACGGGCCGTCGTCGGAACCCTCGTCGAAATCGGCCGGCTCCGCTGCGTCCGGTTGGTCGACGACCTGCTCGTCGTCGCTCTGACGAACCGGCTCGTCCGCCGATTCCTTGCTCTTGCGTTTTCCGAATGCCATCACAAACTCGCATGTCCGCCGGAGGAACCGTGGCCACCGTCGCCACGGGAGGTGTCGGCCAGGCCGGCCTCGTCGAACGAGGTCACCTCGACCAACTCGGGCAGTTCTACCCGCTGTACCAACAACTGGGCAATCCGGTCACCGCGCTTGACCACGATCGGCGTGCCGGGATCGAGGTTGATCAGCGAAATCTTGATCTCGCCGCGGTAACCGGCGTCTATCGTGCCCGGACTGTTGACGATCGAAAGCCCCACGCGGGCAGCCAGACCCGAGCGCGGATGGATCAGTCCCACCATTCCGTGCGGAATGGCCACGGCGACACCGGTGGGCACGAGCTCGCGTTGCCCGGGTGCCAGTTCGACATCGCGCGCGCTGTAGAGGTCTACGCCCGCGTCCCCATCGTGCGCCCGGCTGGGCATCGGTAGTTCGCGGTCCAATCGGACGACCGCCAGAGAGGTGGACACGACGTCACAGATTACTCTGAGCCGCGTGTCAGACACGCGCGCAACCACCCGAAGCGTTCCATACCGCGAACGGTTGTGGGTGCCTTGGTGGTGGTCGTTGCCGGCTGCGGTGCTGGCAGGGGTGATCGCGTTCGAGGTCGGCCTGGCCGCCCCGGCCATTCCGGCATGGTTGCCGTACGTGTTGCTCTTCGGCGTGGCGGCGGCCGTGCTGATGTGGTTCAGCAAGACCGAATTGAAGGTGGTGCGTGACAGCGCCGGCGATACCGAGTTGTGGATCGGCGATGCGCACCTGCCGACGAGTGTCATCTCCCGGACCGCGGAAGTGCCGCGGTCAGCCAAGTCGGCTGCGTTGGGCCGTCAGCTCGATCCCGCTGCCTTCGTCGTACACCGGGCCTGGATTGGCCCGATGGTGCTGGTAGTGCTCGACGATCCCGATGACCCCACCCCGTATTGGCTCATCAGTTCTCGTCGTCCGGATCGCGTCCTCGCAGCGCTGGGCGGCTGAAGCGGCTGAACCGCGAATCACCGCCGCAGCGGTCGTACCGCCGTCAGGCGGCGCAGTCGGTGCAGATCATCACGCCGTTCTTCTCGCTTGCCAGCCGGCTCCGGTGGTGCACCAGAAAGCAGCTGGAGCAGGTGAACTCGTCGGCCTGCTTCGGGACCACCCGCACCGACAGTTCCTCGCCGGACAGGTCCGCGCCCGGCAGCTCGAACGACTCGGCCGATTCAGATTCGTCGACATCCACCACGGCGGATTGCGCCTCGTTGCGACGTGCCTTGAGCTCCTCGAGCGAATCCTCGGAAACCTCGTCTGCCTCGGAGCGTCGTGGAGCGTCGTAGTCGGTAGCCATCGTCTTTGTCCCCTCCCTTACCTTGCAGCAGAGCTTTGTACCAGCGTCGAACGCATTCCCCAAATGATTCGTGCCCGTATTGCCACACGTTTCAGTGTGATTTACATCACACTACCGTCTGAGCTCTGATGCATCAGCGAACACGTTTGCCCTTAGAGTGCACATGTGGTCGCGCAAATCACCGATGGCACAGCTTTCGACCGGCACGGTCGACCGTTCCGTCGGCGCAGTTTCGTTCCCGGCATCGTGCTCTTCGCCACGCTGGCGGTGGTGACGATGGTCGTCTGGATCGTCGCGCTCAGCCAGCCGACGGATGTGCATGAAGCCACGGTCTGCAACAACCCACCGCCGGCCACCGATCCGGCAGCGCCCAAGCTCGGTGAGCAGGTGGCCAGCTCGGCGATGACAGACGTGACGCCGGCTCCGCTGGCCGAGACCCGGATCCGGGTGCTCAACGCCAGCGGACAGGGCGGCCAGGCCGGCGAGGTCGCCGGCGCGTTGCGCGATCTCGGCTTCGCCCAACCCGAGGCCGCGAATGACCCGATCTACTCCACCACGCGCCTGGAATGCCAGGGGCAGATCCGGTTCGGCCCAGCGGGCCGGACCGCGGCCGCCGCGGTGTGGCTGGTGGCGCCGTGCACCGAGCTGTTCCAGGACGAAAGGCCGGACGCCACAGTCGATCTGGCCCTGGGCACCGAGTTCAGCGAACTCGCCAGCAATGACGACATCAAGGCCGTGCTGGCCAGCCTGCG
Source organism: Mycobacterium syngnathidarum (assembly GCF_001942625.1). GTDB lineage: Bacteria > Actinomycetota > Actinomycetes > Mycobacteriales > Mycobacteriaceae > Mycobacterium > Mycobacterium syngnathidarum. The sequence continues at coordinate 42,473 of NZ_MLCL01000078.1, forward strand.
GCCCGACGCCACTGCTCCGTCGGATTCCGCGCTGCTGTCAAAGATCCACACCGGCACCTGCTAGCGCGTCGCACAGGGCGTCGGCAACGCCCGGCGCCGACGCAACCACCTGCTCGGAACCGGGTGTGGTGGGCAACCGCACCGTCGCCCCCGCCTCGGCGGCGATCAACGCCGCCGCGGCCCAATCCCAGACCTGAACGCCCTCCTCGTAATAGGCGTCCAACCGGCCCGCTGCGACCATGCACAGGTCCAGCGCGCACGAACCGATACGACGCACATCACGCACCGCGGGCAGCAGCTGGGCCATGACTCTGGCCTGCCGCGCGCGACGGCCGGGGTCATAGGCGAAGCCGGTACCCAGCAGCGCCATGGACAGGTCCCGGACAGCGCTGCACCGCAGTGCTGTCCGCACCCCGTCACGCACCACCGCCGCACCATGGCCCAGGGCAGCCGAGTACACCTCACCGCCGGGCACGTCCGCCACGGCTCCGGCCACCGATCGCCCGTCGTACTGCACGGCCACCGACACCGCGTAGGCCGGGATCCCGTAGACGAAGTTGACCGTGCCGTCGATCGGGTCGAGCACCCAGCTCAATCCCGGGCGATCATCGCGCCGACCGCCCTCCTCTTCTCCGAGGATCGGCTCTGAGGGCCGCAACACCGCCAGCCGCTCACGTAACCACCGCTCGGTCTCGGTGTCGACGATGGTGACGGGGTCGGTCGGTGTGCTCTTCGATCTGACGGTCCGCACGTCGTCACGTACCGCGACTCCGTCGGAGCTGAACACCTCGGCGCGCCGGCGCGCGACGAAGGCGGCGGCCTCGGTAGCCAGCTGCTCGGCCACGACCCGCAAGGCGGGAGCATCGAAACTGTTGTCGGTCACTGCCCTATCGCAACATCTTCGGCCCGAAAAGTCGCTGTGCGACGGCGGGCCGGACCACACGCGGGTGCGATGTTCAGCGACTAGGGTGGGGCGCGCCTTGGTTTGTCCCTCGCCCCGTCCGACAGCGCACCGCCTGTCCCACAAAGGAGCACCCCATGACCGCAGCCGATGCACCAACGGCAGATCCGGTTCCGGCCGTCGAAGTCCAACGCCGAGGATTCGGCGTCGACGTCGGCGGCAGCGGGATCAAGGGCGGCATCGTCGACCTCGACACCGGGCTCCTCGTCGGCGAGCGTTTCAAGCTCGACACGCCGCAGCCGTCCACACCGGAAGCGGTCACGAAAACGGTGGCTGCGGTGGTGGCCGAGTTCGGTTGGACGGGCAGTGTGGGCGTCACCTACCCGGGCGTCGTGACCGAAGGCATCGTGCGCACCGCGGCCAATGTCGACAAAGGGTGGATCGGCGTGAACGCCGCCGAGGTGATCAGCACCGCACTCGGCGGGCGGCCGGTGCGTGTGCTCAACGATGCCGACGCGGCAGGTCTGGCCGAGGAGCACTACGGGGCGGGTAAGGACAACTCCGGTGTCGTGGTGCTGCTGACCTTCGGCACCGGTATCGGCTCCGCGGTCATTCACAACGGAGTGTTGTTGCCCAACACCGAATTTGGGCACTTGGAGGTGGACGGCAAGGAGGCCGAACACCGCGCTGCGTCCTCGGTGAAGGAGCGCAAGGACTGGAGTTACGCGCGGTGGAGCGAAGAGGTGAACAAGGTTCTGGTGACGATCGAGAACGCGATCTGGCCCGATCTGTTCATCGCCGGCGGCGGGATCAGCCGCAAGTCCGAGAAGTGGCTGCCACTGCTCAAGATCCGCACCCCGATCGTCCCCGCGGCGTTGCTCAACACCGCGGGCATCGTCGGCGCCGCCATGGCCAGCCAGCTTCCCGGCACCACCAACCCGCAAGCTACCGCCGGGTAACTTCGCTGAGTCTGCCGGGCGACGTGCCGAAATTTGCCGCTCGCGACGGTGAACACCCACAGTGTCGTTACAATGGTCCTCGGCGGCCGCCTACCGAATAGCGGTGAATATCCCAGCCGATAAGAACGCCAACATTCGATAGCAGACGCTTTCGGTGGAGTATGCCCATGCCCACCGTGAAATTTCGTGAGACCGAAAGGGTGTACGTGGCAGCGACAAAGGCAAGCCCGGCGACCGACGAGCCGGTGAAGCGCACCGCTACCAAGACTCCCGCCAAGAAGGCCCCGGCCAAGCGGGCAGCCAAGAGCACCGCGGGCAAGACTGAGGGCGGCACCGCCACCAAGCGCGCCCCCGCCAAGAAGGCGCCCGCCAAGAAGGCAGCCAAGGCCGCGGCGAGCAAGCCCGAAGACGTCAACGACGATCTTGAGACCACCGACGACCTGGAATCGGGCCCCGGCGACGATCTCGACGTCGAGGACACCGATCTCGAGCTCGACGACGATCTCGAGTCCGATGACGACGTCGAGGACTCAGCCGAGGACGAGGACGAGGACGAGGCGGAGTCCGGGGAAGGCAAGAACGCCAAGGCCGCCGCGCCAGCCAAAGAGGCGAAGGCCGACGAGGAGCACCCCGAGCCGTCGGAGAAGGACAAGGCCTCCGGCGACTTCGTGTGGGACGAGGAAGAGTCCGAGGCACTGCGGCAGGCACGCAAAGACGCCGAGCTGACGGCCTCGGCCGACTCGGTCCGCGCGTACCTGAAGCAGATCGGCAAGGTCGCCCTGCTCAACGCCGAGGAAGAGGTCGAGCTCGCCAAGCGCATCGAGGCCGGGCTGTTCGCCACCCAGAAGATGGCCGAGTTCGCCGAGAAGGGCGAGAAGCTCACCACCCAGGTGCGGCGCGACTACCAGTGGATCTGCCGTGACGGCGATCGCGCGAAAAACCATCTGCTGGAAGCCAACCTGCGCCTGGTCGTCTCGCTGGCCAAGCGCTACACCGGCCGCGGCATGGCGTTTCTCGACCTCATCCAGGAAGGCAACCTGGGCCTGATCCGCGCGGTCGAGAAGTTCGACTACACCAAGGGCTACAAGTTCTCCACCTACGCCACGTGGTGGATCCGCCAGGCCATCACCCGCGCCATGGCCGACCAGGCCCGCACCATCCGTATCCCGGTGCACATGGTCGAGGTGATCAACAAGCTGGGCCGTATCCAGCGTGAGCTCCTGCAGGACCTGGGTCGCGAGCCCACGCCCGAAGAGCTGGCCAAGGAAATGGACATCACGCCGGAGAAGGTGCTGGAGATCCAGCAGTACGCGCGTGAACCCATCTCGCTGGACCAGACCATCGGCGACGAGGGCGACAGCCAGCTCGGTGACTTCATCGAGGACTCCGAGGCCGTGGTGGCCGTCGACGCCGTGTCCTTCACCCTGCTGCAGGATCAGCTGCAGTCCGTGCTGGAGACCCTCTCCGAGCGCGAGGCCGGCGTGGTCCGGCTGCGCTTCGGCCTGACCGACGGCCAGCCGCGCACGCTCGACGAGATCGGCCAGGTCTACGGCGTGACCCGTGAGCGCATCCGCCAGATCGAGTCCAAGACCATGAGCAAGCTCCGTCACCCGAGCCGCTCGCAGGTACTGCGGGACTACCTGGACTAGACGCAGCCCCTCCTTCCGAAATCGGCACCGAGACCCAGCCCGGGTCCCGGTGCCGTTTTGCTGCGGGTCGCAACAGCTTGCGCCCAAGCTGAATTCGCCATCGCGCCCCACATCGATACCGCTTCACCGCCGGATCTCCGGTGGGCGGAGCGCCCCCAGCCAGTTAGTCGTACTCACCATTCACCGGCAGTCTCATTGAGCGGAACCGGCACTTCGGAGCCGCTCCGTTCGTGGCAGCGTGGACCTCCGGCGCGCGTGCCTGTGTTGCACATCACATATCGGCGCCATCCAGACGCACCGCAATGTGAATGAGGAGAGTCGGCATGGCCACAGTGGGACGGCGCCGTGATCAGTTCTGACACGGCAACCAAACCGGTCCGCGCGATCGGCGGCTTTTATGCGATGGCCCTGGACACGTTCGTGCTCATGTTCCAGCCACCGTTCGCTTGGCGGGAATTCCTGCTGCAGACGTGGTTTGTCGCCCGCGTGTCGATCGTGCCGACGTTGATGCTGTCCATCCCGTTCACGGTGCTCACCACCTTCACGCTCAACATCCTGCTGGTCGAGTTCGGTGCGGCCGACTTTTCCGGCACCGGCGCCGCACTGGGCGCCGTCACCCAGATCGGCCCGATCGTCACGGTGCTCGTCGTGGCCGGCGCCGGCGCCACCGCCATGTGCGCCGACCTGGGCGCACGCACCATCCGCGAAGAACTCGACGCGCTGCGGGTACTCGGTATCAACCCGGTGCAGGCCCTCGTGGTGCCGCGGGTACTCGCGGCCACCGTGGTGGCCTTCCTACTGTCGGGCTTGGTCACGATCGTCGGCCTGGCAGGCGGTTTCGTGTTCTCGGTGTTCATCCAGCACGTGACCCCGGGCGCGTTCGCCGCGGGTCTGACGCTGCTGGTCGGCTTGCCCGAGGTGCTGATCTCGTTGATCAAGTCGGCGATATTCGGCATCGCGGCGAGCCTGATCGCTTGCTACAAGGGCATTTCCGTTGACGGCGGACCCGCCGGCGTCGGCAACGCGGTCAACGAGACGGTCGTGTTCTCCTTCATCGCGCTGTTCGTGATCAACGTCATCGCGACGGCCGTCGGAGTGAAGGCCACCGCATGAGCAACCCGGTCGCAAAAATCCCCTTCCCGCGTGTTCGCCGCACAGTCTCATCTTGGGTCGACGAGTGGAACAAGGTCGGCCGACAGTCGCAGTTCTACGCCAAGACCATCGCGTCCATCGGCGAGGCGTTCGTCCACTACAAGCTCGAGATGGTGCGGCTGATCGCCCAGATGAGCCTGGGCACAGGTGCTCTCGCGGTAATCGGTGGCACCGTGGTGGTGGTCGGGTTCCTCACCCTGTCCGGCGGTGCGCTGATCGCCGTGCAGGGATACAACTCCCTGGCCGGTATCGGCGTCGAAGCCCTGACCGGATTCACCTCCGCCTACCTGAACGTGCGCCTCATCGCACCGCTCAACGCGGGCATCGGCCTCGCGGCCACGATCGGCGCCGGCGCCACCGCCCAGCTGGGCGCAATGCGGATCGCCGAGGAGATCGACGCCCTCGAGGTGATGGGTATCCGATCGGTGGCGTACCTGGCCTCCACCCGTGTGGTAGCCGGCGTGGTCGTGGTGATTCCGCTGTATTGCGTTGCGGTCCTTGCCTCTTTCGCTGCCGCACGCATCGGGACCACCGCCGTCTACGGCCAGTCGACCGGAGTTTACGACCATTACTTCAACACATTCCTGAACCCGACCGACCTCATCTGGTCGTTCTTCCAGGCCATCACGATGGCGATCGTGGTGATGCTGGTGCACACCTACTACGGATTCACCGCCAGCGGCGGTCCCGCAGGCGTCGGTGAGGCCGTCGGCCGGGCGGTCCGCACCTCCCTGGTCTCAGCCGTGTTCGTGACCTTGTTCGTCTCTCTGGCCATCTACGGCCAGTCCGGCAACTTCAACCTGTCCGGGTAGCGGCATGCAGAACAGACCTGGCGAATATCGCCTTCACCCCGCGTGGTGGACCGCAATCCTGATCGCCGCGATCGTCGCGATGATCTTCGTGACCATGTCCCTGTTCTCCGGATCGTTCCGGACCTATGTCCCCGTGACGGTCACGTCCGACCGCGCCGGCCTGGTGATGGAGAGCGGCGGCAAGGTCAAGATGCGTGGTGTCCAGGTCGGGCGGGTCGAACGGATCAGCAGTTCCACCGATCAGGTGAGCCTGCGCCTGCAAATCGAGCCCGACCAGATCAAGTTCATCCCGTCCAACGTCGAGGCGCAGATCAGGGCCACCAGCGTGTTCGGCGCCAAGTACGTCGATCTCGTCTACCCGGACCAGCCCAGCTCGTCGCGGCTGGCCGCCGGCGCCGTACTGCGATCACGCAACGTCACCACCGAGGTGAACACCGTCTTCGGCAACCTCGTCGACCTGCTCCACCAGATCGACCCGGCCAAACTCAACGCGGTCCTGACGGCCCTGGCCGACGGCGTGCGGGGCCAGGGCGAGCGGATCGGTCAGGCCACTACTGACGCGAATACCGTGCTGGCCGAGCTCAACCCACGCAACGAGACGCTACGCACGGACTGGCAGTCGCTTCAGGCGTTCTCCGACACCTACGGCGCAGCCGCCGCCGACATCGTCTCCACCCTGGATGCGGTGAGTACCTCCAGCGCCACGATCAGCAGCCACCCCGACGCGCTGGATGCATTGCTGCTCAACACGATCGGGCTCTCGAAGTCAGGGACGGCGCTGCTCGAACCCAACAGGCAGAACTTTGTCGACGGGATCAACACACTGGAACCGACCACCACCCTGCTGCACAAGTACAACCCCGAGTACACCTGCATGCTGGTGGGCGCCAAGTGGTATCTGGACAATGGCGGCTACGACGGGGCCGGTGGCATCGACGGTCGCTCCACAATCCTGGACACCGGCCTGCTGCTCGGCTCCGATCAGTACCGCTACCCGGACAATCTGCCGATCGTCAATGCCAAGGGCGGGCCCGGCGGTAAGCCCGGTTGCGGATCGCTACCGATCGTCGACAAGAACTTCCCGGTGCGCTATCTGGTCACCGACACCGGCTGGGGCACCGGCCTGGACATGCGGCCCAATCCGGGTATCGGGCATCCCTGGTGGATCAACTACTTCCCGGTGACCCGCGCCGCACCTGAACCTCCCGGCGTGCTCGGCATCGGCCCGCCCGCGATCGGCCCGGTCCCCCACCCGGACGCGCCGCCCTACGGCGCACCGCAGTACGGACCGGACGGCGCACCCCTGTATCCGGGCGTACCACCGGCCCCGGCACCTGAACCCCCACCCGCTCCGTAGAACCGCGACAGCAGAGGACCACGTTCGTGAAAGACAACCTGTCAGGCGCCGTCTGGCGCCTGGTCATCTTCGTGACCGTGTGTGTGCTCGGACTGGTGGCACTGCTGGCGGTGTTCGCCCAGCTGCGATTCCAGGACGAGAAGACCTACAACGCACTGTTCACCAATGCCACCGGGTTGGCGAACGGCAACTTCGTACGGATCGCCGGAGTGGAGGTCGGCAAGGTCAAGAAGCTGACCGTCCGGGACGACAACCTGGTCACCGTGGAGTTCTCCGCGGACGACACCGTGGTGCTGACCGAAGGCACCCGCGCCTCGGTGCGCTACGACAACCTGATCGGCGGGCGCTTTCTGGCGCTCGAGGAGGGCGCCGGTGACGTGACCCGACTCGAGCCGGGCGACACAATCCCCGTCGACCAGACCCAGCCGGCGCTCGACCTGGACGCCCTGATCGGCGGCTTCCGCCCGCTGTTTCGCGCTTTGGACCCCGAGCAGGTCAACGCGCTGAGTGGGCAGTTGATCAGCGCACTACAGGGCCAGGGCGGCACCCTCGGCTCGTTTCTCACCCAGACCGCGGCGCTGACAAGCACTTTGGCCGACCGCGATCAGTTGATCGGTGAGGTGATCACGAATCTGAACACCGTGCTCGGTTCGCTGGGCGAGCAGAGCGGGCAGTTCTCGGAGGCCGTGGACTCCCTGTCGCAACTTGTCGCCGCTCTGGCTGAACGCAAGACCGACGTCGGCAGCGCGGTCCACAACATCGACGACGCGACGGGTTCGATCACCGACCTGTTGGCCCGCTCTCGCGCGCCGTTCGGCAAGACGGTGCGAGAGGCCGACCGCGCCGCCGGAATCGTGGTCGCCGATCACGAATATCTCGACAACTTCCTCAACACCCTGCCCGACACGTTCCAGATGCTGGGACGCCAGGGCATCTACGGCGACTACTTCAGCTTCTACCTCTGCGACATCGTGCTGAAGCTGAACGGTAAAGGTGGCCAACCGGTTTACGTGAAGATGGCCGGCCAGTCCTCGGGACGGTGCACACCCAAATGAAGACTTTCAGCGAGCGCAACCCCCTGGTGATCGGCGCAGCCGGCATCGCCACGACCGCGGGCCTGGTCATCGGCGCGATGCAGTATGACAAGTTGCCTTTCCTGTCGGCCGGTGAGAGCTACTCGGCATACTTCGCCGAAGCGGGCGGACTGGCGTCGGGCGCAGCGGTGCAGGTGTCAGGTGTCCAGGTCGGTGAGGTGTCCGGGATCGAACTCGACGGGGCCCGGGTTCTGGTTTCCTTCAAGGTGGCCGACGACATCCGCCTCGGCGACCGCTCCGAGGCGGCGATCAAGACGAAAAGTCTGTTGGGCACAAAGGTCCTGGAGGTGACCCCGCGCGGCGACGGCCGGTTGCGCGACACCATCCCGCTGGATCGGACCATCTCCCCCTATCAGCTGCCCGACGCCCTCGGCGACCTGTCGGCCACCATCAGTGGACTCGACACCACCAAGGTCTCCGACGCGTTGTCAACGCTGTCGGAGACCTTCCACGACACCCCTCCGGCGCTCAGCGCGGCCCTCAAAGGCGTTGCGCGGTTCTCCGATACGCTCAATCGCCGCGACGAGAGCCTGCGCACCCTGCTCGACAACGCGAAGAAGTCGACCGCCGTGCTGGCCGAACGTAGCGATCAGGTGGTGGGCCTGATCGCGAACAGCAACGCCCTGCTGGCCGAGCTGCAGGGCCAGAGCGCTGCCCTCGACCAGATCGCCACCAACATCTCGTCGCTGTCCCAACAGCTCTCGGCGTTCGTCGCGGAGAATCGCACTCAGCTCAAGCCGGCACTGGACAAGGTCAACGGCGTGCTGGCGATCGTGGACAACCGCAAGGACCGGGTACAGAAGTCCATCAAGCTGCTGAACGCGTACGCGATGTCCCTGGGCGAATCGGTGTCGTCCGGGCCGTTTTTCAAGGCTTACGTGTCCAATCTGCTGCCCGGACAGTTCCTGCAGCCGTTCATCGATGCGGCGTTCTCCGATCTCGGTCTCGACCCGAACGTGCTGCCGCCCTCCGAGCTCACCGATCCCCCGACCGGCCAGCCCGGCATCCCGGCGATGCCGGTGCCGTTCCCGCGAACCGGCCAGGGCGGCGAGCCCCATCTGACGCTTCCCGACGCGATCACCGGCAATCCTGGCGACCCCCGGTACCCATACCGCGAACCACTGCCCGCACCGCCGCCGGGCGGCCCGCCACCGGGCCCACCCGCCCCGGCGCCGCCGGGCCTGGAATCTGTGCCGACGCCGTCCGGCGTGCACGTCAGCGACCCACTACCGGAGGCCGGACGATGACCGCTTCAGCACGAATGCGGATCGCGCTCAGTGCGCTGCTGGTGGGCTGCCTGATCGCCGGTGCTGTTGCGGTGCTGAGGATTTCGCCGAGCCTGAACCAGATCCACGTGGTCGGCTACTTCGACAACACCAACGGCATGTTCGTCGGCGACGAGGTGCGGATCCTCGGGGTGCCGGTCGGCACGATCGACAAGATCGAGGCCGAGCCCCACCGGGTCAAGGTCAGTTTCTCCTACGCTGCCAAGTACCGGGTGCCTGCCGACGCCAACGCTGCGATCCTGTCACCGTCGCTGGTGACCTCCCGCGCCATACAGCTCACCCCGGCCTACATCGGTGGTCCGGTGCTGGCGGACAATGCCGTGATCCCGCAGGAGCGCACCGCGGTTCCGGTGGAGTGGGACGACTTTCGCGTACAGCTGGAGAAACTCACCGAAAGTCTCAAACCCACCGGGCCCGGCGGGCTCAGCACGTTGGGCGAGCTGGTCAGTACCGGCGCGGACAATCTGCGCGGCGAGGGCGGCAATGTCCGCGACACGCTGATCAAGATGTCGCAGGCGTTCTCGGCACTCGGCGACCACAGCGAAGATCTGTTCTCATCGGTGCGCAACCTGGCCACCCTGGTTTCGGCGTTGCAGTCGAGCACCGACCTGATGAGTCGGCTCAACCGCAACTTCGCGGGGGTCACGGCACTACTGGCCAACGACCCCGACGAGATCGGGAACTCCATGCGCGATCTCAACGTGGCGGTGGCCGACGTGCAGGGCTTCCTGGCCGAGAACCGCGAAACCCTCGGTACCACCTCGGACAAGCTGGCCTCGGTGAGTCAGGCTTTGAACGACAGCCTCGACGACATCAAGCAGACTCTGCACATCGCGCCGACATCGCTGGCCAACTTCCTCAACATCTACAACCCGGCGCAGAACGCACTGACGGGAATGCTCGCGGTGAGCAACTTCAACAATCCGGTGAGTTTCCTGTGCGGTGCGATCCAGGCGGCGTCGCGGCTGGGCGCAGAACAGTCGGCGAAGCTGTGCGTGCAGTATCTGGCGCCGATCATCAAGAACCGCCAGTACAACTTCCTGCCGTTCGGAATGAACCCCATCGTCGGCACACAGGCCAGGCCGAACGAGATCACCTACAGCGAGGACTGGATGCGTCCTGATCACGTGCCCGCGGCGGGCGTTCCGGAAACGCCGCGGGCCGCAACCGAACCCGCCCAACCTCAGCCGGGTGGCCCGCTGCCCGCCGAAGCCGGAACCGGGACCGGAACCGTGTCCACCGACCCGGGCGCCGGTCTGTCCGGCCTGATGGTGCCGCCGACCGGAGCCGGCTCATGAACCGGATCCGGCGGCGATGCACCGCCGCTGCGGTGCTCGCGTTGTCGGTCGCCACTTCGGCATCGGGTTGCGGATGGAAGGGGCTGAACTCGATACCGCTACCCGGCACTGCCGGCCAGGGCCCCGGGGCATACACCATCACCGCGCAGATGCCCGATGTCACCAATATTCAACAGAATTCGCGGGTACGCGTCGGCGACGTCACGGTCGGCAACGTCACCAAGATCGAGCGGCAGGGCTGGCATGCGTTGCTGACCATGCGCATAGACGGTGACGTGAACCTACCGGCCAACACGACCGCCAAGATCGGCCAGACCAGCCTGCTCGGCTCGCTGCATGTCGAGCTCGCATCACCGGACGGCTCTGCGCCCGCGGGCCGGCTCCACGAGGGCTCACAGATCCCGCTGACCAGTGCCGGCGCCTACCCCTCGACCGAGCAGACCCTGGCCGCGGCGTCGATGCTGCTCAACGGCGGCGGTATCGGCCAGATCCAGGAGATCACCAAGGCATTCAGCACTGCCTTCGCCGGCCGGGAGCACGATCTGCGCAGCCTGATACAGCAACTGGACACGTTCATCGCGTCTGCGAACGACCAGACCGACGACATCATCGCGGCGACCGAGGGCTTCAACAACATGATGGGCCAGTTCGCCTCGCAGAAGCCGGTTCTCGACCGTGCGCTGACCACCATTCCCGAAGCGCTGACGGTTCTGAAGGACCAGCGCAACAATCTCGTCGAGGTACTCGATCGACTCGGCCGGTTCAGCAGCATCGCCGCCGGAGCGGTCGAGGAGTCCAAAGAAGCACTGATCAAGGAGTTCTCAGATCTGGGACCGGTGCTGGAATCGCTGGCCAACGCCGGTCCCGCGCTGACCCGGTCCCTGAGTTTCCTGGCCACCTTCCCGTGGCCGAAAGAGACGTTGGACAAGTGGGTTCGCGGCGACTACGCGAACCTGACGGCCGTGATCGACATGACACTGAGCCGCCTCGACTCGTCGTTGTTCACCGGCACTCGCTGGGAAGGCGACCTCACCGAGCTGGAGATGCAATGGGGCCGGACCATCGGCCAGATGCCCAGCCCATACACCGCGGGCAACCCGCTGGTGGTGCCATATCACCTGGATCAGGGGCCCTGACATGCATCTGAATAGACGAATCAAGATCCAGTTGGCGATCTTCGGTCTGGTCGCGATCGTGGCCGGTTCACTCATGGTGTTCGGCTACATGCGGTTGCCCTGGCTGATGTTCAATGCGGGTCACTACACGGTCCGCATGGAACTGCCGCACACCGGTGGTCTGTACAAGAGCGGCAACGTCACCTACCGCGGTACCGAGGTGGGCCGGGTGATGGCGGTCAACCTCACCGACTCCGGCGTCGAGGCGGTGCTCTCGCTGCAATCCGACATCGCGATACCTTCCGACCTCGATGCCGAGGTACACAGTCAGAGCGCCGTCGGCGAACAGTTCATTGCCCTGGTGCCGCGCGACGCCCATGCCCGGCCGCTGCGCGACGGGGACGTGATTCCGTCGGACCGCACCTCGATACCGCCGGACATCAACACCCTGCTCGATGCGACGAACGCGGGTCTGAAGGCGATTCCGAACGACGACCTCAAGACCGTGATCGACGAAAGCTACACGGCGGTCGGTGGTCTCGGTCCGGAGATCTCGCGGTTCGTGAAAGGTTCCACGGCGCTGGCCATCGACGCCCGTGAGAACCTGGATCCGCTGACGGCGCTGGTGGACCAGAGCGCACCCGTGCTGGATTCACAGTCGAACACCAGCGATTCGATCCAGGCCTGGGCCGCCAATCTCGCGACGATCACCAAACAACTGCAGGCCAAGGACGAAGCCGTGGCCGGAGTACTCAAGAACGGCGCACCCGCCGCCGGCGAGGCCCGGGCGCTGTTCGAACGCCTGCAACCGACCCTGCCGGTGGTACTGGCGAACCTGGTCAGCACCGGAAAGGTGGCGGTCACCTATCAGCCCGCCATCGAACAGCTGCTGGTGCTGCTCCCACAGGGCACCGCCATCATGCAGGCGATCGGTGTACCCAACCGCAACATCGACTCTCCGTACCGCGGCGCCTACCTGAGCTTCAAGCTCAACTTCAACTTGCCGCCGCCATGCACCACGGGATACCTGCCCGCCCAGCAGCAGCGGGTCGCGACGTTCGAGGACTACCCGGACCGCCCGGCGGGCGATCTGTACTGCCGCGTGCCACAGGATTCCATGTTCAATGTGCGTGGCGCACGCAATATTCCGTGTATGACGGTGCCCGGCAAGCGCGCTCCCACCGTGAAGATGTGTGAGAGCGACGAGCAATACGTACCGCTCAACGACGGCCTCAGTTGGAAGGGCGACCCGAACGCCACCCTGTCCGGCCAGGATATCCCGCAGTTGCCGCCGGGCTCGCCACCACAACAGGCACCGGCGCCTCCCCCACCGATCACCGTCGCCGAATACGACCCCGCCACAGGCACATACGTGGCGCCGGACGGAAAGGTCTACACCCAGGCAGACCTGGGTCAGAATGCAGACAAGGAGCAGACGTGGCAGTCGATGATGATGCCTCCCACGGCGAACTGAACGAACACGGGCCCGACGGAGCCGAACCGGAGCACACCGAATCGCCAGGCACCGAACCGGACGGAGCCGATGCCGGGAAATCCGCGAAGGCCGATGCCACCCCTGACGCTTCGGCCACGCCCGGTGCCCGATCCGGACTGCGCACCGCGCTGGTCGCCGGCGCGGCCACCGTGGTGGCGCTGACAGGTGTGTCGGGCTGGCTGGGGTTCCGGTCGTACGAAGCACATCAGGCCGACCAGCAGCGCGAGCTGTTCCTGTCGGTCGGCCGGCAGGGGGCGCTGAATCTGACGACGCTCAAGCACACCGAGATAGAGGCCGATGTGCAACGCATCCTCGACGCCGCAACGGGCGGGTTTCACGACGACTTTCAGAAGCGGGCTCCCGCATTCGTCGAGGTCGTCAAGAAGGCTCAGTCCACCTCGGAGGGCACCATCACCGAGGCGGGATTGGAATCACAGACGCCCGACAGCGCCCAGGTGCTCGTCGCGGTGTCGGTGAAAACCTCCAATGCCGGTGCACCCGAGCAGGATCCGCGCGCGTGGCGGATGCGGATCGGGGTCCAGAAGGTCGGCGACGAAACCAAAGTATCGAATGTGGAGTTTGTACCGTGACCCAGCTCGACGTCACCCCGCAAGATCTCACTGTTGTCGACGACGACATCACTGAGCACGACACGACCGGCACCACCAACGATGCGACCGCCGTAGATCGGCCCGGGACAACCGGAACCGACAGACGGTGGCCCAAGCGGCCCATCGCCTGGAGCCGGCTCGTCGCCTTCGGCGTGCTACCCGGCGCCGCGCTGACGCTGACGCTGGGCGCGGCATATCTGAAGTACCAAGATGATTCGAACCGGCGCACGGATGCCGCACGCGTCGAATCGGTCCAGGCAGCGACACAGAACACCATCAAGATGCTGTCGTATCGCGCCGACAACGTGGCGCAGGACCTCGAATCGGCGAAGGACAACCTCACCGGTGAATTCCGGGACTCCTACACATCGCTGATCCACGACGTGGTGATCCCGGGTGCGAGACAGAAGCAAATCTCTGCGGTGGCGACCGTTCCGGCCGCGTCGCCGGTGTCCGTCGCGCCCGATCACGCCGTGGTGCTGGTGTACGTGAACCAGTCGATCATCATGGGTGCCGAGCCACCCACCAGCACGGCGTCCAGTGTGCGGGTGACCCTCGACCAAGTCGACGGCCGCTGGCTCACCTCCGAATTCGACCCGGTCTGATCTGTCACCCTCCGTGGACTCACGATCTGGCCGGTACCCGCGTCAGCGAAAGGCGGTAGCACCACAAGTGACAACGGTTTCCAGCGGACGCCGAACACCCGTCCTGGTATTGGCCTCCTGCGCGGTGGCCGGGGCATTGGGCTTTGCCCTCGCGCCCCCCGCGGCGCGAGCCGACGCAGTGGCCTACCTGGTGAACGTCACGGTGCGACCGGGTTACAACTTCGCCGGCGCCGACCACGCCCTGGCCTACGGGCGCGGCATCTGCGACAAGGTCAACGCCGGGCTGCCTTACGGCGACCTCATGCAGGATGTCAAGCACGATTTCGGCAACTCCGACGAGTATCAGGCCGGGTACCTGATCAATCAGGCCGTCAACGAACTATGCCCGGCAGCGATCTGGCAGCTGCGCAACTCGGCTGTCGGTTACCGGGCACGGCCCAACTGAACGGGACTGACCGAATGGACGACGATATGGCCAAGTGGCACAAGGTGAAGCGCCGGGTGAGCCAATACAGCGCGGCGTGTTTCGTTCCCGCCGCATTGATCACCATGGCACCGGTGGTACATGCGGACAACAAGCGGTTCAACAAGAGTGTGGAGTCCAACGTCTTCACCATCAGGCGCCAGGCCGGCTGCCCGGTCGACATCAAGGCCGACCCGCAGCTGCGCCTGGCCGCCCAATGGCACACCAACGATGTACTGAACCACCGCGAACTCGACGGGGACATCGGCTCAGACGGCTCCACACCCCAGGACCGCGCCGAGGCAGCGGGCTTTGGCGGCCGAGTCGCCGAGACCGTGGCGATCAACCCTGCCATGGCGATGAGCGGAATCGAGTTGATGAACCGGTGGTTCGACAACCCCGCGTACCTGGCGATCATGCGGGACTGTGCCAACACCAAGATCGGGGTCTGGTCGGAGAACAGCCTGGACCGAACCGTGGTGGTCGCCGTGTACGGGCAACCCGGATAGGCCGATATGGACGTCGATCCCGAAATCGCAGCACTACTCCCGGTTCTGAACACCGGATTTCCCGCCGTCGAGACGATGAGCGGCGCCGAGGCGCGGGCTGCCGTACGGGCGCGGTACCGGCCCGCGGAGCAGCCGCAACCGATCGGGGCGGTCGAGAACCGCGTGATTCCCGGCGACATCCCGGTGCGGATCTACCGGCCGGCACCGGAATCGGCGTTGCCGGACTCCGGAAGAGCACTGCCGATCGTCGTGTTCGCGCACGGCGGTGGATTCGTCTTCTGCGATCTGGACACCCACGACGACCTGTGCCGGTCGATGAGCAACGGGGTCGGCGCGGTGGTGATCGCCGTCGACTACCGGCTCGCACCGGAGTTCCGGTGGCCCACCGCGGCCGAGGACATCTACTCCGCACTGTGCTGGGCCGCGGCATCGGCACGGGACCTCGGCGGTGACGCGACCAGGATCGTCGTCGCCGGCGACAGCGCCGGCGGCAACCTCGCGGCGGTCACCACGATCCTGGCCCGTGATCGTGGCGGTCCGCAGATCGCCTGCCAGGCATTGCTGTACCCGGTGATCGCCGCGGACTTCGGCACCGAGTCGTACCGCCGGTTCGAGACCGGGTTCTACAACACTCGTGCCGCCATGGCCTGGTACTGGGATCAGTACGTACCGGACGTCGCCGACCGCGGCCACCCCCACGCCTCGCCACTGCAGGCGAAGCTGGGTGGGCTACCACCGGCAGTGGTGGTCACCGCGGGTTTGGACCCACTGCACTCCGAAGGCTCGGCTTACGCCGAAGCACTTGTGACCCAGGGGGTGCCGGTGGCGTACCGCGACTACGCCGGCGCCATCCACGGGTTCATGACGATGCCGTCGCTGACGCTGGCCGGCAAGGCCACACGTCAGCTGTGCTCCGATATCCGCAGCGCGCTCGGCCGCTAGGCCGGCAGATCCTGGTGAATGTCGAAACCCTTGTAGCCGGCCGCTGCGACGTCGGCGATGATCTCGCCGTAGACGCCGAAACCGCCGACGAACGGCATGAATACCCGCGGTTTGCCTGGGATGTTCGCCCCGAGGTACCACGAATTGGCCT
The DNA here is from genome assembly GCF_001942625.1 of Mycobacterium syngnathidarum. Classification (GTDB taxonomy): domain Bacteria; phylum Actinomycetota; class Actinomycetes; order Mycobacteriales; family Mycobacteriaceae; genus Mycobacterium; species Mycobacterium syngnathidarum. Next base: position 58,872 of record NZ_MLCL01000078.1, read on the forward strand.
GAGGCATGAGCGTTGCAGCGGCACGTCGAGTGCATTCGGCCACCCACTCGGCCGCGGAGTCCTCGCGTGCCTCGATCGCGGGCGCGCCCTGAGCATCGAGGTAAGCGATCGCGTCAGCCACCCAGTTCAAGTGCAATTCGGAGTGCAGCACCATGTTGGCCAGCACCGAAGGGGCGCCGGGGCCTGCAATGTTGAACAGGTTCGGAAAGCCCGGGACACCGAGACCCAGGTACGTCACCGGACCTTCACCCCACGCCTCGTTCAGGGTCCGGCCGGCACGGCCCACGATGTCGAGCTTCTGGACCGACCCGGTCATCGCGTCGAACCCGGTGGCCAGCACGAGTGCGTCCAGGTCGTAGTGTGCGTCGGTGGTGTCGACACCCGAAGGGTCGATCCGCTCGATCGGCGTGGCCCGCAGATTCACCAACGCAACATTGTCTCGGTTGAAGGTCTGAAAGTAGTTGTCGTCAGTGCAGATTCGCTTTGCGCCGATCGGATGATCCTTCGGGATCAACACGTCGGCGACCGCGGGATCGTCGATCACGGCTCGCACCTTCTGCTCCCAGAACCGTCGCGCGGTGTCGTTGGCCTCGAGGGTCACCAACTGGTCCGGGAAGGCCTTGGAGAACAACACGCCGCCCAGTTCCCAGCGGCGTTCGTAGGTCTGCTGCAGTTCCTCGGCCGAAACCTCAAGGGCGGACTTGGGATGCGGCTGGTGCGGTGAACCGCCGCCGCTGAGCATCGAGAGCCTGCGCCGCTCGGCGTAGCCCGCCTTCTGCGCGGCCCGCGTCTCGTCGTCGAGCGGGATGTTTCCGGCCGGCACGCTGTAGTTCGGGGTCCGCTGGAAGACGAAGAGTTGTTCGGCTTCCTTGGCGATGCACGGGATCGCCTGGATACCAGAGGATCCGGTACCGATCACACCTACCCGCTTGCCCGTGAAATCGACGCCTTCGTGCGGCCAGTGCGCGGTGTGGTAGACCTCGCCCGCGAACGAATCGAGGCCCTCGATCGCCGGGATGTTCGCGTTCGACAGCGGGCCGACCGCCAGGATGCAGAAGCGTGCGGACACCGCGTCGCCACGGTCGGTGTGGACCTGCCAGCGCAGCGTCTTCTCGTCCAGCACCATGTCGGTCACGCGAGTCTCGAACGATATGTCGCGCCGCAGGTCGAACCGGTCGGCGACGTGGTTGAGGTAGGCCAGGATCTCCGGCTGGGTGGCGTACTTCTCGGTCCAGTTCCACTCCTGCTCAAGATCGGAGTCGAACGAATACGAGTAGTCGACACTCTCGACGTCGCATCGGGCACCGGGATACCGGTTCCAGTACCAAACACCGCCCACCCCGGCGGCGGCCTCGAACACCCGCACCGAAAGGCCTTGCTGCCGAAGGCGATGCAATGCGTACAGCCCGGCGAATCCGGCCCCCACCACAACCACGTCCACCGTGGCGGTGGTTTTTTCGGCGGTACCTGACGGAGCTGGCTGGGCTGTCACTGTCGATGCCTTTCGCTTCAATGTTCGGTGCGTCACGTTACGAACGACCGCATGAAGCGAACACCGGTTGTCTCACTCACCGGTACGAGGCTGACGGTCCGGAGCGGCGCGGCAGCGATTCGTGCCCTTCGCCCCCGGCGCGGCGGAGTCGCGTCCACCGCACCCGGCGTGCCTCGACCCTAACCACCAGCCGGCCATTCGAACTGGATATCTGCGACTGCTCCTCAACAGCCGTTCCGCTGAAGCGATCGCCCGGCGGCGGATACATCCTGCTGAGTGAGACTCACACCCGAACGTCCGCCGCCGGGATTATCGTTGCGGTCACACCACGGCAACGCTGCGGCTGGATCGACGCTGGCCCCAGCCCGGCTTCACCTCGAAAGGAAGTTGTTGGGATGCAAGAAGATTCGGATAGCTTGTCTGACGTCGTAGCGATCGTGACCGGCGGCGCACGCGGCCTCGGCGCGTCGTTCGCTCGGCACATCGTCAGGCGCGGCGGCAAAGTGGTGGTCTCCGACGTGCTCGACGACGACGGCGCGGCGCTGGCCGCCGAGCTGGGTGACAACGCCCGCTACGTCCATCTCGACGTGACCGACGCGGCGCAGTGGAAATCCGCTGTCGAGCTGACGCTCTCCGAATTCGGCAAGCTGAACGGCCTGGTGAACAACGCGGGCATCTCGACCGGCCAGTTCATCGAGCACGAACCGCTCGACCACTTCCGCACCGTGCTCGAGATCAACCTGGTCGGCGTCTTCAACGGCCTTCAGGCGGTCATCGCACCGATGCGCGCCACAGGGGGAGGTTCCATCGTCAACATCTCCTCGGCCGCCGGCCTGATGGGCCTGGCACTGACCGCCGGATACGGCGCGTCCAAATGGGGTGTGCGCGGGCTGAGCAAGATCGCCGCGGTCGAACTTGGTCCGGACCGCATCCGGGTGAACTCGGTGCATCCCGGCATGACCTACACGCCGATGACCGCCCAGATCGGTATCCAACAGGGTGAGGGCAACTACCCCAACACCCCGATGGGCCGCGTCGGTGAGGCCGACGAGATCGCGGGTGCGGTGTGCTACCTGCTGTCCGGCGCCTCCAGCTACGTCACCGGCTCCGAGATCGCCGTCGACGGCGGATGGACGGCCGGTCCGACCGTGAAATACGTGATGGGACAATGATTGTGAGCAATAGGCTGCAAGGGCGCCGGATCCTGGTGACCGGCGCGGGTTCGGGCATCGGGCAGGCCACCGCACTGCGACTGCTCGACGAGGGGGCGGTCGTGATGGGCGCCGACATCTCCGTCGAGGGCCTGGAATCCACAAAACAGAACGCCCAGCAGGCCGACACGGCAGACCGGCTCAACGCGGTGACGATGGACATCGGTGACGAGTCATCGGTGGTGGCCGGCGTGCGAAACTCGGTCGAGACACTCGGCGGCCTCGATGCGGTGGTCAATGCCGCGGGCATGCTGCGCGCGGTGCACACACACGAGATGAGCCTGCAGCAGTGGAACCAGATCATCGGGGTGAACCTCACCGGAACGTTCTTGGTGATCCGCGAGACGCTGCCGGCGCTGCTGCAGAATCCGCGGAGCGCGATCGTGAACTTCAGTTCCACGTCGGCCGCATTCGCTCATCCGTACATGGCGGCCTACGCGGCGAGCAAGGGCGGCATCCAGTCGATGACCCATGCACTGGCCCTGGAGTACGGCAAGCAGGGGCTGCGGGCGGTCAGCGTCGCGCCGGGCAGCATCAAGTCCGGAATCACCGACGCCACACCGGGACTCGTTCCCTCCGACGCCGACTGGTCGTTGTTCGCCAAGCTGTCGCCCATCATGCCGACCGACCTGAGCTCCGGCGGAGCGGGCATGGGTGACCCGTCCGCCGTCGCGGGCGTGATCGCGATGCTGGTATCCGACGACGGCGCCTTCATCAGCGGCACCGAGATCCGTATCGACGGTGGCACCCACGCCTGAGGGGCCTAGGGAGCCACGGTCTTCGACTCGCCCACCACCATCGCAAACCCGACGTGGGCATCCCGCCAGAACCGCTGCAGCGGACTCGTCCGGTGCAGCGCTTCGACACTCGACTGGCACACGATCTCGTCGACCGCACGCACCGCGCGGCGCGCCGCGGCTATCTGGTCGCGGCGCGCCCGCGCGCGCATACCCGGGTCGATCGGGCCGTCCAGAACCCGGTTGAACGATGCGGTCAGTGTGTCGAGCAACGCCAGCCGCGACGCCCTGATCTCGGCGGCGGCGTGTTCCTCGACCGGACCTTCGACGCCGATCGCCTCGACATGGTGGGCCAGTGCGCCTTCGGCCATCCCGATCACCGCAGCCGTGATCCCGAGCGGCGCAATGGTACTCAGCGGAATGTGGTAGATCGGATTGCGCAACCCGGCGTGCCCCGCGGCGGTGCCGTCGACAATGCTGTTGTGGTTGAGCAACCGATGCCCCGGGATGAACGCGTCATCGATCGTGATGCTCTTGCTTCCGGCGCCGATCAGCCCGATCGCATCACCGGATTCCTCGATGATGTGCAGATCAGCCCGTGGCACAAGCGAATACCCGAGTCCGTCGGCGTCGCCGGTACCGACCACGCGGGCACCGACGACAACCCACTCGCAGTGGTCGATCGCCGCGACCGAGCGCCACTCGCCAGAGAGGCGGTAGCCACCGTCGACGGGCAGCAACACACCGGCCGGCGTGTGCGCCGACGCGATCCAGACGTCAGAGTCGGCCTCCCACACCTCGTCGCGCAGACGCCGGTCAGCCGAGGCCAACGCCCACGGCGGCACGCCGACCGAACCGGCCACCCAACCCGCGGCCCCGTCCAGGCGGGATATTTCCAGGACAGCCTCGGCGAAGTCGCCGGGATGAGTCTCGATGCCGCCGAACTCCGCAGGCTGCAACATGTGCATCACCCCGGACTCACGCAGCGCGTCGACCGTCCGGATGTCGAGCCGGCCCAGCGTCTCGTTGACGAGTCCGAGCGCCTGTAGCCGTTCGGCATTCTCGTCGATGCCGTCCAGAACGTCCCCGGTCATCTCCACACCACGCATCGAAAACTCCCTTGTCGCGCATATCGCGTGCCGACCACCATGGTCGGACACGTGCCCAAGTGGTTGCGGCAGCATCCCGCTGAGTGAGATCGTGAGTGCTTCAATGTCCGACGTCCCAGGGGGCGCAGGTGCCGACATCCGCCAGCAAGGCGACATCCCGACCGAGTGCCGAACAACGCGACACGGCTGTGTCGATGGTGGATCGCGTGGCCTTGATCCTCAATGTCTTCGACGAACCCGGCAAACACCTACGGTTGGATCAGATCGCGGGACGCACGGGTCTGCCCCGGTCTTCGGTACACCGGATTCTCAAACAGTTGCACCGCGCCGGACTCCTGCAACACCGCCCCGACGGCTACGCACTGGCCGCCTCTCCGCTGCCCGTGACCAGGATGGTCGACCACTCGCAACTGCGCAGCGTGGCATCGCCGACCCTGTCCCGTCTGCATGCCGACACCGGACTGGTGGTGCACTTGGGGGTGCTCTTCGGGGGCGACGTGGTTTATCTCGACAAGGTGGCCGGCCGTAACAGCGCCGTGGTCCCCACCCGCGTCGCCGGGCACTCGCCCGCACATGCCAGCGCGCTCGGAAAGACCATGCTGGCCCAACTCCCGGCCGAGGAGGTGGATGCCGTGCTGGGCCCCAAACTGACCCGGTCCACCCGGTCCACCATCAGCGATCTGGAAACCCTGCACCGGGAACTGGCCCGGATCCGGTCCCGGCATGGCCTGGCCTACGACAACGAGGAATTGGCGATCGGGCTGACCAGCGTGGCGGCCCCGCTGCGGTCGACCGACGGCGAGGTGGCGGGCCTGTCCCTGACGGGCGCGGTGCCGTTGCACCGGTTGCAGCGAACCGCCCCGTTCGTGATCCGAGCCGCCCGGCATATCTCCGAGCAGTTGGGCACCGGACGCGATACCGCCTCGGCCTCCCCGGCTCACGCGCAGGCAACCGACAACCTGTTGTCACGTGTGTTGCGCACGCTGACCTCAGACGCCTGGGTCTGAATCCGGCGGCTACCAAACTATCTCGTCGACCTCCATGCCGAACGAGTGGCGGCCGACCAGGGCCAGCACCTGTTCCACGTTGCTGGCGACGTGCGTCTGCGCAGTCTGGACATCACGCCACACACGTTCCACCAGGAGGTCCTCGGCGTCGCGGCCGTCCGAGTGGGCGATGAACGTCCGGATCGCCGCGACCGCACGTTCGGAGGCCAGCACCTGGTCGCGCCGCGACCGCAGCACCAGATCGGTGTCTGCGGCCTGCCCGGCGCCCGCGCATGCCATGAGATCGCCGAGATTGCGGTCGATCTGGGCGATCGACAACTCAAGATCACTGCACGCCATGGCAACCGGATCCGCCGACGAGGTGGCCTTCGGCCGCAATACCGAAAGGATGTTCTGGGCGGCACCGAGCAGAGGAGCCGTTCCGGTGTGGGTGTACATCGTCGGTTGCGGCAGTCGGTACAGCGGCGCCAGCCTGCCCAGCTGATCGTCACTGACCCAGCCGAACGTGCGATACCGCGGTACCACCGCACCGGAGACGACGACGTCGTGCGCGCCGATACCGCGTAATCCCACGCTGTCCCAACTCGATTCCACGACATAGTCGGCCCGCGGCACCAGTGCCACCAGGAAATCCTGGGCGGCACCGTCCTCACCTACCAGCACCGCGGCGGCCATGAGCCACGACGAGTGCAGGATGCCGGTGCACCGGCTCCACCTGCCGGACAACCGGAAGTCGTCTCCGACACGTTCGAGGCGGCCCGTCGGGGCGTATGACTCGCAGAGCAAGGTCCGCCGATCCTGCCCCCACACGTCGCGCTGGGCGCGCTCGTCGAACAACGACAGATGCCAGGTGTTGACCCCCAACCACCCGGCCAGCCAGCCGGTGGAGGTACATGCCGCAGAAAGGTCGCGGGTGACGGCGAGATACTCGGCCGGGTCTACCTCGATGCCGCCGAACGCCTTGGGTTGCAGCATCGCAAAGAAACCCGCCTCGTGCAGGCCGGCGATCACCGCGGGATCGACGGCCCCGCCGCGGTCGACGTCGGCGGCGGCTTCGGCGATCGCCGGCAGTGCCTGGCGCACCGCGGCGCGCACATTCTGCGTCATCAGTGCCGCCCTATCCTGCCCGTCGGGTATGTCACCATCGTGGATACCATCCGTCGCCCCTCTCAGGAGGTCATATGGCCGAGCCGCCCGGTGCACCCGGCGTCGATCCCGGTGTCTCGGTTGCTGAATCGATTGCCGTCCGTAGCGATCCGTCGTTCCGGTTGTTGCAGCCGGTCCGCTGCGGCGGGCGTGCGGTGACCGGATCAAGCTCGGAGGCAGTCGATTTCGTCGCCGCGGTGGCCGCGCTCGCCGAGCGCGACGGGTCGGGCGGGTGGTTGGCCGCGGCGGTCAACACCGCGGCTCACCTGGTTGCGGGCCTGGGCGACAGCGCCGCCGAGCGGGTGTGGGGCGCCGATGCCGGTGCACTGGTCACCACCGGCGAGGAGCACACGGGTGTACTGACGGCCGACCGCGGGAGCTTCCGATTGACCGGTCACTGGCAGGCGGTATCCGGCGCCCTTTTCGCGGACTGGCTGCTGGTGAACGCCCTGGACGGCGATTCGGTCCGGCACGTGCTCGTCCCCCGCGGTGCGGTGCGTCTCGACCGCCACACCGGCCCGCGTGGCCTGGATGCGGCCGGGATCGCCGACGTCACGGCCTCCGGCGCGCTCGTCGACGCGCAGGACGTGTTCCCGGTCCCGGCCGACGGTTCGGGTGACACTGCCGATTCCGGCACGACCCGGCCGCCCTACGAGGTCCTCGCCGGTGCCGGGCAGGCCGCCGCCGTGGTCGGCGCCGCCGCAGGTGTGTGGCGGGCGCATGTCGGCCAGGTCCGGCAGCGGCTGGCCACGTCGTACGGAAGCGAGGACACCACCGAGCTGACATCGTCGGCGGTGCTGGTGGCCAGGGCGGAATCGGACATCGACGCCGCACGGCTTCAACTTCTGACGTCTGTGAGCGCCGATGGGCCCGCCGCGGCGACGGCCCAATTCCAGGCCGTGACCCGCGCCCGCAACGCCGCCGACCAACTTCTCAGCAGCGGCAACCGTCACGCGCTCGATGCCACGGATCCCGTGGCCCGCCTGTGGTTCGACGTGCTAGCCGGATACCGATTGACGATCCGACGCGTCGCGCACCCCACTGCCGGCTGAATCCGCCCGAGCCGCAAGCTCGGCCAGTGCCCGCGGTACCCGGTCGGCGATGCCGTACGGATCAGACACCTGGTCACCACAGGTGAGCACACAGATCGCCATCTGATCGCGGTAGCTCCAGCCGGTGAAGTTCAGCCCCATCGGGAACACGATCGGTCCCGACGAGATGAGCTGCTCGATTGGGGCCCCGCCCCAATACAGCGTGCTCTGCGGCCCGCGCATGTTCGACGCGATCAGGCTGAACATCGGGCGGCGCTTCATCTTCGCACCAAGGATCGGCAACACCCGCGAGTACAGCCAGAACAGCGGCCAATACTCCATCCAGTCGTGCTGCAGCCAGGCGTCGCGCTCAGCCTGCACCTCACGCGCGGTGCGGGTCGCCGAGGCTACCGCGGCCAACCGCTCCACCGGATCGGCGATGTGCGTCGCGAGGTCGACGTTCCAGCGGGCAACCTTGTTACCCCACTCGGCCTCGGTCTCGACCGGGCGCATCGAGACCGGCACCACCGCGGTCATGCTTTCGTCGCCGAGCTTGCCGTTCTCGGCCAGGTAGTCGCGCAGCGCCCCACCGCAGATCGTGAGGAAGACATCGTTGACGGTGACGCCGAAAGCCTTTGAGACACGCCTGATCTCCGTCACATCGCAGCGGCGGTAGGCGAATCGGCGGCGGGCCGAGAACGGCTCGTTGAACGGCATGGCCGGCGCGGCGAACGCTTCTGCGTACCCCGGCTTTCCGGCCTTCTGCCTGCGCCGGATCACCCTGGTGACCGCCACGGTGCGAGCGATGATGCTCGGGAATCGGGCCAGTGCGGCGATCTGGTGACGCAGGACCAGCGGCCACCAGATCCATGGTGCCGGGCGTCGCTCGTTCGGCAGCGGTGACGAGAGTGGCTGCGGCAGCGGGGTCTGCGGATCGGAGCTGTACAGGGTTTCCAGCAGCCGCAGCGATGCGGTGCCGTCGGCGACCGCGTGGTGAATCTTGAGAACCAGTGCGATGCGGCCGTCAGCCAGCCCCTCGACGAACCACAACTGCCAGGCCGGACGGTCGCGGTCCAGCCCGACTTCGAAGATCTCACCGATCGTCGCGGCCAGCTCGTCGTCGCCACCGGGCGCGGGCGCAGTGGTCCGCTGCAGGTGGTACTGCATGTCGACCTGTGGCCGCGAAACCCACCACGGCCGGCCGAAGCCCACCCGCGGGGACAGCAGCTGCCACTGCAACGGCTCGATGTGATCGACCCAGCCCTGCACGGCCGACTTGAGCCGGTCGAATGAGAGTGGCTCGGACATCTGGCTCGGATCGAGCACGACGGCCTTCATCGTGTGCTGTGGTTGCACCGAGCTCTCCCACGCCAGGAAGCTGTTGTCCTCGCCCTTCAAACGCCGCATTTTCCAACCTCGCTTGTCCTCACCGCCGTTACGGCACTGTCTGTGGCTGTCATCACTCTTATCCGACCGTGTGTCCCAAGAGACAAGCTGTCCCAACCAGCGAGACTCAACGGTCCGCAGCAGGCTCGACGGCCCCTACGGTTTGCGCCATGAAGCGAGCCATTCCGCGCCCTGCCAGCCTCGTAGCCACGGCCAATCGGTTCCGGGTGATCGCCCGCAGCATCGCCGTGCTTCGCGAGTCGGGCCTGTCCGGTGGAGCGGCCGACGGCATCCGCCAAGCCAAGCTGGTCCGCCAGTTCGGGGGGTTCGCCGCCGTCATCGAAAGCGCCGCCAACCGTGACCCCAACGCCATCGCCATCACCGACGAATGGGGCGACGTGACGTTCGTCCAGCTCAACGACCGGGTCAATGCCCTGGCCAGGGCCTGGAACTCGCGGGGAATCGGCGCGGGTTCGGTCATCGCCGCCCTGTGCCGCGATCATCGCGGGTTGGTCACCATCTTGGCCGCGGCCGGCAAGGTCGGGGCCCAACTGCTGCTGATGAACACGGGCTTCGCCAAGCCGCAGCTGGCCGATGTCGCGGCCCGCGAAAAGGTGAACGTGCTCATCTACGACGAGGAGTTCGCCGACCTGGTCAGTGCCATCGATCCCGGTGTACGGCGCTTCCTGGCGTGGACCGACGAACGCTCAGCCGCTGATGTCGAAGGTTCGCTGGAAGGCCTGATCGCGCACACTTCCCCCGCGCCGGTGGCCGCTCCGGCCAATCCCGGCGGCATGACCCTGCTCACCAGCGGTACCACCGGCACCCCCAAGGGTGCCCCGCGCGGCAAGACCTCTCCCCTGTTCTCGGCACAGCTGCTCGACCGAGTGCCGCGCCGCCGCGGTCAGACCTGCATGCTGGCCGCGCCGATGTTCCACGGCACGGGACTCGGCCAGGCGGTGCTGTCGCTGGCGCTGGGCAACCGCCTGGTGCTGCGACGCAAGTTCAACCCCGAGGAAACCCTGCGCTCGGTCCAGAATCACGGCTGCGACGTGCTGGTGGTCGTGCCGACCATGCTGCAGCGAATCCTCGCCCTGCCCAAGGACGTTCGTGACAAATACGACACCTCGTCACTCAAGATCGTCTTCGTTTCCGGCTCGGCCATGCCACCCGACCTGGTCGAGCGGACCCTGGCCGAATTCGGTCCGGTGCTCTACAACCTCTACGGCTCAACCGAACTCGCGGTCATGACCGTGGCGATGCCCGAGGATCTGCTCCACGATCCCCGGACCGCGGGCCGGGCACCGGTCGGATGCGTGGTGCGCCTCTACGACGATGCGGGCAAACAGATCACCGAACCGGGCGTGATCGGCCGGGTCTTCGCCGGCAGCGACGTGAGCTTCGCCGGCTACACCGACGGCCGCACCAAGGAGTCCATCGACGGATTGCAGAGCAGCGGCGATGTCGGCCACTTCGACGAGACCGGCCGGCTCTACATCGACGGCCGTGACGACGACATGGTGATCTGCGGCGGCGAGAACGTCTATCCGCTGGAGGTCGAAAACCTGATCACCAGCCATCCCGAGGTCGACGAGGTGGCCGTGATCGGGGTCAGCGACAACGATTTCGGCCAACGGCTCAACGCCTATGTGGTGCTGGTCGACGGAGCCACCCTGGCCCCCGACGACATCAAGGACTACGTGCGGGCCAACCTGGCCCGCTACAAGATCCCCCGCGACGTCGAGTTCCTGACCAAGCTGCCCCGCAACGCCACCGGCAAGGTGCTGCGCGGCGAGCTGACCGGGGGTGCGCGGTGAGCGATCACGAGTCGATGAAGCGCGAGGTCGCCGGCCGGATGGGCGATGCGTTCGCCCCGATCCTGTCCGGTGACCTCGACCCCATCGCCGCCGCGGCCGAGGTCCGGGCCCGGCTCAAGGCCAGCCGCCGACCGGCTCAGCCGGTAGCTGTGGCCAAGGTCGAAAACCGCGCCATCCCAGGTCCCGCCGGTGAGGTTCCGGTGCGGATCTACCACCCGCTGGACACCGAGGCCGACACCTGCCTGCCCGTGCTGATCTATTTCCACGGCGGCGGATTTGTCCTGTGCGACCTGGACTCACATGACTCGTGCTGCCGCCGCCTCGCCAACGGCATCGGTGCAATAGTGGTTTCCGTCGACTATCGGCTGGCGCCCGAGCATCCGTATCCCGCCGCGGTCGAAGATGCCTGGGCGGCAACGCAATGGGTGGCCGACCACGCCGGCGAGTTCGGTGGCGACCCGGCCCGGCTCGTGGTCGCAGGCGACAGCGCGGGTGGCAACCTGGCGGCAGTTGTCGCGATGACGGCACGGGACCGCAATGGCCCACCGATCGCATTCCAAGTGCTGATCTACCCGGTGGTCGACCAGCGCCGCAAGTCATCGCTGTCCAGCCCGCACACCCGCAGCGGGGTGCTGACCGCCGAGCACATGCAGTGGTTCACCGCGCAGTACCTCGGGGCCTGCGGCGCCCATGCCGACGTGTCCGCCTCGCCGATTCTCGGTGACATGACCGGACTTCCGGATGGGCACGTGCTCACCGGGGCCTTGGATCCGCTGTGCGAGGAAGGCGAGGAGTACGCCCGCAGGCTCGCCGCCGGCGGCGCGAACGTCAGCGTCCGGCGCTACGAGCGCGGCTTCCACGGATTCTTCAACCTCGCCGACCATCTCCCCGCTGCCGCAGAGGCCACCGAAGACGTGTGCGCCGTCGTGCGCGACGCCCTGAACTCCACCACTGCATCCCAAAATCAATGAAAGGCAACCCATGAAGCTTCGGAACACCCGCGCTCTGGTCACCGGCGCGAGCCGCGGACTGGGCAAGAGCATCGCCGAGGTGCTGGCCGCACGAGGCGTCGATGTTGCCGTGGTGGCGCGCGACGCCGAGTCTCTCAACCTGCTCGCCAAGCAGCTGGAAGGCAAGGCCTACCCGACCGACCTGTGTGAGCCGGAGGCCGTGGAAGGCCTCATCGACCGCATCGAGGCCGACGGACCCATCGACATCGTGATCAACAACGCCGGTATCGACCACGTCGGCCGGTTCCACCAGGTCAGCCCGGAGCAGATTCGGAACCTGCTGCAAGTCAACCTCGCTGCGCCGATGGACATCTGCCGCCAGGTGATACCGCGGATGGTGCAGCGCGGTCGCGGCCACATCGTCAACGTGTCATCGATGGGCGCGATCTCGCAGGGGCCGGGACTGACCCTCTACGGCACGTCGAAGGCCGGATTGAGCCATTTCACCGCAGGCATTCGCGGCGAGTTGCGGGGCAAGCCGGTCGGCACCACGCTGGTGCAGATCGGCGAGGTCAAAACCGACATGATCGACCACATTCGCGCGTTCGGGCCGGCCAGGCGCACCATCGAGCGCTCGATCCGGTGGCGGATGATCCCGCGCGAGTCGCTGGAACCGGTGGACGTTTCCGTGGCCATCGCCGAGGCCATCGAGCACAACCGCCGCCACGTCATCCTGCCGCGCAACATCGTTCCGATGGCGAAGTTCACCGAGTTCCCCCGCCGCATATCCGAACTCATGCTCACCGGCATCGACCAGGACAACGACTGATGGCCGGCGTCGACCTGTCCGGCAAGGTCGCGATCGTCACCGGTGCCGCCCGCGGCCAGGGTGAAGCCGAAGCGCGGTTGTTCGCGGCCCTCGGTGCCCAGGTGGTGTTGACCGACGTACTCGTCGAGGATGGTGAGCGGGTCGCCGCGTCCATCGGCCCCGCGGCCCGCTTTGTACGTCACGACGTCGGCAGCGAAAATGATTGGCGCACAACGGTTGACACTGCCATGGCGGAGTTCGGCCGGATCGATGCGCTGGTCAACAACGCCGCGATCTGCAAGGTGGTGCCGCTTGCCGAGCAGGACCCCGCGGGGTTCGAGCAGATGCTGCGGGTCAACCTGATCGGCGCCTTCCTGGGCATGCAGGCCGTCACCGAACCGATGAAGGCCGGCGCAGGTGGGTCGATCGTCAACATCTCGTCGCAGGCCGGCGTTCAAGGACTCGCCGGCTACACCGCCTACGGCGCCTCCAAGTGGGGTTTGCGCGGCATGTCGAAGGTGGCGGCGATCGAGCTGGGCCCCTTGGGCATCCGCGTGAACACGGTCTATCCGGGCATGATCGACACTCCGATGATCGCTCATCTGGAGGTGGAACGCGGTCTCGGGGGCCACCCCGGTGCCCCGCTCACCCGGGTCGGCACTCCCGAAGAGGTCGCCGAAGTCGTCGCATTCCTGGCCTCGGACGCGTCGTCGTACATCACCGGCGCGGACCTGACCGTCGACGGCGGAGCCAGCGCCGGGCGGATCCCGGTGACACCGGTCCACGCCGACTGAGCGCAGTGCCCAAGCGTGCGGTGCCCTGCTGCTGCAGGGCACCGCGCACCCGCCACAACCTCACCGCCCGGGCAGCACCAGGATCTTGACGTGCGCCTCGGGGTCACGCAGTGCCTCGAAAGCGTCGTCGAGACCGTCGAGTCCGACCCGGCCCGTGATGATCGACTCGGCATCGATGTCGCCTGCCGCCAGCCGCGCCAGCACCTTCTCGTAGGCCTGGTCGTAGGGTCCGTGGCCGAAGTTGATTGCGATCTGCCGCATCTGGGCCACCACCGGGATGATGGTCTCCTCGGCGAACGGCGAGGCCACCACCTGGATGCGCGAACCCCACGGCAGGGTATGGGTCAGCGTGTTCAAGGTGCCCACCCGGCCGCTGCACTCGTAGGCGATCAGGAGGCCGCCACCGGTCTTGCCGCTGCCCAGCAGCTCGTTGTACAGCGCGATCGGATCCTGATCGTCGGGGTCGACCACGATGTCGGCGCCCATCTTGGCGGCCAGCTCACGGCGTTTGGGTGACGGCTCTGAGGCGATGACGGTGTGCGCGCCTGCCGCCTTCGCGGCCAGGATCGTGCCCAGCCCGATCGATCCGCACCCGATCACCAGCGCTGTGTCTGCAGGCGTGAGGCCGGACTGCTGCATGTGCATCTCACCGACATGGAGTGGCTCGGCCAGCGCGGCGTGCTCCAGGGACAGGCCGTCGGGCACGTGCCGGACCCAGAAGGCATCGACGAGGATGAATTCGCCGAAGGCCCCGTGATATCGGTTCGAGTAGCCGATGATCGTCGGCAGTCCGGTGTCTTGCTCGGTGGTGATGCCAAGCCCGGTGACCCGGTCGCCTTCAGCGAAATCCTCGACGCCCGGACCGGTTTCGACGACGGTGCCGGCCCACTCGTGGCCGAGTACCACCGGGCGGCCGGCGTCGAACACCGCGAACGGGTAGCCCGCACCGACGGCCACTTCCACGAACCGGCACGGGTCCTTCGACATGCTCAGATCACTGCCGCAGATGCCGCAGACCGCGACCTTGATGCGCAGTTGGCCCGGTCCGGTCACCGGCGGTTCGGTCACGTCGGCGACGGTGAACTGACCCTCGAAGTACTCCGCAGCACGCATCAGGCCTCCTGCCCGGCGAGCTGCTCGGCAGGCCGGCCGTAATAGTCGGTGTGCGCCTTGGTGATCGCACCGATGAGGCCGCCGAGTAGATACTGGCTGTTGTCCTCGGCGAATTGCAGGCTGGCTTGGCGGCCGACGTTGCGTTTCTTGAAGTGCGGCACGACTTCGGAGGCGAACAGTTCGTAGCTACGCAAGGTCTCCTCCCAGCCGGCCATGTCAACGTGCAGGATCAGCAGGGTGCCGAATCCGCCGGTCTTCTCGATGAGCCGCTCGATCTGCGCGATCGCATCCTCGGGGGTGCCGATGATCACCTGGCCGAACTCGCCCAGGTTGTCGGTGCGCCACTGGTTGATGATGCCCTCGGGAGTCTGCGCCCACTCGGGGTTGATGCCCTGCTGCCGGTTGACGTATTCGGCGATGGCATGGATCCGGCGACTGACGGCGCGTTCGGCCTCGGCCCGGGTCTCGGCGATGAACATCGGATTGACCAGGCGCCAGGTGGAGCGGTCGGCCTGATGGCCGTGTTCGGCCGAAACCTGTTCGTAGACACCCCAGTTTCGGTCGAGCACGTCGAATCCCGTCGGCGAGCTGGCCGCAAGTGACAGCAGTGACAACCCGTGCGTGCCGGCCAGGACCGAGCCGTTCGGTGAGATGGTCGATGCAGTCGCGACCTCGATACCTGCCGGATCGTAGGTGGGCAATTGGGCGCGGGCATCACGCAGGGTGAACCAGTCGGTCTCCATGTTGACGACTTCGCCACGCAGCAGCCGAAGGACAGCCTCCAGCGCCTCGCCCTGCATCCGGCGCTGGTCGAGGGGATCGATTCCCATCATGTGCGCGTCCAGCGGGATCTTGCCCGGCCCGGTGCCCACGATCAGCCGACCTCGGGTCTGCAGATCGAGTTGGGTGATGCGGTCGGTCGTGACCAGCGGATGGTGGTACGGCAACGACATCACGCCGGTGCCGAACCGGATCCGTTCGGTGCGCTCGGCCGCCGCGGCGATGAACACATCTGGCGCCGGGACGATTTCGGATCCGGTCGAATGGTGCTCGCCCATCCAGGCCTCGTCGAATCCGAGATGGTCGAGGTGGCACATCAGGTCGATGTCGCGGCGCAGCTGCAGCGCTGGGTCGGCGTTGAGGGGGTGATAGGGGGCCAGGAACGCCCCGAACTTGATCGAGCTCGAATTCCACATGCCGGGGACGCTATCTGGATCGAATGATTGGATCAAGTGATCCATAAATTAGGCCTGCAAAGGCTCCCGCTGGGTGGGACGGATCCGTCAGGAACCGAGCAGGCGATCGACCCCGCCGACGACGAAACGCACCAGGTCGTCGTAGAAGTCACGTAGTTCGGTCTCGTCCAGCCGGCTGCCGTTACGGCGCCATTCGTCGGCTCGGCTCAGCGCCTGGATGAAGTTCATGATCGAGATCGCCCAGCGCAGTTCCAGACGCGCCGGATCGGAGCCGGGAAAGGCCCGCTGCACCTGGGCGAAAAGTTCGTCGGGCAGATGCTGCTCGGTGTCCAGCAGAACCGGATTGTCCTCTTGCGAGATCTGCGCGATGATCTTGATCCAGCGCATGCCGCGAACCCGGTGACGCAGTAGCAGTTTCAGATACGGCTCGGTGACCGCGCGGACCAGGGCGTCGGGTCCCGGCGCGACCGGATCGGCCGCGAGCACCGCCACGTTGGCCGCGATCTCGTCGCGCACCGGTGCGCCGATGTCGGTGAGCACCGCCCGCAACAGCTCGTCTTTGGATCCGAAGTGATAGTGCACCGAGGCCGCGCCCAGGCCCGCGGCGGCGTTGACTGCCCGCACCGACACCGCATCCACACCTTGGGCGGCGAACAATCGTTCGGCAGCCTTCACCAGGCGCAGCCGGGTGGCCGCGCCCTGCCGATTCTGGGCTGCGCCGGACACCTGACGAGCATGTCACGCGCCGCGCCGGCTGCCGACCTGCGCTCTACCCCGACGGCGTGTCGCCGACCAGCGGCGCGAACCGGCCCTGATCGTCGGGCACATAGGGCGCGGTGGCCGTCACAGCGGTCAGCGGCAGCGGGCCGTACAGATGCGGGAAGAGCATCGCGTCGGGATCCGTCGGGACCCCCGGCTCCCAGCGCACCGGATCGGTCAGCTTTTCCGGGTCGATGTGCAACAGAACCAGGTCGCCACGTCCGGAGTAGAGCCGGTTGGCCGGCAGATGCACCTGTTCGGGAGCCGAGAGGTGGACGAAGCCCTGCACACCGAGCGAGTCCGGACGATGTTCGCCGCTACGCTGGGCCCGGCGCCAGTCCTCGACGCTGCACAGGTGAACCAGGACACGCGGCGACGGGTGCATACCGTCAGCTTGCCGGTCCAGCAACGCTGCGGCCAAGTGAGACACGACACACCGGTGAACCCTTGGGGAACAAGGCCGGAATCCAAAACGTCTGACAGAGTAGACATACGCAATCGAGGCGCCTTTGCCGAGATGCGCAGAGCAGAAGACGGAGGAGCCATGAACGCAACTCTGACAAGCCCGGAGCTAACCAGAGCCGATCGCTGCGATCGCTGCGGCGCGGCCGCACGCGTGCGCGCGAAGCTGCCCTCAGGGGCCGAGCTGCTCTTCTGCCAGCACCATGCCAACGAGCACGAAGCCAAGCTGGTCGAGCTGGCCGCGGTGTTGGAAACCAGCACGGCAGAGGTCTAACGGCTGCTGTCGCGCACCCTTCACGGCCTCCGACACCACCCGCCTGGGCAGGAGCACGTTTCGTCAGTAATGCTTGACTGGTCATGACTGGCCAGCCGCTTCCAGTACCACCATCACGCCACCACATCTGGCATATCACTCGACGCACATTGTCGAAGAGCTGGGACGACTCCATCTTCTCGGAGTCGGCACAGGCGGCGTTCTGGTGCGCGTTGTCATTGCCTCCCCTACTACTGGGGATGCTCGGCAGCCTGGCCTACATCGCACCGTTGTTCGGGCCGGACACTCTGCCGACGATCCAGGATCAACTGATCAACGCGGCGAACAGCTTCTTTTCACCCAACGTCGTCAACGAGATCATCGAGCCGACGATCCGCGACATCGTCAGGGGTGCCCGGGGCGAGGTGGTGTCGGTGGGCTTCGTGATCTCGTTGTGGGCCGGCTCGTCGGCGGTCTCGGCGTTCGTGGACTCGATCGTGGAAGCCCACGGCCAAACACCGTTACGGCATCCGGTGCGCCAGCGTTTCTATGCGCTCGGGCTCTACGTGATCATGCTGGTGTTCGCGATCGCGGTCGCGCCGCTGGTGGCGCTGGGGCCCCGGGCGGTCGCCGAGCACATTCCGGACAGCTGGGACAACGTACTGCGCTACGGCTACTACCCGGCGCTGTTCCTGGCGGTTTTCGTCGGGGTGACCATCCTCTACCGGGTCTCGCTGCCGGCACCGATCCCGACCCACCGCCTGGTGCTCGGAGCGGTCCTGGCCACCGTGGTGTTCCTGGTCGCCACCTTCGGGCTGCGGATCTACCTGACCTGGATCACCAGCACCGGCTACACCTACGGTGCACTGGCAACACCGATCGCTTTCCTGCTGTTCGCGTTCTTCCTGGGTTTTGCCGTCATGTTCGGCGCCGAACTCAATGCGGCCATACAAGAGGAGTGGCCCGCGGCGGACACCCACACCAGGAGACTGCGGGAATGGCTTGAGTACAAAGCCCTCAACGCCGGCTTCAGCGGCGGCGCCCCGGCACCGGCCGAAAGCCGTGTGCCCGAGCACGTCGAACCGCCGGTACCGCCACCTACTTCTTGAGCTGCTCGTAGATCTTCTTGCAGTCCGGGCACACCGGAGAACCCGGCTTGGGCGACTTGGTCACCGGAAACACCTCGCCGCACAGCGCGACGACATGCGTGCCCATGACGGCGCTTTCGGCGATCTTGTCCTTCTTGACGTAATGGAAGAACTTGGGGGTGTCGTCGTCGGTCCCGTCGTCGACGCGTTCGTCGGTGTCCGGGCGCTCGATGGTCTGGGTCTGCATGTTCTCATTGTGCCTGGGTGCGGGCCATAGGGAAATCCACCTGCCACCACCGGCGCCAGGTGTGGAACAGTAGAGGCATGAAACAAAGCCACGAGCTGAGTTTCGACGGCGATTTCGGCGACGATTTCGGCAAGGAAGCCCGCCCGGTTCTCATCACCAAAGCCGCACCCGCATACGAAGTGCAGCATCGCCAACGTGTCCGCAAGTACCTGACGTTGATGGCCTTCCGTATTCCGGCGCTCATCCTGGCGGCCGTCGCCTACAACATCTGGCAGAACGGCCTCATCTCGCTCGCGATCATCGTGGCGTCGATACCGCTGCCCTGGATGGCGGTTCTGATCGCCAACGACCGTCCCCCGCGTAGCGCCGAGGAACCGCGACGCTACGCCGGCCGCGGCGAGCGGATACCCCTGTTCCCCACCGCGGAGCGCCCGGCGTTACAGAAGGAGCCGAACGTGGCACCGCAACCGGAGTCAGCGCGGCCGGGCGATGATGCTCCCAGCTGAGCGGCTTCTTTAGCCATTCTTAGGACATTCTCAGGTCGGTCCGGAAAAACTGCAGCTCAACGGGCATGAATCTCCAGATCGGCGGGAACTCTCATGGGGTCTACCACGTTGTACTTCATGACAGTTCGAGCCGATCAGGAGGCCGTCATGGCAAATGCCACCACAAGCCGCGTCGACAGTGATCTGGACGCCCAGAGCCCTGCCGCCGACCTCGTGCGCGTGTATCTGAACGGCATCGGCAAAACGGCGTTGCTCAACGCCGCCGATGAGGTAGAGCTCGCAAAGCGCATCGAGGCAGGCTTGTACGCCCAGCACATGCTGGACACCAAGAAGCGTCTCGGCGAGAACCGCAAACGCGACCTGGCCGCCGTCGTCCGCGATGGTGAGGCCGCCCGCAGGCACCTGCTGGAAGCCAACCTGCGCCTGGTCGTCTCACTGGCCAAGCGCTACACCGGCCGCGGCATGCCGCTGCTGGACCTGATCCAGGAAGGCAACCTGGGCCTGATCCGCGCGATGGAGAAGTTCGACTACACCAAGGGCTTCAAGTTCTCCACGTACGCCACGTGGTGGATCCGCCAGGCCATCACCCGAGGGATGGCGGACCAGAGCCGCACCATCCGCCTGCCCGTCCATCTGGTCGAGCAGGTCAACAAGCTGGCCCGGATCAAGCGTGAGATGCACCAGCACCTGGGCCGCGAGGCCACCGACGAGGAACTGGCCGAAGAGTCCGGTATTCCGGTCGAGAAGATCAACGATCTGCTGGAGCACAGCCGCGACCCGGTGAGCCTGGACATGCCGGTCGGCACCGACGAGGAAGCCCCGCTCGGCGACTTCATCGAGGATTCCGAGGCGATGTCGGCCGAGAACGCCGTCATCTCCGAGCTGTTGCACACCGACATCCGCCACGTGCTGGCCACGCTCGACGAGCGCGAGCAGCAGGTGATCCGGTTGCGGTTCGGCCTCGACGACGGCCAGCCCCGCACCCTGGACCAGATCGGCAAGCTGTTCGGCCTGTCCCGCGAGCGTGTCCGCCAGATCGAGCGTGAGGTGATGGCCAAGCTCCGCAACGGCGAGCGTGCCGATCGGCTCCGCTCCTACGCCAGCTAGTCCTCCTGTCGATGTGCCCCGCCGGTTTCCGGCGGGGCACATCGCTGTGGCCTGGAGTTTTACCTCGCGGTGTGAGGTGCCCGACGCCCCGATGTTGCGCCGCAGTTCAAGAGCCGGAAACGGTAGACTGTGCGGTGACGTTTGGGCTGGGAAGGCGCGCATGAACGATCTGGTCGACACCACCGAGATGTACCTGCGGACGATCTACGACCTCGAAGAAGAGGGCGTGGTGCCGCTGCGTGCCCGCATTGCCGAACGGCTCGACCAGAGCGGTCCGACGGTCAGCCAGACCGTGTCGCGCATGGAGCGCGACGGCCTGCTGCACGTGGCCGGTGACCGCCACCTGGAGCTGACCGACAAGGGCCGCGCCCTCGCGGTCGCCGTGATGCGCAAGCACCGGCTGGCCGAACGGTTGCTCGTCGATGTGATCGGGCTGCCCTGGGAGGATGTCCACGCCGAGGCATGCCGCTGGGAACACGTGATGAGCGAGGACGTGGAGCGGCGCCTGGTCCAGGTGCTCGACAACCCCACCACCTCACCGTTCGGCAACCCGATTCCGGGCCTGGGCGATCTCGGCGTAGGAGCGACGGGCTACGACGATGTCAGCCTGGTCCGGCTGACCGAGCTCCCGGTCGGATTGCCGGTGGCGGTGGTGGTGCGTCAGCTCACCGAACACGTCCAGGGCGACACCGAACTCATCGGCCGGCTCAAGGACGCCGGGGTGGTGCCGAACGCGCGCGTCACCGTCGAGGCCAACGACCACGGCGGCGTGATGATCGTGATCCCGGGGCACGAGCAGGTCGAGCTGCCCCATCACATGGCGCACGCCGTCCGCGTCGAGAAGGTCTAGCCGGCTCAACTGGCCCTACGCCCCCACGGCTTTCGCCGTGGCAACTGCACGCCCAGCTGCTGCGCCAGCCGGTACCCGGTGCCCGCCAGTTCGCGGATCCGCTCGGGGTGCATCCCCGATTGCAGTGCGGTGTCGAGCATGCCGGCCATCCGGTGCGTCGGCCGCGCCTGCAGGGCCGCATCAAGCGACACCCCTGCCAGCGGCCCGTCGCCGCGTGCGTACGCCGAAAATGCGAGCAGGACAAGCGCTTCCACGCGCCACGGGTCAGGGAGCGTGCGGGCCAGCAGCGCCCACAGGGCTTCGGCTTGCTCGGCACACTCCCCCGCCGCCAGCGCGTAGAGCGTGTCACGCACCCGCGGGTCGGCCAAACCCTCGGCCAGCCGCGCCAACTCAGGGTGGCCGGGCAGCGTTCCCTCGGCCAACTGCAGGGCCGCCGTCATCGCGGCTTCGATGTCGCTGCGCACCTCGGCGTCGGGGCGGGGATCCGGGCATCCGGGCCGCTGCGACGCGAGCGCCAACCGCCGCTGCGTCGAGTCGACGGCTACCGGATCCGGCCGGATCACCGCCAGCAGTTCGTCACGGCTGGCGTAAAGCCGGCGGCCGTCCAGCACCGCGGCTGCCGCCAGCGGCGACGCACCCGGATCATCCACCCATCCCTGCTCGCCGCAACTGTCGGCGCAATGCCAGAACCCGCCGGCAGCCACCTTGTCCACGACATGGGCTGCATACAGTTCGATGTCCTCGACTGCAAGCGCCTGGTCCAGCACCGATGCCAGGTCGCGGTAGCGGTCATCGCACGCCCGGCAATCCCTGCTGTGGTCATCCACCATCACGGCGATCGCCGCGTCCGCGCCGGCGGTGGCCGCGAGGCCGACCAGATGCGCGACGCGTTCGGTCATGTCGTCGGCCAGATCAGCACGCATGACGCAGCCCAGCTCACCGTGGTTGACGGTGACCAGGACGAGGCTGAATTCCGGGACGAACCCGAGTACGGCGGGAAGTGCGGCGATCAGCGCACCGGGACGGTTGAGATGGAAGTCGAACTCTGACGAGGATGGCGATGGCGTGGTCATGGTCTGACCGTGCCAACCGGAGCCGTCAGGAACCGTCGCCCGAACCAGCCCGCCGCCGGTGGTTGGGGATGGATTCTGCGCTGGGGATAACCCGGTGGCGCCTGTTCACCGCGTATTCGGCGTCAGCCGCATGTGCCAGGCGGGCAACGATCAGCAGTCGGAGGCGAGGGCCTCGGGCGCCGCGTCGCCGGGTCCGCCCGCCTCAGCCCGGGCCAGCAGCCGGGCGATGCGGTGATCGAAAACCGGCGAGTAGGACACGTCGTCATCGCATCCGCCTCCGTCGAGGCCACCGACCAACCCGGTCACCGTGGACCCCGACACCCACGGAGCGCCGCTGAAACCGTCGGTCAGGCCGCCACAAGCCAGGGACGGGAATCCTTGCGACGACGTTGCCGTGCCCCGGCAGGCCAGCGCGCCGCCTCCCTCGCCCATCTGGTAGCCCGTCACGGTCACCGGGCTACCCGGCGCGGGCGCCGAACCCAGGGTCAGCCCACCCTCGGCCTCCGCGAGCAGCCCGGCGCCTTTCCCGCCCGCGACCCGCACGATGGCGTAGTCGGCCCGCGGATCCTGGTCGGCGATCCAGCGCGGGTCCAGATACACGGCCTCGACGTGCCAGGCATCACCATCGCCTTCGCCGAAGCCGGGAACGAAGGCGGTGTCCACCCCGTCGAGCAGACAGTGCGCAGCCGTCAGGATGAGGTCGCCGGTTGTGCTGGCCAGGACCGAACCGCTGCAGGTGTGCGTCGTGGTGTCACCGAGGAAAAGTGCCCCCACCCGCGGGTCCGGGGTCACGGACTCGGCGCCTGCCTGCGACAAGGGGCGGGTGGAGTCCCGTGCGCTGGTCGGCGGGGCCGTGGTGGGGCCGGCTGTCCCGGAGCCAGCCGGGTCGCCCGGCCCGGTGCAGGCCGCGACCGCGGCCGTCATCAACGCCGCCGCGAGTGTGAGCTTCACCATCCGGGCCACCTGCACCGTCACGATTTTGCCTGATCGCGCGGACCATCGTCGGAATGCCGACCGCACCCCGGCGCGTTCGCACGCACAAGCGGGGCGGAACGAACCCGCGGTGCGGGTATGCGAGACACTAGACAGAACGGTGGTAGGCCGTCACAGCGTGCTACCGCAGCGAGGAGACGAAGCGAGATGACCGACAGCAGCGATACCCCCGAGCAGCACTACCAGCCCGACCAGAGCGGCATGTACGAGCTTGAGTTCCCGGCTCCACAGCTGTCGTCTTCGGATGGCCGCGGCCCCGTGCTGATTCACGCCCTGGAGGGGTTCTCCGACGCCGGTCACGCCATCCGGCTGGCCGCGGAGCATCTGAAGGACACCCTCGACACCGAGCTCGTGGCATCGTTCGCCATCGACGAACTGCTCGACTACCGGTCGCGGCGGCCGCTCATGACATTCAAAACCGACCATTTCACCAGCTACGACGAACCCGAGCTGAACCTGTACGCGCTGCACGACGGCGTGGGGACACCGTTTCTGCTGCTGGCCGGCCTCGAGCCGGACCTGCGATGGGAGCGTTTCATCACCGCGGTGCGGTTACTGTCCGAGCAACTCGGGGTCCGACGGGTGATCGGGCTGGGCACCATTCCGATGGCGGTGCCGCACACCCGCCCGGTGATGTTGACCGCGCACGCCAACGACAAGGAGCTGATCGCCGACCACACCCCGTGGGTCGGCGAGGTCCAGGTGCCGGCGAGCGTTTCCAACCTCCTCGAGTTCCGCATGGCTCAGCACGGCCACGAGGTGGTCGGTTACACCGTGCACGTCCCGCACTACCTGGCTCAGACGGCTTATCCGCCGGCCGCCGAGGCACTCTTGGCCGAGGTGGCGCGAACCGGTTCGCTACAACTGCCGTTGGAGAAGCTTTCCGAGGCCGGCGCCGAGGTGTACAGCAAGATCAACGAGCAGGTAGAAGCCAGCACCGAGGTCGCCCAAGTGGTGACCGGGCTGGAGCGCCAGTACGATGCATTCGTTGCCGCACAGGAGAATCGGTCCCTGCTGGCGCGTGATGAGGAACTACCCAGCGGTGACGAGCTGGGTGCCGAGTTCGAACGGTTCCTCGCTCAGCAGGCCGGTGACAAGCACAAGGACGACAGGTACCGGGACGGACGGGACGGCTTCGGCGACGGATTCCCGAACGGCGACACCCACTCATAGGGGCCCGATGCCGGGCCGAGAGCGAGGTTGACCAGTATGACCGAGCGCAAATCCCATCTGCGGACCGTTCGCGAGCTCACCCCAGCACTCGAATACCGCACGATCCACGGGTACCGTCGGGCCTTCCGGGTCGCCGGATCGGGACCGGCGATACTTCTGATCCACGGCATCGGTGACAACTCCACAACCTGGCACACGGTGCAATCGGCCCTGGCACAGCGGTTCACGGTGATCGCCCCGGACCTGCTCGGCCACGGTAGCTCCGACAAACCGCGCGCGGACTATTCGGTGGCCGCGTACGCCAATGGGATGCGCGACCTGCTCAGCGTGCTCGACATCGATCGGGTGACGGTCGTCGGGCATTCCCTGGGCGGCGGCGTGGCGATGCAATTCGCCTACCAGTTCCCGCAGTTGGTGGACCGCCTCATCCTCGTCGGCGCCGGTGGCGTCACCAAGGATGTCAACATCGCCCTGCGGGTCGCGTCCCTGCCGATGGGCAGTGAAGCCCTGGCGCTGCTGCGCCTGCCCCTGGTGCTGCCGGCGTTGCAGCTGGCCGGCCGTGCCGCCGGCGCGGTGCTTGGCTCGGCCGGTCTCGGACACGACATCCCGGACATGTTGCGTATCCTGGCCGATCTGCCCGAGCCGACAGCATCGTCGGCCTTCGCCCGCACGCTGCGCGCCGTGGTGGACTGGCGTGGTCAGGTCGTCACCATGCTGGATCGCTGTTACTTGACCGAATCCGTTCCCGTGCAATTGATCTGGGGTGACTCCGATTCGGTGATCCCCGTCAGCCACGCCCGGATGGCCCACGCCGCGATGCCCGGTTCCCAGTTGGACATTTTCTCCGGATCCGGGCATTTTCCGTTCCACGACGATCCTGACCGCTTCGTCGAGGTGGTAGAACGCTTCATCGACACGACCGACCCCTCGGTCTACGACCAGGATGAACTCCGCAGCCTGCTGCGCAGCGGGCGGACCGGAGCGACGATCAGCGGGCCCTTCGATACTCAGATCGCGGTACTCGACGCGATGGGCGCCGACGAGCGCAGCGCCACCTGACCTTCTCCCGCGGGCGGATCCGCCCGGGGTGCGCGGGGGCGACGTAGCATCGGTCTATGGCCATCGACGTCACCGTATTGCGCGTGTTCACCGACTCCGAAGGCAAGTACGGCAACCCGCTGGGGGTTGTTGACAACAGCACGGTGGCGCCCGACGACCGGCAACGGATCGCCACCGAATTGGGTTACAGCGAAACTGTATTCATCGATCTGCCGCAGCCCGGTGGCAACTCGGCCGGCGTTCACATCTTCACCCCGACTGTCGAGCTGCCGTTCGCCGGACATCCGACGGTCGGTGCGTCGTGGTGGCTGCGCGAGTTGGGGCTGCCGGTCCGTACCCTGCGCGTACCCGCGGGAATCGTTTCGATCGAGTACGACGACGATCGAACCATTGTGAATGCCCGCTCGGAATGGGCCCCTGAATTCGCCATCTACGACCTGGCCACGGTGGAGGAGGTTCTCGCCGCCGAACCCGACGATTTCGACAATGCCTACCTGTGGGCCTGGATCGACGAGGCGAACGGCACGTTGCGCTCCCGGTCATTCGCCTCACATCTGGGGATTCCCGAAGATGAGGCCACCGGAGCAGCTGCGGTGCGGATGACCGACTATCTCAGCCGGGATCTGACGATTATCCAGGGCAAAGGCTCGGTGATCGAGACCCGATGGAGTCCGGAGGGCTGGGTTCGCGTGGCCGGCCGTGTGGTCAACGACGGCAGCTCCCGACTGGACTGACGCCGGCCTGGCGCGGACTACGCCTCGGCGCGGTGGGCGCGCAGCGCCTCGATCTCACGCTCGAAATCCTCAGCCGACGTGAACGACCGGTACACCGACGCGAACCTCAGGTAGGCGACCTCGTCCAGTTCGCGCAGCGGCCCGAGAATCGCCAAGCCGACCTCATGGCTGGGGATCTCCGGCGTACCGAGCCCGCGGACCGCGTCCTCGACCTTCTGCGCCAAGACATTGAGCGCGTCGTCATCGACCTGCCTGCCCTGACAGGACCGGCGTACCCCGCGAATGACCTTCTCGCGACTGAACGGCTCGGTTACCCCGCTGCGCTTCACCACGGCCAGCACGGCGGTCTCTACAGTGGTGAATCGACGTCCGCACTCGGGGCAGGACCGACGGCGTCGAATGGCCTGCCCTTCATCGGTCTCGCGTGAATCGACCACACGCGAATCGGGGTGACGGCAGAACGGACAGTGCATTACCGCTCCTTCGTCATGCCGCCGGACAACTAGTTCGAGCGCTCTTGAGCGTACCCGCGATGCCCGCGGCAGATTCACCGCCGGGTCCAGTGGTGCGTAGACGCTCATGCCGACGCCGACCAGTGTCGCTGGCAGCCAGGACGATTCAGCGGACATCACACTGCTCAGCCAACCGGCGCGAGCAGCGTCTGCCCTGCGTCCAGCGCCGCGGATTCGAGCTGGTTG
Organism: Mycobacterium syngnathidarum; assembly: GCF_001942625.1. Classification (GTDB taxonomy): domain Bacteria; phylum Actinomycetota; class Actinomycetes; order Mycobacteriales; family Mycobacteriaceae; genus Mycobacterium; species Mycobacterium syngnathidarum. Next base: position 85,671 of record NZ_MLCL01000078.1, read on the forward strand.
AGATCGCGGATCTGCTCGACGACCCGGGCGACCGGGGCGTCGGGGGCGACTCGCCGGGCCACCTGCTGCAGCGTCTCCCCCGACTTCACCTGCACCACCGCGAGTTCGGTCGGAGTCGCGCCGGGCTCGGTTCCCATCACCCCGCCCAGTTGGGCCACCAAACCCAGCCAGATCGTGATGCCGGCTGCCACCAGTGCCAACAGGACGGTCGTCACAGGGGTGATGGGCCGGCTGCGGTGAGATGCCCGGGACATCAACACCCCGGTCCCGCGGTAGCGAACCGAACCGCCGGCGGGACGCGTGGGCGAGGGCCGCTGGACCCGGCGCAACGGCCTGGGGGCACCAGCGCCGAACTGGGCGCGGGGGCCCTGCGACCGCGGAGTGGCCCGAACAGCGCGGGAACGGCTATCGGCGGGGATATCGATGATCGCCATCTGACTGCCTTTCGGTGAGACGTTTCGCTCTTGTGTTCGAACATAGTCGCTCAGGTGTTCGATTGATAGAACATGTGATCGAACTGTTGCCAAACGATAGAACAGCCCACCGACAAGTTCGGGCCACCAGGCCCGCCCACCCCTCGGCGGCGGCGCGCGCCGCACCCACCTGCAGACACGCCCACAACACGCGTCGAACACATGTTTGATTAATGTTCGAACAACGACTACATTCGGCCTCATGAGCGACGACCGCAGCAGGGACGGCAGCACCGACACCCCGGCCGAATCGGACAGCGCGGGTCCACGCCGGGCCGAGGGGGGCCTCACCGACCGGCAACGGACGATTCTCGACGTCATCCGCACATCGGTGACCAGTCGCGGCTACCCACCCAGCATCCGCGAGATCGGGGACGCGGTCGGCCTCACCTCGACCTCGTCGGTCGCCCATCAGTTGCGCACCCTGGAACGCAAGGGCTATCTCCGACGCGACCCCAACCGGCCGCGTGCGGTCGATGTGCGCGGTGCGGACGATCCGGCCGCCGCGGTGGTCTCGACCGACGTGGCCGGTTCCGATGCACTACCCGAGCCGACCTTCGTTCCGGTGCTCGGGCGCATCGCCGCGGGCGGTCCCATCCTGGCCGAGCAGGCCGTCGAGGATGTCTTCCCCCTGCCCCGCGAACTGGTCGGTGAGGGCTCGCTGTTCCTGCTCAAGGTCGTCGGAGACTCGATGGTCGATGCGGCCATCTGCGATGGCGACTGGGTGGTGGTGCGCCAGCAGAGCGTGGCCGACAACGGCGACATCGTGGCAGCCATGATCGACGGCGAAGCCACCGTCAAGACGTTCAAGCGGACCCGCGGTCAGGTCTGGCTGATGCCGCACAACCCGGCATACGAGCCGATCCCCGGTAACGACGCAGCGGTGCTCGGCAAGGTCGTCACCGTGATCCGCAAGATCTGACGGACCGAGAGCCGGGCCGGCCGCACCGAAAGGCGGCCGGAGCCCGGTAGCTCAGCCCGTGGGCACTGGGTCAGTCGGTTCGGACAAAACCGTTGGTGCGCGCGAATTCCTCACTGGCGAACCAAATCTCGGCGACCGCATCGTCATACTCGCTACTGTCGGGTGCCCAGTATCGGCCGGTCTTGGTGTCGGCCTTGATCGGGTAGCCTTCCGGCGCACGATTCGGGTCGTCCAGCGGTAGGTGAATGGCCGTGGCGCTCGGGATCTCGTCGAGTTCGATGGCGGCATGGCGCCCGCTGTGGGATTCGCTGCTGCTGTATACATCGGCCTCGGTGATCACCCGGGTGGGCGCAGTGTCGACATTGTCCTGGTCGCTCGGCGGGGCCAGGCCGCTCAGCGTCGAGAAGCCAGGAGCCGCGGGGACACCGCCGGTCGCTCCCGCAAACGCCCCGGTGTCGAACGTGTCGTCTGCGAGCTCCGCTTCGATTTCGCCGTCGGTGTCCTCGCCCTCGGCAACTTCTTCGAAGTCCGCATCGATGGGCGTGTCGAGATCCTCGTCGCCGAAGTCCTCGTCGCCGAAGTCGTCGTCCTCGTAGTCCTCGTAGTCGTCGAAGTCGTCATCGTCGTCGAAGCCGCGCTCCCCGACCAGCTGTGCGGAATCCTCCGGCGGTTCCTCCTCCTCACCCGGGACTCCGTAACCGATGGCGGGGCCGCGGGGCGCGGCCCACTGGCTGACCGGGATCGCGGTGTCGGTGGGGCCGTCATACGGCGACGCCGCCGCACTCGCCATGTCCTCGCCCGGACCGCCGAATCGAGTCGTCGCGGCTTCGCCGGCACCGTAGGCAGTGCTCGGCGTGTAGCTGCCCGACGTATCGGCGCCGTGGTCATCGGCGAATTCGTCGTGGTCGTATCCCCGCGATTCGTAGCGCGCCTCGTCGTAGCGACCGTCGTCGTAGTGCGGTGGGCCGGGTGCCTCGTCGTAGTCGTCGTCGAATGGATCGTGTTCGAAGTCGTCATCGCGGCCGGCCCGGCGGCGGTGCCACAGTGCCGCCCCCACGATGAGCCCCGCCAGCAGCAGCACCGGGACCACCGCGATCAGCCACCACCAGCTCCAATGCCAGGAGAATGGCTTCTCGGTATCGGCTGTCGACGGCTGCGGACCACCGGCATGGGGCTGACCGACTCCGGGAACCTGCAGTCCGCTCAGCTCGGAGGCCAGTTTCGACGGCTCGGTGGTGAACTTGTTGGCGTCGCGATCCCACGAGATCGCTCCCCCGCTGAACCGCTGCGTGATGACCGAGCCGTCTTCGGTCTGGTCGGCCATGGGGGCGCCCAGTGCGCCCTTGGCGCCGCCGAGCTTGTCCCAGGCCGCTTTCATGGCTCCCCGGACGATCACCGCACCGTAGTCGGGGGTCCAGAAGATGACTGGGTTGTCTGCCGCGGCGAAGGTGCTGATGCGGCTGTTCGGACCCAGCCCGCCTTCGGACTCGCTGGCGGTGGGGAAGCCCAGATCGCCTTCCGGTCCACCGACGCTTTCGTATTTCTCCAGCAGCTGGCCGGTGATCGCGTTGGCGCCGGTGGCCGGGCTGTAGAAAATCTTGCCGCCGGCGTAGTTCTGCCCGACCCCGTCGGCGCCGATCGGGTACTGGTCGCCGTCCTTGGCCCCCAGCGGCCCCATCGGCCCGCCTGCCGCGCGACGGGCCGCCGCGATCGCCGCGGCAGCATCCGACGGCACGTCCAGACCCGTCAGCTGATCGGCCAGCTCCGGCGGAACCGTGGTGAACGCTTTGGTCTTGCGGTTCCAGGAAATCTCACCGCCGGTGAACTTCTGGGTGCTCACGTCGCCGTCGAACGACTCGTCCTCGGCTGGAACGCCCAACACACCCGCCGAACCGCCGAGCTTGTCCCACGCGGCGTTGATAGCACCCCGGACAACGCGGGCACCGGTGGCAGGAGTCCAGAAGATGACGGGCTTGTCTGGCGCGCTGAGCGTCGAGTTGCGGCTGTCGGCGGCCAGCCCGGGTCCCTCGTCGATGGTCGGGAATCCCAGATCCCCGTCCGCGGCGCCGCCCAGCGACTCGTACTTCTCCAGAATGGCGCCCTGCATGAAATGAGCGCCGGTCGCCGGGGTGTAGAACATCTTGCCCCCGGCGAAGTTCTGCGCGAAGCCCGATCCGACCGCGTAGACCCCGCCCTGGCGTGGCCCCAGCGGCCCGCCGTCACCGCCGCTGGCCTGCCAGGCGGCCGTGACCGCCGCATCGGCATCCGACTCCGGGGTGGCCGACGCCACCGCCGGCCCCATCAAAGCAGCGACCACGAGTGCGAGCAGGCCGACCGCCAACCGCCACACGGTCGCGTCCAGCCTCGCTCCAGGCCTAGTCATGCGCTCTCCCCGCTCGTTCGGCAAAGTTTCCTCAGAAATGTCCCGCCCCGACAACTTTGCTTCAGCAGGTGACGATAACCAAGGAACGTGGCCGATCATGGCCAAAAAAGCCCCAATATCTGGGTCCAAGGACCCAGATTTGGGCTTCTCGGGCCGTCACACGGGGTGATCCGGACTCGTCAGACGCCCAAACTGCGTCCGATGATCTCCTTCATGATCTCGGTCGTACCGCCGTAAATGGTCTGCACCCGCGCGTCCAGGTACGCCCGTGCTACCGGGTACTCCCGCATGTAGCCGTAGCCGCCGTGCAGCTGCAGGCAGCGGTCGATGAGCTCGACCTGCTTCTCGGTCGAATACCACTTGGCCATCGCGGCCTGCTCCACGGTGAGCTTCTCGTCGAGGTGCAACCGGAGGAACTCGTCGACCATCATCCGCACCACGGTGGCCTCGGTCGCCAGTTCGGCCAGCAGGAACCGGCTGTTCTGGAAGCTGCCGATCGGCTTGCCGAACGCCTTGCGCTCCTTGGTGTACTGCACCGTCTGCTCCAACACCGCCTCCATCGCAGCCGCGGCCATGATGGCGATCGAGATCCGTTCCTGCGGCAGGTTCTGCATCAGGTAGACGAAGCCCTGGCCTTCCTCGCCGAGCAGGTTCTCGACCGGCACCTTGACGTCGGTGAACGACAGCTCGGCGGTGTCCTGGGCGTCCAGACCGATCTTGTCGAGGTGCCGGCCCCGCTCGAAGCCCTCCATGCCGCGCTCCACCACCAGCAGGGAGAAGCCCAGCGCGCCCTTCTCGGGGTCGGTCTGGGCGACGACGATCACCAGGTCGGAGTTGATGCCGTTGGTGATGAAGGTCTTCGACCCGTTGAGCACGTAGTGGTCGCCGTCGCGGACGGCACGGGTCTTGATGCCCTGAAGGTCGCTGCCGGTGCCGGGTTCGGTCATTGCGATCGCCGTGATCAATTCACCCGTGCAGAACTTGGGCAGCCAGCGTTGCTTCTGCTCCTCGTTGGCCAGCCGCAGCAGATAGGGCGCTACGACGTCGTTGTGCAGGCTGAAGCCGATGCCGCTGTAGCGGCCGGCCACCGTCTCCTCACAGACGATCGTGTTGTAGCGGAAGTCGTCGTTGCCGCCGCCGCCGTACTCCTCGGGCACCGCCATCCCGAGAAAGCCCTGCTTACCGGCCTCCAGCCAGACCCCGCGGTCGACGATCTTGTCTTTCTCCCACTGGTCGTGGAACGGCGCGACGTGCTTGTCCAGGAACGCCCGGTATGACTCGCGGAACAGCTCGTGCTCCGGCTCGAACAACGTGCGGTCGTACTTCACAGCACTGCTCATGGTGTGACCTCCGGTACTGGTTACATAGTTGGGGTCAACCTATACCAACCGGGTGGTTGGTCAGCCGCGGGGAGGGCCGTACCGCCCGTAAACTCGGGCCATGCCGCAGTCCCCCACGAGCCTCGCGCACTGGGGTGGCTTCACCGCCGACGTGGCGGACGGCGACATCACCGCCGTCACCCCCATGGTGGGCGACACCGACCCTTCACCGTTGCTCGGCAACCTCGCAGGTTCGATCCGGCACCGCTCGCGGGTCGCCGGGCCCGCCGTGCGGCGCGGCTGGCTGCGTGACGGCCCAGGCCCCAGTACCGATCGGGGTGCCGACGAGTACGTGGCGGTGTCATGGGACGAGCTCACCGAGTTGCTCGCCGACGAGCTGAGCCGGGTGGTCGACACCTACGGCAACCAGGCAATCTACGGCGGCTCCTATGGCTGGGCCAGTGCCGGACGCTTCCACCATGCCCAGAGTCAGGTGCACCGCTTCCTGAAAATGCTTGGCGGCTATACCTTTTCGCGCCATTCCTACAGCCTGGGCGCGACCGGGGTGATCATGCCCCGGGTGGTCGGCACCCACGACGACCTGTTCAAGCGCTCCACCGACTGGGATGTGATCGCCGCCAACACCGATCTGCTGGTCTGTTTCGGGGGCCTCGCGCTGAAGAACACCGGCACCAATCACGGTGGCACCACCGCACATCCGGCCCGCGACGCGCTACGCCGGTTGGGTGCGCGCGGCGGGCAGATCGTGTCGTTGAGCCCGCTGCGCGACGATGTCGACGGCGACTGCCAGTGGCTGGCCCCGGCCCCGGGCACCGACGTGGCGGTGATGCTCGCGCTGGCCTACGTCTTGGCCACCGAAGGTCTGGCCGACCTCGATTTCCTCGATACACACTGCACCGGCTACCGCCGGTTCGAGCGCTATCTGCTGGGTCGCGATGACGGCGTCGCCAAGAGCCCGCAGTGGGCGTCGGCGCTCAGCGGCCTGCCCGCCGAGGAACTGACCGCGCTGGCCCGGCGGATGGCCGCATCGCGGACCGTCGTCACCGTCAGCTGGTCCCTGCAACGGGTCCGCCACGGAGAGCAGGCCCCCTGGATGGGGCTGACCCTGGCCGCAATGCTCGGCCAGATCGGGCTGCCCGGTGGAGGTTTCGGGCACGGCTACGGGTCGATGAACGAGCCGGGACTGCCGCCGCTGCGGTGCGGCCTGCCCACCCTGCCCCAAGGCCTCAACCCGGTGCAGACGTTCATCCCGGTCGCCTCTGTCACCGACATGCTGCTGCACCCCGGGCAGCCGTTCGACTACAACGGCATGCAACTGAGCTACCCCGACATCAAGTGCGTGTACTGGGCCGGCGGCAATCCGTTCCACCATCACCAGAACATTCCCCGGTTGCGCCGGGCGCTGTCGCGGGTGGACACCATCGTGGTGCACGACCCGTACTGGACGGCGATGGCCAAGCATGCCGACATCGTGGTGCCCTCGACCACCGCCTATGAGCGCGAGGACTATTCGGGCTCGCGCAACGACCCACTGCTGGTCGCGATGCCCGCGCTGGTGCAGCCGTATGCCGATTCCCGCGACGACTACACCACGTTCTCGGCGCTGGCGGATCGTCTTGGCTTCGGCGCGCGGTTCACCGAGGGCCGCACGGCTCGGCAATGGCTGGTCCACATGTATGAGAAGTGGTCGGCCGGGCTGGATTTCGACGTTCCCCGGTTCGACGAGTTCTGGGCCGCAGGCAAACTGCGCCTGCCCACCGAACCGGGGCTGACGCTGCTCTCCGATTTCCGGGCCGATCCGATCGAGCACCGGTTGGGCACCCCGAGTGGGCGCATCGAGATCTTCTCGCACACCATCGACGGGTTCGGCTACGACGACTGCGCCGGCCATCCCCGGTGGTACGAGCCGACGGAGTGGCTCGGTGGGCAGCGGGCCCGCACCTATCCGTTGCATCTGCTGGCCAACCAGCCCGCGACCCGTCTGCACAGCCAACTCGACGGCGGCGCCGCCAGTCAGGCATCGAAAGTTCAGGGACGAGAACCGATCCGGATTCACCCCGATGACGCGGCGGCCCGCGGGCTCAGCGGTGGCGAGGTGGTACGGGTATTCAACGACCGCGGGGCGTGTCTGGCCGGCGTGGTAATAGACGATCGGGTGCGCCGGGCAGTAGTGCAATTGTCGACCGGGGCCTGGTTCGATCCGGCCGACCCGGCCGACCCCGATTCGATGTGCGTGCACGGCAACCCCAACGTGCTCACCGCGGACATCGGCACCTCCTCGCTGGCCCAGGGTTGCACCGGCGCGCATGTCCTGGTGGAGATCGAGAAGTTCGACGAAGCGCTTCCCCCGGTGCGCGCGCACCAGCCGCCGGTGCTGCGCCCGCGCCAGATCGATTGAGAGGTCACTACTTCGGGCGTTTGCCACCTAGCGGCCGCGCGCCGATGCAAAGATCCCTTCAGCGCTGACGGGGCCGTCAGCAGAAGGAGATCCCGGCCGATGCGATTCTCACCCCGTGCTGCCGCCAGGTCACTGCTGGTCGGCGCGGTAGCTGTATCCGGTTCGGTGGTTATCGGGCTGTCCCCGGTCGGTACCGCAGCAGTCGGCCTGGTCGTGGCAGTGACACCGCTCATCGTGCCCGGAACCGGAACCCCGAACCCGGCGAGCTCCAACAACTACATGGCCAACGCAGTCTCCTACTACGTCCAACCCAGCGGCAGTTGCGGGGCCGAGGACTGCGCGGCGCCGGTGGCTGTCCCTTACATCGCTCAGTTCTGGCCCATCCCGCTGCCGGGCTGGGGCGGATTGGAGGGCGCCAAATGGAATGTATCGGTGGCCAGCGGAGTCACCCAGCTGACCAGCGAACTCGTCGGCTCCAACAACCCCAGTGCGCCCCACCCCGTGGCCGTCTTCGGATATTCGCAGGGCGCCACCGTCGCCAGCATCGTCAAAGGCAACCTGGCCGACCTGACCGACGAGCAGAAACAGAACCTGAGCTTCGTCCTGATCGGTAATCCGAACCGCCCCGACGGCGGACTCTTCGAGCGGTTGGCGATCCTGGGCACCGTGCCCATCCTCGACGCGACATTCGGCCAACCGACCCCGACGGACACGGGCATCGAGACCTACGACATCGCCCTTGAGTACGACGGCGTGGCCGACGCTCCGTCCTGGCTGCTCAATCCGCTCGCGCTGCTCAACGCACTGGCCGGATTCCAGTACGTACATGGCACCTACCTGGATCCCAGGGGTGACGATCCGGCCACGGCGACACCCTACGGATACACGCCGGAGCAAGTGCAGGCCGCGATCGAGAACGCCCAGCAGAGCTGCACCGCCGAAACCCACTGCCAGAAAGTCGACGGCAGCGACACGTACTACATCACGCTGCCGGCGAAGACCCTGCCGATCATGCAGCCGTTCCTCGAACTGGGCGCGGCGACCGGCACGTCGGCCCTGGTGGTTCCGCTCGTCGACCTGATCTCACCGATGGCGCAGACCCTGATCGAAACCGGTTACACCAGAACGGATTACAGCACACCCACGCCGTTTCAGCTGCTCCCCAGATTCAACCCCGTGACACTGGCGACCGACCTCGTCAACGACATCCCCGAGGGCATCCAGGCCGCGCTCAACCCCGGACTCGACCCGCTGCCCGGATGGTCCGATCCGACCGAATCCGGCGATACCGTCACAGTCGAAGGCACACCCGAGAACACCGTCGCCGACACGAAGATCGCAGCGAAGCCCGACCGCCGACCGCTGTCGCGACTGAAGACCGCCACCAAGGGGACTGCGACGCTCACCACAGCTCCCGACGCCGACGACCCCACGATCAGCGAGCAACACCGTCCGTCGGAGCTGAAAGCCTCGCCGGTCAAGGCACATCCGGCGCGCGATGTGGCGAAGTCGCTCCGCAGCACCGTGCACAAAGCGCTGGGCGGCCCGCACCGCAAGACAGCAGGCACCACCCGGGTCAAGGACAAGTCGGCCGGGGCCAAGGACAAGAAACCGGCAGCCTGAGGCCCGCCTCGCCGAAGCGTTCAGAAGGCCGAACGTTCAGAAGGTCGTGAACTCGCTCAGACCCGCGGCGAGCGCCATCGGTACCCGTGCCTTGATGCGGGTGCCTTCGGCGGTGTGTTCGGTGGCGTCCACCCGGCCCTCGGCGTGCACCCGCGCCACCAGATCCCCACGATCGTAGGGAATCGTCACGTCCACCGTCGCATCGGTGGGAGGGATCATCTCGGCCATGCGAGCCCGCAGCCGGTCCAGCCCGTCGCCGGTGTGCGCCGAGACGAACACCGCGTCGGGCAGCGCCCGGCGCAGCGTGGCCAGCCCGAGGCCGGTCGCCGCGTCGATCTTGTTGACCACCAACAACTCCGGCGGTGGGGCGATGCCGCATTCGACGACTACGTCGTTGACCACCTCGCGTACCGCGTTGATCTGTGCCAGCGGATGCTCGTCGGAGCCGTCCACCACGTGTACCAGCAGATCGGCATCGACCACTTCTTCCAGGGTGGACCGGAACGCTTCGACGAGCTGGGTGGGCAAGTGCCGGACGAAGCCGACGGTATCGGTCAGCACGAAAGGCCGGCCGTCGTCGAATTCGCCTCGGCGCGTTGTCGGTTCGAGAGTCGCAAACAGCGCGTTCTCTACCAGCACCCCGGCCCCGGTCAGGCCGTTGAGCAGGCTGGACTTGCCGGCGTTGGTGTAGCCGACGATGGCCACCGAGGCGGCGTCTGAAGACAGCCGGCGGCTGCGCTGAGTGTCGCGGATCTTCTTCATGTCGCGAATCTCGCGGCGCAGCTTGGCCATCCGCTCACGGATGCGGCGGCGATCGGTTTCGATCTTGGTCTCACCTGGCCCGCGGGTTCCCACGCCGCCGCCTGCCCCGCCGGCGCGACCGCCGGCCTGCCGCGACATCGATTCACCCCAGCCGCGCAGCCGGGGAAGCATGTACTCCATCTGAGCCAGCGACACCTGTGCCTTGCCCTCTCGGCTGGTGGCGTGCTGGGCGAAGATGTCCAGGATCAGCGCGGTCCGGTCGATGACCTTGACCTTGACCACCTTCTCCAACGAGTTGAGCTGCGCGGGTGAGAGCTCACCGTCACAGATCACGGTGTCGGCGCCGGTCGCCAGCACGATCTCGCGCAGTTCGGCCGCCTTGCCCGAGCCGATGTAGGTCGATGGATCGGGTTTGTCGCGGCGCTGGATCAGGCCCTCGAGCACTTCCGAGCCCGCGGTCTCGGCCAGCGCGGCCAGCTCGGTAAGGCTGGCATCGGCGTCGGCCGCACTGCCCTCGGTCCACACCCCGACCAGGACGACGCGCTCCAGCCTCAGCTGGCGGTATTCGACCTCGGTGACGTCGGTGAGTTCGGTGGACAGCCCGGCGACGCGGCGCAATGAGGCGCGGTCTTCCAGCGCCAGCTCGCCGGTGCTGGGAGTGAGGGGATGTTCTGGATGAGTCATATGTACTTACAGGTTGTCACGTGCATCGTTGCGCGCGCACCCCAATTACGCGTGGGCGGCATGCCACCACTGCTCGGACAGCTCTCCCCTGGCGACCAGCACCGATGGTCCACGCAGGTAGCTGGTGGACTCGGTGATCGTCACGGTGACCTCCCCACCCGGGATCCGGACCTGCAAGGTCCCGGTGTCGGCACCTTGGTGGGCCAGCGCGGCCAAGGTGGCCGCGACCGTGCCGGTACCGCAGGACCGCGTTTCCCCGACGCCACGTTCGTGCACACGCATCGACACTGCGCCGTCCACCGGAGCCGTCAGGACCTCGACGTTGACGCCCTCGGGGAACAGCTGCTCGTCGAAGGACACCGGGCAGCCCACGTCGAGGGCAGCCAACTCGTCCTCGGTCAGGCCGACACACGCCAGGTGCGGGTTGCCCACGTCGACGGCGATACCGCTGACACTGCGGCCACCGACCACCGCGGTTCCGGTGCCGAACCGGTTCGCTTTACCCATCTCGACGGTGACGTCCGCGGTGGTCGGGTCGGCGCTGTGCAGCACCACGGGACGGGGGCCGGCCAACGAGCCCACCACGAACTCGTCGGCGGATTCCAGGCCTGAGGCGCGCAGGTAATGGGCGAATACACGTACCCCGTTGCCGCACATCTGCGCGATGGAGCCGTCGGCGTTGCGGTAGTCCATGTACCAGTCGGTGGCCGCCACCCCCTCCGGCAGCCGCTCGAAAACGCAGGCAGCCTGCGCAGCACCGGCCGTCGTCACCCGCAGTACGCCGTCGGCCCCGATGCCACGGCGGCGGTCGCACAACGCGGCCACGGCGGCAGGCGTCAGCGACAGCGCAGCGTCGAGGTCGGGCAGCACCACGAAATCGTTCTGGGTACCGTGCCCTTTGGCGAAGATCACCTGTTCAGGATACGTGCCGCCACGCCCGCAGCGCGTCGTGCACCAGTCCGTCGGCGGCCCCGTCCAGCCACACCACCCGATGGTCGCGACGGAACCAGGACCGCTGCCGGCGCACATAGCGGCGGGTGCCGATGAATGTGGGCTCTCGTGCCGCCGCACCGTCTCCCCCGGCATCCAGGTCGGCGAGCACCTGCGCGTAACCGAGAGCGCGCGCCGCGGTGACCCCGTCCCGCAACCCGCGGCCGATCAGCGTGCGCACCTCGTCCACCAGCCCCTCGGCGAACATCGAGTCGGTACGTTGTTCCAGCCTTGTGTCGAGAGCGGCTGTCTCCCAATCCAACCCGATGATCGCGGTGTCCCAGCGCGGAGTACCGATACTCGGCGCCGAGGCGGCGAACGGCAGGCCGGTGAGCTCCACTACCTCCAGCGCCCGCACGATCCGCCGGCCATCGGTCGGCAGGATCGACGCCCCCGCGGCAGGGTCCACTTGGGTCAGCTCGGCATGCAACGCGGCCACCCCCACCTCGGCCAGCCGCTCCTCCCATCGGGCCCGCACCGTCGGATCGGTCGCCGGAAACGTCCACTCGTCCAGCAGCGACTGGATGTAGAGCATCGAACCGCCGACGATCACCGGAACCGCGCCGCGGGCCGCGATGGCCTCCACGTCGGCGGCGGCGTCCTGCTGGTAGCGGGCCACCGTCGCGGTCTCGGTCACCTCGAGGACATCGAGCTGGTGGTGCGGGATGCCGCGTCGCTCGGCGACGGGCAGCTTGGCGGTGCCGATGTCCATGCCGCGGTAGAGCTGCATGGCGTCGGCATTGACTATTTCGACGCCCCGTGACCCACTCAATTTCTCGGCGATCGCCAGCGCCAGGGCCGATTTCCCGGTCCCGGTCGGCCCGATGACCGCGATGGGCCGGGTCATGGCAGCCATTCGCCGGCGAAGTAGCCGACCCCGTAGGGCGCGCCGCGGTAGAGCTCGCGGGCGGTGCCCGGCTCTGGCCAGGCCAGTCCGGCCAGCACCTGAAAGGCCACCCGCCCCAGCACGGTGTCGGGCAGCTCGGCCAGCCCGGCGAGGTCGCCGGTGGCCAGCGCGTCATCGAGATCCTGCTGTGTGGCCACCGAATCCGGCAGATACCCGCCGGGCGCGGAGGGGGTGAGCGTGTGCAAGCCGTCGGCGACGACGAGTACGCCCATGGGGTCCGGGGATTCCTCCATACGGGCCCGCAGGGAGCGTCCGAAGCTCAGTGCCTGCGCCACCGGTTGTGATGCGGCGTAGGCATGCACCTCGATGGCGGCATCCGGTGCAACGTGTCCGCGGATCCACCCGGCGATCAGGGCACACAGCGGCAGTTCCACCGGCCCCCCGACGGGTCCGGGGCCGAGTGCCACCGGGACGTCGACGCCGTAGCCGGCGAAGGTCCCGGCACAGTCCGGTCCGTAGACCGCGTCGCAGGGGCCGACGCCGACCGCCAGCCAATGCGGCGGCAACGAGGTTGCTGCCGCGGTCACCGCCGCGCGCAGTCCGGCCACCTCGACCGCGGCCGAACCCACCAGTTCGGGCACGAGAACCGGGGTTGCGGGGACGATCGCGATGGCGCTGAGCACGTCACCAAACTAGTTTGTCGGGGCATTGAGCCTAAAGCCATGGGCACGGCACAGCACGACCTGCTTGAATAGCGGACAAAGCGACAGCATCAGGCGCCGCGTCGCGCGGCAGATGCGCGGGTGGACCGCGCGGAGTACGAGGAGCGGATATGACAACCAGTGAGCCAGGCGGAGCCACCCCACAGCCGACGTCCGGGCCCACGCCGAGGCCCACTCCTTCACCTGCCCCGAGGCCGGGGCCGCCCCGTCCCGTCCCCCGCCCCAGCCGGGTTGCCCCGGTCGTCGCGGTGGCGCCGACCAGCGATCCGCACCGCTTCGGGCGGGTGGACGACGACGGCACGGTGTGGTTGATCAACGGATCCGGTGAACGTGTCATCGGCTCGTGGCAGGCCGGCGATACCGAAGCGGCATTCGCCCACTTCGGCCGACGCTTCGATGACCTGCACACCGAGGTGGCGCTGCTGGAACGTCGACTGTCCTCGGGCACCGGTGACGCCCGCAAGATCAAGTCGGCTGCCGCTGCGCTGGCCGAAAGTCTGCCCACCGCAGCGGTTCTCGGCGACGTCGACGCGTTGAGCACCCGTCTGGCAGCGATCGTGGACCACGCCGACGAGGCCGCCAAGACCGAGCGCGCCCAACGTGACGAGCACCGGGCCGCGCAGACCGCGCGCAAAGAGGCACTGGCCGCCGAGGCCGAGGATCTGGCCGCGAACTCCACGCAGTGGAAAGCCGCCGGGGATCGCCTACGCGAGATTCTCGACGAATGGCGCACCATCACCGGGCTGGACCGCAAGCTCGACGACGCCCTGTGGAAGCGCTACTCGACGGCGCGCGAGACCTTCAACCGCCGCCGCGGATCGCACTTCGCCGAACTCGACCGTGGCCGCGCCGGCGCCCGCCAGGTCAAGGAGGCGTTGTGTGAGCAGGCCGAGCAGCTGTCCGGCTCGACCGATTGGGGCGCCACCGCGGCCGCCTTCCGCGACCTGTTGACGCAGTGGAAGAGCGCGGGACGCGCCGCCAAGGACGTCGACGACGCGCTGTGGCACCGGTTCAAGGCTGCTCAGGACACGTTCTTCGGGGCCCGCAACGCCGCCAACGCCGAACGCGACGCCGAATTCAAGGCCAATGCCGCCGCCAAGGAGGCGCTGCTGGCCGAGGCCGAAAAGATCGACACGACCGACCTCGACGCCGCCCGCGCGGCCTTACGCACCATCGGCGACAAGTGGGACGCGATCGGCAAGGTTCCCCGCGAACGCGCTGCCGACCTGGAACGCCGGCTGCGCGCCGTGGAAAAGAAGGTTCGCGATGCCCCGGCCGGCGGCGTCGATCCCGAGGCCAAGGCTCGGGCGGATCAGTTCCGCTCACGGGCCGAGCAGTTCGAACGGCAGGCGGAGAAGGCCGAGGCGGCCGGGCGGGCCAAGGATGCGGCCGAGGCCAGGGCCAGCGCCGAGCAGTGGCGTCAGTGGGCCGACGCGGCGGCAGCCGCGCTCGGAGAGCGCAAATAGCCGCGGCTAGGTCTGGTCCGGCTGGTCGGGCTTCGTGTCCGCAGGGCCGGTCTCGGTGACGTCGGTTTTCTTCGTCGAGTCACCGTTCGGGATGTCGAGCACGCCGCGCTGCTGATGCTCGGCGGCCTGGCGACGCCGGTCCTCCTCGGCGGCCAGCTGCATCGCGGTGCGCGACCACACGACCCGCGCCCAGTGGAACGTCAGCACGATCACCGCCAGCCAGCCGATGATCAACCCGATGCCGGGGCCGGGATGGTCCCCCGCGGTCTGACGTGACCACACGGCGAGCATCCCGAGCGCGCTGGCCACGGCGGAACCCGCCAGGGCCACCCAGGCCAGCGCCCAGCGGCGGGTGATCAGCGCCAGTGTCGAGAAGCCGACCGAGAACACCAGCGCCAACCAGGTGAAGACCCGCGACGGCAGTGAGATGCCGTCGGCCACGGCCGTGGCGTCACCCACGAGGACGTCGAAGCCCTTGCTGGAACCGGTGTGCGGCAGCACGAACGACAGCAGCACCACGAACACCAGGATCGCGACGACCATCGCGCGCGGACCCGAGTCGAACTCGCGGGTGACCTTGCGTTCGACGGCGGCGAGGTCGTCCTTGAACGGCTCGAAGTCGCTTTCCTTGCTCAACAGCCACATCCTCCTGATGACGGCGCGGTCTCCGGCGCCCCGATCCGCGGCAACCCCAGGCCGACGCCGGTACGGGGGCGCTGCCCGGCGGCGTGGGCGTCACCGGCGCGGGTGCGTCGATGCGTGGCCAACGGGGCATCGGCGATCAGGTGATGCGGCGCGGCGCCGGTCACGGTGGTGGTCACGATGTCGCCGGGCCGAATCCCCTCAGCGTCCGGGCCGGGGCTGAAGTGCACCAGCCTGCCGTCGCGGGCCCGTCCCGACATACGGGCGGTGGCGGCGTCCTTACGCCCCTCTCCCGTGGCAACCAGCAGTTCGACGGTCCGCCCGATCTGAGCCTGGTTCTCCTGCAGCGAGATTCGCTCCTGCAGCTCGATCAGTCGCTGATAGCGTTCGGTGACAACCGCTTTCGGCAACTGATCGGGCATTTCGGCAGCCGGGGTACCGGGCCGGATCGAGTACTGGAAGGTGAACGCGCTCGCGAATCGCGACTGTTCGACCACATCGAGGGTGGCCTGGAAATCTTCCTCGGTCTCACCCGGGAAACCGACGATGAGATCGGTGGTGATCGCGGCGTCTGGGATCGCGGCGCGCACCTTGTCGATGATGCCCAGGTAGCGTTCAGCCCGGTACGAGCGCCGCATCGCCTTGAGAATGCGGTCCGAACCGGACTGCAGCGGCATGTGCAATGTCGGGCACACGTTCGGAGTCTGCGCCATCGCCTCGATCACATCGTCGGTGAACTCGGCCGGGTGCGGTGAGGTGAACCGCACCCGCTCCAGCCCGTCGATGTCGCCGCACGCGCGCAGCAGCTTTGCGAAGGCACTGCGGTCGCGCGGCACCTCCGGGTCGGCAAACGAGACGCCGTAGGCGTTCACGTTCTGGCCCAGCAGAGTGACCTCGAGCACACCCTGATCGGCCAAGGCCTGCACCTCGGCCAGGATGTCGCCGGGCCGCCGGTCCACCTCTTTGCCACGCAGCGAGGGCACGATGCAGAACGTGCAGGTGTTGTTACAACCCACCGAGATCGACACCCAAGCCGCATAAGCGGATTCGCGAGTCGCCGGAAGCGTGGACGGAAACTCCTGCAGGGCCTCGACGATCTCGACCTGGGCGGTGCGGTTGTGCCGCGCCCGTTCCAGCAACGTGGGCAGCGACCCGATGTTGTGCGTACCGAACACCACGTCGACCCACGGGGCGCGTCGCAACACCGAGTCGCGGTCCTTCTGCGCCAGGCATCCGCCGACGGCGATCTGCATGTTCGGATCGGACTGCTTGCGCGGGGCCAGGTGGCTGAGGTTGCCGTACAGCTTGTTGTCGGCGTTCTCGCGCACCGCGCAGGTGTTGAACACTACGATGTCGGCGTCGGTGCCGTCCTCGGCCCGCCGATATCCGGCGTCCTCGAGCAGGCCCGACAGCCGCTCGGAGTCATGTACGTTCATCTGGCAGCCGTAGGTGCGGACCTGATAGGTGCGCACGTCGCGCTGTTCCTGTACCGACGACTCTTCGCGCGAGCGCTCGTCCGGCGCCGTCGCGTCCCGGTTCACCATCGTCGTCACGGCCTCAATGGTACGGACGGGTCCGAAACGTTAACGCGGCGGATTCATGAGATCCGGGCAGGCCGGACATTCCCTGGGTAAGGTCACCTGCCATGGGAAGCCCCGGCGAGCAGCCGCAGGTCGACAATGCCGCACGACCAGATGTGCCGATGATCGCGCTGTCGGGGGTCAACAAGCACTTCGGCCCGCTGCACGTTCTCAACGACATCAACCTCGAAGTGGGCCGGGGCCAGGTGGTCGTGGTGCTGGGCCCGTCGGGTTCGGGCAAGTCCACGCTGTGCCGCACGATCAATCGGCTGGAGACCATCGACTCCGGCAGCATCGAGATCGACGGCCAGACCCTGCCGGCCGAGGGGCGCAAGCTGGCCCAGCTGCGCTCGGACGTCGGCATGGTCTTCCAGTCCTTCAACCTGTTCGCGCACAAGACGATCCTGGAGAACGTCACCCTCGCCCCGGTGAAGGTGCGCCGGAAGTCCAAGGCCGCAGCACGCGAGAAGGCGATGGCCCTGCTGGATCGCGTCGGGGTGGCCAACCAAGCCGACAAGTACCCGGCCCAGCTGTCCGGTGGGCAGCAGCAACGCGTGGCCATCGCTCGGTCGTTGGCGATGGACCCGAAGGTGATGCTGTTCGACGAGCCGACCAGCGCGCTGGACCCCGAGATGATCAACGAGGTGCTGGCGGTGATGACCTCGTTGGCTTCCGAGGGCATGACAATGGTGGTGATCACCCACGAGATGGGTTTCGCCCGCCGGGCATCTGACCGGGTGGCGTTCATGGCCGACGGCGCGATTGTCGAAGACGCTCCACCGGCCGAGTTCTTCGACAATCCGAAATCCGAACGCGCCAAAGATTTTCTCGGCAAGATCCTGCACCACTGACCTCCGCACTAACGCTGCACCCGAAAGGAACCCGAACATGCCATCAGCGCCGTTCAAGTTGGTCGGTACCCTCGCGCTCGCGATCGCCCTCCCCTTCGCCGCGACCGCTTGTGGCGGTGGTGGCGACTCCGGCAAGATCGTCATCGGTACCAAGTACGACCAGCCCGGGCTCGGCCTGAAGAAGCCCGACGGCACCATGTCCGGGTTCGATGTCGACGTGGCCAAATACGTGGCCAACGAACTCGGTTACCCCGAGGACAAGATCGAGTGGAAGGAAGCGCCCTCGCCGCAGCGCGAGACGCTGATCCAGAACGGTCAGGTCGAATATATCGCGGGGACCTACTCGATCACCGATGCACGCAAGGAGAAGGTCGACTTCGCGGGCCCGTACCTGCTCACCGGGCAGAGCCTGCTGGTGCGCGCCGACAACACCGACATCACCGGGGCAGCTTCGCTGGAGAACAACAAGAAGCTGTGTTCGGTGTCGGGGTCGACCCCGGCGCAGCGGATCAAGGACGAGTACCCGAAGGTGCAACTGCAGCAGTACGACACGTACACGCTGTGCCTGGACGCCCTCAAGAGCGGTGCCGTGGACGCGTTGACCACCGACGAGGTGATTCTGGCCGGCTACGCCGCGCAGAGCCCGGGCACGTTCAAGATCGCTGGTGACACCTTCTCCGAGGAGCGCTACGGCATCGGTCTGAAGAAGGGTGACACCGAGCTGCGCAACAAGATCAACGACGCGCTCGAGAAGATGGAATCCAGCGGAGCCTGGAAAGAAGCGTTCGAGCGCAACCTCGGCCCCGCGGGTATCACCACCCCGGCGCCGCCCGCCGTCGACCGCAACTGAGCCGGTAGCGCGCCGATTGTGGAGATATTCGACGCATACCGCGACCAGATATTCGCGGCGTTCTGGACCACGATCCAGCTGACGGTGTACTCCGCGATCGGTGCGCTGATCCTGGGCACGGTGCTGGCCGCCATGCGGCTGGCACCGGTGCCGGTGCTGAACTGGCTCGGCGCCGCCTACGTGAACGTCATCCGCAACACTCCCCTGACCCTGATCATCGTGTTCTGTGCACTCGGGGTCGGTCAGACACTACGGATCACGCTGGTCGACCCGCATTCACCGACATCGATCGCCGACAGCAACTTTCGGCTGGCCGTACTCGGATTGACGGTCTATACCGCGTCTTTCGTATGCGAGACGGTGCGATCCGGGGTCAACACGGTGCCCATGGGTCAGGCCGAGGCGGCCCGGTCGCTGGGCTTGACCTTCGGGCAGAACCTGCGACTGATCCTGCTGCCCCAGGCATTTCGTGCAGTGATCATTCCGCTGGGATCGGTGTTGATCGCATTGACGAAGAACACCACGATCGCCTCGGCGATCGGCGTGGCGGAAGCGGCGCTGTTGATGAAGGAGATGATCGAGTCGACTGCGGCAGTGCTCACCGTCGGCGCCATCATGGCCGCCGGGTTCATCCTGCTGACATTGCCGATGGGGCTGTTGTTCGGCTGGTTGGGTAAGCGCTTGGCGGTGGCACGGTGATGAGCGCTTGCGCGAAGAACGAACCCACACCGATGAGCGCTTGCGCGAAGAACGAACCCACACCGATGAGCGCTTGCGCGAAGAACGAACCCACACCGATGAGCGCTTGCGCGAAGAACGGACAGGCACGGTAATGGCCGCATCGGTGCTGTTCGACGCCCCGGGTCCCAGGGCACGGGTACGCAACAACGTACTGACGGTGCTCGCCGCGTTCGCCGCGCTCGCACTGATCGCCTTCGTGCTCTTCCGGTTGTGGGAGAAAGACCAACTCCAGCCCGCCAAGTGGAAGCCGTTCCTCACCTCGGACCCGTGGGTCACCTACGTGTTGCCCGGCATCGAGGGAACGTTGACGGCTGCGGCGATATCGATCGTTCTGGCCCTGGTGCTCGGCTTGATGCTCGGTATTGGTCGCCTGGCGCCGATCGCGCCGATCCGATGGACCTGCGCGGTCATCGTGGAGTTCTTCCGCGCCGTGCCGGTGCTGATCATGATGCTGTTCGCGTTCTTCCTCTACAGCATGCTCGACTTCGGGACGTTCGACGAGTTCTTGACCAGGCACGTGGCGCTGGCCGGCGTGGTGACCGGGTTGACCCTCTACAACGGCGCGGTGATTGCCGAAATCGTTCGGGCCGGCGTCCATTCCCTTCCTCGTGGCCAGCAGGAGGCTGCGTGGTCGCTGGGATTGACGTGGACGCAGACCATGCGCCTGATCCTGTTGCCGCAGGCCATCACCGCGATGCTGCCGGTGCTGGTTTCGCAACTGGTCGTGGTGCTCAAGGACACCGCAATCGGTTATCAGATCACGTTCGTGGAGATGGTTCGCCAGGGCACGAACATCGGGTCGGCCTACGGCAACATCCTGCCCGCACTGATCGTCATCGCGATCTTGATGATCAGCGTCAACATGGCATTGTCGTCGTTGGCCACCAGGATCGAGCAGCGCTTGCGTCGTTCCAGCCGCGGGCCCGCGCCACTCGAGCCCGAGGAGGTCGAGCAGGAGGGCGCACCGGGCGCACAGATGTTGCACCCCCCACGCGACTGATCACACCCGGCGGCGCTCCCGTTCGGCGGCAAGCTCGACACTGACGACGTCGAAGGCCATCGACTGGTTGTAGCCACGACGGGCCAGCATGCCGACCAATCGGCGAGTCACCTTCACATCGCCGTCCTCGTCATCGAGCCGTTCACGACGCAGCTTGTCGCGGACCAACTGCTCGGCCCGTTGTCGCTCGGCCGCCGGATCCAGATCGGCCAGTGCAGCGTCGATGACGTCATTGTCGACGCCCTTCTTGCGGAGTTCGACGGCCAAGGCGCGCTTGCCTTTTCCCGCGTTGGCGTGCCGTGACCGCACCCACTGCTCGGCGAAGTCCTCGTCATCGATCAGCCCGACCTCGGTGAGCCGGTCGAGCACTTTGGCGCTGAGGTCTTCTTCGTAGCCCCGTTTGGTGAGCTGCTCGGTCAACTCGGCGCGGGTGCGGGCCCGTACGGTGAGCAGGCGCAGACAGACGTTCTTGGCCTGTTCCTCGCGTTTGCGAGGATCCTGCGCCTGCTCCCCCTCGGGCGTACCCGACGGCTCAGAAATCAACCGGGGCGGGAAGGACGTCATCAGCGGTCGCCTCGGCGGTCACCACGGCACCGATACCGAGCTTTTCCTTGATCTTCTTCTCGACCTCGTTCGCGACGTCGACGTTTTCCAGCAGGAACTTGCGGGCGTTCTCCTTGCCCTGGCCCAGCTGCTCACCCTCATAGGTGAACCAGGACCCGGACTTGCGGATGAAGCCGTGCTCGACACCCATGTCGATGAGCGAACCTTCGCGGCTGATGCCCTGGCCGTACAGGATGTCGAACTCGGCCTGCTTGAACGGCGGCGACACCTTGTTCTTGACGACCTTGACGCGCGTGCGGTTACCGACCGCGTCGGTGCCGTCCTTGAGTGTCTCGATGCGACGCACGTCCAGGCGGACCGAGGCATAGAACTTCAAAGCCTTACCGCCCGTGGTGGTTTCGGGCGAGCCGAACATCACGCCGATCTTCTCGCGGAGCTGGTTGATGAAGATCGCGGTGGTACCCGAGTTGTTCAGCGCGCCGGTCATCTTGCGCAGCGCCTGGCTCATCAGGCGGGCTTGCAGGCCGACATGGCTGTCACCCATCTCGCCCTCGATCTCAGCGCGGGGCACCAGGGCGGCCACCGAGTCGATCACCAGGATGTCCAGCGCGCCCGAGCGCACCAACATGTCGGCGATCTCCAGCGCCTGCTCGCCGGTGTCCGGCTGGCTCACCAGCAGCGAATCGGTGTCCACACCGAGCTTCTTGGCGTACTCGGGATCCAGGGCATGCTCGGCGTCGATGAACGCCGCGATGCCGCCGGCGGCCTGGGCGTTGGCCACCGCATGCAGCGCCACAGTGGTCTTACCCGAGGATTCCGGGCCATAGATCTCGACCACCCGGCCGCGCGGCAGGCCGCCGATGCCGAGGGCCACATCCAGGGAGATCGAACCGGTGGGGATCACCGAAATCGGCTGGCGCACCTCCTCGCCGAGGCGCATCACCGAGCCTTTACCGAAGTTCTTGTCGATCTGGGCCATCGCCAGTTCGAGCGCTTTTTCGCGATCAGGGGCCTGCTGCGCCATGATGGTGCCTCTCCAAGTAGTCGTGTTGACCGGTGTTCCGATCGGTTGGCCGTGACGCTAGGCCAGGGCACCGACAAGTCGGTCGAACACCGCCCACACTAGACGAACATCTGTTCGACTCAAGTGGACACGCCGGAGATGATCTCGGTCAGTGACGCCAGTTCGGAAAGTTGTCGAGATCCCGCAGCGTCAGGACGAAGCCGAATGCGCCGACGGCGATGGCCAGGAAATATCCGAGGGCGGCCTGCCAGCCACTCAGAGTTGACGCGACCAACCAGCACAGCAGAACCGCTGCGATCACCAGCAGGACACCGTAGAGGGGCGTCCGCATCGGATGGTCACCGAGACCCATGACTCCGGTATACGCCGAAAATCTGCGCAGGGGAAGCCGGTGGCCTCCCCGCGGAAGTCACCACTGAACGCTCACCACTGGTCACGGGGAACGTCGAAATCCGCGCACAGTGCCCGCCACACATTGCGCGGCTCCTCGCCGTCCTCGATGGCCTGTGCGGCCGTCCGGCCGTCGAGGGCACTGAGCACGTGGTCGACGAGCAGCGAACGGCCTCGCATCGTGCCGAACTGGCCGTCCACGAGCTCATTGAATTCCGTCAGCCGCACGAGCCCAACCTACCCAGTGCGCACGAGTGCGTCATGGCACACCCGTACCGGATCTGCCACCTCGTCCGCCGAGGTTCCGGCGCGCCGGGCGGCCGCGCGGTATGACGGTGAAGCGAGCACGGTACCGACGGCGGCCGTCAGCGCCTCGCCCGAAAGGGGGCGCACCAGCTGCCCACTACCTTGGCGCACAACGCGATTGGCGAGCTCCCACTGATCACCGCCACCGGGTACCACGACCATCGGCACACCGGCCAGAAGTGCCTTGGACACCAGGCCGTGCCCGCCGCCGCAGATCACCAGGTCGGCCCGCGACAACAACTCGTCCTGCCGGCCCAGGCCCACCGCCGCCCACGGAGGCACCTCGAGTTCGGCGCCACCCAGTCGCGACACCACCACCCGGGCGCCCGCCGGCAGCGTGTCGCCGGGGCGCAACGATTCCAGGACCAACTCGGCCATCCCCTGCGTACCGGTGGTCGCAGTAGACGGCGCCACCATCACGACCGGTCCCGATCCCGGCGGCACGGTCAGTACCGCGTCGGTGGGCTCGAAATGCAACGGGCCCACCACCACGGCCTCGGCCGGCCAATCCGGACGCGGCACCTCAAGCGCGGGCAGGGTGGCGATCAGCCGACGCCGCGGCCCGGGATCGACCGGTGGAAGGCCGATGTCGGCCCGTACCGCAGCCCGCTGGGCCAGACCGGCCCGGATCGATCTCGCGGTCAGGGCGCGCATGACGGTGTCGCGAAGACGTCCACGCAGGCCGACCCCGGGGGCCAACCCACTGCCGATCGGCGGCAACCCCTTCGACGGCAGGTACAGCGGATGCGGATTCAGCTCGACCCACGGCAATCCGAGCAGTTCGGCGGCCATCCCCCCACAGGCGGTGATGACGTCGGAGACGACGAGGTCCGGTTGCAGCTCCCGCAGGCCGGGGAGGTTGAGCTGGGCCATCCGCGCGGCACGCTGGTGGATCTTGGCTCCGGCATCGGCATCGTCGTCGGCATCGGTCACATCGAGGCCGACGAGTTCGGCCGCCTCGACCCCGGCCGCTCGCGCGGTATCGAGCCATTCGACGCCGGTCAGCAGCGTCGGGACATCCCCCGCGGCCAGGAACTTCAAGCACAACGCCAGGGCCGGGAAGGCATGCCCGGGATCCGGCCCGGCGACCACTGCTACGCGCACCGGGCTACCTTGCCACAGCCTTCCCGCACTAGGCTTCGGGCATGGCTGACCAATCCACCACCGCAGCTGCGTCGCAGACCAGCACGGTCGAGACGTTCCTCAACGCACTGCAGGAACAGGATTTCGACACCGCCGAGAACGCATTGGCGCAGAACCTCGTCTACCAGAACGTCGGCCTGCCGACGATCTATGGGCGTAATCGCGCGATAAAGCTGTTTCGCTCCATGGAGGGGCGAGCCGGTTTCGAGGTGAAGATCCACCGGATTGCCGCCGATGGTGCGGCCGTGCTGACCGAACGCACCGATGCGCTGGTGTTCGGCCCGGTCCGTCTGCAGTTCTGGGTGTGCGGTGTCTTCGAGGTGCACGAAGGCCGAATCACCCTGTGGCGGGACTACTTCGACTTCCTCGACATGTTCAAGGCCACGCTGCGCGGGCTGGCCGGGGTGGTCGTACCGTCGTTGCGGCCCTCGCTGTAGCGCCGGGTCACGCGCGGCGCAGCTGACCGAGTTCGTCGAACGCCTGCGCCCAGCCGATCAGACGATCGGTGGCGCCGGTCAGCTCGCTGCGGTAACGCTGCTGCGCCAACGGCGACGCCGCGCCCTGGCCGCTGTTCACCGTCGACACCAGCTGGGCTGCGGCGGTGACCATCTCGTTGTATTGCCGCACACCTTGACCGAGTTGGGCGGTGAACGCGTTGATGGTCGGCACCAGATGCTGGCGCGACTGCGGGGCGTTGCTGATCGCCCGCTCCATCGACACCACCTCGGTGGCGGTGGCCGCCATCGTCCGCGCCGTGTGATTGGCCACCGCGGTCAGCTCACGCAGTTCGTCGGCCGGAAGCATCCGACCGCGCTCCAGCACGCCGAGCAACGAGAACATGCCGCGTTCGGAGGCCATCAGCGCCGCCATGGGCTGACGCGCCGCCGAACCCCACGGCGGCAACCGGCGTCCGGCCACGGGTCGCTGCGCCGGAAGCGGTTCCGCGCGCAGCCACCGGTAGCGCAGCCAGAACAGCGTGGCCGGGAAGGCCGCGCCGGCTGCGAGCGCTCCACTGATGATCAGGCCCCAGACGGGTGTGCTCCACGACGCCAGCAGCGCCGTCACCAGTACCCAGAACACGCTGGACAAGGTGAAGAACACCCCGAAGCGCAGTGCCCACCGCCGCTTGCGCAACAGCTTTGCGCGCGGATCGGCGGCGGCACTGAGCTTTTCGGTCAGCGCACCGGACAGATCGGCCGCGGTGTCGATGGCCCGCTGCGCCAGCGATCTCCAGGTGTCCGGTCGTCCGGTCTTGACAGCCATGATCTAACCCACTCGAATCGTTATTGGCCGAGCGGGTTTTCGGGCGTGGCAGAGGTTTGGTTGGTCGACGGCGAGGCCGGCGTGCCCGGAGAAGCGTCGCCGCTGGGCAGGGCGTCGCCGCGCATCGAGGCACGGATCTGCTCGAGCCGTGAGTGCCCGGCCATCTGGACGCTGGCCTGCTGCACCTCCATCATGCGGCCCTGGACCGAGTTCTGGGCCAGCTCGGCCTGCCCGATCGCATTGGCGTAGCGGCGCTCGATCTTGTCGCGCACCTCGTCGAGGCTCGGAGTGTTGCCGGGCGCGGCCACCTCGCTCATCGACCGGAGCGAGGCACTGACCTGCTCCTGCATCTTGGCCTGCTCCAGCTGCGACAGCAGCTTGGTGCGCTCGGCGATCTTCTGCTGCAGCATCATCGCGTTCTGCTCGACGGCCTTCTTGGCCTGCGCGGCCGCCTGCAGGGCCTGGTCGTGCAGACCCTTGAGGTCCTCGACGCTCTGCTCGGCGGTGACCAGCTGGGCGGCGAATGCCTCAGCGGCGTTGTTGTACTCGGTGGCCTTGGCCGCGTCACCGGCAGCCGTGGCCTGATCAGCCAGCGTCAGCGCCTGACGGACGTTGACCTGCAGCTTCTCGATGTCTGCCAACTGGCGGCTGAGCCGCATCTCCAACTGGCGCTGGTTGCCGATGACCTGGGCGGCCTGCTGGGTGAGGGCCTGGTGCTGACGCTGGGCGTCCTCGATGGCCTGCTGGATCTGCACCTTCGGATCGGCGTATTCGTCCACCTTGGAGCTGAACAGCGCCATCAGGTACTTCCACGCCTTGACGAACGGATTGGCCATTGGTTCGTTCCGCCTTATCTGTCGGGCTTGTCGGGCCCTTGATGGGGCCTCGTCATTCAGATTTCCGCAATTCCTCTGATGCCAACTTATCGGTTCCGGACAAGCAGCCACAGCCCCGCGCACTGTTCGCGTGGGCGTTTTGCGAAAATTCGCGCCGCGGGCACGAACAGCGCAATCAGACCGGGGCCGGGTTCATGTCACGCGACGGCCATCGACACGGCGTGCGGGATGACGACCTTGGTGGCCGCATCGATGTGGGCGACGTTGGCGTGAGCCGACGCCGGGACCGCCGCGTCGACGTGCTCACGTTCGGCCATGTTCTCGCCCGCGTCGGTGAGTACCCGTGACAGTGGCACGTCCAAGGCGTCGCAGATGGCGCCGAGCAGTTCGCTGGAGGCCTCCTTACGGCCCCGCTCCACCTCGGAGAGGTATCCGAGACTCACGCGGGCGGCGTCGGAGACTTCACGCAACGTGCGCCCCTGCTCGGTGCGGGCGTTACGCAGTACGTCGCCGATCACCTCGCGCAGCAATGTCGTCATCGCACTCTCCTTCGCCTCGCCTGTCACAGGTCGCTAACAGACCAACGCCGGCGATCTTCGCAAGGTTCCCGGGCGGAACGATTGACGCGATTTCGGTTACTGGTTCTCGACCAGGAAGCGCAATCGGGCGATCGCCTCGTCCACGGCCGCGCGCCGGATGTCCCAGCGTGAACCGGTCAGTGACAACTCGACGACCTGGGTGTCGACGGGCCCGGCCAGGCCGATGAACACCGTGCCCACCGGGTGTCCACCGTGCGGCTCCGGCCCGGCCACACCGGTCAGGCCGACACCCCAAGTCGCTGCACAGCGCTGCCGGGCTCCGACTGCCAGCGCCCGCGCGGTGGGTGCGGCGACCGGGCCGACCGCGTCGAGCACCTGCGGGGCCACGCCCGCCAGCCAGACCTTGGTGTCCTCGTTGTAGGTGACCAGGCCGCCCTGCAACACGGCACTGGCCCCGGAAACCCCGGCCAGCGTCGCCGCGAGCAGCCCGCCGGTGAGCGACTCGGCGGTGGCCACGCTCTGGGAGCGCACCGTCAGATCGGCGACCAGCGCCCTGGCGTCGTCAGTGAGCAGCGGATCGTCCACGCGAATCCCTGATCGCGGAGATGACGTAATCGGCGCCGGTGAGCACGGTCAGGACCACGGCGGCCCACATGGTCACCCATGCGACGTTGAGCCAAATGTCGGGCCAGGCATGCAACGGCAGGATGAACAGCCCGATGGCCACGGCTTGCACGAGTGTCTTGAGCTTGCCGCCGCGGCTGGCCGGGATCACGCCGTGGCGCAGCACCGCGAACCGCAGGACCGTGATACCGATCTCACGGACCAGCACCACCGCAGTGATCCACCACGGCAGGTCGTGCAGCATCGACAGCCCGATCAACGCCGCCCCGATCAGCGCTTTGTCGGCGATCGGATCGGCCAAGGTGCCGAACTCGGTGATCATGCCGTAGCTGCGGGCCAGTGCCCCATCGAAGTGGTCGGTGATCACCGCTATCGCGAACACCGTGAAAGCGGCGATCCGCCAGCCGGTTTCATGGCCGTCGCCGGCGAACAGAAAAACCAGGAACACCGGAACGAGCACCATGCGCACACCGGTGAGCACGTTGGCGAGGTTGGCCACGCGCGCACGCGGAACCACCGGATCGGTAGAAGGTTGGCCCGGCACCGCAACAGAATATCGGTTGCCGAAACGGATACTCTTGCGCCTGTGAACGCAGGCAGTGCCGAGTCGCGCAAACACCCTGTGGTGCGGCGGGCCCGCACGTCCGATGTCCCGGCAATCAAGTACCTGGTGGACGTCTATGCGGGCAAGATCCTGCTGGAGAAAAACCTGGTGACGTTGTACGAGGCGGTCCAGGAATTCTGGGTGGCCGAGCTCGACGGCGAGGTGGTCGGTTGCGGCGCGTTGCATGTGCTGTGGGCCGATCTCGGCGAGGTGCGCACCGTGGCGGTGCATCCGAAAGTCCGGGGCACCGGCGTCGGGCACGTACTCGTCGAGCAGTTGCTCGACGTCGCCCGCGAGCTGCATCTGAGCCGCATCTTCGTGTTGACATTCGAAGTCGGCTTCTTCGCCAAGCACGGCTTCGAGGAGATCGACGGCACCCCGGTGACCGCCGAGGTGTACGAGGAGATGTGCCGCTCATACGACACCGGTGTGGCGGAGTTTCTCGACCTGTCCTACGTCAAGCCCAACACCTTGGGCAACACCCGGATGTTGTTGGCGCTCTAGTTCTTTCCGCCGAAATGGCATTCCGGAAGGCCATCACTGGCCGAAGCTGTGCCGGAATGCCGTTTCGGCACAGAAGTCAGAACTCCTCGGTGTCGTCGTCGGCGTCCCCGCCGACGGCGTCCGACCCACCGCGAATCAGCGCGATCGTGCCTGCCAACTCGTCTGGCTTGACGAGCACCTCGCGTGCCTTCGAACCCTCGGACGGTCCGACGATGCCGCGGGTCTCCATGAGGTCCATGAGCCTGCCGGCCTTGGCGAACCCGACGCGCAGCTTGCGCTGCAGCATCGAGGTGGACCCGAATTGCGAGGACACCACCAACTCGACGGCCTGCAGGAGGACGTCCATGTCATCGCCGATGTCGGGGTCGACGTCTTTGCGCTCGCCGGCCTTGACCGCGGTGACGCCCTCGACGAACTCGGGCTCGGCCTGGGTCTTGGTGGCCTCGACGACGGCGTGGATCTCCTCGTCGGTGATGAACGCGCCCTGCATACGCAACGGCTTGTTGGCGCCCATCGGCAGGAACAGGCCGTCACCCATGCCGATCAGCTTCTCGGCGCCGGGCTGGTCCAGGATGACGCGGCTGTCGGTCAGCGACGAGGTGGCGAATGCCAGCCGGGAGGGCACGTTCGTCTTGATCAGACCGGTGACCACGTCCACCGACGGTCGCTGGGTGGCCAGCACCAAGTGAATACCGGCCGCACGCGCCTTCTGGGTGATACGCACGATGGCGTCCTCGACGTCACGCGGCGCGGTCATCATGAGGTCGGCGAGCTCGTCGACGATGGCCAGGATGTACGGGTAGGGCTTGTACACCCGCTCACTGCCCAACGGGGTGGTGATCTCGCCGGACCGCACCTTCTCGTTGAACACGTCGATGTGACGGACCCGGGACGCCTTCATGTCCTGGTAGCGCTGCTCCATCTCCTCGACCAACCAGGCCAACGCCGCCGCGGCCTTCTTGGGCTCGGTGATGATCGGCGTGATCAGGTGCGGAATGCCTTCGTAGGGGGTGAGTTCCACCATCTTCGGGTCGATCAGGATCATCCTGACCTCTTCGGGGGTGGCCCGCGCCAGCAGCGACACCAGCATCGAGTTGACGAAGCTGGACTTACCGGAACCGGTGGAGCCGGCCACCAGCAGGTGCGGCATCTTGGCCAGGTTGGCCGAGACGAAGTCGCCTTCGATGTCCTTGCCGAGGCCGATCACCAGCGGGTGATGGTCGCGACGCGTGGTGGGGGCGGTGAGCACATCCGACAGTCGCACCATCTCGCGGTCGGTGTTGGGCACCTCGATCCCGACGGCCGACTTGCCGGGAATGGGCGCGAGCATGCGCACACTCTCGGTGGCCACCGCGTAGGCGATGTTGCGGTGCAGCGCAGTGATTTTCTCGACCTTGACGCCGGGCCCGAGCTCGACTTCGTAGCGCGTGACGGTCGGACCGCGGGTGCAGCCGGTGACGGCTGCGTCGACCTTGAACTGTTCCAGCACCGAGGTGATGGCGTCGGTCATCTGGTCGTTGGCCGCCGTGCGGAGCTTGGGCGGATCACCGGCGACCAGCAGATCCAGGGACGGCAGCGTGTAAGGGCCCTCGACCACCCGGTCCATCACCAGGGTGTCGTCAGTCTTGGGCTTGCTCTCGGCCTTCTTCCGGCGCGGTTTGACCGCGGGTTCCGGGACGGTCGGCGCGTCGGCGTCATCGGGCAGCGGGTAGTTGTCCATCGGGGTGCCCGCCGGTTTGGGTGCCTCGAGCGCTGCCGTCGGCCAGTTCTGGGCCTGCGTGTCCCCACGTGCGGAGTCGTCGTCGTAGTAGCCGTCGGACAGATCGTCGTAGCCGTCATCCCCGTCGTACTCGTCGGCGTACTCATCGTCGTACTCGTCGTGGAACGCCCGGGTGCTGAACATCGTGCGCAACGTCGATGGCACTTCGCGGATCGTCGTCCCGGTCACCAGCAGCACGCCGAACAGCACCGCCATGAACAGCAGCGGCGCAGCGATCCACTCGGTCAGCCCGTCCGACAGCGGTCCGCCGATGGCGAAGCCGATGAACCCGGCCGCGTGCTGACGTGCCGTCGGATCCTGCGGGGAGCCCGACCACAGGTGCCACAAACCCAGCATCGGCAGCGCGATCATGGCCGAGCCCAGGATCAGCCGGGGGCGGGATTCGGGGTCGGGTTCAGTGCGCATGAGCACCACCGCGATGACGCCGAGTACGACGGGCGCGAGCACCACGGGACCGCCGATCATCGTGCGCAGCGCGGTATCGATCCAGTGCCCGACCGGCCCGGCCGCATGGAGCCACGAACTGGCGGCGACGACGACGGCGATGCCCACCAGGGCGAGCGCCAGGCCGTCGCGGCGGTGGCCGGGCTCGATGTCGCGGGCCCGGCCCACTGAACGGGCAGTCGAGCCGGCCCCCCTGGCCAGCATCAGCCAGCCCGCGCGGGCTCCCTGGCCGAGTTTCTGGCCGGCAAGCGCCACGGGCGAGGCCTGAGGCCGGCGCGCGGGCTTGCGCCGGGGCGCAGGCGGGCGGCTCTGACGACCCTGGCGAGCCGGCGCCTGGCGCCGCGACCCGCCCCGCGAGCTGGCGTTTGACCTGCTCGAACGCGCTCCGGATCGGCCGGCGGTCTTGTTAGCCATGACCGCAAGCCTAGTCGCATATGCCCCACAATCACCATCTGCCACACGGGTCACAAGACGGTCTCAATTGACACTTAGCCATACGAACCGAATTCACCGGACCATCGCATAGGGTGGACACTCGTCCAGTTTCGGCACTCACCGAGGAGTTCTGCCCCTATGCCCGTTGTCGTTGTCGCCACCATGAAGGCCAAGCCCGAGTCCGTCGATGCGGTGCGCGAAGCCTGCACCAATGCCGTCGCCGCTGTTCATGACGAGCCGGGCTGCCAGCTGTACTCACTGCACGAGGCCGACGGCACCTTCGTCTTCGTCGAGCAGTGGGCCGACGCCGACGCGCTCAAGGCTCACAGCACCGCCCCGGCGATCGGCACCCTGTTCGGCTCGATCGGTGAGCTGCTCGACGGCGCTCCCGATATCAAAATGTTGCAGCCCGTCGTGGCAGGTGACCCGGCCAAGGGTCAGCTCCGTAGCTGATGAGCGCCGAGGCTCCCCTGGCCGGGAAGGTCGCGTTCATCACCGGCGCCGCCCGCGGCCAGGGGCGGGCCGAGGCCCTACGGCTGGCCGCCGACGGAGCCGACATCATCGCGATCGACCTGTGCGGGCAGATCGCATCGGTGCCCTATCCCCTGGCCACGCCCGATGATCTGGCCTCCACGGTCAAGCTCGTCGAGGACACCGGCGCGCGCATCGTCGCGCTGCAGGCAGACGTCCGCGACGAGGAGGCGCTGAGGGCGGCTTTGCAGACCGGCATGGATCAGCTCGGCCGGCTCGACATCGTCGTCGCCAACGCCGGCATCGCCCCGATGCAGTCCGGGCCCGACGGCTGGCGCGATGTCGTCGACGTCAACCTGACCGGTGTCCACCACACCGTGGAGGCGGCGATTCCGCACCTGGTCGCTCAGGGCGATGGCGGATCGATCGTCCTGATCAGCTCGGCTGCCGGGCTGATCGGAATCGGCGGCGGCGACCGCGGGTCGATCGGCTACACCGCAGCCAAGCACGGAGTGGTCGGACTGATGCGGGCATACGCCAATTTCCTTGCTCCACACAGCATCCGGGTCAACTCCATCCACCCCACCGGGGTAGACACGCCGATGATCAACAACGAGTTCACCCGGGATTGGTTACGGCAGGTCTCCGAAGAGTCGAACGCGCCAACCGATTTCGCGAATGCGCTCCCGGTGCAGGTGGTGCAGGCCGAGGACATCGCCAACGCGGTGGCCTGGCTGGTGTCGGATCAGGCGCGCTACGTCACGGGTGTGACACTTCCGGTGGATGCCGGCATCGTCAACAAGCGATGAGTGAACCCGTCACGGCGACCGCGATCGGCCCCATGGTGCTGGCCGCCGTCGAACAGTACGAGCCGATCCGGCGGCGGCTGGTCGACGACGAACTGGCGGGCGCGTTCCTGCCGGCCGGGCTGGGTGCGTTCACCCGGACCATGCGCTAGTCGGTTGCCCGAAGACAACTGATCCAGGCCACCGAACCTGACCTGCCGCAAGCGCTAGCAGGCAACCAGAGCGTCGAGCTCGGCGGCATCGACACCGGCCAGTCGCCGGTGCATGGCCTTGGCGATACGCCCGGCCTGCAGCTTGGCCCGCTCGGCGTGCGGGCCCGCGAACAGCTCGTCAACGGTGTCGGTCCACAACGTCAGCCACCGCACGAAGTGTTCGGCCGACAACGGGTGACGGGCGTGCAGCTCGCGGTGCACGATCAGGGCGCTGCGCCGGTAGAGCCCGGCACGGAACAGCACGGTCTCCCAGAAGTCGCACATGACAGGCAGATGGGAGCGCAGACCTTTGGCACGCAGCTCTGCGAACGGCTCGGCGAGCACCGGATCGGACAACGCCTTGCTGTAGAAGCACCACAGCAACAGCTCGACATCGTCGTGGCCAGACAGGTCTTCAGCCATCGGACAGGTCCCTTCCCGGGCCGGTGGGGCGCGCTCTAGTTTCTACAAACTCTGTTTGTATAAACTCTATCTATGGTCACCGCGATCGGGAAGCGCCGAGTCGACGTGCTGAGCACGCTGAAGGCCTCGCCTACGCCGATGACCATCGCGCAGCTCGCGGCCGAACTCGCAGTTCACCCCAACACCGTGCGGTTCCACCTGGACCATCTCGAGGCCGACGGCCACGTGGAACGTGTCCAACCTCACCACCGCAGCCCCGGTCGCCCCCCACAGCTCCACCGGGCGGTGCGCCGGATGGACCCGGCCGGCCCGACGCGCTACCGGATGCTGGCCGAAATTCTGGCCAACGGATTGGCCGCCGACGACGATCCAGCCACCAAGGCCCGGGAGATGGGGCGCGCGTGGGGACGCACGTTGCCGCGCCCGGCTACCGACTCCCCTGTTGACGCCCTCGTTCAGACACTCGACGACATCGGCTTCGCACCCGAACCACCCGACGATGACCGGCTCCGGTTGCGCCACTGCCCCTTTCTCGACCTCGCCCAGACGCGCGCCGCTCTGGTGTGTCCGATCCACCTGGGGTTGATGCAGGGCGCGTTGGAAAGCTGGCAAGCACCCGTTGCGGTCGAGCGGCTCGACGCGTTCGTCGAACCGGATCTGTGCGTGGCCCGTCTCGGCCCGAGAGGAGATTCATGATGAATGCCGGTGCGGCTGTCGCGGTCGCGGTGACCTTCTGCTGGCTGGGCATGGTGCTGGCGATCTCGTTCATCGAGGCGCCGCTGAAATTCCAGGCGCCCGGCGTGACGCTGCAGATCGGGCTCGGCATCGGGCGCAAAGTTTTCCGTGCGCTCAACACCGTGGAAACTGCGTTCGCCGTGGTCGTCGTCGCGGCCCTCGCCACGCATCGCCCGTCAGCGGCGACGATCGCGGTCTTCGCGATTGCCGTCGCAGCGCTGGCCGTGCAGCTGATCGCCGTGCGGCCCAAGCTGACTCAGCGGTCGAACGCAGTGTTGGCCGTCGCTCCGGGACAGGAAGTGCACGGCCGGTCGCAGGCGCACTACGTCTACGTCGCGTTCGAGCTGATCAAGGTCGTCGCCCTGCTGACCGGCGGAGTCCTGCTATTTGCCGGCTGACTCCAGGCTCGGCGTGTTGACCTGAACCACAAGGCCATTCGAATACGGCCGGTGCGGGTCGCGCGGATTCGTCTCGGGAAGAATCAGACGCCAGCCCTTGTGCGGATTGTTGTCGCGGGCCACGAGGAATCCACCACTGGCGCCCAGGCCCGCGAGCTCGTCGGCACTGCGAATCTGACTGTCGGCGAACAGGTCTCCGGCCTGCGCGTGGGCCGCCGGCTCCGAAGACATCCGCCCGAGCCAGGAGGCGATCGCATCATGCACGTACGCCGCCTGGGCGTCCGACAACCGCACATCGATCAGAATCGCGGTGTCGGAGTGGGGAAAACGGGCCGGGTACACGTCGCACAGGATTCCGCCGCGCAGCACCCGGGCGTAGAAGCGGCGCATCAGCACCGAGGGCATCAGCTTGGTGGCTCCGAACAACAACGCGAACCACACTGCCACAAGCACTGTGAAGACAGCCATGTTCTGGTGATCACGGGTGGCGATCGCGTAGGCCGCCACGCACACGAGGTAGACCGCGCCGACGGCCATCATCACCACGAACACACGGATCGTGTACGGGTACTCCACTGCGCGCTTGACTTCGTCCACCGAGTTGAGCGCGGGAATCGGACGACGTCGCTCGAATGGCACCTGAGGTGCGGGGCGGCTCACCGACCCAATCTAACGGCTGCAGAGACCCGCTCAGCGCACCAATTCGGCTAGATCTCGATGACGGTCGGGACGATCATCGGCTGACGCCGGTAGGTTTCGCCCACCCACTTGCCCACGGTGCGCCGCACCGCCTGAGCGATGCGTGTCGGGTCGGTGATGTTGTCGGCGGCAAGGCTTTCCAGTTCCCGTTCGACGTTGCGGGCCACCGGCTCCAGTGCTTTCGGGTCCTCGGAGAAGCCACGGGAGTGCAGGTGGGCCGGAGCGGCCGGCTTCCCGGTCTCGCGATGCACCACCACCGTCACCGCCACGAAACCCGAAGACAGGATGAGACGTTCGCCGAGCGTGGCGTCGCCGACATCGCCGGTGATCAACCCGTCGACGAACATCTTGCCCACGGTCACCGCGCCGGCGATCGAGGCCTTGCCTGCCACCAGGTCCACGCTCACACCGTTCTCGGCCAGTACGATGTTCTCCTGCGGCACGCCGGTGCTGGCGGCCAGTGCTGCGTTCGCGCGGAGGTGGCGCCAGGTGCCGTGCACCGGCATGACGTTGCGGGGCCGAACCCCGTTGTAGAGGAAAAGCAGCTCACCGGCATAGGCATGGCCCGAAACATGAACACGCGCTTGGGCATTGGTGACGACTCGGGCGCCGATCTTGGCGAGGGCATCAATGACGCCGTAGACCGCTTCCTCGTTGCCCGGGATCAGCGACGAGGACAGGATGATCAGATCGCCTGCGGTCAGCGTGATGCTGCGATGCTCACCGCGAGACATCCGCGACAGCGCGGCCATCGGCTCGCCCTGCGTGCCGGTGGTGATCAACACGACCTTCTCGGGCGGCATCATCTCGGCCGCGCCGATGTCGAGGATGTCGGCATCGGTGACCCGTAGGTAGCCCAACTCACGGGCGATGCCCATGTTGCGCACCATCGAACGCCCGACGAACGAAACCCGCCGCCCCAGCGCCACGGCGGCATCGATGATCTGTTGCACGCGATCGACGTTGGACGCGAAGCACGCGACGATCACGCGGCCCTCGGCCCCGCGGATCAGCCGGTGCAGCGTCGGGCCGACCTCACTCTCGGACGGACTGACGCCAGGGTGTTCGGAGTTGGTCGAATCACACAGGAACAAGTCCACCCCGGCGTCGCCCAGGCGCGACATACCCGGCAGGTCGGTGGGGCGGCCGTCGAGCGGCTGCTGGTCGAGCTTGATGTCTCCGGTGTGCAGGACGGTGCCTGCGCCCGTGTGGATCGCAACGGCCAGACATCCCGGGATCGAGTGGTTGACCGCGAAGTACTCGCATTCGAAGACACCGTGCTGGGTGCTCTGCCGCTCGGCGACCTCCACGCACACCGGCTTGATCCGGTGCTCGCGGCACTTCTCGCGGATCAGCGCGATGGTGAACTTCGAGCCGACCACCGGGATGTCGGGGCGGAGCTTGAGCAGGAACGGGATCGCGCCGATGTGGTCCTCGTGGGCGTGCGTGACGACGAGCGCCTCGACGTCGTCGAGCCGGCCCTCGACGTGACGCAGGTCCGGCAGGATCAGGTCGACGCCGGGCTCGTCGTGCCCGGGGAAAAGCACCCCGCAGTCCACGATGAGCAACCTGCCCAGGTGCTCGAAGACCGTCATGTTGCGGCCGATTTCGCTGATTCCGCCCAGGGCGGTAACTCGCAGACCGCCGGGGGCCAGTGGCTTGGGGGGCGCGAGTTCGGTGCTCACTATCGCAACACCGCAGCCGCACGCATATCGACGGCGAGCGCCTCGATCTCGGCCGGGGACGCCGGGATCTGCGGCAGCCGTGGCTGACCGGCATCGAATCCCTGCAACCGCAGGCCTTCCTTGGACATGGTCACCCCACCGAGGTGGGCCTGGGCCCGGGCCAGCGGGGCCAGCGACACGTTGATCTTGCGGGCCGTGGCGATGTCACCAGAGTTGAATGCGGTCAACATGTCTCGCAACTGCCCGGCGGCCAGATGCCCCCAGACGCTGACGAAACCGACCGCGCCCATGGCCAACCAGGGCAGGTTCAACGTGTCGTCACCGGAGTAGTACGCCAGACCGGTCTCGGCGAGAATCTGGCCACCACCGTGCAGATCTCCCTTGGCGTCCTTGACGCCGACGATGTTCGGGTGCGCGGCCAATGCGCGGATGGTCTCCCACGCGATCGGGATCGAGGACCGCGGCGGGATGTCGTAGAGCAAGTTCGGCAGACCGGTGGCATCGGCGACGGCGGTGAAGTGCGCCAGCAGACCCGCCTGCGGGGGCCGCGAGTAGTACGGCGTCACCACGAGCAGTCCGTGCGCGCCTTCGGCGGCACTGGCCTTGGCCAGCTGCACGCTGTGGGCGGTGTCATAGCTGCCCGCGCCGGCGATGATGCGGGCCCGGTCCCCCACGGCCTCCAGCACCGTGCGCAGCAGTGCGAGCTTCTCGTCATCGGTGGTAGTCGGCGATTCACCGGTGGTGCCAGAGAGCACCAGGCCGTCGCAGCCTGCGTCGATCAGGTGATTGGCCAGTCGAGCGGCGGCATCGAGATCGAGCGAGCCGTCGGGCTTGAACGGCGTCACCATTGCGGTCAACACCGTGCCCAACTGCGCTGTTACATCGATTCCGCTCGTACTCACGCGCCAAGATTACCCCGGACCGATCGGACTTCCGTCGCCGTCCTGACCGGCGACTCCGTCAAGCCTCCGTCGCCAATGGGGAGGTAGCCACCTCACTACCATCCGCGAGCGTCGAAATCTCGAAATCGGAGAACACCGCCGGAGCCGCGTCTACGAGCTCACGCAGGCAGGCGATCGCCAGCCTGCGGATCTCCACATCGGCGTGTTCGCTGGCGCGCATCGCGATGAAATGGCGCCAGGCGCGGTAGTTGCCGGTGACCACGATGCGGGTCTCGGTGGCGTTGGGCAGCACCGCCCGGGCGGCCTGTCGGGCCTGCTTGCGCCGCAGAACGGCGTTGGGCTGGTCGGCGAACTTGGCTTCCAGGCGGGCCAGCAGTTCGGTGTAGGTGGCCCGGCTGGCGTCGGCGGCCGCGCTGAAGATCTCCACCAACTCCGGATCGTCCTCGAATCCGGGCGGGACCACCACCTCGGCGTCGTTCTCGGGCACGTAGCGCTGCGAGAGCTGTGAGTAGGAGAAGTGGCGGTGCCGGATCAACTCGTGGGTGGCCGACCGGGAGATGCCGGTGATGTAGAAGCTGACGCTCGCGTGCTCCAGGACGGAGAAGTGCCCGACGTCGATGATGTGACGGATGTAGCCCGCGTTGGTCGCCGTCCTGGGATTGGGCTTCGACCAACTCTGGTAACAGGCCCGGCCGGCGAACTCGGTGAGCGCGGGCCCGCCGTCGGCATCGGTGCTCCACGGCACGTCAGGCGGCGCCTGGAATTCCGTCTTGGCGATCAGCTGCACACGCAGCGGCGCGATCTCGGCCACGAACTCACCCTACTGTCGAGCCGTCACCACCGACTCGGCACCGCGCCGAGTTCTACCCCTGGGCTGTCCATCGTCGGGCACGACGACCTTGCCGTGGGAATCGGCGACAGATCACCCGAGTGGGACCGGTCGCGCTCCTACAATCGCCTGATGTCCGGCGGTTCGCAGTGCTGATCGGCGTGGCCGCCGCGCTACTGGCGTGCGCCGGTTATGGAACCGCTTCCGTGCTGCAGTCTTATGCCGCGGGGCGTTCCGGTGCGGCGGCGGGCGCGGTTGACACCGGCCCCACGCTGCGGTCGACGATCACCGCAATGCTCGCACCGATCTTCATCGCGGGAATCGCGCTCGATCTTGTCGGCTTCGCGGGCAGCATGGTATCGGCGCGGCTGATTCCACTGTTCCTGTCGCAGACGATCATCAGCGCCAACCTCGTGGTCACCGCCGTGTTGAGCATCTTTGTGCTCGGTGTCCGGCTACATCGACGGGACTGGACTGCGATCGCCATAGTGCTTGTGGCGCTGTGCATCCTGGGCGCCACCGCCGGCCGTCTGGGCGACCGCGACCCCGGCGCGGTGATGCATTGGGGCGTCCTGGTGGTGTCGGCGATCATTCTGGGCCTGGGCGCTGCGCTGGTCCGACTGCTCGGCCAGAAGGCTGCGGTTCCTGCCGGCCTGATCGCCGGGGTGCTGTACGGCGCCATGGCGGTTGCGGTACGCGTCGTCGATGGTCTCGAGCCGCTGAACGTGGGGATACTGATCGCCGACCCGGCGCTGTGGGCCATTCTGGTCGCCGGCCTCGGCGGGTTCTATCTGTTCACCGTCGCTCTCCAGGTCGGTTCGGTCAACGGTGTCGCCGCGGCGTTGGTGGTCGGCGAGACCGTGGTCCCCGGCATCGTGGGCGTGGTGCTGCTGGGCGACGTCTCACGACCGGGATACGAAGCCCTGGTGGTCGTCGCGTTCATCGCGGCCGTCGGCGGAGCCGTCGCGCTTGCCTTCTCCAGCGCTGTCGAATACGAGCGGGCGCAGAGTTCCTGATCCGAAACTTGTCGGACCGTTCGCTTTTACTGTCCTGTTCCCCGGACACCGGGCGGCGGGTTCACAGCTTGGACCCTGCCCCGCCACCCGGCCCACCCGCCTGAATAGGAAGGCCTATCGATGCTACGCACGATCATTCGCGCAGCCCTTGCCGCGACACTCCTCACCGCCGCGCTCGCCCTGGCCGGCTGTGTCTCACCGGACCGGGTCTCGACGAATCCCGCTGACACACCGCGCTGGGATGCCGCAGTGTCGTCCTCCACGCCGTCCCCGGTGGCCACACCGCCCACTGCCGCCGACTTCGTCGTCGGCGTGGTGGTCACCGAGCAGAAGTGCTTCGGCTCGGCCGGCTGCATCTATCACTACACGATCAACCCGCAATACCTCAGTACAAAGCCGTTGCCGGACAAGACAACTGTGATCTTCAAGGTCACCGGCGGTGATCAGGATCAGGTCGGCAACTTCACCATCGACGACGGTGGCACGGCGACCTTTGACCGCGAGTCGACCATCGACGGCCCCGAGGGTGCCGATTTGGCGGCCACCGTCACCCAGGTGCTACCCGGGCGCTGAGGCGTCGCCCAGACCGACGAATTGGTCGCTGATCGAGGGGCAGCGACCAATTCGTCCTCCCCCGATCCGTGGCGCATCGGCAGGCTCGGGCCAAACCGACCGATCCGGGTCCGCTCCGAGAAGTTTGCTGCCATTCTGTTCAGCTATGGGCGACTTTGGGGTGGTCGGCGCGTGGATCATGCTGGCAGTGGTCGTCGTCGGCGCCGTGGCACTGGCAGTCGGCAGCGTGCTACTGGCCAGCCGGGTCATCGCCCGGGACACGCGGCCGGAACACAACGGGATCCTTTCGCCATTCCTCACCGTGGTCGGCCTCGTCTACGGTGCACTCCTGGGCTTCACCGTGGTCGTCGGTTGGCAGCAGTACCTGTCAGCGCAGACCAACGTGTCGAACGAGGCCTCGACATTGGTGACCATGTACCGCCAGACCGTTGCCATGCCGCAGCCGGAACAGGGACAGGTGCGCGAACAGCTCCGGCGGTATGCGGCCGCCGTGCAGGGGCCCGAATGGGGCAAGGAGGAGTTCGGCAGCATCAGCAACAACGGCCGGCACGCCCTCACCGAGATGTACCGCATCGTCGGCACCGCCGGATCCGACTCGAGCGCGAGCCAGATCAACAGCCAGTTTCTGAGCCAATTGGCGGTCCTGACTTCGGATCGCAGTGCGCGGATTCTCAATTCGAGTCCCCGGATACCCCCGCTGTTGTGGTGCGCCCTGGTGTTCGGCAGCTTGGTGCTCATCAGCCTCGCCAGCTTCATGCGGCTCGAGAACAACCGGGCGCACATGATCCTGGTGAGCTCTGTGACCGTGCTGCTGGCGCTGCTGCTCTACCTGGTCTTCATGCTCGACCACCCGTACGGCCAGGTTGGCGTGAC
Source organism: Mycobacterium syngnathidarum (assembly GCF_001942625.1). Lineage (GTDB taxonomy): Bacteria > Actinomycetota > Actinomycetes > Mycobacteriales > Mycobacteriaceae > Mycobacterium > Mycobacterium syngnathidarum. The sequence goes on from NZ_MLCL01000078.1 coordinate 126,002, forward strand.
CCCACATCGGTTTGCGCATGCCGTGACGGTGTTCGACCTCATCGATCAGGGAACCTGACCGGGCTCCCCACCGTGTCGCCGCGCCGGTTTCGACCGCGGGGCTGTTGCGCGACGACGGCCGCGACCCAGGTGCCGAAAGCCGCGAGCCCAGACACCAAACTCACCCTTGACTCAATTACGTGACACATCGTAATTTAATGGTGTGTCCTCGATCACAGGCCCTGGCCGGCCGCGTGACCCTCAAACCCAGCGCGACATCATGCGCGCCACCCGTGACCTGCTGGCGCGTGACGGGTATGACCAACTGTCCATCGAGGCCATCGCCCGCGAAGCCGGAGTCAGCCGACCCACCGTGTACCGACGGTGGCCCTCGAAGGCGCACCTGGTCTTCGATGCCGCCTTCGAGCAGCCGCCCGGCGGCGAACTCCTGTCGGTATCAGGAGATTTCGAGGACGATGTGCGCGCCTTCGCTCGGGCGGTACTCACGTTCTGGCTCGACCCCGTGGTCGAGGCCGCCGCCCTCGGCATCCTCACCGAACGCCGTCGCGACCCAGAGCTGCACATCCGCACCCAACAACTGCTCGATGAGCGGACCAAGGACGCCTTCGGCGCACTGGTTTCCTCCGGCATCGAGCAAGGCCGGGTCCAACCCGACGCCGACGTCGCCATGCTCTACCAGACGTTGATCGGCACCGCGTTCTACACAGCCCACATGGAACCCGACGTCGATGTCGACGAGACCGCAGATCGCCTGTGCTCCTTGCTGATCAAAGGAGCCGAACGAACCCATCCCCGAAGGAAGGACCATCCATGACCGACAAGACCGAGCTGTCCGCAGCGTTCAACGGGCTGCTCGACGAAGTGCGCGCCATCGAGCGGAAACTGCTCGATGCCGACCCCGCGCTCAGCGAGCCCGACCTGCTCGATGGGTACCGGCTGGCATTCAGCGTGCTGCGCGTCGCCGTCGACGCGTATGTCTGGGGCGACCGGGACAAGCCGATCCTGGTGGATGTCATCAGCCCGTACCTCAAATGGGGTGGTGACAATTCCGACGCGTTCTATCAGCTCGCACCACTCGACCCCGCCCGTACGTACCGGGTCACCGGCAACCGAGGTGACGCGGTGTACCTGTCGATGACGGTCTACGGCGGGCCGGGCGAAGGCCGCTACAGCGACCGCATCGTCGGCACGATCAACAATCGCGACCTCGAATTCGACGAAGACGGAAACTTCGAGTTCGTGATGAGCCCCGATCCTCAACCGGGGGCCTGGCTCAAGCTCGATCCCGACACCGAATTCGCCTTGACCCGCGACTATCTGAACGATCCGAACACTGATCGTCGACCGACGTGGCGGATCGAGACTCTCGACCCGCCGGCGCGGCGCACCGACAGCGCCGCCGAGCTGGCCCGTCGCTTCCAGTACGCCAGAAACTGGTTGCGCGAACAGGTTTCGTTCCTACCCACCAAGGTCGAGCCGGCCAATCAGCTGCACCCCCCGTTCCCGGTGCCGCAGAACGCCTACGGCTGGTCGGCTGCCGACGCGGCGTACGCGATGGGCGCCTACGATCTCGCACCGGGTCAGGCCCTGGTCGTCGAGGGCACCTCGCCCGACTGTGCGTTCTGGAACCTGTGCCTGTGGAATCCGTTCCTGCACACCTACGACTACACCCACGAGCGGGTGACGATCAACGGCGCCCACGTGACCTACGAACCGGACGGATCCTGGCGCATCATCATCAGCGACAAAGATCCCGGCCACCCGAACTGGGTCTCCACGGCCGGACGCTCCAAGGGCCTCATCTGGCTGCGGTGGTTCCTACCCGACGAGACCCCCGCACACCCGCAATGCCGAGTGGTCGACGTGACCGAGGTAGCGGCCCGGTGACCACCAGTACGCAGCGTCCCGCCCCGATCCGATTCGACGACCTGGCCAACCCGGTGTATCCCCCGGCGGCCCAACCGATTCGCGACGGACTTGCCGCGTACGGCGCGAATCTCGACCTCGACCCGGACGCGCTGCTGACTGCGGCCATCGAGCGGACCGGGCTGCGCGATTTCGGAGACCCGGCGTTCCGGGAGCGCCTCGAGGTGCTCTGTACCGCACTGCGCGCCGAAGCAGGTCTGTCCGACACCGGTCTGGCGATCGCGTTCGAACAGCTGGTGGGCAGCTTGGTCAACCGGCTTCGACTGGAGGCACTGATCGCCGACCATCCCGAGATCGAGGACATCGAGATCGATCGGCCGATCATCATCTGTGGCCTCCCTCGGACCGGGACCACGCACCTGCACAACTTGCTCGCCGCCGATCCCGCCCTGCGCCACCTGCCATATTGGGAGAGCCTGGAACCGATACCGGGACCGGGTGAGGACACCCCGCAACCGCGTCGCGATCGGTGCGGCGCCGGACTGGACCTGGTGCAAACCACGATGCCGGAATTCCGGCGCATGCACGACATGACCGTTGAGCACGCGCACGAGGAGATCCAGCTGCTGGCCAATGACATCTCCGGCATGCTGTTCGAAACAACTTATTACGTGCCGAGTTTCGCGGCGCACTACAAGTCGCACGACCAAGCGGCGTCCTACGCGTACGTCAAGCGCAGCCTCAAGGCCATGCAATGGCTGCGCGGCGGCACCCGCTGGGTCCTCAAATCACCTCAGCACCTGGAGCAGTTCCCCACCCTGTCCGCCACGTTCCCGGATGCGACTTTTATTGTCACCCATCGTGATCCGGTCGAGGTGACGCTGTCGATGATGACCATGATCTGCTACGCCACGCGAATGGCGGTGTCCCGTCCCGATGTGGCGAAGCTGACCGAGCACTGGCTGAACCGCATCGACGATCTGCTCGCCGGCTGCATCCGCGACCGCGAAGTGCTGCCCGCCGGACAATCCATCGATGTGCGGTTCGACGACTTCATGGCCGACGAGGCGGGCACCCTGGCTGCCATCTACCGCCTCGCCGACCAGCCGTTCGGCGACGATGTGCGGGCCGCGATGACCGATTTCCTCACCGAGCACCCGCGCGGACGGTACGGCGGCGTCATATACGACGCGTCGAATCTTCACCTCGATCCGGCGGCGCTGGCCGAACGTTTCCGGGACTACCGGGAGCGGTTCCTCGGCTAGATTCCGCCCGCCGCCCGTCAGTCGATCAGACCTCCGGCGCGCCGCAACGCGGCCGCGATGTGTTCGAAGTCGATCGCCAGGTGTGCACGTGCCAGCGCTTCGGCGTCATCACCGCGCCGCCCGGCGATCGCGTCGATCAGCTGTTCGTGCTCCCGCAGGGCCCGTAGCTCCATCTGGCGCATGGTCGCCGAGTCACCCCACATGTGGGCCGGTGCGGCGATACTGACGGAGGATTCCAACTCGAGCAACGTCTGTTTGAGCACGGTGTTGCCGGCCGCGTCCATGATCGCCAGGTGCAACGCACTGTCGGCCTGCTGCGCGGCCCGGCCGCTGTCCGCACAGCGGTACGCCTCGAGCCGTTCGCGGAGCACCGCGAGGTCATGATCGGTCCGGGTCTCCGCGGCCGCGCGGCATACCGCACCGTGGATTCGGCACACGGCATCACAGCGGTCCCGAAGTTCATCAAGGCGCATGGTCAGGGTGCGTCCAACGGCGTCGGTCGACGATTCCGGCCATTGCTGCAGCACATAGGTGCCGCCGCCGCGGCCGCTGCGCCTGGTCTCCACCAATCCCAGCTCGACCAGCCGGGCCAGGGCTGCTCGTACCGTCATCCGACCGACCCGCAGGGACGCGGCGAGCTCACGCTCGGCAGGCAGGCGCGATCCGGGGAGGTACTCGCCGATCGCCACCGCGGTGACGAGGCGGTCGGTGATCTCATCCACCCGCGATGGTGTTTCGAGTTCACGCTCCAACAGCCCGGGCGTTGCGCCCACGGACTCGGTGGTCGGCGGATCGGGTGTCCCCATGAACACACAGTATCGACGGACGGCGTTAAATCCTGATTAATGGTCTTGTCACGAGACCATTAGTAGTTCATGCTGACGGCCATGCCTTGCACCACCCGCACAGTGCCCTTCCGCGGTCACGAGACCTGGGTTCAGATCACCACGCCCGAAACCCCCCAGCCCGGCGCTCTGCCCTTGTTCGTGCTGCACGGCGGGCCCGGCATGGCCCACAACTATGTCGCCAATATCGCTTCCCTCGCCGACGAGACCGGCCGCGTGGTCATCCACTACGACCAGTTGGGCTGCGGCAACAGCACCCACCTGCCAGACGCACCAGCCGATTTCTGGACGCCCCAACTCTTCGTCGATGAGTTCCACACCGTCCGCCAAACCCTCGGAATCGACCAGTACCACGTCCTCGGACAATCCTGGGGCGGCATGCTCGGCGCCGAGATCGCCGTCCGCGTCCCGGCGGGACTGGCCTCGTTGTCGATCTGCAACTCCCCCGCCTCGATGCAGTTGTGGGTCGAGGGCGCAGCCGAACTGCGCGCCCAGTTGCCGCCGCAGGTACAGGCCGCGCTGCAGCGACACGAGGCCGACGGCACGGTCACCGACCCCGAATACCTGGCCGCCACCCGGGAGTTCTACCGCCGCCACGTATGCCGGGTCGAGCCGGTACCCCAGGACTTCGTCGACACCGAGGCCCAGATGGAAGCCGAGCCGACGGTGTACCACACCATGAACGGCCCCAACGAGTTTCACGTTCTCGGAACCCTGCGCAACTGGAGCATCATCGACCGGCTGCCATCCATCACTGCGCCCGCCCTCGTCATCGCCGGAGAGTTCGACGAGGCCACCCCCGCGACCTGGCAGCCATACCTCGACCACATTCCCGACTCCCGCGGCCACGTGTTCCCCGATACCAGCCACTGCACCCACCTCGAGAAGCCCGAAGAGTTCCGAGCGGTGATCGCGGAGTTCCTCCAGGAACACGACCTGGCCGCCGCCGGCCCCGCCTGACTCTCCCACCCCTCCGACTCGACAGGAACGCCATGGCAACTGAGGCCGGTCCCGCCGCCGCCCCTCTCACCACCGGTGAAGGACAACGCGATCTCGAATCGTTCGGTTACAAGCAGGAACTCAGCCGTTCCGTCTCCACCGTCGACCTGATCGTCTACGGCCTGGTCTTCATGGTGCCCATCGCACCGTGGACGATCTTCGGCACGGTCTACAACAGCGCGTCGGGAATGGTGCCGCTGGTCTACCTGATCGGCCTCATCGCCATGGTGTTCACCGCGCTGGCCTACTCGCAGATGGCCAAGTCGTTCCCGCTTGCCGGGTCGGTGTACGCCTATGTGGGACGCGGTATCCACCCCGGTCTGGGATTCTTCGCCGGCTGGGCCATCCTGCTCGATTACCTGCTGATCCCTACCCTGCTGTATGTCTTCGCCGCCGAATCGATGGTCGGGCTCTTCCCCGGTACTCCGCGCTGGGTGTGGGCGATCGTCTTCGTGGTGGTCAACACGATCATCAACCTGCTCGGCGTGGGTTCGCTGAAAATCGTCAACCGGGTGTTCCTGGCTGTCGAACTGGTTTTCGTCGTGCTGTTCGTCATCATCGCGGTGCGCGCCATCAACGGTCAGTCGCTTCCCGAAGTCGGCTGGAGCGCACTGCCGATCTGGAACTCCGAGTTGGTCACCGCGCCGTTGATCGCGGCGGCGTTGTCGATCGCGGTGCTGAGTTTCCTAGGCTTCGACGGCATCTCAACACTGGCCGAGGAATCGACCGGGAAGAAGAACCCGGCCGGCCGCGCCATGATCGCTGCGCTGTTCGTGGTGGCGTTCCTGTTCATCGCCCAGACCTGGTTGGCCAGCCTGCTGGCCGGTGGCCGTGAGTCGTTCGGAGACGACGAGGTGGGCAACGCGTTCTTCCTGCTGGTGCAGGCCGCGTCGAGCACCGGCTGGATGAACGCGTTCTTCGTGGTCAATGTGCTCGCCGTCGGTTTCGCCAATGCGATGGCCGCGCAAGCCGCCACCAGCCGGTTGCTGTTCTCGATGAGCCGCGATCGCCAGTTGCCCGCCTTCCTGTCCACGATCAGCGCACGCAAGGTGCCGATCGCAGCCATCCTGGTGGTGAGCGCCCTGAGCCTGGTGCTGGTGCTGTTCTTCGTCGGACAGATCGGATTGATCTCGTCGCTGGTGAATTTCGGTGCGCTGTTCGGCTTCTGCCTGCTGCACGCCTCGGTCATCTGGTACTACGTGGTGCGCCAGAAGTCGAAGAACTACCTACTGCACCTCGTGGTGCCGACCGTCGGATTCCTGATCGTCGGCTACGTGTTGTTCAACGCTGACGTGCTGGCGAAAATCGGCGGCATCGTGTGGCTCGTGATCGGTGCGATCATCTTCGCCACCAACATGATGCGAGGGCGTGGGGTCCCCGAACTAGCTGAGGAACCGGCGACGTAACGGCTCGGCGAGGTCGCCACGGCCCCCCACCTCGACCTCGCCCACCCCAAGCCACGCCGCCATCGTCCTCAGCTCGACGGCCAGGGCCTCCGCCACCCGCGCGGGGTCCTGGCCGTCCTCCATGAACGCGCCGGGCACCTGCAGCGCGCTGTCGGTGCGTTTGATGTCGACCCGCCCCACCAGCTCGCCGTCCAGCATGAAAGGCCATACGTAGTAACCGAATTGCCGCTTCGGCGCCGGCGTGTAGATCTCGATCCGGTAGTGAAAGCCGAACAACCTCTCTACCCGGGGACGGAAGAAGATCAGCGGGTCGAACGGGCACAGCAGTGCTGTGCCGCGGTCACGCCGTGGCACCGTCTGACCCGCGCGGAGATACGCCGTCCCGCTCCACCCTTCGACGTCGACGGGCTCCAGCTCGCCGTCGGCGACAAGCTTGGCGATGGCCGGCTTGACCTGCTTGGCCCCCAGCCGGAAGTAGTCGCGGATATCGGCCTCGGAGCCGACTCCCAGTGCGGTGGCCGCTCGCAGGGTCAGCTCGCGAACCGCCTCGTCGTCGTCGACCTGCCGGGCCAGCACCTCGGGCGGTAGGACCCGTTCGGTGAGGTCGTAGTGCCGGGCGAAGCCCACCCGAGTCGCCGTCGTCAACACCCCGGACGACCACAGCGCCTCGGCCACCCACTTGGTGTCGCTGCGGTCCCACCATGGCCCCTTGCGGCCGCGTGGCGCGGACTCCAGGTGGGCTTCGATCTGTCCGGCGGTGGACGGGCCGAGCTCGGCCACTGCCGCGACGATGTCCTCGGCGAGCTTGGGGTTCTTGCGGACGATCTCGGTACCCCACCGCCCGTGGGTGTACTCCCGCATCCGCCACCGCAGCAGCGGCCAGTCCTCGACGGCCATCAATGCGGCCTCGTGCGCCCAATACTCCACGAGCAGCCGGGGTGAGCGCACGCTGTGCGACCAGGCAGCCCGGTCCAAGGTGTCACGGTCGTATGGCCCCAGCCGGCTGAACACCGGTGCGTAGTGCGCGCGCACCGCCACCGACACCGAATCGAGCTGTAGCACCTGAATACGTGAGAGCAGCTTGCGCAGATGCGCACGGGTGACGGCACCGCGGGGTTTGGAGTCGTGAAAGCCCTGGGCCGCGACGGCGATGCGCCGGGCCTGGGTTGTAGTCAGGGTGGCCACGTTGCCATCGTCCCCTAGGTGTAACTCCCAGACAGGTTGTGAACGGCGTGGTGAGCGGAAGTAGGTGAGGACCTCCGGTATCGGTGTGGTTACCAAACACGCACATCCGATTACCGAGAGGTCCTCATGGTCCACGCTA
>NZ_MLCL01000076.1 GCF_001942625.1 Mycobacterium syngnathidarum
GCACCGCGGCGGCCTTCTCCTCCGGGCTGTAACGACGCGCCGTGGGCTTCCCGGCACACTGTTCCTTCGGCATACCTGCATCCTCGTTTCCAAGGTCAGGAGCCTCCGGGATTTCCAGGGCGATTCACAGGTCGTAGGTCGTCAGCTTGTCCAGCCATTTGGTCATCAGGTCCCAGCGATTGTTGTCGACGAGCGCCGCGGGATAGGACTTGTAAGCGGTGTGCGAAAACATCAGCGGCACGACATCGTTGAAGCCGTCGATCCGCTCAACGCCGAGGCGGTCGGCCAGCTTGCGGACCATCTCGATGCGATCGCGTTGCTCTCCGAACCGCTCGATCATGGCTTCGCGCTGCATCTCCTCGAGCTGGTCGCGAGGCACGCTGTGCATCTTGGTGACCGACTCCTCGAAGTAGTCCAAGGGTCGGTCCATGAAGGACCGCAATGCCGAATGAACCATGCTTCGTCTCCCTCGCCTGTGACTCACCCGACGATAAAAAATCGACGGTGTTTTAACGCTAGCCCAAACGCGACACCGCGCACAAGGGCCGCATCCTCAGCTAGTCGCGTGCAATGCGCTCACTAGGTCGGCGAGGTCATTGTCGTCGGGTCGGTAGCCAGGGAAATAGCAGCAGACGTCGGAGGCCCAGTCGCCATAGCGCTGGTGAATCTGCTCGGCGCACTCTTCTGGAGTTCCAAGCACGCCGTACGTGCCCACCATGGCGTCGGTGATCAGTGCGCGCATCTCGGCGTACCCACCCCGTTTGGACAGCGCGTTAAGCTCGGGTTGCAGATGGCCCCACCCTTCGACGTCCAGAACCGCGGTGTAGGCCGGAGTTGATCCGTAGAACGCGATCAGCCCGGCAACCCTGTCAACAGCTTTCGCGAGGGCCTCCTCCGTCCGCCCTACGGCCACCATGGCCTGGGCGACAACCTGGAATTGGGCGCGGCTGCGGCCCGACCGGTGCAGGCCGTCCGCCATGGCTGGCACCGTTCGCTCGGCGAAGTGGCGAGTGCTGTTGAACGGCATGACCAGCAGGCCGTCGGCGACCTCGGCCGCCTTGCGGGTCATCACCGGCCCCAGCGCTCCCATCAGGACCGGTGGCGGGCCGTACGTGTTGGGGCCGGGGTTGAAGTTCGGCGGCATCAACGTGTGGGTGAAGAAGTCGCCGCGAAAGTTCAACGGCGCCAGCCCCTCCCATGCCGAGAAGATGGCCTTCACGGCCGCAACCGACTCAGCGGTCCGAGCGGCGGGCCTGCCCCACTGCGAGCCGTAACGCTTCTCGATGTGCGCCTTGATCTGCGAGCCCAGACCGAGGCGGAAGCGGCCGGCGCTCACGGTCTGCAGATCGTAGGACGCGTGCGCGAGGTGCAGGGGGCTGCGCGGACCGGCGATCGCCACATTGGTCATCAGTTCCAGCTCGGTCTCTTCGGCTGCCAACAGCAGCGGAAAGAACACATCGTGCTGTCCTTCGAACGAGAAGATCCCGTCTGCGCCGAGTCCGGCGATGGCCGCGGCACTCGCGCGGGCGCGGGCCGGTGAGCCGTCCACCTGCAGATGCACTTTCACGAAAGCGTGTCCTTTCGTCGCGTCGGCATAGCACACCGACAACCTCGAATCCACTCTTGTGGCCTGAACCTCATCACTGCTAAGAAATCAGTGTGGTTTTATCGCATCGGGCTGCCTGCCGGCAAGGTCTGGACCCATGACTGCCGGGATCTTCGGCAGCACGGCCGCCGACGGCCCGGAGATCCTCGCGGATCCCAACGCCTACACCGACCCCGTGCGGATGCACGCGACCCTGGCCGCGCTGAGGGCGTCGAATCCTGTCGCCTTGGTCGACACCGCGCAGTACCGGCCATTCTGGGCGATCACCAAGCATGCCGACGTGCTCGTGATCGAGCGGGCCAACGATGTCTTCGTCAACGGTCCCCGCCCCGTCCTCATGCGTACCGAGCAGGAGGACATGCAGGCTTCGGCCGGTGTCCGCACCCTGATCCACTTGGACGACCCCCAGCACCGCGATGTTCGCGCAATCGGCGCGAACTGGTTCCGGCCCAAGGCAATGCGCATGCTGGCCGACCGCGCACAGCACCTGGCCAAAAGGTTCGTCGACACCATGGCGGCCGAGGGGCCCGAGTGCGATTTCGTCCAGCAGGTCGCGGTCAACTATCCGCTCTACATGATCATGACGCTGCTGGGCGTCCCCGAGTCCGACTTCGGGTTCATGCTCAGGCTGACGCAGGAACTCGTCGGATCGGAGGACTCCGAGTTCCAACGCAGCGCCACCGACGCCGAGCAGATGACGGCGCTGCTGGAGATGTTCGAGTACTTCACGGCGCTGACCGCCGCCAGGCGGGCGAACCCGACCGAGGACCTGGCCTCGGCCATCGCCAACGCGACGATCAACGGTGAACCGTTGGGTGACATCGACACCGTGTCCTACTACCTGATCATCGCCACGGCGGGGCACGACACCACCAGCGCTGTCATCTCGGGCGGCATGCACGCCCTGGTCGAGCATCCCGAGCAACGCGAGCGGCTGCATGCCGACCCCGGCTTGATGGGGACGGCCACCGAAGAGATGATCCGCTGGGTCAGCCCCGTCACCGGGATGATGCGTACCGCCACCACCGATACGGCGGTGCGCGGTGTGCCGATCTCCGCCGGAGAATCCGTGCTGCTGTCCTACGTTTCAGCGAACCGCGACGAAGACGTGTTCAGCGATTCGGATGTCTTCGATGTTGGGCGTGATCCCAACAGGCACTTGGCCTTCGGACACGGCGTGCACTTCTGCCTGGGCGCCGCGCTGGCGCGGTTGGAGATCAACAGCTTCTTCAGCGAGCTCATCCCGCGGCTGGCCTCGGTCGAACTGGCCGGGACCCCAGAGCTGACCGCCACCACCTTCGTGGGTGGCCTCAAACACCTGCCGATCCGATACCGAGTGAAGTGAGCCGTCGATGACAGCCACGTTGAGGACCGAACAGCACGGCGCCGTGCGCGTGTTGACCATCGATCGGCCCGAGGCCAAGAACGCGATGCACGGCGAGTTGCGTGCGGCCCTTCGTGCGGCGATGACCGAGGCCGACCGCGACGGCGCGGTGCACGCCGTCATCCTGACGGGGGTCGACCCCGTCTTCAGCGCGGGTGTCGATTTCAAGCGGCTCGAGCGGAGTCCCGACGAGACCGGCAGCCCGCTCGATCCCACCCCAGCGGCCGTCGTGCGGGCCATGCGTAAGCCGGTCATCTGCGCCGTCAACGGCGTGTGCGTGTCCGGCGCCCTCGAAGTCGCCTTGAGTTGCTCGTTCATCATCGCCTCCGAACGCGCGCGGTTCGCCGACACCCACGCCCTGCTCGGCGTGGTGCCCACCTGGGGACTGACCGCATTGCTGCCGCGCGCCGTCGGTGTCCGCAAAGCCCGCGAGATGTCGGTGACCGGCGCATTCGTCGATGCCGAGGAGGCGCTGCGCATCGGGTTGGTCAACCATGTGCTCCCCCACGATCAGCTGCTGCCCTACACGCTCGATCTGGCCGCACGGATACCCGGCAGCGCTGCCGTCGCTGACATGCTCAGGCTGTACCGCAGCGGCGAGGATCTGTCCTTGGCCGGGGCGTTGGCTCTGGAGACCACCAGCAGCATCGGCCGCACCTATGACCTGACGGCGTTCACTGCCGCGGGCAGTAAGGCCTCCGCCCGCCAGCGCGACCACCGGCCACCGGCCAGTGATGAAGGGAACTCACTGTGACACAGCGGTTTACCGGCCGACGCGCCATCGTGACCGGAGCCAGCCGGGGCATCGGGGCCGGTATCGCGCAGCGCCTGTGCGCCGAAGGCGCCGATGTCGTCCTGGTGGCGCGCACCCTCGAGACCTCCGACGGGACCGGCGGCAGCCTGCACGAGACCCAGCAGCTCTGCGAGAAATACGGCACCACGGTCGGGATTGTCGTCGCCGACATCACCGATGACGCCGACCGCTCCCGGGTCATCCCCGAGGCGACGGCGATTCTCGGCGGCCCGATCGACATCCTCGTCAACAATGCGGCCGCCGCCACGACCGCCCCGATCACCGAGATCACGCCCACTCAGCAGCGACTCGCCTACGAAGCCAACGTCATTGCTCCCCTGGCGCTCGCCCAAACGGTCATACCGGCGATGCGCGAATCGGGTCAAGGTTGGATCGTCAACCTGACCAGCGTGGGTGCCACCGTCGTCGAGGGACCGCCGTTCTATCTCGGCCCGCAAGGCTCCACGATGGAGATCTACGGTGCCACCAAGGCCGCGCTCAACCGCACGACGGCCGGGCTGGCCGGTGACCTGTACGGTACCGGGATCCGCGTCAACGCGGTCGGCCCGCGCGTGGCGGTCATGAGCGACGGTTTCGCCGAGTTGATGGGGGACGCGCTGCCGGCCGAGTTCTTCGAGTCCATCGAGGAAATCGTCGAAGCCGTTGTTGCACTGTGCGACTGCGACAGTGAAACCACCGGGAAGATCCGGTACAGCTTGGACCTAATCGAGCAGTGGAAGCTCGATGTCCGCGAGCTGGACGGTTCGCCACGAGTCGGGGGCCAGTAGTAGAGATGCCGTTCACCTGGAAGGTCATATCTGGAGTACAAGAAAATACGTCGAGCATCCACCGTTGGCAGAGATCGATGCGAGCCGTACATGGCCATGCGGAAATGGGCCACCCAGTTCTACGAGGTTCCCCTGTGGACACCGCGCGCACCGCGGACGTGTCACATCAAGTCATCGCGATCGGGCCATCCTCACAGTGTCGAGTGGCCTCATGGCCGCAGTCACCCCTCCGTCGCAGATGATGTCGACGCCGGTGAGGTATCCGGGCTTGTCTCCGGCACTGAACGCGAGCAGCTCGGCGATCTCCCCGGGCTGGCCGAACCGTTTGAGGGCACTGCGCTCGGCCAGCGTGCCCGCCCCGGCGCCTTCCTCGAGTTTGCCCATCGCCGTGTCGAACGATCCGGGAGACACCGAGAGGACCCGCGCTCCCTTCTCACCGAATCGTGTGGCCATCGCCGCGCTGTACCAGATGACGAAGTTCTTGCTGAGTACGTAGGCGATCTGTGGCTGCCATGTGCGGGGTATGCGATTGCAGGATGACAGCAGATCCCGATAGAAGCGGTCCCGGTCTTGCAACGCGCGCTTGTAGCGCCGCGTGGGGGCCGCGAGACCCGGCAGCTGGTGTCCGGCAACGGAAGCCACATTGACCACCGCCATACCGGGCTGGGCGATGCCGAGAAATGCCTCGTTGACGAGCACGGTACCGAGCGCGTTGATTCGCAGGATCATCTCGGCGGACCCCATGCTGGGGCTCACCCCCGCAGTGTGGACGACCGACATCACGGTGCCGAGCTGCTGTGCCTGCTCGACCAGCTGACGCACCGATGCTGGATCGGTGATATCACACGTGGCCGTAGCACAGTCGACGCCTGAAGCGTTCAGGTCGCGCTGTGCCGAAGCCAGGCGGGCGGCATCGACGTCACAGATCAGCACGGCGCAGTCCCGTCCGATGACCCGCGCTGCGGCCAGCCCCATTCCCCCTGCCCCGCCGGTGACGACGGCAATCTTCACCATGATCAGGTCCACCCTCCAGCTGCCGGGATTGAGCAGGACGCGGCAAACATGATCTCACCGATGCCAGGACGTCCATTCAGCTTGCACAACAGCGGTTTAGGGCCTCGCGGGCGAGCACAGTATTCGAGCACCGCCGAGTCTAGGTTTGCGGCGCATGGCGGCTTTAACCGCAAAAGTTCCCCGAGTGCCACGATCTGCCCTCTCGATCGTGGGCGAGTGTAACCAGACCTGTCGCCCCATCTTCGGGTGAAACCAAGAATCGGCGGACCACCTTCGTGTGATAGACGACGCGCATGAAGTGTTCAATTCCCGCGATTGCACCTATTAAAACACCATTGCAGTCTTAAAGTTGAGAGCCCGCCGGCGCGGTGCCGTCAGCAGCCGGAGCGGCACCGACCGAGATCAATCGTCCGTCGCCGCGATCTGTACCTTGGCGGTAGCACGTACATCGTCAAAGTAATTCACACAACAAGTCGATGGTGCGGGTCTTGGATGTTGTGCGTTCGGCTTTGTCGCGTCCTACGGCGACGGGTTGGACCCAGATGTCGGTGGCGCCGGCGTCGAGGAGGTGTTGCAGTTGTGTGCGGACCGATGCTTCGTTGCCGACGATGGCGATGTCGGCGGGTGTTGTACCGCCACCAATTTCGATGATGCGCTTGTAGTTTGGCATCGTCGCATAAATTCCGGCCGTGTCGGCGATCGCCGAGCGAGCTTTGGCTTCGTCGTCGTGGACAGCGACTGGAAGCCCAGCAACGATGCGGGGGGCGGGCCGTCCTGCCGCCTGCGCCGCCGCGGTGATCGTCGGTGCGATCTGCGATTCGATGGCTTTCGCCGAGGCCATCCACAGCACGGTGCCGTCGGCGATGGCGCCGGCGATGCGCAACATCCGCGGTGATAGCGCCGACAACAACACCGGCACCGGGTGCTGCGGGGCCGGGCCTCCGACCGCGTGGGCACTCCAGTCGACGCCGGTGACGTTGACCGGCTTCCCATGCAGGACCGCCGTGAGGATGGACAGGTATTCCTCAGTGTTACGGCCGGGGTGAGCGTAGGACAAACCGTACATGCCCTCGACGACCGCGGCGTGCGAAGGCCCGAGCCCGAAGGTGAACCCGGGGCGGCCCATGGCGTTTGCGGCCGCGATCACCCTGTGGGCCTGCATCAGCGGATGACACGGGTAGGTCTGCAGCACGGCAGTGCCCAGCTCGATGCGGCTGGTCTCCCGCCCGGCAATCGCCATGGAGACCAAAGGATCTGCGGTGACATTGCTGGCATACCACAGCGACGTGAACCCCTGTTGCTCGGCGAGCTCGGCCTGGCGTGCCACGCCGTCGGTCGTGGCGGCTCCGCCGGTGAGGCCGATGCGCATCAGTGTTCCGGTCCGAAGAGTTGCTCGTATCGGCTCATCAGCTCGGGGATGTCGTCGTCCATGGCCAACTCGAAGGACTTGAACAGCCGCGCCAGGATGTCATATCCGCCTGCGGTGAAGATCAGGTCGAGCACTTGGCGGACGTCAAACTCGGTGGACAAGATCTGCCAGGTAGGTGTGGTGATCCCACCGTCGATGATCATTTCGTCGACGGCCCGCAGTAACGCCGCCTCGAACTCACTCCACAGCGGTGAGTCTGGGCCGTAGGCGACGCGGCCCACCTCTTCGTCGGTGATGCCCGCGTCGCGGGCGACGAAGAGGTGTTGGTACCACTCGTAACTGGACTGCCGCACCGCGGCGACCCGCATCACCACAAGCTCACGCTGCCGCTCGCTCAGTGTAGTGCCCAGCAGCAGGTGGCCGTTGAACGTGAAATAGGCCCGGGCGAGGTCGGGGTGATGGGCCAGGGTGCCTAGTGTGTTGAGCGCTTTCGGCCGATCTTTTGTCGGCAGCGGTTCATGCCGGGGATTGGCTGGGCGCAGCGCGGCCATCGCCGTGCGGAACTCTTCGGAGAACTCGCGCGGCGGAACCGGATCTATTCGTGCCATGACTTTCTACAGAACCCTTCCTCCGTTGACGCCGAGCACTTGGCCGGTGATGTAGCCGGCGTCCTGCGAGCACAGAAACGCGCACGCCGCGGCGACATCGTCGGGCTGCCCGATACGGCGCACCGGCGTCTTGGCTTCGGCGGCGTCGACGCCGGGGCCCAGGAAACCCCGGTCTTCGCTGCGCCGCAGCATGGGTGTGTCGATGAACCCCGGGGGAATCGTGTTGACGGTGATACCCCGCGGGCCGAGTTCTTGGGCAAGGGCTTTGGTGAATCCGACGACGCCCGCCTTGGCCGCGGAGTAGTGCACCATGAGGGGATTGCCGGTTTGCGCGCTCGAGGACGAGATGTTGACGATGCGGCCCCACCCAGCGTCGAGCATGTGCGGGACGATGGCTTGGCAGCAGTCGAAGACTCCTGTCAGGTTGACCGCGAGAATCTGTTGCCAGCTTTGCGCCGTGATCGCCTGAAACTTTTCAAAGCCGTCGAGACCCGCGCTGTTGACCAGGATCGTCGGCGGGCCGAGCTGACGTGCCGTTTCGTCGATTGCCGCATCGATGCGACTCCGGTCGGTGACGTCGACGTGCGCGGCGATCGCTCGACCGCCCGCAGCCACCAGCTTGTCCGCTGCGGTGGTCGCGCCGGTGTGATCGAGGTCGAAGATGGCCACGGCGGCGCCTTCGATGCTGAGTCGCTGGGCGATCGCCACCCCGATACCCGACGCGCCGCCGGTGACGATGGCTGTGGGCGGCTCGTCCCAGTAGGAAACGGTACTCATGCAATCGCTTCCTCGCCGACGAGTGTGGTGCGATGCATCAGCCGTCGGGAGGTCGGTTCGTAGGGTATGGCGCGGTGCAGCATGCCGGTGTTGTCCCAGACCACCAGATCCCCGACGCTCCAGTGGTGGCGCAGGACGAACTGCGGCTGGGTGGCCCAGTCGAGGACCTCGTCGAGCAGTCCGCGGCTGCGCTCAGGGTCCATCCCCACGATCTGGCCGGCAGTGGCGCCGATGAGCAACGACTTGCGGCCGTCTCGGCGCTGCCACACCAGAGGATGCTCACGCGACGGAGCACGATCCCATTTGGCCGCTTGCTCCGGGGTCGGGTCTGGGGTCAGCAGCAACTGTGACGCCGCGACGCTGTGCACGACCCGGTAGCTCTCGAGTTCGACCCGCCTGTCGGCGGGCAGCGCTTCGAAAGCGGCGTAAGTGTTGGCGAATTCGGTGTCGCCACCCTCGTCGGCGACCTCCCGGGCGGTCAGCAGGGTCGCCTTCTGCGGGACCTGATCGGTCAGGCCGTCGGTGTGCCAGAAGATGGTGCTGCGACGCAGTCCGGCCAGCGCGCTCCTACTCGGATCGAGGGTGACCGGGGAGATTTCAGGATAGTCGGGATGCCCTCCGGCGCCTGCCACGACGACCTCACCGAGTGCGCGGGAGAACGCGACCAGGTCTGGGTCACTGATATGGGCTTCGCGGTAGACGACGACGCCGTGGCGCTCCAGTAGCACGTGGCAGTGCTGTGCTGCACCGGGGTCGAGGAAGTCGGCGGTGGTGTAGCCGGTGACCTCGACGCCGATCGCGTCGGAGATGGGAGTCGTGGCGATGGTCATGGTCACTCCTTGGTGCCAGAGTTGGTGGAGACGGCCTCGTCAAAACGGCGATGGCTTGGCGGGGGCATGCCGCGGCCACAGCCCGAATCCGTGCCCTTCGCAGAGTGGCGATCGATTCGCACTCGCAGTATCGGCGTGCTCATACTGCGGTGAAGCACAGATGCAGATCCGTCAGTCCGCGAATGATGTAGGTCGGATCGTGACGGAACGTCCGGGCGCCCTCGGGGCCGTGATGTTCCTCGGACAGCGTGAGGCTGGTGGTGCGGTCCAGGAAGCGTTCGATGGTCACCCGTCCTTCGGCACGGGCCAGCGGTCCGCCGGGGCAGGAATGGACACCGCGCCCGAAAGCGATGTGTTCGCGCACGTTTTCGCGATCCAACCGAAACTTCTCGGGCTCGGGGAACTTACGAGGATCCCGGTTGGACGCGCCGGGATGCAACATGATCGTGGTGCCCGCCGGAATATCCACGCCACCCACGCAGGTCGTCTTCTGGGTCATCCGGAAATCGCTCATGGTGGGGCTTTCCAACCGCAAAACCTCCTCGACGAACTCGGGGATTCTGCCCCGGTCAGCGCGCAGCGCCGCCTGCAGATCCTGATCCTCGGCCAGGAACCGCAACGACGACGCCATCAGCCGCGCCGAAGTATCTTGCCCGGCACCGAACAGGAAAGTGGCCAGCCGTACGATCGATTCCGTGTCAGGCAGCGTCCCGTCCGGGTACGTCGACGTCGCGAGTGCGGTCAGGACATCCTCGCGCGGCTGCCGGCGCCGTTCCTCGATGTAGCTGCCGAACGTCTCGTACATGTACTCCAACGGGTTCTCCGGCAGCGGCGAATCGCCGCCCAGGGTCGCCACGTGTTGCCCGGTGAAAATTTTGCGGAAGTGGTCGCGATCCTCGGCGGGTACACCGAGCAGATCGGCAATCACCATGGTGGTGAACGGCTTTCCGTAATCCTGGACCACCTCGAACCGGCCGTCGCCGATGAATGCGTCGATGCAGGCATCTGCCATGCCCGCCATCTGGTCCTCGTTCTCTTTCAGCCGTTTCGGAGTCATCAAGCGGCGCAACAGACTCCGCTCGGCATCGTGGTCGGCACCATCCTTGGTGACCATGAACTCGTGAAAGACCCAATGCTCACGGTTGGCCCGCACCGCATCAGTGATGTCGTCGGTGCCCGGCTCCACCGGGAAGGGGGGAAACGGTCCGCCCATCGCATTGCACGAGGAAAACGCCGCATCGTTGCGGTACACCGCGACTGCCTCGTCGTATCCGGTGACCGCCAACACGCCCGGTTGCGCGATCTCGTGGATCGGACAACGGGACCGCAGCTCGTCGAAATAGGAATACGGATCGTTGATGACCTCTTCGCTGGTGAAGATGTCCGCCTTGTCCACGCTGTTCGTCATGACACCTCCACGCCGTGCGACTGTGACAGCCCGCAGCTTTTATTAGGCAATCGCCTAGGAAAATGGACTGGCATATGCTTAGCACCCGTCACGACGACGGTCAAGACCGGCGGATGAACAGCGTGGCGCCACCACCGGCGCCAAGGACGGACGACACAATGGCCACACCGAACCGAGCCGGCAAGCGCGACACCGGCACCCGCGAGAAGCTGCTCGACGCGTGCGCGGAGATCATGCTCGACGAGGGTTACGCCGCCGCCACCTCGCGCCGCGTCGCGGAAAAGGTCGGCGTCCAGCGAGCGGTCGTGTATTACTACTTCCCGACCATGGACGACCTCTACCTGGCGGTCCTCAAACGCGGCACGCAAACCAGCCTCGATGTGCAGCGCCGCGCCCTGACCACCGAAAGGCCACTGCATGCGCTGTGGGATATGACGGTAGACCCGCGTGGCGTGCAACTGATCATGGAGTTCATGGCCCTGGGAAACCACCGCAAGGAGATCCGCGCCGAACTCGCCGCCGGCGCACAAGCCTTCCGCGAGGCCCAGGTCGCCGCGCTGACCTACATCCTGCGCGATCACCAAGCCGACCAACCGTTACCGGCTGAAGTCATCTCCGTGCTCATCGCGGCCATCGGGCGGTTGCTGGTTATCGAAACCGGCCTCGGCATCACTACCGGCCATCAGCAGACCATCGACCTCGTCCACCAATATTTGGGACGGCTCGAGACACCATTGCGTTAGGCGCTCGCCTAACATATCTTTTCGGAACGGCCGAAATGTGCCGACCGTCGCGCGGTCACGCTCGCCGCTCAGAACGCAGCGGACCCCCATCTTCAGGAGCGCATCGATGAGCCAGGAGCTCGACCCCGCCATACGCCGCGTTGCCGTGGTTACCGGCGGCGCCTCAGGCATCGGCCCGGCAGTGGCAGCGCACCTGGCCAAAACTGGACACGCGGTTGCCCTGCTGGACCGCCAAGGCGACCTGGTACGTGGCGTCGCAGCCGACCTTTGCTCCGGCGGGGCTCAGATAATCGGCATCGAAGTCGACGTGACCGACCGGCAATCGGTCCATGAGTCCATCGCCCGCGTTCGCGCCGAGCTCGGCAGCATCACCATCGTGGTCACCAGCGCTGGTATCGACGTGGGCGTTCCTGTGCCTGTCACCGAGATCACCCCCGAGCAATGGGACCGGCTCATCGCGGTCAACCTGACCGGCACCTTCACTTGCATCCAGGCCGCAGTACCGGATATGCAAGCCGCCGGCTGGGGACGCATTGTCACCATCTCATCCTCCAGCGCTCAATCCGGCGCACCGGAACGCGCCCACTACGTCGCATCCAAAGGCGGAGTGATCGCGCTGACCAAAGCCCTGGCGTATGAACTTGCACCCCAAGGCATTACGGTCAACACCATCCCTCCGTCTGTCGTCGACACCCCGATGGCACACGCCGGCGTGAAGGTCGGCACCGTGCCAGATCTCGACATCCTAGCCAGCATGGTCCCGTTGCGACGCAACGGCACTCCCGACGACATCGCCGCTACCGTCGCCTTCCTCTGCTCCGACGGCGGCTCCTACATCACCGGACAGGTGATCGGCGTCAACGGCGGCATGTACATCTAGGAACGTGATCGGCGCAGAAGGTCGCGGCCCGCGATGGGCGGCAATGCCCCACCCGACGCGGCCCGCCCACGCGCGCATCGGACTGCCGCCTCGGGTCCGCTCGTGCAGCGCATGGCCCCGGACTCACAAGCTCCAATCCGTAACCTTTTCGATGTCTCGACGCAATGCAGGCACAACGCGACCGCGAACAACTGCAAAAAGCGGGCCCAGCTCGTTTCACATGATCGACGCACTACAGTTCCCCGATGCGGCGCAGCAGCGTTTGTCTGCAAAGCGACACCTCACCCGGCGGAATCATCCCCGCAAGGATCCTCCCGCGCCCAGCCATGATGCGTCTCGTTCGTGGGCGTGCCGTCATGGATCCCCGTCGCAGCCGTTCGACGTCTCGTGCACGTTGTGCTGCGCTGGTACTCCATGACGCTTGACCGGCAACGGCCGAGCCGTGCCGACCTGAGCCCCGCCTTCAGGGCTCGGCATACCTATTCGTCACAGTGACGGTTTTGGGCGGACGGGCTAGACGTGGAAAGAGCTGTAACCCAATCGATTTCAGCTGCCACATGGCTGTGAGCGACTGACGGGACCTCGCCAGATGTCGCCCGGTGATAACGTCAGAGGCATAGTTCGCGAGGAGCCGGCGGTATGCGCAGACAGGTGAACCGGAGACGACGGCTAGCGCTGGCGTTCGCGATCGCGATCGCGGCGATCCTGTCGACGATCGTCGGCTGTGGCCAGGACCCCGATTGGTCGGTTGCATCTGACGATGCGGTGACGACGCTACCTGTTCCGCCTAACGTTCCACCATTTCCGTTACCGAGCGATATCCCTCCTGTGCCGTTGCCGAGTGCCGTCCCCGATGTGGAGTTGCCTGGCGAGGTGCCCAGAGCCAAACTGCCGGCCGACGTACCGCGGGTTGAAATGCCCGCCGAGATCCCCGAGATCCAATTGCCATCAGCGATCCCCCCGATCCCCTTCCCTTGAGGAAATTTCGGCACCGAGCGCCATTCGTCACTGTGATGAAAGTACTTGGGCGGCAATGGTTCTCGTAAAGATCCCGCCCGGGTCACCCCACGTAGGCATGGCTTCGAATCCAGCCGTCGGCCCGAATCCCGGGCGCAGAATCCTCTAGAACCGGTAGCGCAACACCCATACCCCACGACGCGCCTGTGCCCGCCAGCGGGCGAACCACTTGCCGATCATGCGTGTGGTCCGGGAAATATCGTTGAGCCAGGCGCGTGCCCGGGGATCGTTGAACGATTCCATGGCTTGGGCGCCGAGTTGCTCCTCGACGAACGTGACGCACGGGTTGAGTTGCTCGAGCTCACGTGGGTCGTCAAAGCCGAAACCCTGATATCCCTTGGGTATCCCGACTTCGCGCAGCTCACCGATCTGTACGGGTAGCCCGCCCATCATCTTGGCGGCGATCCGTGAGTAGGCGACGAAGACGAGTTCTCCGCCACCGGTGAAATGATTTGTGAGGGTGGCCAGGATCTGGGTGTTGTCTGCTTTGGTGAGAAAGCCGAGTACGCCGTCGGCCACGGCGATGACGGGACGCTCACGCGGAATGCCTTCTGCCCAGTGCGGTTCGGTCAGCGAGGCCGCGACAAGATGGGCGCGGTCCAATTCAGGAATCAGCCGGCGGCGCAACGCGATAACGTCAGGGAGGTCGACGTCATACCAGTCGACAGTCGGCGGCGGGGCGATGCGGTGCATGCGGGTTTCCAGGCCGCAGCCCAGTTCCACCACCACCGCGTTTGGGTGCGCGGCGATGAACTGGACGACGAGTTGGTCCAGCATCTTGCTGCGAACCGGCGCGGCGATCTGGACGGTGCTCGAGATCTTGATGGCGCCGGCGGGTCCGATCCTGTCGAGCACCTTGGCGGCGAGGTCATCAGCGAGCAATGGATGCGGCGCGCGGGCGTCCAGAGCGCGTGGGGTGAGTGTGATCAGCAGTGTCTTCTCGACCGGCGTGAGGTCGTCGATGGTGACTGTCATTGAGCGCCTTTCTTTTCATCGCGGTAATGGGTGACCGAGTCGGTCATTTGCTTGCCGGTCTCTGAGGTGATGAATTCACCTACGGCCGAGTACACGTCGATCATGGCCAGCCCGATCCGAGTGGCGTCGGCACCGTCGAGGTCGGCGTCCATCTGTCGAGCCAGCTGGTCGTGAAGTACCACCACGCCGAGGTGCATGGCGCACATCACCGCGGCGGCGTCGCGGGCCCGCTCGGATCCGGACCCAAATCGCTCAGGCCATCTGCTGGTTAGGAATTCCTCCGCTCCCCCGGCTAATTCGTCGAGCAGCTCGGCGGCTGTCGGCCCGCCCTCGATCGCCGCCCTGGCGAGATAGCGCAGTAGCGGCGGGCTTGCTTCGTAGAGCTCGGCGATGAAGCCGGGTTTGGCGATATCTCCGTTGGCCGCACCCTGTGTCGTCCGTTGCCGCAACACCTCGATGACGACGTCATTGCACGCCTGCCGCAGATGTTCCTTGGTGCCGAAGTGGTGTTGCACCAGACCAACGGACGCCTGCGCTCGCGCGGCGATTCCTTTGAGGGTCGCCCCCGCGAAACCTCGCGCACCGAACTCAAGCAACGCTGCGTGCCGAATCCGTGCACGTGCGCTCAGGTCTGCCGAGGTGAACCCGCCCGACAATATCTCCATATTGGTGACAATACATGAATATTGTCCTGATGCCTGCGGAACGAACTGCTGACGCGTTCTACGACGACGCCGGCGCGGTGCGGCGGTGCTGTGAATGCCAGTGGCTGCCGGGGACGCCACTGCGGTGCGGCGACACGGTAACTGCCCGTACTCCCAGCGAACGTTGTAACCTCCGTGCCACGGGGCGGTCAGAGTGCATCTGTTTCAGCTAGCGCAAGGGAGGGCGCTATGACGGCTCCGATGTGGATGGCATTGCCACCTGAAGTGCATTCAGCGCTGATATCCAGTGGCCCCGGTCCGGGGTCGATGTTGACCGCTGCGGGCGCGTGGCAATCGCTGAGTACCGAATATTCCTCTGCTGCAGCCGAACTCGCCACAGTGCTGGGTGAGGTACAAGCGGGATCTTGGGAAGGTCCGAGTGCCGAACAGTACGTGGCCGCACACGGACCGTATCTCGCCTGGCTGATCCAGGCCGGTGCCAATAGTGCGGCTGCGGCCGTCGAGCACCAGACTGCGGCGGCAGCGTTTACAGAAGCGTTAGCAATGATGCCGACGTTGCCCGAGTTGGCCCTCAACCACACGCTTCACGGCGTGCTCCTGGCGACGAACTTCTTCGGCGTCAATACCATTCCGATCGCGCTCAACGAAGCAGACTACGTACGGATGTGGATCCAGGCCGCCACCGCCATGAGCACCTATCAGGCAGTGTCCGGTGCGGCCGTGGGAGCGATCCCGACCACCACGCCGGCACCATTGCTGCTCAAACCGGGTGTTGGAGAATCGGGCGAGGCCTCCGCCGCGTCGCAGCAGGTTGCGGCCCAAGCCCGGGCCGCCGATGCCGGATCTGCTCTGGAGAACTCCAACAGCATCACCGATCTCCTCACGTGGTACACCGACGCGGTCAACGAGATCTACGAGCCGATCATCAACTTCCTGACCGACCCCCTGGGCAACGCCGAGCAATTGATCACCGACTTCATGACCGACCCGGCGGCAGCCCTGGTGACGTGGGGCCCGTTCCTGTTTGCCGTTGCCTACCAGGCGTTCTCATGGGCAGGGGCGTTGACGACATATCCTCAGCTACTGATTCAGCCGCTGCTCTGGATCGTGATCGGCAGCGTCTACTACTACGGCGAGTCGCTGGCCGCCCAGGACGCGGTTCCTCCCGGTCAGGACACCGCTGTTGCCTCCCCTGCCCCGCAACAAACCACGAACGTGCGTCCCGAGCAGTCCAACCCGTTCGCGCTGGCGGGGCTACCCGGCGGTGGCGTGAGTGCGGTCGGCGCCGGTGCGGCCCCGGGAGCCGGTGCACCCACCACGGCTCCCAGCCCACCCGCGGCACCAACTGCGTTGTTGGCACCGTATGCGATTGCCGGAGGCCATCCGGGTGAGGGCTTCACGCCGACGGTCCGCGACAAATCGAGCGCCTCGGCGCCGGCCGTGGGGATACCAGCCGCAGCCTCGGGGGTCGCCGCGTCGCTGGCCGATCGGCGCAGACGTCGGCGCAAGCGCGATGCGAAGCTGGAACAACATGCTTATGCCGATGCCTTCATGGACTACGACGATCCAGCTCCGGATCCACGTCCCGGGTCCGAGCCGCGAGTCGTTGCCTCCGAATATGGCGCGGGCATCATGGGATTCACCGGTACCGCCGATGGACCCGACAGAGCGCCCGCGGGACTGACCAGCCTGGCCGACGACTTCGACTCGGGTCCAGCCGAACCGATGCTGCCGGGCACCTGGGAACCGCCCAACGATCGTTAGAGTTGTACATATATCTCGCGGTAGTGAACTGCTAGGTTGGCAGTCGGTGTGCCGGGAAGCCTGGTCGGCAGAGTTGTTGCCCCTGCGACCCCGGAGTACCTAGATGAACCGCGACGCCACCCAGACAGCCATCGGTCCGATGGTCATCGTCGCCGCCGAGCAATACGAACCCGCACCACTGATTCGCGATCCATGGGCACGCTACCTGCTGCCGGCCGGCGCACGGTTGGCAGCAGCCGCGGCGCGATGGTCCGTTGCACGGCACTCGTTGATGGCCGCGACCGATAAGAAATTCCCGGGCGGCTGGGCCAGCTTCCTGTGCCGCAAACGCTATATCGACGACTGCCTCCATGAGGGGCTGCGCAGCGGAATCGAATCCGTGGTCATCCTCGGCGCCGGCTATGACACCCGTGCCTACCGGATCCCCGAGTTGACTGAGATGGCGGTGTGTGAGGTCGATCTGCCGGCCAACATCGCCGCCAAGACCGCGGCGGTGCGCCGCACTTTCGGCGATGTACCGCCGCACGTGACCCTGTTGCCGATGGATTTCGAGGCTGACGAAATGTCGACACGGTTGTCGGACGCGGGTTTTGACCAGTCGCGACCGGTCTTCTACATCTGGGAAGCCGTCACTCAGTATCTGACCGAAGCTGCGGTGCGCACGACGATGGACTATCTGTCGGGAGCCGCCTCCGGCAGTGCTCTGGCGTTCACCTATGTTCGCAAAGACTTCCTCGACGGACGCGAAACCTACGGCGCACCAATCGCATACCGTGAATTCGTGACCAAAGACCTCTGGAAGTTCGGGTGGGCGCCCCAGGAGGTGGCGCCGTTTCTGGCCGAGTACGGCTGGACTGAACGCGACCACGTGGGTGAAGTCGAGTACCGCCAGCGATATCTTGTCCCTGCCGGACGCACCCTGGCCGCCTCCCCTATAGAACGCGCCGTCCACGCGCGTCGTTGATCGCGTCCACATGGATGTGCGGTGGTGATCAGGTCAGGCTCACCAGACGATCGCTGTCGTTGACCCGGCCGGTGACCAAAATGGTGTCGTCGTAGGCCAATTCGGTTCGTCAGAGGCATACGTGACCCACTATCACCGATTTTTCAGCCGCCGCCGCCGGCGTTGTCCGCGGCATCCTCCAATCGTTCGAGAACACCGCGCAGATCCTCGATGATGGCCTCGATGTCGTCTGCGTTCGTCGCCGGCGGCGGGCCGGGCGCCGGTGCCATGTCGGGGGCAGCCTTGGGCGGGCTGGCAGTCGGCGGCGGCGGGGTCGCGGCGTCGCCACCGGGGCTGGTGGCCAACGTCCCGGTGCCAGGTCCGAAGACCTGATCGAGCGCTTCAGCCAGGGTGGGCGCATAGCCCACCCGCACACCGCCATCGATGCGGGGTTCACGCAAGCTGACCAGGACTCGCGACAGCTGCGGGAAGGTCGAACTGTTGGACGTGGTTGGGATACGTTCGGTGTAGAGGGGTTCGACGTAGAGAATGCCGCCATCGGCGATTGGCAACGCCAGCAGGTTGCCGTATTGGATGCGGTTGGATCGCTCGAGCAACGTGCGTTCAGAGGCCACTCGGGTATCGGAGATCATCGAGTTTTGAATCTGTTGGGGCCCTTGGGTCAAGGTGTCGGTCGGCAACTGCAGCACTGTGATC
Source organism: Mycobacterium syngnathidarum (assembly GCF_001942625.1). Lineage (GTDB taxonomy): Bacteria > Actinomycetota > Actinomycetes > Mycobacteriales > Mycobacteriaceae > Mycobacterium > Mycobacterium syngnathidarum. The sequence continues at coordinate 18,282 of NZ_MLCL01000076.1, forward strand.
GTGCCGTAGTTGCTCGGGTCGGAGTCCACTGAAATGTGGGCCGCCAGAAATTCGCGGTTGTAGCCCACCATTGCACTGGCCAACCGGAAAGACGGCTGGGAAGTGTTGGGGTCACCCAGGAGGACATAGAACGGTGGCTGGGCCGGGTTGGCGTCGTTGGTCGGATCGGACGGTACCGACCAAAAAGCGTTGGTGGTGAAGAATTCTCGGGGATCATCGACATGGTACTTGGCCAGCATTTCTCGCTGGAGCCCGAACAGGTCCTCGGGGTAGCGGAAGTGGCTGCGCAACTCGTCGGAGACCTGATCTTCGGCGGTGACCACCCCGGGGAACACCCGCATCCACGCCGCCAGAACCGGATCGTCCGCATCGACCTGATACAGCGTCACGGTGCCGTCATAGGCATCGACGGTGGCCTTCACCGAGTTGCGGGCATAGGCCACCGTGTCGGCCCGCCGCGGTCGGCCTAGCTGATCGAGCTCGGGAGCTGACAAGGCTCCCCGCTGGGCGTAGGGATAGCTGTCGAGGGTGGTGTAGGCATCGACGATCCACACGATGCGCCCGGCGACCACTGCCGGATAAGGGTTGGAGTCGACGGTCAGCCAGGGCGCCACTCGCTGCACCCGTACTTTGGGGTCGCGGTGAAAGATGGCTTTGGATTCGGGCCCGATCGCGCGGGAGAACAGGATCCGATGCTGGGCGAAGTGGGCCGCAAAAGCAGCCCGGTGAAACCAGTTCCCGATCGGTACCCCACCGACGCCCGTATAGGTGTAGCGAGAGGCGTCGGTGTCGTACTCGCGCGGCGCATCGTCGGTGTGACCACCCACGATGGCGTAGTCGGGTTCAGCTTGGGCGATGACCTCGCCGAAGTAGACGCGTGGCTGCTCGACGGGGATGAGCTGGCGGCCGGTCGCTTGTGAGGCGATGTCACTGATGGCGTAAAGCGGATAGCCGCTGTTGCTGTCGGTGGTATTGGCGGCTTCCCGCACGGCGGCGTTGACGCGGTTCGCCGGTGCCGCGACGAACCCGTTGCCATGGGTGTAGACGGTGTGGCGGTTGATCCAATCTTGTTGGTTGCCTGTAAGGCTCTGCGGTGACAGCTCCCGCAGGCCGACCACGTAGTCACGTAGTCTCCCGTCGATGCGATAGCGGTCGAGGTCCAGCTGGTCGGGGAAGCTGTAGAAATTTTTGAGTTGTTGCTGCTGGGTGAAGGTGCGCGAAAGCACGCTGGGATCGAGCAGGCGCACGTTGGCGATCGTGGTCGCATCGGCGGCGACCTCACGCGGATGTCTGGTGCCGATGCCCGGATAGTCCTGGTACTGCACCCAATCGCCGTCAAGACGATACGCGTGGCGCGTGGCGCCGATATTGCGTTCGATGTAGGGCGCTTCCACTTCGGCGGCGTTGGGCCGCACCGAGAATTGTTCCATCAACATCGGCCAGGCTCCGCCCACCAATATCGACGACAGCACCAACAAGGCGGCCGCCATCGCCGGGATGCGCCGATCGCGCAGTACTACGACAGCGAAAAATGCTGCTGCACATAGTATTGCGATGGCCATCAAGACGAGTTTGGCCGGCATGGCGGCATGGATATCGGTGTAGCCGGCGCCGGTGAACGTCGGCTCCTTGCGGCTGCCTGAGAGCAGCCAGTACCGATCCAACCAGTACGCGAGGGCCTTGAGCACAATGAACACCCCGACGATCGCGGCGAGCTGAACGGTCGCCGGCCGGGTGATCACGAGCCGGGTGGATCGCACCTGGATTCCGCCGAAGATCGCATGCGTTGCCGCGTTGGCGATCAGCGCGAAGAACGTCACTGTGAACAGCCAGCTCAGCACCCACCGGTAAAACGGGAGGTCGAAAACGAAAAAGCCGATGTCGTGACCGAACTCGGGATCAGTGAGCCCAAAGGTGCCGCCGTGCAGGAACAGCTGCAGGGTTCGCCAGTTCGACTCGGCAACCATCCCGCACAACAGTCCGATCGCAACCGCGATGCCCCAGCCGAACAGACGCGGCCGGCGACCGATCTGGATGCGCACCGGCGTAAGCGGATCGTCAGCAGCAGATCCAGGGATCAATTGCGGTCGTGCCGCAAAGGCCAGCCGTATCGCCGCCCCGATGCCTCCGGCCACCAGTACCGCCACCACCACGAACAGTGCAAGCCGGGTCGCCAACACGGTCACCCATACCCGGCGAAAACCCAACTCGCCGAACCACAGCCATTCGACATAGGCATCGAGCAACGGTCCGGCCACCAACAGCGCCACCACCAGGCCTGATGCGACGATGATCGCAATGCGGGCCCGACGCGAGAAGATGGGCCGGTGGTCCTGAGCGGGTTTGGACATCGTGTGCTCCGACGATCACCGCGGGTGACGGCCAAGCACCGTGAACGATCAGCGGTGGTCCCGCCTCATGATCGATGATTCGAAGCTTAGTGCCTCAGCCGTCACTGTGAGGCCGAATCAACCACCATGAGGCCAGGACCGCAGCACGATCAGGTGGCGTAGTCGGTACTGCGCCCAGCGTATGGAAGTCCCGGTGCTTGAGCATTGTTGCTACACGCTTGTGTAGTATTTGAGACATGTGTGTAGCCGGGAGGACGTCGTGATTATGCGGCCGGATCCAGAGGACCTCACGGCCCGTGCGCGGATACGCGACGCCGCGCTCAGGCTCTTCGGCGAGCAGGGGTTCGACCGGGCGACGATCCGGGGCATCGCCGATGCAGCCGGCGTCTCGTCTGGGCTGGTGCGGCATCACTTCGGGTCCAAGGAGGCGCTTCGCGAAGAGTGCGACGAATACCTGGCCAAGGCGATTGATCGGCTCAACGACGAGGTCCGGGCGGACCGGTCACCCGAGGGGGTGAACTATGTCGGCGTCGCGTGGTCGATGGTGGGCCCGTACCGCAATTACCTCGTGCGTGCACTCACCGAGGGCCGGGCGGCCCCACTGTTCGACATGCTGGTCGACCGCGGTGCCGAGTGGCTCGTCGAGGCCGACGCGAACCGACCCGACCCGCCCGAGGTATCCCGTGAGGCGCGGGCTACGGTCGGCGCCGCGATGTCGCTCGCGGTCTCGTTGTTGTACGACCACATCTCGCGTCGATTCGGCGTCGACGTGGACAGCCTCGAGGGCCAGGACCTGCTCGCCAGGACTTTGCTCGACATCTACTCCCATCCCGTGATCGCTCCCGAGGAAGCTGCCGCGCTGAGCGCTCGGCTCCCCAAATCCGATGGCGCTCAACAGCAAGCGAAAGGCAACTGATGACCGACCCGATCCACGTGCACGGTCTGGTGAAATCGTTCGGCGAAACGCGGGCACTCGACGGGCTGGATCTCACGGTGAAACACGGTGAGGTACACGGCTTCCTCGGACCCAACGGCGCGGGAAAGAGCACGACGCTGCGTATCCTGCTGGGCCTGTTCCGTAAGGACGCGGGCGATGTCCGGCTCCTCGGTGGCGACCCGTGGCGCGACGCCACCGAACTGCACCGACGCATCGCCTACGTGCCCGGCGACGTCACGCTGTGGCCGGGCCTATCGGGTGGGGAGATGATTGACCTGCTCCTGCAGGTGCGCGGCAGCGACGTCGACACAGCGAAACGGGACCAGCTCATCGAGCGTTTCGATCTGAACCCGCGGACCAAAGGCCGGGCGTACTCGAAGGGAAACCGGCAGAAAGTTGCCTTGATCGCCGCGCTCGCCGCCGACGTGGAACTGTTGATCCTCGATGAGCCGACGTCTGGACTCGATCCGCTGATGGAGGCAGTGTTTCGGGAGGTGGTCCGCGAGGAGCAGCAACGCGACGGCAAGACGGTGCTGCTTTCCAGCCATATCCTCGCCGAGGTCGAGGAGCTGTGCCACCGAGTGACGATCATCCGCGACGGTCGTACCGTCGACGCCGGCAGCCTCGCTGACATGCGCCACCTGACCCGGACCTCGATTCGGGCCGAAACAGCCACGCCGGTAGTGGATCTTGGTGACCTGCCGGGTGTACACGACCTGCGGATCGACGACAGCGTCGCACACTTCGACGTCGATCCCGCGGCATTGGGCCCTGTCCTGCGCCACCTCGACTCGTACGGCATCCGCGGCCTCGTCAGCAATCCGCCCACGCTCGAGGAGCTGTTCCTCCGCCACTACGACCGGTCGACGGCAGGTGCGCGGTGAGCACACTGGCGGGCACTGCGCGCCTGGCACGATTGGCGTTTCGCCGCGAGCGCAGCATCGGCCCGTGGTGGATTGTGGCCATCGTCGGCCTCGGGCTGATCATGGTGTCCTACATCGACCGGAACATGCCGACCCCCGAGGTGATGGCGACATACGTCGACACCATCAACACGAACAGGTTCTTCCGGGCGCTCGGCGGCGGCACATCCGTGATCGTCGACCGCGGATTCATGTCCGCCTGGCGCAGCGGCGGATTCCTCTACATTTTCAGTGCTATCGCCGCGGTGCTGGCAGTCATCCGGTACACGCGGGCCGACGAAGACGCAGGCCGGACTGAGCTGCTCCGGTCCGGTGCGGTCAGCCGGCTCTCTGCACTGACCTCCGCCCTGGTGGTGGGCGGTTCGGTTCCGCTCGCTGCCGGTGCGCTGACCGCGTTCGCTTTGATCGGCGTCGGCCTCGATCCCTTCGGGTCCATCACCTACGGCGCCGCCATCACCGCAGCAGGCTGGCTGTTCGGGGCGATCACTGCCGTGGTCGCCCAACTCGCCCAAAATGCCCGTACGGCAAGGGCCATCGCGCTATCGATCCTCGTGATCGCCTACCTCCTGCGGTACGCCGGCGACGCCAGCGGCCAGCTATGGATGACCTACATCTCGCCGATGGGCTGGATTCACGCGGTGCAGCCATACCGATTCGATCGGTGGTGGACGCTCGCGCTCGTCGTCGCGATCATCGCTGTCCTGGTGGCCACAGCAGTTGCCCTCCTCGACCGCCGCGATCTCGGGGAGGGCCTGATCCCCGAACGTCCGGGGCGTGCCACGGCTCCGAGACTGCGCGGCCCGATCGCCCTGTCCTGGCGGCTGCACCGCAGTCTCGTCATCAAGTGGACGGTCGCGATCGGGATTATCGCGCTTGGCGCCGCCGGGATCGGCACGATCGTGCCCGACATCAGCGCTTTGCCGGCCAACAGCTTCGGGCTGCTGCAGCAGGGCTTCGGCGGGCCAGGTGACTCGGGCGACTCAGCCGACTACTTCCTTTGGGCCGGCCTGCTGATCCTCGCACTCGTCCTCATGGTGTATCCGGTCATCATGATCCAGCGACTGCGCGACGACGAGCGTGCCGGCCGGGCCGAATTGGTCCAGGGCACCTCGATGACCCGTACGCGTTGGGCCGGCGGGCATCTGGCCGTGACCGCGCTCGGCCTCGCCGGTTTGCTCACGGTCGCCGGGCTGGTGTTCGGCTTCTTCTACGGCCAGTTCATGGGCGAGTTGCCGGACATCCTCGTCCGCGTCGCCCTCGGTGCACTGAGCTGCATCCCGGCCGCGTGGCTGATCGCCGCCGTCTGCTTCCTCGCCTACGCGCTGGTGCCGCGATACTCAGTGCCGATTTCCTGGGCGGTCTGGGTCTGGACCGCCGTGCTCGGCCAGGTCGCCGGACCGCTGTACGGCGTGTGGGGTGGAACACCGTTCGAACCGTTTCACTACATCCCCAACGTCGTCGCCGGCGCGCCGTCCAGTCCATTACCGGCACTCGTCATGTTGGCGATGACGGCACTGCTCGTGTGGGGTGGGCTCGCAAAGTTGCGCAGCCGCGACTTCGGTTAGACCTAAAGAGACAACCCTCGATCGAACCGCGTTCGGCGAGGGCACCAGGTCACATCGCGCCGCTGTCAGAAGGCGTCGATGTATTGGTGTGTTCGGCGCATACCGCGCGTTCAATCTCCGATACCGGCTGCAACCGGCCCGCCGGGGCCAGATAACGCTCGCGATATTCATCGGGTCCCACGTGTTCTGTCTGCTGCCAGCCGTATTCACCGAGTAGGCCGGCGACATCAGCAGGATCGATGCCGTAGACCCATAACCCCTTCTTGGTGACGAACCGTTGATAGGCGGCCTGCGCGCCATACATGGCCTGCCCGTCGACAAAGTCGCGGAGGAAGTAGGTGAACACCAGTCGACTTTCGGTGGCGCACCGGGCAAGGGATTGCAAGGTTTTGCGCACCGCCGGTTCGGCCAGATACATCGTCACCGACTCCCAGATGAAAAACGTCCGCATGGTCGGATCGAAGCCGCTGTTGACCAATTGCTCCGGCAGATCATCGGCAGCCAGATCCATCGGCACCAACGTGACGTTTGCCGGGATGTGGCCGAAACAGCGGTGCAGTGCCCGAGTTTTGGCTGCGATGTTGGCCGGCAGGTCGATCTCCCACACCGGCACCCCGGCCAGCTCGGCCACTCGGTAGGCGCGGGTATCCAATCCTGCCCCAACGATCACGATGGCGTCCAGACCGTGTTGAGCCGCCCGTCGCAGGGCATCATCGATGTAGCGCTTGCGACACAGCAGACTGATCCACGCGCCGGGGCCAGACCGGTCACTGGCCGCGACCAACGCCCGTCGCACAGCGCTGAACCGGCACAGCCACAACGGAATCCGCCACGCAAGTGGCAGCATCCGGCCGGCGTAAGGATCGTGCACCAACGGCACCGAACTGTACTGATCGATCGCCACGAGCATCGTCGGGCCAAGTGCGGTCGCCTCGACATCCATCCCCACGTGTGCACCTCGCCGTCGCAGAATCATCATCTCTGCCGACCAGGCTTCCCGGCACACCGCCTGTGACGTTAGCAGGGCCCACACCGCCACACCACCCCGCCGCGTACCCGGGCCAGAGTAAACGCCCGAGCTGGTAATACGCGGTGCGCAACTGCCGCCTCTGCTCCTAGTCGAACGGGTCAAGTTGCAGGACAAGGTATGTGACTGCGGTGCCTTTCCTCCATACGAGCGGCGGCTATGAATCTGGCACCGTCGGACAGTCCCGGTTCGTCGGCGGGACGATCAACTGCGCGGCGATCACGTACGCCTGATACACCGCGTGCGCATCGTCCCATTGCACCCCGTCCTCGCCGGACAACAGTGCTCTTATCCGGTACCGCAACGATGCTGCGGGGTCTTTACCGTCGTTGAGGGCGACGGCCAGGGCCACCGCGACCATTCCCGCGTCGGACTGACTCAAGTGACTGAAAGCGCCGTGATTGTCCAGCGCGACAGCGAAATCCCGGACACGCGGTGTGTAGCGCTCGGTACCGGTCACGCGCAGCAGCGACTCGACCGCCGACAGTCGGTACGGACTGCCGCTGCCGTTGGCCGCCTTCACAGCGCCTGTCCCAGATCGACCCGGGCTACCGCGCATAAGCCGGTACGCCCGGGGATCCACCACACCGAACAGCGATTGAATAGTTGCGGCGTCGGCGGCGCTATCGATACGCGTTGAACGGAAAGCCCCGGGCGCCGGGGCGAGGTAGGGGTTGTGGCCGCCCCTCGGTCCTGTTTGCGGTGTCGCACGCTGGGAACGGGCGTGCCGCAATGGCTAGGGGGCTCGGCACACATTCGACAACCACGATGGCCTGGCATGTTCGTAACCTCACCTGCTCGACATAGCACCAAAGCACGTGCAGCCATTCGCTCCTCGTGCTGCCGACCAGACTTCCCGGCACACCGTGACCCGAATGCTAGCGCGACCGCGCGGGCCACGCGCCGTAATCAGCTATCGCACCGCAGTTAGCCGACCCCCGGCTCCGACCGCGGCCGCGGCACCCGAGCCGGGCCCAGCCCCGTCAGCTGGTTCCGAGCGACCTAGTCCAGCCGTTTTCCGTGTCGTTGCGCCCTTCGTTCCAGACGCTCTTGCTCTCGACGCAGAGTCCGGCTGACCTCTCGAAGATCGCGGATATGTTCCTCGATGCGCTGCCGCTTTTCTGCCAGCAACCGGGCACCGTCGAGGCAGTCGATATCGCTCGAGCGGAGTCCGTCGAGCACCTGCCGTATCTCGGTCAAGGAGAATCCCAGCGCCTGCATGCTCCTGAGCAACTTGACCTGTTTGACCAGGGATTCTGGATAATCCCGGTAATTGCCGCTGGTCCGCTGCACCTCACCGAGCAATCCCTGGCGCTCGTAGTAGCGCAGCGCGTGGCGGCCAACTCCGGTACTTGCCTCAAGTTCGCTTATCTTCATGCCAATTTCACTTGACTGTAGACCTAGGTCTACAGCTTAGCCTTCGGTCGTTTCGTTGATCAGGAGGATGCATGTATCTACTGGCCGAAGTGGCTGTCACTGTTGCGTGCTCACGTGCGAAAGCCTTTGACTATGCGGCCGATCTGGAGAACTTTCTCCATTGGTTCCCCGGCGTTTCGACGATCACCGCAAAGGACGAGCTGCCCGTGTCGACCCGTGGCAAGAAGTACACCGAAACAGTCTCGGTGCCACTACGCGGAACGCGGTCGGTGACGATTCAGGTAATAGAAGCGACGGCGCCGAACCGGATCGTCACCCACGGCGACATGCGCCCGATCCTGCCGCGCATGGAGATGGAGTTTGTTCAAACCGGACAGAACGACTGCGAAGTGCACTGGCGCATGATGAGCCGCAATGAGAACCGTCTTGCCGCCTGCACCGTGTTGCCTGTTGCCGCACGGGTGATGCGTCGACGTGCCCAGGCTGGGCTCCGAAATCTGAAGCGACAACTCGAATGCCCCAACCGTGACGTCACGGTGTCCCAACAGCCCGCGCCAGACTGACGAGCACATGTGTACTGACTCTGAGGCCGGCAAGGGCGACAACAGCCGTGGCGGCGCCGCGATGAGTCTCGCTGCGCGGCAGAGTCTTACTAAACATGACGATGACGACGAGAGTTTTGAGTGTGTCGGTTCCGGTGTCAGACCAGGACGCCGCGTTGAAGTTCTACACCGAGGTGCTGGGATGCGAACTCCGCACCGACGTGGAGGTCTGGCCGGGTGCGCGCATGATCGAGGTCGTGCCGCCGGGCTCGGATGTCTCCCTGGTGCTACTGCCGCACGACAGCCAGATCCCGGTCGCGATCCGGTTGGGCACCTCTGATGCGCAACAAGCCCACGACAGGGTCCGTGAGGCCGGGGTGACGCTGCACAACGACGAGCTGGTCCGGATGGAGGGAATACCAGCGATGTTTTCCTTCACCGACCCCGATGGCAACGGCTTGGTCTACCTCGAGGACTGATTCCCAACCGATTCCCGTTAACCGACCCAACGCTCCGCTGAACAGCACGGAGGACCACGATGGCGGACTCTCGATCCTTGGACATCACATTCACCGCTCGCCTGGGAAAGGTGCGCCCCGGAGACACCTGGACCTGCGTTCAGCTTCCTGGCTCAGCACAGATTTTCGGTACGAGGGGGTTGGTGAAGGTCGCCGGCACGGTTGACGGTCACCCGTTCATCGGAACGTTCATGGCCCTGGGCGACGGAACCCACAAACTCCCCGTGGCCGCTGCCATCCGGACGGCCATCGGCAAGACGGACGGTGACGACGTCGAGGTCCACCTCACCGAGCGGCTGAACTGAACCCGATACGCGCAGACGTGCGGCGCTTCCGGACGCGGCAACTCGCCTGGTGCTGCTCAGGGCGTCGCAGTCCTGCCGAACACCTGTTCGCGCTCGAGTTGCCGTGCTTTGTAGGCTTCGAACATGCCGTTCAATGCCGGTGACGTCTTTGCCGGGTACACCATTCAGCGGCTCCTCGGCGCCGGTGGCATGGGTGAGGTCTACCTGGCCCAGCATCCTCGCCTTCCCCGTCTGGATGCGCTCAAGATCCTTTCGGTGAGCACCACGCGCGATGACGAGTTCCGCGCCCGGTTCACCCGAGAGGCAGAGTTGGCCGCATCGCTGTGGCATCCGCACATCGTCGGGGTGCACGACCGTGGCGAGTCCGACGGCCGGCTGTGGATCTCGATGGACTATGTCGACGGCACCGACGCCAAGCACTTGATCGAGCAGCATCCGTCTGGCATGCCCTTGGCGGATGTGGTGGAGATTGTGACGGCAGTCGCCGAGGCCCTCGACGTCGCGCACGAACGGAACCTGCTGCACCGCGACGTCAAGCCGGCGAACATCCTGGTCACCACTCCGTCGGGAAGTGCCCGGCGACGCATACTGCTCACCGATTTCGGGATCGCCCGGCAAGCCGACGACGCGAGTGGCCTCACGGAGACCGACGTGGCCATCGGCACCGTCGCGTATGTAGCGCCCGAGCAGCTCGCCGGGAAGACACTCGATGGCCGGGCCGACCAGTACGCCCTCGCGGCAACAGCCTTCCATCTGTTGACCGGCGCGCCCCTCTTCGACGACGCCAATCGCATCATCGTGGCCGGCAACCACCTCTATGCGTCACCGCCCCGGCTGTCCGAGCGTCGTGGCGACCTCGCCCATCTCGACACCGTGATGGCGAAGGCGCTGGCCAAGAAACCCGGTGAGCGCTATGCGCGGTGCCTGGACTTCGCGCGGGCGCTGGGCGGGAGCACGGATGTGTCCACCGCGCCACAACCGGTGCCGGTGCCGGATTCCGAGCCGACGCCCCCTGATACGGGAGGGCACACCGCCCCACTGGAGATCCCCGACGTCCGCGAGCGGAGCAGCTCACCGGAGACCATGCGGTTGGCCATGCTCACGATCCTGGGCACCGTCCGCAACGTGCAGAAGCGACCGTCCGGACTTGACGGCGAAGAGGAGGTTTGGACCTTCCGCGTGGAGCGATACGAGTCGACCGGTGAAGCACACACCGTCGTGCCGGTCGAGCTACGTGGCAACTCCATCACGGGCGAACTGTCCGACGGGGATGTCGTGGAGGTCAGCGGAGTCTGGGATGACCGAACGCTGTTCGCCGAGTCGGTGGTCAATCATTCGGCCGGGACCCGAGGACGTCGCCGGCGCAACTCGTTCGAAGTGAGGTCAGGTAAACGGCGGCGTGCTCTGACATCCCGCCCGGTGCGTATCGGCTTGCTTCTGGCCGCGATCGCGCTGATCGTTGCGATGTCGGTGATTCTCATCCGCGGTTTGGGCACGCCGGCGCAGCGCACCCCGGGGCCGATCGTGACCCCCGCGAGTGCGACGGTGTTCTCCCCCGGCGGCTCGCCAGACCATCCGGATCAGGCGGGTCTGGCCGTCGACGGCAGCCCGGACACGTCGTGGCCCACCGACATCTACCAGGATGCCGCGCCGTTCCCGGCCTTCAAAGAAGGGGTCGGCCTGATACTTCACCTGTCCTCGCCGACCGCTTTGAGCGAGGTGACGATCGACGTGCCCAGCACCGGAACAGAAGTCCAGGTTCGTGCGGCCGACAGTGCCCACCCGAGCAGCCTGTCAGACACCACCGAGCTGACGCCGAACGTGGCGATACAGCCGGGAGAAAACACCATCACCGTCGACAATCAGACGGAAACATCCAATGTGTTGGTGTGGATTTCGAAGCTGGGCACCCTCGATGGGCAGAGCCGCACGAACATCTCGGAGATCACCCTGCGGGCCGCGGGCGATTGATTCATCGGTTGCACATCAGATCGACGTACGCGGTTGTGTACCGCACGAGGTTGTTCACTCTGCCCGTCGGGCCGCGCTGTACCCAGGAATGTTTGACATCAGTGCCCTGACGCACGGCAGTCACTGTGCATTGATCCATGGGCGCGTTCCCGACTTTGTTGAGGATCACCCGGAAACCCTGGGCCTCGAGGTCGCTGATCGTCGCTTGCGCTGAAGTCTGGCCGGTCGGTGCTGCCGTGGCCGGCGCAGATGAGCACAGTCCCAATACGGTCGCAGCCGCGGCCGCGACGATGCTTCCTACGATCCTGCCGCTCGACAATGTGCGCCCCTTTCCCACTTTCAGTTGATGATCCCCGATTTCTGCGCATGGGATTTGTATCGAGTTTAGTTGTGGTTCAATAAAAGACGAGGAACTCATACGCGACGCATATTTGGTCCCCATAGAGAATGCATAGCCAATTCAGATCGATTTCAGGCGCAATTGCCAAAAGGGTGTTCCCGTGCGGGCGCGGGCATATGCAGACGCTTGGCGCCCGAGGTGTCAGGCGCAGTCCGGCGACCTCGTCCACCCGTCAAGCAGGATAAAAGTAAGGCAAGGCAATTCGTCATGCACAGAATTGCCTTGCGTTACACCGGGATTATGGATCAGTCGCGGGTGTTCACCCCACGCTGAGTGCTTGGCGCGCCGGTTCGCTGCGGTAGCGCGAAGCCCGCCCGTCGATGCGCAGAACCCGCCACAGAATTCTGGCGATCGGGTTCATCAGCCCGGTGTCCGCGGCGAGCATCCGCACGTCGCCGTAGATCTCACTGAGCATCGCTCTGGATGCGGGTGCCCGCCAGTAGATCTCCTTCTTCACCGATCGCGGGATCTCGAATTCGCGCCAGAACGAGCGCGGAGGCTTGGCGATGAGAGATGCTGCCAGCCGGAAACTCAGTGGATAGATGATCGACAGGCCGAATCGATTGAGCCGCTTCATCTCCGGGATCCGCCGACGCAGGAATTCATGCGCGAACGAGATGTGTCGGGCTTCCTCGGCGACGTGGATCGCCATCACGCGTTCCATCACGGGGTGGATCGGTTTGCCCTCGCGCAGAATGGATTTCTGCATATGGTCGATCGGCTCCTCGCCGCACAGCACCATCATGAAGAAGAACACCGGCATCGGGCTGGCGCACAGCGGCGGCAACCAGTGCATCCATCGAAGCCACCGCACGAGACCCGGGACATCCACGCCCGCGTGATTCACCAGCTCCTGGAACATGAGGGTGTGGTTGCACTCCTCCACTGCCTCGTGCATGCAGTATCGGTATTCCGGGCTCCCGTTCGGCACCCAGAATGTGTAGTTCAGGATTCCTCGGATCAGCATGTTCTCGAATTGCAGGCCGGCCTTGGCGACATTCGCCTGACGCCACATGCCGATCGCGATCTGCTTCTCCAGCGGCTGGGCCTGATACCACGGGCTCATCCCGATGGGGTCACTGTCCGCCGCCAGCACCCAGCGCGGGTCGTTCTCGGTCACCTTGAATTCTGCCGAGTCCCACGGGATGTCCAGGTACGGATTGAAGTTGCGGCGCACTGAGCCCTCGGAGAGGGTTTGCAGCCTCGTGCAGTAGTCCGCGTCGCCGCTGACCTGCATTCCATCCCGCCACCGACGGACGGCCCTCGTTGATGCCATGACGTCGCTTCTCCTCGACAGTTGAGCGCCGGCTCCATTTATCGGGACCGAGAGTCCCATTTAATAATGGTATGAGACGCTCTGCCTCATATGCCTGTCAAGGGTTGGGGCCGGACACGCTGTCGACCAGTTCGGCGACCGTGTGGTCGCGATCAATACGTCGTGAAGCACGTCCTCGGCGAGTGGGCTCCGGGCGAGATCAGACCGGCTGCGCACCCGGCTCGAGCAACCTCTTCGGGTGCATGCCGTCGACCTGGCCGATGAACGGCGGGTGAATGCTGTAGCCCAGCATGCGCCGAATGTCCTCCGACACCACCCGGACCGTGTCGCGGGTCATCGACAAGGTGAATGCCTCCTGCGGGCGTAACCACGGTTCGCAGTACTGCGCGGTGAGGGCCAGACGTGAGTTCGCAGATCGGTTGGCGCCGCCGCCATGCCACAGCGTCCCGAGAAAGAAGACGCACGAGCCGGCGCTCATTATCACTGGTTCGCGCTCAGCGGGCTCGGGCTGTCGATCGCCCCACGCGTGACTGCCCGCGACGATGTCGGTGGCACCGTTGTCGGCGGTGAAATCGTCGATCGCCCAGATCGTGGCCGCACCCAGCGCTTTTCGCGGTCTGGGTAGCGGATAGAAGCCGTCGTCGGTGTGCAGCATCTGCGCCTGCTCCCCCGGCAGAATCTTGATCACCTGCAACATCGACAACAGATAATTCGGCATGAACAGCCGATCCAACAGAGCCAGCACGCGAGGATGATCGGCGATGCGATCACAGCTGCGGGTCTTGTTCAGCACGCTGTACACCCGCTGGGTGGCATGGCCCTCGAACCCATTGCGGCCCAGGCGGTCCAACAGCGGCTCGACGGAGTCCCGGATCGCGTCGAGTTCGGCCGCGGTCAGCAGGTCAGGCAGGATCACGTACCCGTCGCGCAGCACCGCTGCCAGGTCCGCCTCGGCCACCGCGGGATCAACCCCTTCCCCGCTGCTGGGGGTCCGCCGATAGGTGCCGGCCAGGTCACCCGTGAGCTCCGTCAACGATGTCACTTCAGTGCTCATGATCGCCTCATCGAAACATAACTGACTTCTGTTATGGTTCGGACTATGGCACGCGCCCCGGTTGGACGTCAACAGCTGATCGATGCCGCGCGCGCCGAGCTCGTCAGCGGAAACGGCGCCTTCGAGCTCAGCGGTCTGACTCGTCGCGCCGGCCTCAGCACCGGGGCCTTGTACCACCACTTCGGATCGAAAAGTGGTCTGCTGGCGGCGATCTACGACGGCTTCTACGACGGCCTGCGCCACGCGATTGCCGATCGTCACCTGCCCCAGGGCGACTGGGCCACTCGCGAACGCGACCGTACCCACCGCTTCGTCGCCTACCACCTCGCTGATCCGCTGGCGCCGATCCTGCTGAACCGCACCGCCAGCGACCCGCAACTCACCGAACTCGAGGCCGCCTACGTCGACAACCTCATCGACAACGCCGCCACCAACATCCGCGATGGGCAGCAGATGGGTGAACTTCCCGCCGATCTGGATCCCGATAGCGCGGGCGCCTACGTCATCGGCGGCTTGCGACACGGTATTGCACAACAGCTCCGGGTCACCCCGACACCGAGTTCCGACCAAGCCACCCAGACACTGTGGCGCTTCACCGCTGCCGCCCTCGGCATCACATAGGCCGCCTGGGCCGGGTGAGGGGCGGTCGCCCGCCGCGTCGGATAGTCGAGTGCGCGTTCAGCAAGGGGACCCTCCTACCAGGCGGGACATTCTCGATGCGGGGGTTGACGCTCATCGTGGGGGTTCTGAGAATCAACGTGAAACTTGAGATGACCACGGGAGAAATGACTTGACTGACGCCGCGCCTCGCCAGAACCGCCAGATCCTCTTGCGCCGTCGGCCCGATGGGCTGCTCTCCCCCGACGACACCGAGATGGTGACCACGCCGGCGCCGCTACCGGCCGAAGGCGAGGCGCTGCTGCGCACCACTTACGTCGGCATCGACGCTGCCGCTCGCACGTGGCTGGACGGCGAGCCAGGCTATCTGCCGGCCCTTGAGCTGGGCGAGGTGGTACGAGTTGCAGGTATCGGCGAGGTCATCGAATCACGTTGTGATGCTTACAACGTCGGCGATCTGGTAACCACCCTGACCGGGCTGCAGGACTACGCGATCATCCGCGACGACCTGTTCAGTACACCGGTGGTCGGATACACAGATCCACTGGCCGTGATGTCGATCTACGGACCGACCGGCGCGACGGCGTACTTCGGAATGAAGGGGGTCGGAAATCCGCAACCCGGCGACACTGTCGTGGTGTCGGCGGCCGCGGGCGCTACCGGGTCCGTGGCCGGCCAGATCGCCAAGATCGCGGGTGCCCGGGTGGTCGGCATTGCAGGCGGCGCCGAAAAATGCCGTGTCGTGGTCGAGGATTTCGGCTTTGATGCCTGCGTCGACTACAAGGCCGGCAATCTGACTGCCGCCCTGAAGCAAGCGTGCCCGAGTGGCATCAACGTCTATTTCGACAACGTCGGCGGGGACATTCTCAATGCCGTGTTGGCCAACTTGGCCCACAAGGCGCGCGTGGTGCTGTGCGGCATCATCTCGAGCTACCTGAACGGCGATCACCCCGGGCCGTCCAATTATGTGAACCTGCTCGCCACTTCCTCGACGATGCAGGGATTCATCGCACTCGAAGAGTGGGCACGGTTCGACGAGGCGTTCGCCGCGCTACAAGGTTGGGAGAAGGAGGGATTGCTGGTGCACCGCGAAACCGTGTACGAGGGGCTGGAATCCAGCATCGACGCCCTCAACGGACTGTTCACCGGAGCCAACATCGGCAAGATGCTGGTGAAGATCAACCAGCCGGGCGGCGCAGCCTGAGGCCCGCTATACGCAAGGAATTGCAGCGGTGAAATCTGCGACTAGTGGGACCCACGTGACTTCTGTGATATAGAGTATGTACGTACGTAGTTAGTACGTAAGACCGTCGGCTACGGTGCCTGGCCGGTGATGACGGGCGTAGGGCGGGAAGGAACATGTGAGATGTCATCCATTCCGCACCGTGTCCAGATCGGCTGCGACCGTCGAAATCTCTTGCGCACAGGCATTTTGGCGGCGGCAGCGCTCGTTGCGCTCGGCGCACCGGTCGCGCACGCCGAGCCCAGCGCCGGCCAGTGGGATCCCACCCTGCCCAATCTGCTCAGCGCAGGTGCACCCGGCGATCCAGTCGCCCTCGCCAACGCATCGTTGCAGGCAAGCGCGTTTGCCGCACAAACCACCTTCGACTTGGGGCGAAAGTTCCTCGGCAGCCTGGGGCTTGCACCAGCTGCCAGTGGTGCGGCAGCGCCCATACTTCGCGGCAACCGCGTTTATGGCAGACAGGCGGTGGAATACGTGATCCGGCGGGCCGGCACCCAGATCGGAGTTCCCTACTCCTGGGGAGGCGGAAGCCTGACCGGGCCCAGCCGCGGCGTGGATTCAGGTGCCGGCACCGTCGGCTTCGATTGTTCCGGCCTGACTCGTTACGCATTCGCCGGCGTAGGCGTGCTGCTCCCCCGCTATTCGGGAGACCAGTACACCGCGGGACGCCGGCTGCCGCCGTCGCGAGCCAAGCGCGGCGACCTCCTGTTCTGGGGACCCGGAGGTGGACAGCACGAGGCGCTCTACCTTGGTAACGGTCAAATGATCGAGGCCCAGCAGACGGGTGTTCCGGTCAAGATTTCGCCGGTCCGCAAATCAGGGATGACGCCCTACGTCACCCGCATCATCGAGTACTGATGCGGTGTGTTCGAGCGGGAGCGTGGCGTCAAGGGCACAGCAGGCCCGATGCCCCTGACGCCAACAGTGCGATCGGGGCGAGGGCGATCGCGGACATGGACCCGAAAAGGCTTGCACGCGCACCGAACCGGGTCCACGGTGCGGCTGGCGCGGCAAGACGTTCAGCACGGTTCAGCAACGCCACGTCGGCGGCGCCGAGTGCCTGCGCAGGCGTGGCGCCGGCGAGAGCCATCAGTCCGGTCAGCAGCGTGTGCTCTCCGAATTGGCGCGCCGCCGTGTCGTCGGCGCACATTTCCAGCAGCCGCGCGACATCTGCGGCCCCGCGGGTCATGAGCTTGACCCGCGGGAACACCATGGCCAAGCCCCGCAAGACCGTAACGATTTTCGGATGATGCCCGTCCAGGTGCGCCCGCTCGTGGGCGAGGACCGCCTGCAGCTCGTCGTTGCCGAGTGCGGCGATGGCGCCGGTGGTCACTACGATCGCAGGCGGCGCTCCGGCCACACAGTATGCGGTGCGCTCATCGGAATCGACGATGAACACATCTTGCCGGTCGCCCGGACGCCCCACGAGCCGGACGGCCTGAGCGTGGCTATGGGCATGGGCGCGCATGCGTCGAACGGCTCGTAACGCCTTCAACCCGAGACCGACAGCCGCCGCGATCAACACGACCGCACCGATCACGACCGAAGCCTGCGCCGCGAAGCCGGCGCGCCCGGCCGCTATGTCGCAGAGCAACTCCACGCACGACGCGAACAGCGACCTGCGCTGACCAGAGTGGAACACCACGTCACCGATCGCCGACACCGGAATCACGATCCAGGTGGCCAAGACACTGATGATCGCGGTCAACCAAGCCGCCACGCCGAACCTCGGGGCCGAGCCCCCGCGGGTGAGCCTGTTGAGGAGCCGCGGCGCCACCACTACCATCACCACGCTGTAGATCAGCAGGCCCGCGGCGAGATTCACCGCTTCTTCGCCCTTGTCGAGCGTCGGGCCAAGGTGCGTAGCGCGGCACGCAACCGATCGGAATCCTCTGGATCGATCTGCTCGATGAAGTAGCTGAGCACCAGATCCGAACGACCGCCGCCGTCGAGTGCCTCGCGCATCAACTGCGCGGTGTGCTGCTCGCGGTTCAGGGTCGGCCAGTACCGATAGGCACGCCCGTCGCGGTCGCGTTGCAGCCAGCCCTTGGTGTGCAAGTTGTCCATCGTCGACATGACTGTGGTGTAGGCGATCCGGCGCTCCTCGGCGAGCTCGTCGAACACGTCGCGCACGGTGACCGCTGCATCGCCACGGTTCCAGATGCGATCCATGATCTCAGCTTCGAGTTCGCCGAATCCTCGTACGCGCACTACACCCCTCCACGATCGGTGAGGCGAGCGTACCTCTCGACCGAGCGCCTGGGGTGCCTCGACGCGGCATCGGTACCTACTACATAGTCCAGTACGTAGTACTCCCCCAATTCGGAAGAATGGTCAGCTGCTGTAGTCGAGTCTCGTCATCATTCCGCCCTCTTGGTGATAAGTGTTGTGGCAGTGCAGCATCCACATCCCCGGGTTGTCGGCGGTGAAGATCACGCGCTGTCGCTGCATCGGCAGCACGACAAGGGTGTCCTTGCGTGCGCCGGGGCGTCCGTGTTCACCGAGCACTTGAAACGTGTGACCGTGCAGATGCATGGGATGCCACATCATCGTCGAGTTCCGGAAAGTCATCGATACCTGTTGGCCTTCGCGCACGGTCAGGGGCCGCAACTTCTCGAATGGCCGGCCGTTGATCGTCCAGTCATACCTGGCCATCGAGCCACCCAGCTCGACCGGCAGTTCGACATCAGCGCGCGCAGCCTCAAAGGTCGCCTCGGGTGTGGCGGTGAAGGAACTCACCGTTCCCAACCGGCCGTGCAGCTGCGGCGGCGCGTAGTCAGGCGGCGGAGTCGAACCGATGGCTGTCACCAACAGCGCCCGCGTCGACGCATTCTTCCCCTCAGCAGCCGCCACCAGCGGGAAGACCCCGTCCCCGGCGGTCACCGTCACGTCATATCGCTCGCCCATCCCGATCAGGAGCGCGTCCACCTCGCTGGGGACCACCGGGAACCCGTCGGTATGGGTGACGGTCAGACGGTGCCCGGCCAACGCGACCCGGAACGCGGTGTCGGAGCCGGCATTGATCAACCGGATCCGGACGCGCTGGCCAGGGCGGGCCCGGAAGCTGCTGGGATTCTCGGCATTACGCCCGTTGGCCACATACATCGGATAGTCGACATCACCGGCGTCACCGCCGAGGGGCGACCCACCTCGGGCACCCATACCCGGCATGTCGTGCCCATCTCCCGACGACATCCGCAGCCGGTCATAGATCTGCGCAGGGCTCGGGCCGACACCATCGGTCCAATCGTCGAGCATCACCACCCATTCGGCGTCGTATCGGCCCGGATCTCGGGGGTCGTCAACGATCAACGGGAAGTACAGACCGGTGTCCGCATCGAGCCCGGTGTGTGGATGAGCCCAATATGTGCCCGGATGGGGCACCGAGAATCGATAGGTGAAGTCCTTGCCGTCGGCGATGTCAGGGGTGGCCGGCGCGGCACCGTCCATGTCGTTGCGTAACGCCAACCCGTGCCAGTGCACCGAGGTCGAATGGCCGAGCCGGTTGCGGACCGTGACCTCGAGTTCATCGCCGACCGATGCCCGCAGCAGTGGTCCGGGCACGATGTCGTTATAGGCGATGGTGTCGGCAATCGTGCCGCCGAGGTCCACCCGCGTGCGCTGGGCGGTCAATGTGGTGGACACCGTGCGCCCGCTGTGCGGCCGACGGGCTTCGGCCATGGAGATCGCGTCTCGGGAATCGACGCGGGTCGATGTGGCGCCGGCGTCGCGCTGACACCCCACAACAGCTGTGGCACCCAGAGCGGCGGTTGCCGCGAGGAACCCCCGACGGCTGAGCTGAGGCAGATCGGCGATGTCTGGCATGTTCTCCACCCTCGTCACCCACATCGGTGGATCGGTATGGATTGTGTGAAGGTTCGTTGAAGTTTTTCGGCCGTCGCCTACATGACGCGAATCGACACTCATATCGAACTCACAACAACCTACGTACTGCCCACGTATTGGAAAACTACGTATTACCAGGTCCAGCAGCCGCCGCGACGACAGTTATGCGCAGACATTTACAGATTCTTCACAAATGCCATGGAAAACAAACGCTTTCACGCTGGCGACGGGGACCTCAGCAACGACCGGACTCACCACCGGTAACTACTATCCACGTACGTAGCTAGTAGAGTGGATCACGTCATTCATCCGCCCGGGCGGGCGTGGTCATCAACGACACCTCATCGATGGAGGCCCAGTGCAACACCGGACCAGACACCTGTGGATCGCCGCGATCGCGGCAACTGCCACGGTCACCGCGTCAGCGGTGACCGGAGCTTCGGCCCTGGCGGAGCCGGCTGGACCGGCGGGGCCGCCCGTCGAACCGGTTCCGCATTTCGGCCCGCCAGAGAACTCCTGGCTCGACCTGTCCGGCCAAGCGGCCAACGTCGGCGTCCCGGCCGGGCAGAATCCGTTGCCGTTCAGTGGTGAGCCGCCATTTCTGCCACCCGCGTTCAACCCCACCAACGGGTCGACGGTTGGCGTCGCGAAGCCGATCTACATCAACTTCCAACGGCCGATCGCCGACCGTCAGCTGGCCGAGGATGCGATTCACATCTCCTCCAACCCGCCGGTGCCCGGAAAGTTCTATTGGATGAGCAACACCCAGGTACGTTGGCGGCCAATCGATTTCTGGCCGTCCGGCACAGTGGTGAACATTGACGCCGCAGGCACGAAGTCCAGTTTTCGGGTTGGCGATGCGCTGGTGGCCACCATCGACGACGACACTCATCAAATGCAGATCCACCGTAATGGCGTGCTGGAAAAGACCTTTCCCGTGTCACTCGGGAAGCCAGGTTACGAAACCCCCAACGGCACCTACTACGTCCTGGAAAAGTTCCCCGACATCGTCATGGACTCGTCAACCTACGGTGTCCCGGTGAACTCGGCCGAAGGCTACAAGCTCAAGGTCAAAAATGCCGTCCGCCTCAGCAATACCGGCATTTTCGCGCACAGCGCCCCATGGTCCGTTTCTGATCAGGGCAAACGCAATGTGAGTCACGGCTGCCCCAACCTCAGCCCGGCGAACGCGCAATGGTTCTTCGACCACTTCGGCAGCGGTGATCCCGTCGTCGTGAAGAACTCCGTCGGCCTCTACAACCAGAACGACGGGGCGAACGACTGGCAGATCTGACCGGGTCGTGTTTTTCGTTGGCGTAATCGGGTTTACGGCTGCTACATGCTGGATAGCCAGAGGGTCCGGCGAAATTCATCGCATACAGATTGGAGGTCTACGACCATGAAGATCGCCAAGATCATTGCCGGCGCAGCGATTGCAGGTGGGATGGCGGCGGGTGCCGCCGGGATGAGCGCGGCCACCGCCGGCGCCGCCCCAGGATACGCACCGGCACCCCATCAGCCCATGATCGCAACGACCCTTCCCGGCGGACCCAATCCCGGCTCGCCACCCGCGTGGGCACCGCCGGCACCGGCCCAGCCGACGTGGGGCGCCGGCAACCCCCAAGTCTGGGATGAGGGCTGGCAGCACTGGGGCATCTGGATGAACGGCGTGTTCGTACCGACGTTCTGACTCGGCCCGGCCCCGCTCCGCGAGCCCTTGCCGCGGGGCGGGACTGTCGACGGGCCGGTGAACGGACGCCCGTAGGTTGGTCGGCATGACCGAACTGGAACTGAGGGAAATAGCGACGTCCGCAGGCGTCCTGCGGTACTACGACACCGGGGACGGGCCGGCGCTGCTGTTCCTGCACGGCTCGGGGCCCGGGGTCACCGGCTGGCGTAATTTCCGTGGGATCCTTCCCACGTTTGCCGCGCAATTCCGTTGCCTGATACTGGAATTCCCGGGATTCGGCGTCACAGACGACCTCGGCGGTCATCCGATGGTCACCGCTCAGGGTGTGGTGGCCCCATTCGTCGAGGCCCTGGGCCTCGACCGCGTGCACATCGTCGGCAACTCGATGGGTGGCGGTGTGGGCGTCAACTTCGCCATCCGGCAACCGGACCGCATCGGCAAACTCGTCACCATCGGTGGCATCGGGACCAACCTGTTCAGCCCGGGCCCCAGCGAGGGCATCCGCCTGCTGCAGGAATTCACCGAAGATCCGACCCGCCAGCGTCTGGTCGACTGGCTGAACTCGATGGTGTTCGACCCGGCACTCGTCACAGACGAACTCATAGAACAACGGTGGGAATTGGCCACCGACCCCACGGCACTGGCGGCCGCCAAGCGGATGTACGGCAAGGCGGCGTTCGCGGCAATGATGGCCGCCATGCGTGCGTCCGACGCCCCGATGCCTTGGGCGCAGATGCACAAGGTCGCCGCCCCCACTCTGCTGACCTGGGGTCGAGATGACCGGGTTAGCCCGCTCGACATGGCGCTGATTCCTATGCGGACGATCCCCAACGCCGAGCTGCACGTGTTCCCCAACTGTGGGCATTGGGCGATGATCGAGGCCAGGGAAGCCTTCGAGCAGACCGTGCTCGGATTCCTCACCCGGACCCGGGCTTGAAATTCATCATTGAATCTGTGATACAGCTCTGTATATTAGTGGTGTGCGCCACACCACACGCGCTGGCCGGCCTCGCGCTACCACTCCTCCAATGAACAAGGACTGCAATGGATCTCGTGGACCGAATCGCCAAACACCGCCGCATGGCGGAGAGCTACCGGGACAAGTATGTGCTGCGGAAAGTCCAGGAAGGCGAGTCGTACGACGAGTGGGAGTTCACTGACGACGCCGTGTACACCTCGCCCTACTTCGTGGCCGGGCAAGAACTCGTGCTCAAGGATGTCGCAACCTCGTTCGATGTGGCCGCCACCGTCGAGGCCAAGGCCTATTCAGTGGTTTTCCCCGATTGGAAACCCGTCGACCACAAGTTCTGGCCCGCCGAGAACGGCCTCGTAATGCGTTACCGCTGGGAGGGCACCACCGCCGAGGGCCAGACCATGGGCTTCTATTCGATCAGCTTCATCGACACCAACGACGACGGGCAGATCACCCACTGGTCGACCTACGTCAACGACGAGGAGTACGGCCCGTTCCTCGAAAAGGCCATCGGCGCCCGTGGGCCCTTCCATGGCGACGAATACATGGAGGCCCTGGCCCGCCACTTCGAAAAACACAACCTGACCTGGTGAGCGCAGACCGGTTGTCGATCCGTTGTCGATCGCACAGCCCATCCCCACAGCAGGCACAGGGCAAACCCATCCGGCCTAAATAGCTTTGCTTCCCGTGCGGCGCCGATCGCCGCACCTTTCAGAAACGGAGCAAAGCAATGGGTTTCAAGAAATCCGTGGGCGTATCCGCGTTGACGGCAGGAATCGGCACCGCCGGGTTGTTGGGTCTCGGCATCGGTACCGCCGGCGCCGATCCCGGCCCGGGCTGCGGCCGGCCGGGTGCGCCGTGTGAGCACCGCGACGACCGCGGGCCTCAGCGCAATGACTGGCACGGCCGGGGTGTCGATCAGGGCCGGCGCGACCATCAGCCATTCGAATGGAACGGGCAGCGGGTGACCCCGATGCCTGCCGGAGATGGCCGCGGTTGGGGTTTCTGGTTCCTCGGCACCTGGATTCCGTTGTAACCGAACCGATTTCTGGTGGGGCACCATCCCCAAGTGCCCCACCAGATACCGGGATCCGATGCTCAACGGGAAGTCGGGCACACCGCTTTCACCGCGCCGTGCCCCGAACATCTTCTGGCCCAATCCCGGTCATCAAATGTTCGTTCCCGCACACACCTGATGATTGGTACCGCACCCTGCTCGTGCGCTGCAACCGTGCAGGCGTCGATCGGCGCCACGTTGCCGTCACAAGTTGGGCACCGGAAGGTCACGGCCGCCGACACCACTCGCCTCGCGGGATCGCCTGGCAAACAACCGCTCTCGCCAAGGAGGGTGTTCCCGGACCGGAAGCACTCCACCTACCGCCGGCCCCGCCCGGCTTGGCATGATGCACGGTATGGATCAATACCGGCGCGGGGAGTTCGTTTTCGACGTCATCGATCGCGGGCCGGCCGACGGACCGGTGGTCGTGCTGCTTCATGGCTTTCCGCAACAGAACACCAGTTGGGAGCCGATCATCCCGCTGCTCACCGCGCAGGGCTTCCGCTGTCTGGCGCCCAATCAGCGCGGATATTCGCCCGGCGCCCGGCCGCGTCGTCGTCGCGACTATCGCGGGACCGAGCTGGTGGAGGACGTCCTCGCGCTGATCGACGCCAGCGGCGCCGATCGGGTCCATCTGATGGGACACGACTGGGGTGCCGCCGTGGCGTGGAGCGTGGCCGGTGCGGCGCCCGAGAAGCTGGCTTCGTTGTCGGCGTTGTCGGTGCCCCACCCGATCGCGTTTCTGCGGTCGCTGCTCACCAGTCGGCAGGGCCTGGCGTCGTGGTACATGTACGTCAATCAATTGCCGTGGGTGTCCGAACGGCTCATGCTCGGGCGCGACGGCAAAGGCAAAGCAATCGCCAGATCCTTGATCTCCAGCGGGCTGCCATCCGAGGCAGCCGAACGTGACGCCCGGGCCATGGCCGAACCCGGGGCCCTGACCGCGGCGCTGAACTGGTATCGCGCCATGCCGTTGAGCCGGTCGGGCCTGGGCGAAGCGCAGAGCATCACGGTGCCGACCCTCTACGTCTGGAGTGACCGCGATATCGCGATCAAGGCCAAGCCCGCGCGCGACACCGCCAAGTACGTGAGCGGACCCTACCGATTCGAAACCCTCGCCGGCGTCTCACACTGGCTGCCGGAAGAAAAACCCGCGGAGATTGCCGAAATGTTCCTGCAGTGGTCCACAGCGCATCCGGTTTGAGCGGAGGATGACGGTGTGCTGGCTCTAGGTGTGCTCCTCGGTGACGGCATCGGTCCCGAGATCGTGGATGCGTCGACCCGCGTCGCTGAAAAAGCCCTGGCCGGGGTGGCGGTCGAGGTGCGCTGGCGTGAGCTGCCCTTCGGCCTCGAGGCGATCGGCGACTTCGGATCCCCGCTGCCAGAACCGACGCTGTCCGAACTCGACGAGCTGCCCGGATGGATCCTGGGACCGCACGACAACGCCGGGTACCCCGAGCAGTTCCGCGGCACGCTGTCACCCGGTGGTGCAATCCGCAAGCGCTACAACTTGTTCGCCAACATCCGGCCCGCACGGACCTTGAGCGCATCGGTCCGGGCGCTGTGCCCGGACCTGGACGTGGTCATCGTCAGGGAGAACACCGAGGGGTTCTACGCTGACCGGAATATGTACGACGGCGCAGGCGAATTCATGCCCACGCCCGACATCGCGCTGGCCGTCGCGGTATTCACCCGCACGGCCAGCGAGCGGATCGCCCACCAGGCATTCCAGCTGGCGGCCGCGCGGCGCAAGTCCGTCACCATCGCACACAAGACGAATGTCCTGACCAAGACCACCGGCCTGTTCCTGGACGTATGTCTGACGGTCTCCGAGAGCTACCCCGATGTCGAAGTCCGTGGTGAGCACATCGACGCACTGGCGGCGCGGTTGGTGAGCCACCCGCGAGACTTCGATGTGATCGTGGCCGAGAACATGTTCGGCGACATCCTGTCCGATCTCGCCGGCCAGTTGAGCGGATCCCTCGGGATGGCACCGTCGATCAATGCCTCCCATACCCACGCCATGGCGCAGGCAGCCCACGGCTCCGCACCCGACATCGCCGGACGCGACATCGCCAACCCCGTCGCGATGATCCTGTCGGCCGCGATGCTGCTGCGCTGGCTCGCGGGTCAAGAGGACGGCACACCGGCGCTCGGCGTCGCCGCGGACAACATCGAGGACGCTGTCCGGCGGGTCCTCGACGCCGGCGTTGGCACGGCCGACATCGGTGGTAGCGCGTCGACGTCAGCTTTCACCGAGCACGTGCTGGCGGCGCTGGACTGACCCGACGAGCGCGGCTGTTCGACCGCGCACCCGGTGTGGGGGCGCATCCCGCAACAAGGCCATAATCGAGAAACACAAAGATTGGCTATGGATCGGAGCGGGTAGTGACCAGGACCGATTCTGAGCGGTCCGCCTCCCCTGCGGCTCCCGGAATGCCACGTCGCCCTGGCGTCTTGATCGCCGGGCTGAGCCTGGTGGCCCTGACCGTCGCCATCCTGCAGACCGCGGTGGTGCCGATCCTGGGCATCATCGCCCACCAGCTGAACACCTCGTCGGTGGCCGTCAGTTGGGCCGTCACCGCCAACCTGCTTGCCGCAGCCGCGTCAACGCCACTGATCGGCCGGCTGGCCGATCTCCATAGCAAAAAGCGTGTCCTGCTGGGGGTACTGCTGGTCGTGCTGGCCGGCTCGGTGCTGGCCGCGGTCACCGCGTCGGTACCGCTGTTGGTGGCAGCCCGCGTCCTGCAGGGCGCCTCTTACGCGCTCTATCCGATCAGCATCGCGATCCTGCGCGAGGAGCTCGCCGAAGAGCGCCTGGTGCGAGCGATGTCGGTGTTGTCCGGAACGCTGGGTTTCGGCGGTGGTGTCGGTCTCGTGGTCACCGGCCTGCTGATGTCCCGCGATGCGGGCTATCACCGCGTGTTCTGGCTGACCACCGCTTTCACCGCCGTCGTCATCGTGGTGGCGTTGGTCGTCGTACCCAACCGCCGGCCGGACGCCGGCGGCCCGATTGACTGGCTGGGCGCAGCCGGTCTGGCGGTCGGTCTGTCGTCGGTCCTGCTGGCGATCACCCAAGGCAACGCCTGGGGCTGGCGCCATCCGGGCACGATCGGCTTTCTGGTGAGTGGTGTCGCGGCGCTGATCGGCTGGTGGTGGTGGGAGCGACGTGCCGCCGATCCCCTGGTCTCGACCGCGATGCTGGCCAGGCGGCCCATCCTGCTGACCAATCTGGCCACGATCCTCGTCGGGATGGGCCTGTACTTCGCCTTTCTCGGCCTCACTCAGTTCGTTCAGATGTCCCGTCAGGCCGCCGGCTATGGATTCGGCGCGAGCGTCTTGCAGGCCAGTGTCTACTTCCTGCTCCCCGGTGCGATCACCGGTTTTCTGGTGGCGCTCGTCAGTGGCCGCTACATCGACCGGTACGGCGCCCGCAGGGTGCTGGTCGTAGCCGCCGTCGCCGGAATCGCCGGATTCGTCATGCTTGCCGTCGCGCACGACCGTCCCTGGCAGGTGGTCCTGGCCGGTGTCCTGGCCAACGCCTATATCAGCCTGGGCTACGGCGCCTTGCCCGCGCTGGTCGTCAGTGAGGTGGGCACCAACGAGACGGGCATCGCCACGAGCATGAACGCGATCGCGCGAACGATCGGCAGCTCGCTGGCCGCGGCCGTCGTCGCCGTGCTGCTCGGCCATCAAGTGGTGCCGTCGGAAGGCAGCTTCGTGACGATCTTCGTCGCCGGCGCGGTAACCGCCGGCTTGGCGATGGCCCTCATCGCGGTCTCGCGCGCACCCGACCGCCACGGCGAGTCCGTGCACACCATGTCGGAGTCGCGCGCGATGAACCACGAGTGGGGCTGAACCCCAGATTCGCCTTCCTGCCGTCGTCGGTTTCCCGCCGAGACAGCGCGCTGAACTGCGAAACTTGAGCCGAGCCACTGACGCCCCGCAGGACGTCGGCCTGCCCACGCGCGGCGTGGCCGAATGCCCGCCATGCTATGGAATCGCGCTACCAAGCCACTTCAAACGAAGGATTCCATTGAAAAATTGTTAATTCATTGCGGAAACGGTTGCGAAGGTCGGCACAATCCGCGATGGTTTACCGACAGCTTCCAGGCTGCACCGGAGGAGGAGACCGCTGACCGGCCCAGATATCACCGCCGTCGACAAATCGACGGGACAGGACACACCCCGTAGCGGCTCGCCCGTCATCGAGATCGACCACGTCACCAAACGGTTCGGCGATTATCTCGCCGTGGCCGATGCGGACTTCTCGATCGCGCCGGGCGAGTTCTTTTCGATGCTCGGCCCCTCGGGATGCGGGAAAACCACCACGCTGCGCATGATCGCCGGGTTCGAAAATCCCACCGAAGGCGCCATCCGCCTCGAGGGGGTCGACGTCTCACGGGTGCCACCGCACAAGCGCAACGTCAACACCGTCTTCCAGCACTATGCGCTGTTTCCGCACATGACGGTGTGGGACAACGTCGCCTACGGACCGCGCAGTCAGAAGAAGGAGAAAGCCGAGATCAAACGCAGCGTCGACGAGCTGCTGGAAATCGTGCGGCTGACCGACTTCGCCAAGCGCAAACCCGGCCAGCTCTCCGGTGGGCAGCAACAGCGGGTGGCGCTGGCCCGGGCATTGGTCAACTACCCCAGCGCGCTCCTGCTCGATGAGCCGCTCGGCGCCCTCGACCTCAAACTGCGCCACGCGATGCAGTTCGAACTCAAACGCATCCAGCGCGAGGTCGGCATCACCTTCATCTACGTCACCCACGATCAGGAAGAGGCGCTCACCATGAGCGACCGGATCGCAGTGATGAACAACGGCAACGTCGAACAGATCGGCAGCCCCACCGAGATCTACGATCGCCCGGCAACGGTGTTCGTCGCGAGCTTCATCGGTCAGGCCAACCTGTGGCCAGGCCGGCAGACCGGCCGGACCAACCGCGACTTCGTCGAGGTCGAGGTGCTCGGTACCACGCTCAAGGCCAAGCCCGGCGATACCACGATCGAACCCGGCGGGCAGGCCACCCTGATGGTCCGGCCCGAGCGGGTCCGCGTCACGATCGACCCGCCAGAAGGCGACGTCGCAACCGTGTCCGCCACGGTCAAAGATCTCACCTTCCAGGGTCCGGTGCTACGGCTTTCCGTTGCCGCACCGGATGATTCGACGATCATCGCCCACGTCGGGCCCGAGCAGGACCTGCCGCTGCTGCGTCCCGGTGACGCGGTGCACGTCAGTTGGTCACCAGAAGCGTCGCGGGTACTGCCCGCCGCCGACATACCCACCGCCGAAGACCTCGAAGAGATGCTCGACGACACCTAGATGTCTGCGCCCCGCCACCCTCATTTGCGTCAAGCGCCCGAATACCCCGAAAGGCCGCCCATGCCCGACAATCTCGATCCCCGACTGCTCGCCCGGCTCACCGCGAACCGGACCTCACGCCGCCGATTCCTCGGTGGCGGCGCCGCTGCGGCCGCCGCACTGGCGTTGGGGCCATCGGTCCTGGCCGCGTGCAGTTCAGGTGAGGAGTCCGGTGCGCCGAGCACCTCGGCTGCACCCGACGACGGGTCCCCGGCCACCGGCACCGTCCGCATATCGAACTGGCCGCTTTACATGGCTGACGGATTCGTCGCAGGATTCCAGACTGCCACCGGCCTGACGGTGGATTACAAGGAAGACTTCAACGACAACGAACAGTGGTTCGCCAAGGCGAAAGAACCGCTGTCGCGCATGCAGGACATCGGCGCCGACCTCGTCGTGCCCACCGAGTTCATGGCAGTGCGGCTTGCCGGACTCAAGTGGCTCAACGAAATCCGCGATTCGCGCGTGCCCAACATGAAGAACCTGCGCCAGGACCTGCTCAACTCCAAGGCCGATCCCGGACGCAAGTACACGGCTCCGTACATGACCGGCATGGTCGGTCTGGCATACAACAGCGCCGCCACCGGACGTGACATCACCAAGATCGACGATCTGTGGGATCCTGCGTTCAAGGGCCGGGTCAGCCTGTTGTCCGACGTCCAGGACGGGCTCGGGATGATCATGCAGTGGCAGGGTAATTCCGTGGAGGACCCGACCACCGAATCCATCACCAAGGCCGTCGATTTCATCCGCGACCAAAAGGACAAGGGCCAGATCCGCCGGTTCACGGGCAACGACTATGCTGACGACCTCGCAGCCGGCAATATCGCGGTGGCCCAGGCATATTCGGGTGACGTGGTACAACTGCAGGCCGACAATCCGGATCTGAAGTTCATCGTTCCCGAGTCCGGTGGCGATTGGTTCATCGACACCATGGTGATCCCCTACACCACACAGAACCAGAAGGCCGCCGAGGACTGGATCGACTACGTCTACGACCGGGCCAACTACGCCAAACTCATCGCGTTTACCCAGTTCGTGCCCGTGTTGTCCGACATGACCGACGAACTCGCCAAGATCGATCCCAAGATCGCGAGCAACCCCTTGATCAACCCGCCCGCCGACATGCAGGCGAAGCTGAAGTCGTGGCCGGCGCTGTCGGATGAGAAGACCCAGGAGTTCAACACTCTCTACGCCGCAGTGACCGGAGGCTGAGGCCGATGGCGGGTGTGGCCACCAGCAGCCGGCAGCGGAGCAGGATCGCGCCGTACCTGATGATCCTGCCGGCGCTGGTGTACCTCGGAATCTTCTTCGTGGTGCCGTTCTTCTCGCTGGCACGCACGTCGTTGTCCACATCAGGTGGCTCGGTGTATCTGCCCACGCTGCAGTTCGATTGGAACTTCGGCAATTACGCCCACGCCTTCACCGTGTACCAGGACCAGATCCTTCGGTCTTTCGGCTACGCACTGGTGGCCACCGTGGTGTGTGCGATGCTGGCATTTCCGTTGGCCTACGTCATCGCGTTCAAAGCGGGCCGGTACAAGAACCTCATCCTCGGACTGGTCATCCTGCCGTTCTTCGTGACCTTCCTGATCCGCACCATCGCCTGGAAGACGATCCTGGCCGATGACGGCTTGGTGGTCAGCGCACTCGGCTCGATCGGCCTGCTGCCCAGCGAGGGACGGCTGCTGTCGACGAGTTGGGCGGTGATCGGTGGCCTGGTCTACAACTGGATCATCTTCATGATCCTGCCGCTCTATGTGAGCCTGGAGAAGATCGATCCGCGCCTGATCGAGGCCTCCAAGGACCTGTACTCGTCCAACCGGCGTAGTTTCACCAAAGTGATTCTGCCGCTGTCGATGCCGGGGGTGCTCGCCGGCAGCATGCTGGTGTTCATCCCGGCGGTCGGCGACTTCATCAACGCCGACTACCTCGGCAGCACCCAGACCAGCATGATCGGCAATGTGATCCAGAAACAGTTCCTGGTGGTCAAAGACTATCCGGCCGCCGCCGCGCTGAGCATGGTGCTGATGGCCATCATCCTGGCCGGCGTGCTGCTCTATACCCGGGCATTGGGGACGGAGGATCTGGTGTGACCACTCAGGCCATGACCGAGCCGCTCGAGCAGCCCGTATCCAGGACCGTCAAGGGCTCCCGCAGGTGGGGTGACCTGGTGCTGCGGCTCGTCGCGGGCTTGGTGTTGCTGTACCTGTTTCTGCCGATTTTCGTGATCGTGCTGTTCTCGTTCAACGATCCGGCAGGCAAGTTCAACTACACCTGGCAGGGATTCACCCTCGACAACTGGGCGCACCCGTTCAAATACCCGGCACTCACCGACGCACTGAAGCTCAGCCTCAACGTCGCCGCGGTATCGACCGCTGTGGCGCTGGTGCTGGGCACGTTGGTGGCAATCGCACTGGTGCGTCAGCGATTCCGTGGCCAGAAAACGGTCGACACGTTTCTCGTGCTGCCGCTGACCGCCCCCGAGGTGGTGATGGGTGCCTCGCTCCTGACACTGTTCCTCGACCTGGGCTGGGCCACCGGCTACATGACGATCGTGCTGGCACATATCGCATTCCAGGTCAGCTTTGTCGCGATGACGGTCCGCGCCCGGGTGCGTGGTTTCGACTGGACGCTCGAGGATGCCTCGATGGATCTGGGCGCCAGCCCTACCCGGACGTTCTTCAAAGTGACCCTGCCCCTGATCGTCCCTGGAATCGTCGCCGCCGCGATGCTGTCGTTCGCGTTGTCCCTCGACGACTTCATCATCACCTACTTCGTCAGCGGCTCCACGGTGACCTATCCCCTGTATGTCAACGCTGCTGTCAAAGCCGCTGTGCCACCGCAGATCAACGTGCTCGCCACCGCGATCTTGGTGGTCAGCCTGTTGTTGCTCGTGGCCGGGACGCTGTACCGGCGCAAGCGGATCGACGTCTGAACCTGCGGTTCCTCGTCAACCGATTTCGGCCGGGACCGGTGTGGCGCGCGCTCCGGTGCGCGCCGCACCGATCCCCGCTGCCACCACGAGACAGATTCCGATCACCGCGGCCGGGGCCGGGATCTGGTGCAGCAGCACGAACCCGACCAGCATCGCGAAGGCCGGCTCCAGGGCCATCAGCGTTCCGAACGCCGCCGTGCTCAGATACCGCAACGCAGACATCTCCAGCGCGAACGGCACCACCGGTAGCAGGACAGCCAGGCCCACACCGATCAGCAGCAACTGCGGGGTCAATTGGGGAAATATCGACGGCCCGACGACGGCAGTGCTGACCAACCCGGCGACCGGCATCGACACCCCGAGTCCTTTGATGCCGGCTACCTCGTCACCGACCCGTTGGGTCAGCAGGATGTAACACGCCCAGCACAGCGCGGCACTCAGCGCGAAGAGCACACCGACGAGATCGACGTCGCCGGTCCAGGGCTCGGTGAGCAGCACGACACCGGCCGCCGCCAGCCCGGGCCACAGGATGCGATTGCGACCCTGTCCGTGCGCGACAGCCACTCCCAGCGGGCCGAGAAACTCCAGCGCACTGGCCGTACCGAGCGGGATGCGGGACAGCGCGGCCATGAAGAGCATCGTCACCCCGGCAGTGACGACGCCGAGGGCGACGCAGGTCCAGAATGCGGACTTGGTGAAGGCCGAGGGGCGAGGCCGCACGATCACGAGCATGAGGACACCGGCCCATGCCAGCCGCAGCCACGCGGCACCCTCGGCACCGATCTGGTCGATCAAACCGACAGCCACCGCCAGGCCGATCTGCACGCAGAGCATGGAAGCCATCGCCATCAGCGCGCCGGTACGCGCCGGATGGTGGGTCTTGCTCACGAGTTGTTGCTTTTGGGGACAACGATATTGGCCAGCACCATGCGAAGGAAGGGCCGATAGACCGCCTGGTCGTCCAACAGGCTGTTGAGGGTGACGCCGTCGTTGGCGGCCAGAATGACACGAGCCAGGTCCAAGGCCGGGATACCCACGTGGCCTCCCAGTCGGGCAGCGCCTTTGGCGATGTAGTCAGCCAGCGCTCTGACCGTTTCCTCTCGTTGCGCGGCCACCCGCTCCCGCGCCTCGGGGTTACGAAGCAGGAACAGGGTGTACTCGGATCCGAGGACGGCGCGGTCGGGCCCCTCGACGGCGACCAGATCCCGCCAGCGATCACCGAGTTCGTCGGCGTCGAGATCCTCGAGTCGGTGAAACGTGGCGATCACGTCGGCGAAGCCGTCGAAGAATTGTTGACGCTGTCGTTCGATGACCGCCAGGAACAACTCGGCCTTGCTGCCGAAGTGCGAGTAGATGGCGCCGCGGGTGTATCCCCCGACCTCGGCGATGTCTTCGAGCGCGGCCCCGTCAAACCCCTTGCGTGCGAACACCTCCTCGGCGGCATCCAGCAAGACATTGCGGGTGTGCTCCAAGCGGCGTTGCTTGGTCCAGCGTTCGGCCATGGGCCCATCCTGTCAAAGGTCGGCGCAGTTGTGTTCACACGCTTCACAGCCCAGATATTCATCCTTGTATTGCATATACGTCTATGTATAGTAGTGACTGCAGTCACAAATGACACCTCACCGCCCACATATCGATCGAGGAGGTCCGTCCGTGCAGACAGCACGTCCCGGAGATTGGGTCGAGAACGCCACCGGCCTCGGCGACATCGCCCCCGATGCGTATCGGATGGAAATTCCGACCAGTCGCTACATTGCTCCGGAATTCGTCGCCCAGGAGCGTGATTCGATATGGAACAAAGTCTGGCAGGTAGTCGGCCGGGTCGACGAGTTGACCAAGGCGGGCGACTGGAAGCAGTACCAGATCTTCGACCAGTCCTACCTCATCGTGCGCGGCAAGGACACGCGGCTTCGCGGGTTCGTCAATGCGTGCCGGCATCGAGGCAACGTGCTGTGCCGAGAATCGCGCGGAAATGCCAAGCGCGGCTTCCTGTGTCAGTACCACTTATGGTCTTATGACCTCGACGGGCGGCTCAAAGGCATGCTGCGCGAAGCGTTGGCCGGGCCGATCGACAAGGACACGCACGGGCTGATCGAGGTCGCGGTGGACACCTTCGCCGGTTTCATCTTCCTGAATCCGGATCCGGACGCGGCGCCACTGGCGGATTTCATCGGCGAAGAGGTCGCGACGATGCTCGCGCCCTACCACCTCGACCAGATGGTCACCGTGATGGACGTGACCGAAGCCATCGACTGCAACTGGAAGGTCGTGCTCGACGCCTTCCAGGAGGGCTACCACATCGACGGCATCCATCCCCAGTTGCTGCGGGTGATCAACATCGACCCCGCCACCAGCCGGTACCGGTTCTTCGAGCAGCACAGCGTGTCGATGGCACCGTTCGACGTCGTCGGCGCCACCCCTGAACAGCAGGTCGACGGAATCATGGACCTACCCGAGACATTTCCGTCCACCGTCGCGGTCATCCCCCGATTCCAGGAGCTCGTCGCCGAGTACCGGGGCGCGGACGGAACACTCAACTTTCCCGACGGCATCACCGCGCGCACACTCATGCAGAGGGCGACGCGAGACACCTTGACCAACATGGGACTTGACGTCAGCGGGCTGACCGACGCCCAGATGAGCGACAACCACGGTTGGGTCTGGTTCCCGAACTTCTTCATGACGATCCGCGCCGGAGAAGCGCACATCATCATGTCACTGCCGCACCCCGACGGAAACCCCAACCGCTGCATCTGGCACGTCGCCAGCTACATGTGGCTGCCCGACGAGGCCAAGGCCGCGTTCACCGCTGAACCGATCGTTGTCGATGAACCAGGCAGCTTCAAGTATTTCGAGGCGCTGCAACAGGATTACGAGCAGATGCCGCGCCAGCAGATCGGGTTGCGCAACACCGCACTGAAACACATGGCGTTGGTCAAAGAAGAAGTCGTCATCGCCCACTTCCATTCGGTCGTCGACAAGTACCTGGCGGCCGCCGCCGACTCCTGATCGAGCCCGCCTCGAAATCCACTACCGATAGGACTTTTCGTTGAAACACGTCAGTGAGGTCGTCGACTCGTACACCGGCCGCAGCCGCATGGCCGTGCAGTATGCGGTGACCACCAAGCAACTCGTGGACGCCGCCAAGCAACCCGGGTTCGGGGCCGAGGGCTGGGCGCCGCTGGCGGAGCTGATCGCGGTCGACGAGTTCGAACGGGTCGGGAACTTCAAAGAAACGATGACCTGGGATCAGTACACCGATTTCCTGACCAACTGGGCTACGGCATCGGAATGGGACGGCCTGTTCAAGCGCGTCAGCGAAGTGGACGGCGTGGTGTTTCTCGAGCTCGAGGAGCGCACGAAGATGGGCGATTTCGAATCGGTCGTCAACTCGATGTCCGTGTACGAGTTCACCGCCGACGACAAGATCCGCCACATCGACGTGTACCTGCAGATGGCGTTGCCCAACACTGAGCTGCTGAGCAGCTATGAAGGTGTCGAGATCTCTGAGTGAGCCCGTTCACCACTCACGGTTGGTCTGGCGCTCAACTAGCTGCAACCTTCTGATGCCACGGTGTCCATGTGCGGAACGAACCGGACCGGTTGACCAAGGCCGAGCGGTTTCACCGACTATGTGTACGGATGGTACGCCGCCTGCCGGGACCACTGAATTCCGTTGTAGCGCCCACATTCCTGGGTTTCGTGTTGATCAACACCTTTACCTTCGGTGTCGATCTGGCGATCCTGACGGCCCTGCACGGTGCCTTCGGGGCCCCGCTTCCACTCGCGATCACCGTCGGATACGCGGCGGCCTTCGGGCTGGCCTACTACCTCAACCGCACACTGAACTTCCGCTCGCATGCAGCCGTCGGCCCCCAGCTCACGGTGTATGTGATCGTGGTCGTGATCAACTACCTGGCGTTCATCCTCGGGGTATCCAGCGTGTTGGCCGCGGTGGGCGTCGAGTACCACCTGGCCAGGATTGTCGCAGGCGGGTGCGAGGCGATCTTCATGTACAGCGCCATGCGGTGGGTGGTGTTTCGCCGGTAGCCGATCGAGCCGATCATATGCTCGCGACGAATTCCTCCAGGACGTCGGTGGTGTGCCCTGAGCCCAATGCCAAGACTCCGCACAAGGTTTCGTCATCACCCAGAATCGCGACGGGCCCCAAACCGAAACTCGCCGGATACATCGTGCCCAGCGGGGGCCGTGCAAACTTCGCAGGCCGCATGTGGTCACCGTGGTGCGGTGCGATCCGGAAACGGGTCGTCGGAGAAATCGATCTGAGCCTCGGGGTTGCTGATCGCTGTGACGAGGCCGGTACCGAAGGCACCCGCACTGTCGAACAACGTCGATGCACCCACGGCCACGCCATCGTCGGCCCAGTGCGAATCCGCCTGGACGCCGATCCACTCGTCACCGGGCAACCGTGACAGGGCGACCGTGAGGTCGCCGTTGATGTAGCCGACGCCGGCGGTGCCCAGGTTGGTCACCAGGCTGGTGCCCTCGGCCGCCATCGCCGCGCGCACGAACGGCGAGTTCGGATGCCCCTGCACCACGGTGATGGTGCGGTTCATGAACCGCTTGCGGGATGCGTTCTGGTGCTCGGCGATCGCACGGCTCCAGCCGCCCTCGTCGCTGCCCATATACGTCTTCCGGTCCCCGTCGAGCGCGGCCGGCGGTTCGAACCGGGCAGGCGCGGTCCACTCCTCACCTCGCGGGGGTGCGCTGAGCCGGTATTGCACCAACGTCGCACGCGCAACGGTCACGCCGTCCTGGACCAGCTCGCATTCGGAATTGCGGACCCGCCTGCCGTCGCGGATCAACGCCACCTTCGTCGTGGTCGGCAGCCCGCGCGCGGCTTTGAACAGGTCGACGGTCAGCCGGGCGGGCAGAAATTCGGGCAGCCCGAAGGCTGACTCCAGAGCTCGTGCCGCCAGTCCGACCAATGCCGGCCCGTTGAGGTGGTCCTCTCCCCAGTGGCTCTGCGCAAAGCGGGTCGGCTGGAACCTGTCCTGCTCGGACTGCACGAAATGGGCGTCAACCTCGGTCACCGGCGAATCGTCGCATATGAACTAACTAAATTTGGCGGCGGGGATCAACAAGGGCGCCGGGCACGCAGCCAGCCCTGCTGAAGCCGGATGAAATGCGAATCGACGACCGCGCCGTGACCGGGAACGAACACGCCATCCTGCGCGCCGGCGCGCAGCACCGCATCCAGGGTGGCCGGCCAGGCCTCGAGGTCGGAATCCTCATCGATGACCGGATCGCCGGACTGCTCCACGAGGTCACCGCAGAACACCACGGTGCGCTCATTCGGAACTGTGACGATGAGGTCGTGGCGGGTATGGCCTGGGCCGGGGCGGCAGATGCTCACTGTTCGGCCACCCAGATCGATCTCGCCCGTGGGCAGTCGGTGCGTGGGCACTGTCATCGCGGCGATCGCCCGATCGACTTCGTCGACGTCGGCACCGTGGTCGATCGCGTCCGCGCGCAGGTGCGCCCGGCCGGCCGCCATGGTTTCGGCGACCTCTGGTGCGCAATGGATTTCGGCATCCTTGAACCACGAGGAGCCCAGGATGTGGTCGAAATGATTGTGCGTCAGGACGATATGCCCGATGCGTTGCCCGGACAGCGCCGCGACGTCGGACTCGATGCCGTGGGCCTCGATCAGGGTCGTGCCGGAATCGACCAGCAGGGCTTGTGCGCTGCCGCAGACGAGTCCGACCGTCACATCGAGAAACGGGAGGCGGGTGCGCCACACACCCGCGCCCAGGTCTTCCCAGTCGTAATTCATCGCCCACCGCCGACACCGACCACGCGACGCACGCCTGCGAAGCTACTCCGGTGCACTGCCGGGCGCTGATGCTGCCATGCAACCGTTGAGCTGACCGCACAGGTTTGCCGTCGCGGGCTGCGGGAACTCCTAGCCCATGTTGATCAGACGAATCGCCCGCCCCATGTTGTCTGCGACCTTCATCGCCCGAGGTGTCGACACCCTGCGCGACCCGAGTACCTCCACCGAGACCACCCGCAGAACACTCGGCGCATTGAGTGCACTACCCGGTCCGGTAGGAGCCGGGGTTCCGAACAACGCAGCAGCCGTGGCACGGGTCAACGCGGCAGTTCAGGTGGTCGGCGGTCTGCTCCTGGCGCTTGGCCGGGCCCCACGCCTGACCGCGGCGGCACTGGCCGTCACCATGTTGCCACGAAGCATCGGCTCACAGGCCTTCCTGAAAGATGCCGACCCGCAACACGCGGCAGCGCAACGCCGTGAGTTCTTCACCGACGTGAGTCTGCTCGGCGGCCTGATCATCGCGGCCGCCGATACGGCGGGTAAACCGTCACTGGCCTGGCGCGGCCGCCGTGCCGCGCAGCAGGTCTCGGCCAACCTCGCGGCTGCAGTTCCCGGTGTGTCCGCCGGTGGTGACGCGCTCACCGACGGCGTGATCGCCGAGCGGATCGGGCACGGATTGGCCGTCGGCGCCGAACGCGGCCGCGAGCTCGCTGATGCGGCTGTGGAACGGGCGGGCGAGTTGGCTCAACTGGCACGCGAACACGGGCCAGAGGTGGCTGACGCCGCACGTGTCCGCGCCGGCGAATTCGCGCTGGTCGCCCGTGAACGCGCACCGGAACTGGCCGAGGCGGCCCGCGAACGCTCCGCTGCGTTGGCCGATCGCGCGCGAACCCAACTCGACCAGCGCCGTGGTCGGTAACGTTGTGGCATGACCACGGGTGACTATCAACCGGGATACGGACAATACGGACAACCGGGCGGCTACCCACCGCCCTATGCCACCCAGACTCCCGGCGGCTTGGTTCGCCGCTGGTTCGCGCGGGTGATCGACGGGATCATCGTCGGGA
Source organism: Mycobacterium syngnathidarum (assembly GCF_001942625.1). GTDB lineage: Bacteria > Actinomycetota > Actinomycetes > Mycobacteriales > Mycobacteriaceae > Mycobacterium > Mycobacterium syngnathidarum. The sequence continues at coordinate 57,122 of NZ_MLCL01000076.1, forward strand.
TCGTGGCATTCTTCCTTTCGTTCATCACCGATTCGCTGTCGAACTACTGGGTCACCGGCCTCTTCAGCGGATTGCTGATGTTCGTGTACTTCGTCGGTCTCGAGGTGGCGACGGGCGCGACACCGGGCAAGAAGCTGTTGGGATTGGCCGTGCACGGCCCCGGTGGTACGCCGAAGCCGACGGCGAAGGAGGCGGCGATTCGCAATGCTTTCACCCTGCTGCCGATCATTCCGTTCGTGGGCGGGTTCCTGGGCATCATCGCGATGATCGTCATTGCGGTGACCATCAGCTCCAGCCCCACCAAGCAGGGCAAGCACGACGAATTCGCCGGTGGAACGCAGGTGGTCCGGAGCTGAGAACCGTTGCGTGTGGCGCCCGTTCGCACAGGTGCCACACGCCGGGGCTCGGGTCAGCGGCTCAAATCACCAGCCCCAGCAGCAGGACGACAACCAGGCCGGTCACCGACAGCGCCGTCTCCATCAGCGACCACGACTTGATGGTCTGGCCGACGGTCATCCCGAAATACTCCTTCACGAGCCAGAATCCGGCGTCGTTGACATGTGAGAAGAACAGCGAGCCGGCACCGACCGCGAGCACGACCAGCGACACCTCACCGGCGCTCATCCCCTCGACCAACCCCAGCATCAGGGACGAGGCGGTGATGGTGGCCACCGTCGCCGACCCCGTCGCCAACCGGATCAGGACGGCCAGCACCCACGCCAGCAGGGTGACCGAAAGATTGGCGCCCTTGGCCCATTCGGCGAGCAATGTGCCGATCCCTGTGTCGACCAGAACCTGCTTGAATCCGCCACCGGCTGCGACGATCAGGATGATCCCGGCGACCGGAGGAAGCGACGATTCGATGCATTTCACGATCTGGTCACGAGTCATCTTCGCCCCGCCACCGAGGGTGAACATCCCGACCACCACCGCGATGAGCAACGCCATCAGCGGCTGACCCACGATGTCGAATGTCTGACGCAGCAAGTGCGACGTGTCTTCGACGAAGATGTCGACGAGAGCCTTGCCCATCATCAGGGCCACCGGCAGCAGAACGCTGAACATCGTGATCGCGAAGGTCGGTCGTGTCTTCGTCGGGGTCGCGGTGATGGTCGCGGCCGTGCCGCCGCCCGGGTTGGTGCCGGCCGTGTCCGCCGCGTCGAACCGGTCGGGAACCTCGAGAACGACCCAGCGTCCGGCCAGCTTGCCGAACAACGGACCTGCCACGACGATCGTCGGGATCGCCACCAGTACACCCAGCGCCAGCGTGACCCCAAGGTCGGCGTTGAGCAACGAGATTGCGGCGACGGGTCCCGGATGTGGCGGTACGAATCCGTGCATGGCCGAAAGGCCTGCCAGCGCAGGAATCCCGATGGTGATCAAGGACAGTTGGGAACGGCGTGCCACCAGGTAGATCACCGGCATCAGCAGCACCAGCCCGATCTCGAAGAACATCGGAAGGCCGATGATCGCCCCGACCAGTGCCATCGCCCACGGCAGCGTGCGCGGTGACGCGTGCCCGACGATGGTGTCCACGATCTCGTCCGCGCCGCCGGAGTCGGCGAGCAACTTGGCGAACATCGCGCCGAGGGCGATCAGTATGCCGACACTGGCAGCCGTGGAACCGAAACCGCTGGAGAACGAGGCAAGGACGTCGCTGATGTTCTCGCCCGCGGCGATGCCCACGGTCAGAGCGCCGAAGATCAGTGCGAGGAACGGGTGCAGTTTGACAATCGTGATGAGCAGGACGATCAAGGCTATTCCGGCCAGTGCGGCCAGGACCAACTGCGCGCCGCCCGCCACCGGCTCGACCAGTTCTGTTCCGGCCGCGAGATGAGTGAGCGCCGAGGTCATCGGTTCTCCTGTTCTGTTGTGTCAGTGTCGATTTGGGCCATGTATTCGTCGACTATGGCGTCGATGCTCTGATCCACGTCTATGGCGATACCGACCTCGTCAGGGCCGAGTGGTTCCAGCGTCGCGAATTGGGAATCCAGCAGCGCGGCCGGCATGAAGTGACCAGGGCGGCTGGCCTGGCGTCGGCGGATCACCTCGACTGAGCCGCTCAGATACAGAAATATGACGCCAGGGCAGTGCTGTCGCAGTTGGTCGCGGTATTTGTGTTTGAGTGCCGAGCAGCTCATCACGCCGCCGGCGTGATGATCGGCGAGCCACTGACCGATCGATTCCAACCAGGGAAAGCGGTCGTCGTCATCCAGCGCGTGGCCGGCCGACATCTTCGCGATGTTGGCGGAGGGGTGAAAGTCGTCGGCATCGGCGAACGGCACTCGCATCCGCTGTGCCAACGCCGCGCCGACGGTCGACTTTCCCGACCCCGATACGCCCATGACCACTACCGGTGACCCCATACATCCGCCTCACAATGTGTGTCTGCCGTCACACAGCATGGCGTAAAAGTCATACGATTGCAATACCATCTCGATTACATCGGTTTATTACTGATGTGGCACCGCTATGACACGATGTAACCGTGTCATCGCCCTCAAATGTCGGCGCACTGCATGCCGGCCTGCTGACCACCCTCGGCACCGGAATCGCCTCCGGCGAGCTGGCGGCTGAGCAGGTGCTGACCCTGGACCGCCTCAGCGCCGAGTACGAGGTTTCGCGCAGCGTCGCGCGCGAGGTGATCCGGGTGCTGGAGTCGATGGGCATGGTGGAGTCGCGGCGCCGGGTCGGGATTACCGTCCAACCCGCGCGCAAGTGGAATGTTTTCGATCCCAGACTGATTCGCTGGCGCCTGCACGCCGGCGACCGGGCCGCGATGCTGGCCTCACTGTCGGAACTTCGGCGGGGTTTCGAACCGGCCGCCGCGGCACTGGCTGCCCGGCGGGCCGACCCGGATCAGTGCCGCATTCTCGCTGCCGCCGTCTCGGACATGGTGGTGCACGGCCGATCCGGCGATCTCGACGCATATTTACTGGCAGACAAGGTATTTCACCGGACACTCCTGGACGCCAGCGGAAACGAGATGTTCCGTGCGCTCAACGACGTGGTGGCCGAGGTCCTGGCCGGTCGCACCGAACATGGCCTGATGCCGGACTCCCCCAATCCCGCCGCCATCGAGTTACACGACGAAGTGGCCAGGGCGATCCGGCTGCGTGACGAGGACGCCGCCGAACGTGCGATGCGGGCCATCATCGACGAGGCGGCCACCGCGGTGAAAGAAGGCGACCGGCCCGATGCTTAACTAGCCATATGGGTCGTACTCCCGCACTCGCGCGTCGCTTCTTCGACCGGCTGGAACCCGTACACGCGGTCACCTACTTCGCCCCCGAGTCGCGCGCCGCCCTCGACGCCCTCGGCTACCGCGGCTTCTGGACGGGCTACTTCGCCGCTCGCTCAGCCCCGCTGGGCATCGTGCCTGCCGACGTCGTCGCCGCCACGTTCTACAACTTCACCACCGAGCGGGTCGCCAAGGCGCTTCCCGGAGCGTGGGAGAAGGCAAGTCCGGCAATGCTCTTGCAAGTCCGGTCGGATTCGGCGGCCGCGGCACTGCGACGATCCGGGGTGGCCGAATCCGAGTCGACCCGGTTGGCGGCCGAACTGACCGCGAAGGCTGCCCGCACGGCACCCTTGGATGGCCGTCCGCTCTACGCCGCCAACCGGGCCCAGCCATGGCCCGAGGATCCGATCGCCAAACTGTGGCACGCCGTCACCCTCCTGCGCGAACATCGCGGCGACGCCCATGTGGCCGTTCTGGTCGCCGAGGGCATCAGCGGACGGCAGAGCAATGTGCTGCACGCGGCGGCCGGACGCGTGCCGCGCGAGATGATCATGCGCAGCCGCGACTACGACGAGGAGCAGTGGGCGGGTTATGTCGGGCAGCTGCGCTCGCGCGGTTGGCTCGATGGCGACGGTGAGCTCACCGAGGCCGGACGCGACGTCAAACAGTCGATCGAGGATCGCACCGATGCCTTGGCGCTCGGCGCTCTGGATGCGTTGACCGACGACGAGATCATCACCCTGTTCCAGGTGTTGACGCCGATCACCCGGCAGGTGGTGGCTGCAGGCGACGTGCCGGCCGCCACGCCGATGGGCCTGAATCGGCACGACCTCGACGACGACAGCGCCCATCTGACCTGATGGTCAGCGCGGGGCGTACATGATCAGGCCGACCCCGGCCAGAGCCACCAGCGCACCCGCGACGTCCCAGCGGTCGGGCCGGAAGCCGTCGGCGACCATGCCCCACACCAATGATCCGGCGATGAACACACCGCCGTAGGCAGCCAGGACGCGGCCGAAATGGGCGTCGGGCTGAAAGGCCGCGACGAATCCATAGGCGCCCAGCGCGATCACCCCGGCACCCATCCACATCCAGCCGCGGTGTTCGCGCAGACCTTGCCAGACCAGCCAGGCTCCACCGATCTCCAGTACTGCGGCCAGGACGAACAGCGCGATCGATTTGACCACCATGAGCTAGGCGACGCCGAGGTAGGCGGCGCGAATACTGTCGTCTGCCAACAATTCCCGCGCATCACCGCTGCGGGTGACGTCGCCGGTTTCCAGAATGTAGGCGCGGTCGGACCGGCTCAGGGCCTGCTGGGCATTCTGCTCGACCAGCAACACCGTGGTGCCCTGAGCGTTGATCCCAGAAATGATCTTGAAGATCTGCGATATCACCATCGGGGCCAGCCCCATCGACGGCTCGTCGAGCAGCAGCACCCTGGGCCGGGCCATCAGCGCCCGGCCGATGGCCAACATCTGCTGCTCCCCGCCCGAAAGGGTTCCACCCACCTGAGATCGCCGCTCGGCCAGCCGTGGGAAGGTGTCGAACACCCAGTCCAACCGCTCATCATGCTCGGCGCGGGTGGCGAACTTCCGCCCATAGCAACCCATCTCCAAGTTCTCCAGCACAGTCATCCCCGGAAATACCCCACGCCCCTCGGGAGCCTGGATCAGCCCGTCGATAACGCGCTGATGCGCCTTCACCCGGGAGATGTCGCGGCCCTCGAACCAGATCGAACCCGAGGTCAGCGGCCGCAAGCCCGAGATCGCCCGCATCATGGTCGTCTTGCCGGCGCCGTTGGAACCCAGCAGGGTCACCAATTCGCCCTCGTGCACCACCAGAGAAACCCCGTGCAACGCCTTGATCCGGCCATAGTGCACCACCACATCGCGTACCTCGAGCAGCACCGGAGGGCTCGTCTCAGCCGAGCTCGTCATCGGGCACCCCCAGATATGCGGCGATGACCTTGGGGTCCTCGCGGATGTTCCGTGGCAACCCGTCGGCGATCTTGCGGCCGAACTCCAGGACCACGATGCGGTCGGTCACGCCCATCACCAGGCGCATGTCGTGCTCGATCAACAGCACGGTGTAGCCGTCGTCGCGGATCTTGCGGATCAGCTCGATGAGCGAGGCCTTCTCGGCCGGATTGAACCCGGCGGCCGGTTCGTCGAGGCACAACAGCTTGGGCTCGGTGGCCAACGCACGCGCGATCTCGAGGCGTCGCTGGTCGCCGTAGGGCAGATTCTTGGCCTTCTCCTCGCCACGATGAGCGATCCCGACGAAATGGAGCAGCGCCGCGGCCCGTTCGATGGCCGTCCGTTCCTCGCGCCGGTGCCGCGGGGAACGCACCAGGGCTCCGGGCACCGAGGTCTTGTGCCGCGCGTCGGTGCCCACCATGACGTTCTCCAGAGCGGTCATCTCGCCGAACAACCGGATGTTCTGGAACGTGCGGGCTATCCCGCGTCGCGTGATCTGGTGACGCTTGATCCGGCCGAGCGGGGCGCCATCGAAGTTGACGGCTCCCGAGCTGGGCCGGTAGACGCCGGTGATCGCGTTGAAGCAGGTGGTCTTGCCCGCGCCGTTCGGTCCGATCAGACCCAGGATCTCACCACGGCGGATGTTGAAGCTGACCGAATCCAGGGCGACCAGACCTCCGAACTTGACCGTGAGATCGACTGTCTCCAGCAGGATCTCACCCTCAGCAGCCTGGATCTCGCGGTGCACCCCGGCCAGTTCTTCGACGCTCTCGGTCACACCGGACGTAGGCTCCGTCATAGCACCGGCTCCTTGTCCGACGAGCCGCGCAACAACTGTCGAGCCGATCGGCCGTAGGTCAACAGCTGCTGACGCACGGGGAACAGACCCTGCGGCCGAAAGATCATCAGCACCACCAGGGCCAGACCGAAAAACAGATACTTGAGGTCGCCGAGGTTGATTCCCAGAAACTCCACCCCCAGCAGCCGGTTGGGCAGATAGACCACCACGAAGGCACCGAAGATGACACCGAGCTTGTTGCCCTGCCCACCGAGCACCACTGCGCACAGGAACAACATCGAGTTGATGATGTTGAACGTCGGCGGTGCCACGTACTGAACCTGGCCGGCGTAGAGCGCACCCGAGAGGCCGCCGATCGCGGCACCGATGACGAACGCCCACAACTTGAAGCGGAACGCGTTGACGCCCATCACCTCGGCGGCGTCCTCATCCTCGCGGACTGCCACCCATGCGCGCCCGACCCGGCTGCGCTCGAGGTTGCCGACCAACAGCAGGATTCCGACCATCAGGATCAGGCCGAGCCAGAACCACCAGGTCCCATAGTTCGCCTCCCCAGCCGAGTTGCCGCTGGAGAACACCCCGTTCGGCAGCTTCTCGCTCTCCCCCACCCGCGGGTAGGCAATCTGGTTGAGTCCTCGTGAACCGTTGGTCACATCGGACAGGTTGTCGGCGAGCAGGCGGATGATCTCACCGAAACCGAGGGTGACGATCGCCAGATAGTCGCCGCGCAACCGCAGGGTGGGCGTTCCCAGGATGAGCCCGGCCAGGGCGGTGACCGCCATCGCCAGCGGAAGGCAGGACAGCCATGCCCAGTCCTGGCTGAAGAACCCGTTGGGGCCCACCTTGTTCCACGGACTGTCGGGGCTGGTCAGCAGCGCCACCGTGTAGGCGCCCACCGCATAGAACCCGACGTAGCCGAGGTCGAGGAGGCCGGCCTGCCCGACCACGACATTGAGCCCGATCGCGATGATCGCCACCATCGCGAACTGCGCCATGGTGCCGCCGAAACTGATGCCGGTGGTATTGAGGAAGCCGGGAGTGAACAACGGCAACAGGCCCAGCAATCCGAAACCCACAACGCCGACAAGCCATTTGGCGATACGCGGCAGGCTGGACCACCATTCGCGAATGGCGTCGCCGGGGGCCAACAGCGTTTTGGTCAGCGACCCGGCGGACTGTGAACCCTGTTGCTCGTTCATACCCGCGCCTTCCCGAGGCTCTCACCGAGTATGCCGGTCGGCCGGAACAGCAGCACCAGTACCAGCAGAACAAACGCCACGACATCACGCCACTGCGTACCGAATACCGCCTGCCCGTAGTTCTCCATGATGCCCAGCAGCAACCCACCCAGCAGGGCACCCCGAAGATTGCCGATGCCACCCAGTACGGCGGCCGAGAATGCCTTGATGCCGAGCAGAAATCCGCCCGAATAGATGATGCCCTGCGGCACCTTCAACGTATAGAGCAACGCCGCCGCACCTGCCAGCAGGCCACCGATGAGGAAGGTCCGCATGATGATTCGCTCCCGCGAGATTCCCATCAGCGTGGCTGTGGTCGGATCCTGCGCGACCGCTCGGATACCGCGGCCGAACCTCGTGCGGTTGATCGCGATGTCGGTCAACACAGCCAGCACCAGCGCGGCGCCCACGATCACCAATGTCACGTTCGACACTGACGCGCCGAAGATCGTGAACTGCGATTTCGGCTGGACCAGCACGATGGGCTGCTGGGCGTTGCTGCCGCCGTAGCCCTTCAACAGCTTCGGCAGCACGAAATGCACGAACTCCTGCAGTACGAAAGACATTCCGATGGCGGTGATGAGGAAGGTCAGCGCGCGAGCATTGCGTTTTCGTAGCGGCCGGTAGGCGATGAATTCCAGACCGATGGCCGCCGAGCCCGAGACCAACATCGCGAACAACATGGCAATGCCGAGATACAGCACGGTCAGCGCGACACCCTTGTTGTAGGCGTTGCCGCTCGGCGAGAAACCCAGGATCACATCCAGACAGAAGTAGGCGCCGAACATGCCCAGCATGAAGATCTCCGAATGGGCGAAGTTGATCAGCCGCAGCACGCCGAAGACCAAGGTGTATCCCACCGCCACCAGCGCGTAGATCGCGCCCCAGGACAAGCCGTCGATCGTCAGCTGCCAGAAACCGTCTCGCAGGCCGTCCAGGTTGAAACTGATGTTGGCTGCCAGGCAGGCGGATTGCTCGGCGCACTGGAGGATCATCCGGCGGCGGCTCCTGACTTTGCGATGTGTAGCGAAACGCGTCCGAGCCCGGGCTGCGGGCTCGGACGCGTTTCGTCAGAGGACTACTTGACTTCGTACATCCAGATCAACGTGGTGGTCAGCTCACCCTTGTCGTTCCACTGGTACTTGCGGGCAACACCCTGGCCCTCGTACTTGCGGACGAAGTCGAGCAGCGCCGGCCGGGTGATGGCACCGGAGTCGATGCCCTTGAGCAGGATGGTGCCCAGGTCATAGCCCTCGGTGCTGTAGGTACCCGGCACCTGGCCGAACTTCTGGGTGTACTCGTCGGAGAACGTGCCGGTGGCCGGGCCGCACGGGCAGGACAACAGCGTGCCCTTCGACGATTCGCCGGCCTGGTTGACGAACTGCTGATCCTTGGTGCCGTCGGCGCTGACAAAGGTCGCCGTCACGCCGCCGTCCTTGAGCTGCTGCACGAACGGCGCGGCCTCGGCGTAGTAGCCGCTGTAGAACACCGAGTCGGGAGCCGCCCCCTTGATCTGGGTGACCGCGGCCGAGAACTCCTTGTCCCCCTTCTTCACCGAGATGTTGCACGACGAATCGGCAATCGGGCCAAGGGTTTCACGTACCGCTATGGCCAGACCGAGGCCGTAGTCGGTGCTGTCGTCGACCACACACACCTTCTTGTTGCCCAGCGTGTTCTTGAGGTAGTTGGCAACGGACGGGCCCTGCACGCCGTCATTGGCCAGGCCACGGAAGAACGTGCGCCACCCGTTTTCGCTCAACGTCACGTTGGTGGCCGACGCGGTGGCCGCGACCAGACCGGCCTGGTTGAACACGTCTCCGGTGGCCTTCGTCTCACCGGAGAACGCCGGCCCGACCAGCCCCACGATGAACGGCTCGTCGACGATCTGCGGCGCCACCCCGGTTGCCTTCTGCGGATCGCCTTCGGTGTCAAAGCTCTTGAGCTGCACCTGGCAACCGGCATTGGCGGCATTGTGCTTGTCGATTGCGAGCTGTACGCCGTTCTTGATGTTGATGCCCAGCGCGGCGTCGGGACCGTTGAGCGCGCCCATCATGGCGATCATCACCGGCGGGCAGGTGGCCTTCCCGTCTCCGGCAGGGTCGGCAGGGGTGACCCCCTCGGCGGCGTTGACCTCGGCACCGTTCTCGTCGATCTGGACCTTCTCGACAATCTTCAAGTCGGTCTGCGATGCCTCACCTTGCGGTGAGGATTGGTTACAGCCGGCAATCGCCAGGGCAACCACACCCGCACTTCCGAGAGCAAACGCTTTCCGTGCCACGCGACCGCGCACGCTTCACCTCCGGGTCAGAGTTGTCAGCGGCACCGGCGCCTGTCCTGGTGAGGGCCGGGCGCCGGAGCTTCGGGTAGAACATAGCCAACGACCGGTCCGAGTGCGGGATGTTGAGTGAATGGTCCTTGCGCGGATCCTGGTCGAACGCGCGATATCGGCCCGGCAGAAACGCACAATTAACAGCCGGGCCCTCCGGTCAGCTGTCCTGCGCCGGGGATTCCTCTGAGTCCTCGAGGGTTTCCAGCACCACCTCGGCCACCCGTTTCATGGTGGTCCGGCGGTCCATCGCGGCCCGCTGAATCCACTTGAACGCCTCAGGTTCGGACATCTGATGCTTGCTCTGCAGCAAACCCTTTGCGCGCTCGACCAGCTTGCGCGTCTCAAGCCGATCCCCCAGTGTCGCCACCTCGTTCTCCAGCGCAGCGATCTCGCTGAACCGACTGACCGCCAACTCGATGGCCGGAACCAGGTCGGTGATGCTGAAGGGCTTGACCAGATAGGCCATCGCCCCTGCGTCGCGGGCCCGCTCGACCAACTCCCGCTGGCTGAACGCGGTCAGGATCACGATCGGGGCAATGCGCTTGCTGGCGATCTCAGAGGCGGCGTCGATGCCGTCGCGGCGCGGCATCTTGACGTCCATGATCACCAGGTCCGGGCGCAGCGATTCGGCGAGTTCGACAGCCTCCTGACCGTCACCGGCTTCGCCGACGACCTCGTAACCCTCTTCGCGAAGCATCTCCGCGAGGTCGAGGCGGATGAGCGCTTCGTCCTCGGCGATGAGTACGCGGCGCGGTCTGTCAGCGTCTTTCGGTGACCCGGTCATGGGAGACATTGTGTCGTGGAGGCCGCTGTTCGGCGAGCGCGGGGGGATCCTCTATGGTGGTAGGCCGCAGTACTGATCGGAACGCCCTCGTATCCCAACTGGCAGAGGAAACGGATTCAAAACCCGTACAGTGTGAGTTCGAATCTCACCGAGGGCACCACGCCTCGATCAAAGGCAATGAGCACAGATTCCCGACGGACGCGGCGCCGAACCGCCTGACGGCACCGTCACCGCCCTGTAGGTTAGGCCGAGCGCTGCGTTGTGCGCGCCGGTAGCCGTGCCAGGAGGATCCGTGAAAGCCGTTGCGAGAGTAGTGGCATTCGGGATTGTCGAACTCTTCGCATTCGGCTTGGTGCTGTTCTCGCTCGCCGGGACGCTCGACTTCTGGCAAGCCTGGGTTTTTCTCGTGGTGTTCGCATTGTCGACCTGGATCCCCAGCATCTTCCTGCAGCACGCCGACCCCGAGGCCCACCGGCGCCGTAAGCATGCCGGCCCGGCAGCCGAAACCCGGATGGTGCAGAAGGTCCTCATCGGCGCCTGGTACCTCTCGCTGGCGGCAATGGTGGTGATCAGCGCCCTGGACCATCGATTCGGCTGGTCGTCGGTGCCGGCCGCGGTCTGTGTGGCCGGTGACGTCCTGGTCGTCGTCGGGTTGGGGATCACCAGCCTGGTGGTCATCCAGAACAGTTTCGCGGCCTCCACGGTTCAGATCGAGCAAGGCCAGAAGGTCGTCTCCACCGGTCTGTACGGGGTGGTGCGGCACCCGATGTACACCGGCAACGTGCTGACCATCGTGGGCGTTCCCCTCGCGCTCGGCTCCTACTGGGGCCTGCTGCCCGTCATCTCGGGCCTCATCATGCTGGTCGTGCGCATCCGTGACGAGGAAAAGCTGCTCGTCGAAGAGTTGGACGGCTACCGCGAATACGCGCAGCAGGCGCGCTACCGGCTGGTGCCATATATGTGGTGACGGCCCACCCGGCCCTGCCGCCGCCCTATTGAGCAGGTGTGGTCTCCAATTGCTGGGCCAATTCGCGGACGGACGGGGATTCGAACAACGTGAGAACCGTGAGCTCGACGTCGAGCGCGCCGTTTATCGCGGCGATGGCACGCATCGCAGAAATCGAATCGCCGCCCAACTCGAAGAACGACTCCTCTACCCCGACCCGGTCCACGCCCAGTACCTCGGCGTAGATGCTGGCCACGATCTGCTCGATCAAGGTGGCCGGCGGGCGGTACGCATCGCTGTTCGCACCGGGTTCGGGTGCCGGCAACGCCGCGCGCTCGGGCTGCGCCCCGCGGGCCCAGGCCAGCCGTGGCTGTGCCGAGCCTTTGAGCAGGTCGAAGGACGACAGGCGGCGCCCCGGATGTGCCGTCATCTCCGCCAGCACCTTCTTGAACCGCTCCATCAGTGCCGCGATCGTTTCCCTGTCGAACACGTCGGTGTCGTACTGGACGCGAAGCTCCAGCTCGCGGCCCGGCCCGGCTTGCACCGCGATCGGGTAGTGGTAGTAGTCCCGGCTGCTGAAACCGGTGATGACCAGCCCGTCACCACCGGGTTGTGCGCCTCCCTCGGTCGGATAGTTCTCATAGACGAAGACGGTGTCGAACAGCGTGTCCTGGCCGGTGATGCGATGGATGTCGCTGAGCGCCACGTGCTGGTGGTCGAGCGTGTCGTTGTGGGTCCGCTGCAGCTGCTCGAGCAGATCGACGGTGGTGGTGGCCGGGGTGAAAGTGGCCCGCACCGGCACGGTGTTGATCAGCAGGCCGACCATCGAATCTGCGCCGTCGACCTCGGCAGACCTGCCCGACACGACAGTGCCGAACGCGACGTCCGACTGGCCGGTCAGTGAACTGAGCAGGAGCGCCCAGGCGCCCTGCAACACCACGTTGACGGTGGTGTGATGCGAACGCGCCAGCTTGGTGAGCGCGCGCGTGGTTTTCGCGGGCACCCGATACGAGTCGACGCAACGCTCCCCGAACCGCAGCCGCTGCGGCGGCCCGACCAGGATCGGCGTGTCGAATCCGTCCAGCACCTCGCGCCATGCTGCCCGGGCGGCGTGGTGGTCGCGTTCGGCCAGCCACGTCATGAAGCTGCGATACGGCGACGCCGCGGGCAACCGCAGCCCTTGGTATCCGGCGAAGATCTCCTGCATCAGGATCGGCATCGACCAGCCGTCCAGAACGATGTGGTGATTGGTCAGCACGAATTGGTGCCGGTTGTCCGCGATACGGATCAAGACGGCCCGGAACGCAGGCTGATTCTCCAGGTCGCACACAGCCGCGCGTTCGGCCGCGCAGATCTCCTCGATCTGATCGGCGATGCCAATCCCGTTGGTGTCCAACGTGATATACCGCCAAGGTGCCACCGGCTCTGCGGGAATGACCTGCACCGGTTGTTCGAATTGCGGGCAGAATCGGGCAGCCAGATGCGGATGTCTGCCGACCACCGCCTGCACGGCGTCCCGCAGCCGGTGCACGTCGAGCGGGCCGCTCAACGCCAGATCCAACTGCACCGCATAGACATCGTCGCCGGAGCTGTTCGCGATGCCGGCGTGGTACAGCAGCCCCTGCTGCAATGGCGTCAGGAGCAGCACGTCGGCGATCGGTCCGTCGGCGTGCAGGGTGTCGATCTGCTGCTGGCTCAGCCGGGCCGGGGCGATGTCCGACGGTGTCAGCCCGCCACCACCTCGCCTGACATGGGCGCAGATTCCTGCCAAGGCGTCGAACCACAGCCGGCTGATCCGGGTGACGGCCGTGCGGTCCAGCGCGGTGGGTGCCCATGTCCAGGTGGCGTTCAGATGCGGGCCGGTGTCGGTGTCGATCGTGACGGCATTGAGCTCCACCGAATGCGCCAACGCGATGGGCATCGCCCCGGCAGCACCGGTCAACGACAGGCCTTCCTGGCTGAAGCGCCACACGTCACCGGACGCATAGGCTGCCGGGGATCCCAGCCGTCCGAGGTAGTTGAAGCCGATGACGGGATCGGCGCCGGGCAGGTCCACATCCGGGTTGAGATAGCGCAGCAGACCATAGGTCAGACCGTCCGGCAGCGCTCGAAGTTGTTCTTTGGCGTCTTTGATCACCGCACCAAGCGCGGCATCGCCGGCCACCACCTGTGTCCAGCGCAGCCCTCCGCCACGGCCGCCAAAGCTCAGCGACACCGGGTACTTCGTGGTGAACCATCCCACCGTGCGCGACAGGTCGATGTCGGTGTCACCACCGCCGTCCAATTCCTCGTGGCGGCCGTGCCCCTCCACATCGAACGCGATCGGCGCGCCACCGGTGCCCAGGTACTGCGCCCACGCCAAACCGAAGGCGATCAACAGGATCTCGTGTACCCCGGCATGAAATGCCGCAGGCACATCGCCGAGCAGCATGTGGGTGGTCTCGGCGTCCAGGAACTCGGTCAGATATCCGGCCGTGGCGAACGTATCCTCGGCGGGTTGCGGCGCCGGCAACGCGGCGGGGACCGCGGTCACCTGGCGCCAAGCGCCGGCCTGGCCGACCACATCGGGATGGCGCGCATGTTCGGCGAGTCGATTCGCCCAGCCGGTGAACGACGTACCCGCCGGCGGCAACAGCACCGGTTGCCCGCCGCGGTGCTGGGTCCAGGCGATGTTCAGGTCTTCCAAAACAATTCGCCACGACACGCCGTCGATGGCCAGATGGTGGACCACCAGCGCCAGTTGGCCCGTGGCAGAGCACCACACCGCGCACAGCATCGTCCCGGCTGCTGGGTTCAACCGCGAGCGGGCCGCCGCCAGGGCGTCTTCGGTCAACAGGTCCATCGTCTGCAGACACCCGCGGGCGTCCACCGTGTTGGCTTCAGGCACACTCATCGACCATCCGCCCGCTCCGTCGTCCTCGGCCCGCAAGCGGAGCATGCCGTGGCGATCGAGCAAGGCCTGCAACAGGATTACGACGTCATCCTCGCCGGCCCCGGCCGGGGCCTGCAGCACCACAGTCTGGTTGAACTCGTCGATCGGGCCGTCGGCGGTTTCCAGGCTCTTGAGCCAGCGCATGATCGGGGTCGCCACCACCGGTCCGAGCCCGTCGTCGATCGCCGTGCCGGAGCTGTCGGCCAACCTGACCACCCGCGCCAGGCGGGCCACCGTCTGCTGGACGAAGATATCGCGTGGGCGACCGGTGAGTCCGGCACTGTGCGCGCGCCAGATCACCTGGATCGCCGAAATACTGTCGCCGCCAAGGTCGAAGAACGAGTCGTCGACACCGACCTGGTCCAATCCGAGGACTTGGGCGAAGATGCCGGCCAGGATCTCCTCGACGGGCGTGGCCGGGGCGCGATAGTGATCGACGTCCTGGTATTCGGGCGCGGGCAACGCGCGAACATCGAGTTTGCCGTTGACCGTGAGGGGCAGTGCGTCGATCGCGACGACGGCGGTGGGCACCATGTAGGACGGGAGCCGGTCCCCCAGCGCCACGCGGGTCGCCAGCGGATCTGCGGTGCCGGTGAGGTAGCCGACCAGACGCTTGTCCCCGGGCCGGTCCTCACGGGCGATCACCACCGCCTGCTCGACACCGTCCAACGCCATCAAAGCGGCCTGGATCTCACCGAGTTCGATGCGATAACCACGGATCTTGACCTGCTCATCGGCACGGCCCAGATACTGCAACTGCCCGTCGGAGTTCCAGGACACCAGGTCCCCGGTGCGATACATCCGGTGTCCCGGCGGAGCGAACGGACAGGCCACGAACCGTGACGCGCTCAAGCCGGCCCGGCCCACGTACCCGACAGCCAAACCCGCACCGGCGACATACAACTCACCCACCACGCCGACCGGCACCGGACGCATCCAGCGATCCAGCACGAAAAAGGCCAGGTGCTTGAGCGGCACACCGATCGGACTGACCGCGCGGCTCACGTCGGCGGCGGTGATCTCACGGAACGAGGCATGCACCGTCGTCTCGGTGATCCCGTACATGTTGATCAATCGTGGTAGCACCGGGTGGTCTTCCAGCCACTCGGCCAGCCGTGTCGGGTCCAGCGCCTCGCCACCGAAGACGACCAGCTCAAGTTCCAGCTCAGACCCGGACGCCGGTGACAACTCGTCCGCGGTTTGCAGCGCATAGAACGCCGATGGCGTCTGACTCAACACGCTGACTCGTTCGTGGACCAACAGAGCGTGGAAATCCTCGGGAGACCGCGCCACCGAATCGGATACCACCACCAGCCGGCCGCCGTGTACCAGCGCGCCGAAGATCTCCCACACCGAGAAGTCGAACGCCAACGAATGACTCTGTGTCCACACCTGGCCAGACGACAACTCCAGGTCCGCGTCCAGCGCCTGCAACAGCCGAATCACGTTGCGGTGCGGGATCGCCACGCCCTTGGGTACACCCGTGGTGCCCGACGTGTAGATCACATACGCGATGTCGTCCGGCGTGGGACCGAGGTGCGGCGGACTGTCGGCCTGCCCCGCCACCGCGGCGTCGTCGACAGCGATGACCGTCACGGAATGCCCGGCCAGACGGCCGGTCAGATCCTCGGTGGTGACCGCCACGACCGGCTGGGAGTCGGCGAGCACGAAATCCAGCCGCGAATCGGGCACCGCGGGGTCGACCGGCACATACGCCGCACCGGTTTTCAGCACGCCCATGATCGCCACCACGGCCTCGACCGACCGGGACAACAGCACCGCTACCCGCTGCCCCGGGCCGGCGCCACGCTCGATCAGCAAGTGCGCCAGTCGGTTCGCGGCCCGATCGAGATCTCCGTAGGTGATGTGGCTTCCGCCGAAGCTGACCGCCGGCGCATCGGCAGCACGTGCCACCTGGGTGCCGAACAAGGCCGGGATCGAGCCCGCCTGCGGCGCAGGGCTGGTCAGCGCCGCCCGGTTGCCCACCGTGTACAGGTGCACCTGTTCGTCGGCATCGAGCACGTCGATTGCCGACAGCCGGCGGGCCGGGTCGGCCGCCATCGCCTCCAGCACGCGGTATAACCGGGCGACCAGGGCTTCGATCGTCGACGCGTCGAACACGTCGGTGCGGTACTCCACCGTCCCGGAAATCCCTGCGGCCTGGCCGGTTTCAGTCCAACGTTCCGCCAGGGAGAACGACAGGTCCGTGCGGGCGGTGTGCGTGTCCAATGGCAGCGGGGTGGCCTGCAGATCTCCGAGTGCCAATCCGTCGCCGGAGCCGCCGGCCTGGCCGGGGACGTTCTGCCAGGCCATCATCACCTGCACAAGGGGGTGATGGGTCAGCGACCGGGTCGGGTTGAGTCGTTCGACGAGCACTTCGAACGGCACATCCTGGTGTTCGAAGGCGCCGAGACTGTTGGCACGTACTTGAGCCAGCACCTCGCTGACCGTCGGGTCGCCCGCCAGATCCACACGCAGCACCAACGTGTTGACGAAGAACCCGACCAGATCGTCGAGGGCGGGATCACGACGCCCGGCGATCGGGAAGCCCACCGCCACATCAGAACTGGAGCTCAGCTTCGACAACAGGGTCAGCAGCGCCGCTTGGAGGACCATGAACTTGGTCGCGTTGTGATCACGGGCCAGGCGAGCAACCCGCTGCTGCACATCTGCCGGCCACTCGACATCGATTCGGTCACCCTGTTGCTCGGCCACCATGGGGTACGGACGGTCGGTCGGCAACGCCACGCATTCGGGCATGCCCGCCAGGGCATCGGTCCAGAATCTCAGTTGCTGCGAAATCCGGCTGTCACTGTCTTCCAGATCGCCCAGCTGGGCCCGTTGCCACAACGTGTAATCCGCGTACTGGACCGCCAACGGTTCCCAGCCAGGTGCGTGCCCAGCGCACCGATCGGCGTAGGCCACAGCCAGATCGGTCACCAGCGGGGTGATCGACCACCCGTCGGCGGCGATGTGGTGCACCACGACCACCAGCACATGCTCGTCGTCGGTGACACGGAAAATCCGTGCCAGGAAGGGGATCTCGGCACCCAGGTCGAATCCGTGCCGCGCGGTGTCTTCGACGGCTTCTTGTAACCGGGCTGCCGGCCATCCGCAGGCATCGACGACCTTCCAGCTGAACCCGGTCTGGTCCGCGGCGGCGATCAGCTGATGAGGAGTCCCCTCGACCGTCGGGAACAAGGTGCGCAGGCTCTCGTGCCGCTCCAAGAGGTCGGCAATGGCCGTGCCCAGCGCATCGACATCGAGCGAGCCGGTGAGACGCAGCCCCGCCGCCAGGTTGTACACCGGTGAGGGGCCCTGCAATTGGTCGATGAACCACAACCGGCTCTGCGCGAACGACAGGGGCATCATCTCCGGGCGGTCACCCGCCAGCAATGGCTGCTGGTTCCCGGCACCGTCACCGATGCGAAGCACCAATTCCGCCACCGTCGGAGCATCGAAGATGACCCGCTCTTCAAGCCCGGCGTCCAGGGTTCGGTTGAGCGCGGCCACCAGGCGCATGGCCTGCAGCGAATCCCCGCCGAGTTCGAAAAAGGAGTCGTCGACGCCGACGCGGTCCAGGCCGAGGATCTCGGCGTAGATGCCGGCCACCATCTCCTCGGTCGGAGTCGACGGGGCCCGGTAGTCATCGCCGTGCTGGTATTCCGGTGCGGGCAAGGCCTTCTTGTCGAGCTTGCCGTTGACCGTCAGCGGAACGGTCTCGATGGCAACGATGGCCGTGGGCACCATGTAGGGCGGCAGCTTCTCCCCCAGTGCGTCACGCAATGCGGCGGGATCGCCCGGCCCCGTGGTGTAGCCGACCAGACGCTTGTCCCCGGGCCGGTCCTCACGGGCGATCACCACCGCCTGATCGACACCGTCCAACGCCATCAAAGCAGCTTGGATCTCACCGAGTTCGATGCGATACCCGCGGATCTTGACCTGCTCATCGGCACGGCCCAGATACTGCAACTGCCCGTCGGCACCCCAACTGACCAGATCCCCGGTGCGGTACATCCGGGTTGCGGGCCTGCCCGGAGGACCGAAAGGGCACGCCACATACCGTGTCGCGGTCAACGGCGCCCGCTCCACGTAGCCGTAGCCCAAACCCGCACCGGCGACATACAACTCACCCATCGCACCCGCAGGCACCGGGCGCAACCAATCATCGAGCACGAAGAACGCCAGATCAGCCAGCGGCACACCGATCGGACTGACCGCGCGGCCCACATCGGCGGCGGTGATCTCACGGAACGAGGCATGCACCGTCGTCTCGGTGATCCCGTACATGTTGATCAATCGCGGCGATACCGGGTGGCGGTCCAACCATGGTGCGAGCCGAGGCGGTTCGAGCGCCTCACCGCCGAACACGACAACCTCGAGTGCCGTGGTTTGGCGGCTGAAGTCGGTCTGCCCCTTCTCCACGGCTTGCAGCGCGTAGAACGCCGACGGCGTCTGACTCAAAACGCTGACCTGCTCGGCGATCAACAGGGTGTGGAGCTCCTCAGCCGAGCGTGTCACGGATTCGGGCACCACCACCAACCGTCCGCCGTGGAGCAGGGCGCCGAAGATCTCCCACACCGAGAAGTCGAACGCCAACGAATGACACTGTGTCCACACCTGGCCGGCGGACAACATCACATCTCGATCGATCGCGCCCAGCAGGCGGGTGACATTTCGGTGCGGGATCGCCACGCCCTTGGGCACACCGGTGGTGCCCGACGTGTAGATCAGATATGCGACGTCATCAGGTGCTGCCACGAGTCGCGGCGCGGCGACGGGCTGAGTGTCCGCCACGGCGTCGTCGACAGCGATCACCGGAAAGCCATGTCCGTCAAGGCGATCGGCGAGATCGGCGGTGGTCACCGCGGCCACCGGCCCGGAATCGGCAACCACGAACTCCACCCGGGCATCAGGAACCACCGGGTCGATCGGCACATAAGCCGCGCCGGTTTTCAGCACACCCATGACGGCCACGACGGCCTCGATCGATCGGGAGAACAACAGGGCCACCCGGTGGCCCGGCCTGACGCCACGTTCGATCAGCAGGTGCGCCAACCGATTGGCGGCCTCATCGAGGTCGCCGTACGTGATGTGGCTTCCGTCGAAGCTGACCGCCACTGCCCTGGGATCCCGAGTCACCTGCTCGGAAAACAACTCCGGAATCGTCCCCGTCTGTGGCGTCGTCTCGGTCAGGGCGGACCGGTTACCCCAGCCGTCGAGTTCCTCGAGTTCATCGTCGTCATCGAGATCCATCGACAACAGTCGCCGGTTGGCCTCGGCAGTCACGATCGCGGTTCCTCCCCGGTCATGGCGTCCAGCACCCGCCGGAACCGCGCGACGACCTTGTTCACGCGTTTCGCCGTGAACACGTCGGTGTCGAATTCGACCCGCAGAACCAGTTCGGTACCTGGCATCGCTTGCATCGTCAGCGGGTAGTGGTTGTATTCGCGTCCGTTGACCGCGGTGATGGCCAGACCGTCGGCCATCGACGACGCCACTGTCTCCACCGGGTAGTTCTGATAGACGAACAGCGTGTCGAACAGCTGATCCTGCCCCACGGCACGATGAATCTCGCTGAGCGCCAGATGCTGGTGATCGAGGGTGTCGCTGTGGTGGCGTTGCAGTTCGTCGAGCAGGCCGGCGATGGTGGTGTCGGGTGTGATGGTGGCGCGAACCGGCACGGTATTGATCAGCAGTCCCACCATCGAATCCGCTCCTGCCACTTCGGCCGACCGGCCCGATACCGCGACACCGAAGGTGACGTCGTGCTGGCCGGTGAGCCACATGAGCACCTGGGCCCACGCAGCCTGCAAGACGGTGTTGGCGGTGGTGTGTTGGGCGCGTGCGAGCTCGGTGACGGCCCGGGTCGTCTCGGCGGGCAGCCGGAACGTCTCGGTGGCGCGTCGTCCCGGTGTTGCCCGACCGGGTGCGACCAGGGTCGGGGTGGCAAAGCCGGCGAGGACATCGCGCCAGGCAGTGTTGGCGGCCGCGACATCCCGATCGGCCATCCATGCCACGAAATTCCGGTACGGCGCGGCAGCGGGAAGGCGCTGCCCGTAGTAGCCGGCGAAGATCTCCTGCAACAGGATCGGCAGTGACCAACCGTCGAGCACGATGTGGTGATAGGTCATGACGAACCGGTGCTCGCTGTCCGAGGTCTTGATCAAGGCGGTGCGGAACGCCGTTTGGTGCACGAGATCGCAGACCGAGGCGCGTTCGGCGGCGCACACCTGTGCCACCTGCTCGTCGAGCGTCACTGTGCCCGTGGCCATGTCGAGGTACTGCCAGGGCACCGTGGCGTCGGCCGGGATGATCTGGACCGGCTCGTCGAATCGCTTGTCGAACCGGGCTGCCAAGTTGGGGTGCCGGTTGACCACGGCGCGCACCGCCTCACGCAACCGCAGCGGATCCAGGGGTCCGGTGATGGTGATGTCCAGCTGCATGGCGTAGACGTCGTCATCATTGTTCCTTGTGGCATTGGCCTGGAACAGGAGCCCCCGCTGCAGCGGTGTCAGCGGCAGGATGTCGGCGACCCGGTGATGTTCGGTCAGCTCGTCGATCTGGGGCTGGGTGAGATCGGCCGGCACGATGTCAGATGGCGTGAGGCCTCCGCCACCGGCGCCGACGTACGCACAGATTCCGGTCAGCGCCTCGAACCAGAGTTGACCCAGCCGGCTGACCTGGTCCTCGCCCAGGGCCGAGGGGGCCCACGTCCACGAGGCGTGAAGACTTGGGCCGGACTCGGTTTCAGCGGTGCTCGCGTTGAGTTCGACCGTATGGCCCAGCGGCATGGGGATGGCTGAGGCAACGGATGCGACCGCCGCCCCGTCACTGCTGGGCCGCCACAGATCCGCAGCCGCCTCCGACGGGACTGGACCGGCGGAACCCACTCTGCCGAGATAATTGAACCCGACAGCCGGGTCGGCCCCGAACAGGTCGACATCGGGGTTCAGGTAACGCAGGAGACCGTAGGTCATTCCGTCGGGCAGGGCACGCAGTTGTTCCTTGGCGTCCTTGATGACGCGGCCCAGTGCCGGACCACCGGCCACCACATCGGACCACGGCAGCCTGCCCCGTTGGCCTTCCGGTTCGCCCGTCATGGTCAGGGTCACCGGGTACTTGGTGGTGAACCACCCGACCGTTCGGGACAGGTCGACGCTCGCACCCAGTTCCTCGCTACGGCCGTGGCCCTCGACGTCGATGGTGACCGGCAAGGTCACACCGAGGAATTCGGTCAACGCCATGCCGTAGGCGATCAGCAGGATGTCCTGCACTCCGGCGTGGAATGCGGCCGGCGCTTCTCCAAGCAGCACACGCGTCGTCGCGGCATCCAGCGATGTGGTGAGATGACCTGCGGTTTCGTATGTATCGAGTTCGGGTCGGACCGCGGGCAGCGCCGACGGGGCCGCCAGTACTCGTCGCCAGGCGTCGGCCTGACCCACCACTGCCGCCGAGCGGGCGTGCTCCTCCAGCAGTGTCGCCCACTGCGCGAATGAGGTCCCGGCGGTGGGCAATACGATCGGCTGCCCCTGACAATGTTGTGCCCAGGCGATGTTGAGGTCCTCGAGCAGAATTCGCCAGGACACCGCATCGATGGCCAGGTGATGGACCGTCAGCACCAGCTGGCCGGTGGTGGCCACCCACAGCGCGCTGACCATCTCGCCCGCCGCCGGGTTCAACCGCGACCGGGCTGCGATCAGTGCCTCGTCGGAGACGGCGTCGGCCGAGTCCAGATGTGCTCGTACCGAACCCTTCTCGGGTACCACGAGCGACCAGTTGCCGGTCCCGGCATCTTCAGCACGCAGACGCAACATGGCATGCCGATCGAGCAGGGCCGCCAGTACCGTCTCGACATCGGACTCGGTGACCCCGGCCGGAGCCTGCACCACCACCGTCTGGTTGAACTGATCGACCGGCCGGCCCTCGCGGTCCACCTCTTCCAGCCACCGCATGATCGGGGTCGGCTTCACCGGACCGACACCCTCGTCGACAGGGCCGGCATCATCGTCTGCCACGCCTGCCACTTGCGCCAGTCGGGCGACGGTCTGCTCGACGAAAATGTCACGAGGCCTGCACATCACGCCACACGCCCTGGCTCTCGCGACGACCTGCATGGAAAGGATGCTGTCGCCGCCGAGGTCGAAGAACGAGTCGTCCACGCCGATCCGCTCCAGTCCGAGAACTTCGGCGAAGATTCCGGCGAGGATCTCCTCGACGGCCGTCTCGGGAGCGCGGTACTGGCCGGCGTCTTGATAGTCCGGTGCCGGTAAGGCCCGGACGTCGAGTTTGCCGTTGACGGTCAACGGCAACGCCCCCAGGACCACGATGGCCGCCGGAATCATGTAGGGCGGAAGCCGGTCCGCCAACATGTTTCGGAGGCCCACCGGCTCGGCCGAGCCGGACGCATCGTGGGTTACGTAGCCGACCAGCCGCTTGATCCCCGGGTGGTCTTCGCGGGCGATCACCACCGCCTGCTCGACACCGTCCAACGCACCCAACGCGGCCTGTACCTCGCCGAGCTCGATCCGATACCCGCGGATCTTGACCTGGTCGTCGGCACGGCCAAGGTATTGCAGCTGCCCGTCGGCGCGCCAGCTGACGAGATCTCCGGTGCGGTACATCCGTATTGCGGGCTGCCCCGGTTCCCCGAACGGACACGCCACGAACCGCGTGGCAGTCAAACCTGAGCGGCCCAGGTAGCCAACCGCAACACCCGCGCCGGCCACGTAGAGCTCCCCCGCCACCCCGGGAGGCACCGGACGCAACCACTGGTCGAGTACGAACAACGCCGATGTCGGGACCGGAGCCCCGATCGGTGCCGCGCCCGATCCTGGTTTCAGAGGCGCACTCATCGACGCATACACCGTGATCTCGGTGGGGCCATAGGCGTTGATCACGAGCCGGCCAGGGGCCCAGCGGTCGACCACCTCACCCGGGCAGGCTTCACCACCGAGCAGCAGCGCCACCGATTCCAGTCCCTCCGGGGACAGTGCCCCCGCCGCCGACGGGGTCTGGGTCAGCACGTTCACCTGTTCGCGGACGAGCAGCTCGTGGAACTCGTCGGGTGAGCTCACCACCGACTCGGGCACGACGACCAGACGTGCCCCTCCCAGCAGCGCGGCCCAGATCTCCCATACCGAGAAGTCGAACGCGTACGAATGGCACTGCGTCCATACCGGATTCGTCGGCAGCTGCTCGGGGGTGGACCGGGCCAGGTGAGCCAGATTCTGATGGCTGACCGCCACCCCCTTGGGAACACCGGTGGTTCCCGACGTGTAGATGAGGTAGGCGATGTCCTCGGGTAGCGGTTCCGCGGGTGCGGTGTCGGGCTGGTCCGCAATCGCCGGGTCGTGGACATCGATCGCGCACAGGCCACGGCCGTCCAGCCGGCCGGCCAGAGGGCTGGTCGTGACCGCGGCGACCGGTGCGGCGTCGGCGAGCATGAAATCGATTCGGGCCGCAGGCAGTGCGGGATCGATCGCCAGGTACGCGGCCCCGGCCTTCAGTACCGCCAGCATCGCTACAACGGCATCGGCAGAACGCTCGAGCAGCACGGCCACACAGCTGCCCGGTCCCGCACCCTGACCGATGAGGAAGTGCGCCAAACGGTTTGCGGCCTCGTCGAGCGCGCGGTAGGTCAGGGATCGGCCGTCGAACGTGACCGCGACGGCCTCGGGTGCGCGATTCACCTCGGCGGTGAACAACGCTGGGACCGACAACGGATCTGCAGGCACCGTCGCGGCCAGCGCCGCCCGGTTGCCGACGGCGTCGAGGTGCGCGTGCTCGGCGGCGCCGAGCAGGTCGATCGAGGACAGCGCCCGGTCGGTATCGGCCGTCATCGCCGACAACAGCAGCTCGAACCGGCCGAGCATCGTTTCGATGGTCGCCGTGTCGAACACGTCGGTGCGGAACTCCACCGTTCCGCCGATTCCGGCCGGAGCCCCGGTCTGGGTCCACCGTTCGGCCAGGGAGAAGCTCAGATCCATGCGTGCGGTGTGGGTGTCCGCGGGCATCTGGCTGACCTCGAGATCACCGAGAGCAAGGCCGCCGGTGGACTGGCCGGGTACGTTCTGCCAGCCCAGCGCCACCTGGATCAGGGGGTGATGGGTCAGGGAACGCGTCGGGTTGAGCCGCTCGACGAGCACCTCGAACGGCACATCCTGGTGGTCATAGGCTGCCAGACTGCGGGACCGCACCTGCGCCAAGAGTTCCGCGACCGTCGGGTTTCCGCCCAGATCGGCGCGCAACACCAGAGTGTTGACGAAGAATCCGATGAGTTCGTCGAGTGCGGGGTCACGGCGCCCAGCGATGGGGAAACCGACTGCCACATCGGAACTTCCGCTGAGCTTCGAGAGCAGGGTCAACAGCCCCGCTTGAATCACCATGAAGCTGGTCGCATTGTGCTCACGGGCCACACGGGCGACCTGCTGCTGCAGTTCTGCCGGCCAATCCACGGTGACGATGGCCCCGCGCTGGTCCGCCGTCGGCGGATAGGGCCGGACGGTGGGCAGTTCCACCCGCTCCGGCATACCGGCCAGTGCATCCTGCCAGTAGGCCAGTTGCTTGGCGATACGGCTCCGGCTGTCGTCGAAGTCGCCGAACTGTGCGCGTTGCCACAGCGTGTAATCGACGTACTGGACGGTCAGATCAGACCAGGCGGGGGCCTGCCCGGCACTTCGGGCGGAGTAGGCCACACCGAGGTCGAGCACCAGTGGGGTCAGCGACCAAGCATCGGCGGCGATATGGTGCACCACCGCAGCCAGCACATGTTCGTCTTCGGCAAGGCGGAAAAGTTTTGCCCGCAGCGGTATTTCGGTGGACAGATCGAAAGTGTGCTGCGCGGCCGCGGCGATCGCGTCGTGCAACCTGTCCGCTGTCCAGCCGGCGGCATCGACGACGACCCAGCCGAACTGTGCGGCCTCGAGCGCCAACACCGACTGACGCGGTATCCCGTCGACTGCCGGGAACACGGTGCGCAGGCTTTCATGCCGGGCCACCACGTCGGCGAGTGCAACACCCAGCGCATCGGAATCCAGGCCGCCGCGGATCCGCAAGGCTGTCGCCATGTTGTAAACCGGTGACGGGCCCTGCAATTGGTCGAGGAACCACAACCGGGACTGGGCGAACGACAGCGGGATCACCGCGGGACGTTCTCCGGCCACCAGCGGATCCAGGCGAGCCTCTTGGTCACCGATGTGGGGCGCCAGTTGCGCCACCGTGGGCGCCTCGAACAAGACGCGCACTGCGAGACCGGTGTCGAGGGTGGTGTTGATCGCGGCGACCAATCGCATCGCCGACAGCGAATCCCCGCCCAGGTCGAAGAAGGAGTCGTCGACCCCTACTCGCTCCACACCCAGTACGGTGGCGTAGATCCCGGCCAGAATCTCTTCGGTTACGTTGCCTGGGGCACGGTAGCGGTCGATGTCCTGGTACTCGGGTGCGGGAAGGGCTCGGATGTTCAGCTTGCCGTTCGGTGTCAACGGCAACGTCGGTAATGTGACCACCGCAGCGGGAACCATATAGACAGGCAGTTGTTCGGCCAGTTGGGTGCGCAGCTTGGCCGGATCCGCGGTGCCGGTCACATAGCCGACCAGTCGTTTGTCGCCCGGGCGATCTGCGCGAGCGATCACGGCCGCCTGCTCGACACCGTCCAGTGCGGCCAGAACCGCCTGGATCTCACCGAGTTCGATGCGATACCCGCGGATCTTGACCTGCTCATCAGCACGACCCACGTAGCGCAGCTGCCCGTCGGCGTCCCAGTGCACCAGATCGCCGGTACGGTACATGCGCGCCCCCGGAGCACCGAACGGGCAAGCCACAAAGCGGGTTCCGGTCAGATTCGCCTGGCCCAGATAGCCGACACCCACGCCGCGGCCGGCCACGTACAACTCTCCCACCACTCCAGGCGGCACCCGGCGCAACGCTCCGTCGAGCACGAACAGCGCCGCACCCGCAATCGGCACACCGATCGACGGGGCGCCTGTTTCGGGCGTCAATGGTGCCGTCCTGGAGGCACATATCGTGGTCTCGGTGGGACCGTAGGCGTTCACCATCGTACGTCCGGGTGCCCAGCGCTCCACCAACTCCGCCGGGCAGGCCTCACCCGCCACCAACAACGTCACCGGCCCGAGCCGATCGGGCGTCAGCAGGGCAACCGCGGATGGGGTCTGGCTCAGGACGCCGACCTGCTCGGCGACGAGCAGTGTTTGCAGGTCTTCGGGCGACCGGGCGACCGACTCGGGAACAACCACCAGCCGGCCGCCGTGCAGCAACGCGCCCCAGATCTCCTCGACCGAGGCGTCGAAGGCATACGAATGCCATTGCGTCCACGTCTGTCCGGCCAAAAACGTGTCAGCGGAGCCCAGGAGCCCGATCACGTTCCGGTGGGTGATCGCCACGCCCTTGGGTACGCCGGTGGTGCCCGACGTGTAGATGACGTAGGCGATATCGTCCGGGCTCGGTACCGGCAATGAGGCGCCGTCCGATGTCCAAGACACTGCCGGCGCGTCGTCACCGACCTCGATCACCGTCACACCGCACCCGGCGAGTCGATCGGCCAGACCAGTGGTGACGACCGCGGCCGCCGGCGCGGCATCGGTAAGCATGAATTCGATTCGCGCATCGGGCAGAACCGGGTCGATCGGCAGATATGCTGCGCCGGCGGTGAGTACCGCCAGCATCGATACAACCGCGTCGGCAGAGCGCTCGGCCAGCAAGACCACGCAGGTACCCGGACCCACGCCGTCGGCAACCAGCCTGTGCGCCAACCGAGTTGCCGCCTCATGGACTTCCCGATACGTCATGTGACAGTCGCCGAAACTGATTGCCACCGCCTCGGGCGAGCGGGCGACCTGTTCGGCGAACAACACCGGAATCGAGAGCTCATCCGCCGCGGGCTCAAAAGCCGTCAGTACGGCCTGGTTACCCCAATCAGCCAACCGGGCGTGCTCGGCCTCGTCGAGCAGCTCGAGCGAGGAGAGCCGTCGGGTGGTGTCGGCCGTCATCGCCGTCAGGACACGCTGCCAGCGCGCGATCAGCATTTCGACGCCGGCGGCATCGAACACATCGGTGCGGTATTCCACTGCCCCACCGATCCCGGCTGGCTCACCTTCGGAAGTCCAGCGTTCTCCGAGCGAGAACGTCAGATCCATGCGAGCGGTCTGGGTGTCCACCGGCAACGGGCTGACCTCTAGGTCGCCAAGGCTCAACCCGTCGGCGGGCCCAGTGGCCTGCCACAGGTTCTGCCATGCCAATGCCACCTGAACCAGCGGGTGGTGACTGAGGCTACGGGTCGGGTTCAGCCGTTCCACCAACACTTCGAACGGCACGTCCTGATGTTCGAAAGCAGCCAAGCTGCGGGCGCGCACCTGGGCCAGCAACTCCGCCACCGTGGGGTCCCCGGAAAGGTCCGCGCGCAACACCAAGTTGTTCACGAAGAATCCGACCAGCTCCTCGAGTGCCGGGGACCGGCGTCCTGCGATCGGGAAACCCACGGCCACATCGGAACTCGCGCTCAATTTGGAGAGCACGGCGAGCAGGGCGGCCTGCACCACCATGAAGGTCGTTGCCCCGTGCTCGCCTGCCACCGCACTCACCTGCTGCTGCAACTCGGCGGGCCAATCCACGTCGATGGTCGCGCCCCGCTGATCGGCAACGGACGGGTAGGGGCGATCGGTGGGTAACGCCAGCCGTTCGGGCAGGCCGGCGAGAGCTTCTTCCCAGTAGGCGAGCTGAGCGGAGATCGCGCTGTCACCGTCCTCGAGCTCACCCAGCTGCACACGCTGCCACAGCGTGTAGTCGACATACTGCACAGCCAGTGGCGCCCAGTCCGGTGCGCGGCCCGAGCACCGGCTGGCGTACGCCGCACTCAGATCACGCACCAACGGGGTCAGCGACCAGCCGTCTGCGGCGATATGGTGCACCACAGCCACAAATACGTGATCGTGCTCGTCGACACGGAACACCTTTGCCTGCAACGGGATCTCGGAGCCGAGGTCGAAGCTGTGGCGCACGGTCGTGGCGATGGCGTCGTCCAGGTCAGCCGACGCCCAACCGGTGGCATCGACGACACTCCAACCGAAGTCGGCGCGGTCGACCGGGACCACCACCTGGCGAGGTGTTCCGTCGGCCGCCTCGAACAGCGTGCGCAAACTCTCGTGGCGGGCAATGACGTCGCCCACTGCGGCGCGCAACGCTTCGGCGTCGAGCTTGCCACGAAGCCGCAATCCGACCGGCATGTTGTACACCGGGGACGGCCCGTGCAACTGGTCGATGAACCACAACCGATTCTGGGCGAACGACAATGGAATCACCGCGGGCCGCTCAGGGGCCACCAGCGGCGCCAGATCCCCCGGGCGTTCGCCGATACACAGGGCCAGCTGCGCCACCGTGGGTGCCTCGAATACGGTGCGCACCGACAGTTCGGTACCCAGGGCGGCATTGATCGCCGAAACCAGCCGCATCGTCGAAACGGAATCCCCGCCGAGATCGAAGAACGAGTCGTCGGCGCCGACCCGCTCGACACCCAGCACCCGAGCGTAGATCCCGGCCAGGATCTCCTCGTCGGGCCCGGCCGGCGCGCGGTAGTGATCCACGTCGCGGTAGTCAGGCGCAGGCAGCGCCCGGGTGTCGAGCTTGCCGTTCACCGTCACCGGCAGTGCGGCGAGGGCCACGACCGAGGCCGGAACCATATAGCCCGGTAGCCGTTCGGCCAGGGCCGCGCGGGCTGTGGCCGGATCCGCCGTCCCGGTGATGTATCCGACCAGACGCTTGTCACCGGGCTGGTCCTCCCGGGCGACCACCGCCGCCTGATCCACACCGTCCAGTGCGGTCAGCGCAGACTGGATCTCGCCGAGTTCGATGCGGTATCCGCGGATCTTGACCTGTTCGTCGGCACGACCGAAATAGTCCAACTGCCCGTCGGCTCGCCACCGCACCAGGTCGCCGGTGCGATACATGCGTGAGCCCGGCTCTCCGAAGGGGCACGCCATGAACCGCGATGCGGTCAGACCCGAGCGGCGCCAATACCCGATACCGACGCCGGCACCGGCCAGGTACAACTCCCCGACCACGCCGGCGGGCACCGGCCGCAGCCACTCGTCCAGGACGAAGAACGCTGCCCATGCGGTCGGAGCGCCGATCGGGACAATCTGCGGACCGGCCGATCCGACTTCCAGTGGCCTGCTGGCACAGAGCCACATCGTGGTCTCGGTCGGACCGTAGACGTTGACCATCACCCGTCCCGGTGCCCACCGATCGACCAACTCCGGCGGGCAGGGCTCGGCTCCGATCACCAACGAAGTGCGGTCGAGGCCCTGCACGGGAAGCACTCCCGCCGCCGATGGTGTCTGGGTCAACACCGTGACCCCTTCGCGCACCAGCAGGGCATGGAAATCCTCGGGGGAACGGGTGACCGCATCGGGCACGACCACGAGCCGGCCACCGTGCAGCAGCGCGCCCCAGATCTCCCACACCGAGAAATCGAACGCATACGAATGGAACTGCGTCCACACCTGTCCCGGCTCGAGCGGTACCCCGATCTCGAGCGAGTCGAAAAGCTGCGCCACGTTGCGCTGGGTGACCGCCACTCCCTTCGGCTGACCGGTGGTGCCGGACGTGTAGATGAGGTGTGCCATGTCGTCGGCCGCCGGTGGCGCCAACGGTGTGCTGGGCAGCCTTTCGGCAACAGGTGCGACGACATCGTCCGCATCGAATATCGTCAGGCCATGACCGCTCAGGCGGTCGGCCAAGGCAGCGGTGGTCACCGCGGCGATCGGGGCGGCGTCGGTGAGCATGAACTCGATGCGTGCCTCGGGAAGCGCCGGATCGATCGGCAGATAAGCCGCGCCGCTCTTGAGCACCGCCAGAATTGCCACGATCGCCTCGGCCGACCGCGGGAACATCACCGCAACCCGCTGGCCCGGGCCCACTCCCCCGGCGACGAGCAAGTGCGCCAACCGATTCGCAGACTCGTCGAGGTCGCGATATGTCATCGACCGCGCTCCACAGACCAGCGCCACCGCCTCCGGTGCCCGCGTCACCTGTGCTGCGAACAACTCCGGAACCGACGCCGGCTGTGCCAGTTCGGACAGCACCGCCCTGTTGCCCCATTCGGCGAGGCGGGCGTGCTCCGCCTCGCCGAGGAGGTCCACAGCCGAGAGCGCGCGGCGAGGTTCGGCCGTCATCGCCTCCAGCACCGCCTCTAGCCGCTGAGTGAGAACTTCGATGGCGGCGGTGTCGAACACGGTGGTGTCGTATTCGAGGCGCAGGCGGAGTTCGTCACCGGGTATCGCTTGCATCGTCAGCGGATAGTCGGTGGATTCGTGGCTGGTGAACTCGACGATCTCCAGACTCGCCTCGGCGCTGGACAACGTGGCGGTGTCCACCGGGTAGTTCTCGAACACGAACAGGGTGTCGAACAACCGGTCATGGTCGGTGATGCGGTGGATCTCGCTGAGCGAGATGTGTTGATGCTCAAGGGTCTTGGCGTGAGCGCGTTGGAGATGGTCAAGCAGATCGGTGGTGGTGGTCGATGCGGTGATGTCCGCGCGGACCGGCACCGTGTTGATCAGCAGGCCCACCATCGACTCGGCTCCTGCCAGCTCGGCCGGCCGTCCGGAGACCACCGTGCCGAAGACGATGTCGCGCTGGCCGGTCAATGAGTTCAGCAGTAGCGCCCAGGCAGCCTGCAACACGATGTTGGCGGTGGTGCGGTGCGAGCGCGCGAGCTCGTTGAGCGCCCGGGTGGTCCTGGCGGACAGTCGATGTGACGCTACCCCCCGAGGCCCGGACTCCGATTTCTGCGACGGGTCCACGAGGGTGGGTGTGTCGAAACCTTCCAGCACGTCGCGCCACGCCGCATGGGCTGCCTCGACATCGCGATCGGCCAGCCAGTTGATGTAACTGCGATACGGGGTGGCCGCGGGCAGCCGCTGACCGTGATAGGCGGCGAAGATCTCCTGCAGCAGGATGGGCAGTGACCAGCCGTCGAGCACGATGTGATGGTTGGTCAGTACTACCCGGTGGATGTTCGGGGCGGTATGGATCACGGCGACCCGGAAGGCCGGCGGATGCGCCAGATCGCAGACGGCCCCGCGTTCCTCGGCACACAACTGCTGGAGCTGTTCCTCGCTTGCGACGTGTCCCAATCCGACGTAGCGCCAGCCCGCAGCCGGATCGGCCGGAATGACCTGCACTGGCTCACCGAGCTGGTCGCAGAATCGGGCCGCCAGGTGCGGATGCCGAATCGCCACGGCCTGAACCGCATCCTCCAGCCGGTGCTCATCGAGGGGGCCGGCGACCGTGATGTCCAACTGCACCACATACAGGTCGTCGTCGGCACCCCGCGTTGTGCTGCTGTGGTAGATGAGGCCTTGCTGCAATGCGGTCAGCGGCAGGATGTCGGCGACGCGGTGCTGCCGGGACAACTCGTCGATCTCGGACTGGGTGAGCCGGGCGGGCGCGATGTCGGACGGGCTCAATCCGCCGCCACCGTTGCGCACGTGCTTGCAGATGCCGGCCAGGGCATCGCACCACAGCCCGTGGAGTCGGTTCATCTGTGCTTCGTCGACGGCCGATGGTGCCCAGGTCCAGTTGGCCTGCAACTGAGGGCCGGCGCCGGTGTCGAGGGTCCCCGCATCCAGTGCCACGGTGTGCGTCAACGGCATACGGGTGGCGGCCGCGCCTGTCGCAGACATACCGTCCGCGGAGATCCGCCACAAGTCATCGCTGATGCCGGCGGGCGCGCCGAGACGACCCAGATAGTTGAACCCGAGCGTCGGGTCGGCACCCTCGAGGTCGACATCGGGGTTCAGGTAGCGCAGCAGCCCATACGTGAGTGGGTCAGGCAGTGAACGCAGCTGCTCCTTCGCATCTTTCACCGCTGCGCCCAGAGCTGGAGCCCCCTCGACCACCTGCGACCAGGACGGGCCACCGCCGCTGTCGCCGAAATTCAATGCGACCGGATACTTGGCGGTGAACCAACCCACCGTGCGGGACAGGTCGATGTCGCCGGCCACTTCCTCATGTCGCCCATGACCCTCGACATCGATGGTGATGGGCGCGTCGGCTTTACCCCCGGTGCGGGAGAATTCGGCCACGGCAAGCCCGAACGCGATCAGCAAGATGTCCTGCACGCCGAGATGGAACGCCGCAGGCACTTCACCGAGCAACATGCGGGTGGTTTCGGCGTCCACGGACACCCGCAGCTGTCCGGCGGTCTCATGCGTATCGCGGTCGGGTTGCACCGCGGGAAGCACCGCAGGGGTGTTGGCCACTTTCCGCCACACGTTCGCGTGGGCCACGACGTCGGGGTGGTCGGCGTGCGCGCGCAGCGCTTCGGCCCACCGCTGGAAGGACGTGCCGGCCGGCGGCAGCGCCACCGGTTGTCCACCGCGATGCTGTGACCAGGCGATGTTGAGGTCTTCCAAGATGATTCGCCACGACACCGCATCGACGGCAAGATGGTGCCCGATCAACACCAACTGACGTGTGGAGGTCACCCACAGCGCGCTGAGCATCACTCCGCCCGACGGGTTCAACCGCGACCGGGCCATCGCCAGCGCCTCATCCGTCAGGGCGTCCACCGAACGCACGCAGCCACGCGCGTCGACCGAGCCCGGCTCGGGCACGGTCAACGACCACGGGCCGACCCCATCGGTCTCGGCGCGCAACCGAAGCATGCCGTGGCGATCGATCACGGCCTGTAACAGAGTGACGACATCAGCCTCGGCCACCCCGGAGGGAGCCTGTAGCAGGACGGTCTGGTTGAACTCATCGACTGGGCCGACGCGCGCAACGTCATTGAGCCACCTGATGATCGGCGTGGCCGGCAGCGGCCCGACCCCTTCATCGACTGGGCCGTGTACACCGCCTTCCAGCCCGGGTACCTCGACCACCCGCGCCAAACGCGCCACGGTCTGCTCGACGAACACGTCACGGGGACGGCACACCAAGCCCGCTGCGCGGGCCCGGGCCACCACCTGCATCGACAGGATGCTGTCGCCGCCGAGATCGAAGAACGAGTCGTCGACGCCGACTCGGTCCAGCCCGAGAACCTGCGCATAGATGTCGCCGAGGACCGCTTCGACGGCATCCGCCGGGGCCCGGTAGTCGTCACCGGAGCCATAGTCGGGCACGGGAAGCGCTCGGGTGTCGAGCTTTCCGTTGACCGTGAGTGGCAGCGCGCCGAGCACCACGACCGCGACCGGCACCATGTACGCGGGCAGCCGGTCGGCGAGTTGGGTGCGGATACCGGCCGGTTCGGCGGTGCCGGTGACGTAGCCGACGAGGCGCTTGTCACCGGGACGGTCCTCGCGGACGATCACGGCGGCCTGATCCACACCCTCGAGCCCGGCCAAGGCGGCCTGGACTTCGCCGAGTTCGATGCGATATCCGCGAATCTTGACCTGCTCGTCGGCACGGCCCAGGTATTGCAGTTGCCCGTCGGAACGCCAGCACACCAGGTCTCCGGTCCGATACATCCGTGTGCCGGACGCGCCGAAGGGGCAGGCGACAAACCGTGACCCGGTCAATCCGGTGCGACCGACATAGCCGTAGGCCAGGCCGGCACCTGCCACGTACAGTTCGCCGATGACCCCGGCAGGTACGGGGCGCAACCACTCGTCGAGCACGAACAGCGCGGCGGCGGGGACCGGTGAACCGATGGGAACGACAGACGATCCGGGCCGGCCAGCTTGCAGCGGCGCGCTGATCGCCACGCACATCGTCGTCTCGGTGGGCCCATAGGCGTTGATCATCAGCCGCCCCGGCGCCCACTGGTCGACCACCTCGGGCGAACATGCCTCACCGACCACCACCAACGCCGCCGACTCCAAACCATGTGTCGGCAACGCACGTACGGCAGAGGGCGTTTGAGTGAGCACATCGACTCGTTCGCGTACCAGTAAGGCGTGGAAATCATCCGGTGAGACCGCAACGTCCTCGGGGACGACCACCACCCGTCCGCCGCGTAGCAGCGCGCCGAAGATCTCCCAGACCGAGACATCGAAGGCCAGTGAGTGACACTGGGGCCACACCCCGGGACGAGGCAGCCCGGCATCGAGGCGCTCCAGCAGTTGCGTCACGTTGTGGTGGGTGACAGCAACACCTTTGGGCACCCCGGTGGTGCCCGAGGTGTAGATCAGGTAGGCGACATCATCGGCGTGCGGCATCGGCAGCCCACTGGTCGGATGCAATGCAGGCACCGTGATCTCGTTGGCGTCGACGACCGAAATCCCACGTCCCCGCAATCGGTGGGCCAGGCCGCTGGTGGTGACGGCGGCCACCGGACCGGCATCGGTCAACACGAACTCCAGCCGCGTATCGGGCACGACGGGATCGACCGGCAGATACGCCGCCCCGGTCTTGAGGATCGCCAGGATGGCGATGATGGCCTCGCCGGACCTGTTGGACAGCAGCGCGACGCACTGGCCGGGACCCGCTCCCTGGCCGATCAACTTGTGCGCCAGCCGGTTCGCGGTCAGATCGAGTTCACGGTAGGTCCAGGATCGCTCACCACAGGTGAGCGCCACCGCCTCGGGAGTGCGTGAGACATGTTCGGCGAACAGCGCGGGAATGGAGATCGGCCTGGGTGTCGGCCGTGTCAGCGTTCCGCGGTTGCCGAGGACAGCGAGGCGGGCGTGCTCATCCTCGTCGAGCAGGTCGATCGACGACAGCCGAGCGGTCGGATCTGCGGTCATGGCCGTCAGCACCCGTCGCAGCCGAGCGATCAGGGTTTCGATGGTGCCGGAATCGTAGACATCGGTGCGGAATTCCACGGTGCCGCCGATGCCGGCCGGTTCACCGTCGGCGGTGCGGCGTTCGGCCAGCGAGAAGTTCAGATCCATTCGGGCGGTGCGGGTATCGACGGGTATCCGGGTGACCTGCACATCGTCCAAGACCATTCCGGCGGACGATTCGTTGATGTCATGCTCGGCGAGGTTCTGCCATGCCAGCGCAACCTGGATCAACGGGTGGTGGGCCAGGGACCGAGTCGGGTTCAGTTGATCGACGAGGACTTCGAACGGCACATCTTGGTTGTCGAACGCAGCCAGGCTGCGGGCACGCACTTGCGCCAGGACGTCGGTGACGGTCGGGTCACCGGCCAGGTCCGCCCGCAGCACCAGGGTGTTGACGAAGAAGCCGACCAGGTCATCCAGCGCCGGATCGCGGCGGCCGGCGATCGGGAAGCCCACCGCCACATCGGAACTCGCGCTGAGCTTCGACAGGAGTGTCAGCAGGGCCGCTTGGACCACCATGAAGGTGGTTGCGTTGTGCTCTCGCGCCACCCGGGCGACCTGCTGCTGCAATTCGGCCGGCCAGTCCACCGCCATCGTGGCACCGCGGTGCTCGGCAATCAGTGGGTACGGCCGGTCGGTGGGTAGGTCGATGCGCTCGGGCAGGCCCGCCAACGCGTCCCGCCAGTAAGTCAGCTCGGTGGCGATCCGGCTCCGGCTGTCCTCGAAGTCACCGAACTGCGCACGCTGCCACAGCGTGTAGTCGGCATACTGCACCGGCAGCGGCGTCCAGTCGGGGGCCTGCCCTGCGCACCGATTGGCGTAGGCCTGCCCGAGGTCGGTCACCAGCGGGATGACCGACCAACCGTCCGCGGCGATGTGGTGCACAACCGCGACAAGCACATGCTCGTCGTCGTCGACACGAAACACCTTCGCTCGCAGGGGGATCTCGGTGGCCAGTTCGAAGGTGTGCCGCGCCGCGCCCTCGATGGCCGCCTGCACCTGTGCCGGCGTCCAGTCGGTGGCATCGACAACTTCCCAGCCGAGTGCGTCTCCTCCCGATACCGTCACGATCTGCCGGGGAATGCCGTCGGGAGCGGCGAACAGGGTGCGCAGGCTCTCGTGGCGAGCCACCACGTCGGCCATCGCAGCCCGCAAGGCCTCGATATCGAGTGCACCGATCAAACGGAATGCGGCCGTCATGTTGTACACCGGTGAGGGACCCTGCAATTGGTCCAGGAACCACAAACGGGACTGGGCGAACGAAAGCGGCAGCACCTCGGGTCGTTCACCGGCTATCAGAGGCTCCAACCCAACCTCTGCCCCGCCGATCCTGCGCGCCAGTTGGGCGACGGTGGCCGCGTCGAACAGGGAACCCACCGTGATACCGGCGCGCAGCGACGAATTGATCGCGGCGATCAGGCGCATCGCGGACAGCGAATCCCCTCCCAGATCGAAGAAGGAATCATCGATCCCCACCCGGGGCAGGCCGAGGACACGAGCATAGAGGTCGGCCAGGATCTCCTCGACCGGGTTGCCCGGGGCTCGGTACCGATCGGTGTCGAGATAGTCCGGAGCGGGCAGTGCGCGCCGGTCGAGTTTGCCGTTCACCGTCAGAGGCACTGCGTCGATCGCGACCACCGCGGACGGAACCATATAGCTGGGCAGCCGCTCGGCGAGCCGTGCCCTGGTGTGATTCGGGTCGGCCGTTCCGGTGATGTAGCCGACGAGGCGCATGGCAGCGGAGTCGTCATCGCGGGCGATGACGACGGCTTGGGTCACGCCGTCGAGTGCGGCCAGTGCGGCCTGCACTTCACCGAGTTCGATGCGGTACCCACGGATCTTGACTTGCTCGTCCGCGCGTCCGAGGTAGTGCACCTGGCCATCGAGACCCCACCGAACCAGGTCGCCGGTGCGGTACATCCGGGCGCCTGGCGCCCCGAACGGACAGGCGACGAACCGGGATGACGTCAGCCCTGCCCGACCCCAATATCCGGTTCCCACACCGCGACCCGCGATATACAACTCACCGACCACTCCGGGCGCCACCGGACGCAACCAGGAGTCGAGGATGAACAGCGCTGCGCCGGTGACCGGCGCACCGATCGGCACCGCGGTCCCCTTGCCGAGTGGTTCGCTCAGCGATGCGTACACGGTGGCCTCGGTGGGCCCGTAGGCATTGATCATCACCCGTCCCGGCGCCCAACGGTCCACCAGCTCGGGCGGACAGGCTTCACCTGCCACCACCAGCGCTGCGGACTCCAGACCCTGCGGTGAGATCATGGCCGCCGCCGACGGAGTCTGGCTCAATACGGTGACGCCTTCGGCTACCAGGAGTTCATGAAGGTGGTCGGGCGATGCGGCGACCGCTTCCGGAACCACCACCAGGCGCGCACCGTGGAGCAACGCACCGAAGATCTCCCACACCGAGACGTCGAAGCTGTACGAGTGCCATTGCGTCCACACCTGTCCCGGTCCCGACGACACGTTGGCGCCGAGAACGCCGAACAGCCCGGGCACGTTGCGATGTGGGATGGCAACACCTTTGGGCACACCTGTGGTGCCCGAGGTGTAGATGATGTAAGCGATGTCGGACGGATCCGGACCGGGCATTGCCGTCCGGTACGGAACGGGCACAGCGGGGCCGACGTGGATCCCGTCGTCGTCGACATCTAGGACGGGCACATCGCACCAGCTCAGACGCGGGCGCTGCGCTGCCGTGGTGACTGCGACGACCGGCGCGGCGTCGCCCATCATGAACTCAATACGCGCGTCGGGTAGCGCCGGATCGACCGGCACATAAGCCGCTCCGGTTTTCAACACGGCCAAAATCGCCACGATGGCCTCGGCCGACCGGGAGAACAGCAGCGCCACAACCTCGCCCGGCCCCGCACCGTAGGCCGACAACACGTGTGCGAACCGGGTCGCGGCCTCATCGAGTTCCCGATACGTCATCGACCGACCCTCGAACGTCACCGCCGCGGCATCGGGCGTGCGGGCCACCTGACGGGAGAACAATGCCGGAATCGACTCCGCGACCCCCGGTTCGGACAATATGCGCTGATTGCTCCACTCCTCGAGGCGACTGCGCACATCCCCGTCGAGTAGGTCGATGGAAGACAGCGGCTGCAGCGGGTCGGCAATCATGGCCGCCAGAACCGATTCCAGTCTTTGGATCAAGGCCTCGACGGTGGCGAGGTCGAAGACCGCGGTGTCGAACTCGACGCGAAGCTGCATCTCACGTTCGGCCCGGGAACCCGGATCTCGCCCCGGCAACGCTTGTACCGCAAGCGGGTAATGGTTGGACTCGCGGAAGTCGAATCCGGTGATCGCCATGCCGTCGGGGTCCGAGAACGTCGTGACGTCGATCGGGTAGTTCTCGAAAACCAGCAATGTGTCGAACAGTTGGTCCTGCCCGGTGATTCGATGGATGTCGCTGAGCGCCACATGTTGGTGCTCGATTGTGTCGTTGTGGGCGGTCTGTAACTGGTGCAACAGATCTGAGGTCGTGGTGCCCGGTCTTACGGTTGCCCGAACCGGCACCGTGTTGATCAGCAGACCCACCATCGAATCCGCGCCCTCGAGCTCGGCCGGACGTCCCGACACCGTCGTGCCGAATGCGACGTCATGCCGGCCGGTCAGTGAGGTGAGCAGCAGCGCCCAGGCCCCTTGTAACGCGATGTTGGCGGTGCTGTGATGGGCACGTGCCAGCTCACCGAGGGCCCGGGCGGCTTCTGCGGAAAGCCGGAATGTTTCGATACCGCGCTGCCCCAGGTGGTTTCGGCCCGACGGCGCCACCAGCGTAGGGTCGTCGAATCCGCTCAACTGCTCGCGCCACACCCGGTGGGCGCCCACGAGATCCCGTTCTGAAAGCCAGGTGACAAAGTCACGGTACGGGGTGGGGGCCGGCAACCGTAGCCCTCGGAAGGCCGCGAAGATCTCCTGTAGCAGGATCGGCATCGACCAACCGTCGAGCACGATGTGGTGCGCCGTGAGCACGAACCGGTGCCGGTCGTCGGCGACGCGTAGCAGGCAGGCCCGGAACGCGGGCTGATTGGCCAGATCGCAGACTGCGGTGCGCTCGGCGGCGCAGATGTCCCGAATGTCTTCATCGACACCAATGCCGTTGGTGTCAAGGTCGATACGCCGCCAGGGCACGGTCGGATCTGCGGGGATGACCTGCACCGGCTGCTCGAACTGCTCGCAGAAACGCGCAACCAGGTGGGGATGCCTGCCGGCGACCGCTTGCACCGCCGCGCGGAGCCGGTCGTGATCGACTGGGCCGCTCAACGTGATATCCAGCTGCATCGCATAGACATCGTCAGCGCCCACTGCGGTCCCGGCATGGAACAGGAGTCCCTGCTGCAAAGGTGTCAGCGGTAGGACATCGGCAATCCGGTGCTGACGGCTGAGCTCGTCGATCTGGTGCTGGCTCAGCTCGGCAGCGACATCGGACGGCGTCAAGCCGCCGCCACCGCGCCGGACGTACGCACAGATGCCCGCCAGTGCGTCGAACCACAGTCGGCCGAGCTGATCGAGTTGCGACTCGTCCAGGACAGAGCGTGCCCAGGTCCAGTCGGCGTTCAACCGCAAGCCCGCCTCGGTTTCGATGGTGGCTGCGTTGAGCTCGACGGTATGGCCCAGTGGTGTGGGCACCGCTGCGGCCAAACGGGCCAACGACAAGCCATCCGAGCACATCCGCCATCCATCGCCGGACGCGTCGCCCGCGCCACCCAGCCGGCCCAGATAGTTGAACGCGATCGTCGGATCCGCTTGCGCCAGGTCCACATCGGGGTTCAGGTAGCGCAGCAGACCGTAGGTCACGCCGTCAGGTAGCGCACGAAGCTGCTCTTTCGCATCTTTGACCACCACACCGAGCGCGGCCTCGCCGGCCGCCACCTGTGTCCAAGGCATCGTGGTGGCGCGGCGCCCGAAATCGAACGACACCGGGTACTTGGTGGTGAACCACCCGACGGTGTGCGACAGATCGACATCCCGATCGGCTGGTCCACCCAACTCCTCGTGGCGACCGTGGCCCTCCACGTCGATGGTGATCGGCGTGCCGCTGCACGAGAACTCGGCTGCCGCCAATCCGAACGCGATGAGCAAGATGTCCTGGATGCCGGCATGAAACGCTGCCGGTACTTCACCGAGGAGCAGATGGGTGGTGTCGACGTCGAGTGTCATCGACAGCTGCCCGGCGGTCTCGTAGGTATCGACTTCGGGCCGCGGTGCGGGTAGCACCGGCGATGCGGCCGCACAGTCCCGCCACACGGGCGCCTGGTCTGTCACCTTCGGATCAAGTGCGAACTGGGCGAGCAGGTCTGCCCATCGGGTGAACGACGTGCCGGCGGTCGCCAGGGTCACCGGCCGTCCGCTGCCGTGCTGCGCCCAGGCGATGTTGAGATCTTCCAACATGATTCGCCAGGACACGCCGTCGACGGCGAGATGATGAACGATCAGCATCAGCTGGCTCGTCGACGTCACCCAGACCGCGCTGAGCATTGTGCCCGCGGCGGGGTTCAGTGCCGATCTCGCCGACACCACCGCCTCATCGGACAGCACATCCACCGAGCGCATACATGCAGCGGCATCGACCGATCCCAGTTCGGGCACCGCCAACGTCCAACCACCCGCACCGTTGTCCGCGGCACGCAAGCGGAGCATGCCGTGCCGGTCGAGCAAGGCCTGCAACATGATTGCGACGTCTGCCTCGGTGGCTCCGGCCGGTGCCTGCAGCAGTACCGCCTGATTGAACTCGTCGATGGGACCGCCGGTGTCTCCCCGGCTCTTCAGCCACCGCATGATCGGAGTCGCCGTCACCGAGCCCAGACCTTCGTCGGCCGGCTGATCGATGAGACCGGACGCCTCGACCACTTGGGCCAGGCGGGTCACCGTCTGCTGGACGAAGATGTCACGCGGGCGGCATTTCAGACCTGCCGCACGAGCGCGCGCAGCCACCTGCATCGACAGGATGCTGTCGCCACCCAACTCGAAGAACGATGCGTCGACTCCGACGCGATCCAGGCCGAGGATCTCGGCGTAGATTGCGGCCAGGGTCTCCTCGGTAGGTGTCGAGGGCCCACGGTAGTCGTCGGCCTGCTGGTATTCCGGTGCGGGCAAGGCCTTTTTGTCGAGCTTGCCGTTGACGGTCAGCGGCAGCGCGTCGATGGCGACGATGGCCGCCGGCACCATGTAGGGCGGCAATTTGTCCCCCAACGCCGCCCGCAACTGCGCCGGATCGGCGCTCCCGGTGACATACCCGACCAGACGTTTGTCCCCCGGACGGTCCTCCCGGGCGATCACCACCGCCTGCTCGACCCCGTCCGACGCCGTCAACGCCGATTGAATCTCCCCCAACTCGATACGGTAACCGCGAATCTTGACCTGTTCGTCGCTGCGTCCCAGATACTGCAGGTCGCCGTCGGCGCGCCACGACACCAGATCGCCGGTGCGATACATGCGAGTTGCGGGCACGCCCGCACCACCGAACGGACACGCCACAAAACGCGTGGAGGTCAGTGAGGCCCGGCCGGCATAGCCATAGCCCAAACCTGCACCCGCCACATATAGTTCACCCACCGCACCGATCGGCACCGGTCGCAGCCAGTCATCCAGCACATAAAACGCCAGATCCGCCAGCGGCCCACCGACCGGACTCACACCGCCGTTCACATCGGCGGCAGTGATCTCACGGAACGACGCATGCACCGTCGTCTCGGTAATCCCATACATATTGATCAACCGCGGCAGCCGCGGATGTTCTGCCAACCACGGACTCAGACGCGCCGGTTCCAGTGCCTCACCACCGAACACCACGACCTCGAGCGCCAACCGGTTCTCGGGCCGAGTCACATCGACCGCTTGCAACGCGTAGAACGCCGACGGCGTCTGACTCAACACACTCACGTGTTCGTCGACAAGCAAGGCATGGAACTCTTCAGCCGAGCGGGTCACCGATTCCGGCACCACCAGTAGCCGACCACCGTGCACCAGGGCGCCGAAAATCTCCCATACCGAAAAATCGAACGCCAACGAATGACATTGCGTCCATACTTGACCCGTCGACAACGCCAGCTCGACATCCAATGCCTGAAGCAGACGTATCACGTTGCGATGCGGAATCGCCACCCCCTTGGGCACACCTGTGGTACCCGAGGTGTAGATCAAATAGGCGACATCATCCGGCGCAGGCACCACCGGCAGCGGTGTGCTCGGCCGGCCGTAGACGGCACGATCGTGAACATCGATCACGGCCGGTCCAAGGCCCTCCAACCGATCCATCAGATCGGCGGTGGTCACCGCGATCGACGTATGCGCGTCGGCCAACACGAATTTCAACCGCGAATCCGGCACCACCGGGTCGATCGGCACATACGCCGCACCGGTCTTGAGCACCCCCATCATGGCCACGATCGCCTCAACCGACCGGGAGAGCAGCAATGCCACCCGCTGCCCCGGACCCACGCCACGCTCGACAAGCAAATGTGCCAACCGGTTAGCGGCCGCGTCCAGCCCGCGGTACGACATCGAACTGTCGCCGCAGCTGACGGCCACCGCTTCTGGTTGGCGTGCCACCTGCTCGGCGAACAGCTCCGGAATCGACGTCGACACCGGCGCCGCCCCGGTCAACGCGGACCGGTTGCCCCATTCGTCCAGCTCCGCGAGCGGTTCGCGGACGTCGATCGTGGAAAGCGGGCGATGCGGGTCCACAGTCATCGAGGACAGAACCCGCTCGAATCGGTCCGCCAAGTCTTGGGCGTCGCAACCGGCGAACAAGTGCCCGACGCCGGTCAGGCTGAGATAGAGCTCCTCATCCTTCTGGAGAAAGACCAGGCCGAACTGGTCGACCAGGCCGGTATGGGTGACGGTGCCCGATCCTGGAGCACCGGCGAAATCGGCCGTCGGGATGGTCGGAATGAAATTGATCGCAGGCCGGGTCGACGGGTGACCGGCACCCTGGAATCGCGCCTGACTCTCGATGGCCCGCAAGGGAAATCGTTGATGTCGCAGGGCTCCTTGGATCCGGTTGTCGACATGTTCGCACAGATCGGCGACCGTGGCCCCCGGCGACGTCTGCAACGTCAAAGGCACGACACCCGAGACCATTGCGGGCAACATGAGCACTTCAGGGCGCACCCTGCGGCTGACCGGAAAGTCAAGGACGACTTCAGACCCACCGACCTCTCCCTGCACCAGCAGTGCATAGGCTGCGGTGATCACCGACGCACGGCGCACCCCCAGGACTCTCGAGAGTTCGCGGGCCCTCGCGACCACCGCACTGTCCAGTTGAACTGGGGCGGACGGTTCATACTGGTCGGCTTCGTTTGCGATCGCTGGAGCCAGCCCATCGCGAGGTTCACCGTCGGGTGGAACATTGTCGGACCAATACGCCTGATCGCCGGAGTAATCGTCGGTAGCCTCGTACTCGGACTCGCAGTCGATGAGTGTCTGCAGTGAGCCGAAGATTGTGGGTGGAATCGGCGTACCACCAGCGATTGCTGTGTATACCGCGGCAATTCGATGGCAGACCAGCCCCATCCCGATTCCGTCGATCGCGATGTGATGGCAGCACACAAAAAAGTAGAACTCGTCGGCTCGTGTCTGCAGCAGCGCGAACTTGAACAGCGGACCGCTGAGCGGCATCGGCGTCTGCCGGATCGACGATGCCGCTCGGTAGGCGTCCTGTACCGGATCTACTGATCCCGTCAGGTCATAACGAGCAAGCTTGACATCCGGCTCGTCGACAACCCTCTGGAAAACTTGGCTACCTTCTTCGAAGAAGGTAGCTCGGAGGGGTTCGGCCTCGCGCACCACGTGACGAATCGCTCGCTCGAGGATGTCGTGCTCGATGGATCCGTCGATCCGCGCGAG
This sequence comes from Mycobacterium syngnathidarum, assembly GCF_001942625.1. GTDB lineage: Bacteria > Actinomycetota > Actinomycetes > Mycobacteriales > Mycobacteriaceae > Mycobacterium > Mycobacterium syngnathidarum. The sequence goes on from NZ_MLCL01000076.1 coordinate 100,982, forward strand.
CATGCCCAGCTGCCATTTGACACCGGCGCGGCCTGTCTCTTCCGCAAGCCAAATGTCCAGTTGCCCCCGCGTAAGCGGAAGCGCCGCTTGCTCACTTCCAGTCGTTCCAGCGTGGGGCTTACCGATCAACAGTCTGACCCTGTGCCAACCTCTCGCGGAGACTCCGTGGCCGGATGTCGGGCCAATGTTGCTCGATGTAGTCCAGGCAGGCCGTCCGGTCGGCCTCGCCGTAGACCACACGCCACCCGGCCGGAACATCCGCGAAGGCCGGCCACAAGCTGTGTTGCTCCTCGTCGTTGATCAAGACGAAGAAACTGCCGCTGTCATCATCGAATGGATTGATACTCACCGGCTCTCCAGACCATCGGGGCGAGTTAAATGGAACACGTTCTAAACGTAGCCCAGACAGCACGATCGCCAGGCATTTTCGGGGAAATCGTCAATATTTGCTGTCCGCTGTCCTACGCCCACAGTTCGGAACGACTCCGCTCCGCGCGTGAACCGTTAGCATGGCGAATTTGCCACAGAACATTGGCATGAGCGCGGCACATCGCCCACCATCGCAGCCAGCACCAGCTCTTTCGGCGATGCTGTCATGGTTTGCCAGAATTTTGCTGACCGCCATACGACTTGCGGCTGCACCGGCCCTGGTGCCGGCCCCGCGGCCACAGGACCGCCTGGAAAAACGAATTCAATCGATCAGAGAATGCTATGCATTCGCTCAGAATCTCACCTGAGTGAAGGTCAGACCGCACCGCTTTCGGCCTCGGCAGCGGCACAACCTGCAGACCACTCAGCGAAGTCACCACGGCGGCAGCGGTATCCGCCGAAAGTCCCCCGCACCCAACTGGACGACGTACGGTTGGGAAATACCGTAGAGCTCAGAGCTGCGACCCTGGATCGACGCGGACACATACCCCCGGCGACCGTCGACCAGCGTCGGTCACAGCCCGAGGTCGTCATGTCGGAATCCGTACCGTCTAGTAGCTAGGGATCACGAAGAAGTGAGCGATACCGCCAAAACCACACTGCCGCCTGGACCTCCGCTTCCCATGGTGGTGCAGTCCGCGTTGATGGCCGGCTTCGGTCTTCGCTTCCTGAGTTGGTGCCAGCGCCGTTACGGCAAGATGTTCACGCTTCGTATTCCCTTGTCCGGCAGGGTCGTCTATCTCGCCGACCCTGCCGACATCAAGACGGTGTACGCGGGCGACCCCCGCGTCTTTCACTCGGGCGAGGCGCATTGGTTCTTTCGTGGGCTGCTGGGCGAAAGCTCGCTCTTCGTGCTCGACGAGGACGCCCACCACGCGCTACGCCGCCTGACAATGCCGGCTTTTCACCGCGACGCGGTGGCGCAACAGGCTGCGCAGATGACCGAGATCGCCGCAGCGAACATCGCCGGTTGGCAGGTGGGCAAGAGCTTCCCGGTGGCGCCGAAGACTACGGAGATCACGCTCGAAGTGATCCTGCGGACCGTCATCGGTGCCAGCGACCCGGCGCGACTGGCGGCGTTACGCAGGGTCGTGCCGCGATTGCTCTACATGAAACCTTGGGAAACACCAGCGATTACGAAGCCGAGCCTCCGTCGCCACCGACCATGGCGAAAGGTGGGCCGACGATTCGCGGAAGCGGACACCTTGCTCTACGCAGAAATCGCCGACCGCCGTGCCGACCCGAATCTGGCCGAGCGAACCGATGTGCTGGCCATGCTGGTCCGCGCCACCGACGACGACGGCCGGTCGATGTCCGACAGCGAACTGCGCGACCAACTGCTGACGGCGATCGCAGCCGGCCACGAGACGACGGCGACGGCGCTGTCGTGGGCATTGGAGCGGCTCACCCGCCATCCCGTCGCACTGGGCAAGGCCGTGCAGGCCGCCGATGCCAGCGCCGCCGGGGATCCGGCCGGAGACGAGTACCTCGATGCGGTGATCAAGGAAACCCTGCGTATCCGTCCGGTGCTTTTCAGTTCGGGCCGGGTGCTCAAAGAGTCGACCGAGATCGGCGGATATCAGCTGCCATCCGACATCATGGTCGACCCGGCGATCGGACTGGTACACGCGAGTGGCGAGGTTTACCGGGACCCGGAGCGCTTCGACCCCGATCGAATGGTCGGGGCCGCTTTGAGCCCGACGACCTGGCTGCCATTCGGCGGGGGGAATCGCCGCTGTCTCGGTGCCACCTTCGCGATGGTCGAGATTCGCCTCGTGCTTCGCGAGATCCTGCGCCGCGTCGAGTTGGGTACCACTGACGCAGCAGACGAGAAGCAGCGAGCGAAGCACGTCACCTTCGTGCCGCATCGAGGCGGGATGATCCATGTTCGTGCGATCAGGAATGCCACACCGCTCTCAACCGAGTCGATGGCTCCTCAGTGCCCAGCAAACGTTCAGCGATCGCCGAACTCGCCGGAGTCGCACCCCCGACGCTGACAAGTCGCTACCGTCGACCGAGGCCGGCGAACTTTTCCACGAGGTCGGCGGTGGCGATCACACTTTCGGCCGATCGGGTCATCCGCGTGGCGAGCTCGCGGGCGCGCACGGCATATTCGGGTTCGAGAATCGTACTCAGGTCGGCGACCAAGGTTTTCTCGGTCATAGCCGAAAAGCGCCTGGAAGTACCCACTTTCATTCGCTTGACCCTAGATCCCCACAGCGTCTGATCGAGATCGGTCGCAAGGATCAACGTGGGAACTCCGGCACGCAAGCCCGCCGCAGTGGTGCCTAGTCCGCCGTGGTGCACGACAGCACGGCAGGCGGGAAACGCGGTCGTGTAATTCATCGAGCCAACTATCTTGACATGCTCCGCTTGCGGAACGTGACTCAAGCCGGTTCCCGCAGCACACACCAGCGCCCGCTCCCCCAGTTGCGCGCACGCCGAGCCGATCATGGCGAGGGTCTCGGTGGCCGACGCCAACGGCAGGCTGCCGAAGCCGAAGAAAATCGGGGGGGTTCCGGCAGCGATCCACGACGCGACCTCAGCGTCGGCCTCACCGGGCAGGTCCATCGTCAGGGCACCGACAAAGGGCCGTTGAGCGGACCATTGCGCCCATTCGGCGGCGAGCCCTGGGAAGACCACTGGGTCATATCCCTGAATCTCCAGTGTCCCGCGTTCGGTGAGTCGCCACGGGGACGGTGACGTGGCCTGCGGCAACGCCAGCTCACCGCGTTGTACGCCCTCGACCCGCCTGGCTTTGCGCCACGCGACCCACTCGCCGGCCTTCATCGCGGACCGGCCGAGCGGTGCGGGCAGGAATGGCACGAACTGCCCATTGGCCCGCAGCGGAAACAGATGCAACGTGGCCAACGGAATGTCGTAGTACTCAGCGACGTTGCCGGCGGCATCCTCGAAGTTCACGCCTGTGAAGAGCAGATCAGCGCCCTCGGACAGGGTCGTCAGCGTGGCGATGATGTCCTTCCAGCACTGCAGGAACGGCTCCACGACCTCGCGCCGCAACTCGATCAGTTCTCGGACCTTCCAGAAATTGCGGAAGAGGTGTGTCCAGAAGTTGCGGTGCGCATCCAATACGTCCTGCAGGTCGGGGCCATAGGGGATCGCCGTCGGGCCGGCGTCCTCGGCGAAGGAAACCAGATCGGGCGGGACGGCCATGTGTACCTCGTGTCCGCGATGCAGGAGCTCGCGGCCGACGGCGACGCAGGGCTCGATGTCACCGCGGGTCCCATAGCTGGCCAGGACGAATTTCATGGCAGATCCTGTTTCGATGTGCTCCCGCGACTCCTGCCGGACAGCGAGAGCTGGGCCGGCACTACTTGCGCCACAGCACAGCAGTCCCGTCTATGTCGACGATCTCGGCGGAGATCTGATGCTCGGTCCGGTAGTCGGTCACGGCTTCCCGGCACGGCTTGAGGTCGTGGTAGTCATCGATGATGCAGAAACCCCCGGGGGACAATCGCGGGTAGAGCGCCTCGAGCGCTTGGATGGTGGATTCATACAGATCGCCATCGATCCGCAGCACGGCGATACGCTCGATCGGCGCATCATGCAGGGTGTCCTTGAACCAACCAGGCAGAAAACGGACCTGATCATCTAGCAGTCCGTAGCGCTGGAAGTTGGCTCTGACCTCCGTTTCGGGCACGCCGAGGATTCCGGCAAGGCTCTGGGTCTTGAGTCCTTTGTCCGCCTTGTAGTTCGCGGGATCCGCAGGTGGCAGGCCCTCGAACGAATCCGCCACCCAGACACTTCGCGTCTCGTCGCCATAGGCTGCCAGTACGGCACGCATCAGGATGCAGGCCCCGCCCCGCCACACTCCACATTCGATGAGGTCGCCGGGTATGTCCTCAGCCAACACGGTCTCGACGCAATGTTGAAGACTCGTGAGTCTCTGCATTCCGATCATCGTCTCGGCCTCGGCCGGCCAATCGATCCCCAAGTCTCGCTTGTGTTTAGCGACCGTGCTGCGATTCTCGTTCGGAGTGGCGCGTGCGAGCCGATGTGCTCCGCCGCGGACCATCATGCGATTGAGTGTCTTGAAATAGAGGCGGCGCCGCAGTGTCCACTGCGCAGGCAGTCGCTCGTGCATCCCGTACCTGGTGAGGTTGCCCCGCATCAGGTCGAGGTACAGAGATCGAACATCGAGGTCGGTCACGTGAAACGGGCCCCCAAGGCGTGTAGTCCAGACAGTTTCGATGACTCTAGCCTCGAACAGGCATGGACTCGGGCTGGTTGGTCGATTCAGATTCAATAGTTGACTCGCCTCGTGCTGCTCGCTCCGTGCACCAAGATCCATGATGGGTTACAGCCAACAGTTGAGGGGGCCCAGCTGGCCGGTTCACTTTGTGCAAGCAATCAGATTGATTGTGGCAGAGCCAATTCCAGGCATCTGATGCATCACATCGCCCGCAGGACAAACCCGGTCTGGTCGCCGCGCTGTTGGCTGTTGAGCGATAACGCGCGTTTCTCCCACTCCCACAGCTGCTTGGGTCCGAACATGCGGAGAATCTTGGGGTCGGTGACCGCCACGTCACGTCGATAGGCTTCGCTGCCGAGGAACTGACCCAAATTCGAATCGTCGAACATCCCGACCACTTGTAATCCGGCCCGCCGTGCGGCCGTCGCCATCCCCCGACGTGACGGTATGACCATGTGCCGGGGCGCGTCGGCCTGCACCCAATCGGCTCCGTAGGTGGTCCAAGCTTCCGACGAGGTCGTCGGCACCCGCGCCAGGCACATTCCTCCGACCGCGAGCTTTTCGTAGGCGACCTTCAGCGTCGCGACCGGGTCTGGAACATGTTCGAGGGAATGGTTGAACATCAGCAAGTCGAATGTGCCGTCGACGGCGCTCAGATCCCGCTTCATCAAGGACACGCCCTCGTAAGACCGGCCGTCGGCCTCGATGAACGGATCGGCACCGAGCAGATTGTTGAATCCAATCCTGCTCAGGCGATCAAGCAGTGCACCGGTGCCACACCCTACATCCAAGATTCGTGCGTCACGCTCAACCTCAAGTTGAGCCAGCATGCTGACGACGTCTCCGCCGAGAAGAACACGGAAGACGCCTTCGGACAGCCGTGTCCCGATGAGGGCACTGAGCATTCGGTTACCGCCGCCATGCAGCTTATTCGAATCATGTTGGCCCACCAGCCATCGGAACGCGCTGGGTTGAGCCGACGCACTGTGCGAGTAGTAGGTGGGCGGGTAATGGCGCATGAGGTCTTCGCCCTCCAGCGCGTCGAGGATCTGCAGCGTGTCACATGCAGTGCAAACGAAATACTCGAAAGCTTCACGAGTGCCGAACATCATCTCGCGGACTTCAATCGCCTGATGAGGACCGATCGAGCCACATAGTCGGCAATCTCTGGTGACCGTGTTCACTCGTCCAACCTCAACACCACCGGCGAAGCATAGCGTTTGCGGAGGCCAGGCGGGCCGAAAACGTGATGGCAGCGGAATCGGCACGTGGACGAAGTTAGCTCTGGCACGCCGACTTTGGTACGCGAGAGCTCGCGCGGCAACTGGAGCCCCAAAAGAGCTGACAGACCGGAGCAAGCTAGTAGTGTTTCGGCGGTGTGGGGTTCGGTGCTTGCGCTAGGGGTTCTGGTAGGCCTCGACCCCATGCGCCTTGGCATCACCTTGCTCGTGATCTCACGGCCACGCCCCGTGCAGAACCTCCTGATGTTCGGCGCCGGATGCGTCACGGCATGCATACCCACATTGGTGTTCCCGCTGACACTGCTGCACCTCACACCCATGTTCAAGTCCACCGCGGAATCCTGGGCCCGCAGTTCCACGGGCGGTTACATTCAAATAGTCATGGGCTCGGTCGCGCTGATGACCGCCACGATGCTGACCGTGCACTTCTGGGTGCGCCGACGGGCGGAGGTGACGACTCCGAAGACCGGCATGTCGACCCTGGTGTCGGACCCGGATACGTCGACGCCGGTCTCGCGACTCCTTGCCCGAGCTCGGGAGACGCCTGCAGAGGGCGGGTCGATTTTCCGGCGGTTGTTGCGGCGCGGCCACGACGCGTGGGAAGACGGCTCCCTATGGGTCTCCTATGTCATCGGCTTTTCATTTGCCGGGGCACCCCCCGACGTGGCCCTGTTCCTGCTTGCGATCGTCGTCGTCTCGGGAGCTGCGGTCGGCACGCAGATCACCGCGACCATTGCGTTCGTCGTCGGTATGCTCGCCGTGGTCGAGGTCGTTCTGATCAGCTACCTGGCCGCGCCTGCGAAAACCGAGGCAGTCGTGCAGCGGCTACACGACTGGGCCTGGGCACACCATCGAAAGATTCTGGTGGCCATGTGCGTCCTGGCCGGCGCAATGCTCATCGCCAAGGGTGTGAACAGCATCTGACCGGCAGGCAGTCGCCGACTCGCCCGGTCCTCACCGGGTCAGGCGCGACTGGCGACCGCCACCGTGGGGCCGAGTCCGCGCCGGGTCCGGAACTCGACAGTGATGGCCGGATCGGCATGTCGGCCAAGCGCACGCAGAGCCGACGGACTGTACGCACGAAGCGAACTTATGAATCCATCGTGTTGCAGCGGCGAGATTCCGACGAACGGCAACACCGCTGCCAACAACGCAACGTGCAGGGGTGCCGGCGGCCTGGGCAGGTCGACGATCAGCAGCTTCTTGGCGGCCCGGGTACCTGCAGCGAACACACGGGCAGCTAGCTCAGGAGGAAGGTGGTGCAAGGACAACGCGAACACCGCCAAGTCGTAATAGCCTTCCGGCGCGTCGATTTCGGTGGCATCCATTTCCCGTACCGTCGCGCGCGGGTGGTTGCCGAGGTCGCCCGCTTCCATACCCGCGACAAAGGCGGGCTCGATATCGGTGACTGTCACCTGCGCGGTCGGATGCTTGGCCAGTAACTTGCGCGACAAGCCACCGAGGCCGGCACCGAGTTCGAGGATCCTCGGCGAGGGCACGTCCGCCACCTCACGAAGCGCCATCCGTGCGCACTTGTCGTGGATGCCAATTCGCCGACGCCGACCGGCGCGGTCGAGTGAATCCATGACCTTACGTTTCAGGTCGTCGACGTCGTCGCGATCCAGATACTCCAGCCGATCGGTCTGCAATCGCCGATCCAGCCAGGAAGCGTCTGGTCCGCCCCGGGGCATCTCCGCAATGTCGCAGGTTCTGCTAGCCACGTGGACCATCATGGATCATCACGGTCGTGATCCGACCCGAAGTCGCAAACTCATCGGAGTAGGTGATCAGCCCACTCGCCTGAGATGGGCGAACTTCTCCAGCAAGTCCGCGGTCGCCGCAACACTTTCGGCGGGATTGGTCATCTGAACTGCTACTTCGCGGGCACGAGCCGCAAATTGCGGTTCGAGAATCGTCCGCAGGTCGGACACCAACGACTTTCGTGTAGTGGCCGAAAGGCGCCGGGTGGTACCGACTTTCAGCCGTTTGATGCGAGCTCCCCACAGCGTCTGGTCCAGATCCGTCGAGAGGACCAGGGTAGGGACGCCGGCGCGGAGGCCCGCAGCGGTGGTACCTGCACCACCGTGGTGCACGACGGCGCGGCAGGCGGGGAACGCGGCCGAATAATTCATGGTGTTCACCACTTTGACATGGTCGGGATGTGCGACACCGCTGAAGTCGCTCGCGCCGGCACAGATCAGTGCTCGTTCACCCAACTCCGCGGTGGCAGCACTGACCATCTCGAGCGTGTCAGCGGCCGAATCGACCGGCATGCTGCCAAACCCGAAGCAGATCGGTGGTGATCCGGCGGCGATCCAAGAAGCGATCTCGTCATCGGTATCGGTCGGCAACTCCATTGTCAACGCACCGACAAAGGGCCGCTGGCCGTCCCACTCAGACCATTCGGCAGCCAGCCCGGGAAAGTAAATCTCGTCGTAGGCTTGGATTTCCAGCGAGCCCCGCTCGGCCACTCTCCATGCGGAGGGGCCACTGGCCTTCGGCAGGCCCAGCTCTCTACGCTGCGGATCCTCAAGCCGTTTCATCATGGGCCAACTGAGCCACTCTGACGCTCTCATCATCGCGCGAGCCAACCGGGGCGGTAAGGACGGGACGAGCTGACCGTTGGGCCGCAGCGGGAACACGTGCAGCATGGCGAACGGGATGTCGAGAGCCTCCGCGACATTACCGGCTGCCTCCTCGCCGATCACGCCGGTGAAAAGTAGATCGGCGCCGTCCGCCAATGACATCAGCGTCTTGCTCACCTCCTGCCAGTACTGGTCAAACAGATGCCATTCCTCGCGCAACAGGCCGGCCAGATCCCTGACCCTCCAGAAGTTCTTCCAGAACTTGCGCAGGAAGCGAGCCCAGAAGTCACGGTTCAGGTCTTGCCACACGCGCACGTCCGGCCCGCAGGGTATGGCTGCCGGCCCGGCCGCCTCGACGAACTCAACCAGATCAGGCGAGACGGCCATCCGTACCTCGTGTCCCCGGCGCAGCAACTCGCGGCCGACCGCGACACCCGGCTCGACGTCACCGCGAGTCCCGTAGAAAGCCAGTACAAATTTCATCGCGGAGACCTCGCGCCTTTCGATCGTCGCGCCCATGGACGCCCAGAGACATCGGTCATTATCCCGATCCCCCGCCGGTTCCGGTCCAAAACCGTGCAGGCGGATCACGAGGAACGTGCGCAAGGTCTGACGGCGAGCCGAAATACATCCATCAGCCGTGCACGCGCACCGTCTCCAGGCCCGTGGAGGACGTCCGGCCGCTCCGAATTGTCCGAGGATGCGTCCCGGCCGGCCGGTCGGCAACATCGCCAGGCCACTCGGTTCGAAGATCAAACTGCAATGACAGCAACCACTCTCAGCAACGAACAGTGGCGGTGCAACCCGAGCACCCACGGCGCGCACGCACGAAGAAGTCAGATCAAGATCACCAGAGTTGCGAAAGCTGCAAAATGCAAACAACCAGCGGGTAGTGTCCCGGGCCGTGTGGGGCTCACTACTCGGGATGGCGGTTCTGATGGCGGTCAATCCCGCTCTGCTCGCCCTCATCCTCCTGGTGATCTCCCGCCCACGTCCGGTGCAAAACCTGCTCGTCTGTTGGATCGGCTGTCTCACGACCAATATTCCGGCACTGGTAATCCCAGTGATGATGCTGCACCGCGCGCCTATGTTCAGTCCTCAGGCTCCGGGCGCGGGGACCGCGACCCGGCACATACAACTCGGCATGGGCGTTCTCGTATTGTCGGTTGCTGCGCTGATCGCGGTGCGCTTCTGGGTGCGCCGCCGAGCACACGCGCAAGCACTGAGCGGCAGCGGCGCCAGCCAGGTGCTGGAATCGGAGAGGCCGGCCCCGATCTCGTCACCGTTCGCCGGTATCGAAGAGACGGCCGAGGGCGGATCAGCCATTCGACGGCTGTTCGGACGTCTTCAAAGAGCCTGGGACAGTGGCGCTTTATGGGTCGCGTTAGTCTGCGGAATGGGATTCTTGCCTGGATTCCCGTTGGTCCTGTTCGTGGCGACGACCGTGGTCTCCTCCGGGGCCTCGACGGGAACGCAGATCATCGCCGTCATCCTGTTCGTTGTCGCGATGTTCGCGGTTTTCGAAGTTGCCGTGGTGAGCCATTTGGTCGCACCGGTACGGACCCAGGCGGTGCTGCAACCAGTGCACGACTGGGCGCTGGCAAACCGCCGCCAGATAATGATCGGCATATTTGTGATGATCGGCCTACTACAGATAGTGAGGGGCTTGGGCGTCATCTGAGGTGGTGGTGGTCGGCTATTCGAACGGATCGGATGCCCAGCGGCTCCGATATGGGACCCGCACGGCTAACCTGCGTCAGTCAAGAAGCCTTGGACGGCAAACCGTTCCAGAAGATCTGCGGTGCTGGCGACGCTTTCGTCAGGTGTGGTCATCTGCGTAGCGACCTCGCCGGCCCGAGCGGCATATTTCGGATCGAGAATCGTGCGCAGGTCTGCGACCAGCGAGTCGCTGGTAACTGTCGAGATACGCCGGCCCAAACCAACTTTCAACTGCTTTACCCGAGCTGCCCAGAGTCCCTGATCGAGCGCGGTCCAATACACCAGCATCGGCACTCCGGCCCGCAGCCCCGCTGACATCGTGCCCATACCGCCGTGGTGCACCAGCGCCCGGCAAGCTGGGAAGACGGCCGCAAAATTCACCGTGTCCACGACCTTGACCCGGCCCGAGTCAGAGGTCGGGCCGAACTCGCTCGAGCCGGCACACACCAACGCCCGCTCCCCCAGCTCCCTACAGGCCGTATCGATCATGGCGAGCGTGTCCGAGGGCGATTTGACCGGTGTGCTGCCAAAGCTGAAGAAGATGGGCGGTGTTCCGGCCGCAATCCAGGCGGCCACGTCGTGGTCGCCCACCGTTGTCAGTTCCATCGTCAATGCTCCGACGAAGGGCCGTTGACCATTCCATTTCGCCCATTCGCCGGCCAATCCGGGAAAGCAGACCTGATCGTAGGCTTGGATCTCGAGTGATCCACGTTCAGCGATCCGCCGCGGCGAGGAGACAGCGGCCTTCGGCAGACCCAGCTGACGGCGTTGAGCATCGTCGAACTTCTTCACCCCACGCCAATTCACCCACTCGTAGACCATCAGCACACCCCGCCCCAACACAGGCGGCAGGAATCCGAGCATCCGGCCATTGGGCCGCACCGGTGAGACGTGAACAGTCGCCAACGGAATGCGGTAATACTCAGCAACATTCACGGCAGGCGGCTCGAAATTCAGAAAAGTGATCAGCAAGTCCGCCCCGTCCGCCAGCGACTTCAGCGTGGTAGAGATTTCCTCCCAGAAACCGACTACAGACTCTCCGATCTCCCGCATCTCACGCCACAGTCCGGCAAGTTCGCGCACCTTCCAGAAGTTGCCGAAGAATCGAATCCAGAAGTCTCGGTGCGCATCCGACCACACCGCAGTATCCGGCCCATACGGGACCGTCGGCAGGCCTGCTGCCTCGGCGAAGTCCACCAGGTCCGGTGACACCGCCAAACGCACGTCGTGCCCCCGACGCAACAGCTCGCAACCGACCGCGACGCACGGTTCCACGTCGCCACGAGTTCCATAGCTCGCGAGCACCAATTTCATAGCGCATCTTTCGACAGAGATCTCCGGTCGACCGGTTTACGAACAACGCTGAAGCACTGAATGTCCGGGGGTCGAAACGCCAAGGCTACCCATGCGTTAACGCGCGCGTCAGTGGATTTCCCCAGTTAGGCCAAACTCGGTCAGGGTTTTTTCTGCCAGTTCACGCAACGCGCAGACGGTGTTCTCCGCTCCGGGCTGATAGGCACCGACACTGATGAAGATCTTGCCGCTGATGCGTCCGGAGAGAATGACGGCGCGGCCGCCTGTTCGTTCGAGGAACTGCCGCGATTCCCGTTGCCCCGTCGTGCGTGCGTTGGCGAAGGCGGCTGTGGTTCCATCGGCCTGACTGATCAATGGGCTCAGATCGCCGAGATACGAAGCGAACACAGGCTGGTCGGGATCCGCCGGTGCGCGGGCCACCATCTGCCTGAGCATCCGGTTCGGCACGAACGAAGGCAGCCACAGCAATTGCTCGGACTCGTCCTGGGACTCTTTCAAGCTCCTCAGCGTCTGTTTGACGGCAGCTCGAATGTCGCGCAGATCCGTGGTGGCCTGTGCCGGATCGACGGCAACCCGCGCATACGACAACGCCATGGCGCGGGTGTCGTCCTCGGAAGTACGGTCGCTGATCGGGATCTGGAGAGTGACGACGCCATCTTTCGCGCGTACCCGCCCGATACCTTCCCCGAATTTGGCCGCGAACGCCGCGGCCAGCGTGTGGCTCCCTCCGCCGAGAGCTTCTGCTCGGGCATCCCAGTCATCCAGATCGACGAATATCGTCAGTGCCGGCACCAGGACAACGTCATCGGCACCGAATGCCTTGGCGGGAACGGGCTGCGGCGCCGGTCGACGGCGATCGTCAACTGCAGTGCGAGTCTGTTTCCGGGCCGATTTGATCGCCGCGACCAGGGCCCGCGCCACGTTGGGCACATCCCGGGATGTTTGCCGAATATCCTGCCCCAACGCGCGCAGTCGTGTGCGCGACTGCGGTTGCGGGTATCCGAGATCCCGAGTTCTGCCCAGGACCCCTTCGATGATGACGAGCGCCAACCCGAGGCCATCGATCAAGTTGTGCGAAAGTACCAGGCTGACCGCCGTCGAGCCGTCGTCGAGGGTGACCACACCGAGGTGCCAGCTCGGACCCGACTCCGCATTGACGGTGATTTGCGAACGTTCAGCGACCCAGTGACTCAATTCACTTCGCGGACGGCTCGACTCGGCGACGTCAAGGTCTGACGGTCCACGATCCAGCACCCACCGGTGGCGGGCAACCGACAGCGCAGGACGCTCGATGCGGCGGCCCAACAGTCCACGACCGAGAAAGTGGTGAAACCGCCGCAACCCTTCGAGATCGACAGGACCCTCATACAACCACGTGACCTGTATGACGACGTTCATCCCGGCGGCGTGATGTTCCGCCAGTAGTGCCTCGTCTGCCAATGCGAGCCGATTATCCAGTGATGCAGACCGTTTGGACGCGCCGCGGGTTCTCATCAGGCCCAAGTCCCCCGGCGCCGGTGAGCCATCGCAACGACCTCGTAACGCAACTTCAGCAGGGATGGCCGGATGAATCGATTGAGTTTGTGCAAGCGGAAGGAATTCTCGAAGACCTTTCGAAAACCTTGTTCGCTCGCCCGGTATTCGGCATAGACGCGGTCCAGCGCGCTCTGGTCCCAAGATTCGTCGAGCGCAGCCGCGTGGAGCGTCTCATAGACGACAGAAATCCAGTCCGTGCCGAACGTTTCCTGCACCGGCTCACTCTGGCGCTGACGATGTAGATCCGGTGTCAGAAACTCCTCGATCGCCGCCTCATCGCGCGTATCCAGATCGATACCAAGGGCTAGGGAGATCCGCTTCACCTCCCGACGCCAATCATCGAGAAGGTTTGCGTATTCGACGAACACGCGCGGCAGACCGCGTGTGTCCCTCTCGGCCAACAGATTGAACTTCAGCCAAAGTGCGCTTCCGAGCTCCGGCAACGTCAGGAAGTCCGCCGCACCGGAGGCGATGACTTCCTGCGGCGGACGCACCATGTTCACCACAGCGATGTCAAAGCCCGCCATCCGCGCGGCCTCGAACCACAAACTGGACAGCAGCGTTATCTGAAGATCTTTGATGAGTACAAGAGGCGCGGACGGCAACGTAGCGAGAAACTGCCCGATTTTGTTGATGCAGGCTGCCTTCTCGTCTGCATCAAACCCCCCTTCCTCCTGCAAGCGCAGTGAGGCGTCGAACACGGCACTGCCGTGGCTGCGCAGAATCGTGTTGTTGAGATGCAGCGACGCACGTGGCTCCCAGTATCCACGGGGGTTTCGCGGATCGGCACCCGACAGCCCGGCGGGGAGCCGCGCTCCGCACAGGGAGAGAACTCGGGTAACCGCCGACGTTCCAGATCGGGGCACACCCAACACGAACAGCGCGACCGGGCGAGCAGCAACCTCGCCGCTTGAGGCTCGGTTCACAAGCACCACTCCGCCAACGGTGGGTCCGAAATTGGGCGGCTTACGTCAGCAACGTATCCGTCGGGTTGCGATTGCTGCGAATCGCACTTCACCGCAGATACTCTCGACACTAGCGCATCCCTATCGGGCGAAACCCGGCTACCACTCGGCGCCTCCAGGATCAGAAGTTGTTACAGGTATTGAAGGCTTGCTCAATCGAGCCGAGGTACGGCTGGAACAGCGGAGCATTCGCGACATCCTGGGCCGTCCGAGCGCGCTTATCCGGTGTGTCAGCGAGGAATTGACGTAAGCCGCGTTGCAATATCGGCGATTGGTCGAATGCCATGCGGACTTGGGGATCCTGCGCATCGAGCGCCGCTACCAACTGCGGGTACGTACACGTCGTGTTGATCGCGGAATCCAGGTTGGGCCCTGCGGATGCGATACCGACCCCAGCGGTCAGCGACACGGCCAGCCCTCCCACTCCGACGGCCAACCCGGTCAAGGACGGACGGAACATATGCAAACTTCCTCCCTACCATTGCTCCCGACCATTCCGACTGTAATCGGCCCGGCCGGATTACATCCATAAATTCCACAGGTCGGCCATGACACGAAATCACACGTCCTGCTTGACCAGTGGGCCGGCCGGCAGTGTCGCAGGCCCCAGAACCGCACTGGACGGCCGCTGTCGGACCCTCAGCGGCCACCAGAACCACCGCCCGAGCAGTGCCGCGATCGCCGGCGTCATGAATGCACGTACCACCAGAGTGTCGAAGAGCAACCCCAGCCCAATGGTGGACCCGACTTGCCCGATGATGCGTAAGTCACTGACCACCATCGACAACATGGTGAACGCGAACACCAGGCCGGCAGACGTCACCACCTTGCCGGTGCCGCCCATCGCCCGGATGATGCCCGTATTGATCCCGGCCCCGACCTCCTCCTTCATCCGCGACACCAACAGCAGGTTGTAGTCAGAACCGACGGCCAGCAGAACGATCACGGACATCGCCAGAACGAGCCAGTGCAATTCGATGCCGAGGATGTGCTGCCAGAGGAGCACCGAGAGTCCGAACGCCGCCCCCAACGAAAGTGCCACCGTGCCAACGATCACCAACGCGGCGATCAGACTCCGCGTCACGATCAGCATGATGCCGAAAATCAGGCACAGCGCGGCGACGCCCGCGATCAAGAGGTCGAATTTGGACCCGTCACGCAGATCTTTGTATGTCGCCGCGGTGCCTGCCAGGTGGATCGATGCGTTCTCCAGCGGGGTCACCTTGATCGCTTCTTCGGCGGCCGTCCGCACGGCATCGACCCGCGCGATGCCCTCAGGTGTTCCGGGATCACCCCGGTGGGTCAGAATCAGCCGCACTGCCTTGCCATCCGGTGAGAAAAACAGGCTCATCGCACGTTGGAAGTCCTTGTTCTCGAACACTTCCGGAGGCAGATAGAACGAGTCGTCATTCTGGGCGCCGTCGTAGATCTGGCCCAGCGCGGTAGCGTTCGAGGTCGTCTCGTCCATGATCGCGATCATCCCGGACATGGTGCTGTGCATCGTCAGCATCATGGTCCGCATCGACTTCATGATGTCGATCATCGGCGGCAGTTGCGTGACGAGTTGCGCCTGTAACCCGTCGACCCGCACCAGGTTGTCGAGCAGTTTGTGCAACTGGAGGCTGAGCTTGTCCGTTCCGTCGAGCGCATCGAATACCGATCGGATGGCGAAGCAGACCGGAATGTCGTAGCAGTGTGGTTCCCAGTACAGGTAGTTGCGGAGCGGCCGGTAGAAGTCGTCGAAGCTCGCGACGGTCGCCATCAACTGGTCGGTGAGTTCAGCTGTTTCGCCCGTCAACAGCACTGTGTTGTGAGTGATCGAGCCGATCAGCTTCATCAGGTTGTAGGTCCCCTGCATCTGCGTGATCATCTTCTGCATGTCGTCGGCCTGCTTCAACATGTCATCCATGCGGGCTTTGGCGAACGGCACGATCTGGAGCAGGCCTGCGCTCTGCAGGCTGATCTGAAAGGGGATCGACGTACGCTCGATCGGGCTCCCCTCGGGACGGGTGATGCTCTGGACCGTGGCAATTCCCGGTACGGCGAAGACATTCTTGGCCAGTTTGTGGAGTACCAGAAAGTCCGTCGGATTGCGCATGTCGTGGTCTGCCTCGAGCATCAAGATGTCGGGCGTCATTCGCGACTCGGGAAAATGTCGCTCCGCGGCCGTGTAGCCGAGATTGGCCGGAATGTCTTGGGGGACATACAGTCGGTCGTCGTAGCTGGTCTGGTATCCGGGCAGAGCCAGCAGCCCGACGAACGCCACCGCACACGCCGCCGCCAGAATCGGCACCGGCCATCGGACCACCGCGGTGCCCACACCACGCCACCTACGGACCATCAGCTTCCGCTTGGGTTCGAAAAGCCCGAACCTGCCGCCGACGGCGATGACAGCCGGGACCAGCGTGACGGCCACGGCGACCGCGACCGCCATGCCGACGGCCGATGGTATGCCCATCGTCTCGAAATACGGCAAGCGGGTGAAACTCAGACAGTAGAGAGCTCCGGCAATGGTCAAACCCGATGCCACAACGACTTTGGCTACGCTGGCATAGGTGGTGTAGAACGCGGTTTGGCGATCCTCGCCGGCCTGGCGTGCCTCGTGGTAGCGCCCGACGAAGAATATTCCGTAGTCCGTTCCGACCGCGATCCCCAGCGACACCAGCAGATTGACCGCGAAGGTCGACAGCCCGATGAAATCCTGGTCTCCCAGGAACGCGACTACTCCCCTGGCTGCCTGCACCTGGATGCCGACCATGATCAGCAAGAGAACGACAGTGATGATCGAGCGGTACACGAACAGCAGCATCGTGAAGATCACCACCAGGGTGACCAGAGTGATTCTGATGATCGACGTATCACCGGCGTGGTTCATATCCGTCATCAGCGGTGCCGGACCAGTGACGTACGCACTGACCCCAGGCGGCGCAGGCGTGCCTGCCACGATGTCGCGGACAGCCTCGACGGATTCGTTCGCCAGGGCTTGGCCTTGGTTACCTGCGAGATTCACCTGGACATAGGTACTCAGAGCGTCGGCACTTTCGACGCCAGCCGCGGTCAGTGAGTCTCCCCAGTAATCCTGGACGTGCTGCACATGTGTGGTGTCGGCTCGCAACTTGCGGATCAGCGCGTCGTAATAGCCGTGTGTGTCTTCGCCGAGAGGTTGCTCGCCCTCCAAGACGATCATCGCGACGCTGTCGGAATCGGATTCCTTGAACACCTGGCCCATTCGCTGCATGGCCCGAAACGACGGCGCGTCTTTGGGGACAAGCGATACAGAGCTTTCGCGCCCGACTTGTTCCAGCGAAGGAACTGCGAAGCTGACTACGGCGGTGATCATCAGCCAGCCGAGAATGATCGGCACCGCCAGCCGATAGATCACCCGAGCGATCAACGCTGGTCGGCCGTCTGGCTGCCGACTGCTCATACGGCCTTCACCGCACGAAAGGAAGACGTTTTCATGCCGGTCAGCGCTCTTCCCTCTGCAGGATGGAGCGGACAAGCTGGGCGCGTCCGGCCGTCCGACGTGAGGCACTGAGAGGGCGTGGATGCACCTGCTGTGGCCACCAGAACCACCGCCCGAGCAGAGCGGCGATCGCCGGCGTCATGAAGGCACGTACCACCAGCGTGTCGAACAGCAACCCGACACCGATGGTGGCGCCCAGCTGACCGATGGTGACGAGGTCGCTGACCACCATGGCGAGCATGGTGAACGCGAACACCAGGCCGGCAGCGGTAACCACCTTGCCACTGCCGCCCATCGCCCGGATGATGCCCGTATTGATCCCGGCCCCGATCTCCTCCTTCATCCGCGACACCAACAGCAGGTTGTAGTCAGAACCGACAGCCAACAGAACGATCACGGACATCGCCAGAACTACCCAGTTCAATGGCATGCCGAGGATGTGCTGCCAGATGAGCACCGAGAGCCCGAACGCTGCCCCCAACGAAAGTGCCACCGTGCCAACGATCACCATCGCGGCGATCAAACTCCGCGTGACGATCAGCATGATGCCGAAAATCAGGCACAGGGCTGCGACCGCAGCGATCAGGAGATCGTAGGTGGACGCTTCGACCAGGTCTTTGACAGACGCCGCGGTACCCGTGAGAGAGATCTTGGCATTCTGCAGAGGTGTGCCTTTGAGCGCTTCTTCGGCGGCGGTTTCAATCGGGCCGACCAGCGACATCCCCTCGGTGGTCGCCGGGTCGCCCCGTTGCGAGATGAGCATGCGGGCGGCCTTCCCATCCGGAGACAGGAAGATGTCCATGACGCGTTGAAAGTCCTTGTTCTCGAATACTTCTGGAGCGAGATAGAAGGAGTCGTCGTTCTGGGCGGCGTCGAATGCCTTGCCCATCGCGGTAGCGTTGTCGGAGGTCTCCTCCATTTGCTCCATGATCCCGGACATGGTGCTGTGCATCGTCAGCATCATGGTCCGGGTGGATTCCATGGTCGAGATCATCACCGGAAACTGCTCTGCCAGTTGCGGCAGGATCGCGTCGAGTCGATCCAGATTGGCAACCAGGTCAACCATTTTGACCGTGATCTGGTCAATGCCGTCGAGGGTGTCGAACACCGACCTGATAGACGAACAGATCGGAATCGTGTAACAGTGCGGCTCCCAATAGAAATAGTTGCGGATCGGTCTGAAGAAATCGTCGAAGTTCGCGACGTGGTCGCGCAGTAGATTAGTTGTCTCCTGCAGCTCGTGCGTATCGGCGACCATCCGGTGCGTGGTGCTGACCATCTCTTCGGTCAAGGCCTGCATGCGCTTCACGATGGCGATCGTTTTCTGCATGTCCTCGGCCTGGACCAGCAGATCGTCCATGCGATTCTTCTGGAACGGCATCAGATGCGTTTGAGACGCGTTGCTCATGCTCAGCATGTACGGGATCGTCGAGTGCTTGAGCGGCTCACCGCCGGGGCGAGTCGGCGCCTGGACCGTCGAGACGCCGGGGACCGACAGCACTCCCTTGGCCAGCTTGTTCAGCACCAGAAAGTCGACTGGATTCCGCATGTCGTGGTCGGCCTCGACCAACAGAATGTCAGGCGCCATCATCAACGACTGCGGGAAATGTCGGGTGGCCGCCGCGTAACCCACATTGGCCGGAATGTCTTGCGGAATGTACTTCTGGTCGTTGTAACTGGGCTTGTAGGCGGGAAGCGCCAACAGTCCGATCAGCGAAACCGCGCATGTGGCAACGAGTATGGGCCCGGGCCATCGCACGACCGCGGTGCCGACCTTCCGCCATCGACGTACCGCGATCTTCCGCTTGGGTTCGAACAATCCGAAGCGGCTGCCTGCCGCGATGACCGCGGGAACGAGCGTGACCGCAACCGCGACTGCGGCGACCATGCCCACAGCGGTTGGAACGCCGAGAGTTTGGTATACCGGTAGCCGGGTGAAATGCAAACACAGAATCGCCCCGGCAATCGTCAAACCGGACCCTACGACCACCTTTGAGACACTGCGGAAAGTCGTGTAGAAAGCCGCTTCCTTGTCCTCCCCGGCCTGCCTCGCCTCCTGATACCGACCGGTGAAGAAGATTCCGTAATCCGTGCCTGCCGCGATCGCCAGTGCTACCAGCAGGTTGACGACGAACGTCGTGATTCCGATGACTCCGAGACTGCCAAGGAACGCGACCACCCCTCGGGCCACCGTCAATTCGATGCCGACGACCACCAGCATGAGAACGACAGAGATGATCGACCGATAGACGAGCAACAGCATCACGAAGATCACTGTGAGGCTCAATGAGGTGACCAGCGCGACCGTTCTGTTGCCGGCGGGGCCGAGATCCGCTGCGAACGCTGCCGGTCCGGTGACGTAGGCGTTGATTCCCGGAGGCGCTGGTACCCGCTCGACGATCGCTCGCATCGCCTCCAGCGATTTGATCGCCGAGATCTCCTTGTTTGCAGTCAAGGTCACTTGCGCATAGGTGGCCTTGCCGTCGACGCTCTGGGCCGCACCCTGAGTCAGCGGATCGCCCCAGAAATCTTGGACGTGCTGCACATGGGTTGGGTCGGCCTCCAACTGACGAACTATGTCGTCGTAATAGCCGTGTGCCTCGTCACCGAGGGGTTGGTCGCCCTCCAGCACGATCATCGCGACGGCGTTGGAACCTGACTCGCCGAACAGCTCACCCATCCGCTGCATCGCCTCGAACGAGGGAGCAGCGGTGGGATCCATCGCGACCGCATGGTCTTTCTCCACCTGCTCGAGCGAGGGAACGGCCACGCTCAACAGGACGGTGATGGCCAACCACGCCAGAATGATCGGCACCGACAGTCGACGGACCATCCGCGCGACGAACGGCGGTGGTGCGCTCACCGGCAACGGCTCCGTGGCGGGTTCGCTGTCGGTACTCATGCGGCCTTCAGCACGCAGAAGGTAAAGGCGCTGACCCCTTGCCGAACCTTCTCGTCTTTGACTTCATCGCCGACCAGGATGCGGCACCCGATGCTGTCGGTGTTGCCCTGCGCCGTGACGTTTCCCATCGCCGTCGCCTCGGAAATCGGGAACTCCACCGACCATGGCAGTGTCGCATCCTTGACCAGTTGTGGCTCAGCATCGGCATCGAAATAGCTGATCGTCGCGACTGTCCCCGGCGGACCGAACACCTCGTACACCAGGTGCTTGGGGTCGTGAGGCCGCTTCTCCTCACGTTCTGCACTCGTATAGGTGGGGCGACTCTGACTGCCGAAGACACCGTGCAGTCGCGACACGGTGAACCCGCCCGCGACTCCCACCATCACCAGTACAAGCGGAATCCACAGCCGCTTCAGGATCCTGAAAATCGCGAGCTCCTCCGACTGTCTCCGTGCCGACACCTTGCGTGGTGCGCAAACATGCATTTGTGATCGGGTGCGGCCAAACGAGCCCGGCCCACGGGCCGCACTCCGGGTTTGACCGTCCGCGAAGCCCCGCAAACGTGCGATGGCCGCAAGGAGCGCACCCGATCCCGAAGAGTAAACCATGCCCGTCCGTCAATTTGTCGCAAACGACGTAGTTCATCGGAATCGGTTAGACGCCTTGACAATCACCGCAAGGGCGCTTGCGCTGGCACACCAACCATCACCGCCGATGGCAGCCCCGATCCGGTACTGCCGAACCTTCCTCACACCGCCGAAATGTAGGAACTGGATGTGGACCCGCTATGAAAGGACCATGGAGTGCGCCATTGCTGCGGACGGCCGGCAGGACGCAGCATGCCACGATGAATCCATCCGATCAAGCGGTTGTAAACCCACTCGTGGCTACCCACTACCGTGGTCAGACCACCTCAACGGTGGCCGGGGCGAGGTCGGCTATCGCCTGACGAATCGCCCGGGGCCGGGGCACCGCCCCTGCGGGGTACACCACGGTGGTTTGCCAACCCGGGTTGCCGGTGCGGATCGTCCACGCGTGGCTGTAGACGACGCCGCGGAAGTCTCGGGAAGAATGAGTGACAGCCGTGACGCTGTCCCACGGCCGGAAGCCCGGGTCGTCGGCAGCCGAAGGCGAGTAGCCGATCCCTTCGTGCGACAGCCAAAGGTGGGTGCGCCCGTACGAGCGGATGATTCGAACGGGCATTGCGACAGCCGCCAGCACGGTGGCCAGCAAAGCCATCGCAGTCAACACCGTCATACCGATCGCAGCGAGTCCGGTGGTATCGAGCTTGTCGATACCACCGGCACGGATCGCCCTGCGCACGAATCTCGTCACGCTCGAGGCCACCACGGCAACGACGACCAGCGCCAGCGCGGCGGACAACCAGAACACGATGCCCAGCGGATTGTGCACCTCGGCAACGGCGCCGGCCGGCTCTGGCGCTTCGCGTTCGGGCTTCACCGCCTTGGCTTCCTGATATGCGACGAGCCCGAAACCTGTCGCCAGAAGCAACGGAGCCGTCACCGGCCCCCAGAGCGAGCCCGACAATTCTCCGCGACCCCAACCAGCGACCAACAGCACTCCCCCGGCCACCGACACGATGGCCGCAGCGACGAACGCCCAAACCAGCGGACTCATCCGATAGACCGAGGCAGCAGAACGTCTGCGGTCATGCTCCCCGCGCGTCATCACCGTGCCGCTATGGCAAGAACCGGGCGATCTGAGGTGACGGCAGTGTCTGGGCGGCACGCGCCTGCCGGACGCCGACCGCTCCACCGGCCGCTGTCATCAAGAGCATGCCGGCAAGTCCGGGGAGCACGGCGAACAACAGGTCGCTCGTGCTGGCGGTGCGCAGATAATCGGCGTATCCCAGCCGGAACGACTCTGGCACCGCAGGCATCGAATGCGGCTGCGCTGCTGGGGGTTCCGACGGCTCGGGCCGGCCCCGGCCGGGAGCCGCAGGCGGTGCCGCCACCGGCGGTGCCACGGGCACCGGGACGGCGACGACCGGCGCGGGAGGGACCGCCACGGGGGCCGGCGCCGGTGCGATCGGAGCAGCCGGCGTGACGGGAGCCTTGGGCGGGGTCGACCGGATGACGATCGTGCGGCTGCTCGGGGCCGTTGGCACGGGCGCGAGGTTCGGGGCCCGGCCGAGGTTTCCGTTGGTCGGGGCGCCCGCGGCCCCGCCTCCGCCGCCGCCGGCCATGACTCCCGTGGATACCTGACCGGCGCTGCCCGACAGGACCGCCGACGGAGCCGGTCCCACGCTGGTGCCGGCGCTGGACGACTGCGGTGATTCGGCGAACGTTCCCGTGCGCGCCGCGGCCCCTGGAGCCTCGGCGCCGCCCACGCTGGTGGCGGTCTGACCGGTCGAGATCTTGGTGGTCCTCGTGGTCCCGATCTTCGCTTCGGGCTTGGTGCTCTGGGCCGCGTTCTGCCCTCCGAGGCCGCCACCGGAATTCTTGACTCCACCGCCACGCTGCGGGCCCACATTGGCCACGGCGTGGGACTTTTTGTTCTTCTTCTTGTGGTCGAAGAGGTCGTGTATATCGACACCGAACAAATGCGCTGAAGCCACCCCGGTGCCGAGCATGCCCGGCCCAGCGACCATGGCCCCGCAAGCGATTGCACAGCCAGCTGCGGTGTTACGCACCCATGACCGGTCCACGAATGAGCCCCCCAGAAGATTTCGCGGAATATCCGCGCGCACTGGAACAGGTTCCCATTGTGGCATACCGACGTTCCGTCGGATTTGCTGGACCATGATTCGAAATAGCGGCCGCGTCAATGTCGGCCAACGGAGCGGCTTACGGCGATACCCTTTGTCCGTGGTGGTCAGCGAGTTCCGCCGCTCGGTGTGTATGCCCGAGATGGCGCTGAACAACCGCGTGTCGGCGCGCACTCGACACTATGCGCAGAGCGTGTCGAGCCGACTGCGGGTGTTGACGATCGCGACGTGGATCGCCGCCACGGTGTCGGCCGGTTTCGGAATCTTCCAGCTGGCCCTTGACGGACCGATGTGGCGGCTCGGCTTCGTCAACCTCGTTTCTGCAGGTCTGTTCGTTCTGGTGCCACTTCTGTACCGCTTCGGCGAACTCATCGCGCCGCTGGCGTTCTTCCTGATCGCGTACGTGTCCGTGTCCGTGATGTGCTTCGCGATCGGTACCGGCTCGGGTTTGCAGTTCTATTTCGTGGTGGCGGTATCGCTGGCGGTGCTGGTGCTGGGGATCGAGCGCATCGTGCTGGCGGCCACGTTGGCAGCCTTTGCCGTCGCCGCCACCATCGCGCTGCAGATCGTCGTTCCAGAGGATCGTGGTCTCGGGCCACCATGGGCCCTGACCGCCGGCTTCGTGGTCTCCACGGTTTCTGCGGCGGTAATGGTGTTTGCCACCGTCTGGATGTCGTTACGCGAGATCGCGCGCGCCGAGCAGGCGATGGAAGCCGAATATCAACGATCCGAACAACTGCTGGCCAATATCCTGCCGGCCACGATCGCCCAGCGACTCAAGGAACCGTCACGCACGATCATCGCCGACAAGTACGACGACGCTTCGATCCTGTTCGCCGACATCGCCGGTTACACCGAACGGTCCAGCGATATCACCCCCACAGAGCTCGTGCGCTTTCTGGACCGGCTCTACACCGACCTCGATGCTCTGGTGGACCGGCACGGCTTGGAGAAGGTCAAGACCAGCGGCGACTCCTACATGGTGGTCTCGGGGGTGCCCAGGCCACGGGCCGATCACATCGAGGCACTGGCCTGCCTGGCCCTGGACCTCGCCGCTGCCGTCGCAGACCTCAAGGATCCACGAGGCCGCGCAGTGCCGCTGCGGATCGGGCTGGCAGCCGGGCCCGTGGTGGCCGGCGTGGTCGGGGCCCGCAAGTTCTTCTATGACGTCTGGGGCGACGCGGTCAACGTGGCATCGCGAATGGAGACCACAGACATCGCCGGCCGAATTCAGGTGCCGCAGAACGTCTATGACCGAATCAGCCATGCCTTCGTGTTGGAGGAACGTGGTGATGTCGAGGTCAAGGGCAAGGGGCTGATGCACACCTGGTACCTGGTCGGGCGCCGCGACGAGGCGGTACGCATCCGGCTCGAGGATGCGAGCCCGGTGAACACCGCCCCGGTCGTGCCGCCGGCCGGCGGTTAGACGGTTAGACCTTGCGGTTCTCCGATTTGATCAGCCAGGCCAGCTTCTCCAGACCGTCGATCAGCTGGTGCAGGATGTCTGCCGTGGTGGGATCGTGCGCATCCACCGAGTCGTGGACGCTTCGCAAGGTGTCCACAGTCGCGTAGATCCGGGTGGCGATGAGGTCGACCACCTCGCCGGTGCTGCGCTCATAGGCGGGAAACTGAGGAAGCGTCGTGCTCGCCACGACGGTGTCCGAGCGTCCGTCCGGGACGGCGTCCAAAGCGCGCATCCGCTCGGCGATCGTGTCGCTGCCCTCCCTGGCGAAATCGACCACCTCGTCCAGTTGCAGGTGCAGATCCCGGAAGTTGGTGCCGACGACGTTCCAGTGGGCCTGCTTGCCCTGAACCCCCAGCTCGATCAGGTCGACGAGCACCTGCTGCAGATGGCCGCCCAACTCCGGGGTGGCTTGGAAACCTTCGATGTCGGATTCGTTTCGACGTGTACTCATGCCATTCACAACGATGCATAATCTGGAATCAATCCAGATTAATGAATCTGTGGCCACGCTCACAACGGCTGCTCACCAGTCACCTGGTCCTGCTGACTGAGCAAGCGTGCGTAGCCGGCGCCCATGCCCAGCAGCGCCAACCCGACAACGATGAACACCGCGACGCGGAACATCCCGTCGAGGGTTCCCAGATCGAACAGGAACAGTTTCGCCATGGCTGCCGCCACGAGTGCCATTCCGCCGCCGATCGGCAGCGATCGCTGCGCTCTGGGGCGCCGTGCCGCGTAGCCGAGCAACCCGGCGGCCACCGCGATCCAGCAGATGGTCGCTGCCATGTGGCCGCCGAAGAAGCCGGCCCCGGTACCGCCGATGAGAACACCGGCGGTGACGCTGAACACCGTGACCGCATATCCCGCCGCCGCGGCCGCGACCATCCACACCAACCGGGCCACTTCCTGATCTCCTTCACCGGCGACCGACCACGAGATGGCAGCGGCCGCGGCGATCGCCAGAACACTACCGATCAGCACCGAAACCGTAAGGCCTGCAGACATTTTGGTGGCGCTGAGCAGGATGTCCGGAGCAGCGGAGTCGAGGTAGATCACGCCGCCCACCACTGCCAGGCCGACAGCGATGGACCGCGCAACATCCTGGTGGCGCCCGGCCACGGCGACCACCGCGGACATCGCCAACACCACCGGCCCGGCCACTGGCCCGTCGAAGGCGACCAGGACCGCGATCAGCGCGGCGACCGCCGCCAGTACCGACCACACCTGGCGCACCACGATGCCCACGCCGGGCAGACGGTCACCGAGGGCCACGATCGCCACCAATGTTGCTGCCAGCGCCGCTGCCAGCAGCGCTGCAATGACGCGATCGACCGCTCCGCCCACACCCAGCACCGGGAGAACGCCGCCCGCTGTCAACACCGCCGTCGCCGCCGGTCTGGTGGTCCAACGCAACACGAGCACGCCGCCCGCCAACGCCAGTACGGCCGCGAGCCCGCAAGTCATCGCGAGCACCAGGTCGTCCCGGCCATCGATCGACGCCGCCGCCACCGCGATCAACAGTGGCAACGTGAGCGCGGCCATACGCGCCGCATACAACCAGAGCCAGTCCCGGCCGAACTGCAGCGGCAGTGCGGCAGCCGACAAGGCGAGCATGAAACCGATCAGCAACAGCGTCACCCCATCGGTCACGACGGGTGCCAGGGCGACGAGCGGCACCAGCACCAGCAAGCCCAGCTGTTCTGAGTTCCACCGGCGCGCCAGCATCAGGCCGCCGCCACCGATCACCGCGGCCAAGGCCAGACCGAACGGTGCCGACACCCAGCCGTAGATCGTCGTCACGGCAATCACGTCCATGTATGCGGCGGCGACACCGGTCGCAGCCAACGAAATCGCGCCGGCCCGCCCGCCCGGCCGGCGATAAAGCCACCATCCGGCACCCACCAAGCCCGCAGCCAGGGCAGCGCCCGCGGCAACCCGGAACTCGGGGCGCAAGATTCCTGCCTGCGCGGCCAGCACCAGCAGCAACACCACACCTGTGAGCGTCACGGTCACCCCGGCCACCGCGAGCGCCTTGCCGATCCAGCCTTCCGATCGCTGCGGGCGAACCGCGGGCACAGGCGGCGGAACCGGTGTGGTCGGCGCCGGGGACAGTGACGGCGCAGCGGGTGGGGCCCACGGCGTGGGCACGGGTGCCGGTGGCTGATCGAGCATGCGGCCCAAGGCACCCAGATCTGCCGACACCCGGTTCATATACGCCGATATCGCAGCCAGATCCGACGACATCCTGGCGATCACAACGCGATGAGGTTCGCTCATGCGCTCAGCGTGGCAACAAATTCGGCTGCCGTGATGAGTAGGACTACTCGTCGAGGCCGTGTTCGATGGCGTAGCGGGCCAATTCGACCCGGTTGGCGACCTGCAGTTTGCGGAACGTCGCCTGGACGTGATTTTCCACCGTGCGGTGGCTCAACGACAGGCGGGTGGCGATCTGTTTGGCGGTCAACCCTTTAGCCACGTACCTCAACACCTCGGTCTCCCGCTCGGTCAGGCTCGGAGTAGCCGGGCCGTCGGCGGGCTGTTGGGCGATGCGCCGGTACTCACCCAGCACGAGGCCGGCCAGCCCGGGGGTGAACACCGCCCGCCCCTCGGCGGTGGCCCGCACCGCTGCGGTCAGATCAGCTTTCGACGCGCTCTTGACCAGATACCCCGTGGCTCCGGCCTTCACCGCTTCCAGGACGTCGTCGCGTTCGTCGGAGGCCGACAGCACCAACACTCGCGACGACGGTGACACCGTCAGCACTTCCGCGGTGGCCGTGGAACCACTGCCGTCGGACAAACTCATGTCCATCACCACCACGTCTGGCTGGACCACACCGGCGCGCCGACGCGCCGATGCCACCCCGTCGGCGGTGGCCACGACGTCGAATCCCTCATCGCCTAGGTCACGTGCCACCGCGTCCCGCCAGATCGGATGATCATCGACGACCATCACCCGCAGTGCTGTCTCGGTCATGCCTGTCCCTTCTCGCTCGCGGCACGGGCCGGGCGAGGTAGCGTCAGCTCCCATTCCGTCCCGCATCCCGGCGCGGTGTGCAGCTGCGCCCGTCCGCCCAGCCAATCCATGCGGCCCACAATCGATTTCGTGACCCCCACATGACCTTCGCGGACCGCCTCGTCCAGCCTTCCCTCGGCAATGCCCACACCATCGTCGCGGATACTCACCGCCACCGAATCCCCCAGGTCTTCCAGCAGCACAAAAACCCGGGCGTGTGGCCCCGCGTGCGCAGCCGCGTTGTCGAGTGCGTTGCCGGCCGCGGCGAGCAGCTCGTGGGCGGTTTCGGAATCCAGCAGCACCGGCTCTGCCGGAATGCTCACCGATACCAGGTCCGAGGCCCGGGCCCGCAGCAACGCCCCGATGTCGGTGGCTCCACCGGTGTGCAATTCCGGGTCGGGTGCGCTGACCAGTCGGCGCAGGGCGCGCTCCTGCTCACCGGCCAGTTCAGCCAATTGGGCTGCCTCACCGCCGATCTCGCGTCCCCGCCGCGACACCAGCGCCAGCACTTGGATGGCTCCGTCGTGTACCCGGCGCGACAAGCGCTCCCGCTCCTCCAACGAGGCCGCCAGCCGTACCGCACGCTCCAACTCCGCATGGGCACGACGTGCGGTCTGTGCGGCCATGCCCACCGCCAAACCGACGGCCAATTCGATGACGACGGTGGCGTTACGGCCCAGGTTGACGCTGACATAGCCCTTGAGCGCAGCCGCGGCAGCCATCACTGCCAGCCCGGCCGTCATTCCGCCGACGGGGCCGAACTGCAGTGCTGCCGAAATGGTGGCATTGGTCGCCCACAAGGTGGTGGGCCAGGACTGGTTGTCGGCGATCCACTGATCGGACGCCACCCATTCGGTGGAGAGCATGAGGGCCAGGACCACCACGATCTCGGCGATCACCCATGAGGGACGGCGGCCGAAACCCTGAAGGTATGCGACGGCACACGCGATGCTCCAGGCGATCAGCACGGCGCACAGCGCGGCTGCCGGTACCGGACGCGACAGGTCGTCGTTGATCGCGATCTGAAAGCCCAGCGCGTACAGACAGCTCAGCAGCCGAAAGATCTGCGCGGCACGCCACAACGGGGTGACCGGGTCCGGGCGGCGCTGCATTTGCCCAGCATAAAGTGGCCGGCCGGCGACCGGGTGCAGCGATTTCGCGCGTCGGGCCTACCGGTCACCCCGGGCCACGGGACGGTCCGGATCCGACGCCCATTCCGACCACGACCCCGGATAGAGCGCCGCATCCACCCCGGCAGCAGCCAGGCCGGCCACGGCGAGCGCTGCAGTCACGCCCGACCCGCAATAGGCACCCACCTCTGCACCCCCGGCCACGCCTCGATCGGCGAGCAACGCGTGGAGCCCGGCGTCCGCAGCCAACGTGCCGTCTACGGCGAGCAGCTGGGTGCTGGGCAGATTGACCGCGCCAGGGATGTGGCCGGCCACCGGATCCAGCGGTTCCACGTCACCACGGAAGCGTTCCGGGGCCCGCGCATCCAACAGCACTCCAACCCCGGACTGCGCCTGTTCGGCGGTCAGGGTGCGCAGCGCGCCGTGGTACAGGTCGTGGTGAACGACGTCGACGTCGCCGGATTCGGGCGTGACCGGGCCGGATTGCAGCGGTTCACCCGCCGCCGACCAGGCGGCCAGACCGCCGTCGAGAATGCGTACACCGTCGATCCCGGCCGCGGTGAGCACCCACCAGGCCCGGGCCGACCCGGCTCGGTTCCAGTCGTCGTAAACCACGACTGGTACACCCGCGCGCACCCCCCAACGACGCGCCGAGGACTGCAGATCGGCTCCCGAGGGCAGCGGATGACGGCCTCGGCCGGTGATGCGGTGATCGGCCAGTTCATCGTCGAGGGACACGTAGACGGCACCGGGCAGGTGACCGTTGAGATAGGCCTGTTGACCGTCGGGCTCGGCCAATGACCATCGCACGTCCAGCACGGTGACCGGGGCGCCCGAGGCGATGCGGTCACGGAGCTCAGCGACCGTGACAAATACGTCATCTCGTGCCGAAACCACGTATCCGACGCTACATCACCTTCGACAGAAACTCCTTTGTACGTTCATGTTTCGGGTTGGCCATCACCTCGCGCGGAGGGCCGCTCTCCACGATTACCCCGCCGTCCATGAACACCATCTTGTCGGCGACCTCACGGGCGAAGCCCATTTCGTGGGTGACCACCACCATGGTCATGCCCTCGCCGGCGAGCTTCTTGATCACCGCCAGCACCTCTCCGACCAACTCAGGGTCCAGTGCCGAGGTCGGCTCGTCGAACAGCATCAGCTTGGGGTTCATCGCCAGGGCTCGGGCGATGGCCACCCGCTGCTGCTGCCCGCCCGACAGCTGGGCCGGATAGGCGTCCGCCTTGGCGGCCAACCCCACCTGATCGAGGAGATCTCTGGCCCGGGCCACCGCGGCGTCCTTCTTCACCTTCTTGACCCGGATGGGTGCCTCGATGATGTTCTCCAGCGCCGTACGGTGCGGGAACAGGTTGAAATGCTGGAACACCATGCCGATGTCGCGGCGTTGCCGGGCGGCCTCTCGCGGGGGCATCTCATGCAGCTTGCCGCCGCGCTCGCGATAGCCGATCAGCTCGCCGTCGACGTAGAGCCGGCCGGCATTGACCTGCTCGAGATGGTTGATGCACCGCAAGAACGTCGACTTTCCCGAACCCGACGGCCCGACCATGCACAGCACCTCACCCCGGCTGACGTCCAGGGTGACACCCTTGAGCACGTGCAGGGCGCCGAAGTTCTTGCACACACTTTCGGCCCGCACCATCGGTTCGGCGGCGGCGGTCATGGATGTGGTTCTCCCATCTGCGCTTTGGCCAATGCCTCGAGTTGTTTGGTGGTGAGTTTGCGTGAGGCACCCCGCGAGAAGTGCCGCTCGAGGTAGTACTGCCCGACCATGAGCACGCTGGTGATCGCGAGATACCAGGTGGAGGCCACCAATAGCAGGGGCACCGGTTCGAACAGCGCCACGCCGATATCTTTTGAGCGCCCATATAATTCGAAGCTGTACGGGACCGCGGTGACCAGCGACGTGGTCTTCAGCATGCTGATGAATTCGTTGCCGGTGGGCGGGATGATGACGCGCATCGCCTGGGGCAGAACCGTGCGGCGCATGGTCATTCCCCAGGACATGCCTAGCGCGGTGGAGGCCTCGGTCTGACCTTCGGGCACCGAGATCAGACCGCCGCGGATGATCTCGGCCATGTAGGCGGCCTCGTTGAGGCCGAGGCCGAGGACCGCCAGCCAGAACACATTCGGATCGGACAGGCTGAACTCGAACAACCGCGGACCGAAGGGTACGCCGATCTGAATGTTGTTGTAGATGACCGGGACGAGCCCCCAGAGCACCAATTGCACATAGATCGGCGTACCGCGGAATATCCACAGATAGGTCCACGAAACGGCCTTGAGGACCGGGTTCGGCGACAGCCGCATCACCGCGAGCAGCACGCCGAGGACCAGCGCCAGGATCATCGAGTAGATGGTCAGCTGCAGCGTGTTCCAGGCTGCTTCCGAAATGCGTTGGTCGAAGAGGTACTTGGCGTACGTGTCCCATCCGTACGCCTCGTTGGTCGCCGCGCCATAAACGAACAACCCGAGCAGGACGAGTATGACGATCGCCGCCACCCACCGCCACGGATGTCGCAGTGGAACAGCGTCGATGGCGGGTGGCGGCGATGCATCACTCATCGGCGGCTCAGTTGATCGCACCATTGACGACCGGCTTGTCGATCATCCCGTTCTCTGCACCCCAATTGGCGGCGACCTGTTTGTACACACCGTTGTCGATCAGGTGCTGAAGTGCTTGCTGCAGTGACGCGGTAAGCGGTGATCCCTTCTGCACGGCCCAGCCGTACGGGGCGGAATCGAAGATGTCCCCTGCCGCCTCCAGCTTTCCGTTGCTCTGCTTGATCGCGTACGCCGTCACCGGGGAATCCGCCGACATGGCGTCGGCCTGCCCGAGCATGACGGCACTGGTGGCGGCCGTCTGGTCGTCGAACTTGACCACCTGGATCGCGGGTTTGCCGTCCTTGATGCACTTCTCGTTGCGCGCGGGGAGTTCTTCGGTGTCCTGCACCGTGGCCGTCTGGACGGCGATCTTCTTGCCGCACGCGTCCTCGGGGTTGATCCCCGCACCGACCTTCTGCGCCCAGGCCGAGCCCGCATTGAAGTAGGTCACGAAGTCAACCTGTTCTTCACGCTTCTTCGAGTCGGTGAACGAGGACATGCCGAGGTTGTAGTTACCGCCTTGGACCGACGGGATGATTTTGTCGAACAACGACGCCCGGTACTCCGGTGTGAGGCCGAGGGTGGCAGCGATCGCATTCATCAGATCGACGTCGAAGCCGATGATCTGGCCGGCGGGGTCCTTGAATTCGTTGGGCGGGTACGACGGGTCGGTGCCGACGATGAGCTTGCCGCTCGACTTGATCGGTTCGGGCACGGTGTTGGCGATCGCATCGACCTTCTCAACCTTTGCCGGGTTGGTCGCCTTGGTTTCGGAACCGCCGGATTCGGTATTGTTCGCGCAGCCCGACATGGCGAGCGCACCGCTTGCGGCGACGACCACCGCGAAACGCCACAACTTGCTTCGTCGGGGACGACATCCAACAGTCACGGTTGCCTCTTCTCTTTCGTCTGCGGCTGTGGTTGGGCTATCCCAGATCGGAGACGTTAACGGCAATGCCGCGCAGTTAAGCGCGTGACTGGTGTGGCAAGTGTGACACGCCGCGTGGGGTACCAGTAGGACAGCGGAACTCCCGGTATCGATGGATTGTCCGTCCAAAGACACCATCACACCAGGG